>JADGMX010000049.1:385796-387238 GCA_015234525.1 Flavobacterium sp. | reverse complement strand
ATTAGATTCTGATTTTAATCCCGAAAGACGTTTTTGAAAAAATCTTCCGGGAGTTAGATTTGGTTTGGGTTATCTTGATAGGTATAAGTATCCGTCTAAAGAAACTGTACTTCCTTCGGTGGTTGTATATTGAACGACGTAGAAGTAGGTTCCGGTTGGCAATTCGTCACCAACATTGGCACGACCCTCGGAAATTCCTTTAAACGAAGTACCATCGTTGTCGTATTGTTTTGCTTCATAAACCAAAACACCATACCGGTTATAAATTCGCACAATATTAGTCGGGTAACAGTCAAATTGCTGAAGATTCTCAATCATAAAGACCTCATTCACCCCATCGTTATTTGGTGAAAACGCATTGTAAACGGCAACGCTACCACATGGCAAAACAATTCCACATTCGTCTTGGCTAAATGTCATTTCTACTGTTGCCGTGGTCACACAACCATCTTGCATTACCGTGTATTCAAACGTGTATGAGCTACCCGTTAAACCTTCAGGCGAGAAAACAGAATTATTTAACGCCCCGCTATTATCAACATCAGTCCATTGTCCGCCTTCAGCGATATCGCCAGGTAGTAACAACGCGAGATCAATTGGTTCAACTCCGGGTTGATTACAAAATACACCAAACACATCGATCATCTGTCCGTTTACAACTACTTCCAACGATGTCGGAATCGCACATTGACCCGGATCTGGTGTAAAAGAATATGTAGTGGTCATCATATTATTGATAACTGCAGGAAACCAGGTTCCCGTAATACCTTCATTTGAACTTTCCGGCAGAGTAGCAGCAGAGCTACCGGCGCAAATAGGAGCAATCACATCAAAAGTTGGAATGAACTCGGCCGGATCAACTACTACTGTAATTGTGGTCGGACTCGCACATTGACCCGGATCAGGAGTAAACGTGTACGTCCCCGTAGTCGTATTGTCAATCACCGCTGGCAACCAAGTGCCGGTGATTCCTTCAATTGAAATTAAAGTCAACTCTGGCGCTGTTCCACCTTCACAAATTGCATTGATTGTTTTAAATGTCGGCGTTGTCAAAGGCGTTACTTCAATTGCAATGGTGACCGATTCAGTTGCGCACTGATCCGGATTTGGAGAAAATACATATGTTCCGCTAGTCATATTATCAACGGTTGACGGCAACCATGTTCCGGTTATTCCTTCAACTGAAGTTGTTGGTAAAATCGGCGATTCAGAACCGTGACAAATCGTCAGCGGCAGATTAAAAGTAGCAATGGTAGGGCCTGCGATGACAGTTAACGTCGAATTCGCCACAGCACACTGACCTTCATTTGGCGTAAATGTATACGTTCCGGCTGATGTTACAACTGCAGGCGACCACGTTCCGGTGATGCCTTCAAGTGACGTTGTTGGTAGCGTAACTGAATCGCCTTCGCAGAAAGCAATCGGTGCAAATGTCGCTGAAG
>JADGMX010000049.1:0-385696 GCA_015234525.1 Flavobacterium sp. | reverse complement strand
CTTCAAGTGACGTTGTCGGTAGCGTAACTGAATCGCCTTCGCAGAAAGCAATCGGTGCAAATGTCGCTGAAGTTGCTGATGGCGTAATTTCAATCGAAACTGAAGCTGTCGCACACTGACCTTCATTTGGCGTAAATGTATACGTTCCGGCTGATGTTACAACCGCAGGCGACCACGTTCCGGTGATGCCTTCAAGTGACGTTGTCGGTAGCGTAACTGAATCGCCTTCGCAGAAAGCAATCGGATCAAAAGTAGCTTCAGTCGCCTTTACCGTTACTGTTATCGGAACTAACGGCCCAATGCACGTAGATGTTGATCCTTCTGCCACATAATAGGTATATGTCCCGGCAACTTCTGTTGATGGAATAATTGATATTTGGGGATTTGCAGTTGCTGATTCGTAGAAGTAAAGTGTATTACCACCCGCAGAAACCGTAGCAGTCAGCGCCACCGCTAAATCACCAACACAATATTCGACGTTTGTTGCAGTCGGCTCAGCTGTAATCGTTCCGATTGTAATCGTAAACTCGGTGAAACAGCCTTCAGGTGCTCCCGGTGCCACTGCAAAGTAAGTTGCTGTTCCTTCGATGGCAGGGAACGGATTCGATATGGTGTATTGAATCGTTTCCCCACTAACAACCGGATACTCACTATAAAAAAGTGTTCCCGAAGGAAAAGCTCCACTGATTTCGGTAATCGCTATTGAGTCGCCCGGATTACAAAATGTGAATTCGGTTACAACAGGCGCAACGCCACAGTTTTCGGCTAAATAGTCAGCCGCATCTAATGTTATATTTATCGGACCCGGAACCGCATCACCCTGACACAAACCGTCCATATTGTATCCTAAAATCAAATCCTGATTATATGCGACGCCAGATACGGCACCAGCTCCTTTGAGGTCGCCATTCAAACCAATTCGCGCGTTACAATCATTGCTTTGCAGAATATTGCAATCGGTCGTCACTGAAAGCGTAAAAGTAAGTTCAGCCAAAACAGTCGATGCATCTTCTGGTAATGGCAAAGTTCCGATGTTCCACACCAACGATCCATTTACACCAACGGTCGGCAAGTAGTTGACCGTATTCGGAGTAGGTGCAGGCGTAAAAAAGATTTCCGTAGAAGTGCTTCCGGCAACATATTCAGTGTTATACGGAATCGGTATGCTTAAGCTCGCATTCTGAAGTGCTTCGGTACCTAAATTTCTAACTTGCACTTTATAGGTTATTTCCTGGCCAGGCTGCACGGTAGACGGCGTACCATTCACGGAAGTGCCATCAACTTCAGTCACCGTTACAACACCTTCAATCTCCGGAACATAAGCATCAACCGCCATCGCAACAGCGAAAATCGAATACGTATCCTGCGTACTTCCATATCTGAACCGCGCCGATGTCTGGCCATTTAGAACCACTTGGTTGTTTTCGTTCGGAATTTCAAGCACGCCTATATCGAGGCCGGTATTATTCAATAAATTTGGATTTCGCTGATTGTTTTCAGTAACGATCGACGAATTAAAGAAGTTATTTTCAACATTCCCGTCATGATTCAAACTATACCATTGCGTATCTGCGCCGTTTCTGATTTGGAAAAAATCACCGTCAATTTCGCGATCACCTTCACCGGCTACGATTCCGAGTTTCATCTTTACCGGTCCGGCTTGAACCGTATTGATTCCGTTTACCTGAATTTCATAATTATCGACCACATTTCCACCAACAAAGGCGTGACCATCAAAAACGGTAATATCGCGATACTTCATTCGGTCGTTTTCGTACACCACAATCAGCGCCCAACCACCATAGAAACCGGTTACACCACCATTTCCTTCAATCAATGCCATATCGGCTACGGTGTAATTTCCGATGCCGTTCGCCCGAACATAATCAGTTACTTCGGCAAAAGCAGAATACATCAATTCATCGCTTGACTGAGGAAAATAAATATCGTTGATTCCTGCGGTAACCGTTGTATATTCTGATGAAGCGGGACCTTTGATCGAAACTTTCCGCTTGTCAAATTGCTTTACAACACCATTTTTAACTACGGTGAATGTCGTTGGACTTGTAGCTTGATCCGAGGCGCGGCCGGTCCAGTACAATCCGGCGAAAAGCACATTTGAACACGACGGAACCGCGCCGTTCTCATTTGAAAAATTCAAAACCGCCGACGATGAGTTTAGTGTTGTTGGGTCTGAGTCCACATCCACATACTGCATGATATTCAAACTATTCGGAGTTTCATCACCGTAATTGAATAGCGTAAGGTTGGTATTTCCGATAATTGAGAAATCACCTTTGATGTTATAAATCGGTCGGGTGGGCGTGTACTGCGAGGTTCGTTGGGTAAAAGGGACACGAACTTGCGCAATGCCTTCTATGGTTGTCAGCGCTAAAGCGGCAACGAGAAAAAGGTGAACCGATAATTTTTTTAGAGTGTATTGTTTTTTCATAATTCAATTTTTTGTCTGATCTACTTTATCGATGCTATTTGATAGATAATAATCTGATCCTGACTGAGGTTGCGAGTCAAAGCGGCGATATCTGAAGAAGATATTTTTGCTGTCGATACCACAAAAACATACTTTAGTTTCGGAAACAAAGTCAATATTTCCTCCGTTAACAATGCTTTCGAATCCGCGCTTTTGTTAATCGTAACTCTAAGTAACTCGACCGATGGCATTTCTTTAATTGATTTACTGCTGAATCCCTCGATTGCTGTAGCATCAAGGTTAAACACCAAAGGTTGTTTTCCGTAAACTTTTAACCCGTCAGTTGCGTAATAAGCCGCCGGTTGCAGTTCGTTTGCTAGTGATCTAAACCGATCAGCATCTTTAGAAAGTTTCGAATCACCCGATTTCGGCAGGTAGTTTTCAATAGCTATCGGGAGGTTATTCCCCGATGAGATGTCGGATCGCTGCGCACTCAAATCAATAGAACAAAAGATTAGGGTAGCAAATGCGATCTTCAATCCAACCCGGCGACAAAACTTAGCCGCCACTAATTTTGTTGAAGCAATTTTTTTCATTTGGGCAAATTTTGATTTATTTTATACGGTGCTTTCTCGATTTTAACGCAAATGCATCTATACGAGGTACATAGCTAAAATACTTACATAATGTCGTACGATTCTTAATATATCCGCCAATTACCTATATATTCGATAAACGGCAAATTCAATTTCATTTCAGTGTTAAACGAATTTTAATAGCTGAAGGATTACAAAATCAGCTCCTTGTAATTGATATTAAACAACTTACTCCGCTAAACAATAGCTAATATTATGAAAACACTAATTCTGATACGCCACGCAAAAGCTGAAGCCAAAGCACCTTCCGGACGCGATTTCGACCGACCGATTTCCGACTCGGGTAAAACTGCTTCAATCCAGGTTGCCGAAGCCGCCGTGCACAACCTTCCCGAGAATTTTACCATATGGTCGAGTCCGGCAAAACGCACCACACAAACTGCCGAAGTCTTCGCCACAAAACTGAATTTCGCCTTAGCAGACGTCAATTTCAAAAACGATCTTTACACGTTCATCTGTCAAGATCTCGAAGCCGCAATAAGAGATTGCGACCCAAACATCAATTCGCTGGTAATTTTCGGACACAATGAGGCAATTACAGATTTTGTCAATAACTTTGGTGATATTTACATCGATAATGTCCCAACTTCGGGATTCGTATCAATTAGCTTCGACGCAAATCAGTGGAGCAAAATCAAAAACGGAAAAACCACAAAAACCATTTTTCCGCGTGACATACAATGACAGAAACAATTAACAGATATATCGACCGGGAAAAGAGCTGGCTCGCATTTAACGCCCGGGTTCTCCAGGAAGCTGCCGACGAAAATGTTCCCTTGCTCGACCGACTCCGTTTCCTCGGAATTTTCTCGAACAACCTCGATGAGTTTTTCCGCGTCCGGTTTGCAGCCGTACGCCGGTTAAGCCTTTCCGGAGTTAGCGGCGAAAAAGTCCTGGGCGGAATCTCAGCACAACAACTCGTCAAAGACATTACGGAAATCGTCATCAGGCAACAATCGGAGAGTTTGCGCATTTTGGCCAACATCGAAAAGCAACTTCAAAAGCACAACGTCTTTATCATCGACGAACGCGAAATCAGTAAAGCGCAACAAAAGTTCATCAAAGAGTTTTTTATTCAAAAAGTCGCTCCGGCTTTGGTTACAATCATTTTGAACGACTTGGCTGAATTTCCGCTGCTCAAGGACACTTCGGGCTATCTCGCAGTAAAATTGGTAATGAAAGCTACTTCTGAGAATTCGCCGGTACAATTTACCAAACCAACCGAACTAGTCCGATATGCAATCATCGAAATCCCAACAACCATCAACCGGTTCGTAGTGCTTCCGAACGAAAATGAAAAACAATACGTGATCATGCTCGACGATGTCATCCGACATAACATCAGCAGCATTTTCAACATTTTCGAATACGAGAGCATCTCGGTTCACATGATTAAAATTACTCGTGATGCGCAACTCGACATCGATTCGGATATGAGTAAAAGCATGATCCAAAAGATTGCCACAAGTGTCAAGGAACGCGTTATCGGCGAGCCCGTGAGATTTGTTTACGATCAATCAATTGACGACGATACGCTGGCTTTTTTCCTTTCAAAAATGGGAATCAACGCCTCCGACAGTATCATTCCGGGTGGCCGGTATCACAACCGACGCGACTATATGAATTTCCCGGATCTGGGCCGATTCGACTTGCTTTACAAACAAAAACCGCCGCTCCCCGTAAGCGGACTCAGTCTCGACGGAAGTATTCTGCATAAAATCGCACTCAAAGATTACCTTGTCAATGCGCCATATCAGTCGTTTTCATACATTATTAAATTTCTTCGCGAAGCCGCACTTGATCCGCAGGTAACCTCGATTAAAATCACGCTCTATCGCCTGGCTAAAAATTCGCAGATCGTCAGTTCGCTAATCAATGCCGCCAAAAACGGTAAACGAGTCGTGGTCCAAATCGAACTTCAGGCACGTTTCGATGAAGCCAACAATATTTCATACGCCGAACAAATGCAAACCGAAGGCATCGAACTGATTTTCGGTATCAAAGGTCTTAAGGTTCACAGCAAAATTTGTCTGGTTGAACGCGCCGAAGAAAACGGAAAAATAAAACGTTACGGCCTTATATCGACAGGGAATTTCAACGAATCGACCGCCAACGTTTACACCGATGTCACCCTTTTTACCAGTCATCAGCAGTTGCTCAAGGACGTCTCGAAAGTATTCGAATTTTTCGAGGTCAACTACAGGTTACATCGATACAAACACCTGATCGTTTCGCCGCATTATACGCGAACCCGATTGTACAAATTGATTGACCGGGAAATCATTAACGCACAGGCCGGCAAGCCTGCGTTTATGAAACTGAAAATGAACAGTTTATCTGACTTTGGTTTAATCGATAAGTTATATGAAGCAAGTCGCGCGGGAGTGGTCATTCAGCTTCAGGTACGCGGAATCTGCGCACTGGTTCCGGGCGTTCCTGGGATGAGCGAAAACATTAAAGCCATCAGCATTGTCGACAATTATTTGGAGCACACGCGAATGTTCATTTTTGGAAATAATGGCAATCCGGATGTGTTCATTTCGTCGGCCGATTGGATGACGCGAAATCTCGAAGGTCGGGTAGAGGTGACGTGTCCGATTTACGACGAAGATATAAAAAAGGAACTTCAGGACGCTTTCGAAATTGGTTGGAAAGGTAATGTCAAAGCCCGCTATCACTCTGAAAAACTCGATAATCGCTACCGAATTCGGGCTGACAAGGCGATATTCAGGGCGCAACACGAAACCTATAAATATTACCTCGACCGAATGGAAGTTATTGCCGATATTCTTTAGGTGCTATTCCGGCTGCTTGCGACAAGCCCTCGCATAAATTCCGTTATTTTCACGATCTTGCAGTAGCTTCCGCTGGTCGCTCTGCACGAATCGGCAAATAATCGGTTTTATCCTTCGGGGCTTTTTGCTGGCATCCGGGCAATAAATATGAACTACGAATGATCAACATTAAAAAATATGCAGCAATCGACATCGGCTCAAACGCGATGCGGCTGCTGGTTTCAAACATTATCGAAACTCCGGGCGAGGAAACGCAATTTAGCAAAAGTGCGCTGGTCCGCGTTCCCATCCGATTGGGTCAGGACGCCTTTACGGTCGGGGAAATTTCCGAAGAAAACATACTTCGCATGATCGACGCCATGAAAGCTTTCAAACTTTTGATGAAAGTCCACAAAGTCGAAAAATACATGGCTTGCGCAACTTCAGCCATGCGTGAAGCTTATAACGGGAAGGACGTTGTCGAGCGGATCCAGAACGAAGCCGACATCAAAATCGACATCATCGACGGAAAACGTGAAGCTGCAATCATCGCAACCACCGATCTTCATCATTTGCTGAAATCGGATCAAACGTATTTATATGTGGATGTTGGTGGCGGAAGCACCGAATTCTCGCTGTTCAACAACGGTAAAATGGTCACTTCAAAATCGTTTAAAGTCGGAACGGTTCGGCAGTTAAACAACATGGTAACCGACGTGGTTTGGCAGGAAATCGAGAAATGGATCCGAACAAATACCGAAAAGTATGATTCGGTAACGCTAATCGGATCTGGCGGTAACATCAACAAACTTTTCAAAATGTCCGGAAAAACTCAGGTAAAACCGCTGTCGTATATTTATCTGAACAGTCAATATTCAACCTTGAACTCACTCACTTACGAACAACGCATTTCGCAACTCGGACTCAATCCCGACCGCGCCGATGTGATTATTCCCGCGTTAAAAGTGTACCTGAATGCGATGAAATGGAGTGGCGCGCGTCAAATTTACGTTCCGAAAATTGGTTTGTCTGACGGAATTATAAAAGCGCTTTACGACGGAATTTAATCGTTGATGTCGAGTCCGAATGCCGATCGCAACATTTCAAGCGCCGGGTTGATTTCGTTCAATCGATTATACCGATCCTGATTTGAAAACGTCTTTTTGGATTCAATTGTTTCATTCACAACAAGTTCGATGGTAATATCGTGATTGTGTAATTTTCCTCGCAAATAACCAAGAAGGTTATGCTTTTCAGATTCAAAATCGATCTTTGAACCTTCATTCGGAAGCTCGTGAATGATAGTTGTTCCTTTAAGCGTGGGATCGTTTATCAGTAAATATGACTCCATGATTTTCTGACCTTTATCGCTTAAACGCTGCGCATACTTAAACCATTGCTCGAGCATTTCGGTTTCGGTAAAAGGTTCTGTCGGTAATTGAACTTCCTCCTTTGATTGTAATCGGCTTTGTTCCAGAAGCGCTCGTTTGGCTTTAATGCTCGCGATGGACAACGCAGAAACCGAAATTTCAGAATTATTTTGAGGTTGAGGTTTGGCTTCGGTCGATACCGATTTCGCAACCGGTGCAGGCTCGGGCTCAGCAACGTGAACTTTTGGAGCGTCGATTATTTCAGGGGAAACAACATCAAGCGTAAAAACCCGACCGTAAAAGTGATTAGCCGGAATGATAAATCCCGCTACTTTTTTTTTTCTCCATCGAAAGTGATAGAGGCAATCTGCATCAAACAAAGTTCAACTAAAAGTCGCTGATTTTGACTGACTTTATACTTTAGATCGCAATCGTTTGCAGTTTCAATCGCAGTAAGAAGAAATTCTTTGGAAGTTCGCTGCGATTGTTCGGCATACAATCGTTGAGCTTGTTCACCAGCTTCAAGCAAAGCTAATGTTGCCGGAGTTTTAGCAACCAGCAAATCGCGGAAATGTGATGCAAGTCCGGAGATAAAATGATGGCCATCAAAACCTTTCGACAAAATATCATCGTAGGAAATAAGCAATTCCGGAATATTATTTTGCAACATCAAATCGGTCATCTTGACATAAGTCTCATAATCAAGAACATTCAAATTCTCGGTTACCGCTTGTCTGGTCAAATTGGTACCGCAGTATGAAACTACGCGATCAAAGATTGAAAGCGCATCACGCATGGCGCCATCTGCCTTTTGAGCAATAATATGTAGCGCATCGTCTTCATAATTGATACCCTGACTTTTTGCAACTTCCGCTAAGTAATCTTTGGCATCTTTAACGGTAATTCGCTTAAAATCAAATATCTGACATCTGGAAAGAATCGTAGGAATGATCTTGTGTTTTTCAGTGGTAGCAAGAATGAAGATCGCGTGTTTCGGTGGCTCTTCCAGCGTTTTAAGGAATGCGTTGAATGCACTACTCGACAACATGTGAACCTCGTCAATAATATAGACTTTGTACTGACCGGTTTGCGGCGGGATCCGAACCTGATCAATCAAATTACGGATATCGTCAACCGAGTTGTTTGAGGCCGCATCGAGCTCAAAAACGTTGAATGCAAAATCTTCGTTAGGATCATCGTAACCCGGCTGATTGATTTTTCTTGCCAGGATTCGCGCGCAGGTTGTTTTTCCGACACCTCGCGGACCTGTAAACAACAATGCTGAGGCTAAGTGGTTTGTCTCGATCGCATTTAGCAAAGTGTTGGTAATAGCTTGTTGGCCCACAACATCTTTGAATGTTTGAGGCCTGTATTTTCTTGCTGATACGACGAATTGCTCCATTGAAAAAATTGAAGCACAAATATACGGATTGCAACAACAAAGCGCAAGTCAGCTACATAAACTTATCAGCAGATTACCTCTGCAATTTTTTCGGATTCAAGCAAGCGTACCAAAGCTTCCTCGTCAGGATTAAGCGAATTTCCTTCAATGTTTTCAACCGTTTGATATTTGGAAATTACGCCTCTTTCATACGCTGCAATCACGGTTGGATCAATATAATATTTTTTGCAAACCGTCCTGGTATTACCTAATTTTTCAGCAACCGAATCGATAACTGCCACAATTTTTCGCTTGCAATCAGTTTCAGATGTGAATTCACCAGCTTCACGAAAACCACAAAGCGCATGAACACTGCCGGCCCACGCTCTGAAATCTTTTGCCGTAAAATCCTCCTGAGTAATTTCTTTGAGATAATTATTTACATCACCCGAACCAATCGTGCAATGATTTCCCTGATCGTCGTAATATTGAAAAAGATCTTGTCCCGGAATATCGCGACATTTTTTAACAAGATTTGCGAGTTTGCGGCTTTGAAGTTTTATTTTATGTTTGACGCCTTTCTTACCGACAAAATCAAATGTAACCGCCGAACTTTCAACTTTTACATGTTTGTCTCGAAGTGTGGTGAGTCCGAATGACCCATAAAGCTTTTTATACGCGTCATTTCCAATGCGGATATTGGTAAGTTCAATCAACTTTACCACAAGGGCAACCACTTTTTCATATGGCATTCCGTTTCGTGCGAGATCTTTCTCAACCTGAGCGCGAATTTGAGGCAAAGCGACGGCAAATCTGCGTAAGCGAAAAAATTTAGATTGATTTCGGATTTTATTCCAATCCGCGTGATAGCGGTATTGTTTGCGACCTTTGGCATCAATGCCTGTAACTTGCAAATGGCCGTTCTCATATGGTGAAATCCAAACGTCTTCCCAAGCCGGGGGAATCACCAGCTTTTGAAAGCGTTCAAGAATTTCAGGATTTTTAACGGGTTCGCCGTCGTGATCGACATATTTGAACCCGTTGTTTTTCTTTATCCTAAAGTACCCTTTTCCATTGTTGGTCGAATATCGCAAACCGACCGCTTTTGCAGTTACAACCGGATCGCGCCCGATTTTCTCCAACTTAGAGTGAAGTCGGTTCATTATTATTGTTGCTGCTGACGACCGCGAATTTCCATTTCGTTTAATTTTCTGGCAGCTTCACTTTCAGCATAAGTTGAATGTCCGGCAACAAAGACGCCTTTTTCACCAGACTTTGACAGAATACCGTAAACGGTAGCTTCGTCTCCCGGATCGGTTTGTCCTTCGTACCGATAAACTTCTACAATTTCAAAATTTTCGGCATTCTCGACGATCTCGTTTTCTTTTAGATTGTAGTCGACGGTAAAGCCTTTTTTAGTTAATTCTTCTAACGCTTTTGAGATAGTCGCGTAGTGATACATTTGATTGTCCATGATGTTTATTTTTGGATTGTTAGTCTATTTTAAAGTTAAGGCTTTTGTGGTTTTTCAGTAATAATTAAATGTTAAAGTAACTTTGCCAAATCGGTTTGCGTCACGTTTAAAACCCAGTGGAAATAGTTACCTTTGCCGCAGCAGGTCGCCTTATCGCCGTCCATTTTTGGAGGGAGGAAAGTCCGGACACCACAGAGCAGCATAGCGGGTAACGCCCGTCGGTTCCTTCGGGAATTAGGACAAGTGCAACAGAAAGTATGTACAGGTAATGCTGTAGTGAAACCAGGTAAACTCTATGCGGTGAAATATCAAATATATCAGCTATTATAGGGTTGCTCGCCCGATGCTGAAGGGTAGATAGATTGACTCCGCGGGTAACTTCGGAGCTAGATAAATGATAAGGATTGTTTCGGCAATACAGAATCCGGCTTATAGACCTGCTTTTTTTTATTCTTCGTCCTCAGTTTCAATTCCGAAAAAACTAAATACAGATCCCCCATAATTTTTCTGAAAAAGATATTTTGGCAGCTCCTGTAATTTCACGTGTTTTGAATGCTCAATAATCAATAACCCGCCATCAATCAATAAATTGCGCGAGAAAACCGCGTTTACAATTTTCTCCAGTTTTTCATATTCGAAGTGATAGGGTGGATCGGCAAAAATGATGTCGTAAGTAGCATCAGCCTTATCCAAAAAACTAAAAACACTGGTTTTAACCGCCGATATGTTGAAATCCATTTCATCAGCAACTTGCTTAATAAACTTGATGCAACCGAAGTCTTCATCCACGCAAGTGATATTCTCAGTACCACGTGAACCAAACTCGTAACTGATATTTCCGGTTCCGGCGAAAAGGTCTAAAACCCGCAACTCCGAAAAATCGTACCTGTTGTTAAGAACGTTGAACAACGATTCCTTGCTCATGTCGGTTGTAGGGCGAACAGGCAAATTTTTAGGCGGATTGATTCGGCGTCCCTTATATTTTCCGGAAATTATTCTCATGACTGAAGGATGATAAAGTGTTTTAGATTTTCATCGGTTGGAAAATCATTTAATTTCTGAAGATCTGTCACATCGGCAAGAGCCACGTTGCGGACATACTTATAGGCGATCTTGTAAAGTTCACTTTCTTCAGATATATTACCCAGAAGTTGCAACTTAAAGTACTCCGGATTTAGATCGAGTTGTTCCGCCGCAAAAAGCAGATAATATAAAAAGTCCTCGCGAGTCGAATATTCAAAGGAATTAAAAAGCAACAACTTCTGATTTTGCACCGCTACAATTTCAAATTGCCGCTCTGAAACATAAACAAAAATCTGTCGCTCATCATTGTTTTTAGACAAGTCAAGCAAGCTTTTTACCAATACAGTATTGACATTCTTGTAGTAAAAACTGCCGAACTGATCGATCAAAAAGTTATTAATATTCACATACGGAATATACACGTTGTGCATTTCGTAAGTTGCAATTTCGTCGTATTCGAAATAATCAGTTTCAAATACCTTAGTGTTGTATTGCAGGTAACTTCCCAGATAATCTTCATCAAACAACTCTTGCGGCACGAATGTGTTGAGATTATTGTCGTGATAAACTACAATTTCATCATACGATTTTGTCAGAGCCGGATGATCCAAAAATGCGCTCCAATAATGATCCTCGACCTTAGACGTGGCGGGATAATCCCGAAAATCAATTTGTTTAAGCGATAATGCGCGATTTGAAATCGTGTCGAAAATGCAATAACTAAAACCGGTCAAAGAAACCTTCAAGACGAGTTTTTTATATTTTTTTTCAGTGATGTTCGCTGTTGCTGACATATTTTGGAATATTCGCAAACTTACAATTTTTAGTTTAAACAACTTGGATTCTCAAAATTCAATCAGGGCAAAACTGCGATATCATCCGTATATTTGCGGCACACTTCAGCACAATGACTCCATCTTTATTTTATAATTTACTCAACAAACAATTTCCGTTCAACCCAACGTACAAACAGGATTTGTTTTTTAAGATGATTGCTGAATTTCTAACTGATAAAGATCAAAACAGCATCTTCGTTCTAAAAGGATACGCAGGAACAGGTAAAACCACAGTCATCTCGACCATTGTTAATAATCTGATCGATATCAACCTCAAATACGTCCTTCTGGCTCCAACAGGTCGCGCGGCAAAAGTGATCGCAAATTATTCATCCAAACCCGCACATACGATTCACAAGAAAATTTATTTCCCAAAAAAGGGTAGTGGTGGCGCAGTCGGATTTACGATGCAGCAAAACAAACACAAGAATACTATTTTCATTGTCGATGAGGCGTCGATGATTTCAGATGTCAGCAGCGAGTCGAAATTGTATGAAAACGGTTCACTTCTCGACGATTTGATTACCTATATTTATTCGGGTGTAAATTGCAAAATGATACTTTTAGGCGATACGGCTCAGCTTCCGCCGGTTCACCTTGATATAAGTCCGGCGCTCGACATTGATTCGCTTGCCCGAAATTACGACATGGAAGTTCATTCTATTGAACTCGACGAGGTGATGCGACAAGCTGAAAATTCGGGGATTCTGATGAATGCAACCGAACTACGCGAACTTCTCAAAGACGATTTTTTAACCGATTTTAAATTTGATCTTGCCAATTTTAAAGACATCATCCGACTTTCAGATGGCTATGACATTCAGGATGCGATCAATTCCGCTTATGGCAAATATTCGATTGAGGACACGGCTTTTATCGTCCGATCGAATAAACGCGCCAATCAGTATAACCAACAAATCCGATTGAAAATTCTCGATAAGGAGAGCGAACTGTCAACCGGTGATTATTTGATGGTGGTCAAGAACAATTATTTTTGGCTGAAGGAAACCGATGAGGCCGGATTTATTGCCAATGGCGATATCATCGAGGTGCTTGAAATTTTTGGTATCATCGAAATTTATAGTTTCAAATTTGCCAAAGCGAAAATCCGAATGGTCGATTATCCGAATCAGATTCCGTTTGAAACCGTATTGCTTCTTGACACCTTAACCAGCGAGTCGCCGTCGTTGACCTACGAGGAGTCAAATCAACTTTATCAGGAAGTGATGAAAGATTACGAAAACGAGCGAACGCAGTATAAAAAGTTTCAAAAAGTCAAGGAAAACGAATATTTTAACGCGCTTCAGGTAAAATTTTCATATGCGATCACTTGTCATAAATCGCAAGGCGGGCAGTGGAATACGGTTTTTATCGAACAACCTTATTTACCCGATGGCATTAGTCGCGATTACATCAGATGGCTTTACACGGCGGTCACAAGAGCAAAAGAACGCTTATATTTGATCGGATTTAAAGATGAAAACTTCATTGAAAACTAATATGAAAGTAACAGCAGTTATTCCGGCCCGATACGCCTCAACCAGATTTCACGCTAAATTGATGCAGGATCTTGGCGGAAAATCGGTTATCCGACGCACTTACGAGTCGGCTCTAGCAACCGGATTGTTCGATCAGGTGTTTGTAGTAACTGATTCAAATGTGATTTACGACGAAATAATCGCTCATGGTGGAAAAGCGATGATGAGCATCAGGGAACACGAATCGGGAAGCGACCGCATTGCTGAAGCCGTCCGCGACATCGATACCGACATTGTCGTAAATGTTCAAGGCGACGAACCGTTTATGGACCGTGAACCTTTGGAGAAATTACTCGGCGTTTTCAGAGATGATTCGCAACAAAAAATTGATCTGGCTTCTTTGATGCGTCAAATAACCGACCCGGCTGAAATCGAGAATCCCAACAATGTAAAGGTTGTTGTCGACCAAAATGGATTTGCGCTTTACTTTTCGCGTTCGGTGATTCCGCATCCGCGCGATGCATCAGCCAATGTCAGATTCTTCCAACATATCGGCGTTTACGCATTTCGAAAACAGGCAATTCTTGATTTTGCACAACTTCCGATGATGTCGCTTGAAGCTTCTGAAAAATTGGAGCAACTTCGCTACCTCGAGTTCGGAAAGCGCATCAAAATGGTTGAAACTTCTCATTTCAGCATCGGAATTGACACACCTGAAGACCTCGAAAAAGCCCGAAAACTTTTATCGTAAGGTTGCGCCGATTTCGTTCTGGAAATTATGAATCAATTTAGCCATGATCTTGTCGATCTGTGCTTCCGATAAGGTTTTGGTATTGTCCTGAATCGTAAAACTTACCGCGTACGATTTTTTGCCTTCCGGCAGATTCGCCCCCGAATAAACATCGAAAAGGTTAATATCGCGCAATAGCGATTTTTCCGACTGACGCGCAATTCGATAGATGTCGTCAAATGTGACAGCTTCATCCACGAGTAACGCCAAATCACGTCTAACTTCCGGATATTTCGGAATTTCGATAAACTTGATCTTATTGGTCACCATCTTACGAACGCTATCCCAATTAATATCAGCGAACAAGACTTCCTGCCGAATATCGAAGTGTTTCAGCACTGATTTTTTGATGGTACCAAGTTCAACCAAAGTGATGTCTCCGGCTGAAATCCGGATTCCTTCCGCAAATATGTCAGTGGCAACCGGCGTGTTCTGGAATTTATCAATTCCAAGTCGCGACAAAACCGCCATCACATAACCTTTGAACAAAAAGAAATCGGTTTGCTTCTGTTGCTTCGCCCAACTTTCTTTAACACGGCTACCTGTGATCGTAAGCGTTAAATGCTTTTTCTCCTCATAACCTCCGGGAAGATTGTGATATGTCTTTCCAAATTCGAATAATTTCAAATCCAGACTACGGCGATTAATGTTGCGCGATACCGCTTCAACTGCTGAGAAAAACATCGACTGACGCATCACCGAAAGGTCGTTGCTAAGCGGATTCAGCATCGTTACATTATGTTGCTCATTCAGCGATTCAGATAAACTTACATATTCAGGCGTGGTCAAAGAATTGGCCATCATCTCATTGAAACCTAGCGAAGTTAACTGCGACGCAACAATATTTTGAAGTTTGTAATCTTCTGTACGTGGCGAATTTGCAACGGTTGCATTAAACTTTTTAGTGAAGTTGATGTTGTTGTAACCATACACCCTCAAAATCTCTTCAATGACGTCAATTTCACGCTGAACATCGACACGATACGAAGGAATTACAAGTCCAAGACCCGCATCAGACATGCTATTAACTTTGATATCGAGCGATGCCAAAATCTTCTTGATCGTCTCCTTTGGAAGTTCCTGACCGATGAGTTTTGAAGCTTTATTGAAGTTCAGGAAGATCGTACAATCTTCAATTTTCTTCTGATAAATATCGACAATATCCGATGTAATCTCGCCGCCGGCAACTTCCTGAATCAAAAGAGCCGCACGTTTTAATGCATATTCAGTGATCGACGGATCGATGCCGCGCTCAAATCTAAATGACGCATCGGTGCTTAATTGATGTCTTTTTGCCGATTTTCTGATTGAAACCGGATTGAAATAGGCACTTTCCAAAAAGATTGCGTTGCTAATTTCGCTTACTCCCGATGATTTTCCACCAAGAATTCCGGCAATGGCAAGCGGACCTTTTTCATCGCATATCATCAGATCTTCTTCATGCAGCGTACGTTCAACATCGTCAAGCGTTACGAATTTTGTTCCTGCGTCAAGCGTTTTAACCGTGATTTTTCCGGTGATCTTTGCGGCGTCAAATGCGTGAAGCGGCTGACCAAGCTCATGTAATACATAGTTAGTTGCATCGACAATATTGTTTTTCGGGGTAAGACCGATCGATCGAAGGCGATTTTGAAGCCATTCAGGGGAATCTTTAACGACAACACCTGAAATGGTTACGCCACAATATCTCGGCGCCAGTTTGATATCGTTGACCGCTACATCAACTTTTAGCGTTCGTTTATCTACTTTAAACTTCGAAACAGAAGGTGTGATAAATTCGACGCTAATATTTCGCTGAAGCAATCCCGCTCGAAGATCGCGGGCAACACCCATATGACTCATCGCATCGGCGCGATTCGGTGTTAATCCGATTTCGAAAACTTCGTCAATTTCAACCTTAAATACTGTAGCAGCAGGTGTTCCCGGCGCGATCGAATCGTCAAGAATCATAATCCCATCATGACTTGTTCCCAAACCAAGTTCGTCTTCTGCGCAGATCATACCGAAACTTTCAACATCGCGGATTTTCCCTTTCCCGATTTTGAACGATTCTCCATTCTTATCATACAATACCGTTCCGATGGTCGCCACCGGAACTTTCTGACCTGTCGCAACGTTTGAAGCGCCACATACAATCTGTAACGGAGCAGCTTCACCAATGTCGACAGTAGTCACCTTCAACCGGTCGGCGTTTGGATGTTGCACGCACGAAAGCACATGCCCGACTACAACGCCTTGCAATCCGCCTTTTACCGAATGGAAGTTTTCGACGACTTCAACCTCGAGTCCAAGATCCGTTAATAACGACGCGGTGTCAGAGGATGATTGGTCTAATTTGATAAATTGTTTTAACCAATTGTATGATATTTTCATATGCTAAAGTTTCGGCGGCAAATATACTAATTGTAGCTCGTATCAACTAAAATAACACGTGTTGGAACGGGAAAATTTTGAGCAAATTTGTCAACAGTCGGTTATAGAACTTCGCTGACGTGCCGACTGATGTTTTCTGCCATTTTATCGGTCGGAAGATCATTCGCATCATCGCCAAATGGATCCTCGATTTCTTCAGCAATAAGTTCCAAACTGGCAAGCACATAAAAAATAAAAACCACCACCGGAATCGTGTAAAATCCGAGGATAAATACGTACCCCAGTGGCAGCGACATCACATAAAAAAATACGAACTTTTTGATAAATGCACTATAAGAGTAGGGAATAGGTGTGTTTTTAATTCGCTCGCAAGCGCCGCAAATATCAGTCAGCGATGTTATTTCCTGATTGATAATAATAAGTTGATCGCCCGAAATAACTTTCGAATTATAAAGCGAATTTACTTTTTCAAACAATTTTCTTGCGACCTGATTTGGTTTGTGCATCGAGGGATTCAACCCAAGTTCATAATCCCGATCAAGAGCGTGCGCGGTTCGTTCCGATTTAAGATGCGTATGAAGCACAAATGCGTAGTGCGAAATCAAATCCCGCAAAACCTTACGGTCGCGTTCGTCTGAAACCATTACGCCCAGTTTAATCGCAAGATTCCGACTGTTATTAACTAACGATCCCCATAATTTCCGGCCTTCCCACCAGCGGTCATAAGCGGTGTTGGTTCGAAAAACCAGCAGAAGCGATATGACAAAGCCCAACATTCCGTGCAAAACTGTGATGTTTTTCAGATAGCTGTTTTCCGAAACATTCATATACTGAAGTTCGAAATAGCCAACCGCATACGAATAAATCGCAATAGCAATCATCAGCGGAAATAGTGTCCGAAAGGTGTCGGCGCGGTGAAATCGGAAAATAAAAGTAAACCAGTCCTTAGTATTGTACGAAATCATTTAGAATCAAAATGTTAGCGTTCCTGCAAGTTCTTTCAGCTGAATTTCCGAAAGTTTTGCTTCATATTGTGCATTGCTCGACCGAACCCGCGCATTGATATAGTTAAGTTGCGCCGTTCTAAACTCGAGCGTTGCAATGGTTCCGATGCGGTACTTCTCAAGTGTAATGTCGAGATTCTGCTTGGCGAGGATTTCATTATTGCTTTCAAGTTCCGTCAAGCGGATGTTTGTCAGATAAGTTTGATAAGCGGTGGTGAGTTGCGATCGGAGCACCTGAGTTTGTTGCTCGATTGCCAAAGTTGAGTTCTCAATGGCGATTTTTGCGATTCGTTCGTTGCGATTCTGAACAAATCCGTTGAAAATATTTAAGGTCGCTCCAAAACCATAGGTAAATCCTTTCGCGTACGACTCAGATGTAAACCCGAGACTGTTTTTTGATTCGGCAAAATTATAGCCTGTAGATACATTGATAGTCGGATATCGGTCGGCTCGCACTTGCTTCAGTTGAAGTTCAGCGACTCGTCGGTTGATGATTTGTTGCTGAAGTACCGGATTCTGTTTTTCAGCCAGCGAAGTGAGTTCGGGTAACAATAAATTCTCTTCCACTGAAACCTCTTTCACAACGGAAAAATCAGTTTGAACATCTCGTGCCATTAACTCGTTTAACTGAGTTTTGGTGTTAGCAAATTGCTCCTGCTGACGAAGCAACGTTGTTGTATCCGTATTTAAATCAACTTGCGCATTCAACACTTCAAGCCTTGATGCTTTTCCAATCGTAAATCGGTTTTGAGCGGTTTCAACGCGTTGATTCGAAATCACAATCGCCGTATCGAGCGCCTTTAGTTGTTGCTGTTGCTGAACCAGATCAAAGTAAACCGTCATGACATCGCTTACCCGAGTGAGAATGGTGGTTTGTAACTCTGCTTCACCAAGCTTTTCAAGTTCTTTGAGTTGATCATAACGGGCAAACATTCTAAATCCGTCAAAGACCGTCCAGTTTAGCGCTACGCCATAATTCAAACTATTGTTTCGCGCATTGTCCAATTCAACCACGCTACCGTCGGATCTGGTTTGCGATGTGTTTTGAACACTGTTGTTATCGTTTACGACAGCTTCAAGTCGCGGTAGAATTCCGGCATTACCCAGACTTACATTTTGTTGATCGATTCGCAAATCGTTTGAAGCGATCCGAATGTCATAATTGTTTTTGAGTGCAATCCGAACCGCGTCGGCAACCGTCAGCGTATCTTGTGCTGATGCGCCAAAGCCAATTCCAATAAATATAGCCGAAAATAAAATCCTAAGATCCATGCTTCATTTCTTTTTCATATTGTTCGATGTTGTCGAATTCAGGTCGGTGTTTCTTTTCCCTTGACCACATCAGATAGATTGCGGGAATCACAAATAAGGTCAAAATCAATGAAAACAACGTGCCGCCTACGATAACGACTCCCATTCCGATTCGGCTGGTTGAAGCCGCTCCCAGTGAAAGTGCGATTGGCAATGCACCAAGTGCGATGGCGAGACTCGTCATCAAAATCGGGCGTAAACGCGCTTCTGACGCTTCTAAGATTGCTTCCAGCTTAGGAACGCCTTGCTCGCGAAGCTGATTTGCAAATTCGACAATCAGAATCCCGTTTTTGGTAACAAGTCCGATGAGCATGATTGTCCCAATCTGACTAAAAATATTCCACGACTGACCGAATAACCATAGGGAGAACATTGCTCCGGCAACTGCCATCGGTACCGTTAAAATGATAATGAACGGATCAATGAAACTTTCAAACTGCGCCGCCAAAATCAAAAATATAAGCAGTAAAGCCAACCCGAAAGCAAACATGGTATTGGAATTACTCTCGGCAAAATCGCGCGATTCGCCGGCAAGATCGGTAGTAAATGTTTCGTCCAATACCTTATCGCGAATTCGGTTCATTGCATCAATTCCGTCGCTAATACTTTGTCCCGGGGCTAAACCTGCCGAGATCGTAGCCGACATAAATCGGTTGTTGTGATAAAGTTGCGGCGGACTGCTTTGTTCCTCGATCGTGACTACGTTGTCCAATTGAATGAGTTGGCCTTCGTTGTTCTTGACAAACATCGAGGTTAGATCAAGAGGCGAGTCGCGGTCTTTTTTATCAAATTGCCCCATGACCTGATACTGCTTTCCGTTCATCATAAAATAGCCAAAACGTTGACCACTCAATGAAAGTTGCAGCGTTTGAGCAACATCGATAACCGAAACGCCAAGCGACTGCGCTTTCTCGCGATCGATCGTTACGTAGATCTCAGGCTTGTTGAATTTTAGATTGACATCGGTATTTGAAAACGTAGGATCCTGAGCGGCTTCAGCCATAAACTCAGGCACTTTTTCCTGCAATTTCTGAAAATCCGGCGCCTGAATGATATATTGTATCGGCATTCCGCCACGACGGTTAACAGCGATCGTCGGCTCTTGTGAAACGTTGACACGCGCTTCCGAATATTGCTTTGTCCACTTGGTTAAATTATCGGCAATTTCTTTCTGAGAACGTTCGCGGTCGCCGGGTTCCACAAGTGCAATTCTGGCTCGTCCGCTATTTACAGACGCCGATCCAAATCCTGGCGATGAAATAATCAATGCTACTTTTTTCTCCGGAATCGAATCGTTTATCAACTGACTCAACTCTTGCATGAATCTGTCCGTATACTCATATGATGCGCCTTCAGGGGCGGTTACATTTACCCCAATAAAGCTTCGGTCATCATACGGCGCAGTCTCTTTTGGCAAAATCGTAAAGAATAATCCGATCAGACCGATGCAAAACAACAAAATTGGAAAACTCAGCCATTTTCGTTTCATAAAACCACTCAACGAATCGCCATATCCCTTGTTGAGTTTCTCAAAATACGGCTCGGTCATCGTATAGAACTTCGACTTTTTTTGTTCGCCACCTTTCATCAGATAGGCGTTCAACATCGGCGTAAGCGTTAGCGAAACAAATGCGGATATTAGCACCGCGGCACCAATGACCACACCGAACTCGCGGAAGAGCCGGCCGACAAATCCTTCAAGGAAAATCACCGGAAGAAAAACCGCAGCCAGCGTTACCGATATCGAAATGACGGCAAAAAAGATCTCGTTCGAGCCCTTGATTGCAGCTTCAATGGGCGACATTCCTTCTTCAACTTTCTTGTAAATATTTTCAGTAACTACAATTCCGTCATCAACTACAAGTCCGGTTGCCAAAACGATTGCAAGCAATGTCAGTACGTTAATCGAAAAACCGAACAACCACATGATAAAGAACGTTGCGATGAGCGATACCGGAATATCAATCAACGGACGGAATGCAATTGCCCAGTTTCTAAAGAACAAGTAAATGATCAGAATAACTAAAACGATCGAAATCGCGAGGGTTTCAACAACTTCGATTACCGCCTTTTTAACAAACGCCGTATTGTCGATGGCGATATTTAAACTGAAATCCTTTGGAAGATCACGTTGTAATTGATCGTATTGTTTGTAAAATTCATCCGCAATTTCCAGATAATTCGTTCCCGGCTGCGGAATAATAGCCATACCAACCATCGGCTGACCGTTCTCGCTTAACTTGGTTTCCAGGTTTTCAGCCTCGAGAGCGGCATTTCCAACATCGCTAAAGCGAATGGTTCGATCTGAATTTGCAAGAATGATAATGTTGTTAAATTCTTCTTCGGTTGATAGATTCCCAAGCGTTTTCACGGTGAGTTCCGTATTTGCGCCGGTGAGTTTCCCCGAAGGAAGTTCGACATTTTGCCGATTTAAAGCTTCACGAACATCCGAAACTGTAATTCCGTATGATGCCATCCGAACCGGATCAATCCACAAACGCATCGCATATCGGCGTTGACCCCAAATTTGAACGCTGCTGACTCCGGGAATCGTTTGCAAACGCTCGCCGATCACATTCTCAGCATAATCCGAAAGTTCCAGGACGTTTTTCTCATCACTTTGAACCGTCATGGTGATGATCGGCTGCGAATCGGCGTCGGCCTTTGAAACTACAGGCGGCGCATCAATATCCTGGGGAAGGTTTCTGACGGCTTGCGACACTTTGTCCCGAACGTCGTTTGCGGCTTCTTCAAGATCTTTTTCGAGGTTGAATTCTATCGTAATATTACTCGAACCTTGATTGCTTGACGAGGTGATGTTCCGGATTCCGTCAATCGAGTTAATGCTTTTCTCGAGTGGTTCTGTGATCTGCGATTCAATAATATCGGCATTTGCTCCTGTATAATTGGTTCGGACCGAAATTTGCGCCGGATCGATCGAGGGAAATTCGCGGATACCAAGATAGGTGTAACCGATAATTCCAAACAATACGATTGCGATATTCATTACAATGGTAAGAACCGGCCGCTTTATGCTTAATGTGGATAAACTCATTGGGCTCTGTTTTGAAGGGAAATCTGAACAGGAGCTCCGTTTTTAAGCGACATAACACCCGAGGTCAGAACCGTATCGCCAGCTTTCAACCCCGAAGTAATCAATACATCTCTATCCGTTCTCGCACCGGTTTCAACTACAATTTCTTCAGCTTTTCCATTTCTTGACACAAAGATTTTCTTTCCGTTTTGAATCGGAATCAACGCCTCGGTAGGAACCAGTAACGCATCATCGATTTTTTCAAGCGGGAGAAGTACATTGGCAAATGTTCCCGGCAAAAGCTTCCCATCCGAATTTTCTGCGCTTGCGCGAAGACGTAATGTTCGGGTTGCAACGTCAACTTCAGGTTCAATCGCATAAACTTTTGCGGTAAATCTATCGCGTGACCCGGCGGTGGTAAAAGACAAGTTCGTGCCTACTTTCATCATCGCTGCATATTTTTCGGGAATTGAAAAAGTAAGCTTAACGATCGAAGTATTGACGAGTTTCGCAACTATGGTAGTTGGAGTCACATAAGTTCCTTCTGATATTGATCTGAGGCCGATTTTTCCCGAAAATGGAGCGCGAACCGTGGCTTTGGCAATTTGCGCCTGTATAAGTTGAGTTTGTGCGCGTGAAGACTGAAAATCCGCACTTGCAATGTCGTACTCTTCACGACTAATGGCTTCCTTTTCGAGTAGAAGTTTAGCACGTCGCTCATTTTCTGAGGCGAGTTTCTGAGCGGTATTTGCCTGAGCTAATTGTGCCCGAAGTTCGATATCGTTGACTTTAAAGAGAATCTGGCCCTTTTTGACTGATGTACCTTCATCGAAGTTGATGCTGACCACAACGCCTGAAACCTCACTGCGTATATCAACTTGTTCATTTGCTTCGATTGAACCTGAAAGCGACAATTGATCGGCAAATTCTCTTGGTTCTAAAACCATTCCGGTCACTTTTGCAGGTGCCCGAGAGCCTTGCTTTTTGTCGTCTTTATCGGCGCTATTGGTTGTGATCCGATAAATTATGAGTCCGATTAATCCAATTCCGAGTAGGGCGTATATTATGTGTTTTAGTTTCATAAAAATGGTCCAGATTCCTGATGAACGCAAAACTAAAGTTTCTGTGCTGATTTTCTATGGTAAGTTGATTTTTATTTAACAGCCGTTGATCCAAATCTGATCAACGCCAACTGAAAAGACGATGACGATAATTTTATAAAATCGGTTTTTAAAAATCTTTAAATTCAAAAGCTGTTTCCAAAGAGACAGCTTTTTTTAGCTGATGTGGTTCCAGATATTTTTCTTTCGGGTAAGCTCGATATACGCATTCTTCAGACGCTGATGCTCGGGTTTGGACATCGAGGGATCGTCTTTAAGGAGTTGAACCGCATAATGTCGGGCGAGCTGCAAAATATCTCTGTCCAGAACCAGATCGGCAATTTTAAGATTCAGCACGCCGCTTTGTTGCGTTCCCATAATATCGCCGGGACCTCGCAGCTTTAAATCCACTTCGGCAATTTCAAATCCGTCGTTGGTTCTTGTCATGGTTTCCATCCGAACTTTACTGTCATTGCTTAACTTTTGGCCGGTCAGCAAAATACAATAGCTTTGTTCGGCACCGCGCCCCACGCGTCCTCTAAGCTGATGCAACTGACTCAATCCGAATCGTTCGGCGCTTTCAATAATCATCACACTCGCATTCGGAACGTTAACGCCAACTTCAATCACCGTGGTCGCAACCATGATGTTGGTTTTCCCGGCAGAAAACCGGGCCATTTCAGCATCTTTTTCCGAAGGCTTCATCTTTCCGTGCAAAATTGAAACAGAATATTCAGGCAAGGGAAAATCTCGTGCAATGCTTTCGTAACCATCCATCAGATCTTTGTAATCCATTTTTTCACTTTCCTGAATCAGCGGATACACGATGTAAATCTGACGGCCTTTGGCTATTTCATCTTTAATGAATTTCCACACACCAAGCCGGTTATTATCGGTTCGGTGAACGGTTTTTATCGGTTTTCTTCCGGGCGGCAATTCGTCAATAACTGAAATATCGAGATCGCCATACAAACTCATGGCAAGTGTACGCGGAATCGGAGTCGCGGTCATTACTAAAACGTGCGGCGGAATCTCGTTCTTACGCCATAATTTCGCGCGTTGTTCCACGCCAAATCTATGCTGTTCGTCGATTACGGCAAGACCCAGATTTTTAAATTTGACCTTATCTTCCAGTAGCGCATGGGTTCCGATAATAATATCAAGCGACCCATTTTCAAGCGATTCGTGAATGATTGCCCGGTCGGCGGTTTTTGTCGATCCGGTAAGAATTCTGATGTTGATATTAAGATCTTTCGACAATTCGGTTAAACCGATGTAATGCTGATTCGCAAGAATTTCAGTCGGTGCCATCAAACACGCCTGAAAACCGTTGTCTATCGCCAGAAGCATGCTCATCAACGCCACAATTGTTTTGCCCGAACCTACATCGCCCTGAAGCAAACGGTTCATTTGAGCAGGTTGTCCCATGTCGTTTCTGATTTCTTTCAACACCCGCTTCTGTGCCGATGTTAAATCGAATGGCAGATGATTATTGTAGAAATCGGTAAAATTTAATCCGACTTTTTCAAAAACATGTCCGCGAATTTTGTGCTTTCTGATCATATTTTTGGTAATCAGTTGCAATTGGATAAAGAACAGTTCTTCAAATTTCAACCGATATTGCGCCTTTGCCAAAATTTCAGCACTTTTGGGAAAATGAACATTGAACAACGCGGCGTTCTTCGGAATCAACGAAAGTTCAGATATGATTCCAGGTGGTAGTGTTTCGGCAAATTTAGCTTCGGTTTCAATAAACAATTGCTGCATTATTTTGCTGATCACGCGGTTGCTGATGCCACGATTTGCGAGCGTTTCTGTTGATCGGTAGACCGGTTGCATCGCCGTTCGCAGATTTTTCTCGTGTTCATTCCAAAGTTCTATCTCCGGATGAGCCATACTGAACAACCCGTTAAAATAGGTGCATTTGCCAAAAATAACAATTGGTGTATTTGGCTTTAGGCTTTCGCGAACCCATTTGAGACCCTGAAACCAAACGAGTTCGATTTCGCCGGTATCGTCCACAAAAGAGGCCACAAGTCTTTTTCCGCGTTTCTGCTCAACAGTTTTTACGCTGATAATCTTGCCGATAATCTGAACTTCGGCATTGTTGTTTAGCAATTCGTTGATCTTGTAATATCGCGTTCTGTCGATATACCGAAAAGGGTAGAAGTGGAGCAGATCAAGATAGGTGTGAATCGAAAGTTCCTTGCGCAACAATTCACCGCGGTTCGGTCCAACGCCTTTTAAATACTCGATTGGTGTGGCCAGAAGGCTGCTCATAGGAAATTTTCAGTCAATTGCGAAGATACTTTTTAATCTCAACAATCGAAAATCACTCTGATCAGTTTTGTAACTTTGAAACTTTACTAAAATTATGAAGATCTATCAGATATCGCTGCTACTGCTTTCATTCACAGCATTCTCACAACAAATTTCAAAAGTCGATTTTAAGACACTCGACGCCGTTGTTCAGCCCGACGCCGAAACCAAATCGGTCTCAGGAAGTTGCAAATTTACTTTTGAAGTAAAATCGGCTATCGATACCATTTCTATTGATGCAGTCGACATGGTTTTCTCCGAAGTTCAGATTAACGGTAAAACGGTAGATTTCCAGACCAAAAACAATAAACTCCAACTGTATAAAGGATATAAAAAAGGCAAGAATACCGTCACGTTTAAATACTCGGCAAAACCAAAGCAAACCTTATACTTTACCGGATCTGGCGATAATCTTCAAATCTGGTCGCAAGGTCAGGGCAAAGAAACCAGTCATTGGTTGCCAAGTTTTAACGATACAAATGAAAAACTGATTTTCAACACGACCATTATTTTCGATCAAAAATTCGAGGTGGTTTCAAACGGACTTTTAAAAAACAAAAAGCAAATTGGATCGAAAACCGGGTGGAATTATACAATGTCTGATCCTATGAGTTCGTACCTGGTGATGATCGCAATCGGAATTTTCGAACAGAAAACCGAAATTTCTCAATCCGGAGTTCCACTTCAATATTACTTCCGACCTCAGGACGCCGATAAATTCGAACCTACTTACCGGCACACTAAAAAAATATTCGATTTCTTCGAGCGCGAAATCCAGATCCCTTATCCGTGGAAAATCTACAAGCAAGTTCCCGTAACCGACTTTTTGTATGCCGGAATGGAAAACACCTCGGCAACCACATTTTCACAAGATTTTGTAGTCGACTCGACTGGTTTCAACGACCGGAATTACATCAATGTCAATGCGCACGAACTCGCACACCAATGGTTTGGAAATTACATCACCGCAGTTTCGGGAAAACATCATTGGCTTCAGGAAGGTTTTGCCACATACTACGCGCTTTTAGCTGAAAGAGAAGTTTTTGGCGAAGATCATTTTGCATTCGAACTTTACGAAATGGCCGAAGAAATCCAACGCGCTTCAGCCACAGATACCATCCCGATCTTAAACCCGAAGGCAAGTTCACTCACATTTTACAAAAAAGCAGCCTGGGCACTTCATGCGCTTCAATACGAAGTTGGTTATGATGCGTTTAGAAAAGCAGTCGGAAATTACCTTGAAAAATACGCATTCAAAAACGTCGATACTGATCAGTTTCTCGCCGAAGTCAAAAAAGTCGCAAAATTCGACGAGCATGCATTCCGACAGAATTGGCTCGAAAATCCGAAATTCAATGTCAGCCAGGCCCTCGAAATCCTAAACCGGAATCAATCAGTCAAATTCTATCTCGGCGTTTTAGCCTTGTCGGAAACTCCTTTCGAGCAAAAACGACCGCAATTTGAAGAAATACTTAACTCAGATGCGCATTTTCTGATAAAACAAGAAGTCGTTTACCAATTGCAAGATGTGCCGTTCGAACAAAAATCGGAACTTTTGACTTTGGCGCTAAATTCAAATCACGTCAGGATCCGGCAGGCGGTTGCCCGGTCAACGTCTGAGATTCCACCACAATTTCAATCGCAATTTGAGTCGCTTTTGTCCGATCCCTCATATATTACACGGGAAATTGCAGTGGGCAAACTCTACGCAGCCTTTCCCGAGAAGCGAATTTCGCTTTTAAACCGAACCGACAACCAAATCGGATTTAATGATAAAAACTTGCGAATCCAATGGTTGACCCTGGCGCTAATCACACCCGATTTCAACGACGATAAAAAAGTAAATTACTACGACGAACTTCTCGGTTACGGCTCAGACGCGTATGAAAGTTCAATCCGAATCAACGCCGTCCGAAACCTGCTTTACATCAATGGCAACGACACAAATGTTTTGGATTTACTAATATCGCCGCTCACGCATCACAAATGGCAATTTTCGAGATACGCCCGCGACACCATTCGTGAACTCATTAAAAAGGACAATTTTCGAAAATATTTCATATCGCTTCTTCCCGAACTTAACCAAGCTGAACAGTTTCAATTAAACCGACTTTTAAATCCGTAACTCAAAAAAAAACCTTCCGAATGGGAAGGTTGCTGGTTTATAAAAATTCGCTGATCTCGTTTTTAATGTACGCAATCGCAGCACTGCTGGGCGATGCTTTATCAAACAAATCGTTTAAAAGCGATTCGCGAAGTTTGTCAGCCGACTCAATCTGTGGATCCAGATTCGCTTTCCGAATCATCTGAATAGTCGAATTCTTGGCCGTAGTGATAAAATTCCAACACGCATCGCTCACATAAATCTGTTGTGTCAAATTGTGTTCGAATTCCGAGTCGATCTGCGCGATCAGGTAATTTTGGTAATCCTCTTTATTTTGCGACAGTGGTGAAACACGAATCAGCAATTTCGAAGGTTCAATGCGCTCTAAAAAAAGAACCATTCGCTCATAAGCTTGCAAACGCAGCGGCAATGCGGTTTTCTGGTTGTCCCGATGAAGCAGAAATCGGCGTCTGTGATGCTCATTTTTCACAAAAGATTGAAAAAAACTATAGGCAACCGCGCCCGTAATCAGCGCCGGTAGCGTGTAAAATAAAAGCTCAAGAATTTTGTCGGTATCCATTTTTTCAATTTTTTACCAGCAAATTTAACATTTTTAGCCAACATTCGGCGCACAGTTTTCAATTTTCAAAGCCGAATGATAAGTAGCTATTTCCCGCTTTCCGCTATATCTTTTGCCCAACGTCGCACGCGCCGCCGGCAAAAGGATGCCGCGTCAATCGGGGCTAGGGCCAAAGAACTAAAATCACGCTTGCTAATCGGTTTGGTGTTTTAAACTTCATCATTTAATCCGTAATTTTGACCTTTCAAAAAATATTATGCAACAACACATCAGCAAGCTCAACGAAGCCCAGCAACAACCTGTCATGCAAAAAGATGGTCCGATGATCATCATTGCCGGCGCAGGTTCAGGCAAGACACGCGTACTTACCATTCGAATTGCGTATCTGATGAGCGAAGGCGTTGACCCTTTTAATATATTGGCACTGACATTTACCAACAAAGCGGCGCGCGAAATGAAGCACCGTATTTCGGAAATCGTCGGTTCGACTGAAGCAAAAAACCTGTGGATGGGAACATTTCACTCGATATTTGCACGCATTCTTCGCGCTGAGGCCGATAAACTTGGATTTCCGTCAAATTTCACGATTTACGACAGCCAGGATTCGGTGCGTTTAATCGGCGCGATCATCAAGGAAATGCAACTCGACAAAGACATCTACAAACCAAAACAGGTTTTAAGCCGGATCTCATCATATAAGAACAGCTTGATTACCGTTAAGGCGTACTTCGACGATGCCGAACTTCAGGAAGCCGACGCCATGTCTAAGAAACCGCGACTGGGCGAAATCTATAAAAATTACGTCGACCGTTGTTTTAAAGCCGGCGCGATGGATTTCGACGATTTGTTACTTCGCACAAACGAACTCTTGAACCGCTTTCCGGATGTTTTGTCGAAATACCAAAACCGATTCAAATATATTCTCGTTGATGAGTATCAGGATACCAATCATTCGCAATACTTGATCGTTCGCGCGCTTTCTGACCGCTTTCAGAATATTTGCGTCGTTGGCGACGATGCCCAAAGTATTTACGCATTCCGCGGGGCCAACATCAACAACATCCTAAACTTCCAAAAAGATTACGATAACGTTCAGATGTACCGCCTCGAACAAAATTATCGTTCGACAAAAAACATCGTCGAAGCCGCAAACTCGATTATCGATAAAAACAAAACCAAACTCGACAAGGTGGTTTGGACGGCCAACGACGACGGTCCGAAAATTCGCGTTCACCGAAGCATGACCGATGCCGAAGAAGGCCGTTTTGTGGCCGGCGCGATTTGGGAAGAGAAGATGCGGCATCAAATGAACAACGGCGAATTTGCGATTCTATACCGAACAAACGCACAATCCCGCGCCATGGAAGACGCACTTAGAAAACGCGATATTCCGTACCGGATTTACGGCGGACTCTCATTCTACCAACGAAAAGAGATCAAGGACGTTCTATGCTACCTCCGATTGGTGATTAATCCGAAAGATGAAGAAGCCCTGATGCGTGTGATCAATTATCCGACACGTGGGATTGGCGACACAACGCTTGAAAAGCTGACCATTGCTGCCAATCATTACGACAGATCGGTGTTTGAAGTGATGCAGAATATCGACAAAATCGACCTGCGACTCAACGGATCTACCAAAGAAAAGTTGCGAAACTTTGTTCAGATGATTCAGAGTTTTCAGGTGATTAATGAAAATAACGATGCATTTTTTGTAGCCGACCACGTAACCAAGAAAACCGGTTTGGTTCAGGAACTTAAAAAAGACGCAACCCCGGAAGGTATCGCGCGAATCGAAAATATTGAAGAATTGCTGAATGGTATCCGGGATTTTGTTGAAGGACAAAAGGAAGTTGCCGATGCCCGCGGTGCGTTATCCGAATTCCTCGAAGATGTTGCTCTTGCAACCGACCTCGACAAAGATACCGGCGACGACGATCGCGTGGCGCTGATGACCATACATTTGGCAAAAGGACTGGAGTTCCCGTATGTGTTTATCGTCGGGTTGGAAGAAGATCTTTTCCCAAGCGCCATGAGTATGAGCACCCGAAGTGAACTTGAAGAAGAACGCCGATTGTTTTATGTGGCTTTGACACGCGCCGAAAAGCAAGCATATCTGACCTATGCGCAGTCGCGGTACCGTTGGGGAAAACTCACCGACAGCGAACCTTCAAGGTTTATCGACGAAATCGAATCCAAGTACCTCGAATATCTAACTCCTGAAGAACGCGGCTATCGCTACAAGCCAATGATCAATACCGATATTTTTGGCGATGTCGATAAATCCAAATTGCGACTTGCAAAACCGATGAACGGAACGCCGCCGAAAACGTATGGCGAAGAAACACCAAAGTCGGCTACTATCAGAAAGCTGAAACCGGTCGGGCAACCGTCGGCTTCAGGCCCGAGTTTATTTGACAGCAAACTTGTTGTCGGAAACATTGTCATGCACGAGCGTTTTGGCAAAGGCGAGATTATGAACCTCGAAGGCGTTGGCGCTGATAAAAAAGCAGAGATTAATTTTGAAGTCGGCGGACTCAAGAAGTTGCTCTTGAGGTTTGCAAAGCTGGACGTAATCGGATAAATTTTTCGAAAAATGCAGCTTTTTCTTTAAGCAGATTCGCGACGATTTAGCAAGCAAGATTTCCAAATGAACATTTGTGCGATTATTTGAATCGGACGAAAATTTCTATTTTCTTATAGTTATTACTAACTTTAATACAGAATCGCGTAAAATTTTCAGCGTTTGTCCTAATCTTAAACCATTCAAAATGTCTCAATTCATAAAAATATACGAAACCAATCCAAATGAAGCCGCTGTCGACAAGGTTGTTAAAGTGTTGCAAAGCGGCGGGTTGATTATTTATCCCACAGATACTGTTTATGGCTTGGGCTGCGACATTACCAATACCAAAGCGCTCGAACGCATTGCCAAAATCAAGGGAATTAAACTCGACAAAGCGAACTTTTCCTTTGTTTGCAAGGATTTGAGCAACCTATCAGATTACGTCAAGCAAATCGAAACTTCGACATTCAAATTGCTCAAAAAAGCACTTCCGGGTCCGTACACCTTTATTCTGCCGGGAAACAACAAACTTCCTAAAGAATTCAAGAAGAAAACTACAGTCGGGATTCGCGTTCCGGACAACAACATTACCCTGGCCATCGTAGCAAAGCTTGGCAATCCAATCGTATCAACATCGATATATGACGATGATGAAGTAATCGAATATTCGACAGATCCGGAGCTGATTTTCGAGAAGTGGCAAAATCTGGTCGATCTTGTGATTGACGGTGGTTATGGCGACAATACGCCGTCGACTGTGATTGACCTCAGTGGAGATGAGCCAATTGTAGTTCGGCAGGGCAAGGGAAGTTTGGATATTTTGTAGCAGATTTCGGGTTTTTTTGATCAGACAATATTTTTTCCGGGAACCAACCAACTACAGCCCTGATGGGAGCGGCATCCTTTTTTGAAGCCTGAAAGGCGAGAAAAAGATATAGCGGACAGCAGGAATAGCTGCATAAAAAAAACGCTCCATTTCTGAAGCGTTTTCCAAATTTACCGACAAAATTATTTAGTCAGTTTTTTCATTTCTTTTTCGATCATGTCGTAGAACTGGTCGATTTTAGGCATAACGACAATTCTTGTGCGACGGTTTGTTGAACGATTTTCAGCCGAATTATTCTCGACAAGCGGAATGTACTCGCCGCGACCTGCTGCGATCAATTGCTTTGGATTTACGCCAAGATCTTTGGTAAGCAAACGCACGATTGAAGTAGCACGTTTAACAGAAAGATCCCAGTTGTCAACCAAAATTCCGTTTCCGGTATAAGGAACATTATCGGTGTGGCCTTCAACCATACACTCGAAATCAGGTTTGCTGTTAACTACTTTCGCCACTTTTGCAAGGATTTCCTTAGCGCGATCGGTTACCGTATAACTTCCGCTTTTAAATAGCATTTTATCTGATATTGAGATGAATACAACGCCTTTCTCAACGTTTACTTCAATATCCGGATCGTTGATTCCAACTGATGCCTTCAAGCTGCTCACCAATGCTAAAGTTACGCTGTCTTTCTTGGTAAGCGCATCCTGCATTCTGGTAATCTTCAAATCTTTTTCTTTCATGCTTTCAAGTGCTTTTTCAATGTTTTCAGCACCTTTAGTTGAAAGCGTGGTCATATTGCCCATGTTGTTGATCAAATCTGAATTGTTCTTCTTCAGATAATCGACCTGGCTAGCCAATGTTTCTTTTTCAGATAAACACGTGTTTAGCTTTACAGTAGCCGTGTTAAGTAAATCCTGAATTTCTTTATTGCGCGACTCGAGATCGGCAATCTTCTTTTTTGTGCCGCAGGATGTGCCTAGCATTCCAAGTATCGACAACCCGATAATGATTCTCTTCATAAGTATTTAATTTAGTTAGTTACAAATTTAACAATATATGTAAGGGATTACAGCCTAAATCGCTTAAACTATTGTTAAAACAAGTCAGCGTACTTCTTGCGGCCGCGAAAAAAATAATCGCAAACAATATTTGTTACCCGATAATATTTTGACGCTTGCTTTCCCCGCCGTTTTCGGTACATTTTTACAGCCGAGCCATAGAAACCAAAATGCGCCTTTACGATGGCAAACATATGAGAAATTTTGCCTCGAAAAACAAAATTACCGCCCGCCAATCCGTCAAGAATTAACCGCATGAAAATGACACTGAAAATCTGGCTTTTTGGCAAATTCTTGAGCAGCATAAAAAGTGAATTTCTGAAATTCAGGTAGGTTTTATGCGGATTTCCCTCATTTAACGTCGCACCACCCACGTGATAAACAACCGACTCGCCACAGTAAAAAACTTTCCTATTGTTGTTATTCAGCCGCCAGCAAAGATCGATTTCTTCCTGATGCGCGAAAAAATCGCCGTCAAAGCCCTGATTGAGTTCAAAATCGGATTTCCGAATAAACATGCAAGCGCCCGAAGCCCAAAATATTTCTGTTGTGTCGTTGTATTGACCGTAATCTTTTTCAAGAGAATCGAAAATTCGGCCTCGGCAAAAAGGATAACCGAATTTATCTATAAATCCACCACCGGCGCCGGCATATTCAAATGCTGTCTTATCTTTATAATCAAGGATTTTCGGCTGAATGGCGGCAACGTGAGGCATGGTTTCAAAAATCTGAAGCGGTGCCGAAAGCCAGTTTGAGGTGACCTCGACATCTGAATTCAGCAAAACCAGAATCTCTTCCGAAACGTGTTTCAGCGCGTGATTATATCCGTTGGCAAACCCGTAATTTTCTGGATTTTGGATAATTTTTACCGAAGGAAACCGGCTTGCCAAAAACGCAATCGAATCGTCGCTGGAGGCGTTGTCAGCCACATAAATCACAGCGCCGGCAGAATGTTGAATCACCGACGGCAAAAATTTTTCGAGCAGCGCGCGACCGTTCCAATTCAGGATCACAATGGCGGTATTGTTGGGATTTGTCAAGATTTTAAAAACTTACAAGTTGAGGATAATCGGGTAGGTTCGGCAAAAAATTATAACTCTCGGCCTTGAAATCCATTTGGCAATAATAATGAGAAAGTCCGTTGGTGAGCATCAAATATCTGGCGTCGATAGTCAAATTATAACGTGCGATTTGGTCAAAAACATGCTGCGAAATCGGAATCTGCGGCGCTTTGCACTCCACCAAAATCAACACCGATCCGTCGCTGTTAAAAACCACCACATCGTAACGCTTGGTAATGCCGTTTACTTTGAGCATTTTCTCGACATTTATCAGCGATATCGGATACAATTTCTCAGAAATAAGGTACGAAACCACATGTTGCCGAACCCATTCTTCCGGAGTTAAAACAACGAATTTCTTTCGGATTTGGTCAAAAATCGTAACATTTTCGCCGCTTTTGCGAAATCGAAACGGATAAGACTGAAAATTCAATTTTTGCATGCCACAAAGAAACAAATAATTTACGGTCTTAATTGATTTTTGGGCGAACGGCCGGGCTGTCCGCTTTATCTCTTCGCGAGCTACGAGGATAACGCTTCCCATCCCTGTCGCAAAGTAAGCTGATTTTGTACCATCAGATCATTTAAAACACAGTCCTAAAACACTAAATTTGCCAAAACTTTTTCTAATGGATGACGTTGCCAAGATCATAAACGACATTAAGGCCGGAAACATCAAACCGATCTATTTTTTAATGGGCGAGGAGCCTTATTATATCGATCGGATCGCCGAATATATTGAGGAAAATGTACTCACAGAAGAAGAACGCGGTTTTAATCAAACCGTTCTTTACGGTCGGGATGTGTCGGTAGACGATATTATCGGCGCCGCAAAACGGTATCCGATGATGGCCGAAAGACAAGTAATCATCGTCAAGGAAGCTCAGGATCTTGCGCGAACCATCGACAAAATTGAATCGTATGTAAAAGATCCGCAACCAACTACGGTTTTGGTGTTTTGCTACAAATACAAAACCATCGACAAACGCAAAACGTTCTCGAAACTCCTCGCTCAGAAAGGGGTGGTGTTCGAAAGCAAAAGGCTTTACGAAAATCAGGTTGAAGATTGGATCAAACGGCTACTGAGCTCAAAAGGCTACAAGATCGACAACAAAGCAGCGATCATGTTGGTGGAATTCCTCGGAACCGATATGGGAAAAATCGCGAAGGAAATTGAAAAACTCGACGTAATCCTCCCGCCGGGAAGTGCCATCACTCCGAAAACCATTGAAGACAACATCGGATTCAGCAAGGATTTCAACAATTTCGAGCTGACAAAAGCCATCGGACAACACAACAAATTAAAGGCATACCGGATCGTGAATTACTTTGCCGAAAACCCGAAAGACAATCCCCTTGTGGTCACTACGGCAATCGTTTTCAGATTTTTTGTTCAGATTCTTCAGTATCACGGATTAAAAGATCGAAATCCAAAGAACGTGGCCGAGAAACTCGGAATCCGTCCCTTCTTCGTAGCTGATTTTACCGAAGCGCTGAAACATTATCCGATGAAGAAAGCCAGTTATATCGTGGCTGAACTTCGAAAAATTGATGTAAAAAGCAAAGGTGTCGGCGCCAATTCGATTTCACACGCCGATCTGCTTAAAGAAATGATGATTCACATCTTTGATTAAGCGAAATTTTAGCAATTTTTTGTGAGACAAAGCGCTCCTGATATTTTAACTTTATACCTACTAATTGAAGTGCTAGACTAAGAATTTCTGCATGCATTAATTCTAGATTGATTGGTTACTTAGTTAGTTAGGAAGGGGCAGCCATATGGTTAGCCCTTTCTTATTATGGGCTCGGCTCATTATCGTACCTTTACAATTACTTAAAAAATTTATGGAACAAAATATTCACAACGTAGAACTAAAACAACTGACCATCGCTGATTACAGCGAATTAAAATCGGTTATGATTAGTTCTTATCATACAATGCCTGATTCGTATTGGGAAAAAGCGCAGATCCAGAATTTGGTCAACGTTTTTCCTGAAGGACAAGTAATCATCACCGTTAACGGTCATATTGCGGGCTGCGCACTTTCAATCATTGTCGATTATACAAAATTTGACGATCATCATACGTATGCCGAAATCACGGGCAATTATACGTTTAAAACCAACAACGCAAACGGCGATACGCTTTATGGGATCGACGTTTTTGTAAAACCTGAATTCCGCGGTTTAAGGCTCGGCCGACGGTTGTATGAATATCGCAAGCAACTGTGCGAAAGCCTTAATTTGAAAGGAATTGTGTTTGGCGGGCGAATTCCGAATTACCACAAACACGCCGCCGAATATTCACCGAAACAGTATATCGAAAAAGTAAAATCGAAAGAAATTTACGATCCGGTTTTAAATTTTCATTTGTCAAACGATTTTTCGCCCGAACGTATCATCAAAGGGTATTTGGACGGCGACAAGGCGTCAAGGGATTTCGCGGTTTTGTTGAAATGGAGTAACATCTATTTCGAGAAAGAATCGAATAAAACGAAATTTATCAAAAAGATTGTTCGCTTGGGCCTTGTTCAATGGCAAATGCGACCTTACAAAGATTTGGCGGCAATCATGCAGCAAGTCGAGTTTTTCGTTGATGCTTTAAGCGCTTACAAAGCCGATTTCGCACTTTTCCCGGAGTTTTTCAATGCGCCGTTGATGGCAGATTACAATCATTTGTCAGAACCAGAGGCAATCCGGATGTTAGCCGGATATACCGATACGCTTGTCCAGGAGTTTTCCAAACTTGCCGTATCATACAATATCAACATTATCACCGGAAGCATGCCTGAACTGATCGACACAACGTTGCATAATGTTGGGTACTTATGCCGTCGTGACGGATCGATCGAGCGATTTGAAAAATTGCACATCACACCCGATGAGGAGAAATTCTGGGGAATTAAAGGCGGAAACAAGCTTCAGACATTTGACACCGACTGTGGTAAAATAGGCGTTTTAATTTGCTACGATGTCGAGTTTCCTGAACTCAGCCGCTTGCTTGCCGATGAAGGAATGAAAATCTTATTTGTTCCTTTTTTAACCGATACGCAAAACGGGTATTCGCGTGTTCGCTATTGTGCTCAGGCGCGCGCCATCGAAAACGAATGTTATGTCGCTATTGCGGGAAGCGTGGGGAATTTGCCAAATGTTCACAACATGGATATCCAATACGCACAGTCAATGGTATTTACGCCATGTGATTTTTCTTTTCCGACAAACGGGATTCGATCTGAGGCCACTCCGAATACCGAAATGATCGTTATTGCCGACGTCGACATTGATTTGATTAACGAACTTCATAACTACGGTAGCGTTAAAAACCTGAAAGACAGACGAACAGATCTGTTTAATTTAAAGAAATTGTAAGCGTAATTGGTCGATGAACATCTAATAATAATTACGATATTTGTCCACTAAAATTTTAGGAAATGGCCGCGAATAAAAATACCATTCTTGCTTGGGCAACGACCATAATGATCATCATGGGACTGATTCTGATCGCCCTTGCGGTTTTTCGTTATGACGATGTTGCCGGTTGGGGATTTGGCGCAGTTGGCGTTGGGTTCTTAGCAAATGCTTGGGTTTTTAGCTCATTAAAAGGCCGGGTTTAATCTATAAATAATTCAAACCATTATGTCAGACGATAAAAAAGTCATTTTTTCGATGTCGCGCGTCAGCAAGACGTATTCAAGCAGTAACAAACAAGTATTAAAAGACATATATCTAAGTTTCTTTTATGGAGCTAAGATCGGTATCCTCGGACTCAACGGTTCGGGAAAATCGTCGTTATTAAAAATCATCGCTGGAGTTGATAAAAACTTTCAGGGCGATCTGGTTTTTGCACCGGGTTACACTGTGGGCTATTTAGAACAAGAACCACAACTCGATGAAAATAAAACCGTAATCGAAGTCGTTCGTGAAGGCGTTGCAGAGACAATGGCTGTTTTAGACGAATTCAACAAGATCAATGACATGTTCGGGTTGCCGGAAGTTTATGAAAACGCCGATAAAATGCAACAGCTAATGGATCGTCAAGCGGATCTTCAAGATAAAATTGACGCATTAGGCGCGTGGGAAATTGATACAAAGCTAGAAATCGCGATGGATGCGCTTCGGACTCCGGATCCTGACGCTCCAATCAAAGTATTGTCGGGTGGTGAAAAACGTCGTGTGGCATTATGTCGATTATTGTTACAGCAGCCTGATGTCCTCTTGCTTGATGAGCCAACAAACCACCTTGACGCGGAGAGCGTTTTATGGCTCGAACAGCATTTAGCACAGTATTCAGGAACTGTCATCGCGGTAACGCACGACCGGTATTTTCTTGATAATGTTGCAGGTTGGATTTTAGAATTGGATCGGGGCGAAGGTATTCCGTGGAAAGGAAACTATTCATCTTGGCTCGACCAAAAATCAAGTAGAATGGCGCTTGAAGAGAAAGTTGCGTCAAAACGCAGAAAGACCCTTGAGCGAGAACTTGATTGGGTTCGACAAGGTGCAAAAGGCCGACAAACAAAGCAAAAAGCCAGACTTCAGAATTACGACAAATTACTGAACGAAGATCAAAAACAACTTGACGAAAACCTCGAGATTTACATCCCGAACGGACCAAGATTAGGGACAAATGTAATCGAGGCAAAAGGCGTTGCTAAAGCGTACGGCGATAAACTTTTATACGATAATCTCAATTTCACACTTCCACAAGCTGGAATCGTTGGAATCATCGGGCCAAATGGTGCCGGGAAAACGACGATTTTCAAAATGATCATGGGAGAGGAGCAACCTGATGCCGGCGAATTTCAGGTGGGAGAAACGGTTAAAATTGCTTATGTCGATCAGTCGCACTCCAATATCAATCCGGACAAAAGTATTTGGGAGAACTTTTGTGATGGACAAGAATTGATCATGATGGGTGGCCGACAAGTAAATTCGCGCGCTTATCTCAGCCGATTCAATTTTGGCGGAAGCGATCAGAACAAAAAAGTTTCAACGCTATCAGGTGGTGAACGTAACCGACTTCATTTGGCAATGACACTAAAAGAAGAAGGAAACGTACTGCTTTTAGATGAGCCGACAAACGACTTGGATGTAAACACGCTTCGGGCACTTGAAGAAGGACTTGAAAATTTTGCAGGATGTGCGGTTGTTATCAGTCACGACCGATGGTTCTTAGATAGAATTTGTACTCATATCCTGGCTTTTGAAGGCAACTCGGAAGTTTATTTCTTTGAAGGTAGTTTCTCGGAATACGAAGAAAACAAGCGCAAACGTCTTGGTGGAGATCTGACTCCAAAACGAATAAAATACCGAAAATTAATTCGTAGTTAACACGCAAAAATCCTAAAGCCCGGCCGACTTTTACGCCGGGTTTTTTACCCACTCATCTATTATTATTGGCCCGTAATAATTACATTCATGTTCAGAAAAATACTCTTTGGCCTTCTGATTATCATCGCTGCGCCAAAGCATCTAAACGGCCAGACGCCAGTTTATCCTCGTAAGGAAATTGTCAAGCTTACGGATAAAGCTGATGCTTTTCTGCTCGACTTAAAATTTAAAGAATCGCTTTTTTATTCGCGGGAAGCCCTAAAACAGGCTATTACAATCAATGATAGCTATTTAATCGCAACCGCTTATAACACAATTGCCGGAAACTACGACGAGTTGTCGGAAGTAGACAAGGCTGTTCACAACTACAAAAAAGCACTTTACTACGCCAACAAAACCGACAACGACAGTCTGAAAGGTTGGGTTAACAACAATCTCGGGAACATTTATTTGTTCGAGAAAAAGGATTATTCGACCGGAGTTTTTTACTATCAACGCGCACTGGAATACGCCGGAAAAGTTAAAGACACTTCAAATTTGTATCTCACCAATTTAAATTTGTCGTGGGGAAATTTCGATATCGGCAATTACGAAAACGCCGCACAACATTTTCAATTTTTGACCGACAATCACGAGCGGTACAGTTCGCCGGAAACCGAGGTCATCTACAACATGCTGAAAGGCATGGTGAACGCTCATAACAAAAACTACCAAGAGGCCGAAAAGTATTTTAAAACGGCAATCAGTACCGCTCATGAAGTAGGCGAGCCTCTCGATTTAGCTTATTCGTCACGTGAATATGCGAAACTTTTGCTTGAACTTGGCGATTACAAGAACGCTTATAAATACATGAACGATTATCACACACTTGTGAACGAAGTGTATGATCAAAGTAAATTGAAAAAAGCGGATGTTGAAGGTGTACATCTTGAGCTTGACGAATACAAACGAGCGCTTGAACGCATTGAAGCCGAAAAGGAAATTCAGGGTTTGAGCTTAAGACGATCGCAAATCATCACTATTCTATCAATTGTTGGCGCGTGCGTTCTGTTGATATTGCTTTATACGTTGTATGTAAATAACAATTTTAAAAAGAAAATTAACCGCGAATTGCGTCAGACTAACGAAGAACTTAAACGTGCGCGTGATAAGGCTGAGGAAGCGTCACGTTTAAAAACGCAGTTTGTATCGACAATCAGCCACGAACTCCGAACTCCGCTTTACGGCGTGGTCGGCATCACAAACATGATTCTCGACGAACATAAGGAACTCGCCGAAAGCACACATTTAAATTCGCTAAAATTCTCAGCAAAATATCTGTTGGCACTGGTGAACGATATTCTTCAGATCAACAAAATTGAAGAAAATCGACTCGCCCTTGAGATGCTGACATTTAATCTTGCCGACGAGATCATCACCATAAAAGACTCGCTTCAATTTATTGCAATCCGAAACAACAACAAACTTACGGCCCACATCGACCCGGAAATTCCCGAATACATTATCGGCGACAAACTGCGACTCTCGCAAATTTTTATGAATCTTGTCAGCAATGCGCTGAAATTCACCAAAAACGGAGAGGTGATGATTATGGCGCGACTAGAGCGGGTGGAAGGCAAGTTTCACCATATAAAGTTCATGGTCAAAGACAACGGAATTGGCATTGCAAAAGACGATCAGGAAAAAGTGTTCGACAAGTTTGTCCAAATCGAACGCAAAAACGACGATTATCAGGGAACCGGATTGGGATTGTCTATCGTAAAGAGATTAGTGACTCTGTTTAACAGCGAAATCCATCTGGAAAGTAAGGAGAATGACGGCACAACCTTTACGTTTACCATCGCCTTTGAGGTCGACGAAGAAAAAACGCGGGAAATCATCAACGATATCGAAGTTGATCTAAGCGCTGGCCACGTATTTTCAATATTGGTTGTGGAAGATAATAAGATCAATCAAATTGTAACCAAGAAGATTCTTGAAAGCAACAATTTTACGTGCAGGATGGTTGATGATGGTTATGCGGCGATTGAACTGACCCGAACTGCAGATTTCGACGTCATCCTGATGGATATCAACATGCCGGGATTAAACGGATTTGAAACCACTCGCAAAATTCGTGATAACGGAATTCACACGCCAATTATCGCACTGACTGCTTTCGGAAAAGAAGAAGTCGCCGAGGAAGCGATGTCGAGCGGAATGAATGAAATCATCGTCAAACCGTTCGAACCGCATCAATTATTCAGGGTGATTAACCAACATATAAGTAAAGAAAAAGACGCTGATTAATACCAGCGTTTTTTATTGCTTTTAGATCCGGCAGATTTTCGGGATTTGTGCGCACCACCACTTCGATTCGAATTTTTTGGCGGATTTACAACTTCTTCTGCACCTTTTCCTGTCCAGGGAAACGGATGATCGTCGATACGTTTGACATCGACTTTAATCAGCTTTTGAATGTCTTTCCAATATGTTTCTTCGTCGCGTCCGCAGAATGAAATCGCGATGCCACCATTGCCGGCACGACCGGTTCTACCGATTCGGTGAACATAAGTTTCAGGAATGTTCGGCAAATCGAAATTGATCACATACGGGAGCTGATCGATGTCAATTCCGCGTGCCGCAATATCGGTTGCAACCAAAACGCCAACTTCTTTATTCTTAAAACTATCCAAGACCCTTTGACGGGCATTCTGCGATTTATCCCCGTGGATGGCTTCAGCAGCAACACCTTGCTTTCGAAGCGCTTTTACGACGTTGTCAGCCCCGTGTTTGGTTCGTGAGAAAACCAAAACATCAGATATATTTTCGTTTCTGATCAAGTGATAAAGCAACTTTCGTTTGTCGCCTTTTTCAACAAAATAAACACGTTGTTCAATGGTTTCGGCAGTTGAGGAAATTGGCGTTACTTCAACTTTTGCCGGATCTTTTAAAAACATTTCAGCCAGTTCGCGGATCGCCATTGGCATCGTTGCAGAAAACAAAAGCGTCTGACGATTATTTGGTGTCAGTTTCACAATCTTCTTGACATCATTGATAAAACCCATGTCAAGCATTTGATCGGCTTCATCGAGAATTAAGGTGTGAAGGTGATCAAGATCGATAAAACCTTGTTTGTGCAAATCCAGCAATCGGCCGGGAGTAGCGATCAAAATATCGATTCCCTTGCGAAGTTGGTCTACTTGCGGAATCTGAGATACGCCACCAAAAATGGTCAATTGTCGGAGATTTGTATATTTTCCGTACGTGTCAAAACTTTCGCCAATCTGAACTGCTAATTCGCGTGTTGGTGTGACAACCAGTGTTCGGATTTGCTTTGTCTTTTTAGATGAGCCTACAAGTCGGTGCAAATGATGAATCACCGGAATGGCGAATGCGCCGGTTTTTCCGGTACCGGTTTGGGCACAGCCAATGATGTCGCGGCCTTCTAATATAATTGGAATCGCCTGTTGTTGAATGGGAGTTGGCGATGTATATCCTTCTTCTGCCACAGCTTTAAGGATGCTGCTCGAGAGCGATAAATCTTGAAATAACATAATAATGAATTAAACCGTACTTTAAATAGCACAGTTTGCAAAGATACATTTTAATATTAAGCGAATATTAATGCGATTATCGCCTGCTTTTGGCCATTAATTTCGATAAAACCCCAAAAGCGCCGCGGATAAATGTAGCACTTGTCAACACCTTTACAACCGATTTGGTTGCTTGCGACATTTCAGTATCAGATTTTTTTACCGTTTTTGATGTAGGCATAGCTGGTTCTTCTTTTTCGGCTTCTTGTTTAGACAATTTCGCGTTGAGGATTTCATACGCGCTTTCACGGTCGATGACTTCGCTATACTTCCGAACCAAGCTTGATTTTGCGTTGATGGCGTCAATTTCAGCACTTGTTAAAACGTCCATCCGACTTTCTGGCGGGCGAATCATAGTTGCTGCAAGTGGAGTGGGGTTGCCTTTTTCGCTTAGTGCCGTCACAAAAGCTTCGCCGATGCCAAGACTAGTTAGCATGGTATCGGTTTGATAATACTCAGATAGCGGATAATTCTCAGCGGTCGATTTAATGGCCTTTCGATCGTTGGCCGTAAAAGCCCGGAGCGCATGTTGAATTTTCAATCCGAGTTGAGCGAGAATACCGCTTGGCACATCCATCGGGTTCTGTGTGATAAAAAAGATACCGATACCTTTCGACCTAATAAGTTTAACGATGGTTTCGATTTGCTCCAAAAGTACGTTACTGGCTTCTTTAAAAATCAAATGAGCCTCATCAATAAAAATTACGAGTTCCGGCCGGTCTGAATCGCCTTGTTCGGGCATTTCCTGATAAATTTCGGCTAATAAACCGAGCATAAAGGTTGAGAAAAGTTTTGGTTTGTCCTGAATATCGTTGAGTCGGAGAATATTTACATAACCCCGACCTTGGTTATCGATACGCATGAGATCTTGTATGTCGAATGAAAGTTCGCCAAAGAAGCGATTGGCGCCTTGCTGTTCGAGTTCGATGATCTTTCTCAAAATGATTCCGGTTGTTGATGGCGAAATGCGACCATAATGCTCATCGATTTCTTTTTTCCCTTCTTCCGAAATATAGTTGATGACTTTTTTGATGTCGTTCACATCAATCAAAGGCATTTTCTTATCGTCACAATATTTAAAAATAACCGACATTACACCGGTTTGCGTATCATTGAGATTTAAAATCCGCGAAAACAGCACCGGCCCAAATTCGGAAATCGTAGCTCGAAGTCGCACGCCACTTTGCTCAGAAAGCGAAAGCAGTTCGACCGGAAATCCTGTCGGCTTATAATCAACGCCCATCTTTAGGGTACGTTCCAAGATAAAATCTTTGGCCTCACCAGCCATGGCGATACCGCTGAAATCACCTTTTATATCCATCATTAAAACCGGGACGCCCGCGGCAGATAATTGCTCAGACAAAACCTGAATGGTCTTCGTTTTACCCGTTCCTGTAGCGCCCGCTATCAACCCGTGACGATTCATGGTTTTTAAGGGAATAGCAACTTTTGCCTCGCCAATAGTTTCACCGTCCAATATTGCAGATCCAAGCAAAATTGAATCGCCTTTTGAAAGATAACCTGCGTTAATGTGTTCTAGGAATTTGTCGGGAGTTTTCATGCGCTTCGCTAAAAATGTGAATTGGATTTAATAAAGTCAGTCACAAGATACGCAATTAATTTTCCGACGAGATTCGAATGTTCCTTACTGTCAAGATCCGGAGCGCCTTCGCAAATATGAAGGTATAATACATTTTCATGTTTGGCGAAGTAAGTCACAAAACGTCGAAGCTGTTCAACGCTGAATCCGCTTATTGTCATTGCACTACTTGCAATTCCCGGTATGGCATCAAGGTCGATCTCAATTCCGTAGGGGTCGTGCTTTATAAAATCGAATGCCGCCGCCATTTCAGCATCAAAATTACGATCGTTGCGAATCGCGATTTCATCATACGAATTAAACCGGATCCGATCTTCTGTTTTTAATCGGTCGAGAACACTTTTTGGCGTGTAACTTTCGTGAAGTCCGAAAATAAAGTATTTTTTGAGAAACCCTTCTTCAAAAGCGTATGTAAAACCATTGCCGCTATGTCGACCTTCCAGCATTCGAAGATCCGTATGCGCGTCGAAGTTTACGGCATTGATGTGTTTGCCTCGAGCCAATGCTGAACCTTTGATATTTCCGTAGGAATTATTGTGGCCGCCACCAATGATAATCGGAATTTTTCCGGCTTTAACGATCAGCGACACCAAATGTGAAACTTCTTTATCGATGCTTTCAACCAAAGTTGCAAGTTTCTTACGATCGAGGATATTTCCGGTATCAAGAATGTTTGCTTCGGTCATTTGGCTCTCAATATCGAGATGTCCTAAAACAGCGATGCGGCTACCTTTGCAGTATCGGTTGTGTTGGATATTACAGATGTTTCGCAACGCGGCTTCCCAGGCTGACGCAGTTCCCGGCCGACCGTAGTTTGCACGAACGCCAACATCTTCAGGAATTCCAAATAACACATATTCGGCATCAGTGGTTGCCAAAAAAGCATTCACATCAGAATCTTTAGCAATAGTTTGCATTTTCTCGCCAAATTTGATTTCGCCGCTACGGTGATTGGTCAATTTTGCAAGGTCGGCTGCGCCGCAGCGAATAAGCTTCTCCATGTGGATTTTTTTCAAAAATAATATAATTCTATAAAAGGCGTTCTTATCTAAAAATTATTATTTTTGTTAACAAACTAAACAAATTCCATGGAAAACCAGCGTAACACTTCTAGCTTAAAAGCAATTATTGTTGTTTTAGCCATTTTGCTTATCGGGAGCTTAATCTACATGTACAAAATGAGCAGCGATGCTAAAGTTACCGAGTCTACTTTAGTCGATGAAAAGACTTCTGTCATGAACGACTTAAAAGCGCTAAAAGCAACCTACGACAGCGCGATTGCTGAAAATACCTCAATGTCGGATGAACTCATAGCTGAGCGCGAAAAGGTGGTAAAATTGATGGCAGATCTTGAACGATCAAAAGGAGATGCGGCTTCGCTAAGAAAATATAAAAACCAATTCATTGCTCTTGAACGAGAAATGAAGAAGATGGTTGCCCAGGTTGAAGAACTTAAAAAACAAAATGAGCTTCTGACTGTGGAGCGTGACAGCGCAAACGTGAAGTTAGACGAATCGACAAAATACAATGAGGTTCTTGTTGGCCAAAACGAAGAATTATCTAAAACCATAGAAAAAGGGTCGAAACTATCCGTTTTAAATCTAAAAACAGCGGCCTACAAACAACGTAATTCAGGAAAACAAATTGAAACTGACAAAGCAAGACGTGCTGATGTTTTAAAAGTTAGCTTCACAATTGCTGAAAACCAAATCGCCAAAGCAGGTGATAAAACGTATTATGTACAAGTTATCGACAGTCAAAATAATGTTCTGGGCGAAAAGCAAACGGTTACCTTTGACGACCAGCTTCTAACTTATAGCTTTACAAGTTCGGTTCAGTATCAAAATAAAACCGTTGAAGTTTCAGAAGAATTACACGGTAAGAATTTTGCAAAAGGAACTTACTTTGTAAACATCTTTGACGGAAACGAATTAGTGTCAAAATCAAGTTTCGTACTGAAGTAATCTCTGATTCAATAAGTCAAAAGTCCCGCAGAAACGGGACTTTTTTTATGCCTATAACGATCTACATCAATTTTCCGGCAACCATCACTTTATCGATCGGATTGCTTCCAAACGCGTACGGAATCTGATAAAAAGACGACATCGGTTTGGTGATAATCAGATTTGCTTTCTTACCGATTGTGATGCTTCCGTGAGTTTTTGAAAGTCCCATCGCATAAGCGGCGTTGATCGTAGCGGCATTAATCGCCTCCTCCGGCGTCAGCTTCATCTTAATACACGCCGTTGCTACCACAAAATTCATATTTCCGGATGGGGTCGATCCCGGGTTATAATCTGTTGCCAGCGCGATCGGAAGTCCCGCGTCCAACATCGAACGAGCGGGCGTGTAAGGAATACTCAGAAAATAAGAACACGAAGGAAGCGCAACCGGCATCACATCAGTTCCAATAAGTGCTTCAATGTCCTCTTCACGCATTAATTCGAGATGATCAACACTTAGCGCATTGTATTTAATTCCCACCTGGACTCCGCCGATTGCGGTAAATTGGTTCACGTGGAGCTTCGGAATCAACCCATTGTCCATTCCCGCCTTCAAAATTCGTTCGGTTTGAGCGACGCTGAAATATCCGGTCTCGCAAAAAACATCAATATATTCAGCAATTTGTTGCTTTGCCGCAGCCGGAATCATTTCTTCGACCAGGTAATCGATATAGTCATCCTGACGCGTTTTGTATTCCGCCGGAAATGCATGCGCGGCAAGTAGGGTAGGCTTGATCTCGATCGGATATGTTTGCTGCAACCGTTTAATCACACGAAGCATTTTCAGTTCGTTTTCCGTGTCTAATCCGTAACCCGACTTAATTTCAACCGCACCGGTTCCGAGTTGGATAATTTCCTCCAAACGAACTTTCGATTGCTCATATAAATCTTCTTCGGTTGTATTTGCAAGCGTTTTCGCAGAGTTCAAAATTCCGCCACCTCGATTTGCGATTTGCTCATAACTTAACCCGTTAATGCGGTCAACAAATTCCTGCTCGCGGCTACCTGCGTAAACAATATGAGTGTGACTGTCGCACCACGCCGGTAAGACGACTTGGCCGCTGACGTCGATCGTTTGATCTGCAGCGATATTTTCTAAATCCGACATTAGCCCATAATCCGCAATAAGGTCGTTTTCAATTAGCAAGTAGGCGCCTTCAAGCATTGGAAGTTGTTTCATTTCCGCACCCGATAATTTCTCGATATGATCAGGCCGCACCTGAAGCAATTGCTTAATATTGGTCAGTAAAATTCGCATTTTCGTGTTTTTTTGTAAAAGTAAACTGGAATTTGAAAAACTCCTATCTTTAATCAAAATATTCCTTGTGCGCAGAATCAATTACAAAAAAGCCCGTCGTGTCATTCCAAATAATTACGAGTATACCGGAATCCACAAATCAGAAGTTGTCGCAATGCAATTATTCATTTATGACGACAATAATTTAAAGGAATACGACAACCTCTCAGTGAAGAAACTTAGTGAGATCCTTTCCGAAACAAAATCCGACAACCAGGTTATGTGGCTAAACGTCCACGGTTTGCACGATGCCGATTTCATCCGGCAAATCGGGGAGTTGCTTCACCTGGAAACGCCGATGATCAGCGACATCCTGAACACCACGCGGCGCGCAAAAGTTGAAGAGCTCAATGACTTGCTTTTTTTCAGCATTAAGTCGATGTTGCCAAAAGAAGAGGCGACTACCATTCAGGTCGAGCAAATCAGTTTTATCATCAAGGGAAATCTGCTACTATCGTTTCAAGAGAAAAGTAGCGACTTTTTTACACATATTCGCGAACGAATCCGCTCGCATGCTGGAATTGTCAGAAGTAAAAACAATGACTATTTATTATATCTGCTCCTGGATGCAGTAATGGAAAATTTCTTTATTACGCTTGAGCATCTGGAAAATCAGACCGAGAGATTGATCGGTGAAGTAAAAGTGAGCTCGAATCAGCAGATCCTGGAAAGCATCGAACGGGTTCGCGAAGAAATCAATTTCTTAAAACGTTCAATTTTACCATTGCGTGACGCGGTTTTCAATCTGAAAAGCATTCTCGATCAACATGGCCATCAGGATCACAAGTCGAATAAAACATATTTTACGCGATTGCACCATAAAACACTTGAACTTTTGGAGCAAATCGAATACGATACGAATTCGGTTGACAGCGCCTCAAATCTATTTTTCGCCACTCAAAATCAGCGGATGAACCAGATCATGAAAACGCTGACCATATTCTCGGTAATCTTTATGCCGCTGACATTCATCGTTGGCGTATACGGAATGAACTTCGACTATATGCCGGAACTTCACATGCAAAACGGTTATTTCAATGTGCTATGGATCATGTTCGCCATCGCAATCGCCATGACCATATATTTTAAAAAGAAGAAGTGGTTTTAACTCAATTTCTCGATAACAATCAATTCGTTATGTTGTTGAACCCGTTTAATGGCAACCGTCTTAAACTGAGTCGGGTTGGGGATGCCGAGATATTTCTTATTTCTGGCGTTGTGTTCTTCCGCCAAAATCATCGTGTTGAAAAGGACAAAACCTCCTTTTTTTAACAAGAAACAAATGCGATTTACAAAAAACTCTTCAAACAGGAAGTTGGGCATTGTCGTATCCTGAAAGATATCGATGATGATTAAATCGTACTTTTCCCGGGTTTTAAGTGAAAACTCGAAGGCGTCGTCGAGCACCAAATCAAGGTTGGGAATTCGATCTAAATTGAAATACTTTTTGCTGATCTCGATTACTTCCGGATCGATTTCAACACCGGTAATTTTTCCTGAATAACCGATTTCCTCACTTAAAGTTTTAATTACACTTCCGCCTGCAACACCAAGCACCAGAATATGTTGCATCTCCTTTACGCGATCAAAACCGATAAATGACAAACCCCTTTTTAAAATGCGCTGCAGGCTGCCAAAAGAGTAATTTGTATTCTGCGAATCGAGCACAAGTTGACCGTTGTTCCAGGTAACTTCAAGCGATTTACTGAGTTGTGATCGCTGTTTATGAATATTGATCGGATAGAAAAAACTTAAAATACGGTCGAGCATTTTTATAAAAAAAACAAAGGTAAGGTTTGCCGGAAAACCAATCTAGTTCCGCGGCAAATATTCTGTAAATGTGCCGTCTTTATGCAGAATTATAATTTTTTCGCTAGCACTTACGTGAATGTTACTCAGTTTAGGTTGCAACTCATCGATGGCAATTGCAGCTTTTTGTTCAGCTTTAGGCTGATCCGTAGGGGATAAAGGGTTCGGCTGATGCGACGCCGTTTCAGTAGTTAACATTGAACCATTTCCGTTGAGAAGCCAATACAGATTCAGCTCGGGAAAAGCGTCCAAAAGTTTGACGATAAAATCCAGACTTGGCTTATTCCGGCCGGATAGGAGATGAGAAACACCCGATCGTTGAACGCCGGTTTTGTCTGCAAAGGAAGATGCGGTCAAACCATAATGTTCAATTATGTCAGTCAGTCGGTCGGATATCTTTTCCATAAAATAACAGTTATTACAAATGTAACATTATTAAAACTTTCTACAAAGCCAAATTTTTAGTACTGCAAATTACCACACAAAACATCAAATGAAAACTTTACATCGAGACACTAAAATATCTGATTACAACCTATTTAGAATAAAGAACCACGCAAACAAAAAGCGCTGTTTACATTTGTATACCAAAAGCCATTGAATTACTGTTTACAAATGTAAATTACGATTTGTTTACTTTTGTATCAAGCTCTCAACACTTATGAATTATACAGATTGGAAAGAAAAGCGACTGTTTGGACGGTACATTTCCGCCGCGCACCTGGAACCGGTTTTTGCCGATTTCAGAGATCAGTCAACCACAATCGGACTTTCGGTTTTAAAACAACCGATTCGGCTTTTAAAGTTTGGCTACGGCCCCAAAAAGATTTTGCTTTGGTCGCAAATGCACGGCAATGAAAGCACCACAACCAAAGCGCTGTTCGACGCAATCAACTATTTTCAATCGCAGCCTGACTTGCAGAATTCCCTTACCTTATACTGTATTCCGATGCTTAATCCGGATGGCGCCGATGCCTATACCCGAGTAAACGCAAATCAAGTCGATCTCAACCGTGATTTCCTAAACACATCACAACCTGAAACAAAAGCATTGCTTGATGTTTACGATTCGGTGAAACCAGATTTCTGTTTCAATTTGCACGATCAGCGGACAATCTTTGGAGTGGGTTATACCGGAAAACCTGCTACAGTTTCATTTCTCGCGCCCGCGTTCAATGATCAATGCGAAATCAACGCTGTCCGCCAGCAAGCCATCTCAGTCATTAGCGCCATGAACAATCGGTTACAAGAGCTGATTCCGGGTCACATTGGCCGGTTTGATGACACGTATAATCGAAATTGCGTTGGCGACACCTTTCAAACTTTCGGCACGCCGACAATTTTAGTCGAAGCCGGTCACTTTGCCATGGATTATGATCGCGAGGAAACTCGCATGCTGATTTTTGAGTCGCTTATCCGCGCTTTTCGACACATTAACGAAAACGATTTCGCAACAATTGGCGTTAACGAATATTTGACAATTCCTGAAAATATCACTAATTATTTCGACTTTGTATACAAAAACGTCAAGATTAATTATGATAGTAATGAAATTATTACGAATTTTGCGGTTCAATTTGAAGAATCGTTAATCGATAACCGCATCCAATTTACAGGCAAAATTGTTGAAATTGGTACTTTGCTTAATGTTTTCGGCCACGTCGAGTATGATGCTGAAGGTAAGTGGTTTAGCAATAATGAAGGCAATACACCCAAAATCGGGATGCTTGCTGATTTTTATATCGGCAGTCAAAAATTCAGCAACGGTAAACCGGACAATTCAAATTGAACTATTTCGCAATAAATTAAAATGATTATGAGCAAGTTCCGTTTAGATGAAGTCGACCACCAGATATTAGACATGTTAATTGACAACACGCGTATTCCGTTTACCGATATCGCAAAAAAATTACTGATTTCGGCCGGTACGGTTCACGTGCGGGTGAAGAAAATGGAGGATGCAGGAATTATCACCGGATCGTCATTAACACTTGATTACGAGAAACTCGGTTATTCATTTATCGCCTATGTTGGTGTGTTTCTAAACAATACGTCACAAACTAAATTCGTACTTGAAAGAATCAACGAAATTCCGTTCGTCACCGTGGCGCACGTTACTACAGGTAAATTCAATATTTTCTGTAAAATCCGCGCTAAAGATACCAAGCATGCGAAGGACGTGATCTTTATGATAGACGATATTGAAGGTGTTTATCGCACTGAAACAATGATCTCGCTTGAAGAAAGCATCAATGACAAAAAGCGACTGATGCATACCATCTTCAAAAACATGTAAAATTCGAACCTCATTAATTTGAGGTTTTTTTTATTCCAATTTATATGAAATCATCCGAATTACCGCCAAATCAGTACGCTCCGTTTTATGCGCCTTATATCAACGCTTTGAATAACGCCGACCTTTTAGAAGAGCTCGAAATTTCAATGGCAGATTTCATAAAGTTTGTCAGGGAGATTCCGCTTGGCAAACACGACTACCGCTATGCGGAAGGAAAATGGACGATCAAACAAATTATTCGGCACATTATCGATTCGGAGCGCATTTTTGCATATCGCGCATTGCGGTTTGCACGAAAAGACAACACTGAACTCCCTGGTTTTGACCAGGATCTCTTTGTCGGAAATGTCGATGCAGAGAGAAGTAACATTCAAGAGCTTTTAACCGAGTTTTCGGCTGTGAGATACGCAAGCTTGCTTTTGTTTAAAACGTTTGACCAGGAGCAATTAAACGCGGTTGGAGTAGCAAGTGGCAATCCGATTTCAGTTGCCGCACTTGGTTTTATTATCATTGGTCATCAAAAGCACCATCAGCAGGTGTTTACGGAAAGATATTTAAATTAAAAAAGGAGCTCAATAGCTCCTTTTTTGTTATTCGTCTTCGTCGTCCTCGTCGTCGGCGAGGTCATCTTCATCATCAATATCGTCATCGTCATCATCGTCGCTTCCTCCGGGATCTTTGCTTAAATCAACTTCATCCTCATCATCGTCAGAAACATCGTCGTCAATGTCTTTAATTGCCGGAATTGGCTCAACAATCGCATCAAGATCATCGTCTTCATCAAACTTCTCTAATCTGCTTGCAAGTTTGGTGCTGACTTTCACCAGATAAATAGTGTCTTCAGTACGTACTTCTACCGCTTCAATCAATTCGTTTTGCGCGTTTCTAAAGCGGATAATGTTGGAATCATCATATCCGTCAGGAAATTTTTCAACCAAAAGGTTTAAAATTTCGTTCGTCAGTTTTGAATAATCAACAATAATTCTTTTCATAGTTACATGTCTAGTAGGTAAGCAAAAATCAGTGGGGCTACGATTGTTGCGTCAGATTCGATAACAAATTTTGGTGTTTTAATGTCGAGTTTACCCCAAGTGATTTTCTCATTTGGAACAGCTCCCGAGTACGATCCGTAGCTGGTAGTGGAATCGGAAATTTGGCAGAAATAGCTCCAAAACGGAGTGTCTTGCATTTCAAGATCCTGATACATCATCGGAACGACGCAAATAGGGAAGTCGCCCGCAATTCCGCCACCAATCTGGAAGAAGCCAATACCGTTCTGCGAATTCTTCTGATAATAATCAGCTAAATAAGCCATGTATTCAATTCCTGACTTCATGGTCGAAGCTTTAAGCTCACCTTTGATCACGTATGAGGCGAAAATATTACCCATCGTACTGTCTTCCCAACCCGGAACGACAATAGGAAGGTTTTTCTCAGCCGCAGCATACATCCAACTATCTTTCAGATCAATTTCATAATATTCTTCCAAAACGCCTGACAAAAGCATTTTATACATGAATTCATGCGGGAAATATCTTTCGCCGTTGTCTTCAGCATCCTTCCAAATCTTGTGGATGTGCTGTTGCAATCTCCTAAAAGCCTCATGCTCGGGAATACACGTATCTGTTACCCGGTTTAATCCGCGCTCAAGAAGATCCCACTCGTCTTGCGGAGTCAGATCACGATAATTTGGTACGCGCTCATAATGTGAGTGCGCAACAAGGTTCATGATATCTTCCTCAAGGTTGGCACCTGTACAAGAAATAATTTGTACTTTATCCTGGCGAATCATTTCTGCGAAAATCTTTCCGATTTCAGCTGTACTCATTGCACCGGCTAATGAAACCAGCATTTTAGCTCCGCTTTGCAGTTGCTCTTCGTATGCTTTTGCGGCGTCAACAAGGGTTGCAGCATTAAAATGCAGATAGTACTTCTGGATGAATTCGCTTATTGCTCCTTTACTCATTTCGTTCTTTTTTATAGCTTTTTGTTTCTCTCAAAAATAATTTATTTTTTGTTGTAACCCAAGATATTAAGTACATCTTCGGCTTTTTGTTGCTCTGAAAACACCTCTGTTGCCAGAATGCCATGTTCATCGCGATCGATCAAAATATGCTTTGGCTGCGGAATTAAACAGTGATGTAATCCGCCGAAACCACCAATTGTCTCCTGATACGCTCCGATATTAAAAAATCCGATGTAAAGCGGTTTTTCTTTGTTGTATTTCGGAAGGTAGATCGCGTTCATATTCTGTTCAGAATTGTAATAATCATCGCTATCACAGGTGAGTCCGCCTAGAAGCACACGCTCGTAATTGTCATTCCAACGGTTTACGGCAAGCATTACAAAACGCTTGTTGATCGCCCAAGTATCCGGCAGGGTCGTAATGAAAGACGAATCGATCATGTTCCACTTTTCACGGTCATTTTGTTGCTTTTGATACAACACCTGATAAATCGCACCGCCGCTTTCGCCAACAGTGTACGAACCGAATTCAGTGAAAATATTCGGAACATCAACCTCAGCTTCCTCGCAGGCAATTTTGATCTGATTGGTGATCTCATCAATCATGTACTGATAATCGTATTCGAAAGCAAGCGAGTTCTTGATCGGAAAACCACCGCCGATATTCAAACTGTCAAGCGTTGGACATTCCTTTTTCAAAGCCACATAAACCTTGATACATTTAACTAATTCATTCCAATAATACGACGTATCCATGATACCGGTATTAATGAAGAAATGCAGCATTTTGAGTTCAAGATTTTTGTTGTCCTGAATCTGCTTCTTGTAAAAAGGAACGATATTCTTGTAACCGATTCCCAATCGGCTGGTATAAAATTCGAATTTGGGTTCTTCTTCGGCCGCGATGCGAATTCCGATTTTGAATTTTCCTTTGATTTCGGCTTGTAAAAGATCGAGTTCTTCGTAATTGTCGATAATCGGAATGGTTCGGTTATACCCGTTATTGATTAACCGAGCAATGTTTTGAACATACAGATCTCTTTTGAAACCATTGCAAATGATAAATGTGTTCTTGTTGATCTTTTTGGTTTCGATCAATTTCTCAACGATGTAAATATCAAACGCAGACGAGGTTTCGATATGAATGTCATTTTTAAAAGCCTCATTCATAATATATTCAAAATGAGAACTTTTAGTACAGTAACAATAGTAATATTTGCCATCGTACTTGTTTTTTTCCATCGCTTTCCTAAACCAGTTTTTGGCTTTTTGAATGCTTTTGGAAATTTGCGGCAAATAGGTAAATTTCAGAGGCGTTCCGTATTGCTCAACCAATTTCATCAGATCGATATTGTGAAACTGAAGATTGTCTTTGTTGAGTGTGAACTCCTCTTGTGGAAAATAATATGTTTGATTGATTAGGTCGAAATACTTTGTATTCATCAGATGTTTATTTTAAAAATGGTGATAATAATGATCGAACAGTATTAATCCGCTTTTCAAACCCTGATGTTTTCGTAGATAATAGGCAGTTTTTCGTTATGTGTTTTGATCAACCTAAAAGTTATGCCCGAGATCTGTTCTTGCACTGCGCAAAAACGATTGGCCAAGTCAACGCTACCAGTAGATTGAATGGGTCCGTGTGGAACGGTGTCTGTATAATTCGGGTATTTTTTCACGCGACAAATTTATAGAAATAATAATAGCGTTTCTGCAATGTTTTAATAAAAAATTTTAAACTCCGTAAATCTTAAAAGCATTGCGGATTTCCAGTTCTGTAGCAGTTTGATCGATGATGATTCTACCGATTTTATCGATGAGTGCAAATCGGATTTCGCCGTACTCGTTCTTCTTATCGTGAACCAACAAATCAATTATTGCCATAACGTCAATTTCGGTAAAAATTATGGTTCCGAAAATATCTTTAATAACTTTTATGATTTCGTTAAATTCAATTTCAGATAATAGCTCTTTTTGCACCGAGATAGAGCTTTCCAACACCATCCCAGCCGCAACGGCTTCACCATGTAAAAGGTCGGGTTTGGTCTCATCCGATAAAAAGTAACTCTCAATGGCATGACCCAGCGTATGCCCAAAATTTAATGCTTTACGGATGCCTTCCTCAGTGGGGTCTTGCATCACGATCTTGTTTTTGATGGCAACCGACTCATAAACGAGCGAGTCAAAATCAGCAAAATCAATTTGATCGAGCGCTCCAAACTTTTGCCAGTATTTCGAATCGGCGATTAATCCGTGTTTAAGCATTTCTGCGAGTCCGGATCGCATTTGAACTTGCGGAAGTGTTGACAGAAAATCAGTATCAATGATAACCGTTTTAGGCGATGTGATGGTTCCGATCTGATTTTTCAGATGTCCGAGATCAACGCCGTTTTTTCCTCCGACCGACGCGTCAACCATCCCAAGTAAAGATGTCGGAATGTTGATAAAATCAATGCCTCGTTTATAAGTTGATGCTATAAATCCACCCAAATCGGTAATGACGCCGCCACCTAAGTTGATGATAACACTTTTACGATCGGCGTTGAGCTCGGTTAGCGCCTGCCAAACTTCAAGACAGGTTGAAATGGTTTTCATGCTTTCACCGGCGTCAATTTCGACGATTTCAATGGCGACTTCAGACTCAAGCACGGGCAGAAAATTGGGCAGGCAATGCGTCGCGGTATTTGAATCGCAAAGAATAAAGATTGACGAATATCGGTTGCTTTTGATTATTTCGTTGAGTTTCTCGTATCCTAAGCTACCGAAGTAAATTTCATGTCCGAGCGAAGTAATTTGTCGTGTCAAAATTTTGGCGTTGAAAATTCACGCAAAATAAGGCAATTTTCAAATAATAAATGGGCTGTGGTGTCTATATTTGCACCTTAAAATATTACTATGGAGCGGCTTTTTGACAATACGGAAATCGCATTTTCATCGATGAACGATGCTGAACTCAATCGGGCATACTTACTTTTTAAAATGATCGGCAATGCCAATTTGGTAAAAGTAGGCACCTCACTAACCAATTTTGCACTGAAGCTGAACCTTCCGGTTGAAGGATTAATTCGCAAAACAGTATTTGATCACTTTGTTGGCGGAACTACCGAAAACGAGTGTCTGCGCGTTGCATCGAAAATGTATTCAAAAGGCGTGTCGTCGGTGTTGGACTATTCGGTTGAAGGAAAAGAAGACGAGCAAAGTTTCGAAAACGCGCTTCAAATGACCTTGAACACCGTCGATTTTGCCATCGTACACAAGGGATTTCCTTTTGTTGTTTTCAAGCCATCCGGATTCGGGCCAATGGATCTTTATCAAAAAATAGGAGAAGGAAAAGAACTTACCCAGAATGAAGCAATGGAATGGGGCAGAGTAACAGGCCGATTTGATCGCGTTTGCAAAAAAGCTTATGAAAACAATATTTCAGTTTTAGTCGATGCTGAGGAAACCTGGATTCAGGATGCCGCCGACAAGTTAACGGTTGAAATGATGCAGAAATACAATAAAAACGAGGCTATCGTTTATAATACGCTGCAAATGTATCGCCACGACCGCCTGCCATACTTGAAAGAATTGCACGCCAAAGCGAAAGCAGAAGGTTTTCATATTGGCATGAAAGTGGTCCGGGGAGCTTACATGGAAAAGGAGCGAAAACGTGCAGAGGAGTTCGGTTATCCTAGTCCGATTTGCCCAACCAAAGAAGCGACCGATCAAAATTACGATTCTGCTATCGCGTATATGATCGAAAATATTGATTCAATGGCAGTATACGCCGGAACACACAATGAAAGCAGTTCGTATCAATTAATGCGTTTGATGGATCAAAAAGGTTTGGCAAAAAATGACAAACGGGTTTGGTTTGGTCAGCTTTACGGCATGAGTGACAACATCAGTTACAATCTTGCGGCCGCCGGCTATAACGTCTCAAAATATCTTCCTTTTGGCCCTGTTCGGGATGTGATGCCATACCTCATCAGACGGGCTCAGGAAAATACTTCAGTCGAAGGGCAATCCAGCCGCGAACTGTCGCTTATAGAAGCCGAACGAAATCGTAGAAAACGCAGATAAAAAAAGAATGCCAAAATTTCCAAATTGGGATTGGCAGAGACATCAATCGTAGTCAGGTTGTTATCATGTAAAATAAGACTATGTAAATAAGGATATGGTGTAACATCAATAGTTTCCAGCTCATTGGCCGAACAATTCAGACTATACAATTGTGCTGTGTCTCCCTAAGAATTCGAAAATTGCAATGAACTCAAGTTCTTATACAAGCCATTGTCGATTTCAATCAGCTCTGCGTGCGTTCCTTGCTCAACTACGATGCCATTGTCGATCACCAAAATCTTATCGGCTGTTCGTATCGTAGAAAGGCGGTGTGCGATGATAATGCTTGTTCTTCCCTGCATCAGCGTTTCCAATGCGTCTTGAACGAGTTTTTCACTTTCGCTATCCAATGACGATGTGGCTTCGTCCAGAATTAGTATCGCGGGGTTTTTCAGCAATGCACGCGCAATGGCGATTCTTTGCCGTTGTCCACCGGAAAGTTTGATGCCGCGTTCGCCGACCAACGTATCGAATTTCTCTGGAAACGAATTAATAAAGTCAAGGGCATTGGCTTGTTTTGCCGCCAGGAATATTTCATCTTGCGTAGCGTCAGGTTTCCCATAAGCGATATTTTCACGGATGCTTCCACCAAACAAAATAACATCCTGCGGTACAATGCTCATATTCCCCCGCAATTGAGAAAGTTCAAAGTCATTTATGTTTGTATTGTCGACCATTATACTTCCGTGGTCAATGGTGTAAAAGCGCAGAATCAACGATGCGATAGTCGATTTTCCGGCTCCACTCGGACCAACAACTGCGATTTTCTGACCGGCGTCCGCCGAAAAACTGACGCCTTTTAAAACCTGAATTTCCGGTCGCGATGGATAACTAAATTGCACATTTGTAAAACTGACATTGCCGCTGATGCGATCCGATACCGTTGCAATCGAGCTGATATTCTCCGGTCTTTCATCTAAAAGTTCAAAAACGCGTTCGGTTGCGCCAATTGCTTTCTGAATCTGAGCGTATAATTCGGCTATGCCACCAAAGGACGCACCGACAAATGTTGAATACAAAACAAATGATATCAGCTGACCGACGCTCATTTCGCCTTGAATGCTCAGCGTCACGCCATACCAAACAACGGCGACAACCGATCCGAACAAACAAAAAATAATGAACGACGCAAAGTAACCGCGATATTGACCGCCTTTTACGGCAATCGCTACAATTTCACTGATCTTGCCTTTGTATCTTGCAATTTCGTACCATTCATTAGCAAACGCCTTTACATTGCTAATGCCTTGCAGCGTTTCTTCAACAATAACCTGACTGCTTGCCACGGCGTCCTGAACGCTCCTTGAATATTTTCTGATAAAACGGCCAAAAATTACAGCCGCAACAGCAACCAGCGGAACAACGCTCAGCATTAATAACGTTAGCTTCAAACTTTCGCTGGCAAGCAAAATCACGCCACCGATAATCAATATAAACTGACGAAGGAATTCGGCTATGGTTGTTGTTAGTGTATCCTGAATCTGGGTAATATCCGAACTAATCCGACTGTTGAGTTCCCCGACGCGCTTTTGTGAGAAGAAAGTCATCGGAAGTTTTATCAAATTGCCATAAAGCGCCAATCGGAGCGCGGCAAGGGTATGTTCGGTGAAACTGACAAAAAGCGATAAACGGAAAAATGAGAAAAATGACTGAAAAAGTAAGATCACAATAAGCAAAAGGGCAAGGTTTCTCGCTCTGTCCATATCGCGGTCACCAACGCAATCGATCAATAAACCCATTAATTTGGGAAAGGCCAAAGCAGTTGCGCCAGTTAGTAGCAAAAATATCAATCCGATAAAGAATTTCCATTTGTGCGATCCTGCAAAACCGAAGATCAACGTTGCCTTTTGTAGTGAGCCTGCTGTGATTTTCGCTTTTTGAAGATCGTTTTCTTTGCGTCGCGCCATGTTGAAATTTTTGCCACAAAAGTACGGTATTTTTGCCGCTTTCTCTTTTATGCTTCAACCATCAGTTCCATGAAGTAATCCGATAAAGCGACATCCAGCGATGGCATCAAACTTCCACGTTCACTTTCCAAAACACTGTAAATTGGTCGTTTTGCCGGAAGCCCCGGCGTTATCATTTTAATTCGCCCTACCTCATATCCCGCGCAGGCGGCGATCTCCTGAGCAAAGTCGTACCAGGAAACCGCGCCTTTGTTTGCAAGATGCCAGATTCCACTTTCTCTGTCAATCAGTAAATCTAAAGCCGAATTCACTAAATGCGGCACATAAGTAGGCGAGATCACATCAGACGATGCTTCAAAGATTTCACCACGCTCCAAAACCTCTAAAACCGCATGCGCAAAATTGTACCGATCCCACGAACTAAAAAAAGCACTTGTTCGTATTATTAAACTTTCAGGATAAATTGCAGATAGAATTTCTTCGGCGGCGGCTTTGCTTTTCCCATAAACATTAATAGGATTTACCGCATCCGATTCGACATAAGGGGTTTGTTTCTCGCCACTAAAAACCAAGTCGGACGAAAAGGTCATCAGCTGAATTTTCTTTTCAGAACAGACTTTAGCGAGATTTTCAGGCCCAACCGTATTTTCGAGGTAACATTGACCGGAATTCGCTTCGGCTTCATCAACTCTGACAAATCCCGCGGCATTGATCACAGCCCATGGATTATAATGCTCAATCGCATTTTTAACAGCGTCGATTTGACAAATGTCGATGTCTTGCCTTGAAAGAACTACGTGGTTTATTGACCGTTGAGAGCAAATCCGGGCAAACGCGCGGCCCAGAGTTCCGGTCTTACCGATAATTACTATCGGCTTACAGCTAGTGGTAAGTTGGAAGTCGGCTGGAGCTTTCTTGCTAAACGGAAAATACCTGTTTTCAGATCGCCACCAAGCCTCGCCGGTCATCACATCGCGATCAAAAGTTCCTGTCGTAGCAAGCGATTTTATTAATTCAGCCATTGCAGTTGGACGGAGTTTGCCTGAACTCACGTCAAACGTTCCGCGTTCATATTCCATTTCGTCGCTGATCAGCAACTTGTTCCATCCAAAAGAACCGAGCATGCTCCAGACGGTTACTGACCGCACGTCGACGCCTTGTTGCTTAAGCGATGTGGCTGATTCATAAATTTCCATAAACCACTTCATTTGTCCTTCGCGTGAGCAGTGCAAATGAGCTTCGGTTACGGCGATTGGAATCTGATACCTTTCCCATAATTCATTCATTAAAAGCGGAAATCCGTGCGGCTGATCAAATCTAACGCGTACCGCCTCAACATCGGCATATTGATGAAGCGTATTCCCGCCATGACGCGATTCGGGGTATTTCGACAGATCTTCATCGAGGTAGCGTTCCGAAGTGCAATAATAGTTGACTCCCAGAATATCGGGCGGACACGGATTTTCCAGGAAGAAATTGATTTGTTGTGGCGGAATTCCAACACGGATAAAGTATTTATAAAGCGGATGTTGCTCATTTAGTTTGCCGCAGAGAATATCCTGAGTCAGGAAACGCCGCTGGTTTTCCATTTTCGCCTGGTATTGCAGAAGTGGCGTGCTATAGGTTTTACCGAGATCTTCGGTTTGAACCAGCTTGGCGTTCGGGTTTATTTTCCGAATCTCGGTCATGGCCAAAACAGTTGCTTTTAGTTGGTTCAACAACATTTGTGCAAAGCTGGCGTCGTTTTGATGATGCGGATACCAGAAGCCGTAAAGTCCGGAGAATCGGGCAGTGGTTAGCGGCTCGTTTACCGGCGTGTAAAGATCAATCCACGGGAATTCGGTTGCAACGATTTTGGCGTAATTGGCAAAAAGCTCGGGAAATGCCGGATCGAGCAAACTCGTGAATTCAGGGCCTGAACCGTGATGAAGCAAGCCTGCGATGACATTTACATTTCTGGATTGAAGTTTTTCGAGATTTGACCTTACCCAGGAAAAATCGGGGATGGTCTCTTGGTTTGGCTGATGCCTTTCCCACAATATCGGGTAACGAAGCGTGGTTATTCCCAAATTGGCAATGGCTTCGATATCACCCTGGCGATTATAATGACCGTTAAAGTTGAGTTGATCTTTGTATCCGGAATGCAATCGGTTGATGGTGCACTCGATGCCGCCCCAGATTTCAGGTTTGGTAGAAATTTCCTTCATATAGTTGCATTTCTGATAGAAGTTAGAAAACCCTAGCCCTGACTGCAGCGGTTATCCTTTTTCTCTCTGAAAGAAGAAAAAGATAGTAGCGTAAGGCAGGAAATAGCTCCTAATCCTTATCAATTTTAAAAATGTAATACAAATCTGCTCAAAACTGTTTTAAAATGTTTTATATGATTTACTGAAAATTTTGCAACACTTCCCGCATACACAAACTCCAACTCGCAGAATGCTTGAATATTATGATTTATTTGTAATTTCAAGGGTTAGATGTTAGTTGATTTTTTTGGAAATTGCATGTACACATTAAAATTACTCCCCAAATTATATGGAAGTACCGAACCACCCGAACTATGGCTTATCGCAGAGCCAGGAAGAAACTTCTGCCGAGGACACCTTTATCAATCCAATTCCGCGTGCCGTAATCCGGTCAAACACGCCAATGCTTTTAGACGGCGAATGGCGCTTCTCGATCGACGTTCAGGACCGCGGGTTAATTGAAGGCTGGCATCGCGGCCATAACTATACGGCAACGGCAAATTGGCCGGGAACAATTGAGGAACACATCTCTAAAGCAAAGGGATTGCTGGACGAGAAGCCGTGGAACGAAAAAGTCGTTGTTTGGTATGAACGGGATTTTCCGCTTCCGGAGCAAGATCAGGATGATTTTCAGGAAATGCTGCAACTGACTTTTGGCGCTTGTGGTTATGAAACGCGCGTTTGGCTCAACGGGGTTCAGCTTCGAACAGTTGATGGCGAAGATGTTCACATTGGCGGTTTTACTTCGTTTTCGTATGAACTCGACAAGGTTTTATTGCGGCCTGAAAACCGGCTGACGGTGCGAATTCAGGATACCATGGATGCCGATACGCCTCGCGGTAAACAGGAATCGTATGTTTATAAACGTGGCGGAATCTGGTATCAGACAAATTCGGGTGCGGTTCGAAGCGTTTGGCTGGAAACTGTTGAGCGAAATCGGCTGCGATCACGTGTTGGTGTTTTCAGCAATGTTGAGGATAATTTGGTGCGATTCAATTTGACGACGCGTGTACACGATCCCGGAATGTACACGATCCGGCTGTTGATTTATGATAAAACGCAAGATCCGGATACGCCCGTTGCAACTGACAATTTTAAATTGCGACTCGACGTGGGACAAAAGCCACAACGCGTGGTGGTCGAGGTTCCGAATGCAAAATTATGGTCGACCGAAGATCCGCATTTGTATCGTTTGGTGGCGCAACTCATCGATGAGAACGGTTCGACGGCTGAGATTGAAACAAAGTTTGGCCTTCGCAAAATTGAATCTCGGGGAAAAGCGATTTATTTAAACAACAAGCCGATTTATCTCGATGGAATTCTGTACCAACCCGGTGCGGCAACTTATGAGGAGATAAAAAGCCACATGCTTGCCATGAAAGATCTCGGATGTAACATGGTGCGGATTCACATTGCCGGAGTTGATCCCAGAATTTACAAACTCGCCGACAAAATCGGAATGTTGTTGTGGGTTGAAGTCCCGAGTCCGCACAAATCGAGTCCGCAAAGCCGGATCAACCACAAAGCTGAGCTTTTACGAATGCTTGCACTAATAGGAACGCACCCCTCGGTGGTGATCTGGAGTCTTTACAACGAGGACTGGGGTGCGCAGGACATCGCGACAAATCCGGAAACCAGGTCGTATATCATGGGAATGTACCATTTCATGAAAATTGCTTTTCCGCAGTTTCTGGTGGTTGATAACGACGGTTGGCAGCATATTTCCTATGAGGGAAAACTCAAAACGGATCTCTTCACGGTACATATTTATACGCCGGAACTTGATCGGTGGAAACAACTTTTAGATCAGTTGGTAGCCGGCGATCTGGATCATGTGGCGGCATTTCCGATGGTAGTTGGCGATCCGTACTTTTTCAGACAACAAACTCCGATTATTGTTAGCGAGTGGGGCGGATTCGGATTTGCGGATTACGGCGGACCGCAGGATGATGACCTTCGTGCTGATCAGATTCGGAAATTTAAAAAAGAACTGCGCAAACGCCCGATTTCAGGCGATGTCTACACCCAGGCAACAAATATTGAAGACGAACGAAACGGTATTATCGACGAGATTACCGGCGAACTGAAAGTGCCAAAGGGTTTGCTGAATTCGCGTGAAACTGATTTTTTGGATTGATATGGAAAAGACACAAACATCAAAATTCGGTGTTCTCGCCGACGGTCAGGAGGTATTCCGGCATGTAATCAGCAATGGCAGCGGACTCGAATTGCACGTTTTGAACTACGGTTGCATCATTAATAAGCTGATTGTTCCCGCGGCTTCAGGCAAGGTTGATGTCGTTCTTGGTTTTGATACCGTCGAGGATTACGTCAAAGCACATTCGCTTCCCGCGCCGCCTTATTTTGGTGCGGTAATCGGCAGATATTCGGGTCGGATTAACAAAGGCCATCTAAAACTTAACAGTATCGATCATCAGCTGAATATCAACAACAATTCACATACGCTTCACGGTGGCGTCACCGGTTTCGACCAAAAGATTTTCAGGGTTACTTCGCTGGAAGAATCGGCAATTACACTTGAATACGTGAGTCGTGATGGCGAAGAACATTTTCCGGGCGAACTTCACCTGTCGGTTCGGTATTCGATCAACGATAACAATCAGGTTGTAATCGATTATCATGCGGTTTCAGATAAGGACACTTACGTGAATGTTACTCAGCATAGCTATTTTAACCTTGACGGTCACAAGAATGATCTTTCTAACCAGAAGCTGACCATTGATGCTAAAAACATCATTGAAATCGATCAGGAAAACATACCAACCGGAAAGCTGATACCCGCCGGCGAAAAAGAATTTGACTTCATGAATCCGCGTGCAATTCCGCATAAAATCGACGATTCATTTATTGTTGAAAATACCCAAAAGCCGATTGCCACGCTTGAATCGGAACAATCACATATAAAAATGACGGTCATCAGCGACCAACCATCACTACATATTTATGTTGGAGGAAATCTTTTTGGCCAGCTTAAGGGCAAAGACGGTTTCGAATATCATGATTATAGCGGGATCTGCTTTGAATCACAAAATTATCCCGACGCGCCAAATCAACCGGATTTTCCCAGCGCCTTGCTGCGTAAAGGCAAATCGTACAGACAATTGACCAGTTGGAACTTTGAATTTTAAATCATGGAACTCGTAACGCAAACTGCCGCTTTCTTTGAGACTTCGTTCGATCGGAAACCCGACCATATTTTCTTGTCGCCGGGCCGAATAAACATCATCGGCGAACACATCGATTACAATCACGGCTACGTACTTCCGGCGGCGATCGACAAATATGTGTGTCTTGCCGTTTGCAGACGAACCGACTCGAAGTGCGTGATTCTGGCGAAAGACATCGATGAAAAGCACGAGTTCAGTTTAGATGATGAAATTCAGCCGGTCGATCAGATGTGGGCAAATTATTTCCTAGGAGTACTTTCGCAGCTTGTTGAGCGCGAATTAAATTTAACCGGTTTCGATCTCGCATTCTCGAGCACAATTCCGATTGGTGCAGGTTTATCGTCGTCGGCAGCAGTTGAATGCGGATTTTGTTTCGCCATGAACGAAATTTACGATCTGAGGTTATCCAAAAAAGAAATCGCGCTAATCGGTCAAAAAGCAGAACATACTTTTGTTGGTGTGATGTGCGGAATTATGGATCAATTTGCCAATATGTTCGGCAAGGAAAACCAGGTAATTAAATTAGATTGTGTCACACTCGAATACGATTACCACAATGCTGATTTTAAAGATTATAGTTTGCTTTTGCTTGACAGCAATGTTAAACACGAAAATCTGACCTCGGGTTACAACGATCGCCGTCGCGAGGTTGAAAATGGCTTTTTAGTTGTCAGTGACAATTTTCCGGAAGTAAAAAGTTGGCGTGATTGCACCATCGAACATCTTAACGCCGTGCAATCTGAACTTGGCAATGCTTACAAACGGTGCCTTTTTGTTGTTTCTGAAATCAAACGCGTACTTGACGCTGTTGATGCAATCGAAAAGTCAGATTTTCATCAGCTTGGCAAACTGATGTTTGAAACGCACGACGGATTATCAAATCAGTACGAAGTCAGTTGCGCCGAAACCGATTTTCTAGTCGATTTGGTTAAAGACGACCCAAACGTTATCGGCTCCCGAATGATGGGTGGCGGCTTTGGCGGCTGCACCATTAATCTGGTCAAGAAAGGACACGAAGAAAAGCTGATCGACCGCGTTTCATCGGAGTACTTTTATAAATTTAGCGTTGCGCTCAAACCTTATCAGGCAAACATTTCTAACGGAACTTCAACTTACCGATTATGATTGCATTTAACAACAATGAACATCCGCATCGCCGTTACAATCCATTACTGGACGAATGGGTTTTGGTTTCGCCGCATCGCGCCAAGCGGCCATGGCAAGGTCAAAACGAGCCGTCATCCGATCTGCAACTTCCCGCATACGACCAAGCCTGTTATCTGTGTCCGCGAAATATGCGGTCAAACGGCGAGTACAATCCGGATTATAACGACGTTTTTGTGTTCGATAATGATTTTCCCGCACTATTAACCGAGAAAGTGGAAGCCGAACCTTCAGAAAACGAGTTTTTCACCTTGAAACCCGAGCAGGGAATCAACAAAGTGATTTGCTTTTCGCCGCGACACGACCTTACCATTCCGGAACTTGAATTAGAATCAATAGAAAACATCATCCGGGCCTGGATCGGTCAATATATCGAAATTGGCAACATGGATTTTATCAATTACGTTCAAATCTTTGAAAATAAGGGCGCGGTAATGGGTTGCAGCAATCCGCATCCACACGGACAAATTTGGGCGCAGTCGTCGCTTCCAACCGAAATCGTAAAATTACAGGAAAGTCAATTAAAATATTACCGGAAAAACGGTCGTAGTTTGCTTTCAGATTACAGCAAGCAGGAACTCGAGCGGAAAGAAAGAGTAGTTCTTGAAAACGCGCATTTTATAGTAGTTGTTCCGTTTTGGGCGGTTTGGCCTTTTGAAGTTTTATTGATCAGCAAACGACATCTCGCCAATATTTCAGAATTTACCGACGATGAAATCAAATCGTACGCGTCGATACTAAAAGTGCTTACCATAAAATACGACAACTTGTTTCAGACGTCATTTCCGTATTCAGCAGGAATTCACCAAGCACCAACCGATGGAAAATCGCACGACGAATGGCATTTTCACATGAACTTTTATCCGCCGTTACTTCGATCGGCAACAATTAAGAAATTTATGGTCGGATATGAAATGTTGGCCGAATCCCAGCGCGACATAACTCCCGAGAAAAGTGCGGAAATGCTACGGAATCTACCGGAAGTTCATTACAAACAAAAAACTAGTTGATCTTAACTGTTTTAAGCATCGCCTTATCCGAATAGTTGACAACTTCAACTGTAATCGGGCGATCTTCATAATTCCGGCCTTCAATGACGTATAGTTTTCCGTTTTGGTACGGAACATTGCTTAAATCAAAATCGATATCGCCATGGGTTAGTATCTTCTTGACATCAGCCGAATCCAGCACTTTATCAGCCAACGCTTTAGACGCCTCCTCAGAATAATAAAATGGCTTGTTTCGCAAATCGTTCAAAACACGTGCGTTCGGGAAGTAATTGCAACGCGTATCTTTGCCCTGAAAAACCATCGCCACAAAAAAGCAGCCTATTACCAATCCTACTAAGTAGTACGCCAATCTATACTTAAAGCCCATTCGAAATTTTTGGCAAAGGTAGTCTTTAGGAGTCTAAAACACAATTAAATTGATATCACTCACCGGAAGTCCGAACCAGTCGCCAATAGGTTTGTTGGTCAATATTCCGTGATACATGTAAACGCCGTGTTTCAATCCGTTGTTACATCTGATGGCGCTTTCGATGCCACCGTCTTCGGCAATCCGTATCAAATATGGCGTAATGATGTTACTGATCGACAGCGAGGCCGTTTTGGCATATCGCGACGGAATGTTCGGCACACAATAATGGATTACACCGCTTTTCACAAAAGTTGGTTTGTCGTGGGTTGTAACTTCAGAGGTTTCAAAACAACCGCCCGTGTCAATGCTCACATCAACAATCACGGCGCCTTTTTTCATGTTTTCGACCATCGTCTCAGAAACCACCACCGGACATCTTTCTGTTCCGCGCATCGCACCAATGGCAACATCGCAACGACGAAGCGCCTTTAATAGCGATTTAGGCTGAATGGTAGACGTAAATATTCGCTGGTTCAGCGTGTTTTGCAATCGGCGTAATTTAGTGATCGAATTGTCAAATACCTTAACGCTTGCGCCAAGTCCGAGTGCGGTTCTCGCCGCAAATTCGCCCACAGTTCCCGCGCCTAAAATCACAACGTCGGTGGGCGGCACGCCGGTAATGTTGCCAAATAGCAAGCCTTTTCCGGAGTGGTTAGTAATCATCAGCTCAGATGCAATTAAAATCGAAGCCGTTCCCGCAATTTCACTCAGCGATTTCACAGCAGGGAAGGATCCATCATCGTCCTGAATATATTCGAAAGCAAGCGCGGTGACTTTTTTCTTGCTCAATGCCTCAAAATATTCCTTTCGACGGGTTTTAATTTGTACCGCCGATATCACAATCGTCTGCGGATTAATCATTTCGATCTCAGGAATCGTCAGCGGCTCAACTTTTAAAATTATCGGGCAACCAAGCACCTTTTTAACATCGGCGGTCACTTCAGCACCGGCGTCGCTATATTCTTTATCCGAATAACTCGCGCTAAGTCCGGCGCCCGATTCGATCAAAATCCGATGTCCGTGAGAACAAAGCGAACTCACCGCATCCGGAGTCAAACAAATTCGGCGTTCGAGGTAACTGTTTTCCTTCGGAATTCCGATGAAAAGTTCACTTTTATGACGCGCAATTTCGAGTTTTTCCTCCTGCGGAAGCAACTGCTGCTTTGTAAATGGGGTTAACGACATGGTCTCATTCGCTTCTGAAAATTGTGGTCTAAGTTAGAAAAATCTTATAAATTCGCCAAATTGGCTTAATGGAATCAATCGATATTTGGGCGTGCCCGGCCCAAAGCTTCAGGGGCCGGTCGGGCTGTTCGCAGTGCACGGCACTTAGCTTCCATCCCTCACGCAAAGATCCGCAGGTTCATTGGATGTAATTGCTCCAAGCACTACGACTTCCTAAAAGTTAACTGCCGACGCCCATCAGGCTGAACTATTATCTTTACGACTTCATGCTGCTCGGGCAAAAGATCCGGAATTTTCCCCGGCCATTCAACAAAGCAGTAATTCCCAGACGAGAAATACTCTTCAATTCCCATGTCAAGTGCCTCGTTATCGTCTTTGATCCGATAAAAATCAAAGTGATAAATCGTACCGTTTTTATCTGAATGATATTCGTTAACAAGCGAAAACGTCGGACTTCCCGTGGTGTCTTCAACCTCGAGAGCACGGCAAAAGGCTTTGATCAGCGTGGTTTTTCCGGCGCCCATCGCTCCCTCAAAGAGCAAAACTTTTGCTGGTTCATTATTGATGATGCGTTTTGCAACGGCGTCGATTTCGTCGAGCGTGAAAATGATTTCCATAATTAACGTGGATTAAAAACCAGAAATGGGACAATGACTTCTTCAAGTGAAATTCCACCGTGTTGATAGGTATTTCGGTAATAGCTAACATAGTGGTTGTAATTATTTACATACGCTAAAAAGTAATCGTTTTTAGCAAAAATATACGAACTGCTCATATTTATCGCCGGCAATTGGACTCGCTTAGGGTCTCTTACGGCATAAACATCGCGATCTTCATACGTGAGACTTCGGCCGGTTTTATAGCGAAGATTCAAACTTGTGTTCTTATCGCCAATCACTTTCGAAGGATTCTTGACGTTTATCGTGCCGTGATCAGTGGTGATGATTAATTTAAAGCCAAGCTGTTGCGCTTGCTGAATGATTTCAAGCAAAGGCGAATTTCGAAACCACGAAAGGGTAAGGGAACGATAGGCTTTATCGTCGGCGGCGAGTTCCTTTACAACATCCATTTCAGTTTTGGCATGCGATAACATGTCGATGAAATTGTAAACGATCGTAACCAAATCATTATTCTTGTACGACTTAAAACTGTCAACCAATTTCTTACCACCGGCGAAATTTGTGATCTTAAAGTAATCCTGTTTGATGTTAAGTCCAAGCCGCTTTAAATGAGCAGTTAAGAATTCAGCTTCATATAAATTTTTCCCGCCTTCTTCAACATCGTTTTTCCAATACTGGGGAAATTGTTTTTCCATTTCAAGCGGCGTCAATCCCGAGAAAATCGCATTTCTCGCATACTGGGTTGCCGTTGGAAGAATCGCATAATATGGAACTTCTTTTTCAAGTTTATAATGATTAGAAACCACGCTTTCGAAAGCTTTCCACTGGTCGTATCTCAAGTTGTCGATAACTACGAATAAAACCGGGCGGTCTTTCTTTGTAATTTCAGGCACAACAAGTTCTCTGAAAAGTGTATGCGATTGCACCGGTTTGTCGGCTTTTGGTTCAAACCAACTTTCGTAATTCCGCTCGATGAACTTTCCGAATTGCGAGTTTGCCTCGATCTTCTGGGATTCCAGGATTTCAGACATTCCCTGATCCTCGATATTTTCAAGTTGCAACTCCCAAAACAACAGGCGACGATAAAGTTCAGCCCATTCTTCATAAGAATTTACCATCGACATATCGACCGCGATTTTCCTGAATTCCTTTTGGTAATCAAGTGTGGTTTTTTCAGAAATCAACCTCGAGTGGTCCAGGTTTTTCTTGATGCTGAGTAAAATTTGGTTTGGGTTGACCGGTTTTATGAGATAATCGGCAATTTTCGATCCGATTGCTTCCTCCATAATATATTCTTCCTCACTTTTGGTGATCATAATAACAGGAGTCGACGCTTTCTTTTCCTTGATCTCGGCTAAAGTCTCGAGTCCGCTCATTCCCGGCATGTTTTCATCCAAAAAAACAATGTCGAAATCGCCTTCACTGAAGACATCAATGGCATCGCGACCGTTATTGCAGGTTGTCACCTCGTAGTTTTTCTTCTCGAGAAACAACACATGTGGTTTTAATAAGTCGATTTCATCATCAACCCAAAGTATCTTTATTTTATCCATCAAATTTTCTCAGTTAGAAAAGGCAATTTAACAATTTTGTAGATGAGTCCGCTCTTAAAGTTATTGTAAATATTTTCCGTAAATGAGATATGGCTTTTGCTGTAACATTTTACGCTAATCGTGTAAAGTGTAGCGGATTGGCAATCGTAATTTTATGCTTATTCAAAAAAACAAAAGTTATGATAAGCGAAGATAGAAACAACCAAAGCGAAGAGAACCGCAACCGCGAGTACACTTCATCGAACAACAATCAGCAATTTCACAATCAGAACATGCGCCAGCAAGACGATTTTCAAGAGGATGATCAGGCTGAAACAAATGTTCAACGCGCCAAGAGCGAGAACGATGATTATTCAAATACCGGAACGGGCGCCAACTACAGTGCATCCGATCGGAAAGAGAAACTCACCGACGAAAATTACGGAATGTCAGGTCAGTATACCCGTAAGGATATCATTAATGATTTTGAAAATTCCGACAACGAAGAAGAAACCAGCAACTAAAATCGAGAAGCCATGCCTGAAAACGAAAAAAACAATTGGGATCATGCCAATAGGCAAGGGGAGAACCGCGATTTCAACCAGAAAGAATCCGATAGCATGTACCTAAAGAAGGACGATGCGGAAACACATGAAGTGAATCCTAACGTCGATGCCGACGGTTACGGAGCGGAATCTGCCCGATCTGATCATAGTTCATATGACGCCGGAATGGGAAGCCGCACCGGAAATAAGCACCACAGCGATGTTGTAAGCTCACGCAGTAACGAAGATCTAATTAAAGGCAATTCGGGTGCGTCGGGCAGATCATCCGGACACTAAAAAATCAATCAAAATTTTAATTTGAGAAAAACGGTTTGCTGTTGCAGGCCGTTTTTTGATACCCAAATCTCAATGGAAACCATTATCAAAAAGCCTTCACGCAAGGTTTTGTATCCGTATCAAAAAGCGGATATCAACACGATCCTTGAAAAGATCATTAATCAAAACGGACAGGGAAGATTGCTCTACCAACTTCCTACCGGTGGCGGAAAAACCGTCGTCTTTACTGAAATCGTAAAGCGTTTTTTAGAATCGTCCGACAAGAAAGCACTTGTTCTCACGCATCGTGTGGAGCTTTGCAAACAAACATCGACTACGATCAAAAATGCGGACATCGTCAGCAAATCGATTACCAGCAAATTAAAAGTACTTCCTGCCGATAATCCGTATCGCTGTTATGTGGCGATGGTTGAAACCCTTAAAAACAGGCTTCGCGAGAAAAAGGTTCCGATTGACGATATCGGTCTTGTCATCATCGATGAGGCGCATCACAACTCGTTTGGAAAATTACTGTCAAAATTCAAAAACGCCTTTATTATCGGTGTGACGGCAACGCCATTGAGTTCAGATTCACGTTTGCCGATGAAACGAACCTATAAAGAATTGATCGTGGGCGAGAGCATTCCGTCGCTGATCGAACGAGGATTTCTGGCGCAAGGAGTTTCCTATGCGTATGATGTTGAATTAAATTCGCTTAAAACCGGGATCAACGGAGATTTTACGGTAAAATCAAGCGACGAACTCTACGCAAGCCAGAGTATGCAGGAATTGCTGCTGAATGCTTACGAGCAAAAGGCGAAAGGCAAGAAAACCCTGATCTTTAACAATGGAATTATAAGTTCGCTTCAGGTTTTTGACACCTTTAAATCAGCCGGCCTTCCGATTCGGCATCTTGACAATAAAACTCCGTACAAAGAGCGAAAAGAAATATTAAAATGGTTTAAATCCACCAAAGGAAGCATTTTAACCTCGGTTTCGATATTAACTACGGGCTTTGATGAGCCTTCGGTTGAAACGGTCATTTTAAATCGTGCCACAAAATCGCTCACGCTTTATTACCAAATGATTGGACGTGGATCGAGGCGATTGAGAGGCAAAAAATCGTTCGACATTATTGATTTGGGAAACAATGCGGCGCGATTTGGCGTTTGGGATCGCAATATTGATTGGCAGGATGTATTTGACCATCCTGAGCATTATCTTGAGAGTTATTCGGATTCAGATTCGGTAAATGAATCGACCTATGTGATGCCACAAGCAATGCGGGCGTTATTTAGCCGAAGTGCTGAAGTTAGCTTCGATCTTGATGACGCTTTTAGGCGGGTTGAAGAAGAAGGTGACAAACACAAAGAAGTCATTTGGGAATCGATCCGGCAACATGCATTTTTGTGTATTGAGAACAGCGACAGCATTTCGCAGGCAATCGAATTATCGAAACAACTCGATCCGGAAATTATTTTTAGGGTAAAATATTATTGTCAGCGACTTGAGAAATCGACCAAAAGTTACCGTGATTGGCTGACTGACGACTATAAACAGCGTTTACAGACGTTAATTACCAAGATATTCCATAAATACCAACCTGAGGACTCGAAGGAACTGCTTAAATTATCAGTTGATGATGCCATCTTGCCTTAGCCCGGATAGAGGCGGTATCCTCGTAGCGGTAGCGGAGAGATAAAGCCGATAGCCGGAAATAGCTCCTAAAAAAAAATCCCGGACATAATTCCGGGATTCTTTGTTATATACGCTCAACTTTTAGAATTTCGAGCTCTTTTTCCTGACCGCCATTAAACGGCCATTTGATTCGGCTGCCCGGTTTATACCCAACCAAAGCAAGACCCATTGGTGTGATAATCGATTGGGTTTTATGTCGCTGACGCGCTTTTCCCGGTGGTACAAAAGTGTGAACTTCCTCAGCGCCACTTTCGTGATTTTTGATTGTTACGCGCGAGTCGATGCTGACAACATCGTCCGGAAGATCCCGGCGACGCACTTGTTTGGCATGCTTAAGTTCTAGCAAAAGACGCTCTCCCTCGATATCGGAAACTTTTCTTCGGCGTACTTGTTCTTTAATTAAATCGTAAATTCCTGTTGTCAATATTAAATGTTGCGACATGTTTTTTTGAATGGTGCCGACCATAACATAGCTCATGGTCCAAACGAGCATCAGGTGTCGATTGAACTATTACGATCAGCGATTATTTTTATGAAATAAAAAGAGGGTTCCCTGTCTTTGGACCGCGACAGGGATTAATTCACAAATTCCTTAGAGTTTTTCAAAAAAACATCATCGTGGAGATAAGACATTTTCCAAAGTCCGGGTGTTGCAGCGATAAATTGGTTAATGTACATGACAATGATATTAACCGCAAAGATACGGAAGATTCGGCTGACGGCAAATAATTGAACCTAAATCTTTGTTAATTAGCTTTTTAGCACTTGAAAAATGTTTATCGAAAGCTTTAAACTCGTGATTCCGAGACTGAAACGACAGCGCGAAATGTCTTATATTTGCGAAAATAATAAAGTTTGAACACGAATAAATTAAAGATTTTCAACGATCCAATTTACGGTTTCATAACCTTGCCGAGTGCGCTGATTTACGATTTGGTGCAGCATCCGTACTTTCAAAGGTTGCGACGCATCTCGCAAATGGGGCTTTCGTCGTTGGTTTATCCCGGAGCGCATCATACGCGATTTCATCATGCACTTGGTTGCATGCACTTGATGCAAAAGGCTGTTGATGTTTTAAGGAGTAAAAACGTTTCGATTTCTGCTGAAGAAGAACAAGCGCTCTACATTGCGATTTTACTTCACGACATTGGCCATGGGCCGTTTTCTCACGCGATGGAACGCAGCATTGTTGAGGGTGTGCATCACGAAACCATCTCGCTGATGTTTATGGACAAACTGGACGCCGAGTTTGAAGGTCAACTGTCGCTTGCTATAAAAATATTTCGTGGAAATTATCACCGAAAGTTTATGCTGCAACTGATCTCGAGTCAGCTTGACATGGATCGGATGGATTATTTAAAACGCGACAGCTTTTTTACCGGCGTTGCCGAGGGGAATATCAATTCGGAGCGACTGATTCAGATGATGAACGTGGTTGATGACATTTTGGTGATCGAGGAAAAAGGGATTTATTCGGTTGAGAAATTCCTGACCGCCCGCCGGCTCATGTATTGGCAAGCCTATTTGCATAAAACGAGTTTGGTGGCCGAATTGATCCTGATGAAAATTTTGAAACGCGCCAAGGAACTATCGCATAAAGGCGAAGTTTTGTTAGCCAGCACGCCGCTTTCGTTTTTTCTGCAGAACAAGATTGACGAGTCGACATTCGATTTGACAACGTTGGAAATTTTTTCAAGGCTTGATGACAATGACATTATCAGTGCGATTAAAGAGTGGCAATTTCATGACGACCACATTATAAGTTCGCTGAGTGCGATGCTGATCAATCGGAATTTACTGAAAATCAAATTGAGCAACGAGAAGTTTTCCTCTGAACAGTATCAGGAGATTTTGCAAAAGTATGCTGCCCAAAGCAACCTGAGTCGCGAAGAAGTCAAGTTTTTTGTGTTTAAAGGCAAGATAAAAAACCAGGCGTATTCGGTGAATATCGAACCGATTCACATCTTGCGAAAAGATGGAACGATCGAAGATGTTGTCGATGCTTCAGACCAATTAAGCTTGAAAGCATTGTCTAAACCGGTGACTAAGTATTACATATGTTTTCCAAAACAACTTGCCGAAAAATAAGATACCAAACCTATTTTTTATATTTTTGTCGCAATGAAATTTACAGCGGAACAAATAGCGGGTATTCTCGAAGGCGATGTTGTCGGCAACCCTCAGGCTATAGTATCGCGATTGTCTAAAATCGAAGAAGGCGCGGAAGAATCATTATCTTTTCTTTCCAACCCGAAATACAGCCACTACATTTATACAACAGGCGCCAGCGTGGTTATCGTGAATCGGAATTTTACACCCGATCACGAGATCAAAACAACCATGATCAAGGTTGACGATGCTTATGGCGCATTCACCAAATTGCTCGAATTTTACAACGAGACTAAGATGAGTCGCAAAACCGGTATCGAGCAACCATCATTTATCAGCGAAAACACCACCTATGGAGAGAATCTATATCTTGGTGCGTTTAGTTATATTGGTGTGAATGTTAAGATCGGCAGCAATGTTAAGATCTATCCGAACTGTTTTGTTGGCGACAATGTAGAAATCGGCGATAATACCATTTTATTTTCAGGAGCTAAAATATCGTCTGAAACCATCATCGGCGCCAATTGCATTTTGCATGGCGGAACGGTGATTGGTGGCGATGGTTTTGGCTTTGCGCCGAATCCGGATGGAACCTATAAAAAGATTCCGCAAATCGGAAATGTAGTGATCGAAGACAATGTTGATATTGGCTCGTGTACGACCATCGACCGTGCTACCATGGGATCGACAATTATCAGAAAGGGTGTCAAATTGGATAATCAGATCCAAATTGCGCACAATGTTGAAATAGGAGAGAACACGGTAATTGCGGCTCAAACCGGTGTTGCCGGATCGACCAAAATTGGAAAAAATTGCATGATTGGCGGCCAGGTCGGCATTGCCGGTCATCTGGTTATAGGCAATAATGTGAGAATTCAGGCACAATCCGGCATCGGAAAAAACATTCACGATGGCGAAACTGTTCAGGGGTCACCGTCATTTGGCCTGGCAGACTATAGTAAATCGTACGTACACTTTAAAAACCTTCCGAAGATCGTTGCTGACGTCGAGGAAATAAAAAAGCAAGTAATCAAAAAATCAGATAATGGTTAAACAAAAGACCATCAAGAACGAAATTTCGTTAACAGGCGTCGGATTACACACCGGCAAAGAAGTTAAAATGACATTTAAACCCGCACCGATAAACAGCGGATTTTCTTTTGTTAGGGTAGACCTTGAAGGGCATCCGGTTATTGAAGCCGATGCGAATTATGTCGTAAATACTCAACGTGGAACCAATCTGGAGAAACGTGGAGTTAAAATTCAAACTTCTGAACACGTGCTTGCGGCTTTCGTCGGATGTGATATTGATAACGTCATCATCGAACTAAACGAGTCGGAACCGCCAATTATGGATGGTTCGTCGAAATACTTTGTTGAAGCTATCGAGAAAGCGGGAATCGATGAACAAGATGCTGAAAGAAATTACTACGTTGTAAAAGAAGTCATTTCGTTCCTGGACGACAGTACGGGCAGCGAAATTTTGCTGATGCCGGCAGATGAGTTTCAAGTAACAACCATGGTTGATTTTGGAACCAAAGTGTTGGGAACTCAGAATGCCACCATGAAAAGCATCTCTGAATTTAAAACTGAAATCGCAAATTCAAGGACATTTAGTTTTTTGCACGAACTTGAAACCTTGTTGGACAGCGGATTGATAAAAGGCGGCGATCTTAACAATGCGATTGTTTACGTCGATAAGGAAATTTCCGAAAAGACGATGGAAAACTTAAAAGTCGCTTTTGGAAAAGAAAAAATCTCAGTCAAACCAAACGGCATTTTAGATAACCTGACTTTACATTATCCAAACGAGGCGGCTCGTCACAAACTACTTGATGTGGTTGGCGATCTTGCACTTATCGGAATGAAAATCAAAGGAAAGGTGATTGCAAATAAACCGGGTCACTTCGTAAATACACAATTTGCGAAAAAGATGGCTAAAATCATCAAGCTCGAGCAGCGAAACCAGGTGCCGGTTTACGACTTGCATCAAGAGCCGTTGATGGATATTCACAAAATCATGTCAATGTTGCCGCATCGACCACCGTTTTTGCTAGTTGACAAGATTTTTGAATTATCGGACAAGCATGTGGTGGGACTGAAAAATGTGACGATGAACGAAAGTTTCTTTGTCGGACATTTCCCGGATGCACCCGTGATGCCTGGAGTTTTGATCATCGAGGCAATGGCACAAACAGGCGGAATTCTGATTTTAAGCACCGTTCCGGATCCTGAGAATTACCTAACTTATTTTATGAAAATCGACAACGTCAAGTTTAAACACAAAGTTTTACCTGGCGATACTTTGACGTTTAAATGTGATTTGATCTCGCCGATCCGTCGCGGAATCTGCCACATGCAAGCCAACGCTTACGCAAACGGAAAACTAGTTGCCGAAGCCGAACTTATGGCGCAAATCGCAAAAAAACAATAATATGAACCAACCGCTTGCATATGTTCATCCGGGCGCTAAAATAGCGAAGAACGTCGTTATTGAGCCTTTCACCACCATTCACAATAATGTGGTTATCGGCGATGGAACCTGGATCGGATCGAATGTCACCATTATGGAAGGCGCTCGAATCGGCAAGAACTGTAATATATTTCCCGGAGCTGTCATCGCGGCCGTTCCACAAGATTTGAAATTTGGCGGTGAAGATTCGCTTGCCATTATCGGCGACAACACAACCATCCGCGAATGTGTGACCATCAATAGAGGCACAATTGCGTCAGGACAAACTGTGGTTGGAAACAATTGCCTGATCATGGCTACAGCTCACGTGGCACACGATTGTCATGTTGGCGATAACGCGATCATCGTAAACGGCGTCCTTTTAGGCGGACACGTGACGATCGGAAAGTATGCCATTATTGGCGGATTATCAGCCGTTCATCAGTTTATCAGTGTCGGCGACCACGCAATGATTTCTGGCGGATCGCTGTTGCGAAAAGATGTTCCTCCTTACACGAAAGCAGCAAAAGAACCACTAAGCTATGTGGGGATTAACAGCGTCGGACTTCGCAGACGAGGATTCACCACCGAGAAAATTCGCGAGATACAGGAAATATATCGCATACTTTATCAAAAAAATTACAATACCACTCAAGCACTCGGAATCATTGAAGCAGAGATGGAGGCAACACCGGAACGCGACGAGATTATCTTGTTCATCAGGAACTCCTCACGCGGTGTTATGAAAGGGTATACTTCAAACGTAAATTAGCAAACTTATATAAAATGGCAAGTACTTCAGATATCAGAAACGGATTGTGCATCAAGTTCAACCACGATATTTATAAAATCATTGAATTCCTACACGTTAAACCTGGAAAAGGTCCGGCGTTCGTCAGAACCAAACTTAAGAGTTTAACAAACGGAAAAGTGCTCGACAATACGTTTTCAGCCGGTCATAAAATTGATGAAGTTCGTGTTGAAACGCACGAATTCCAGTTTCTTTATCCTGAAGGTGAGAACTACAACTTTATGCATACTGAAACGTATGAGCAAATTCAGCTTAACAAAGCAATTCTCGATGCGCCGGATTTTTTAAAAGAAGGCGATACCGTGAAAGTAATCATCAATGCTGAAACCGAACAACCACTATCTGTAGACATGCCTGCTTCTGTTATTCTTGAAGTAACGTATTCTGAGCCCGGAGTTAAAGGAAATACCTCGACAAATGCTACAAAACCGGCAACGGTTGAAACCGGAGCTACGGTTAACGTTCCGTTGTTCATTAACGAAGGCGATAAAATCAAAATCGACACAGCAACAGGAAGTTACCTGGAGCGAGTTAAATAATCGATTCATGAAATTTCCACGTACATATCAGCTTCAGGAGATTGCAGCATTACTAAATTGCAGCTTTGTAGGCGATGCCGCATTTCCTGTAGATGGTATGAATGAAATACATGTTGTTAAACCCGGCGACATCGTTTTTGTTGATCATCCAAAATACTACGACAAGGCCTTGCAATCAAATGCAACCGTAGTGCTGATCAATAAAGAAGTCGACTGTCCGCCGCAAAAAGCATTATTAATCTCGGATGATCCGTTTCGCGACTTCAATAAACTAACCCTTCATTTCAAGCCCTTTCAAGCTGCAAATGCTTCAATAGCAACTACAGCTGTGATCGGAGAAGGAACTGTCATTCAGCCAAATGCGTTTATTGGAAACCACGTTGAGATCGGCAAGAATTGCTACATACATGCAAATGTTGCCATTTACGATCATACCATCATTGGTGATAATGTGATTATTCATGCAGGAACCGTAATCGGCGCGGATGCTTTTTACTACAAAAAACGACCTGAAGGTTTTGACCAACTTATTTCCGGCGGCCGCGTGGTCATTGAAGATAATGTGGGAATTGGAGCGCTTTGCACCATTGACAAAGGCGTTTCTGGTGATACGATTATCGGTCAGGGAAGCAAGCTCGACAATCAGGTTCATGTAGGTCACGATACGCGAATTGGAAAGAAATGCTTAATTGCATCACAAACCGGAATCGCGGGCTGCGTGGTGATTGAAGACGAGGTAACGCTTTGGGGCCAGGTGGGAACCACAAGCGGCATCACCATAGGAGAAAAAGCGGTAGTTTTAGGCCAAACCGGTGTTACGAAATCGGTTGCCGGCGGAAAAACATATTTTGGAACGCCGATCGAAGAATCGCGTGAAAAATTAAAGCAACTTGCCAACATTAAAAAGATACCGGAAATTTTAAACAAAATAACATAGTATGTCTGCTAAAAAGATTGTTGAGGATTTTTATAAGTCGGATGCCGTGATCAATCCAGAGGTGATGGATTCTTTTATTCACCCGGAAATCACACTTGATTGGAACAGCAGTCAGGGTTTTCTTCAGATGGATCGCGAGAAAATCTTGGCCTTATCAGCCGAAATCGGACGCGCTTATTCCCGTTCAAAAATCAAAATCAGTCATATTTTAGCTGAAGGCGACCTGGTATCGGTTCGCTATTCACATTTTGTCAAAACCATCGAGAACCCGCGCGAGGAAATGTTGCTTGCACACTTTATCGTGATTTGGGAAATCAAAGACGACAAACTATACCGCGGATTCCAAATGAGTCAACTTTCATAGGAAATCTGGTAAAATTGCCGTGAAAACCTTACTTTTGCATAACAGAATTTAAAACCATATAAAAGATATACGATGAGTGTTTTAGTCAATAAAGATTCAAGAATAATTGTTCAGGGCTTTACCGGAAGCGAAGGAACTTTCCACGCGTCTCAGATGATCGAGTACGGGACTAACGTGGTTGGTGGCGTAACTCCGGGAAAAGGCGGAACAGAACATTTAAACCGTCCTGTTTTCAACACGGTAAAAGACGCAGTTGATAGCACAGGTGCTGACACAACAATCATTTTCGTTCCGCCTGCATTTGCAGCTGATGCGATCATGGAAGCTGCCGATGCCGGTATCAAGGTCATTATCACAATCACCGAAGGAATTCCGGTTGCTGATATGATCAAAGCTTCTTCGTATATCAAAGATAAAAATTGCCGTCTAATCGGTCCAAACTGTCCTGGTGTTATCACGCCTGAAGAAGCAAAAGTTGGCATCATGCCAGGTTTCGTTTTCAAAAAAGGAACTGTCGGAATTGTTTCAAAATCAGGAACACTTACTTATGAAGCGGCTGATCAGGTTGTAAAACAAGGTCTTGGAATCACAACGGCTATCGGAATTGGCGGTGACCCAATCATTGGAACAACTACAAAAGAAGCAGTTGAACTTTTGATGAACGATCCTGAAACCAAATGCATCGTAATGATTGGTGAAATTGGTGGTCAGCTGGAAGCTGATGCCGCACAATGGATCAAATCTGACGGTAACAGAAAACCTGTTGTTGGATTTATTGCAGGAGAAACAGCACCAAAAGGACGTACAATGGGTCACGCCGGAGCAATCGTTGGCGGTGCCGATGATACTGCTGAAGCTAAAAAACGAATCATGAGAGAATGTGGAATCCACGTTGTTGATTCGCCTGCTGAAATCGGAAAGAAAGTAAAAGAAGTTTTGGGATAATCCTAAAGCCATAAACAAGTATAAGCCTTGCATTTGCAGGGCTTTTTTTCTAAAATTATGTACAAAGAATTAAAGAAATTTAAAAGTAAAGGCGAATTTACCTTTACACCCACAGACAATCTGGAAGAGGTTTGTAACGCGACCCAAACCGGAAGCGGAATTTTCCTTGTCTACAACGTTGATGGCGACGAAAAAGAACTCATCATGGTTGGATCCACCGGAACCGTTCAAAACGACGGAACACTGAAAAGCAAAAACGGGGGACTATTCGACAAGATCGTTAACGGCCACCAATTTGCAAAAACCGGTAGAAAATATACTTGGCCCACGCAAATGGCTACTGAAAATCTATCCCGACTTGAAGTATATTGGTACGAGACTTTTACCGAAAAAACAAAGGTGATTCCAACGTACATCGAAGGACAGATCTTGCAAAACTTTTTTGCCGAAAACGACCGTTTGCCAAAATGGAACGTCGCGTTTTAGGTCGATTGAAACTATAATTATACTATATTTGACAGACATTTTTAGCCCCGATCGTCGCGGCATCCTGATGTTTTGGCCTTGATTATTTCGAATCCTACCAAAGATTCCCAAGCCAAAACAGCAGATATAGCAGAGAGCGGGATTAGCTACTAAAAAAAGAAAACCAAACAATTATATGAAATTACTTGAAGGAAAAACCGTGATTATTACTGGCGCAAGCCGCGGAATCGGGAGAGGAATCGCAGAAGTTTTCGCAAAACACGGCGCAAATATCGCTTTCACATACAGCTCATCGGTCGAATCGGCTCTTGCGCTCGAAGGCGAACTCAACCAATCGGGCATCAAAACCAAAGGATACCAGAGCAACGCGGCGAATTTTGCCGAAGCTCAGAAACTTGTTGACGATGTGATCGCAGAATTTGGCACCGTAGACGTATTAATCAACAACGCGGGAATCACCAAAGACAACCTTTTGATGCGAATGAGCGAAGAGGATTTCGACAAAGTAATCGACGTGAACCTCAAATCGGTTTTTAACATGACAAAGGCGGTTCAACGTCAATTGTTAAAGCAACGCTCGGGATCAATCATCAATATGAGCTCGGTTGTGGGCGTTAAAGGTAACGCCGGTCAAGCGAACTATGCGGCTTCAAAAGCGGGAGTCATCGGTTTTACAAAGTCGGTTGCACTCGAACTTGGCTCACGAAACATTCGCTGTAACGCCATCGCTCCGGGATTCATCGAAACCGAAATGACCGCAAAACTCAACGAAGACGTGGTTCAAGGATGGCGAGATACGATTCCACTTAAACGCGGCGGAACTACCGAAGACGTTGCAAACGCATGTTTATTCTTGGCAAGCGACCTATCAGCGTACGTAACAGGCCAGGTTATGAACGTCGACGGCGGAATGTTGACGTAAATTTGGGCAGCATTTCCCGTTTTTCGCTATATCTTTTTTGCCGAAAATGTTAAATTTCAGTTGAACGTTTCAGGTTCGCAAAAAAGGATGCCGCTCCAACCGGGGCTGTAATGTGAACTAAAATAAACTTTATAGATAAATGACAACCCTTACCATAGTGTTTTTGCTCGCAGCGCTAATCGTTGCCGCAGGTTTGTCGTTCTTTCAATACTTTTTTAAAGCCGGTACCAGGTCTAATGTGACATTTGTACTGGCTTTATTGCGTTTTTTATCAATTTTTGGAATATTGCTGCTTTTGATCAATCCGGTTATTACCCGAAAGTCTTACCAAACAGAAAAAACGCCGCTTGTTATCGCTTTAGACAATTCGGTTTCGATCACCGAACTTGGCGCAGCCGAAACATCAAAGGAGATTTATCGCAAGCTGTCGACCAACGCTGCCCTGACTGAAAAATTCGATCTTCGGCCCAATACCTTTGCTTCGGAAGTTGAACCCGGAGCAGAACTCGACTTTAAAGGAAAGCAATCAAATCTTGAAGCAGTTTCAAAGAGTTTAAAAAGCGCGCACAAAAACAAAAAATTTCCCACGGTTCTAATCACCGACGGAAATCAGTCTACCGGCAATGATTATGTCTTTACCTTCGATCCCGAAAATAAGGTTTATCCCGTAATTCTTGGCGATACAACCACATTTCTGGATTTGAAAATCACCCGACTCAACGTAAATAAATACGCGTTTTACAAAAATAAATTTCCGGTCGAAGTTTTTTTGCAGTACGCCGGAACGAAATCGGTTAGTGCAAACTTTTCAATTTCGCTCGGAAACTCGGTTGTTGCCAAACAAGCTGTTACGTTGTCACCTAGCAACAAAACCGCGGTTCTGAATTTGCTTTTGCCTGCTGAAAAAGTTGGACTTCAAGTTTACAAGGCGTCGATCACCTCGGCGGAAACCGAAAAGAACACCTACAATAATCATAAGAATTTTGCGGTGGATGTCATTGATCAAAAGACCGAAGTTGCCATCGTCTCGATCATCAACCATCCAGATGTAAGTGCGCTGAAACGAAGCATTGAGAATAATGCGCAGCGACGCGTATCAATCGTAAAACCAACTGATGTTAAAGCTATTCAGGATTATGATGTCGCAATATTGTATCAGCCGACAGCCGCTTTCAAGCCATTTTTTGATGCCAATAAAAACATCGGCGTAAATACGTTTGTCATCACGGGTTTAAACACCGACTTCGAATTTTTGAACAACCAGCAGCAGATGATTGCCTTTAGGATGAGCGGTCAATCTGAAGATTATTTGGCAGATTTTAGCAGTTCATTCAATTTGTTTGCGCTCGATAATATCGGATTTGAAAGTTTACCGCCATTAAAACATCCGTTTGGCAATGTCACTTCATCGGCAAATTCAAATGTTTTGCTGTCGTCACGAATCCGGAATATCGCAACCGGTTTTCCGATGCTGACTTTTTTTGAGAATCAGAATCAGCGTAATGCGTTTTTGCTGGGCGAAAACCTCTGGAAATGGCGTTTGCAGGTTCACGCTGAAAACAATTCGTTTGAGAAATTCGACGTCTTTATCGACAAGATCGTTCAGTTTCTGGCTAGCAATAACAAGAAACAATCGCTGGTAGTAAGTCACGAACGATTCTATAATTCCGGCGATCCGATTGAAGTGACCGCGCAATATTTCAATAAAAACTACGAATTCGACGCGCGCGCACGACTCTCGATTACGGTCACTGAAAAATCGACTAAGCAAACCCGCAAATACGACATGCTTAAGGGAAGCAATAGTTTTAAGGCCAATCTTGAAGGACTTCCAGCCGGAAATTACGTATTTCAGGTACGTGAACTTACATCCAACACCGCGTATAACGGCTCTTTTGAGATATTGGAATTCGACATCGAAAAGCAGTTTGTAAATCCCGATCTTGCGAAATTAACACAGTTGGCATCGCAAACAAATGGCACCACATTTATGCCTGACCAAGTTGATAAACTTATCGATACACTGCTAAAAAACGATGAATACAAAGCGATTCAGAAAGCTACAACAAAGAAATCGCCACTGATCGATTGGATTTGGCTGATGGGAATTATCGTAGCATTGTTGGCCTCAGAGTGGTTTATTAGAAAATATAATGGATTGTTATAAAAAATAGATATGAAAATTACACGTACAATATTAGTTGCATCAATTATTTCAACAGTTATAGCTTGCGGAAGCAAAAAGACTACGGCAGCTGCTGTAAAGGAAAATAACAAAACCGAGAAAGTGATTGCAGAAAAGGCGGCCGTTGCACCATTTTTCACGGCTGAAAGTATTCAAAGTGACTGGAAGCTGGTGATGTCGACCGACGAGATTAAGATGACATCGAATAACAAAGCCCAAAATTTCACACTTCCCTTTCATAAAGCTGAAAGCGTTGGCAACAATCGGATTTACAATATGTCGTATGACGACACGCAAATCGAAATTACGATTGCGGTAGGAGAGTGCGAAATTAAAGGTTCCAATCACACGGTGAAGGTTGTTTATAAAACTCCGAATGCTGAAGAAGTCATTACAAAAGGTTGCGGAAAATATATTCCGGATACGATTCTGGACGGCGTCTGGACCTTGTCGCAATTAAAAGGTCAGAAAGTTAGTCCGGCTGATTTTGGCAACGAACTTCCGTACATTGACTTGCATACCGAAATTTCAGCGTTCACAGGTTTTGCGGGTTGCAACCGGATCAAAGGTCAACTTGAAATTTTTGAGAACAACAATTTTAAGTTCGGACCAATAATCGCGACCAAGATGGCGTGTTTGCCTGATAATAAAGAGAACGTGTTTATGCAGGCAATTCAGTCTATAACTAAAGTCGACGTTCAAGAGCGATACCTGATCCTGTCAAATGGCGAAGGTGTTCAGGCTATTTTTATTAAAAAGGCTTGATTTTGAGTTAGTTCCGATAAAATATCAATACTTTTGCAATAAAAGATTATGAAAAGGTGTGCTTTTGTGTTGCCGTTATTATTTTGCGGGACGTTGGGATTTTCACAGGAATGGATCTCAGATCTTTCGATGGCATTACGTCAGGCGTCGGCACAGAACAAAGAAGTACTTTTGTATTTTTCGGTTCCTGACGCGTGTACTGCCTGTGAAAAACTCGAAGAAAAAGTTTTCTCATCTCCAACCTGGCTTTCGTTTGCAGAGGAAAATTTTGTACTTGCCAAGCCAAGTTTCGAGGCAAGTGCGAGTTTTGAAAGCAAAGCTGAAAATCTTTTGATTGTCGAAAAGTACAATAAGGATGGCTTCTTTCCTTTCGTGGTAATCTTGGATAAAAACGGCAAAATTGTCGGCAAAACCGGGAACTACAACGACGAACATCCCGATGCGTATATCGCTATGTTGGAATCTATAAGTCGCAATTAATTATCAAATAGGAGCACCTGATCTTTTAACCGATCTATAAGCATGTTCATCATTCGCTTATTCAAATCGGACGAGTTTTCAATATACTGTTCGTATTCTTCAACGGTAAAAAGCGCGATTACCATTCCCTTTAATGAGTTACGAAATTTAATGTCTTTCTGAATCGTCAGTTCGATGTAGGAAAGTTTTTTCTCGGCAGAGAGCGAGCTAAAATCACTTTTGTGTTTGCTGATCTGATTTTTAAATACGGAGATAAAAAGATCATTCTGAAGTTTAAGTATAGGGCGGAGGGTTTGATTTTGGAACGTTTCCTCGATGGAACGATTGTCGATTTCACCAAGGTTAACGCCTCTAAAATCTGATAAAAACTGATCACGTGTAGAATTCATAGAAAATTGAGATAAAAAAAACCGCTGTAAAAATACAGCGGTTTTTTATTTATAAGTGCTCCTATTATTTAATAGTAAATGTTGCTCTTCTAACCAAACTACGTGCGTTTGGAGAATTCGGATCAACTGATGTATCCTCACCTGCAGGAATGATGTTTAATCTAGAAGCCTGGATTCCGGCTTTGATCAACGTATTTCTCACATTGTTTGCACGTTTTTCAGAAAGCGCTCTGTTTATTTCAGTGCTACCAATTTCGTCAGCATAACCTGTGATGTCTGCCGATGCATCCGGATTGTTCTTCAAGTACGTCAATACAAAAGAAAGGTTTTGTGTTGATGCCGGAGTTGGGTTCGAGCTGTTGAAGTCGAAGAATACTGAAATGTAACCTTCGTTGATCAACTTCTTAACTACTTCTGAGTTATTCGCATTTGCCGTAGCGTTAGCCACTGTGCTGTCTACATATTTCTCAAGTTCGTCTGCGACACCGTTTCTGTTTGCGTCAACCATACGACCTTTTGAATCAACAGCTACACCAGCAATTGAGTTTGGCTCAACATCAAGATAATCTGCAACACCGTCTTTATCGGTATCAACAAGCATTGTTTCAAGTTCACCAATACGTTCGTCAAGAGCTTTAAGTTGTTCTGAACTTGCGTCCGGAATATCAGCCCAGTCTCCGTGCATGCTGTTTCTTCCGATCGAGTAATTAAGACCGAGAGAAGTTGAATACAAACTACCTGCTAAGTTGTTGCTACGATCTGAATACGACCCGTCCCAATTAAAATGTTGACGCACGTTTGAATTGATCGTGAAATCAGCGAATAAAGCAACTTTATTTGTAAGGCGAAGTTGTGGCGTAAATCCGAAGATCAAACCGGCGTTCCATTCGTCACGCCCTTCGTTATAGCCCATCTGAGGTACCATTTGCGCTACCTGAAAACCACCGTGGAACAACAATCCAAATCGGCCTGCACGATCCTCAAAATTAAAAAGACGAACTGCGTTTACAACCCCCTGAAGCCCCATTCTAATATGACGCATTTCAAAAGGTAGTGAACCTGCATCCTCAGCCTCAGTAAGATTATCGTAAGCGAAATCGAGTTTCATACCGAATCTCGGGCTGATCATATATCTTGCACCAACCGTAAAGTGGTTCAATTTTAAATCAAAATGTTTTTCAGGATTACTAGCAAAATAACCGTCAGCATATGGCTTAATACCTTTACTCATACCTGCACCGGCTTCGATTGTCCATCGGTTGTAACCCTCAGGCTCCATCTCGTTGATAATGTCTTCCATGTTTGCAACCCGCGTGCCTTCCTGGGCTTCCGCAGTGGCAAAGGTCAAGGTGAGTAATGATAATAACAGTATTGGTTTTTTCATAAATTGTGTCTACTTTTAAATTATACCTGAATAACAAGAATACAAATATAATATTTTATGTTAACTGATTGAAATTTATATCTAAGTTATTGATATTTAAACAAAATTTAATAATAAAAACGCAAAATTTAATATAGTTGATGAGAACTTCCAATATTTTTGTAACAGTTGATATACTTATTCTGAAGAAAAGTGACCGTGGGCTGAATCTACTTTTAATCAAGCGAAAAAACGATCCTTATAAAGGAAAATGGGCAATTCCGGGTGGATTTGTCGATCAAGATGAGGATCTTGAGGATGCCGCCAAAAGGGAGTTGAAGGAAGAAACGAATGTTGCTGTCGCAGATGTCGTACAGCTTAAAGCCTTTGGGAAACCTGGTCGCGATCCAAGACATCATACCGTATCGGTTGCGTTTTATGCTTTTGTCGATCAATCAACTGAAGCGACTGCCGCCGACGATGCTGATCAAGCCGATTGGTTTGACCTAAACGAATTGCCGGAACTCGCTTTTGATCATTCGGAAATAATTAGCTTTGCCAAAGAATCCCTTAAACTATGATCTTTCAAACCAGAAAATGGGTAAAACCCGAAGATTTGAATCCAAACGGAACGTTGTTCGGCGGAAAGTTGCTGGCTTGGATTGATGAGGAACTTGCTTTGTTCTCAATCCTTGTGTTGGACAATCCACGAATCGTAACCAAGCACATGACTGAAATCAACTTTCGAAGTTCAGCCAGACAAGGCGATATTGTTGAAATCGGAATTGATATCGTGCGATTTGGAAATACTTCGATTCAGCTTAAAAGCGAAGTGCGAAACATCATGACCCGCGAAACTATCATAACAATCGATTCGATCACTATGGTCAGTTTGGATGAAAGTGGAAAGCCAAGAGCGCACGGCAAGTCGCTAAGCACGCCAAATGATATTAAACCGCTGAAGCCCTAAAATACTTTTTGTCAGTGTAAAAAGTTCCGAAAGGTACCATTGAAGCCAAGCATACCACAAAGAATTTTTTCCAACTCCAAGAATATTCGATTTTCATCATGATAGCCATCAAAATGTAGACAACAAACAGAACTCCGTGTGCCATACCAACATATTTAACAGCAGTCGGATCGTTTCCGATGTACTTCAATGGCATCGCAATAAACAATAAAAGAAGTAGGGAAGTACCCTCCAGAAAGGCAATAGTTTTAAATAGACGTGTCATCGTGAAAGTTTAAACTTTGCAAAAATAGTAAAGCAGATGGTCTTTCCATATTTTAAAATCTTAAATTAATGAGCAAACGCGATCTGAGAAAATATCTGGCTGAACTTGACAAGGAGCAAGTCGAGGCGCAGTTAGTAGAATTATATGAAAAGTTTCCCGAAGTCAAAACATATTATGACTTTGTATTCAATCCGCGTGAGGAAAAATTACTGCGGGAAGCAAAAGCCAAAATTTCGAACGAATATTTTCCCATTAAAACCAAGCGCGCAAAACTTCGTCGATCGACAGCACAAAAAGCGATCAAACAATTTTTGCTTTTAGGCGTTGAGCCGCACTCAACGGCCGATTTGATGTTGCACAATATTGAAGTGGCGCAGAAATATTCAGCCAAACGCGAAATGCGATATAGCTCCTTTTATAAGAGCATGCTGAATTCGTTTGAGCAAGTTGTGAGTTATTCGATTGAAAAAGGGGTGTGGGCCGAGTTCAGACCGCGACTTGAATCTGTGATGAAAACTGCGCAGATTCAGCGTTGGGAAAACGCGCCGGCTTTTGCTGAAGTTTTCGAGCGTATTTCAACCGAGTGTGATTAGTATAAATGTAAAATATAAAGATATAACGTGCTAAATTGAACGGTAGCGGATATTTGCGTAAAAACAAAAAGCTATGGCTGAAACATTACTACGTACGACTTCGACACTTATCGTTAAAGTACCTTCGATAATTTCACTACCGCCATACAAGGAGAAATCTCGGGTACAAAAAAACATCATCAAATCGGTTATACAATGCTTGCAAAGCAATGAGCTCGAACTGGTTTATGTTGGTTTAGATCTGGATCTTGGCATTTCCTACAAAGAGCCTGAATACGATGATTCGACCATTATTACCATCAATGTTTTGGAGGATAATCCGGCACGCGATTTAAATACGCCGCGACAAGTCTTGCTCAAAAGTTTCAAGAAAGAACTTCAATACAACAACGAACATATCTTAATCGATAAAACGGCGGTTAAAAACGGAAAAACCCTGCGCAAGATCGAGATTTATATTAAGAGTAGGAGCGTGGTCCGGCGTTCGGCTGTTCCGGGGTATACATTTTCTAATGGAACGCAGGAGTACAGCAGGAACTCAGCTTATTAGACTCAATTTTTTCTAATAGTTAGTTGTAGTTCGTTAGCCCTAGCCCCGATGGAAGTGGAAATCCTTTTTGACCGTTGCGCAGCAGGGCAAAAAGATTGAAACGTACAGCGGGAAAAAGCTCCTAAAAACCATCGTGTCAAAAATTTAAGTCGGCTGTCAATTTATTCCTTTAGCGTACGCTTTTTATGAAGCTTGTGTCGCAAACACCGACCAAGTGTTCATAAATATGTTATTTATTATCAATAAGGTACCGAATAACTCGTATTAAAGCGTATTTTTGCAAAAGTGAGAAAAATGAGTATGCTGCAGATAAATGACGACGTAGAAATAGAGGATCGCAAGGAACTTTACAGTTACCAAAAAGGGGATATAGACGCAATTTTTGAGAGGCTTGACAACGCCGCACCCAATTATCATTTGCTTTATCAACTGCCGACAGGCGGTGGTAAAACGGTGATTTTTTCGGAGATTGTGCGACGATATCTAGCCAAACACGATAAAAAGGTCGTGGTTTTGACGCATCGTATTGAGCTTTGCAAGCAGACCTCGAAGATGTTGAGCGATTTTAATGTTAAGAATAAAATAATCAACAGCAATGTTAAGGAATTACCGGATCAAAACGATTTTTCGTGCTTTGTAGCGATGGTCGAAACCTTGAAAAACCGGATTAACGACGAGAAACTTCATCTGGACAATATTGGTCTTGTGATTATTGATGAGGCGCACTACAACTCGTTTCGCAAACTTCTAAGCTCGTTTAAAAATTCATTTATACTTGGTGTTACCGCAACGCCGCTGAGCTCGAACATCAAACTTCCGATGAACGAGAATTACAATGAGCTGATTGTTGGCGATACCATTGCGTCACTGATCGATAAAGGATTTTTGGCTCGCGCAATAACGTATAGCTATGATGTTGGTCTGACCTCGTTGAAAGTCGGCATTAACGGTGATTATACTGTAAAATCATCTGATGATTTGTACTCAAATATGGCGATGCAGGAGAAACTTTTGCATGCGTATACTGAAAAATCGCTGGGGAAGAAGACGCTGATTTTCAACAACGGAATCAATACGTCGTTGTATGTTTACGAGACGTTTCGTGAAGCCGGTTATGCCATCAGACACCTCGACAATACCAGTAGTGCTGAGGAGCGACGTGAAATTTTGGATTGGTTTAAAGTCACGCCGGATGCGATTTTGACTTCGGTAGGAATTCTGACTACCGGTTTTGATGAGCCGACAGTTGAAACCATTATTTTGAACCGGGCGACTAAATCATTGACCTTGTATTTTCAGATGATTGGCCGTGGTTCCAGAAAACTTCCAAATAAAGATACGTTTACGATTATCGATCTAGGGAACAATGCCGCGAGATTCGGTTTGTGGAGCGAGCCGGTTGATTGGCAGCACATTTTCCGCGCACCTGAATTCTATCTTGAGAATCTGAGGGACGATGCCGAAATCGAGATGCATTTCAAATATGTGATGCCGCCTGAGGTTCGTGCGAAGTTCGCCAAAACGGCGAGTGTTGATTTCGACGTAGACGAGGAGCATAAACTTGCGGTATCAAAGAATTTGCGATCGAAAGTGGTGATCGAAAAATCGCTTGATCAGCACGCAGGCATGTGCGTCGATAATTCCGATAGTCTTTTAGAAGCGAAACAACTTTCAAAACTTCTCGAGCCGGATATCGAATGGCGCATGAAATGTTATGCCAATTGTTTGAGCCATTGCAGTAAAAACTACAAAGAATGGCTGATTGAAGATTATAAGCTTAAGTTGACGCTTTTAATTGGAAAGAAAATCCGCGAATCGCTGGATTAATCCTGAATTTCAGCCTTTAAAGGTTTGATGTTTCGGCGACCGACTATCAGGATGATCAGCGCCAATACGGTTCCTGATGCCATAATGATCACCATTGGCAACATCGAGTCTTTGACGAAAATTCCGACGGCAATTGAAGTTAGTGCGCCCAGTCCGAGTTGCAACGCGCCAAGCAATGCTGAAGCGCTACCGGCAGTTCGTGTAAATGGCGCAAGCGATAATCCGGCGGTGTTTGGATTCAGCAATCCGAGGCACGCCAAATAAAGGAATAGCATTCCGATTGTCTGATAAAGATCAAGCCAATTGAAATAAGCTGAAATTAAGAAGATCGCAGCAATCACCGATTGAATGCAAAGTGCGGCAAAGACCATTTGTTCGCTTTTGTATTTTCGAAGAAGTACAGAGTTAAGCTGACTTGATCCGATAAAACTAAGCGACATAAAGGCGAAGATCCAGCCATAAGTCTTTTCATCGACTGAAAAAATATCCATAAAAAGAATAGGCGAACCCGCTACATAGGTAAATAGTCCCGAGAAAGCCACGGCACCCGTCACTGCGTAGGTATGAAATTGAGGTTCGCGAAGAACTTCGTAAAATCCGCGTAAAATTGGTTTTGGTTTTAGCGAGATTGTCGGATCAGCCGGGCGTGTTTTCGGAAGTCCGATTGCGGCAGCGATGAGAATTGCGACTCCCATCAACATTAAAATCAAAAAGACCACGTGCCAGCCAAGACCGGCAATCACGTAGCCACCGATTGTTGGCGCCAGCATGGGAGAAAGTCCGACAACAAGCATCAGCATTGCAAAAACTTTTGGCGTGTCTTTAACCGGGAAAAGGTCGCGAACCATCGTCATTGCTGCAACAGTAGCGCCGCAACTTCCAACAGCCTGAAGAAATCTAAGTCCGATGAAGGCGTTAATATCGGTAACAAAAATACAACCTAACGATGCGAGACAGTAAATGGTAAGTCCGAGATAAAGGGGCTTTTTGCGACCAAATCTGTCAAGTAATGGTCCGTATAATAATTGTCCTGATGAAATTCCGATGAAATAACTCGACAGCGACAATGAAACATTATTTACGGTGGTATTCAAATCGGCTGCAATTGCAGAAAATCCCGGTAGATACATATCGATTGAAAACGGTCCGAGTGCGGTTAGTGATCCTAGGATTAATATGAGTTTGAGGTATTTTTTGCTATCCATTAAAAGTCTAAAATTTAGGTTTGCAAAGGTACGGCGGCAATTACTATAAAATAGCGGTTTTAGCACAGATTTACAGTATTTAATAAACACCCCAACTTTTGCACTATAATTTATATTATGTAAAATAGAATATTGATGAATTGATAGTTCTTTGGTTGCTTTTCTTCTATTTGATATTTAATTCCGACAATCATAAGTGCTCGAAACTGTTGTACATGATTATTATTTATAACCAAAATATTTAAAAACGGTTGCCTTGTTTGATTGGTGTTTATGCGCTATTTTTACGTAGTTATACCAAATCAATTATGAACGCTATCACGGCACGCATTTCTGAATTTCTAAAGAACTTTCCGCCATTTAACACATTGTCGACTGAGGATTTGCAGCAAATCGCATTGTCGATGCGCGTGATCAATCTCGAAAAGCACAAAATTTTATTTCAGATAAACGATGCCTTGCACGAGGATTTTTACGTTGTGGCGTCAGGTGTGATCAATTTGACTATTATCGCTGATGCTGAAGAAACCCTTGTCAGTAAATGCAAGGCTGGCGACATTTTCGGTCTTCGGCCATTTTTTGCCAAGAACAATTATATGACGACGGCCAAAGCGCGCGAAGACAGTTTGGTATATGCCATTCCAATTGAAGCATTCCGCCCGTACGTTGCCCGAAATCCCGAAGTTCTCAATTTTCTATTGGAAAGTTTCGCCTCAAATGCACGTGGCGACGAGAAAGATTCGCGCGGAAAATCGCCGATCGATCACGCCGTAAATATCGAATCGCAATCTGAAATTCAATATTTTCAGTCGCTTGCCTACAATAAAACGGCTCTAAAAATTTCTGGGGATACTACAATTCGCGATGCTGCTCAGCTAATGACCGACAATTTAATGGATAGTGTGATTATCGCCACTGATAATAAACCTGTTGGAATTGTGACTGATTCAGATCTACGTGCAAAAGTTGTAACAGGCCGGGTTGCCGCGACCACGCCGATTTCAAAAATCATGGTCTCGCCTGTGATTACAGTTTCCGAGAACGTATCTCTTGCTGAAGCACAATTGTTACTTTTAAAACACAACGTCAGTCATCTTTGTGTGACCCATGATGGATCCGACGGAACTGACATTAAAGGAATCGTGACACAACGCGATCTGGTTGTCGCTCAAGCAAGTAACCCTGGTATCTTAATTAAAGAGATTAAACATTCGAGGTCGGCAGCCGAATTGAAAAGTGTTCGGGCAAAACTAACTGAACTCATTCGCACGTCAATAACTAAGAATATTCCGCTTACACATATCAACAATATTTCAGGTGAAATCAATCTCGCACTTGCGCGGCGTTCAGTCGAGCTCGCTATTTTGGATCTCGGCTCACCTCCTGCCCGATTTGCGTGGCTTTGCATCGGAAGTCAAGGTCGCAAAGAACAGTTGCTTTTGACTGATCAGGATAGTATTTTGGTGTTTGAAGATGTGGCCGCCGAGAAATATCGCGACGTAAAGGACTACTTTGTCAAATTAGCCAAAAAAGCAACACAAACGTTGGAAGTCGTGGGTTACAACATTTGTCCACATGGCCACAATGCAAGCAACATGATCTGGTGTAAATCGCTTACCGATTGGATCAAACAGTATAACAACTGGATGAATTTCCCGGGCGAAAGCAATGAGATCAGCAGTATATTTTTTGATTATGAAATCGCTTTTGGCGAACCTAAGATCGAAGAAGCATTAACCGATTCAATTTTCAGAACGGTCCGTAAGAATGTCGTTTTGTTTGATTGGTTAGGAAATGACGCTTTACGAAAACCGGCTCCGCTGAGCTTTTTCAAAAAGTTCAATGTCGAAGAAGATGGCGAACATCGTGATAAATTCGACATTAAAACACGAGCGCTAATGCCGTTAACCGATTCAGCCCGACTCATCGCACTTAGTTATGAAATTCGCGGTGTCAATAATACGTACATGCGTTTTAAGCAATTGGCGATGGAAGATCCGCGTAATTCGGAGATTTATCTGAGTGCAGCCGAAGCATATCAAATACTTTCGCGTTTCAGAACCTTGGAAGGCATCAGCAACGACAACTCGGGGCAATACATCAACATCGACGAAATGACCAAGAACGATCGCGAACGCTTGAAAAATGCACTTGGTCCAATTAAAGATCTGGAAGAATTGATTAAGGATAAATTCCGTCTCACCCAATTTTCATAACATGCTCGATTGGCTAAAAAATATCAATAAGGAATATCCGGCTTTCTGGAAATCCTACTTGTCGAAATTCGATAAAAAACCCGAACGCTTTGTTGTTCTTTCGGTCGACTCTTCAGGCACGCATCCTACGCAAGATGTCATTTACTCGTTTGGCGCCGTTGCCGTTAAAAATGATCAGGTGATTATCGGCGACAGCTTTGAAGCCACGCTGCTTCAGTATAAATACTTGCACGATCAAGGTTTGCCAAATACGTTTTTGGTAGACAGCAAACAGCCGAAAATGGCCGAGCCGGAAGCGGTTGAACAATTAATTGAATATCTCGAAAATGCGGTTTTGGTTGGCCACCGAATTCATCATGCAGTCGAGCAGATCAATACTGCACTTGATAAATTGTATTGCGGGCGACTCAAAAACGAAGCGCTTGATGTCGAAATTATGTACCGAAAAGCGTTTGATGCCGATGGTCAGTTTCCACTCGAAAAATTGTTTTCAACCTACAAGTTTGATTACAATGAAACCGATACAACCAGCGAGAAGGCGTACAATATGGCGCTGGTTTTCCTCAAACTAAAAAGTAAACTAGGATTGCATTAAGCAGATTCGCCTGGTAAATCTTCCGTGATGACTAACCGAAACCGGCTTGGTGAACTGATTGTCTAAAAACGGCAATCCCTTTTGTTTGAAAATTGGCGCCGACTTCCCGAGGCTTTGGATTTTTGAAAATTGTTGTTCATTCTCGACTGCAATCGTATGGATTAGTTCGTTTGTTATTTCGCTTTGCGCGATGAAACACTGACTTTCATAACGTACTTCTGCTGATGCTGAATGATTACTGATTTTGGCATTTCTGATCTGAAACGACATCGGATTATAGTGTCGGATGCCCGTTTGTCTGTTGATGATTTTATATACTGATTCCTTCATACTCCACAATATCCAAACGGTAAGTTCGGGATCCGCTGAAGCCAAAATGGTTTCAATTTCATGTGAATGAAATAATTTTCCTAAAAATCCACGGCGTTGCCAATTGCTTTCTTTTGCAGCTAACTTTCGGTCAACGATATCGTTACCGATCATTTTTCGGCGAGTTTCGCATCAATGATATCGATTGCGGCGCCAACATTTAGCATCCGCTCCATTGATTCGTTGTCGATTACGATATCAAAAGCTTCTTCAACATCCAGAATCACATCGACCAGATTGGCCGAATTTATCTTGAGATCATTCAAAAAATCAGTTTGTGTTGTCAGATTTTCGAGCGCTTCCGAATTCCTCGTATATGGTTTTACGATTGCTTTTAATTGTTGCAATTTGTCCTGATTATCCATTTATTTTAAATTTTCTTAAATATAACACATCCATTAACATCGCCGAAGCCAAAACTTGCTTTAATGACCACATTAACTGATGTCGGCACCGCTTTTATTGGGACTCGATCCTTATCAATCAACGACGAAATCTCAGGATGCAAATCTTCGCAATTCCGATTTGGAAACACAAATTGATCGCGTATCTGCAATATCGCAGCAACACTTTCGATGCTACCGGCAGCGGATAATCCGTGACCAATCATTGATTTAAGCGAATTTATATACGGAAAATCCGCGCCTTTCCGATTTAGCGCCTTAGTCCAATTCTGGATTTCCAATCCGTCCTTTGACGTTGCAGTCAAATGCCCGTTGATAACGTCGATGTCCTGTGCTGAAATTCCCGCGGCTGAAATCGCATCAGTAATGCATTTTTGAACCGCAACCGAATTTGGAGCAGTCATCGTCCCCTCGCCTCTTTGTCCGCCGGAATTTACGTTACCGCCTAAAACTTCGCAGTAAATTTTTGCGCCGCGTTTTAAAGCCGATTCATAGTCTTCCAACACCAAAGCTCCGGCTCCACTTCCCGGGACAAATCCGGATGCAGTTGCACTCATTGGCCGCGATCCTGCTTCAGGCGAATCATTATGTTTAAACGTACAAACTTTCATGGCATCAAATCCGCCCCAAATATACGGGCCTGAATCGCTTGTGCTTCCAGCCAGAATACGAATGGCTTTTCCCGAACTTATCCGATCATAAGCCATCACAATGCTTTCAGTTCCGGTAGTACACGCTGATGAATTGGTTGTAACCTGATTTCCAAAACCAAGTTTTCCTGCCAAATACGCGCTGATGCCGCTGTTCATTGTTTGAGCCACCGCCGTACTTCCCAGCCTTCGGGTTTCAAACGCGTCGATTTTGTATATGCTTTCGCGAAATTTGCCGATTCCGGATGTTCCGGTTCCGAAAATGGTTCCACTGTCCCAATCAGGGTGCTGATCGGCAGGTTTCAATCCGGCATCTTTCCATGCGTCAAGCCCGGCCATCACACCGTATAAAATGCCGCTTGCGTTAAAATTTCGCAATTCCAGTTCTGAAAGATAGCTGAGTGCGAGCTCATCGGTGACGTTCGGCTTTGCAGAAATCTGACAAGAAAATTTCAATTCGGCCAATTCAGGATCGAATTTCACTCCAGATTGTCCTTCCTTTATGGCTTTGGCAAAATCATCAAGACCAACTCCATTGGGAGAAACTACGCCGAGACCGGTTACTACAACTCTTTTCATCTTATTCGATTATCATTCCGGCGATGGTTCCGTTACAAACTTCGTCGCCATCCATGTTTTCCATTTTTACCCGACATTTTAATTTTCCAAATCTGAAATATATTTTTTCAGATGTGACGACAACTTTCTCACCCGGAAAAACCGGTTTGTAAAACTCGATTTCTGATGAAGTTAGCGCCATTCTCGAGACTTCGGTTCCATTCAACAAAAATATTCCAAGGCAAACAACACCGCCTTGTGCCATTGTTTCAGTCAAAATCACTCCGGGTGTGACCGGTAAATCTTCAAAATGCCCTTTATAAAAATCAAGTTCGCCGTCAAAAGTATATTCAGTAACCACATGATTATCGCCGATTTCAATAATATCGTCAACAAATAAAAACGGCTTCTTATAGGGCAATCTCGCTAATATTTCATCTTTATCCATCATCGTAAATTTTCGCCGCCATCGGCAATTATGATCGAGCCGTTTATCCAAGATGCCTCGTCTTTGCAGAGGAGATAAACCACATTTGCGATATCTTCCGGAGTTGTGAGTCGGTTGAACGGATTTCGGCTGATCGAATGCGACATAATCTTCTCGTACCCCGGAATCAGTTTCAGCGAACTGGTCTCAGTTACACCCGCCTGAATCGCGTTTGCTCGAATTCCGCTTTCGGCAAATTCTACTGCGATGCTTCTAATGATACTTTCCAAGGCTGATTTTGCTGCTGAAACCGCGGCATACGACGGAATCGACTTTGAACTTCCTTCACTCGTAAATGTTAGCACCCGCGCATCATCAGCAAATAACTGATTGTCAAAAACCGACTTGGTCCATGAGAAAAGGTTAATCGCCATCGCATTTATCGTAAGTGAAAAATCCTCAGTCGACAACGAATTTTCACCAATCATCGGTTTTAAATTACCCTTGGCAAGGCTATGTAACAAACACCTGATTTTATTTTCTCCGATTTCGGCTCGTAACTTTTGGCAAACTTCCAGGATTCGCTCTTGGTTTAGTGCATCGAGATTGAATTCGATCATCTGAACTCCGAGTTCCGTTATTTCCAGAAGATTCTGTCGGATTTCATCCAAACCACTTCTTGAACTGCGATAAATCACGCAAATATTCATTCCGTGTTGCGCCAACTTTCGTGCTGATGCGAGTCCGAGGCCGCTGCTCCCGCCAACAACCACTGCCCACAATCCGCTATTTTCAAAATCTTTTACCATCTCAACAAAACGCGTTGTGCTGAAAATCCGGGTCCGAAACTCAGCATTAAACCAATATCGCCTTCGGTTGGCTTGTTGTCCATAATCCGACGCAAAACAAACAATACAGTAGCGCTCGACATATTTCCGAATAAGCGAAGAACTTCCTTGGTGTCATTGATGTTTTTCCCCAACCCGTCAAAAAGCGTTTCCACGGTTTGAATAATTTTCTTTCCGCCCGGATGAAAAATCAAATGCGAGACATCAGTAATTTTCAAATCGTATTTATCAAGAAACGGGTGAATAATGGTTGGAAAATGCGAAGCGATCGTGTCGGGAACTTCAACATCCAAAACCATTTGCAAGCCTGAATTTGTGAGGTTAAATCCCATCATATGCTCGGCTTGATAAAAATGATACATTTCTTCACCAAGAATTTCGGGTCCGTTGTCATCAGCGACCGACGACAGGATTACGCAAGCCGCGCCATCACCAAAGATTGCCGCACTAACAATATTGGCCATTGAATGATCATCGAGTTGAAAGGTTGCTGTTGGCGCTTCGATTGCTACGACAGCGGCCCGCTTTCCGGGATTTGACGACAAAAAGTTTTTCGCATATATAATCCCCGAGATTCCGGCGGCACAACCCATCTCAGTTACCGGCAATCGCACTGTGTCCTGACGCATTTCAAGTTTGTTAATTAAATACGCATCCAACGACGGTATCATAATTCCGGTGCAGCTTACGGTAATTAAATAGTCAATATCGGTTGGAAGTAACCGGTTTTCGTCAAGCGCTTTTCTTAAAACCTTTTCGCCCAGTTGTATGGCCTCGCGGATATAAATATTATTTTTTTCTTCAAACGACGTTGCGGTAAATACCTCGGTCGGTTCCATGATCGAGTATCGCTTATCAACCGCCGCACCATCAAATATTTTTTTGACTTTCTTTATAAAACGATCGTCCTCGCCGGCAAGCCACGTATCGATAAAAGGCACAATTTCGGAAGTTGGACGAGAATACGCCGGAAGCTGTGTGGCAACTGAAATAATTTTTACGCTCATATATTTGAAATGATCCATTGGTAGCGAAAAGCCCACTTCCATCTGATCGTATATTTTTTTAAGTTGAGTTGCTTTGAATACAAGGTAAGGTCTTTCTTTTTAAATCCGCGTAAAATTGAAACCAAACCGTCTTTTTCTGAGACTTCATTTAAACCAAAGGTGAAACAAACCGCCTTAAAAAGATTGTAAGCCAATATATTTCGGTGTAAATCATTGATAACAATTCCCATCTTCGCGCGGCTGCTAAGATCTCCGACCAGACCGATAATCTCGTCGTCCTTAAAGTGATGAAGAGTTAGCGTGCAAAGTGCGATATCGCAACGCATATTATCGGGATCTTCAAAAATATCGGCACATACGTAATCAATGTTTCCGTATTCTTTCGATAAATTCTGCGCATGTTCAATCGTGAAATCGTTGGCATCGATGCCCGTCAAGCGGAAATTATAGCCGTTCTTCTTTCCCCAATCTGCCAAAGTTCGCAACATATCGCCATTGCCGCAACCAAGATCGAGAATGTGAATGGGCGTTTGTTTCGAGGTTTTACCGATCAACTCTTTTACTCCTTGAAGCGTAACCCGGTTCCCGCCCAAAATCTGATTGATTGCCGCAATTTTATCGAGCGCATCACGCAAAAGCTCGCCTTCCATGTCAAAATCATCCATGGCTTCAGGCGCCGTGCTTCGATATTTCGTAGAGACCATCATGAACTAACTACTATTGGTTTGCCATGCGTTTGAGCAATAATCGCCGGCAAGAGTGAAGGAAATACTTTTAAAACTTTTAAAAATGTGTCAGTCAACGAACGATTTCGCATTGCAAAAGCCAAAATTCTACCCGTCCGCATCCGAGACGAAAACTGCTTTTTCCACTTACGTGAATAGGACGCCTCGCATTCCAATCTGGACATTCTGCTCAGCAGAAATTCTGTTGCAGCTTCAGATGCCATTTTCGCCGCTAAAATCGCCATCGCCATTCCGTTGCCACAAAGCGGGTGAATAAGTCCAGCTGAATCGCCAATCATTAATATATGATTTTCAACTTGCGGTTTTGAATCAAATGAAATCTGACTGATTGTCATCGGTTTTTCAAAAATCATTCGGGCGCTTGAAAATATTTTCGCTAACTCCGGATTCTGCGATAAAATCGAACTTTGAAATGCCGTCGCATCTTTAAAACCCGCAAAAGACTTATAATCCGTCAGATAACAGATATTCACTTTCCCATCTTCCACCTGCGAAACGCCGCAATATCCGCCTGCAAAATTGTATAATCCGACAACGTCATCAGGAAAATCGACGTCATAATGAGCTTTGATAGCCAACCAATTCGACTTTTTAAGTGCAAATTGTCGCTGCAACAACTTATCTAAATTTGATCGCTTGCCAAAAGCACCTAATGCAATTTTTGCGGTAATATGATGTCCGTCATTAGTCGTAACCGTAAAAATGTCGTTTAAAAACGAAACATCCGTTACGGACGCAAACACGAAATCACACCCCGACTGAGCAGCGTTTTCAAAGAGAAAATGATCGAAGGCGAATCGGCTTATGCCAAAACCACCACCGGGAAGTTGCGATTCATACATTCTACCATTGGCAGTAGTAAACCTCAAGGTCGAAATGTGCGAGGGTTTTAAAGCCTCAATATCAAGGTCAAGCCATTTCAAATACGGCAAAACTTCGTTCGAGATATACTCGCCACAAACTTTATGTCTCGGAAATTCGTGCTTTTCAATGATGACCACGCGAAATCCCAACCTCGAAAGGTGAATTCCGCTTGTTAATCCGGCAAGACCGCCTCCAATAATTGCCACATCGTAAAAATTCATTAAAAGCTAATTTATGAATTACGATGCTGGAAAAGTTTAGCAAAAAGCAGAAATTGTTATATAATTATGGATTTTCGATTCGTTCCTTTTGGATTTCAGCAACGATCTCCGGATTCATCAATGTCGAAATATCGCCGTAATTTTCAAAATCGCCTTCAGCAATCTTCCGAAGAATTCGTCGCATGATTTTACCCGACCGGGTTTTTGGAAGTCCCGATACAAACTGCATTTTATCAAGTTTTGCGATTGGTCCGATGAGTTCCGATATGGACCTGTTGATTTCCATCATCAAGTTGTTTCGGTCTCGGCTCTCACCGGTATCTTTTAAGATGATAAATCCGTAAAGCGCATTTCCTTTAACCGAATGCGGAAAACCAACAACCGCCGATTCCGCTACCGCCGGATGCTCATTGATGGCATCTTCGATCGGCGCCGTTCCTAAATTGTGTCCTGAAACAATAATCACATCGTCTACGCGACCGGTAATTCGGTAATAACCAACTTCGTCACGCAACGCGCCATCACCCGAAAAATACTTACCGGGAAAAGTGGAATAGTACGTTTCTTTATATCGTTGGTGATCATTCCAAATCGTTCTTGCCATTCCCGGCCACGGAAATTTGATACACAAACTTCCAACAACCTGATTGCCTTCAATTTCGTTCCGCTTTTCATCCATAAGAACAGGCTGGATTCCCGGTAACGGCAAAGTTGCATAGGTCGGTTTAGTGGGAGTTACAAACGGTAGCGGAGAAATCATGATTCCACCTGTTTCAGTTTGCCACCAGGTATCAACAAGCGGACACCTCTTCTGCCCTACGTTGTCATTATACCAATGCCATGCTTCTTCGTTTATCGGTTCGCCGACAGACCCAATTACCCTCAATGAATCAAGCGAAAACTTCTGTACATAATCAATATTTTCTTTCGACAGCGACCTGATTGCGGTTGGTGCCGTATAAAACTGAGTCACTTTGTGCTCCTGAATAACTTCCCAAAAACGGCTGTGATCCGGGTAAGACGGAATCCCTTCAAAGATAACCGTCGTTCCGCCGTTAAGAAGCGGTCCGTATACTATATAAGAATGACCCGTAATCCAGCCAATGTCGGCCGTACACCAGAATACGTCTTCCTCCTGATAATTAAAAACATTTTTAAAAGTATAAGCCGAATAAACCATGTATCCGGCTTGCGTATGAACCATTCCTTTGGGCTTTCCGGTAGATCCCGACGTGTACAAAATAAACAGCGGATCTTCAGCATCCATAATTTCAGCAACATTCGTTTCTGCAGCTTTTTGCAATAACGGTTCGATCCATTTGTCGCGCGGTTCATTCATCGCGACTTCACCGCCGGTTCGCTTAACGACCAAAACGTTTTCGACACTTTCACACTTTTCAAGGGCTTCGTCAATGATCGACTTTAAATTTATGGTCTTGTTCCCGCGATAACCGCCATCTGAGGTAATCACCAGTTTGCATCCGCTGTCATTAATACGGCTCGCAACTGCCGAAGACGAAAATCCCGCAAACACAACCGAGTGAACAGCACCAATTCGCGCGCAAGCCAACATCGCAATCGAAAGCTCCGGAATCATCGGCAAATAAATGCAAACCCTGTCGCCTTTTCTAATGCCTTGATCGCGAAGAACATTTGCCATTCGCGCCACACGTTCGTACAGCTGGTTATAAGTGATAAACTGAGATTCTTCTTCAGGATCATTAGGTTCAAAAATGATCGCCGTCTTGTCGCCACGTTTTGCTAAATGCCGATCGATGCAATTCTTTGCCACATTAACCTTTGCTCCGTCAAACCATCGAACATCGGCCTCAGCCATATTGTATTTTAACACATCGTCCCATAACTGATACCAGGAAAAATTCTCCTGAGCAATCTTGCCCCAGAATTTCCTCGGCTCACGAACCGATTTGTTGTAATGTTTAAAATATTGCTCGAGATTTTTAACAGTATAATAGCTCATGACAAAACATTTTTGGTAAATATAAAAAAATGACCTCTTGCAATATGACAACACTGCATTTAAAGGAAAATTAAATTATTTGAAGAATAAAATTACACACAATAAAATTTAACTCTAAAAAAAATATATTTTCACTAAATTGTGGCCGCTATCACTGACAATTTCTCCAGTAAATTATGAATAATGCAGTTTAACCCCGACGAGATTTCACCTGCCGCAACCTATAAATTGCTAACCGGAGCGGTGATTCCCAGACCAATCGGGTGGATTTCAAGCCTTAGCGCTGAAAACGTTCCGAACCTCGCTCCTTTTTCCTATTTCAATGCGGTTGGCGAAGACCCGCCGCACGTCATGTTTTCTACGGTCCGAACCAATAATCACAATAAAGATACGCTCAATAATGTTCTGGAAACAGGCGAATTTGTTGTAAATCTGGTCACTGAAGACATCGCCGAACGCATGAATCTAACCTCACAGGCCGTTGATCCATCTGTAGACGAATTTGAATTTGCCAAGCTCACCAAAGCCCCGTCAACCATTGTCAAACCGTTTCGCGTGGCCGAGAGTCCTGTTCAATTCGAATGCAAACTCGTTCACCACTACCAACTCGAAAATCACAGCAATGGCGGCGCCGTAATCATGATCGGCCGAATCGTTATGTTTCATTTCGACCCGGAGATTTTGCTTGACAACTATAAAATAAACATCGAAAAATATCGTCCCGTAGCGCGACTGGCGGGCTCAAACTATGCCAGATTGGGCGAGATTTTTACCCATAAAAGGTTGTGACGATAGGGCAAATCCCGGCCGAAAAAAGCCGGGTCGGGCTATTCGTTTCAATCTTTTTATATTTTCATTTGCCACAAGCAATAAATTAAATAATAAACAATAACAACTTGCAAATCAAAATAATAAAAAGGATTTCCACTACTATCCCTTTTGCAAATGTCAACTAAGATGAAAGTAACAGTTATAGGCGGAGGACCGGGCGGATTATACTTTTCGATCCTACTTAAAAAAGCGCTTCCCAATGCCGATATAAATATTTATGAACGGAATAAAGCCGATGATTCTTTTGGTTTTGGCGTGGTTTTTTCCGACGAAACATTAAGCGAATTCCTGACCCGGGATCCTGAATCCTACGATCTCATCCGCAGCCGCTTCGCCTATTGGGACGATCTCGATGTTGTTCGCAACGGCAAATCGGTTCGCATTACGGGCAACGGATTTTGCGGCTGCTCCCGAAAAACGCTTTTGTCGCTGCTCCAGCAACGGTGCACCCAGGAAGGCGTCAATCTCCACTTTGAACATCCAATCGACAACCTCTCGGAATTCTCCGACTCCGATCTTATCATCGCAGCCGACGGTATCAACAGCGCAATCCGCGAAAAATTTGCCCGGCAATTCAAAACATCAATAAAACTTCAGCGAAACAAATTCGTCTGGCTCGGATCAACAAAACCCCTGGATGCTTTCGCATATTTCTTCCGGACAACGCCTTTCGGAAGTTTTGTGGCGCACACATATCAGTACGAAGAAAATATGAGCACCTGGATTTTCGAATGCTCACCTGAAACTTTCGCAAAAGCAGGTTTTTCAACAACAGACGAGCAATCGACAATAACCAAACTCTCAGAAATATATAAGGAAGAACTCGACGGCCACCCGCTGATTTCAAATCGGTCGCATTGGCGCCAGTTTCCCACAATTACTAACGAATGTTGGTCGGTTGACAACATCGTACTGCTTGGCGATGCGAAGGCAACCGCGCATTACTCGATCGGTTCGGGAACAAAACTCGCCATGGAAAGTGCTATCGCCCTGGCCGACGCTGTTGCCGACAATCAATCGAATATTGCCTCAGCGTTAAAATCATACGATCAAAACCGGCGAACCCGCGTTGAAATGACACAACATGCCGCCGCGGTTTCACTCGAATGGTTTGAAAACATGGACCGACATATCAAACATCCATTCATGCAGTTCGCATTTGGTGTAATGACCCGAGCCAAAAAAGTTACGCTTGAGAACCTGCGACTCCGAGATCAGAAATTTACCGATGCGGTTCTATCCGAATTTAATCTCATGCGTCAGCAACCGACGCAAATTCCGCCGGCATTTACACCAGTCACGCTACGTGGAATCAAAATTCAAAACCGGGTTGCGATGGCGCCGATGGAGCAATATTCGGCTAAAAATGGCGTCGTACAAAATTGGCATCTAGTTCATTACGGCAGTCGCGCCATTGGTGGATGTGGACTCATTTTCACCGAGGCGGTTGCGGTTTCAAAAATCGGAATGATTACTTCAGGTTGTCCGATGATAACTACTAAAGAACAAATAGTTGCATGGAAAAATATTGTTGATTTTATTCATGAAAACTCAACTGCTAAAGTCGCCATCCAACTCGGTCACGGTGGACGAAAAGCTTCTGTCGGACTTCCATGGGAAACCGATTTTGAACAACCGTCAGCCACCGAACTTCTTTCGGCATCGCCAATTTCGTTTAAGGAAAAAGGTGTAATCCCACGGGAAATGCTCGAAGAAGACATGCGGCAAATTATTTCAGAATTCAAACTAGCGGCAGAAAATGCTGAAGAAGCCGGATTTGATATGATCGAACTTCAAGCTCATCATGGATTTTTATTGGCTTCATTTTTATCGCCGCTGACTAATAAACGAACGGATTCTTACGGCGGTTCAATCGAAAACCGCGTGCGATTTCCACTTGATGTCTTTACGGGAATCAGACGTGTTTTTCCGCAACATAAGCCAATTTCAGTGCGAATTTCTGCGTCTGATTGGGCTTCAAACGGAATTTCAGAATCCGATGTGCTTTTTATCGCGCAAGCTTTCAAAAGCGCTGGAGCGGATATCATCAATGTGTCGTCCGGTTACACGGTCGAAAATGAAAAGCCGCAAAAAGGTCGGATGTGGCAAACCCCGTTCTCGGATTTAATCAAAAATACGGTCGACATTCCCACAATTACCGCCGGAGGAATTCACGATATCGACCAAATCAACACCATAATTCTCAATGGTCGGGCAGATATCGTCGCACTTGGCCGCCCGCTATTGCTTGAAAGCGATTTTGTCCGGCGTGCACAAGCCTATGAAGGCTTTAAAACTACCGACATCCCGAATCAATACTACACTGCAATTCCGCATCACTACGGAATGATCGCGGGCGAGCGAAAGGAAAAAGAAGCGATGAAAAAAGCACTTAAACCCGAAAGTCACAAAAAATCATGAAGCATCATCAGGATACCTTTGCACACGATAATTTGCCGCCGGACGAACTTCAGGCGAATTACATCCTTGACCAACCGGAATTCGAATTACCTGAGTTCCTAAATTGTGTCGATCGGTTGCTCGATTCGCATATTCGGGAAGGTCGCGGTGAACATATTGCGATTCGCACTTTCGATTTAACTTACACCTACAACGATTTGTTTGAAAAGGCAAACAAAATTGCACATGTGCTAAAGTCTGACTTGAACCTGGTTTCAGGCAATCGTGTTCTGCTTCGCTCGGCAAATAATCCGATGATGGTGGCGTGCTGGTTCGGAATAATCAAGGCCGGAGGGATTGTGGTGGCAACAATGCCTTTGCTTCGGGAAAAAGAACTTTCGACAATGATCGAATGTGCCGAAATATCTCATGTTCTTTGTGACAGCCGACTTTCCGAAGAAATGTCGCTAGTTGATTCGCCTTTCCTTAAACATGTAATTCATTTTGACGGCTCGGAGAAAACGGATTCGCAGTTGGAAACTTTAATGAGTCAAAAATCGTCAGCTATTGAAAATTTCAAATCCAAAGCAGATTCAGTTTGTCTGATCGGTTTCACTTCCGGAACTACGGGAAAGCCAAAAATGACATCACACTTTCACAGGGATGTCGTCCTTATTTGCGAAGCCTTTCCCAAATACGCGCTACAACCTACTTCGGATGATGTTTTTACCGGAAGTCCACCACTCGGTTTTACGTTCGGTTTGGGCGGATTGGTCTTATTTCCGCTTTATTACGGCGCCTCGACGTTTTTGATCGAGAAACCAACGCCCGAACTTCTGCTGCAAGCGATTCAAGATTATAAAATCACAATCTGTTTTACCGCTCCGACTGCCTGGCGCGTCATCACAACTAAAGTGGCAAATTTCGACATCTCATCACTTCGAAAATGCATCTCGGCCGGCGAAACCCTTCCTGCAAAAGTTTGGCAAGATTGGTACGATGCTACCGGATTGCGGATTATCGACGGAATCGGATCGACTGAAATACTTCATATTTTCATTTCGTCTAACGATCATTTTATGAAATGCGGTTCGACCGGAAAACCGATAACCGGTTATCAAGCCAAAATCATTGATAGCGATGGCAACCCGGTTCCTGACGGAGTTGCAGGCCGACTCGCCGTAAGAGGCATCACAGGTTGTAAGTATTTGAATCGCGAAGACAAACAACGCGAATATGTTGAAAACGGCTGGAACATTACCGGTGATATTTTTGTCCGCGATAGCGATGGATTCTACTGGTTTGTCTCGCGCGCCGACGATATGATCATATCTTCAGGCTATAATATTGGCGCAATTGAAGTTGAAAGCGTACTTTTAACTCATCCCGAAGTAGCCGAATGCGCCGTAGTCGGAATCCCTGACCCTGAACGAGGCATGCTGGTCTGCGCCTATCTGGTACTAAACGATCCGACGAAAGGTTGCGAGGAACTTTGCGCACAAATTCAAACTTGGTTTAAGGAAAATGCGGCGCCGTACAAATATCCGCGAGTTATTCATTTCGTTGATCAGCTGCCAAAAACCGAAACCGGAAAAACACAACGCTTTAAATTAAAATCTGCATGAACCCCATATTTACCAGAGAAGAAAAAGTAAAATTCAGACATGTTGATTTCGCCGGAATCGTATTTTACCCCAGGTTTTTGGAAATGGTAAACGATTTAGTCGAAGACTTTTTTGAAGATGCATTAGATCGACCATTCTCCAGGATTCACGAAACAAACGGAATTCCGACAGTCGATTTAAAAGTCCAATTTAAAAAAGCAGCCCGAATCGGCGACGTCATTCAAAAAAGCCTTTGGATCATAAACATCGGTGGCGCATCAGTAGTTTGCGGTTTCACATTTGTCGATCAACATCAAAACTTAATATTGGAAGGCGAAGTCACATTGGTCAACGTCGCCATCAGCAAAACCTCGGCGACCATTAAAGCAGAAGCATTTTCAGAGGAGACTCGCACCAAAATCGAAAAATACATAAGGTAATGGAATTCAAAAAGTTTAAAGCGGCAGCGGTTCAAACGTCACCTGTTTTTCTCAATGTCGAGAAAACGATCGACAAGGCGATTTCATTAATTGTCGAAGCCGCACAAAACGGCGCCAACCTGATTGCATTTCCGGAAGTTTTTGTTGCCGGTTATCCGTATTGGAACTGGATCATGACACCGGTTGAAGGCAGCAAATGGTACGAAAAACTATATAAATCATCAGTTACTGTCGATAGCGATGAAATCAGCCGAATTTGCAAAGCCGCAGCGCAGAACAAAATTCACGTGGTTATCGGCATCAATGAACGCGGACCAAGTTATGGCGAGATTTACAACACCAACCTCATTATCGACGATCTCGGGAACATTGTTGGTAAACATCGCAAACTCGTTCCAACCTGGGCTGAAAAACTCACTTGGACCGCCGGTGATGGTTCGTCATTAAAAGTCTACGACACCAAAATCGGTCCGATCGGCACTCTCGCGTGCGGTGAAAATACAAATACCTTGGCGCGATTCACTCTTTTAGCACAAGGCGAACTGATTCATATTGCCAATTACATTTCGCTTCCGGTGGCGCCACCCGATTACGATATGGCAGAAGCGATTAAAATTCGCGCCGCCGCTCATTCGTTTGAAGGCAAACTCTTTACAATTGTTTCGTGCTCGACAATCTCAGACCAGATAATTGAAGCACTTTCCGAAGATGTTCCCAATGCGCGCGAACTCTTAACCCGGAAACACTCGGCGTTTTCAGGAATTATTGGTCCGAATGGCGCCGTAATCGGAGAACCGCTAATCGACCAGGAAGGAATAGTTTACGCCAATATCGATCTAGCAAAATGCATTCAGCCAAAACAAATGCACGATATCCTCGGACATTACAATCGTTTCGACATTTTCGATCTTCGGGTAAACACCGCGCCAACCCGAAAGATCACATTTATTGATAATCACGAAGAATTTCAACATGGAAGCAAAACACAGTGATGATGTCATTGGCCGCGCCCGCGTTCAGGACACACCGGAACTAGAAGCTTATTATCAACAGCTTGCAAGCTTAGGAGCGGGCGCTCTGTGGACCGTTGCAAACGATATCGAACCGTGGGAACCGCGGTCTACCTCGATTCCGATGCTTTGGAAATACGACGATCTACGCGAACTCGTTCTAAAGTCCTCTACCCTTGTCACCCCCGAGCAGGCGGGTCGACGGGTAGTTTATCTGGTTAACGACAAGCGAAAAGATGTCAGCGCCGCAGTCGGTTGGCTTTACACCGGAATTCAAGTTACACGTCCCGGCGAAAGCACATCGGCACACCGTCATAAAGCTTCGGCACTGAGATTCATCATGGAAGGCGAAGGCGGCTACACGGTGGTTGACGGCAATAAAATCACGTTCGAAGTCAACGATTTTGTGATCACTCCTAATTCGACGTGGCACGAACACGGGGTTGCCGAAAACGGAAAAACCTGCATTTGGCAGGACGGCCTCGACATTCCGCTTGTAAATGCTTTGGAAGCTAATGATTACGCGGTTTTCGACGGCAAACAACCGTTAAAATCGCCCGAGAATCACTCGCCTCTCTCCTTCACCGCTCCGGGAACAATTATAGCCGATCTAGTTTGGGACAAGCCATATTCGCCACTTTTTAAATATTCGTGGAAACATGTTTATCCCGCGCTTTTAGATGCTCAAAAAGTAAACAAGGGATGCGATTTCGACGGAATTAAATTAAATTACACCAATCCGTTTACTGGTGGACATGTGATGCAAACCATGGGCGCGTCGATTCAATTATTGTCGGCCGGTCAGCACACCAGGGCGCATCGTCACACCGGTTCGTTTGTGTATCAGTGTGCCAAAGGCCGCGGTTTTTCGGTCATCAACGGCAAGCGGTTCGACTGGAAGGAGCGCGATATTTTCTGCATTCCGTCCTGGGCGTGGCATGAACATGCAAATCTCTCTGAGACTGAAGACGCGGTTTTGTTCTCATTCAACGACCTTCCGGTAATTGAGAAACTCGGATTATATCAGGAAAAAATTCACGAAAATGACCATCAGATCGTGATTGATTAATATGCAGCTATTCCCGCTTTCGCCTATATCTTTGCGCCGCTATCGCTTAGCAAAGGATGCCGGCTCAATCGGGGCTGAACACCCAACAAATTTTAACTTATGAAATTAGTAACATACTCGATCAACGATTCAGCACACCGACTTGGCGTGGTTCACAACGAACAAATCGTGGACATTGAAAAACTTGGTTCACAAACGCATCTTCCGTTTCCGGCTACCATGCTCGATCTCATCGATGAAGGTCAGCAGGCTATCGTCAGAATTGCAGCGGCTCTAAAAGCGTCAATGCCGGACGAGATTAAATCGTGCAGCGTACCATTCACGGAAGTGAAATTATTAGCGCCAATTCCGCGACCCCGAAAAAACATAATCGGCATCGGCCTGAACTACACCGAACACGTAGCCGAAAGCGCGCGATCTTTAGACACATCGAGTGAACTTCCTCAAAAACCGATTATTTTCTCAAAACCCCCGACCAGCGTCACGGGACCTGACGAAAACATCATTCTGAACCAGAAACTCACCCAGCAACTGGATTGGGAGGTCGAACTTGCGGTTGTAATCGGTAAAAAAGGCAAGTACATTGATAAACAAAATGCGCTCGACCACGTTTTCGGCTATACGATAATCAACGATATTTCTGCCCGCGATTGTCGTCGCGCCGGTCAATGGATCGTGTCGAAAGGTCAGGATACATTTGCTCCGATGGGACCATATTTGATCACCAAAGACGAAATCGACAATCCGCACAATCTGAATTTGTCGCTGACGGTAAATGGTGTCGAAAAGCAAAATTCGAATACTAAATTCATGCTTTTCAATATCAATGACCTTATTGAAGATCTCAGTACCGTATTTACGCTTGAACCCGGTGATATCATTGCGACCGGAACTCCGAGTGGCGTTGGCGCAGGACGGACTCCGCAGGAATGGCTACAGGACGGCGACGTTGTTGAAGCTTTTGTTGAGTCGCTCGGAACATTGCGAAACACCGTGGTCGCAGTGAATTTGCCTTAAAACATTATCTTAAAATCAAGAATCAGCATCAAACTCAAAATTAACAAGCCATCATGAACTACCGAATTGGTCAAATCGTTCCTTCCTCAAATGTTACAATGGAGACAGAGATTCCGGCAATATTCCGGTCGCGCGAGACCATTTTACCCGACCGATTTACGTTTCATTCAAGTCGCATGCGAATGAAAAAAGTCACAAAAGAAGAACTTGAGGCAATGGACGCGATGAGTTTGAAATGCGCACAAGAACTTTCGGACGCACATGTGGATGTTATGGGTTATGCCTGTTTGGTTGCAATTATGAGCATGGGTCGCGGTTATCACTGCGTTTCGGAAGTAAATTTACATCAGGAAACCATTGCTAACGGCTATCCAACCCCGATTGTTACCAGTGCGGGCGCGCTTGTCAAAGGATTGAAAACTCTTGGAGCAAAAAGAGTGGCTTTGATTACCCCTTATATGCGCCCATTGACCGATATGGTCGTTGATTATATTACAAACGAAGGCTTTGAGGTAACCGGATCGATCGCCTTGGAGATTCCCGATAACCTGGAAGTCGCTGCCCAAAATCCGATGAATTTATTGGAAATTTATAAGCGTTTGGATCTGACAAATGTTGATGTGCTGGTAGTGTCCGCTTGTGTACAAATGCCATCACTTGAAGCTATCGACCTGATTGAGAAAGAAATAGGAATTCCGGTTACGTCGGCGGCAGTTTGCACAGCGTACGAAATGATGAAACGGCTTGGGATTGAACCAAAAGCCACAATCGGTGGAAGTTTACTGTCAGGTAACTATTAAATATAATTTTAGTAAGAAGATTATATAACTTTTAGCCAAAACCATGTAAGAAGTTCAGCGGTAGTTTTAGTGAATTTTGTAAAACAACTTTAAACAACGCGAACTTATGAACGATTCATTACACCCAACAGACAATTTTAGCCAAACAGACGCAGATCTAAAGAATATCATTTTAATCAATAGCATGAGTGATTCTGATTCAGAAGAATTCGATTACGATTTTGATTATGATCCAAACGAAATGTACTACGCATTGGCAAACGAAAAACTAAGCTGATTATTCAGCTTTTTTTAATTTTACACTTCACCTTTAATATAGGTACGTACTTAATACAATATCACAATGAACCTCAATGAAGTTGAACGTGTAAAATCGATTTCAAAAGAAGATTTCGTCAGTAATTATGTTAAAAAACAAAAGCCGGTTGTAATTGAGCAACTTACAGAAGACTGGCCGGCGTTTAAGAAGTGGAATTTACAATATATAAAATCGGTTGCGGGAAATAAGACGGTACCGCTTTATGACGATCGGCCGGTGTCACATCGGGATGGTTTTAATCAGGCTCATGCAACCATGAAAATGGCTGATTACGTCGACTTGCTCGAGTCGCAACCAACAAATTACAGGATTTTCTTGTATAATTTGATGAAAGAAGTACCGCTGCTGAAAGACGATTTTCGTTGGCCGGATATCGGTTTGAGATTGATCAAACAATTGCCAATGTTGTTCTTTGGTGGCGAAAACTCAAAAGTGTTCATGCATTTTGATATCGATTATTCGAACATTTTGCACTTTCACTTTCACGGTAAAAAGCAATGTATCATTTTTCCGCCGGATCAATCTAAGTTTCTGTACAAGGTTCCACACGCGCTGATTTCGCGGGAAGATATTGATTTTGACAATCCCGATTATGAAAAATGGCCGGCTTTGAAGAAAGCAAGCGGAATGATTGCAACACTAGCTCATGGCGAGATGTTATACATGCCTGAAGGATATTGGCATTACATGAAATATTTGACTCCGGGTTTTTCAATGAGTCTTCGGGCTTTACCGAGATCGCTGTCAAATATTTCAAAAGCTGCTTATAATGTTTTTGTGATGCGTCACTACGATGTGATGATGCGAAAATTACGTGGCCAAAAATGGATCGACTATAAAAATGAGCGCGCCATTCAAGATACAAACCGAAATTTGACTAACTACTAAACCATAACAACATGAACGGATTTTTTAAAACAATAATTGCAGGCTACGGAGCTAAGAAGCTCGGTGGCGGATGTCTCGGAACTATTGTCGTGTTTATCATCATTTACTGGCTGTTAGGTATGTTCTAACATGTAGATTTTGTAATAAATTGCAAAACGTCGATAACACATTTTCGTGCCGGCTATCGTAATTTAGACTTTACTATAAAACAAAAAATTATGGCTACTCTAAACAACAACAGCAACGCAAATCGTGGGAATCAACCGACTAAAAACTCTACTCCTCGAAACAATGAGAATACACCGCATTTTGTGCGAGATAACACTCAAAAACATCGATACGAGGATCATCAGGAGATTACCAATGACGAGCACTACGATTTAAACAATCCTGAAGGAACAGATGAAAATTTTGACCTTCGCGATAAATCGAACAACCTCGAAGATACTGAGGAAAACAGTTAACAGAAAATACGATTTGGATTGAATGCCCCTTAAGAGTTCGCTTTTAAGGGGCATTTTTATTCCTGGTTTATCTATTCCGATTTTAATTTCTTTACTAACATTTCCAGATTAACCGTCGCAAAGGTCGAACTGTAATCCGACAAACCATAAGGGATGATCAACTCGCCATTATGAATCAGCGATCCGCACGAATAAACAACATTTGGAACATACCCTTCGCGCTCTTCCGGATTTGGAATGATTAGGGGTTGATCGAGTCTTCCAATTTCTTTCTCCGGATTTTCAAGATCCAAAAGCGATGCTCCGATGCAATATTTCCGCATTGGTCCCACAGCATGCGTAATGACTAACCAACCTTCACTGGTTTCGATAGGCGAACCACAATTTCCGATTTGGACAAATTCCCAAGGATGCTCTGGCGACTGAATCATTTTTGGTTCTTCCCAAACATTAATGTTATCGGAAAACGTAATAAAATTATTCCATCCGTCGATTCGCGCCAGCATTGCGTATTTCCCATTAATCTTCCTCGGGAATAGCGCAAGATTTTTATTTTTTGCACCGGCACCGTTAAGCGGACTTGTTCTAAAATCATAAAAATCGGTTGTTTCAAGCAGTTTTGGCATGATGTACGAACCATCGAAAGCGGTATATGTTGCATAATAAATTACCGACCCGTCATCATCTGTAAACTTCACAAACCGCGCATCTTCAATTCCGCGGCTCTCCAAATCAGATATTGGAAAAATCACACGATCACTGATATCGGTATCACGAGAAAACGTAATTTGCCGATAACTGTCAGAAAGCGCTAAAATCAGTCGGTATTGCTTGATTTCATGTTCATCCGTAGTCTCAGAAATCACCTGAAGTAAAATCTCTTTTAGTGCGTCGTATTCAAATTCATCGCCTAATTTCTCGTCAACGATTTGTAAAAAATGCTGATTTATACCTTCATCTTCGCCCTTCTTTAAAAACAGTGATTTGTGATATTTGGCATTTCGGATGCGCTCGGCTTCATCGATGTAATTCCCGACGGGCATCACTGAAATATTATTGTTTCTGTCGATCATTGCTCGTCGGAATGCAACCGAAGATACATGTCCTTCTCCAACGGCACGGAAACTCAAAATCACACGCATTTGTCCTTCTTCAAGATCAGATTTGTCGGGATCTTCAATAATTGACGGATTGAAAAACGCAGCCGACTCGATCGAGTACTCATGTGTAAAATAGGCGCCGATAAGTAACTTCGCCGACTCATCAAGCTGATCGAACTCGCCTCCAGCCTGCTCAATTTGAGGTCGCACGCGCTCGCAATGCTTCAATAGTTTCTTGGTAATGCTTCGATGGCGCTTGGAGAAATCTTGTAATAAAGGAGAAATCAATTTAAAAACGTCGTCAGCGGACAATGCCAATACTTTCTTTATCAGAATTACCGCTCGTTCGTCGCCACTATAAAAAAATCTTGCAATTACGCGTTTGGGGTTGGGTGTAACTTTGACCGATTTGCGTTGAATGGTTAATCTCATTATTAGTTTTCTCACCAATTTACGACAAAAACCGATTCAATTTTGCGCACCTTATAATTCTATAAGATCGAAATTAATTTTGTAATGAGCGGGTAACTGTAATTTCTGAAATTAGGATAAAACAAAATACCATGAAAAATCCAATCAAATCTGCATCAGAAGAACGCGAAAATATCGAACGCAAAATCGACAGTACCGTTAATACCGATGGTGTCAATCCGCAACAAAATGACGGCAAATCAAAAACCAACGACGAGTCGGGAGATACCGATCCGAACGATGTCGCCGACAAACCCTCATTCAGCGATAACAAAGACGACCGCAATTCACAAGAATCAGGAAAATTTGACGGTACAATCGGAATCTGATCAGTATGCCATCAGTTCCTTTAGTGCGGTTTCAAATCGGCCTTTTGCCAAATATTGATCCTCCAATGCTTTTGTAAATGGTATTGGAGTATCTAAACTCGCCACGCGTTTAACCGGTCCGTCAAGGTACTTAAAGCAATCTTCCATGATCATTGCCGAAATATCGCTGGCGATTCCGCCAAACATGGAATCCTCCTGAACGATAATGCATTTGTTGGTTTTCTTGACCGATGCATAAATAGTTTCAGTATCCAAAGGTTGTAGCGTTCTAAGGTCGATTAAATCCGCAGAAATTTCAGGATTGAGCGATAACGTTTCAAGCGCCCAATGAACTGCCGCTCCGAAAGCGATGATCGTTACATCTGAACCTTCTTTTAAAACCGCAGCCTTTCCAAACGGAATGGTGTAATACTCTTGCGGAACGTCCTGATAAATGCTTCGGTACAACATTTTATGCTCGAAAAACATCACCGGATTTGGATCGTTGATGGCAGTATTCAACAACCCTTTAGCATCATACGGGAACGCTGGATAAACAACTTTGAGGCCCGGAGTTTTGGTAAACCAGGCTTCGTTTGTCTGCGAATGGAACGGTCCTGCTTGAGTTCCGCCACCACAAGGCATCCGAACTACAACGTCAGCGTTTTCATTCCAACGGTAATGTACTTTAGCAAGGTAATTTACAATCGGATTGAAACCGGTCGACACAAAATCGGCAAACTGCATTTCAACAATTGCTTTATGGCCATTGATTGAAAGCCCCATTCCTGTTGAAACCACTGCAGATTCGCAAATTGGTGTGTTTAGCACGCGATTTTTGCCAAAAGCTTCGACAAAACCATCGGTGATTTTAAACGCGCCTCCGTATTCAGCAATGTCCTGGCCCATAATCACCAGGTTCTCATGACGTTCCATCGATTGGCGAAGTGATTGTGAGATCGCATCAATAAATCGAATATTCGCAGTTTCACCCTGAGGCTCGAACTCCTCGAAGTCATACGGTTGATAAACGTCATTTATTTCGGTACCAAGATCGGCTTTGATCTCAGCTTCAGTATTTGCAATCAGTAGATTGTCTTCAATCTCCGATTTAATATCGTCGCGCCATTTGTCATCGTTAGCTTGAGTCAGGACATTAATCTTGGTCAGATACTTTCTAAAAGTCTCGACCGGATCTTTTTCAGCCCACATGTCCATAAGTTCTTTTGGAACGTATTTCGTGCCACTCGCCTCTTCGTGACCGCGCATTCTAAAAGTTTTGAATTCGATTAATACCGGACGCGGATTTTCGCGCATCGAGTTAACAATCTCAGTCAATTCGGTAAACACCTCCAAAATATTGTTACCGTCTAAAATGTGAGATTCCATTCCGTAACCAACGCCTTTATCAGCCAGGTTTTCACAACGGTATTGTTCGTTTGTAGGCGTGGAAAGTCCGTAGCCATTGTTTTCGATTACGAATAAAACCGGAAGATCCCAGACAGACGCAATGTTTAATGCCTCGTGAAAGTCACCTTCGCTAGTTGCGCCTTCACCTGTAAAAACTGCAGTTACGCGTCCGTTTTTCTTAAGCTTATTGGCAAGTGCGATTCCGTCGGCCACGCCAAGTTGCGGACCGAGGTGCGAAATCATACCTATAATCTTGTATTCCTGAGATCCAAAGTGAAACGATCGGTCGCGTCCTTTGGTAAACCCGTTTGACTTTCCTTGCCATTGTGAAAACAATCGGTAAAGCGGAATATCACGGCCGGTAAAAACACCAAGGTTTCTGTGCATTGGCAAAATATACTCGTCGTCCTGCAAAACCGCAGTCACCCCTACTGATATTGCTTCTTGACCAATGCCGGAGAACCATTTGGAAACTTTTCCCTGACGAATCAGTTTAAGCATTTTTTCTTCAATCAATCTTGGCTTTAAAAGCCTTTTATATAGATCTAACAGTTGAGCGTCTGAAAGGTTTTTTCTTTCGAAATTCATGAGGCGACAAATATTTATTTTGCAGGTCAAAAGTAAGAAAAAAACAATCCATTGCTCTTTTTAATTTAATCGGTTTTTTGCTGTTGATAACTTTTGAAAATAGCATCCCGATTAATTCTTTACATTTGTTTTTTAAGGGCTTTTTAGCCGATTACTTGTTAACAAAAAATCGTATACATGCAAAATATTCCAAGTGTTGATCTACGGGATTTTATCTCTGGCGATCCTGATCGAAAAGCTAAATTTGTAAGAGAGATCGGCAAGGCATTCGAAGACATCGGCTTTGTTGCATTAAAAGGTCACTTTTTGGATGACCAACTTGTAGATGAGCTTTACAATGAGATTAAAAGTTTCTTTTCACTTCCTTCAGAGGTAAAACAGAAATACGAAATTCCCGGTATCGGCGGTCAACGTGGTTATGTGTCTTTTGGAAAAGAGCACGCAAAAGGCCGAAAAGAAGGCGACCTCAAAGAATTTTGGCATTTTGGTCAGTATGTAGACGCTGATTCAAAGTACGCCTCCGAATATCCTGCAAATGTCGAAGTTGAAGAACTTCCGAAATTTAATCAAGTCGGTAAAGAAGCGTATCAAATGCTTGAAAAGACCGGCGTTTATGTTCTGCGCGCCCTCGCCTTACACTTGGGTCTGGACGAATACTACTTCGACCAGTACGCTCAGGAAGGCAATTCAATCCTTCGGCCAATTCACTATCCGCCAATCACCACTGAGCCTGAAAACGCGATTCGCGCTGCAGCTCACGGAGATATTAACCTGATCACGCTATTAATGGGCGCCCAGGGCCGCGGTTTACAAGTTCAAAATCACAATGGTGAATGGATCGATGCCATCGCTCAGCCCGACGAACTCGTAATCAACGTGGGCGATATGCTCTCACGCCACACCAACAACCGGCTCAAATCCACCATTCATCAGGTCGTAAATCCGCCTCGTGAATTATGGGGAACTTCGCGCTATTCCGTGCCGTTTTTCATGCATCCCGTAAGCGACATGAAACTCGATTGCCTTGAAAGTTGCATCGATGAAAACCACCCAAAACAATTTGAAGACATTACCGCAGGCGAATTCCTTCACGAGCGCCTGATCGATCTTGGTCTGATCAAAAAATAATTCCGCATGGCAAAAAAAATAAACAGCCTTGACGATCTTGGCGGCTTTGTCTTTTCTACCAATGCCGATTTCGAATTTACTGACAATAGCGGTTCTGAAGAAACGCTTCCGCCAAACAAACAGCGGCTTGAGGCCCATCTTGACCGAAAAAACCGCGGCGGAAAGATCGCAACAATCATCAAAGGTTTTCAAGGTTCAGATGACGATCTGAAATCGCTTGGCAAAATGCTGAAAACAAAATGCGGCGTCGGCGGCTCGGCCAAAGACAATGAAATTATCATTCAAGGCAACTTTCGCGACAAGATTATGGAAATCCTAAAATCTGAAGGATACATCATCAAACGCGTCGGCGGCTAAAAAACCAAACATATGATCCAATCTTCAGAGTTGATACTCAATCCCGACGGCAGTGTTTACCATTTAAACCTTCGCCCGGAACATATCGCAAACGACATTATTTTCGTCGGCGATCAAAACCGCGTAGAGAAAATCACGCAATTCTTCGAGAAAATAGAGTATTCGACACAAAAACGTGAGTTTAAAACCCAAACCGGATACTATCGTGGCAAACGCTTGTCGGTCATCTCAACCGGGATCGGCCCTGACAATATCGACATTGTATTAAACGAACTCGACGCGCTTGTCAATATCGATCTGGAAACCCGTATGCCTAAAGCGGAATTGACTTCGCTAAACATCGTTCGGATTGGAACTTCCGGATCTCTTCAGGCCGAAATTCCGGTCGACAGCTTCGTGATGTCGCAGTATGCTTTGGGTCTCGACAATATGCTCCGTTCGTATCTTGTTGATCAGGTTACCGATTCGCAGATGGAAGATGCTTTTATAAATCACACGTCTTGGGATCTTAAAAAAGGTCGTCCGTACGCCATTTCATCCTCGGAAATGCTCGCCAACCGGTTTGACGATGCGCAGATTCACCGCGGAATTACAGCCACGGCGGGAGGATTTTATGGTCCGCAAGGTCGTGTACTCCGCCTTCCGATTGGCGATGCTGAACTAAATTCGAAGATGGATAATTTCAGTTACAACGACATGAAAATCACCAATCTCGAAATGGAAACGTCAGCGATTTACGGCCTTTCAGCGCTGCTCGGTCACCAGGCATTGTCGCTAAATGCAATCATCGCAAACCGTGCAACCGGAACTTTCAGTAAAGATATGTATAAAGCTGTTGATGAACTAATTACTTACTCTTTAGAAAAGCTTTCTGCCGATTATTAGGAGCTATTTCCTGCTCTTGCCTTTATCTCTTCGCTACCGCTTCGAGGATATCGGCTCGATCAGGGCTAGTGCCCTACCAAAAACTTAAAACCTATGACTGATTTGAGAATTGCCGGTGTGCCGGAACACTTCAACCTTCCCTGGAAATTATTGATCCAAAGCGGTAATCTCCAACAAAACGGAATCAATCCACAGTGGACAAATATCCCAGAAGGAACAGGGAAAATGTGTCAAATGCTACGAAACGGCGAAACCGACGTGGCCGTAATCTTGACCGAAGGCATCATCAAAGACATCATCGAAGGAAATCCCTCAAAAATTGTCCAGATTTACGTCGAATCGCCTTTGTTATGGGGAATTCATGTTGCGCACGACTCGAAATTTGAAAACGTTTCAGATCTGAAAAATGCACGGGTTGCAATCAGTCGGCCGGGCTCAGGGTCGCAACTTATGGCTTATGTAAACGCAAAAAATAACGGCTGGCCAATCGATAAGCTCGAGTTTGTTTCGATAAATACAATCGATGGTGCCGTATCAGCCCTGACAAATAATGAAGCCGACTATTTTATGTGGGAGCGTTTTATGACCAAACCACTTGTCGATAAAGGAATTTTTAGGCGCATCGGCGAATGCCCTACGCCATGGCCAAGTTTTGTAATTGCAGTAACCGATGCGTTTTTGGAGTCGCATCCCGACATTATTCAAAAAATGCTGCAGGAAATCAATGCAGTAACCAGCTCTTTTAAGGAAATGCCCGATGTGATCGATATGCTGGCAACCGAATTCAACCAGAAAAAAGAGGACCTGGCCGAATGGCTTTCACTAACCAATTGGTCTGAAAATCCGTTGAATGAAGAATTGTTAAACAAAGTTCAAATTCAACTCCTCGACTACGGTGTTATCCATAAAAGAGGTACTTTTGCTGATATGGCTCGGGCACTATAATCCAGCCTTTTTCAGGATTTAATGGCAAAAATTAATGAAATTCCGGTCGAAAAAATCAGACAAAGGTTCCAGCTGAGGAAACCTTGGGATTCGATCATCATTTTTTTGTTAACAATCCTGATCACCGTTCCGATATTTATCATCGTTCATCAAAACTTGATCGATTTTAATTGGTATTTCAACCTCGATAGGATTTTTCTTTTCGTGATTATCGTCGCATTAATCCAAGTATTATTGCTTCTGCTTCGACGGATCATAATTATCCTGATGGCGCTTTACCTACTCTTTCTAGCCTACGGTAGTCTTTCCGGAGAATATGGATTTGCAGCTGTCTATGAAGATTACAGGTCGTTGATTTATACAATGGCTGATAATCCGCATCCCCAGGATATTATTGTATCCCGACTTTTACCCTTTCCAAATAAGAACAAAATTTTAGCAGCCGTAGATTATGACAATCCGCAGGTTCGCAATTTCGCTATTATGGCGACCACGAAGCATTTTCGGAATTTCAAACGCTACGGCGATTATCGAACTACAATCCAATGTTTCGCCGCATTTTACGAAATCAATAGCCGATGGAATTACGTCAGCGATCCTAAAGGTAAAGATTACATTGCTAAAGCAAGCGAATCAGTTCGGCATCTTTCAGGCGATTGTGATGATCATGCGATCTTAATGGCAGCGTGTATTCGTGCGATCGGCGGCACTCCAAGGCTGATTCACACCACCGGTCATATTTATCCTGAAATGTTAATCGGAAACATGAATGATCTTGAAACCGTAAATTATCTGGTAAAACAAGTGCTGTTTATTAAGGAAAGTGAAAATAAAGACTTGCATTATCATATCGACGAACGCGGTCAGATTTGGCTTAACCTGGATTATACCGCAAAATTTCCCGGCGGCCCGTTTATGTCTGAAGAAATATTGGGAGCGTTAACCTTGCAGTGATAATTTTAAGTGTAATCGCACTGATTTTCATATCTTAGCGACATTAATCTACCCCAAACATGAAGTACTTTTTAATACTTGCGCTGCTCTCGTTGCAGTTGGCGACAGCGCAGGATTCGGCCGACTCAACTGAGTCAACGATGGGAAGCAATGAAGTCCGTGTTGACATTCTTTCAGCCATCGCCTACTCGAAAGCAAGTCTTAGTTACGAGCGATATATAAATGACGATTGGTCGGTCGGAATCACCGTCGGCTTTTCTGATAGTGACAAGATCAACGACGATTTTGATCGCGGCTACCGAAATAGTTTACCAAAGTATGATATCACACCGTTTGTGAGATATAAAATGTCGAATGGCATTCGGAATTACTATTTTGTTGAAGCATTCGTTTCGGCAAATGGTGGCGACTTCAAGGAAACCGTAAGGAGAATCGATCTCGACGGAACTGCTTTCTACGCTAATGAAACGTCAGAATATACCGATATCGGGGCCGGCGCCGGAGTTGGTTATAAGATGTACTTTTCGGAAAGTTTCGGAGTGGAATTGCTTGTAGCCTTTGGTGCCAATTTACTCAATACCGACAAAAGTCCCGACACGTTGTCGCGCGTGGGGTTAAGCCTTGGTTACCGATTTTAATAAACTCAAAAAATGAAAAAACTAAAATATATTCTTCCGCTACTAATATTATTCTTAGCTGGCTGCGAATCAGATGACGACGGATTTTACAATACGGTTTATGTTGATGCAGCGAATTTGGTAGAAATTGAAATCGCACCGTCATATGAGCTGAACGATGTAATTTTCATAAATGCCGAAATAACGAACTTGCTGTTTGAAACCAATCAATTAGCGCCTTTAGACATAAGAAGAACCACGGGAAATGCTGAAACATTTGATTTTTCATATGTCATCGAGCGCAATCAAAACGGCGAATGGGTTCCGGTTGACCTAACTTCGTTACACGTAGCCGATGAAGGTCTTTTCGAAACAGGTTCGTTTATCAGGGCATTCGCGAAATATTCTCACGTTGAGAACTCGTATTTGTATCGGGGTGGAATCAAACTAACCCAAGCAGGAAACTACCGATTGAGTTTTGGATATAACAGTACTTCGACTGATAAAGTTGAGCTGTTTTCAAATAGTCAGGGAAATAACATTACCGTTAAAATCTCATCGGCCACATCGCAACTCAATAACGAAGGATTTTACATGTTTACCGTGAATTGATTACCAATGGATTGGCTTCTTCCCTACTGATTCCAAATAATTGTTGGCTTTGCTAAAATGTTTGTTTTTAAACCAAAGCCCTTGATTGGCACTCAGTGGCGATGGATGTCCGGATTCGAGTATCAAATGATTTCCATTGTGACAGATTTTGCCTTTCTTTTTCGCGTATCCGCCCCAAAGCATAAATACGATGTTTTGATGTCGGTTTGAAACTTCCCGCAGAATGGCATCGGTAAATTTTTCCCAGTTTTGACCTGCATGACTTCCGGCTTCCGATCTTTTGACAGTAAGAATCGCATTCAGCAAAAGCACACCCTGATCTGCCCATCTTTCAAGATTGCCGCTAAATGGTATTTCGGCTCCGAGGTCGTCCTGAATTTCGCGAAAAATATTGCGTAATGATGGCGGAAATGCAACACCATCACGAACCGAGAAACTTAAACCGTGCGCCTGATTATCTCCGTGATAAGGATCCTGACCAATGATCACGACTTTAACGTCCTGAAATTTACAATGGTTTAAAGCCGCAAAAATCTCTTGTTTCGGCGGGAAGCAAATCGCATCGTTATATTGTTGATCGACGAAATCAGAAAGCGCAACAAAATATTCCTTTGTGAATTCGTCTTCTAACACGGCGCGCCACGAAGGATCAATTAAATCAGTCATCAATTTGAATTTTGACAAATATAAAAAGAATCACGCCGTTTAAGTACGGTATCAAACGCGGCCAATTGACTAAATTTGCACTATTAACAATTTAATATTAAATGATCAGCATAACAGAAAAGACGTTGCAGGATTTGCAGTTTCCCACAATTTTGGAAACTGTTGCCGAAATGTGCAACACTGAGATTGGAAAAGAAAAAGCAATGCTGATTTCGCCATTCCGACATAAGGACGAGCTTCTTACAGCGCTCTCGATGACTTCTGAATATCAATCTTCATTTCAAAACAATAACGCACTGCCAAATCACGGTTTTGAATCGGTTAGCAACGAACTAAAATTTTTGGCGATCGAAGACAGCTTTTTGGAAGGAACCGGATTTCGGAAGATTGCGACCATTTCAGAAACGACAAATACGCTTTTACAATTTCTCAAAAAATTTGACGACTATTATCCGACGTTGTCGCAAAAGGCCGCTTCGGTCGAATACAACAAAGACATCAACATTCGGATTGATGAAGTCGTTGACAAATATGGTGAAATCAAAGACACGGCATCACCCGGACTACTGAATATCAGACGTGAGATGAATGATGTTCGGGCAAAAGTAAACCAGAGTTTTGCATCGGCACTTACCCATAACAACAGTCTTGGTTATCTCGACGATATTAAAGAATCCTTTGTGCAAAACCGTCGTGTGCTTGCGGTATTGGCAATGTATCGCCGAAAGGTTAAGGGTTCAATTTTGGGAACGTCGAAGACCGGAAGCATTGCCTATATTGAACCTGAAGCCACCTTGAAATATTCGCGCGAACTCGGGTTGCTGGAATATGAAGAAAAGGAAGAGATTGTTCGGATTCTACGTAATCTTTCATCGATGATTCGGCCGTTTGTAGAAATGCTGGCGAATTATCAGGAGTTTTTAAGTGATATCGATGTTATAGCGGCAAAGGCGAAATATGCCGTTCGCATTAACGGAATTATGCCGGCGATCACTGACGAACGGCGTTTGTTTTTTCGGGAAGCATTCCATCCGATACTTCTGTTGACCAACCGCCAAAAGAAACAACCTGTATATCCGCAAACCATCGAACTCAGTCAGGAAAAGCGCATTATCGTAATTTCAGGACCGAATGCCGGAGGGAAAACCATTTCGTTAAAGACGGTCGGACTGCTCCAATTGATGCTTCAAAGTGGCATGTTGATACCTGTTCACGAACGCAGTGAAACCTTTTTGTTTGATCGGATTCTAACAGACATTGGCGACAATCAGTCGATTGAAAATCATTTGAGTACATATAGTTACCGACTCAAAAACATGAACTACTTTTTAAAAAAATGTAATAATAAAACCCTGTTTTTGATTGATGAGTTCGGGACTGGATCAGATCCCGAATTGGGTGGCGCTTTAGCTGAAATTTTCCTGGAGGAATTTTATCATCGGGAAGCATTCGGTATCATTACAACGCATTATTCAAACTTGAAAATGTTGGCTAACGACCTGCCACATGCCATCAATGCAAATATGCTTTTTGATGAAAAATCGCTTGAGCCAATGTACAAACTTGTTCTTGGTCAGGCTGGAAGCTCGTTTACATTCGAGGTCGCACAAAAGAACGGAATTCCGTTTGGGCTTATCAACCGCGCAAAAAAGCGTATTGAAGGTGGGAAAGTGCGATTTGACAAAACCATAGCGACGCTGCAAAAAGAGCGATCAAAGATGGAAAAAACGTCTCAAACCCTGAAAGAAGAAGAGACCAAAGCCCGGGAAGAAAGCAAGCGGCTTGAAGAGACGAATGTAAAAATCAGACAGAAACTTGAAAGCTATCAGGAATTGTATGATCAGAATCAGAAGTTGATTTATATCGGACAACGCATCGATGACATTGCCGATAAATATTTCAACAACAAAAATAAAAAAGACCTTATCGGCGAATTTCTCAAGCTGGTAGAAATCGAGAATTCAAAGCGCAAAAAAGCGACCACAAAGGAAGTCAAGGCAAAAGAAGAGCAAAAAAAGAAAGTTGTTGAAGAGGTTAAAGTTCAGGTTGAAGAAATCAGAAAAGAGAAAAAGGAGCGGAAATTAAAGGCTCAGCCCATCGAGAAACCAAAACCTGTCCTAAAGATTGGCGACCGTGTTCGCATGATTGATGGAAGATCGGTGGGTACGCTCGATAGCATTGAGAAAAACAAGGCTGTTGTAAATTATGGGATGTTTACCTCGCAGGTGTCAATTGATACCTTGGAACTTGTTGAGGCAAAGAAAAAATGATAGGCGACTTACCTGAAAATAAAAAAATCGTGCTTTTTGACGGCGTTTGCAATTTGTGTAATCAGACGGTGAATTGCATCATCGCTCACGACAAGAAAGATATCTTCCGATTTGTCGCGCTTGATTCTGTGATGGGAAAGGCCATTTTGAACCATTTGAGAATCGATGTTGCAAACACGGATAGTGTAATTTTGTATAACCCTGGGAAAGCCTATTATTTGAAAAGTGACTCGGTGATTGAAATTGCGCGAAATTTATCAGGCCTTCCGGCAATGCTGACTGTTTTTCAAATTTTTCCGAGGAGGCTGCGTGATGAGCTGTATGATTTCATTTCGAGAAACAGATACCGATGGTTTGGTAAAAAGAATGATTGCTTGTTACCATCGGAGAATACATTGCGAAAATTCATAAAGTAAAAGCCCGGACACTTAAAGTGTCCGGGCTTTATCATGCTAAACCAGATTCTCTGTTAGTTCTTAACGATTTTCTTAGTTACAGAGCCTTTATCTGTATCAATCGTCATCATGTACATTCCTGATGTAAGATCGTCAACTGAAATCTCAAGGTTAGTAACATTATTTACTTTGGTTGATTTAACTACTCTTCCATTCAAATCAGAAATTGTAATATTAGTCAGGATAATGTTGTCTTGGTTACTAATGTTTATAACTGAGTTGGTTGGATTCGGATATACTGAAAATAAATTTGCATTAACTTCTGAAACGGATAAAACTGAGGTTACCATGATTGAGTCAAAAAGCACGCTCCAACCACCACTTACTTGATTGCCCGGAGTATTATGATTTAATGCAAAATAATATACACCTGCTGTCGGCGCAGTCCAAGTACCGCTATAAGTCTCATAATCGCTTGCTATGGCTTCCATCGTATAGGATCCAATAACCGTAGATTGAGCTTCCATTGTAGCCGCAGTACCCACCGTTAGATCTACATTTGCTACATCTGCCTCATCACCTAAATACCAAGATTGAAACGAAACAGTAACCTGCTCGTTCGCAGCCAAAATCATTGGTCGGAAGAATGCGAATTGATCTACGGTCGTGGTTGCATTAGTATTAGCAAACAAAAAGGTTGTCCCACTGTGTGCGAATTGGGCATCTGCGCTATAGCTGAACCCTGATAACTGAAAACCGTCGAGGACATTTGCTGGGTCATCGAAGTTATTTGTATATGGCGGTGCTACTGCAAGTGCTAACACAAATGGCCCAACCCATTCGCTGGTTGCGTCGGCGCATACCGACCGGATATAAAATTCGTAATTTGAAGATTCATTCAAATCGGTAAGGTTGACAGTAGCAGACGTGGTATTCATAATTGTACCAGTCCCAGCTGTATGCCCCGCAATACCGTACTCAAAATCATAGCTTAATGGATCGCCAGTTATACTTTCCCAAGTGATCGTTGCTGAATTGGTAGTCAAATTTGTTATGTCTAACTGTGAAAGACCAGGTTGAACGCAAGCTTGTTCCACTAAATTTACCGTAAAATCAAAACCGGCATCGCTCCAGTTATTATCCCAAGCGATATAATATGTAACACCAGCTCCTACTGCGAATGATACAGATGATTTATAATTAGTACCTGAAATGTCATCATTTCCTGTGTAACAAATCAGTTCTGAACAGCTGCCTGCATAGATTGATAACCTCGTGTCAGTAGATGCAGGGTTAGCGGTTAAATTGGAACTAACTGTAACCACACCGCCCGCCGATGGTGTGTACGCATACCATACAGCCTGCATTGGTTCGTCATCGTAGTTTAAATCGTTACCATAGCACGTGTTCGAATAAGTTCCCGACACCATAGCAACAGTAAATGTGCCGTTAGCGGTAATCGGAACAGCCGACTCACAGCTTGTTTGCGCATTTCCAAGATACGAACCCCATAATAGTCCGAAAAGTAATAGTTTTCTCATAATCTAAAATATTAATATTATTAGCAAAGATGAAGTTACAAATATATTGGAAGCAAACAATTATATTCAAGATTTTCCTGTCTAAAATCGATGCTGCGAAACGATATTTTTAACTAAACTTTGGCTCTAATCAGACCTTCTAGTTCTCACTTCCTTGTAAATATCTATACAACAAATTACTTCTAAAAGTTCAGTCGCAAGACCATGTTCGTAGAAACTTAAAATTGACAATATGAAAAGGCTAAAATTTTCTTGCTTAGAATTGTATCAATAAAAGATAACAGCCCTAGCCCCGATTGCAGCCGATATCCTCGTAGCATCGCGGAGAGATAAAGGCGAAAAGCGGGAAATAGCTCCTAATAATCAGAGTTGTTTTCCTGAGGGACATCGTGGAGTTTTCCGACAGATTTGGCAACAAGGGTGGCTACGACACAATCGCTGGTTACATTTACCATTGTTCGAACCATGTCTAAGGGGCGATCGATGGCGAAAATTAAGGCGAGTCCGGCTTCGGGTATTCCGGCTTGAGCAAGAACGATCACCAGCATTACCATTCCGGCGCTAGGAACCGCTGCAGAACCAATAGATGCGAGTGTTGCTGTGATGATAATCATAAGCTGCGTTGAAAAATCGAGCGACATTCCCATAGCCTGAGCGATGAAAATTGCGGCGACTGCCTGATATAAGCTGGTACCATCCATATTTACCGTGGCGCCAAGAGGAAGGACAAAACTGGATACTTCTTCGTCAACCCCGAGGTGTTCGGTAACGCGTTCCATGGTTACGGGAAGTGTTGCAGCGCTTGAACTTGTTGAAAAAGCGAGCAATTGTGCTGGCATGATGGCTTTAAAAAATCGTCTTGGTGATACTTTGGCGAATGTGAGTAAAAGCGACGGGTAAAAGACAAACATCATCAAACAAAGACCAACAACAACGGTAAAGGCGTAAATCAGTAAAGCCTGAAGCGTTGAGAAATCTGGGATTTCAGCCATAAGTGCCGCCATCAATGCAAACACTCCAATTGGCGCGGCGAGCATGATAATGTCGATGATCTTTAAGATGATATCGTTGAATCCGCGGAAAAAATCTGAAACGGGTTCTGCCCTTTTGGGATCGATTAAAATTAGTCCGACGCCAATAAGAATCGCGAATAAAATTACCTGTAACATACTTGCGTTATCGCCCATTGCAAAAAATACGTTTTCGGGAACGACGTCCACGAGTGGTTGCAAAGGTCCTTGATTTCGCGTTGATTCAGCTTGTTGAATTTTCTGAGAGGCTTCACCGGCGAAATTCTCAAGCAAGCTTTGACGTGATTCTTCATTAATGTAATCTCCCGGTGCTATTATATTGGCTAGTAAAAGTCCGATGGAAACCGCCACAACGGTGGTGAACAGGTACAAAACCACGGTTCGACCGCCGAGCTTTGAAAGCTTTGAAATATCTTTGAGGTCTGCAAGCCCGTTAATCAACGAAACCAAAATTAACGGGACGGCGATCATCTTGAGAAGATTGATGAAAATGGTTCCGAACGGCTTTATCCAATCAGTTACCTGACTTTGTAATCCCGCGTTTTTCATGAAATAGCCGAAGAGTATTCCGAGGATCATACCGATCGCTATTTTCCAATGCATTGCAATTTTCATAAATGGTACTGTTTGTTTAATAAGTCGAAATCGGCCAAAACAATTGCTGTCATTGCTTCGACGATAGGCACTGCTCTGGGAACAACGCATGGATCATGTCGGCCTCGGCCCTGCATTTCCACGATTTCGCCTTCTGTATTAATTGTTGATTGAGTTTTCATAATGGTTGCAACGGGTTTGAACGCTACCCGAAAGTAGATATCCATTCCGTTGCTGATGCCACCTTGGATTCCGCCTGAAAGGTTAGATTTGGTCGTTCCGTCTTGATTGAACAAGTCGTTGTGCTCGCTGCCACGCATCCTGCTGCCACAAAAGCCGCTGCCGAACTCAAATCCTTTAACGGCGTTTATAGATAACATGGCTTTTCCGAGTTGCGCGTGGAGTTTGTCGAAAACGGGTTCACCCAAACCTGCGGAAACATTTTGGACAACGCAAGTGATTGTTCCACCGATGGTGTCGCCCTCGCTTCGAATCTGGCGAATCAGGGTTTCCATTTTTTCGGCAGTTTCGATATCCGGACAACGAACCGGATTACTTTCGATCAGGGAAAAATCGAGTGCTTGATAAGACTTATCAATGAATATATCACCAACTGAGGAAACAAATGCAGTTATCTTAACTTTAGGGATGATCTGCCGCGCTATGCTTCCAGCCACAACCCATGAGGCTGTCTCGCGTGCTGAACTCCGACCGCCTCCGCGATAATCCCGAATCCCATATTTTTTTTGATAGGTGAAATCGGCGTGACTTGGTCTGAATGAGTCTTTGATATGCGAGTAGTCGCCGGATTTCTGATTGTTATTTTTGATTGAAAAGCCGATTGGCATTCCGGTGGTGGTTCCTTCGAAAATTCCGGAGTGAAAATCGACGTGATCATCTTCTTTCCGTTGGGAAACGATTGCAGACTGTCCGGGTTTTCGCCTTGACATTTGATACGCAACCTGCTCGAGGTCGAGTTGGACACCGGGTGGAACGCCGTCAATTACGCCACCGATCGCATCACCGTGCGATTCTCCGAAAGTCGTAATTTTAAAAAGAGTACCGAAGCTGTTCCCTGCCATTTCGTCGTTTTGAACAAATGTAAGATTTCTGCATCGAATTGCTTCTAGACATTTAAAATTATTTTATCCGAAATAAATATTACTTTACTTGTTAATATTAATACAATCATCGCTTAATTATTTGAACGATGAGTAATTTTGCGGGACTAACTAAATTATCAAACATGAAAAAGATTCTTTTAACTTTTGCCTTGGTTTTTGGCGCGATGCTGACCAGCCAAGCACAGGAAATTCCGAACAACGCCTTAGGTTTGCGTTTGGGTGACAATGACGGATTTGGTGGAGAGATTTCTTACCAACGTGGTCTTGGAAGTAATAATCGTTTAGAACTTGACTTGGGATGGAGAGACAACAAGCATTACGACGCCTTCAAATTGACAGGACTTTACCAATGGGTTTGGAACATTGATGGTGGTTTTAACTGGTACGCCGGTGTTGGTGGTGGAGTTGGAAGCTACAGCCATAACGACGATCATCATCCTCATCACAATGACGGACATGACGATAGCGGAACATTTTTGCTAGTTGCAGGTGATATCGGCATCGAATATGTTTTTGACATTCCGCTTCAAATCTCACTTGACTTCAGACCGGAACTTTATTTTGGTGATGATTTCAGAGATGATAATTTTGGACCGGACATCGCACTCGGAATCAGATTTACGTTCTAAAATAAATCAATTTATTGCAAAATGCCCCCAAAAAGCTGAAACTAATTGGGGGCATTTTTTATGGAATTTTTTAGTTGATCTCGACCGGTTTCCTTGAATTTATTTTCACCACACTATATGGATAAGTGAACGCCTGGGTAACCATTGCGCCAGATTCAGGTGTGATGTCTTTCACGGTGATTATGATTTTATCCGGAGTTTCCTCTACGTTATCGACATCAATTCTAAAGCCGCCGGTAGTTTGTTCGCCCATGTTTAGGATGACAAAGGTGGAATTTGTAAGGTCTGAATCCGAGATTTTCTGTGCTATTGTTTCGTCACCTTTAAGCATTTCGATCTCTTTGGTTTCGGATAAGATCTCGTAGAATCGGATCGTAGCTCCGCCGGTACTTTGTTTAGTCAAAACTTCGTAAAGTGGTTTGCTGCCGGTTGTGTTTTTGGTTGACGAACATGCAACGGCGCAAAGGATCATTATTCCGAAGGCTAATTTTTTCATGTGGCGTGTTGATTTTTTAAAGCTTTCATATAAAGGTCTTCGTAAAGCGGTAATATATTTTTAATGTCGAATTTCCGAGCTACTTCAAGAGCATTTTCTTTAAACTTTGCAAGCGATGGATCATCACTTAAGATTTTAATTGCGTTTTCAGCCATCGACTCGATATCGCCAACATCGCTAAGGTAACCTGAATAGCCATCGATGTTCACTTCCGGAAGTCCGCCCGCATTACTCGATATTACCGGAACCGCCCAAGCCATTGCTTCAAGCGCCGCCAGTCCAAAACTTTCTGTTTCTGAAGGTAAAAGAAACAGGTCAGAATAACTGAGGATTGTGTCTATTTCGTTACTGTTTCCAAGAAAAATCACTCGATCTTCAATACCGAGTTTCGCGCAAAGCCGCTCGCCTTTCTCTCTTTCAGGTCCGTCGCCAACCATCAGCAGTTTGGCGGGAATTTGCTTCTGAACCAGATTGAATACTTTTATGATATCCGGAATTCGTTTAACTTTCCTAAAATTGCTAATGTGAGTCAGAATTTTTTCATCTGCTTTAGCGATCAGGGAACGCCGACACGTAATATGCGGATCGTTCGTGTTCTTCCCAAGTTCGATGAAATTCGGAATGACGTGAATTTCGTTTGTGATATTAAACAGCTGATAAGTCTGATCCTTTAAACTTTGAGATACCGAGGTTACAAAATCAGATTTATTGATGCTGAAGCTTACAGCCGGTTTGTAAAACGGATGATTTCCGACCAGTGTAATATCGGTTCCGTGTAGCGTGGTGATCATCGGAATCTCGATGCCTTCATCCCGCAACATCTGCTTTGCCATATATCCGGCGTACGCGTGTGGAATTGCGTAATGGACATGTAAAAGTTCAATTTTATACAATTTCACCATATCGACCAACTTGCTGGAAAGCGCCAGTTCGTAAGGCTGATAATGGAATAACGGATATTCGGGGACGTTAACCTCGTGGTAATGAATATTCGGACTCAGCAGTTCCAAACGCACGGGTTGCCGGTAAGTAATAAAGTGAATTTCGTGTCCTCTGTGAGCCAATTCCAGACCCAATTCTGTTGCAACAACACCACTTCCACCAAAGGTCGGGTAACAAACAATTGCTATTTTCATCAAGCTTTTTTCTACTTGTCGAATTTACGGAATTTCCGTCAAGCGGATATAAATATTATCTTAATTCTACCCTACTTGATAATAGCACGCTGAATGATTTTCTGAATGTCTTCGCGGATGTTTTCTTTTGATAATGTATTGGGTTCGGCGTTGGGAAAGGTACGGTTTGATAAAAACACGTAAACAATTTCGGTTTCCGGATCCGCCCATGCCATTGTTCCGGTAAACCCCGTATGACCAAAACTGCTCGTTGAAACGCAACCGCATGTCGAACCGGCTTTTCCAGCTAATTGCGGTTTATCAAAGCCAATTCCGCGTCGATTTCCTTCACGACAAAAGTGGCAGGTATTAAATTGATTAAACGTCGATTCAGAGAAATAACGTTCGCCGCCATAAGACCCTTTCTGAAGATACATCTGCATCATTTTGGCAATATCCATCGCGTTTGAGAACAATCCCGCGTGACCTCCAAGTCCGCCTTCCATGGCAGCTTCCATATCGTGAACGTACCCTTGAATGATCTGATGTCTGAAATACTTATCGTCTTCTGTCGGCGCGATGACGCTCATGTCGTATTTTCGCAACGGATTGTACATCGTATTATTCATGCCTATTGAGCCAAAGAATTTATCAAAACTTAGTACATCAATTTTCTTTTTCGTCTTCCGCTCAAGATAATCTTTCAAAATAATAAAGGCAAAATCGCTGTATTTGTATTCTTTTTTGGGAAGCAACTTTGAGTCGGCGATGATCTTCATGATCGTATCATGGTAGTCATTTCGCAGATACAGATTTTCAGCAACCTGTACCGAAAAGCCGGGTTCAAATGCTTGTCGATAGTATTTTGGATCGGGTTTCTTTTGATCGTCGAGCGTATATTGATAAAACGGCAACCACGCCTGAAGTTTTGCCTGGTGCGACAATAGCTCGTCAAGATGAATGTTCTTTTTATTCGTATCGCTAAAAAGCGGATGCATCTCACCAAGTTTCGAATCCATCTTCAGCGTTCCGTTGTCGTATAATTGCATGATATGCGGCAATGTTGAAACGATTTTAGTAAGTGAAGCTACGTCGTAAAGGTGCGCGTTGGTCACTTTCATTTTTTTATCGTAGGTATGTGTGCCGAACGATTTTTGGTAAATCACTTTTCCATGTCGCGCTACTAAAACCTGCATTCCCGGGGTCATTTTCCCGTCGATTGCTTTCTTGGCGATGTTATCAATTTCAGATAAAATATCCGGATTCATTCCGACGTTTTCAGCAGCAGTAAAACCTAATCTGTCAACTTTCTTAGTGTTGATGCCAAAATTTAATGGGAATGCGTCGTTGATCGTGACCGGTAATTTGCCTTTTGATGCCACAGCGCCAAAAATTATTTCGGCCGATACCACCTGCGAAACATCAGTATTTTGATAAGACACGACGATGCCCTCGATATCTTTAAAATTTGTAATGGGCAACAGCGAATACGGCTTCGCAAATAAATCGAGGATTACTCTATTATTTCTTGCAAGTGCATCTAATTTTTTAAGTTCGGCGGCTTTAAATTCATGATTTTTCCAAGCGCCATCAGCTTTGTGAAAACCGACGATGACAGTTGAGTAATTCTTCAAAATCGCCTGCAGACTGTCCATGTCGGTCTCTGTAACTTCAGTAACCTCCGTATATTTTTGAAGCGTGGTTAGAAAAGGCGAATGTGCGTCGTCTCCTAATTTTACATAGGCGATCCGTTCGCGCTTCAGGTCGCGGATTGGTAAAATACTGTCGGTGTTTTTAATGACAGTGATCGCATTTTCGTACAATGTGTATTGCAAAGCATCGTTAACCGACGGGTTGAGATCGCGTCCTAAATTCTTAAAATTGATTGGCGTATATCTGTCAAGTCCCGCTTTGTACTTGTATTTCAGGATTTTTTTAACCGAATGTGCCAAACGTTCTTCGGTCAGAATGCTGTCCTGGTACGCGACGCAGATTTTTTCGAGCGCCCACGGCACGTTTTCAGCAAACAGCAAAATATCATTTCCGGCCAATAAAGCTTCAAGATCGATGTCGCCGGGTTGTTTGAAGTTGCTCGCGCCTTTCATATTCAACGCATCGGTAAAAATCAGACCGTCAAACTTCAATTCCTTTTGAAGAATATTAGTTACAACATTATATGAAATTGACGAGGGATAATTCTCGCGAGGTTCGAGACTTGGAACATTTAAATGAGCAACCATTACTGAGGCCAGTCCTTCGGCAAATAATTTTTTGTAAGGGTAAAACTCAATTTCATCGATTCGTTCTCGTGAAAAACTCACGATTGGCAAGGTATGATGCGAATCAACTTCAGTGTCGCCATGTCCGGGAAAATGTTTTCCGGTTGCAAAAACACCTTGACTCTGGATCCCTTTCATCAGTGCCAATGCTCGCTGAGTAACATTGTATTTATCCTCTCCAAAGGACCGGTTTCCGATAATTGGATTTCGCGGATTAGTGTTGATATCCAGCACCGGAGCAAAGTTAAAATGAATGCCTAATCGTCGGCTTTGTTTGCCATACTCTACTCCAACACGCTCGATGAGTTTCAGATCATCAATCGCCCCCAGAGTCATATTCCACGGAAAACGATTGACAGAGTCGAGTCGCATGGCGAGTCCCCACTCGGCGTCAATTCCGATAAAAAGCGGAACTTTGGACATCGACTGATAATGATTGGTCAATCGAGCCTGACGATACGGCCCACCTTGAAAGAAAATGAGTCCGCCGAGACTATTTTGTTTTATCAATTTTTCAACCGACCGAATATGCGCTGAATCCTTGTTTGAGTAAGCCGCAACCATGAATAACTGCCCGACGCGTTCATCAAAAGTAAGCGCGTTATAGACACTGTCGACCCACGCCTTTTCTTCCATCCGCCGCAGAGGCAAATCAACTTTGCTATATTGCGCAGATGCAAAGTCGCTGATCAAAAGCAAAAAAAGAATCCAGTACTTCATTGATGGAAAGAATTAAAAGAAACGGCTGTGCCAGCTTTCAGCCGCTGGAACTTCCCAGTTTTCGTGAAGTTCGCCAACAGTATTGATAAGATTATTAAAGACGATCGTATTTTCTGAAACCGCTTTTTCCTTGGCCATTTTTTTAAATTCAGCCAAAGGTTTATGCGCGACATGATCGCCTAGTTTGAAAGTGACATTCATTTTGTCGAGTAGATCTACGTCGTATTTCTGCTCAAGGTTTTGGATAAAACGAACGGATTCGTCGATCGAGCATCCGGTGGCTGCCTGAACTTCACGGTTTACCGCAAGAATGATAAACCGGTTATATTTTAGCAGATACGATGCTTCGAGCCCAATACCGTGAGCAGACCATCGTTCGACAAAGGAATTAGTGTCTGCGTCAATTTCAGCCATTTCCTGATCGGAAAATTTACGGTTAGACTGATATATCCAAATCCGGGAATCTTCCGGAAGGTTTTCAAAAGGAACGTACATTGTGATTGGTGTTAAAGGTTTAAAACCGGTCGTCTATAAATCCTGAGCATTTGCGATAAGTTCGGCAACATCCATCACCTTAACATCGCTTTCTTTCTCTTTACTTTTAACGCCATCGGTAAGCATTGTATTGCAAAACGGGCAGCCCGCTGCAATGATTTTTGGTTCAAGGCTGAGCGCTTCCTCGGTTCTTTCGACATTAATGTCTTTAAATCCGGGTTCTGGCTCTTTGAACATTTGTGCTCCTCCGGCACCACAACAAAGTCCGTTGGTTCGGGAACGCTTCATTTCAACAAGTTCAGCGTCGAGTTTACGGATCAGATCGCGGGGCGCTTCATAAATATTATTGGCGCGACCGAGATAACATGGATCGTGAAAAGTAATGCGCTTGCCTTTAAATTGGCCGCCTTCAATCGTCAACCGACCTTCGTCAAGCAGTGATTTCAGATATTGCGTATGGTGAACAACTTCGTATTTTCCGCCTAGTTCCGGATATTCATTTTTTAAGGTATTGAAGCAGTGCGGACAAGCAGTAACGATTTTCTTAGCTTCGTACGCATTCAGCACTTCGATATTCATCATGGCCTGCATCTGAAACAAAAATTCATTTCCAGCTCTTTTTGCGGGATCGCCCGTGCAACTTTCTTCAGTTCCAAGAACAGCAAACGATATATTGGCTCGGTTAAGAATTTTTACAAATGCTTTGGTTATTTTTTTAGCACGATCATCAAAACTTCCGGCACATCCAACCCAAAATAAAACTTCCGGTTGTTTACCTTCTGCCAGCATTTCGGCCATTGTAGGTACTTTAATATCTTCTGTCATCAGACTAATATTTAATTGAATCACTCAACGTTAGAGCGTGTTAATTTTCGTTTTTCCAGTTAAGTCTATCTTGCTGATTGTACTGCCAAGGCGCGCCGTTATTCTCAACATTGGTCATCATGCCGTTTAGCGCCATTGGAGCCGCACTTTGTTCCATCACCAGAAAGCGTCTCATATCCATGATAATTGATAGCGGACTAATGCTAACAGGGCATTCTTCAACACAGGCGTTACAAGTAGTACAAGCCCAAATTTCCTCGGGAGTTGTATAATCGTGAAGCAACATTTTGTCATCCGGCACGAACACGCCTTTATTTGCGTCGATATTCCGACTTACTTCTTCGAGCCGATCGCGAGTATCCATCATGATTTTTCGAGGCGACAACTTCTTTCCGGTCATATTCGCCGGACAAGCATCAGTACAACGACCACACTCGGTACATGTATAAGCATTTAGAAGTTGCACCCAATTCAAATCCATTACATCGCTAGCTCCAAACTTTGCCGGAACCGCGTTTGGATCAGCAGCCGCGTACGGATCGGCATTTGGATCCATCATCAACTTTACTTCGTTAGTAACTGATTCAAGGTTCGCAAATTTTCCTTTTGGATCCAAATCAGCGTAATATGTATTTGGAAAAGCCAAAAGAATATGAAGGTGTTTTGAATAGTAAAGGTAATTCATGAAAATCAGAATTCCGACAATATGCATCCACCAGAAAAGTCGCTCGAGAACAACAACGGTTCCGATTGCCATTCCGTCAAAGATGGGTGATATAAATTGTGAAATAGGGAAAGAACCTGCCTGAACATAGTGCTCAATGCCCCCTGGAACATTCTGCAAATGATAATCAGCCGCGTTCATCAAAAGAAAAAGCGACATCAATACAATTTCAAAATATAAAATGTAGTGCGCGTCATTTTGCGGTCGGCCGGAAAGGTCCGGGTGTTTAAGTCGTTTAACTTTTGTCACATCGCGACGAGCCAAAAACACGAAAACAGCAATCAATACCAGTACCGCGAGAATCTCAAACGATCCGATAAGCACGTTGTAAACCACGCCGAGCGAGGCAAAAACACGATGCGTACCAAACAAACCGTCGATGATGATCTCGAGAAGTTCAATGTTTATGATAATAAAGCCCAGATAAACCAAGACGTGCAAAAACGCAGCAATCGGTCGTTTGACCATCTTGGATTGACCAAGAGCAACGCGAGCCATATTTCCCCAACGCAATGAAGGATTATCACTTCTGTTTACATCCTGACCAAGTTTAATATTGCGGATTAATTTTCTGACATTAATTGTAAAAAATCCAAATCCGATCACAAGAATGATCGCAAACAGAATATTATCAAGATAATTCATCGGTTATTCAGAGTTGTTGGTGGTATCGTTTGTTACTTTAGGCGCAGTATAAGGTTTGTTCTTTTTGCCAAATACGGAAATATTGATATATCTTGTTGGATTTAATCGGACATCTTGCAGAAGCAGTTCAAGTTCTCTGCTCGATTTCGCCAAATTATTATAAAGCGCATCATCTTTAGCTAGTTTTCCGAGTGTGCCGTTACCCGATTCGATTTCTGTCATCAGATTGTCAACCTTAGCAAGTGCTTGTTCGAGACTGCGAATGGTTTTTCCAATATTTGCCTTTGCGATCGTATCCGAGACTACTGCAAAATTTGCAGACGCCTTTTCGATATTGGTCATCGAGTTGTTGATCTTTGTATTATTGACTGCGATGATCGAATTCAGATTTGCAGAAGCAGTCCTAAATTCAGCTAACGTAGCATTGAGATTGTCGACACTCGATCTGATATTTTGCTTGGTTTTATCGTCGAAAACGGTATTGATGTTGGTCAAAAGCAAATCGGCGCTAACGACCATCTTCTCAACTTTTTCCTGAAGCGGAGTCAATCGGTCACCAACAAGGGAAGTCAATCCCGGCTTTACACCGCCTTGAAGCGTATCACCTGATTCAGCCAAATTGGTATCAGCTAAATTCGGTACAATCTGAATTTGTTTTCCACCGATAAGTCCGGGTTCATAAATATTTACCACACTCGATTTAGAGATCGGAAACTCGGTTTTAACCTGAAGTTCTACGACGAGATTTCCCGAATTCTGAAGTGTGATCGAAACCACACGACCAACCACAAGTCCGTTGATGGTTACCGGTGCCGAAACACCTAAACCTTCGACGTTATCATAATTGACGTAGAAATTTTTATAATCGTTTAGTAAATCTTTCCCTTTTAGAAAGGTGTAACCCCAAATAAATAATAAAATCGAGGCAATAACTAATATAGCGGTCTTTACTTCTCTGGTAACTTTCAAAATAGCTGTTTTTAACAAATTTAATGTAAAATCTCCGAACTACTCGCTATTTTAAGGCTTCCTGAACACTTATTTTTTTACCGTCTCTGAATGCGACTACAAAAGCGGAATTGTAACCACGACCTTTTGCTTCCTGAAGCAGTCGTTTTGCTTCATCGTAACTGTCGGCCTCTCCATACATATATCTATATTGGTCGCCTGCAGAAGTCATTGAAATTGAATTTAATCCGTTGAAATTAGACGGAATTAAATCAAGCTTGGTACTGCTCGCCGCAAGCTGTACTTTAAAAACCGTACCTGCTTTAACCGGAGTTTTAGCAACAGGTGGCGTTTTAACCACAACTTCTTCTTCGTCAACTACAGGTGCTGCAGGTTTGTCGGGAACGCGTTGTGACGGACGGGTTGATGTTGTCGATGCAACCTGATTAGAGCCAGATCCGAAGTATTCTTTCTTGTAACTGATAATCGCGTCGGCAATAGCTTTTGAAATTTCATTTTGACCAACTTCTGAATCTAAGTAAGCACCTTCAGCGGGGTTGGAAATAAATCCGGTTTCAATCAGTACTCGCGGCATATACGCTTTATGTAAAACCATAAATGGCGCCTGTTTCACACCGCGACTGCGTTTATGTAACGCATCAGTAAAAATATCCTGAATTTTCGTGGCAAGCGAAATACTATTTTCCAGGTATTCTTCCTGCATCAGCGTCATTCCGATTAATGTTTCGGGCGAATTCGGATCGAAACCTCCGTACTTTTCCTTATAATCTTTCTCGAGTGTCAGAACCGAGTTTTCACGTTTTGCCGCTTCAAGGTTCGACGCATTTTTACTCATACCCATAACATAGGTTTCAGTCCCATAGGCCGCAGTATTCTTGTTCGCGTTACAGTGAATCGACACAAAAACGTGCGCATCTGCACGGTTTGCAATATTGGCGCGTTCGATCAGATCAATGAAAACGTCGGTCTTTCTGGTATAAATGACCTCAATATCATTATGCGCTTCCAAAATTTTACCAACCTTAAGTGCAACAGAAAGCGCGATGTTTTTCTCAATCACGCCGTTATAGACCGCACCAAAATCTTTCGCACCGTGTCCGGCATCGAGCGCAACCCGAAATTTATTGGATTGTGCAAAGATCCCAGTTGACAAACAAAAGAACGTTAGAAGAAAAAGTGCTTTTTTATGATGTGAAATACCCATTTTTTTAAAAGTTAATTTATACGAAACAGTCAATTATAATCTTATTATTTGCTTATTTTTGACCCAAATTAAAATGTAAGTTTGGCGCTTAAAACACACACCACCGCACAAAAATAGTATTAATACCATTGCACACAAACTTATTTAATATCGTTTTATCAGCAATCTTCCTAACAATTGTTTCGGCGAAAACATATGGACAGGAACCGGTTATCAAACCAATTTCAGTTCCGGCGTCTCAATCGTCGGACTCACTAACAGTTAACGTCGAGATAGCTGAAAAGATTGCCGATACAATTCTCTCGGATACCATTAAGCCTGCCAAACCGCTTCTTACCGATAAAATAAAGTACAAAGCTGAAGAATATGCGAAAATCGATCAGAAGCGCAAAATGATCACGCTATATGACAAAGCAGAACTTTATTATCAGGATATTGAGCTGACCGCAGGTATCATTATCATGGATTACGAGAAAAACGAGGTTTACGCCGGGCGCATTAAAGATTCGACCGGAAAGATAATCCAGCGACCAAAATTTAAACAGGGAACAAATATTGTCGAACCTGATTCAATTCGGTTTAATCTAAAGACAAAGAAAGCCTTAGTTTGGAATTCCCGGACTGAACAAGGCGAGTTTAAAGTTAAAGCGCCACTGACCAAAAAAGAAAACGACTCGGTTTACTTTATGAAAAACCCTCGTTTTACCACAGCCAAAGACATCGATAATCCCGAATATTATTTCCAGGCCGATAAAGTTAAATTGGTTCCCGGCGAAAAGGTAGTCGTTGGCCTCACCCACATGGTTATCGCCGATGTTCCAACGCCGATCGCACTTCCATTTGCCTTTTTTCCAATGACAACCGAGAGCCGGAGTGGAATTTTGATTCCGACCTATGGCGATACGCGCCAACGGGGATATTCCCTGCAAAACGGAGGGTATTATTTTGCATTAAGCGACAATTATGACCTCGCGGTTCTGGGCGATTATTACACAAACGGAAGTTACGGTTTACGATTTGAAACCAATTATGCCAAAAGATATCGCTTTCGCGGAAATTTGAACATTCGTTTTGAGAATCTCATTAACAGCGAACGCGGCTTTCCGGATTACGCACGACGATCGATTTATAATATTCAGTGGAGTCACAATAAAGATCCAAAATCGAATCCGAATTCCAGATTTAGCGCCTCGGTCAATTTAGGTAGTAGTACTTATTTTCAGGAATCGATAAATCAGGTGAACATTGGATCGAGTTTAACCAATACCATGTCGTCGTCGATTTCGTATTCAACTACGTTCAACTCGGTTCCACAGGTTAATCTTTCGTTGGCGGCCACGCACTCTCAGAACACTAATACGCAGGTTATAAATATGACATTGCCGACACTTCAGTTAAGTGTTGACCGAATTTTCCCTTTTGCACCACGCGACGGAATCAAAAAAGGATTTTTCAAAAACATCAATTTGCAGTATAATTTACGCGGCGAAAACCGAATCCTTACTACTGATTCGCTGTTTTTCAAACCTGAAATGTTCCGAGACGCAAACGTTGGTTTTCAGCACTCGATTCCCCTTAGCACGAATTTTAAGATTTTCAAGTATTTTAGTGCCACAACCAGCGTAAACTACGAGGAAGTTTGGACACTAAAAACGCTTCGTCGATTTTATGATACCGAGCGCGACTCGTTGATCCAGCAAGATGTGAACGGTTTTGACTCGTTCAGGACTTATTCATTCTCTTCGAGTTTGGGAACTACGGTTTACGGAACGTTTAACTTTGGTGAAAACAAGAAAATTCAAGCTATTCGTCACGTCATCCGACCGTCGGTTTCTTATAGCTACACGCCTAGTTTTGAGCAATATTACGATACGTACGATCCCGATGGAACCGGACAAATGATTCGCGATTACACCCGATTTGAAAATGGAGTTTTTGGCTCACCGGGAAATACGTACTCAAATAACATTGGATTTTCGGTAAATAATACTTTTGAAGCAAAGGTTCGCGATAAAGATTCGATTGGTGGTGAACCCCGAAAAGTGATGTTGTTAAACAATTTAAACCTGGCTACGAGTTATAATATTGCAGCCGATTCGCTTGGCTGGTCTCCGGTCCGAATTAGCGGTGGAACGCAATTGTTCAAGGACAAGATGAATGTAAACTTTGCAGCGACATTAGACCCGTATGCGATTGATAATGCCGGACGCCGAATTAATACATTTAATATCGATAATGGCGGAAGCTTGTTTCGGATGACAAGTGCAAACATGACGTTGGGTTATTCGTTTACCAGCACCGGAAGCGGAAACAAAAAAGACCGCAACAACCAGGGGGTTCGCAACGGCGGTCGTGAGGACGATCTTTTTGGAACAAATACCGATTTTAGCGACCGACGCGAAAGCATGTTCGAGGAAGATGAAGACGATCAGACAGAAGACGTTGTAACCAGTTTCTTTAACTCGAAGTTGCCCTTCGATCTTACCCTCGCCTATTCATTAACGTATGGAAACGCACGACGCGAAAACAAAATTACCGGAAACTCACTGATGATTTCCGCTAATGCTGATTTGACTCCGAAGTGGAAATTTGGCGTTTCAACGGGTTACGATTTCGTTCAAAAAGGCGTGACCTTTACGCAATTGCGATTTGAACGCGATTTGATGAGCTGGCGAATGGATTTCAACTGGACACCTTTCGGGGACCGCGCCTTCTGGGGCTTTTTCATCGGCGTAAAATCAGGTGTTTTGAGCGATATCAAATGGGAAAAACGAACGCAACCTGAAAGGGTAATCAGATAATTATGAAGAAACTTATTTTTACAGATAAAGCGCCGGCACCGATCGGACCTTATAGCCAGGCCGTTTTGGTTGGCAACACGTTATATACTTCGGGTCAGATTGCGATCGATCCTGCTAACGGTTCGCTGGTAACTGAAACTATTGAGCAGGAAACCAAGATGGTGATGGAAAACGTAAAAGCAGTTTTGAACGCTGCAGAAATGGATTTCAATCATGTCGTTAAAGCAACGATTTTTATCACTGACATGAATGATTTTGTGAAGATCAATGGTGTTTACGGCAGTTATTTTACCGACGAAAACGCTCCTGCTCGCGAGACGGTACAAGTTGCGGCGTTACCAAAGAATGTAAATATCGAGATTTCGGTTATTGCCTCGAAATAGCTTCTAGTAGCAACTGAGCGGTAGCTTCGTTTGTGGCAAGCGGAACGTTATGAACATCGCAAACACGAATCAGCATATTGATGTCGGCTTCGTGCGCATGACTTGATAGCGGATCTTTAAAGAAAAATACCATTGATGTTTTTCCTTCAGCAACACGACCTGCGATTTGCGCATCGCCGCCTAACGGACCTGAAAGCATTTTTCGGACTTTAAACCCGGCTCTTTCCGCCTTTTTTCCGGTAGTTCCCGTGGCGACCAATTTAAATCCCCTTTCATTAAAAAGGTCTTTGTTCTTGTTGAGAAACTGAACCATTTCAGCTTTCATATTGTCGTGGGCGATGATTGCGATTTCCATTATTTATTGAGAATGTGATATTGAATTAGTCCGTCGATTGGTCGGCGAAGCACATTTCCAATTTTGATTCCGTGTTCCGATAGCACGTTGTGGAGTTCATCCTGAAGATAAAAGGCGATCGAGCCGATAAAATGAACCGGAACCGCTTGGTAATTGTCGTATTGCTTGATGTAATTTTCGACAAAATCTTCCATTCCGCTGATGATAATCTGCTGACAAAACGGATGATCCTTGTGCTGGATCAAAAATTTGGCAAACGTAGCCAGATAGGCGTTCGGATTAGGCTCTTTGTATAAATTTTTCTTGATGACATCGGCGTCGAGGTCATAGGATTTTTCGAATTCGGTTGCCAGATCTTTTGGCATTTTGTTGAAGTAATACCCTCGGATGAGTTGGCGTCCGAATTGATTTCCCGAGCAATCATCCATGGCGATGTATCCAAGTGATTGTACTTTTTGATGAAGTTGCTTTCCATCGAAAAAGCTACAATTAGAACCTGTCCCCAAAATAGCCACGATTGCAGCCTGGTCCTTTGGTGTGGTTGCGTAAACTGCCGCATAAGTATCTTCGTGAACCAGCACGTTTGCATTTGCAAAATACTCTTCAAAAACTTCTGCCAGAAAATTTTTCATTCGGTCGGTTCCGCATCCGGCGCCGTAAAAGAAAAGGTCGGAGACTGAATTTTTGTTTTGCAAAATATCAAATCGGTCGCTTAGGCGCGTGATGATTTCGTCCTTTTGCAGCACTTCGGGGTTGAGCCCAAGGGTTTGTGTGGTGAATAAAACTTTACCGTTATCGTCTATGGCAATCCAATCGGCTTTGGTCGAGCCGCTATCAACTATTAGTTTCATTTTTTGGGTATGGTTTCTCGTTAGGTTTAGCCCTGATGGGAAGCGGCATCCTTTTTTGCGCTTCTTTAGCGCACAAAAGATATAGCCGACAGCAGGAAATAGCTTCAAAAATAAAAAACAAATCCCGCTAAAAACGGGATTTTTATGAAATTATAGTCCGGCAACGTGCACTGACAAGTCGATTAATTTGCTCGAGTAGCCGTATTCGTTATCGTACCAAGATACAATTTTGAAGAACGTCGAATTTAATCCGATTCCGGCTTTGGCATCGATAATTGACGTCCGCGAATCTGACACGAAATCCTGAGAGACCACATCGTCATCGGTATATCCGACAATTCCTTTGTACTCGCCCTCCGACGCTTTTTTGAAAACTTGCATGATTTCCTCATATGAAGTTTCCCTGGCCACTTTCACGGTCATATCGACAACAGAAACATCGGCAGTTGGAACGCGCATCGACATTCCGGTAAGCTTTCCGTTAAGTTCGGGAATGACTTTTCCGACCGCTTTTGCAGCACCTGTTGAAGCCGGAATGATGTTAAGAAGTGCTGAGCGTCCGCCTCTGAAATCCTTTTTCGAAGGTCCGTCTACGGTAAGTTGCGTGGCGGTTGTTGCGTGAACGGTTGTCATAAGCGCCTCGACGATTCCAAAATTATCGTTGATCACTTTTGCAAGTGGCGCAAGGCAGTTTGTGGTACACGAAGCGTTTGATACGATTGTGTCTGCTGCGGTTGCTTTTTGGTGATTAACACCCATGACAAACATTGGCGCGTCGGCAGATGGAGCTGAGATGACAACTTTTTTAGCGCCGCCATCGATATGAGCTTGTGCTTTTTCTAGCGTGGTGAAAATTCCGGTACATTCGGCTACAACGTCTACTCCAACTTCGTCCCATTTTAATTGCGACGGATCCTTTTCGGCAGTTACGCGAATGTATTTGTCGTTTACATATAGTTTTCCGTCACGCACTTCAACATTTCCGGCGAAATTTCCGTGAACCGAATCGTATTTTAATAAATAAGCAAGGTGATCTACTTCAAGAAGGTCGTTGATTGCCACTACTTCTACGTTATCGCGATTGAGCGTTTCGCGAAGGACGATTCTACCGATCCTTCCAAAACCATTTATTCCAAGTTTTACTTTTGACATAATTTCTGAATTTCTGTGGTTAATATTTGTGCTAAGTCGACATAATGTCGGAAACGCGTAGCAACTCGCGGTCTATTTCTGTGTGTCCTTTAATAGCTTGTTCGAGCGGGGTCAAGGTCATTTGATCGTTTAGCAACCCGACCATGTAATTTGATTTTCCTTCAAGTAGCGATTCGACTGCTTTTACGCCAAGGCGACTTGCGAGCACGCGATCAAAACACGTTGGCGAACCGCCTCGTTGCATATGGCCGAGAACAGAAACGCGAACGTCGTACTCCGGAAGGTTTGCCTCGACGTAGTCTTTAAGTTCGAAAACATTTTTACCGATCTTATCACCTTCAGCGATTACAACGATGCTTGAAGATTTACCTGAAGCTTTACTTTTTTGCAGCGATTCAAGAAGGCGGTCGAGTCCGAGGTCTTCTTCGGGAATCAAAATTTCTTCTGCACCGGCGCCAATACCTGCGTTTAGAGCGATATGACCGGCATCGCGACCCATAACTTCCACAAAGAAAAGTCGGTTGTGTGAACTTGCCGTATCGCGAATCTTATCGATAACTTCAACAACGGTATTCAGGGCGGTGTCGTAGCCCAGGGTGTGACTGGTTCCGTGAATGTCGTTATCAATCGTACCTGGAATTCCCATAACCGGAAAGCCGAATTCGGAGTTGAAAGCCAGTGCGCCTGAGAAGCTTCCGTCGCCACCGATTACAACCAGCGCGTCGACACCGGCGTCTGTCAGGTTTTGATGGGCTTGAACGCGACCTTCGGGCTTCATAAAATCTTTTGATCTGGCCGATTTTAGAATTGTTCCACCTTTATTAATGATGTTATTAACGCTACGTGGACCAAGTTCTTTAAAATCGCCTTCGATCATTCCCTGATATCCGCGATAAATTCCGATACATTCAATTCCGTGGTAAGCGCAGGTTCGTGCAACAGATCTAATAGCAGCGTTCATTCCGGGTGAATCGCCACCGGAAGTCAGGACTGCGATTTTCTTAATAGGTTTTGACATGTAAAAATCAATTAAAAAGTAAATTTACTAAATGCAGCAGACAATCGTAACAGATTCGAAATTATCTTAAGAAAAGATTAGGTTTCAATCGTTTTCGTTGATAAGTTTCTAAAAAAACGGCTAAAATTGCGCGTGCGAAAAACGGTTAATCTTCGGTTGGAATGGCCTCTGAGTTGATCTTTACCGGCGCTTCTTCAGGTTTGCGAGACGGGAAATTGAGGTAGTCAGGGTGAGGTTCAGAATCCGGGATTTCTTCGATAACTTTAGGCAGTCGGTCGAGTTTGAGGTTTTTGAATACCCTGTTGACGAATTCTTTGAAAGTGTCGAAATCAATTTCATAGGAAAGTCCGATGCCTTGCGTATATCCGATATCCTGAACTACGTAATTAATGTCATTCTCGCGATTGAACACGCGTAGATTCAGCGTTCCGTCTTCATTAACGCGGTATTGAACCTCGACATCGCCGATGATGGTCGACTCGTTGATTCCGCCTACGGGAACTCCGACTTTTCCATTGATGGTAATTCGCTCGTTCACTTTTGTAGAAACCGTGAAGCCAAATCGCCCGTCGGTTTCCAGTCCCGGACGTCGATCGGCTGACGTATAGTCGATACCTACCACAAATTTTCCGTCTTCATCCTGAAAAATATCATTAAAGAGTCCGCTGGCACGTTCGAAGAAATTTCCGGCAAAATCGGATTGACTTACCCCTTCCGGGCTCAAAAATCCGCCGGATGACAATAAGTATAAGGCTTGTGTTTGGCGTGTGTCGCGGTCCTGTAATTTGTATTGAATCTCGGATTCCAAAACCGAACTTACCGTTGGAAAGGTGATGTCGAATTCAGGTTCAGGATTGCTAAGGTTTCCGCGGATTCCGATTACCACTTCTACGGGAACTTTTCGGTTGAATGATGCATTTTCAAGAAGAACTGCAGGATTGGCGGTTGTAGAATAAACAGCCTCGAGATTGAGAACAGCGCGCATTGGATCGCCTTCCCAAATAATTGAGCCGCCTTTTTTGACATTAAGTTTTTTGTCGATCAACCCGCCGTATTTGAAGTTATATATTCCTTCATAGGCCTGAAAATCGCCCCACATATTGAATTTCCCGAGCGTATTGATCTTAAACAAAAGCGATCCGAAACCACGACCTTTAATTCCGTGTCCGGTATTTCGGTCCAAAATTACTTCAACTTCAGCATCGGGCGTGATATCGAAATCAAATTCAAGTTCAAGACCGTTGTAATTCCGGGCTTCAACGATTCCTTTACTAAGGTTGTATTTTTGTTGTGGCGTCAGAAAGGTGATGTAACTGTTTGTACCAACAGATTCGGCTTCGCTGATCGGAATTTTGATGTCGGTTCCCGCTTCAGATTCGGCGTTGACCTTAATGAATAATCCAGTGGCCGGACCGGTAATGGTGGCGCGACCATTTATAAAAGCAGTTCCGTAATAGGCCGCATCTTCGCTGTCCTGAGTATCCAAAGCCAGCAAGCGATCTGAGGTAATTTCAAGATTGAGTTGCCAGTCGGCTAGTTTGTCGTGACGAACCCGACCATTTAGGTATCCTGTTGTTTTGTACTTGGAGTCCGTTATTTCGGGATTTCGGATAATGAATAAACTTTCGGTGACGTCCACAATCGCCCGATTTTCAATATCGTAACGCACGTTTAGATACGGAACTGTCAATCCGGTGTCGTCGAGAAAAAGCCGGCCGTTAATCGTAGGATCTTTTACGTTTCCGTCGATCCGCGCGGTTCCTGACGCAAATCCAGTGATATCAGTGATAATGTCGCCTCCCAAAGAACTCAATGATTTCAAGTTCAGTCGGTCGAAACGGAGATCAAGGTCGGTATAGGTTTCACTGCCGTCCACCACCACTTCTCCTGAGGCGGTAAACGATTCAGTTTCGTCGTTTTCGATAGCGGCATTTACGAAAAATGTTTTGAACGATTCGTCACCGCTGATATCCAGTTCAAGTTGGCCAAGTGGCGTGTCGTTGATATTGAGCTGATCAATGGTAAGCGCTGCCGTTGGTTTGTAAACGTTGTTATCCTGTCGGTAATTTACCGTTCCGTTGAGATCGCCTTCAATGGTAAATTTCGCCAGATTCGGAGTGATTTTGTCGAGTTCGATGTTGTGAAACGCCAACTGAAGATCTTTGTAATTTCGTCCACGAAGCGTTCCGTTAAGGGCGATGTTTTGATCTTCATGTGACAAAACAACATTTTGAATTGTAAAGTTCTTGAGCGATTTATCGAAAATTATGCGGTTCTCGGTATTTTCTTCCTCGTTTAAATACCACAAATAATCTTTAAACTTAAGTTCGGATTTGTCAATGCCGACTACACTGTTTCTGTTTTCATCAATAGTATGATAGAGGTTGAGATTGTAAAAATCCTGCGCTAAGTTTCCGCCTTTAAATTCCGATCTGACAAACAGCGTATCATTTGCAGTAATATTTAACAGGCTGAAATCAGAAATTTTATACATGCTGGTTTTGATGCTGTCAATCTCAACATAGGCATTATAAAGCGGGTTTTGATTGTCAAGTCGGAGTGAAATGCTATCCAAAATCGTCTCGTAGGCTGATATTTTGGGCGATTTAAAATTCAGTTTAAAATCATCTGTATCGGCATCAATATTTCCGGCAATGGTCGTGTTTGCACCAAGTGAAATTCCGGGAAGGAAGATTTCAATAATTTTGTTGTAGACCGAGAAATCAAACTGAAGATATTGTCCTTTCTTAATCTTGTTGGGAGAGTAATTGGCATAAAGGCTACCAAGGGAATTTTCGGCCATTTTTATGAGCTGAGCAAACTCGAATTTTCCGGTCATTTTCCCGCGAATGATATCCGGCGAATCGATAAAAATCGTCTTGACATTATTTTCATCGAATGAAGAGTTGATCGTAAAATCGTCAAAAATATACGTGTCTTTGCTATTTTGATACGATGTGTGAGTGATAAAGACATCGCCGCGCAATTCGTCAATCGAACTTCCTGCTACCTGCATTCGGACATCGCCTTTAAAAATCGAAATTGAATCTTTGGTGTTGATTTTCAGATTGACCAGATTGGCATAATCAATGGTGGTGTGAAAATCGTAGAAAATTTCCTTGCGACTGAGGTTGACCGCACCTTCAAAATCCATGAACAAATTCGGGTCGTTGACCACCAAACTTCCGGTAAACGATGGTTTTTTGAAATTTCCGTCGACTTTGATATTGGTGTAGTTGTACCCGTGGATTTTGATTCGGTAGATATCGCCGTTCAATCGGGTATCAAGCAAATCTTCAGTGAACCCTTTTCCGTCAATATCCGCATTCAAGGTGACTGTTCCGAGTTCCTTCGTATTTAACAAGGCGCCTAAATTGAAATTTTCGAGAATCACATTACCCGAATATGTCGCGTTGTCGATATGATCGATATTTGCCATTTCGAGTTTCGATTGAACATTTCCAATGGCAGTCGACATGTAAAAATCGGCCGAAATAGTTTCAGTTGAAACATCGGTTTTCCCTCGCATGTTGAATCTGCCGAACTTGGCAAGCATCGACGGGAGTCTTTTTCCAAGTATATTTGGAAGAAGGCTCGTCAGACTTTGATAATCGGACGAAAGGTTCTCAAAATCGCCGCTAAGTGAAAAACCTTTTTCGGGTGAAAACAAATTGCGAAACGTCACATCGCCTTTGATAACCGAATTGGCATCGACCAAATCAAGATTCTTGGCGTCAAAATTATTTAAAGTTCCATTAATCTGCGCCTGAAGCAAAAACTGACGGTCCGGGCCGAGTTCTTTGTAGAAATAACGAATATCGTTTGAGGAAAGCGAGGCCGAGCGGATATCGACATCGAAAGCCACTTTGTTGTTGAAATCTTTAAAATCTTCTTTGTTGTAATTCAGCGCGACATCCCCTTTGAAAGACGAATTCTCAGTCTGCATGTCGAGTTTTTTCAACAGGATATTGGTTTTGCTGTAGGTAAAATCGGTTGCCAAATTATTGACACGAAGTCCGTGATGATCAACAAACGACATCTTTTTGATGAGTGTTGTCACTACCGGGCCTTTGATCTGCAAACGATCCAGCGACGTGTTTACATCAAGAAGATCTAATGTTTTGGGATTTTCAAGATTTAGATCAGTAAGTACAAATCGGCTATCTGTAACGAAAACACGGTCTGCCTTCATCAAAAATTTACCTTCTGACGGTTTGCCGGTATCAAAAAGCCGAATGAACCGATCGAGATTCGTCTCTTTCTCACCTTCATAAATTTTCATGTTGAGAATCATTTTCCCGGCGTAAATATCACCGAAAAGCAGACTTCCATTGTAAAGTTGACGGAAACTTAAAATATTCGTTTTCAGCCGGTTGGCGAATATGAGCGTGTCTTTGTGATGGTCGCGAATGATTACCTGTTTTAAGTTCACGCCACCGAAGACCGTAATTGCGACCTTCTCAACATGGATGTCAGTTCCATAATCGGCATTGATGCGATTAGTGACGTACTTTCCGATCTGAGTCTGAACAATGGGCAATGAAAGAGCAATAGCCAATGAAAGCAATAAAAGGATTATTCCCAGGACTATCTTCTTGATGCTTTTGGTGCTCAGGATCTCTACAATTACAAATTAGCGTGAATGTACCGAAACCTCTCGAAATTTCCGTAATTTTGACGTGCTGTAAAAATAGATTTTTTACCGCTGTTTATCAAATTTTAAACTAAAAATCGAACGACTTTAATGTCTCAAAAACCAGTTTATATTCTTGCCATCGAAAGTTCTTGCGACGATACCGCTTCGGCAGTACTTGAGAACGACAAAGTTTTGTCTAATGTTGTGGCAAATCAGCTAATTCATCAGGAATATGGCGGAGTTGTGCCCGAATTGGCATCGCGCGCCCATCAACAAAATATTGTCCCTGTGGTTGATGCAGCTCTTCGTCAATCTGGAATTTCGAAAGACCAGTTATCGGCAATTGCGTTTACCCAAGGTCCGGGTCTTATGGGATCGCTATTGGTTGGTGGGTCCTTTGCAAAATCGCTTGCTCTGGCTCTGAACATTCCGCTTATTTCGGTTCATCACATGCACGCCCACATTTTGGCGCATTTTATTGACGAAAACGGTCAGGACAAACCTGAATTTCCATTTTTAGCTTTAACAGTAAGCGGCGGACATACGCAAATTGTTCGCGTTGATGGTTTTTCAGACATGACAGTTTTAGGAGAAACTACCGACGATGCGGTTGGAGAAGCGTTCGATAAAACTGCAAAAATCCTTGGTCTTCCCTATCCCGGCGGCCCATTGATCGATAAATTTGCTCAAAGCGGAGATAAGTTTAAATTTACTTTTCCGAAACCAAAAGCACCGGATCTGAACTTTAGTTTTTCAGGATTGAAAACCGCCATCCTCTACTTTGTTCAGAAGCAAGTGGCGGCCGATGCAGATTTTGTCGAAAATAACATGGCCGACATTTGTGCGTCGGTCCAACATACCATCATCGAAATTTTGATGGAAAAGTTAATTTTAGCAGCCTCGCAAAGCGGAATTAAACAAATTGCAATTGGCGGTGGAGTTGCTGCAAATTCCGGACTACGTCAACGTTTGATGGATGAAGGCGCCAAAAAAGGCTGGAAGGTTTTTATTCCGAAATTTTCATACACAACTGATAATGCGGCGATGATCGGCATCACGGCATATTATAAATTCCTAGAAAACACTTTTGAAGACGCATCGGTGGTTTCTAAAGCAAGATATTCGTTTTAAATGCAATTATTCTATAATTCAGACATCGACAATACCACGATCAGCTTTACTTTTGACAAAGAGGAAAGTCGGCATATTGTTAAAGTACTTCGTAAGAAAGAAGGTGATAAATTATTTGTTACTAATGGTTTAGGACAATTATTTACATGCGAAATTATAGCGGCGTCAGACCATAAATGTGCAGTCCGGATTGCATCAACGGAAAAGCAATTGCCATCAGATTTTCAATTGCATATGGTTGTTGCACCGACCAAAATGAACGACCGGTACGAGTGGTTTCTTGAGAAAGCGACTGAAATCGGCGTGACCGAAATTACCCCGATTATCTGCGATCATTCGGAACGAAATACATTAAAAACCGAACGGATGACTAAAGTGATTTTATCAGCGATGAAGCAATCGTTGCGCTATCACCTGCCAAAATTAAACGATCCAATCAGCTTTTCAGAATTCATGAAAGGCGAAATTGTCGGTCAGAAATTTATAGCTCATTGCGAAGACGGTGAAAAAAAACTGCTCAAAAGCGCATTAAACCCAAATTCAGATACGATCATTTTGATTGGTCCGGAAGGCGATTTCTCTCCGAAAGAAATTAAATTGGCGCTTGACAAAGGGTTTCAGCCTGTATCTTTGGGCAACACGCGACTTCGAACCGAAACTGCGGCGATCGTTGCCGTTCACAGCGTTGCATTTGTAAATGAATAATCCGATGAAAAAAATTGCATTCCTTTTATTGGCGATAATTTCAGTCACAGCCTCATCGCAGGAGATCGCACTTGTGAAGTACAACGGCGGTGGCGATTGGTATGCTAATCCGACTTCTTTGCCAAATCTAATTAAGTACTGCAATCAAAACATTTCAACGCGGATCAAGCCAAAGCCTGCAACAGTTGAGCCCGGAAGTCCGGAGATTTTTGATTATCCATACGTTCATTTAACCGGTCACGGAAATGTTGTTTTCAGTTCGACAGACATCTCCAATTTGCGGAAATATCTGGATGGCGGCGGATTTCTCCACATTGATGACAATTACGGAATGGATAAATTTATTCGCGGTGAAATCAAGAAATTGTTTCCAGATCGGGATTTAATGGAGCTTCCCTCAACGCATCAAATTTTCCAGAAGCCATTTGCTTTTCCGGGCGGACTTCCGAAAATCCACGAGCACGACGGCAAACGACCACAAGCATTTGCCATTTTTGCAGAAGGCCGAATTGCATTATTATACACGTATGAAACCGACCTAGGTGACGGCTGGGAAGATCCAGAAGTGAACAATGATCCCGCTGACGTTCGCGAAAAAGCCTTAAAAATGGGCGCCAATATCATCCATTATATTTTCAATAATTAAGCGATTTATTAGCTAAGTTTGTAGTAAACCACACAACATGTTTACATCAAAAGTTATCGCCAACGGAATTGTACGAGCAGTCATCATTTTGGCAATTTTATATTTGCTGCTGATTTTCCTCTTTAAAATTCAGTCAATTATTATTTACCTGATGCTCGCCATCATTCTGACAATGGTCGGTAATCCGATTATTAAATTTTTAACCAGAAAGACCAAACTTCCACATTTAGCAGCGGTAATACTGACATTGACACTTTATGTTTCAATAATTGTCGGACTTATTTTATTATTTATTCCGCTGATTGTTGCTCAAGGGAAAAATCTGTCGGTTCTATCAACGCTCGACATCGAGGCTCAACTCACCACGCTGCTTTCACAAATTAAGACCTTCCTCGACGGATACAATATCGATAGCGACAACATGCTTAAGCCAAATGAAATCGCATCGCAATTGGATTTATCTTTTATTCCGGCGTTTTTAAACGGCTTGTTAAACGCATTAAGCAGTTTCGGAATTGGTTTCGCTTCAGTCATGTTTATCACTTTCTTTTTTCTCAAGGATCGCAAAATGTTTGTGACCGGCATTAAAAAAATTCTACCTACAAATCACAAGGACAAAATCCTGCACTCGCTCGATACAATTAACGATCTTCTAAGCCGATATTTTGTAGGATTATTAATTCAGTTATTTGTGATTTTTGTTTTATATCTGATTGTCTTGTTGATTTTCGGCATTCCAAATGCGTTTGTAATTGCATTTTTCTGCGCGGTTCTGAACATCATTCCGTATATAGGCCCACTAATCAGTTCAGTGTTTGCGGCAATTTTGACTATGTTAAGCCATTTGGGCGAAAATTTCCAAAGCGACATATTGCCTGCAACCATTTATGTATTGATCGGATTTTGGATTGTTCAGGTAATTGACAACAATCTTTCACAACCGCTGATATTCTCCAACAGTGTCAAATCGCATCCACTCGAGATATTTTTAGTGATACTGATCGCCGGTTTTTTATCGGGTATTGCCGGAATGATTATCGCGGTTCCATTGTATACGATCATTAAGGTTGTTGCAAAAGAGTTTCTGCCCGAAAATAAGATTGTACGACAAATGACAAAGGACATTTGATGGATCAACGCATTCTAAGCAAAAATGTTCAGCGCTTCATTACTAGCAACTTAACGTCAGACATCTCGAAACTCGCTTTAACTAAAAATCCGTTCCCGGAAATTGACTATAAGGTCATTCTCAATCAGATTGTTGCCAAATCGAAAGCAAAAGAAAAACTTCCTACGTGGTTTAATTGCGACGATATTTACTATCCCGAAAAGCTGTCGATTGAACAAACATCGTCTGAAATTACGGCAGGATTCAAATCAAATCTGGTCAGCGGCAGGTCGTTGATTGATCTTTCCGGCGGCTTTGGTGTTGATGATTACTACTTTTCGAAAAAAATTGAAAACGTTGCTCATTGCGAATACGACATTGATCTTTCAGCGATTGTTTGTCATAATTTTCAGGTAATGAAGATTGACAATATTTCAACATATGCCGGCGATAGTTTGGAAATCTTGAAAAATCTCAACCAAAAATGGGATTGGATTTATGTTGATCCGGCCAGAAGACACAATCACAAAGGCAAGGTTTTTATGATGAGCGATTGCATCCCGAATGTACCCGAATTGTTGCCAACTTATTTCAATTATTCGGATAATATTTTGATGAAAACCGCGCCTTTACTTGATATTTCTGCCGGTTTACGCGAATTGCCAAATGTGAAAAGCATCCATGTTGTGGCTGTCAATAACGAGGTTAAAGAACTGCTGTGGACACTTAGCAAGTCGTTTAATGGGGATCCGATTATCACTTGTGTGAATATTACTCAGGACGAATCCGAGAGGTTGGTTTTTAATCCGTCGACGGTCGGTATTTCAAAATATTCGCTTCCTAAAAAATATGTGTACGAACCTAACGCGGCAATCATGAAAGCCGGTGCTTTTGCTGCAATTTCCGAGATTTTCGGCATTGAGAAACTCCACCAACATTCGCACTTATTTACCTCAGACGAATTGATCGATTTTCCCGGCAGAAGATTTTTGGTCGAAAATATTGTCGAGTATAACAAAGCTGAAATGAAGTTGTTTTCGAAACAAAGAATGAATGTGACTACCCGAAATTTTCCGGAGACCGTAGAAGAAATCCGGAAGAAATGGAAAATTCTGGATGGCGGAAAATGTTATAGTTTCTTCACGACCGATATCGATAATCGTAAAATAGTTTTACTTTGCACCAAAATTCAACCATGAGATTGCCCTTACTTTTTTTGTTCTTCACTCTTTTTTCATACGCACAGGATCCATGCGATTGGAGCGTGAACATTTCTGATTCAATCGGAAGTTATAAAAACACCAAGGATTATTTAATGTATGAGCGGAATTTTGCCGGGAACTCCAATTACCTATATTTTTCACTTGCCTTGACCGACAATTTACCCACGTTAAACGTTCAATTTATCAATAAGAGCAAAGGATTTTTACCTGCAAAATGTCTTGATAAGAAATCGCGAATTTACTTGCAACTGGCCAATAACAAAATTATTACCTTGATGCACGTTGAGCAGGATGACTGCGGAACATCGGTCAGAACCGAAGATGGAAACATCAACCGAATCATGAACGGATACTTTTTGTTTATGAAAGATTCTTTTGAAGAACTTAAAAAATCGCCGGCCACATTAATGCGAATTAAATTTGCTGATGAAACGGTCGATTATATTTTAAAAGAGAACTTAGTGTCTGAGATTGACGGCAAAAGCTATCAGCCGGAGAAATACTTCATGAACACACTTCGTTGTATCGAAGATTAATCGCACAACCATTTTTGATTTGAAACCGGATACTTTGAGGCGCCGTCTAAGTTGTAGTGCCACCACTCCGACGCAAAAGCGTTGAAACCGTGTTTGAGCATTACTTTCTTGAGAAGTTTTCTGTTTTTTTGCACCTGACGCGAATGCTTTCCCGCACCATGAGCTGCTTCGGGTCCAAAGTGATCGAAATCGGTTCCCATATCTAATTCAACACCATCTGAATCGACCAAGGTGATATCGACCGCACCACCCCTATTGTGGATCGAACCTTTGTCAGGATTTGCGACATAGCGCGGATTAGGAACAATTGCCCACATCCGGCGTTGAATGTCGACCGGCCGATAACAATCGAATATCTTGATTTTGTAACCTTTTTCCACAAACTCTTCGTTAGCTGAAATTAATGCTTTGACGGTGTTTAGGCGCAAGATACATTCGGCGCAATCATACACTTTAGCCCTCAAAAAATTATTATCGGTTGCATAACGCATATCATACACGAAATTGGTGCTATAATCTTTAAGATTGACAAATGACGTATCTGCTATAGACTGAGAAATTGCAAAGTTTGCAGAAAAAATTGCAACCACGGACGTTATAAATTTAATCATCGGTAATTATTAACGATCTAAAAGTAACGAATTTGAGTTGAAGTCGCGATGATGTTTGATACGGAAAGAATTTAAAAACTTTCGGAAAAGCGAAATCCAGATGAAGTCTAAAACCAAAAAAACCACTGAAAATCAGTGGTTAAAGTGGTGAACGCAGAAGGATTCGAACCTTCGACCGCCTGCTTAGAAGGCAGGTGCTCTATCCAGCTGAGCTATGCGTCCGTCATAAAAAACCTTAAGTCGGGGTGGCAGGATTCGAACCTGCGACCTCCTGGTCCCAAACCAGGCGCGATGACCGGGCTACGCTACACCCCGAAGGTATTGCGGAGAGTAAGGGATTCGAACCCTTGGTACAGTTTCCCATACGCATGTTTAGCAAACATGTCCTTTCGGCCTCTCAGGCAACTCTCCAATGCTAATAAGAACTTATCGTTTTAGCGGTTGCAAATGTAACTTAGTAATATATATTTTACAAGTAAATAAGTAGATTTTTCTCATGTTTTTTTTGGTCGACCTATAAATAAGCTAGCTATCAATCAACTACAAATTTAGAATTGAGATTTAAGTTAAGATACATCCGCGTGTTCCAGAATATTGGGTTAATGCGCAACATTATTTTTAAAATCCGTAAATTCGCACCAAATCTTGAAAATCATGGATAAAAAAATAGTTATAGTTTCTGCGGCACGAACGCCAATTGGCAGCTTTATGGGTGCATTATCAACAATTCCGGCTCCGCAATTAGGTGCGGCCGCTATTAAAGGCGCTATTGATAAAATAAACCTCGATGTTAACCTTGTTGACGAAGTGATCATGGGTAACGTTGTTCAAGCGGGAGTTGGTCAAGCACCGGCTCGTCAGGCATCGCGTTTTGCGGGACTTCCTGATACGGTTGTAGCTACAACAGTAAATAAAGTTTGTGCTTCAGGGATGAAAGCTGTGATGCAAGGTGCGCAAGCCATTATGGCGGGCGATGCTGAAGTGGTTGTAGCAGGCGGAATGGAAAACATGAGTATGATTCCGCATTACCTTCATTTGAGAAATGGATATAAGTTTGGTCCGGCTTCAATGATCGACGGACTTCAAAAAGACGGGTTAACTGACGCTTATGACAATAATGCGATGGGAGTCTGCGCGGATATGTGCGCAACTGAACACGGGATCACGAGAGAAGATCAGGACAAATATGCAATTCAATCTTATGATCGTTCCGCAAAGGCTTGGGACGCTGGAAAATTCGACGATGAAGTTGTTCCGGTGGCCGTTCCTCAGCGACGTGGCGAGCCCGTTATGGTCGTTAAAGACGAAGAATACACAAACGTTAAGCTCGATAAGATTGCATCGTTAAATGCGGCGTTTACTAAAGAAGGAACTGTTACGGCTGCAAACGCATCGACAATTAATGACGGAGCTGCGGCAGTTATTTTGATGAGCGAAGAAAAAGCGCTTTCGTTAGGATTGAAGCCACTTGCATATATTAAAAGTTATGCTGACGCGGAACAAGAACCGAAATGGTTTACAACAAGCCCGAGCAAAGCATTGCCAAAAGCCTTGAAAAAAGTAGGATTGGAATTATCTGATGTTGATTATTTCGAATTCAATGAAGCATTTTCGGTTGTTGGATTGGTAAATTCCAAGATCCTCGGACTAGACAATGACAAGGTGAATGTAAACGGTGGCGCGGTATCTCTTGGTCATCCCCTTGGATGTTCAGGCGCGAGAATCATCGTAACGTTGTTAAGCGTACTTGATCAGAACAATGGTCGGATTGGAGCAGCGGCAATTTGCAACGGTGGCGGTGGCGCATCGGCGATTGTTATCGAGAAAATATAATTAGTACGATAAAGCCCTAGCCCTGATAGGAGCGATATCCTGACATTTTTGAAATCCGAGGTCAATGAATACCGACGTTTTTCTGAAAAATGGCAGATAAAGCGGATAGCAGGAAATAGCTTCTAATAATTCAGTAAAGCAGATGTTTGGAATTTGCAATTTAGCCATTGTGCCTTTGCGTGATCAGGCGAGCGACAGGAGTGAAATTGTTTCGCAATTGCTTTTTGGTGAGCACTTTGAGGTTCTTGAGTACGACAAAATGTGGTCGCGGATCAAGCTTGCATGGGATGGTTATGAGGGATTTGTCGATACGAAGCAATATCGGGAAATTTCGCAGCAGCAATACGAAACGCTTAACGCCTCTCCTACTGTTTTGAATGCGGATTTGATTGAATACGTGACCGGTAATGACAATTTGTTAATGCCGATACCACTTGGATCGTCGCTTTCATTCTTAGAGGACCAATCGATTAATTCTGACTCGTTTTTGTTTGAAGGACTTGCTACCACTGGCCAAAAGCCTAAGGGTGATCTGATTCAGACTGCATTTTTGTATTTGCATGCGCCTTATTTATGGGGCGGAAAAACGCCGTTCGGAATTGACTGCTCGGGATTTACGCAAATGGTTTACAAACTCAACGGGTATCATTTGCTTCGCGATGCTTCTCAGCAGGCTTTGCAAGGTGAAGCGCTTAGTTTTATCGAAGAAAGTGAACCCGGCGATTTGGCATTTTTTGACAATGAAGAAGGCCGGATCACGCATGTCGGGATAATCATGGATAACAATTATATTATTCATGCCAGCGGAAAAGTTCGTGTTGACAGGCTAGATCACCTCGGAATTTACAATGCTGAAACCAATAGGCATACGCATAAACTGCGGGTTATTAAAAAATACATATAAAAAAACCGGAGCTATAAACTCCGGTTTTTTAATGGGGACAATTTTCTTATTGTTGTCTTTTTGCTTTTAATGCTTTGTATTTATCGGTCATTTCGAGGAAGTTGTAAACGCTCATAAGGTTAGCGATTACGTCCTGATTAGCAGGTTCGATTTCGTGTGCTTTCTCGAGGATCGGCATTGCGCTTTGAAACATTGCGGTACGTTGCTTTTTAAGCTCATCGTAACGCTTGTTTTCTTTTGCAGAAGTTCCGAGTGCGTTCATTTCTTTAACAAGAGCTTCGTCCGGCTTAAGTTTGATAGCAGCAAGGTTTAAGTATGCGTTCCCCATTTTCGGATCGAGTTCGATAGCGCGGGTCAAGTGTTTTTCGGCTTCTGCCAATTGATTTGCCTCGAGGCTGATTACACCGAGGTTGTAAACTAAAACAGCATCTTTTGGATTTTTCTGAAGGATTTGGTTGACAAGTTTGGTATACGTGTCATAGTCTTTCAATTTCACATATAGATCGGCTTCGCTAATCATCAGTGATACATCATCGGGATTTGCTTGTTTGGCTTCAACAAATGCTGCTTTAGCTTCTTCTACTTGGTTTTTTTGAAGCAGAATCAGTGCGATATTTTTGTAGATCTCACCTCTTTTAGAAGGAACTTTCTCATCGCGTGGCATTGAGTGCGTTTTTAGCGAAACAAAACGATCGCGATCAGCTTTTGTCGGAAATGATTCTTCTTTACCAGATGCTACGTTTTGAGCGTAATAAAGCGTGGTTTCACCAGAATATTTAAGCGCTTTAAGTTCGTCGTAATATTTCAGAGCGGTATCGTAGTCATTTGAATTTACGGCGTAACTCGCAGCATAATACAAGTTGTCCTGATTCGTTTTGTCTAAAGTATAAAGGCTGTACAGAAGCGATGATGCTTCAGCTCCTCTCTTGTTTGAACCAAGTTGAATCGCGTAATTAAGCAAAAGTGGCGAGAAGCTTTTAACGGTTTCTTCGATGTCTTTGGTATAGACTTTTTTGCCGGTTTTCTTTTCGTATTCAAGAACTGAATTAAGCGATGCGGCAAGTTCGTTGATTTTTGCCGGAGTCAATTCCTGAGCAATTGCAGCCGTGTTTTGAGCCGGATCTCCCGTCATTTTACGCTGTAATTCCAAGATTGGCGCCATTGACTTATAGAAATTGATGTAAGTTCTATCGTCTTCATTTGCGCTACTTAAGAAACTTTCGGCTTTAGCAACAGTAGATTTATATTCTGTCATGTCTTTGTCAGACAATTTATCTCTTCCGTAAAGTTTCTTTAATGTTTTTAACTCGTCTTTCTGAGCAAATGATGCCGATGATATCAGCAACGCTGCTACAGCTACTCCAAATGTATTTCTCATAAAATTAAATTTAATTATTCTTCCTCTTGTTCCTCGATATCCGGTTGTTGGGCAATATCGTCAGAAATTTCAGGGTTTGATATCGCTTCGACATTCAGCACGGTTTCGCCATCTTCGGTTTCAACGATAACTTCTTCCTCACGAATCACTTTTGTGACAGCTGCAATCGAGTCGTTGCCTTTGATATTGATTAATCGGACACCTTGAGTGGCACGACCCATGACACGAAGGTCGGAAACTTCCATGCGGATTGTAAGCCCTGATTTGTTGATGATCATCAAATCGTCAGCATCCGTTACGCTATTGATTGAAATCAAGCTACCTGTTTTCTCGGTAATATTCAGGGTTTTCACACCTTTTCCACCGCGATTGGTAATTCTGTATTCGTCGAGTGCGGAGCGTTTTCCGTAACCTTTCTCCGAAACGACCAGAATTTCGCTACCCATGTCGTTTACAGATACCATGCCAATCACTTCATCGGTTTCGTTTGCCAGGGTAATTCCACGTACTCCAGATGCGCTTCTTCCCATCGGTCTTGTTTTTCCTTCTTCAAAACGAACAAGCTTCCCGGACTTTACCGCGATCAGAACCTGGCTTTCGCCGGTTGTCAGTTTTGCTTCTAATAGTTCATCGTCTTCGCGGATGGTAATCGCATTGATACCGTTTTGACGTGGACGTGAGTATTGTTCGAGCAATGTCTTTTTAACCTGACCTTTTTTAGTGGCCATGATCACATAATGACTATTGATATAATCCTGATCTTTAAGATCCTGAGTACAGATGAATGCTTTTACCTTGTCGTCACTCTCAATATTGATCAGGTTTTGGATCGCACGACCTTTGCTGGTTTTGCTACCTTCCGGAATTTCGTAAACCCGCATCCAGAAACACTTTCCTTTTTGCGTGAAGAACATCATATATTGATGGTTTGTCGCCACAAATAAATGTTCAAGGAAATCCTGATCCCGAGTGGCCACACCTTTTTGACCGACACCGCCTCTATTTTGCGTTTTGTATTCCGATAGCGGCGTGCGTTTCACATAACCGGCGTGAGAAATGGTGATTACTACACTTTCGTCGGCAATAAGATCTTCGATGCTAACATCTCCACCCGCGTACTCGATTTGTGAACGACGAGCATCACCGTATTTTTCGCTGATTTCGCGTAATTCTTCTTTGATAAGCTCCATTCTTAATTCTTTGCTGGCAAGCAAATCTTTTAAGCGTTGGATGAGTTTCATTATCTCTTCGTATTCAGCGCGCAATTTATCTTGTTCAAGACCGGTTAATTGACGAAGTCTCATCTCGACAATGGCACGAGCCTGAATCTCAGAAAGTTTAAAGGCTTCAATCAATTTTGTTCGAGCCTCATCGCCGTCTTTTGATGCCCGGATAAGTCGAATTACTTCATCGATATTATCAGATGCAATGATTAATCCTTCGAGAATATGGGCGCGTTCTTCAGCTTTTCGCAATTCGAATTGCGTGCGGCGAACGACCACATCATGACGATGCTCCACAAAATGGTGGATCATATCCTTTAGATTCAGCATTTGCGGCCTTCCATTGACAAGTGCAATGTTGTTAACACTGAAAGACGACTGCAGTTGCGTAAATTTATAAAGCGTATTTAAGACAACGTTTGGAACGGCATCTCTCTTTAATATATATACGATTCGCATACCGCTTCTATCCGACTCGTCGCGGATATTGGCGATTCCGTCGATTTTTTTCTCATTGACAAGTTCAGCGGTCTTTTTGATCATTTCCGCTTTGTTAACCTGATATGGAATTTCGGTCACCACGATGGCTTCACGTCCATCTACTTCTTCAAAATTAACTTTTGCACGAATAACAACGCGACCACGGCCGGTTTTGAAAGCTTCACGAACGCCGTCATATCCGTAAATGATTCCGCCCGTCGGGAAATCAGGTGCTTTAATATGTGTGATGAGTTCGTCGATTTCGATATCCGAATTATCGATGTATGCCAGAATTCCGTCGACAACCTCAGTAAGGTTGTGTGGAGGCATATTGGTTGCCATACCAACAGCAATACCTGAGGCACCGTTTATCAATAAGTTTGGAACCTTGGTCGGCATGACTTTCGGCTCATACAACGTGTCATCGAAATTAAGTTGGAAGTCAACTGTCTCTTTATCGATATCAGCAAGCAATTCTTCAGAAATCTTGCGCATTCTGGCTTCGGTATAACGCATTGCCGCCGGACTATCGCCATCGACTGATCCAAAGTTACCCTGACCATCGACAAGCAAATATCGCAGACTCCATTCTTGCGCCATACGAACCATCGTATCGTAAACTGAGGTATCTCCGTGGGGGTGATACTTACCTAAAACCTCACCGACAATTCTCGCTGACTTTTTATGTGCGCGGTTAGATAGAACGCCAAGTTCATACATTCCGTAAAGAACTCGTCTGTGAACAGGCTTTAATCCGTCGCGAACATCCGGAAGCGCCCTGGATACAATTACCGACATCGAATAATCGATGTAAGCTGATTTCATTTCATCCTCAATATTAATCGGAATTAACCTATCTGAGTCAGCCATAGTGTGCTAAATAATTTAAATATTTCGTTACAAAAAAAATTCCTGCTAATATAAGCTTTTTGCCCCATTTTTCGTATATTAAGACAACCCAAATTTCACCGTTTTATTAACAAAGCGGATCGGTTATTAAGTTGATAAATTAATCTTAAGGCGGTTTTTTATTAGGATATTTTTTTGTCACTTAGCTGTCATAGTCCACTCAGGGAACAGTTTTTGCAAAACGCGACGACAGATAACTGAATTTAAAACCTACAATTCCAAATATAATGGATGATAATTTTTCACCAAGAGTAAAAGACGTCATTACCTATAGTAAAGAAGAAGCGCTCAGACTAGGGCACGACTTTATAGGTACTGAACATCTTATGTTGGGAATTTTGAGAGACGGTAACGGCAAAGCCATCAATATACTGAACAATCTATCTGTTGATCTGGATCATCTTCGACGAAAAGTTGAGATCCTAAGCCCCGCCAGCCCTAATATCGAAATTAGCAACGAGAAAAAAAACCTGCATTTGACAAGACAAGCCGAACGAGCCCTAAAAACGACGTTCCTCGAAGCCAAAGTCTTTCAAAGTAATTCAATCAGTACGGCGCATTTGCTATTGTGCATTCTTCGAAACGAGAATGATCCGACAACAAAATTGCTGAACAAACTGAAAATCGATTACGACACCGCCAAAGAACAATACTTAAATATGAGTCCAAACGAAGAAGAATTCCTCGAAAACTTGCCGAGAAATGAGTCGTATAACGAAGATTCCGGACAAGATGACAGTTTAAAAGAAAGCAGTTTTAATAATCCTGCCAATAAGTCAAATAAAAAGTCCAAGACTCCGGTGTTGGATAATTTTGGGCGAGATTTAACAGAAATGGCCGAAGAAGGCAAGTTAGATCCTGTTGTTGGCCGAGAAAAAGAAATTGAACGCGTTTCGCAGATCTTAAGCCGTCGGAAGAAAAATAACCCGCTGCTTATCGGTGAACCCGGTGTTGGTAAATCAGCAATAGCTGAAGGACTCGCGCTCCGAATCATACAAAAGAAAGTATCGCGAATCTTATTTAACAAACGTGTAGTTACCCTTGACCTTGCGAGCTTAGTCGCCGGTACAAAATACCGCGGTCAGTTTGAAGAGCGAATGAAAGCCGTAATGAACGAACTCGAGAAAAACGATGACATTATTTTGTTTATCGACGAGATTCATACAATTGTTGGTGCCGGCGGCGCTACCGGTTCACTTGACGCTTCGAATATGTTTAAACCTGCGCTTGCCCGCGGTGAGATTCAATGCATTGGCGCAACTACGTTAGATGAGTATCGTCAGTATATTGAAAAAGATGGTGCACTTGAGCGCCGTTTTCAAAAAGTGATCGTTGAGCCGACATCTGTTGATGAAACAATCTTGATATTGAACAACATCAAAAATAAGTACGAAGATCACCACAACGTTATTTACACCCAGGAAGCAATTGAAGCTTGTGTAAAATTAACTAACAGATATATGAGTGATCGTTTCCTTCCGGATAAAGCCATCGATGCTTTAGATGAGGCGGGTTCCCGGGTTCACATTACCAATATCGATGTTCCAAAGCAAATTTTGGATCTCGAGCGTCAACTTGAAGATGTGCGCGAGCTTAAGAACACTGTCGTTAAAAAGCAGAAATACGAAGAAGCCGCAAAACTTCGCGATGATGAAAAACGAATCGAAAAAGAACTTGCACTTGCACAAGAACAATGGGAAGAAGATTCGAAAAACAACCGAATTCAAGTTACCGAGGATAATGTCGCTGATGTTGTTTCGATGATGTCCGGAATTCCGGTTAACCGAATCGCTCAGACTGAAAGCAACAAGTTGGCAAAATTGCCGGAATTGATCGAAAATAAAGTAATCGGTCAAAAAGAAGCGGTTCTTAAGATTGCAAGATCGATTCAGCGGAATCGCGCGGGATTAAAAGATCCGAACCGACCGATTGGTTCGTTTATCTTCCTGGGTCAAACCGGAGTTGGAAAAACGCAATTGGCAAAAGTTCTGGCAAAAGAATTATTTGATTCTGAAGATTCACTGATCCGTATCGACATGAGTGAATACATGGAGAAATTTGCAATCTCCAGATTAGTTGGAGCGCCTCCGGGATATGTTGGTTACGAAGAAGGTGGTCAGTTGACTGAAAAAGTTCGCAGAAAACCATATTGTGTTGTTTTACTTGACGAGATCGAAAAAGCTCACCCAGATGTATTCAACATGATGCTTCAAGTTCTTGACGATGGTTTCCTTACCGATAGTTTAGGCCGTAAAATTGATTTTAAAAACACAATCATTATCATGACCTCAAACGTTGGCGCGCGTCAGCTTAAGGATTTTGGTCAGGGCGTCGGATTTGGAACTGCAGCACGTGCTTCCCAAGCTGATGAACATTCGAAAGGAATCATTGAAAATGCGTTGAAGAAAACATTTGCGCCTGAGTTCTTAAACCGAATTGATGATGTTATCGTCTTTAATCCGCTTGAAAAAGAACATATCGATTTGATCATCGAAATCGAATTGAAAAAACTTTACAAGCGAATCGAAGACTTAGGCTACAAACTCAATCTTTCTGACAAAGCGAAAGCGTTCATTGCCGACAAAGGATTCGACAAACAGTTTGGCGCTCGTCCACTAAAACGTGCAATCCAGAAATATGTTGAAGACGCCCTAGCCGAGGAGATCATCATTTCGAAAATCACCAGTGGTGACGAGATATTCATGGACCTTCCGGACGATACTTCGCAGGAGCTCTCAGTGAAAGTTCAAAAAGCAGAAGAACCTACTAATCAGTAGGTTCTTTTTTTTTATCACGATTTGACAACCAGACGCTTTTTCAAAGAAAAAACAAACTAATTTTATCCCGAAATATTAGCAGATGACACAGCAAAAAGTAATACTCGGAAGCGAAGAATGGCTTTCGTTTCCCGACCTCGGAATACCAACAATTAAAGCCCGGGTTGATTCGGGAGCAAAAACCTCGGCACTTCATGCTATCAATATCTCGCCGTTCGTAAAAGACGGTGCGAATTGGGTGAAATTTGACATCAATCCGATTCAAAAAAACCTAAAAACCATTATTTCGTGCGAAGCGCCAATGGTTGATCGGCGAATGGTTAAAAGTTCGAGTGGTTTCCGAGAAAGTCGATTTGTGATTCGCACCACACTCCAGCTCGGCGATGATCAATGGCCGATCGAACTCACACTGACCAATCGGGATTCAATGGGATACCGAATGCTACTCGGACGTGAAGCAATGAGTGGCCGCGCCTTAGTTGATCCCGAGCAAAGCTTTTTGATCAGTCATTCCGGTGATAATATTCAGGAAATTTATAAAAATTCGGTGCGATCAAAACCTGGTCTTCGTATCGGAGTTTTGGCCAGCAATCCGGAACTTTACAGCAACCGCCGAATCATGGAAGCGGGCGAAATCCGAGGTCATGAAATGCAGTTCTTAAACATCAAAGAATGTTACATGAAACTCGATGCGACAAAGCCTGAAATCCATTACCGCGGTGGGAAAATCCTCAACGAATTCGACGCGATTATTCCGCGTATCCGCCCAAGCATTACTTTTTACGGCTGCGCGTTAACTCGCCAGTTTGAAGGAATGAAAGTTTTTTGCCTAAATTCGGCTTCTGCCATTACGCAATCGCGCGACAAATTATTCTCGCTTCAGCTGTTGTTAAACAACGGCATCGACATTCCTACGACCGGGTTTGCAAATTCGCCTTTAGATACCGACGATTTGATCAAAATGGTTGGTGGCTCTCCACTTATCGTAAAACTTCTGGAAGGAACTCAGGGAAAAGGTGTCGTTCTCGCTGAAACCAAGAAAGCTGCCGAATCAGTAATCAACGCGTTTAAAAGTTTAAATGCAAACATCCTGGTTCAGGAATACATCAAAGAAGCCAACGGCAAAGACATCAGATGCTTTGTAATCGATGGAAAAGTTGTAGCTTCAATCCAACGTGAAGCTCCAGCGGGCGAATTCCGCGCAAACATTCACCTTGGTGGTACGGCAAGTGTCATTAAACCTACGGCTGAAGAACGTCGGATTGCTGTTAAAGCCGCAAAAGCGATGGATCTTAAAGTTGCCGGTGTAGATATCATCCGATCATCAAAAGGGCCGCTACTTCTGGAAGTGAATTCCTCGCCTGGTCTTGAAGGAATTGAGGGTGCCACAAATATCGACATTGCCGGAAAAATGATCAAGGCGATCGAAAAAACACTGAAATTCAACTCAAAACAGGAATAAAATGGAAAATTTGTTGCCTAAAAATGGCGTCGTCAATTTATTTGAAAACGCGTTTACATTTGAAACGGCAACCAACTATTTCAAAATCCTCAAATTCGAAGTTAATTGGCGCGCCGACGAAATCCAGGTTTATGGGAAGCGGTATGTGATGAACCGTAAAGCCGCATGGTACGGCGACCGCGAATTTCAGTATAAATATTCAGGTAGGGTGAAAACAGCCCTTGGGTGGACGCCCCTCCTACTCGAAATCAAAAATCGCGTTGAGCAAATTACCGGGTTTACGTACAATTCCTGTTTGCTGAATTTTTATAACGATGGATCTGACGGGATGTCTTGGCACAGCGACAATGAAAAATCGATGTTGCCAAATGGTGCGATAGCTTCGGTAAGTTTTGGAGCAAATCGAATCTTTCACTTCAAACACAAATCTGAAGAAATCAAAAAGTCATTTATGCTTTCAAGTGGAAGTATTTTATTGATGCGCGGTGAAGTTCAGCAATACTGGCTTCATGCCTTGCCAAAAACCAAAAAAGTTTCTCAACCGCGCATCAATCTTACATTCAGAACTTTTATCGATTAGTTCAATACTTCATCGTCGATCTGAAAACTTCTGATAAATTCGACGGTTTTCAAAATATCGTAATGTAAAATTCGGTCTTCGCTCACAAACGGAACTTCTTCACGATAAAGTTTCAAAAAGCTCTCGATAAACGAGCTCGACTTTAACGGTTCACGGAAATGAATTGCTTGCGATGCGTTCATCAGTTCAATTGCAAGAATCGTCTCGAGATTATTAACCACTCGAAGTGCTTTAGTAGCGGCGTTTGCTCCCATACTTACATGATCTTCCTGGCCGTTGCTCGATACAATGCTGTCGACACTTGCCGGGGCAGCCAATTGCTTGTTCTGACTGGCGATACTAGCAGCAGTATATTGCGGAATCATAAACCCGGAGTTCAAGCCGGCGTTGTTGACCAAAAATGCGGGCAAACCGCGAAGCCCAGAAATCAATTGATAGGTGCGGCGTTCTGAGATGCTACCAAGTTCAGCTAGTGCGATGGCAAGAAGATCTAATGCGATGGCAAGCGGCTGACCGTGGAAATTACCACCTGATACAATTTCATCTGAGTCGATAATGATATTCGGATTATCTGTAACCGAATTGATTTCAGTCTTGAAAACTTTTTTAGTGTAGTCGATTGCGTCTTTTGAAGCACCGTGAACCTGCGGAATGCATCTGAATGAATACGGATCTTGTACGTGCTTTTTGGGTTGCGAGATAATCTCACTGTCTTCCAGGAATGACAAGACCCGTTTTGCTGTAACAATCTGACCTTTGTGCGGCCGAATGAAATGAATCATCTCGTGAAACGGCTCTTTCCTTCCGTCGAAAGCTTCTAATGAAATAGTTGAAATCAAATCAGCTAAATAACTGAGCTTCTCTGTTTTAAGTAAGATATGTGTTCCGTAAGCGCTCATAAACTGCGTTCCGTTCAGAAGCGCAAGTCCTTCTTTCGATTGGAGTTCAATAGCTTGCCAATTCATCTCACGAAGTACGTCAGCAGCATTTTGCTTTTCGCCATTAAAATTAACCTCGCCTTCACCAAGCAGCGGCAAAGAAAGATGTGCTAGCGGCGCCAAATCGCCCGACGCTCCCAGCGAACCTTGTTCATACACTACCGGCAGAATGTCGCTGTTGTAAAATTCGATCAATCGTTCAACGGTGGCAAGTTGCACACCTGAATATCCATAACTAAGCGACTGAACTTTTAGCAGAAGCATGATCTTAACGATTTCCGTCGGAACTTCAGTTCCGGTTCCGCAAGCATGCGACATAACCAGGTTTTTCTGCAAGGTGGCTAAATCTGATTTTGGGATTTTGATGTTGTAAAGCGAGCCAAAACCGGTATTGATTCCGTAAATAGCATCATCTGAAGATTCCATTTTCCGGTCGAGGTACGTGCGGCATTTTTCGATGTTAATCCGCGCTTCTTCTGAAAGTGCCAATGTTTTATTTGATGCGATAATATCGCGAAGGTCGTCGAGGGTTAGTATTTTCGAACTGATGTAATGACAATTGTCCATTTCTAATATATTTTACCGGTTATAAAACCAGATCGTTGTAAAGTCGGTTAAGTGTTTGGTCGAGGTCGGTTGATAATCCGGGATGCGGTCTGGAAGTTTGAATCGCCGAACTTCTTACGGCAGTCAACCACCGGAATCGCGACGGTAAATCGAGTTGTGCGATTGGACCGCCAGATTTATCGCCATCGACAATTTTTCTAAAGGCATCCATATTTTTAGACAACTGGTCGAGGTCGAATTCCGTGCAAAGAACCGACAACCGCCGGGCATCGATTGTATAAAGGCATTTCAAATATTTGGCTTTTTTGCAAAAAACAACAACGCCTACATTTAAAAATTCTTCACGCTCCACCTTTGGCATCACGCGAATGACGGCATATTCATATAAGTTTTTCTCTGGCATCTTTTGCTTCTTTTATGAATATCTCTGAATTTTTGAGTCGCAACGAAAGGAAATTGAAATACACCTCGCGCAGCTCATCCGGCGATTCGTCAGCATCTTCCCAATTGAGCCAATCATCCGGGATAAGATTTACAATTTTACGCAGCTTTTCATCGGTGAGAATCGATTTGAAACTGGCGTCGGCTTGGTCAAGCATGGTTGCATTTGGAAGCAAAACATGATCTTTAATTAAGGCAAACGGGCTTTTGGCATGTTGTTCCCAATTGGTGAACGAATGATGAAAGTACAAACACGCGCCATGATCGATCAGCCAAAGTTCGCGATGCCAGATCAGCATGTTGGTGTTTCTAAAAGTACGATCGACGTTGGTGATAAATGAATCAAGCCAAACGATTTCCGACGATAATCTGGCCTCAACATCCGTTACAGCGGGATCAAATGTAATGGCTCCCGACAAAAAATGAAGCGCAAGATTTAACCCTTGGCTTCCTTGCAGAAGATCCTGAATTTCTTCATCGGCTTCGGTTCGGCCGAAACACTCGTCGAGGTTTGAGAACACAAGTTCGGGAACCGGCAAGTTCAGCGCCCGAGCAACCTCGCCGCCAATGAGTTCGGCGATCAAAGCTTTTACACCATGACCCGCGCCTCTAAATTTGAGCACATATTTAAAATCGTCGTCGGCCTCGGCAAGCGCAGGAAGCGATCCTCCCTCACGAAGCGGCGTGATGTATCTGGTGACGTTAACGGTCCGCAATGTTTGCATGTCGTTTTTTTTCGACTACAAACATAACCAAAAATGAATTAAAGACTAGTTGTAGTTTTTCGCATCATTGGCCAATTGGCGGTTTTCCTTTCGGTTTGATGCAGTTCCTTTGTTAAAATAAACCGGTTTTTTGAAGTTAGCTAAACCGCCATAGCCCCGATAGAAGCGAAAATCCTTTTTTGCCGACCATGCACTAAATACCGAGAACTGATATCTGGCAAAAAAGATTGTAGCAATAGCGGGAAACAGCTCCTAAAATCACAAATTATCCGCACAACCACGTGCCGAAAACAACACGCGCCACAGTTTGCAATACCGACAAAAAGCGATAAATTAGCGTCGGCAAAAAAAACGCCGCTAAAGACATGAAAAATACAGCGCTGACGCATATTCACGAAAAACTTGGAGCTAAAATGCTGCCTTTTGCAGGCTATAACATGCCGATTCAGTACGAAGGTGTAAATATTGAACATGAAACTGTACGCACTAAAGTGGGCGTTTTCGATGTTTCTCATATGGGCGAATTTCTGATTTCGGGACCAAACGCGCTTGATCTTATCCAGAAAGTTTGCAGCAACGACGCTTCGGTTTTAACGGTTGGCAAAGCGCAATATTCGTGTTTTCCGAATGAAACCGGCGGAATCATAGATGATTTGATTGTTTATAAAATGAAGGATGATCAGTATTTGCTGGTGGTGAACGCGTCAAATATCGATAAGGATTGGGAATGGATTTCGAAACACAATACCGTTGGTGCTGAACTTCGAAATATTTCAGACGATTACTCGCTGCTCGCCATTCAGGGTCCAAAGGCGGTTGAAGCCATGCAAACATTGACTTCAGTTGATCTTTCTGCGATTAAATTCTATCATTTTGAAGTTGGTCCGTTTGCCGGAGTTGAGCACGTAATCATTTCAGCCACGGGTTATACCGGTTCGGGCGGATTTGAAATTTATTGCAAAAATTCGGAAGTTGAACAAATCTGGAACAAGGTTTTTGAAGCCGGTGAACGTTTTGGAATCAAGCCAATCGGTTTGGCGGCGCGCGATACGTTGCGACTCGAAATGGGCTTTTGTCTTTATGGAAATGACATCAGCGATACCACTTCGCCACTTGAAGCCGGGCTTGGCTGGATCACGAAATTCAACAAGGATTTTGTCAACTCTGAAAACCTGAAGAAACAAAAAGAAGAAGGCGTGACGCGAAAACTTGTCGGTTTTGAACTTTTAGAGCGCGGCGTACCTCGTCATGATTACGAAATTGTCGATAAAAACGGCAACAATATCGGAATTGTCACCTCGGGAACTATGGCTCCGTCATTAAACAAAGGCATCGGACTTGGCTATGTGACGATTGAAAACAGCTCGATTGACAGTGAAATTTTTATCAGAATCAGAAAAAATGACGTTCCGGCAAAGGTCGTAAAAACGCCATTTTACAAACCAAATAATTAATTATCTCTTATGGGAAGAGCTTTCGAATTTAGAAAGAACAGAAAAATGAAACGTTGGTCAGCGATGGCCAAAGCTTTTACTCGAATTGGCAAGGACATCGTCATGGCGGTGAAAGAAGGCGGTCCGAATCCCGAATCGAACTCGAGGTTGCGTGCGGTAATCCAAAACGCAAAGTCGGCCAACATGCCGAAAGACAACGTGGAGCGCGCCATTAAAAAGGCAACCGACAAAGATACCGCCAACTATAAAGAAGTGCTTTTCGAAGGTTATGCCCCACACGGAATTGCGATTTTAATCGAGACCGCAACCGACAACAACAACCGAACGGTTGCCAACATTCGCAGCTATTTCAACAAATGCAACGGAAGTTTGGGCACTCAGGGATCGGTCGAATTCATGTTTGATCACATTTGCAATTTCAGGATCGCAAAAGCGGATCTCGATGTGGAGGAACTTGAGCTTGAGCTTATCGATTTTGGTGTTGAGGAAGTGTTTCTGGACGAAGATGGGATTATGATTTATGCGCCGTTCGAGAGTTTTGGCGCGATTCAGAAGGAACTTGAAAGCCGCGGATTCGACATTCTATCGTCGGGATTTGAGCGGATTCCGCAAGTGACCAAAGAGCTTTCAGCCGAGCAAGTTGCCGATGTCGAGAAACTTTTGGAAAAAATCGAGGAAGACGATGACGTTCAGAACGTTTATCACACGATGACTGAAACTGCGGAGTAAATTTTGGTTTTGGGCGTGCCCCCAAATGATATGAGTCGGTAAAATTGGCTTAATCGTTGGGGTCGCGCTGTCCGCTGTGTCTTTTGTTCGCAATCCTCACAAAAGGACGCCGCTTCCATCGCTCACGCAACGTCGAACAAACCGAAAATAAAATCGGTCGTTTTCAAATAATAAAAATTCCAGATCCAATTAAAACTATTGGAATCTGGATTTTTTTTTGTGCGGAATTTTAATGCTTATTTAATAAATTCTATTTTTTGTGCTTCTTCCAGGTTAACGCTATCGAAGAATCCCTGTTCGTTCATCCAGTCATCACTGAAAACTTTGCTCATATATCTCGAACCGTGATCCGGGAAAATGGCGACAACTTTACTGTTTTGGTCGAATTCACCGTCCTCTGCATATTGCTTGATGGCCTGAATGACAGCTCCGGAAGTATACCCTACAAACAGCCCTTCGCTTTTGGCGATCTCACGGGTTGTGTGCGCACTTTCCTCATCGGTGACTTTCATGAATTTGTCGATCAGATCGAAATCAGTTGCCGACGGGATCAGGTTTTTACCTAAACCTTCAATTCTGTATGGGTAAATCTCCGCATTATCGAATTCGCGGGTTTCGTGATATTTCTTCAACACCGATCCAAAAGCGTCAACTCCAAGGATACGAATCGCCGGATTTTGTTCTTTCAGATATTTTGCCGCACCGGAAATCGTTCCACCGGTACCGCTACAAGCAACAAGATGCGTAATCTGACCGCCGGTTTGTTCCCAAATTTCAGGACCGGTAGTTTTGTAATGCGCATCGATGTTGAGTTGATTAAAGTATTGATTAATATAAACCGATCCTTTTGTTTCCTCATGAAGTCGTTTTGCAACATTATAGTATGAGCGTTCATCATCAGCTGAAACGTGCGCCGGGCAAACATAAACTTTTGCACCCATGCTTCTCAGCATATCGATTTTGTCTTTCGATGATTTTGAACTAACGGCAAGAATACAGTTATAACCCTTGATGATACTAACCATCGCAATGCTGAATCCGGTATTTCCTGAAGTAGTTTCTATAATGGTATCGCCTGGCGAAAGTATTCCTCTGCGCTCAGCTTCTTCAATAATATATAAGGCAATTCTGTCTTTTGTGGAGTGTCCGGGATTGAAAGCTTCTACTTTAGCATAAAAATTACCTGCAAAACCGTTTGTGATTTTATTGAGCTTAATAAGTGGTGTATTCCCTATCAACTCTAAGATATTGTTGTAAGCCTTTATCTCTTCTTTCATAAAATATAAGTTGTTGAGGAAAATACAGCCAAAACTGATAGCCCCAAATCCTCGCAAATTTACTAAAAATATTCTAACTAGCTTTTAATTCCTTCTAAATCTAGCAAAAAACTAAATTCCCTTGCCACCTCTTTTAATGCTTCAAATCGGCCTGAAGCGCCACCGTGTCCGGCTTCCATATTGGTGTGCAAAAGCAATAAATTGTCGTCGGTTTTATGGGTGCGAAGTTTGGCAACCCATTTTGCAGGTTCCCAATATTGCACTTGCGAATCGTGAAGTCCGGTTGTAATCAGCATGTTTGGATAGGATTGCCGCTTTACGTTATCGTAAGGAGAATACGCCAACATATAATCGTAATATTCTTTTTTATTCGGATTCCCCCACTCGTCGTACTCGCCGGTGGTCAGCGGAATGCTGTCATCCAACATGGTGGTAACAACATCCACAAATGGGACTTGCGCAATCACGCCATTGTAAAGTTCCGGGGCCATATTTACGACTGCACCCATCAGCAATCCGCCAGCCGAACCACCTTCAGCATACAAATGCTGGGGCGACGTATATTTTTGGTCGATCAAAAATTTCGAACACGCGATAAAATCGGTAAACGTATTCATTTTCGTGAGTAATTTTCCGTCTTCGTACCATTGACGGCCCATGTCTTCGCCACCTCTGATGTGCGCAATGGCATAGATAAACCCCCGATCTAGCAATGACAACCTTCCGGAAGAAAAATAAGCATCCATAGTAACCCCGTATGATCCATAAGCGTACTGCAAAACCGGATTTTTAGAATCTTTTTTCAGACCCTTGCGGTAGACAACCGAAATCGGAATTTTAGTTCCGTCGTCGGCTGTAGCCCAGAGGCGTTCTTCGACATAATTTGCCTTGTCGAAATTTCCTCCTAAAACCGATTGTTCTTTTAAAATCGTCTTCTCACCGGTTTTCATGTTATAATCGATAACAGATGTTGGCGTGGCAAGCGACTGATAACTATAACGAAGCAAATGTGTGTTAAAATCAACATTTGAAGTCGTATAAACGCTATATGTTTCACTATCAAATGGCAAGTAGTATTCAGTTTGATCCGCCCACTTGATGATTCGAAGTTTATTCAATCCGTTTGATCGCTCTTCGACCACCAAATACTCATTGAAAATCTCGATATCTTCTAGCAAAACATCCTCCCGATGTCCAATGAGGTCAACCCAATATCTTTTGGCAGTTTTTGTCTCCGGAGTTTTCATCAATTTAAAGTTGACGGCGTTGTCTTTATTTGTCCTGATGTAAAAGCTATCGCCGTAATGCGCAAGACCATATTCGAGTCCACGTACGCGTTTTTGAAAAATTTTAAACTCTTCAGTCGGCGTATCAGCATTTACAAACCTGTACTCGGTTGTAAGGGTGCTTTCTGCTTCGATGAAAATATACTTGCGCGACTTCGACTTTGCGACTTCCACCGTAAAAGTTTCATCGGTTTCTTCGTAGATCAGCGTGTCTTTGCCGACCGCCGTGCCGAGTTCATGTCGGAAAACCTTACTGGCGCGCAATGTGCCCTGATCCTGAGTGGTGTAAAAAAGGCTTTTGTTGTCATTTCCCCAAGCGGCATTTCCTGTAGTGTTGATGATTTCCTGAGGGAAAATCTCACCGGTCTGCAAATCCTTTATTTTTAAAGTAAACATCCTGCGACCGACAACGTCTGTTGTAAATGCCGCAAATCGGTTATTGGGCGAAATGCTCAGGCCGCCTAACTGAAAAAACGAATGATCCTTAGCCATTTCGTTGCAGTTAAACATGATTTCTTCATCGGCCGAAAGGCTGCCTTTTTTTCGGGAGTAAATCGGATAACCTTGCCCCTTTTCGTATCGCGTGATATAATAATAGCCATTATATAAGAACGGGACCGATTGATCGTCTTCTTTGATACGCGATTTCATTTCTTCGAATAACTGCTTTTGAAAGTCGTCGGTATGAGCTGTCGCCGCGTGATAATAATCGTTTTCACGGTTCAAATAATCGATGACTTCCGGATTCTCGCGATCGTTCAGCCAATAGTAATCGTCAATGCGGATATGATTGTGTTTCCGAAGTTTTTTGGGCTTTTTATCCGCGAGCGGCGGCGCTATGTTAAATGATTTTTTCATGAAGTGATATAAAGGGCAAAAGTACGTTTTAGCTTGCTGAGCCATTGAAGTTATTTGCCTAAATTTGTGTGACTAATTTATAAATTTAATGATATGTTCGGTGATTTAATGGGAATGATGGGCAAACTTCAGGAAGCTCAAAAGAAAGTGGAAGAAACAAAACAGCGACTCGACACAGTCCTTATTGATGAGCAAAGTAGCGACGGTATGCTGAAGGTTACCTTGACCGCAAATCGCGAAATACGCAGCATCACTCTCGACGATTCGTTACTTGAAGACAAAGAACAACTTGAAGATTACCTGGTTCTTGTACTCAACAAAGCAATCACGCGCGCAAGTCAGATCAACGAAGCTGAACTCGCCGCCGCCGCTAAAGATGGAATGCCGGATATTCCCGGACTTGGCAATATGTTCAAATAGTTAAAAATCAAGCTTTGAGAGCGTTTCCAGAACATACGAATGCATCACTTCGCGATAATCAAGATGCGTGACTAATCTGAGTTTTCCCTTGCCAAGTGCGCTTATGGCAATACTTCGCTCGTTGAGTTTATCGATGACTTGCCGCTCTGTCAATCCATCGCGCACAGAAAAAATAACGATGTTGGTCTCAATTGGCTCAACGGTTTTAACCCAGGATTTTGCCGTAAGCGCTCGTCCCAATTCGCGGGCGCGACGGTGATCTTCGGTCAGTCGGCCGATATTATTCTCCAATGCGAAAATCCCCGCTGCCGCCAAAAATCCCGATTGCCTCATTCCGCCGCCAAATATCTTGCGAATTCGCAACGCTCTTTTAATAGTCGCATGATCTGATAACAATATCGAACCGATCGGAGCGCCCAATCCTTTTGAAAGACAAATAGAGATGGTATGAAAAAGTTCGCCAAATTGATCCGGTCGCTGGTGCTTGGCAACCATTGCATTGAACAGTCGGGCGCCATCCAGATGAAATTTCAGGTTGTACTTATCGCAAACCATCCTGATTTTTTTCAATTCCTCTAAATCGTAACAGGCACCACCGCCTTTATTGGTCGTGTTTTCAACGCAAACCAATGTTGTTAGCGGACTATGATAAAAATCCGGCGGATTTATTGCCGATAAAACCTGCGAAGCCGTGATCATACCGCGATCGCCATCGAGAAGATTACAGGTTACGCCACTGTTAAAAGCAACGCCGCCAGCCTCAAAGTTGTAAATATGTGCATACTTGTCGGCAATGAGTTCATCACCGGGATTGGTCAATAATTTTATCGCAGTCTGGTTTGCCATCGTCCCTGACGGAAAAAACAGCGCAGCCTCTACCCCAAACATTTTCGCCACTCGCGCCTCTAATTCATTTACTGTCGGATCCTGCTTGTAAACATCGTCACCAACCTGCGCCTTGAACATGAATTGCATCATTTCAGGGGTCGGCTTAGTAACGGTGTCGCTGACCAAATTTATTTCCATATATATAAAAATGAATGGTATTTTTGTGAAGAACAAAATTACATGATTACTATGACAAATACCGAACAAATCAAAGGTATTGTAGAGCGTCTTGGTGCGCTAAGGAGGTATCTTTGACGTTGATGCCAAGCTTGTAGAAATTACCAACGAAGAAGAAAAAACCTTTGCACCTGATTTTTGGAACAACGCCCGGGAAGCCGAGATAATCGTCAAAAACCTGCGTTCCAAGAAGAAATGGGTCGAGGATTACGATAAAGCAACCGCACTTGCTGACGAGCTTCAACTCGCCTACGAATTTTACAAAGAAGGTGAACTCACCGTCGAAGAACTCGACCAACAATACGAGATCACGAACGCGCATATCGAAAACCTCGAGTTCAAAAACATGCTTTCCGATGAAGGCGATAGCATGAGCGCAGTTTTGCAAATAACGGCCGGCGCCGGCGGAACCGAAAGTTGCGATTGGGCGCAAATGCTCATGCGGATGTACATGATGTGGGGCGAGAAACAAGGCTACAAAATCCGCGAACTTAACTTTCAAGCGGGAGAAGTTGCCGGTATCAAAACCGTTACCCTCGAATTTGAAGGCGATTATTCGTTCGGATATCTCAAGGGTGAAAACGGTGTCCACCGACTGGTTCGCATCTCGCCTTTTGACTCAAATGCCAAGCGACATACCTCATTTGCGTCAGTTTATGTATATCCGCTGGCTGATGATACTATCGAAATTGAGATTAATCCGTCGGAAATTTCCTGGGAAACCATGCGTTCCAGCGGCGCCGGTGGCCAGAATGTCAACAAGGTTGAAACTGCCGTCCGACTTCGTCACCATCCTACCGGGATTATTATCGAAAACTCGGAAACGCGCTCGCAACTCGACAACAAAACCAAGGCGATGCAGCTTCTAAAATCACAGTTGTACGAAATCGAACTCAAGAAAAAGCAGGCATTGCGCGACGAAATCGAAGCCAATAAAATGAAAATTGAGTGGGGTTCACAAATTCGCAACTATGTCATGCATCCTTATAAATTGGTCAAGGATGTCCGCACTCAGCACGAAACCAGCGATGTTGATGGCGTGATGAACGGCGAAATTGACGAGTTTCTAAAGGCCTATTTGATGATGATGGGCCAGAAATCCGAATAAAAATGATTTGGGCAGCAATTCCCGCTGTCCGCTTTATCTATACCAAAGCCGGCTTCGCGCCGGCTTTGATATAGGATATCGCTTCCCATCGGGGCTGCAATCTGAACTACTTTCGACATTATTTTTAATATTTATACAATTATGGTTTTATTTGCCTTTATTTGAGCCAAAATAATACTGATGACACTACAAGAGATCAACGACGTCGTTGGCGGAACCATTATCGGTGAGACCACCAGCAACATTTTCTCGCCCGAACAAATCGAACTTGCAACCCAGGAAAACATAACATTCATCGGCAGTCGCAAATACGAAAAACTGTGGCTTACTTCCAATGCGGCGGCGGCGGTAGTCAATCACGACATCTCGATTGAACCCGGTAAAAATCGCGCGTTCATCAAAGTCAAAAACGCTGAACTCTCGATGTGTAAAGTCCTCGAGTTGTTTGCTCCCGCACTACCTCAATTCGACACCGACATTCATCCGTCGGCAGTAGTTCATCCGACTGCGAAAATTGGTTCAAACAGCCTCATCGGCGCCGGCAGTTATATAGGTCCAAAAGTTACCATCGGGAGAAACGTAACCATTTACCCAAATGTGACCATCCTCGATGAATCGACCATTGGCGATCATACCGTTATTTGGCCCGGAGCCGTGGTACGCGAGCGTTGTCATATTGGCTCAAATTGCATTCTCCATCCCAATTCGACTATCGGTGCCGACGGATTTGGTTTCCGCCCTGATCCTGAACGCGGATTAGTGAAAATTCCGCAGATTGGAAATGTGATTATTGGCAATCACGTTGAGATCGGTGCCAATTCGAGTGTGGATCGAGGGAAATTTTCGTCTACCATCTTGGGTGACGGTTGTAAAATCGACAATTTGGTTCAGATCGGACACAACTCCAAACTCGGAAGATTCTGCATTATGGCGGGCAACAGCGGTCTCGCCGGATCGGTTACCTTAGGCGACGGTGTGATGATTGGTGGAAGCGCATCGATAAAAGACCATATAACCATCGGAGATCGCGCGATGGTTGGCGCCGGAAGCGGAGTTGCCGCAGATGTTGAAGCCGGAAAGACCGTTTTGGGTTATCCCGCGGTTGACGCCAGACAAGCATTAAAACAATGGGCGCTGCTTAAACAATTGACCAAGCCCTAGCCCTGATTGAGGCGATATCCTCGAAGCGCTAGCGGAGAGATAAAGCCGAAAGCAGGAAATAGCTCCTAATAAAACAAAAAAATCCGCTAAAAACAGCGGATTTTCTCGTTATATAAATATGCTTAAGAGCCAGTAAATCAGTGCGGCGATAAGTGCTGAGACCGGAATGGTGAGCACCCAAGCCCAAATCAAGCTGACCGTTACACCCCAACGAACTGCCGAAACGCGTTTGGTGAGTCCGACACCGATAATCGATCCCGTGATGGTATGGGTTGTACTTACCGGAACGTGTTGTGTTTCTGTAAAGTAAAGCGTTAAGGCACCGGCGGTTTCTGCGGCAACACCTTCAAAAGAAGTTACTTTGGTGATCTTGGAACCCATTGTTTTGACGATTTTCCAGCCACCGCTAAGCGTACCGATTGCAATTGCGGAATAACAGGCAAGCGGAATCCACGCCGGCATTGATCCCATGGCTTCACCTTGAGGCAATTCGACTGCCAACCAGGTCGGCATATCAGCCGTGGTTAATCCGGATGTATGAATGTAAACCACCACGGCTGCAGCAATGATACCCATTACTTTTTGCGAATCGTTACCACCGTGACCAAGACTGAACGCTGCCGATGAAAGCAATTGCATTTTTCTAAGCCAGTAATCCGATTGCATGTGATTTAGTCGGCTGAAAAGCAGACAAAACGTTGAAATTGAAAGAATGATGAATGCAACCAGGAACCACTTTATGTTGTGCGACTCGAAGACTACGCTCCAGAAATGCGACTCGAATCTCGGTGCTGAAATGTCCTGGTAATAGATCATTTGGCTTTCGACAAAAAATATGGTTCCCAACATCAACAAGACGGTAAAAATCTTTGGCGCCAATGTTTTCTTTGAAGAAGCGAGCAGCCAGATGGAGATTAAGTAGGACGCGAGCGCTCCGAGAAGCGGTGCAAAGACGATAAACACGATAATGATAACGACTCCGCTTGGCAATTGTCCGGCTTTTTCAGAATACCAGTTTACCACATCGAAGCCTGCGTGAGCAATGGCTGCTCCGGCGAAACCACCGATTAGCGTATGTGATGAACTCGACGGAATTCCTTGCCACCATGTAAAAAGATTCCACATAATAGCGGCGATGACTCCGCTTAATATTACCACAAGGTTAATTTCCAAGGTGTCGGCGGTTTTCGCGACCGTATCGGCAACACCAAAACCAAAAACCCAATATGCCGCAAAGTTGAACACCGCGGCCCAAAGAACGGCCTGAAATGGCGAAAGTACTTTTGTGGCAACTACTGTGGCGATGGCGTTCGCGGCATCATGAAAACCGTTGATGTAGTCGAAAATCAGCGCCAGAACGATAATTATAAGTAAGAGAGTAAATTCCATTAAGAATGTTTTACGACAACTGATTCTAATACATTTGCAACACTTTTACACTTGTCGGACGCGGTTTCCAGCGCTGAAAGAACCTCTTTGTATTTGATGATGTTCTTTGCGTCGGTTTCGTTCTCGAAGATATCGGCAACGGCTTTGTCAAAGACGTTATCGGCTTTGCTTTCAAGCTTGTTGATCCGTTTACAGGCAGCTGCGATGGCTTTAAGGTTCTTCATGTCCTTAAGTTCTTTAACCGCTACACCGATGTTTTGGCAAGCTTCAAGATTGATCTCGGTAAGTTTGCGGATGGATTTAGTAATTTTTTCAACCTGGTATAAGCGCATGCGACTTGAAGCGCCGTGAAGGTAATCGGCAACGTCATCGATCGATTTTACAAGGGCGTGAATATCTTCACGATCGAATGGGGTGATGAAGTTTTTGCTGAGCTCGATGTGAGTTTTATGTGTGATTTCGTCGATAATTGCTTCGAGGTCTTCGATTTTCTTGAAATATGCATCCCGTTCACCTTTTGGCGCATTGACACCTTCGTGAAGTGTTTCGGCCATCAGAATCAGATTTGCAGCCGCTTGTTCGAAAAGTGGATAGAAGATTTTATTTTTCGGAACAAAAAATTGGAAAAAGTCGTTAAGTGACATAGCTTAGAATTTAGCCGCAAATATATCAATCGAATATCAGTCGAATGTTATGGTAACATTAACAGATTGTTAGCATAAAGAATTTCTGATGATTGATTGAAGTTTAAAATTTACGCGTAAACTGCGCACAAAATAAACAAGTTGAAAGGCATTTTAGATTGAAGGTTACATGATAACAATATCTTAATATTATATCAAGAGTTGAATTTCGGTAGTTGATATATTTGCACCACGAATTAAACTATGCAGAATGAAATTAAAGTTTAAAAAGAATAATACGCTACCACCACTTGGAATTATTGAGCGTTTTTCAAATGAAAAGATATTCTTAACGATTATTGTTTCAATATTTATTCTGAGCGCCGTGTTCTACAATCAGCCACATATTGCCATGTGGATCGGATTTTTAACCGCTTCGTATGCAACAGTTTCTAATGACAGCATCCAGTCGCTGGGGACTTTTATCGAAAGCAATAAAGAAAGAAAATGGTATATCATGTGGCTTTACATTGGAGTCATATTTCTTGCTGTTGTAAGTTTTAGTTACTTTTATTTTGATGGTGATGTAACCTATCAACGATTGCTAAAACCCGACGGCACTTCGAGCTATCCACACCCGGAAAATTTCTCGTTCTTTATGCTAATGGCGCCGTTAGTATTGCTGATCCTTACCAGGTTGCGCATGCCGGTATCGACAACTTTTTTAATGTTAAGCGTATTTAGCTCCTCGTCTGAAGGCATCACTTCAATGGTCTCGAAGAGCGTTTCCGGCTATTTGATTGCATTTGTGGTCTCGGCACTTATATGGTATTACGGTTACAATTATATCCGAAAAAACTTTAAAAGCCGAAAAGTCAGTCCGAGTTGGAATGTTGCTCAATGGTTTGTAAGCGGCCTTCTTTGGGCAGTATGGGTGATGCAGGACGGTGCGAATATCGCCGTATTTCTTCCACGACAACTTAGCGGAACACAATTCTTTTTGTTTTGCGCCGTAATTTTCATCGGACTTGGATTATTATTCAAATTGCGAGGCGATAAGATTCAGAAAGTTGTCAGTGAAAAAGTCCGCATTTCAGATGTACGCGCCGCTACATTGATTGACCTTTCATACGCATTGATATTGATCTACAAATTATTTATCAGCACCGTACCGATGAGTACTACCTGGGTTTTCCTTGGATTAATTGGCGGCCGTGAAATCGCGGTTAATCTGGCGAGAATCAAAAAAGGCAAAAAACATAAGAATAAAGCGATGAAAATGATTGGGAAAGACTTCCTTTATGCGGCTATCGGTTTATTGATTTCGCTTTTATTGGCCGCTTCAGTCAACCCGGCAATAAAGACAGATCTAATTAACTTTCTGACCGAATTCTTTAGCTAATTGCAATAACCTCAGACATCAAAGAACAGTTCGCGCTGTTCTTTGTCATTTATAACTGTTTTGTGTTGCCGCGAACCTAACTTAAATAGTTGATTTTTGTACTTTAGCGCATAATCTCGAAATATTTCAAGAACTTTTCTATGGATTTAAACTTCAACAAAAACGAAGATCACAACCGACTACTAGTAACTGATTTAAAGCAAAAATTCGCAAAGGTCAAACTTGGCGGCGGAGTCAAACGCATCGAAAAACTTCACGGGGAAGGAAAGATGACCGCTCGCGAACGAATTGACTATCTGCTTGACCCAAATAAAAAAAGCATTGAAATTGGCGCCTTTGCCGGCGACGGAATGTACGAAGAGCACGGCGGATGTCCCTCGGGTGGCGTTGTGGTTAAAATTGGATATGTTCGCGGAAAACAATGCATTGTTGTTGCCAACGACGCAACGGTAAAAGCCGGAGCCTGGTTTCCGATAACCGGCAAAAAGAACCTGCGAGCTCAGGAAATCGCCATAGAAAACAGACTGCCGATTATTTACTTGGTTGACAGCGCCGGCGTTTATCTTCCGCTTCAGGATGAGATTTTTCCGGATAAGGAACATTTTGGCCGGATTTTTAGAAATAACGCGGTGATGAGCAGCATGGGAATTACCCAAATTGCGGCGGTCATGGGAAGTTGCGTTGCCGGCGGAGCGTACCTTCCGATTATGAGCGATGAAGCGCTGATTGTCGATAAGACCGGATCGATATTTTTAGCAGGCAGTTACCTTGTTAAAGCAGCCATCGGCGAAAGCATCGACAACGAAACACTCGGCGGAGCAACAACGCATTGCGAAATTTCGGGCGTTACCGATTATAAGGCAAAAGACGACAAAGATGCACTTGATACAATCAAAAATATTGTAGACAAAATAGGCGATTTTGACAAAGCAGGATACAATCGGATAAAAGCCGAAAAACCGGCCTTAGACGAAAAAGACATTTACGGAATCTTGCCGAAATCGCGCGCTGAACAATACGATATGATGGAAATTATCAAGCGTTTGGTTGATAATTCCGAATTTGAAGCATACAAGGACGGCTATGGCCAAACCTTAATTACAGGCTATGCGCGAATTGATGGTTGGGCGGTCGGAATTGTCGCTAACCAGCGAAAAGTTGTCAAGTCGAAGAAAGGTGAAATGCAATTTGGAGGCGTTATATATTCAGATAGCGCGGACAAAGCCACACGATTCATCGCAAATTGCAACCAGAAGAAAATTCCACTTGTTTTTATTCAGGATGTCACCGGTTTTATGGTCGGATCGAAATCAGAGCACGGCGGAATCATTAAAGACGGTGCGAAAATGGTGAATGCGGTCAGCAATTCTGTTGTTCCAAAATTTACCGTTGTAGTCGGAAATTCGTATGGCGCCGGAAATTATGCGATGTGTGGCAAAGCTTATGATCCACGATTGATCTTTGCCTGGCCAAGTGCTGAACTCGCTGTTATGGGCGGAACCCAAGCTGCAAAAGTGCTGATGCAAATTGAAGCTTCATCGCTTAAAGCAAAAGGCGAAACCGTTGACGAACAAACCGAACAAGCACTATTCGACAAAATCAAAGCCCGTTATGACGCTCAGGTTTCTCCATATTATGCAGCCTCGCGATTGTGGACCGATGCCATTATTGACCCGATCGACACCCGAACATGGATCTCAATGGGAATTGAAGCTGCAAACCACGCTCCTATCGAGAAAAAGTTTAATTTAGGTGTAATCCAAGTCTGATGCAACGTCAGTTTTTGATACTAGCCGCAATCCTGACTTCAACCTTTTCGTTTTCACAAGAAGGATTTAGCAGACGCGACAGTCTTAAAGGCGGCTTATCAAAGGAGCGCACCGATTACGACGTATTGAGATACGCTCTCGACATCCGCATTGACCCCGACCGAAAATTTTTGTCGGGTGTTAATCACATCACCTATAAACTACTGAATAACGCCAACACGATTCAAATCGACTTGTTCGAGAATATGACAGTTGACAGCATTGTTCAAGATGGCAAAATCTTAAAATACGAACGCGAATTTGACGCTGTTTTTGTTGATCTTGGCGGAAAAGAAACCGGAAAACATCAACTGAGTTTTTATTATTCCGGAAATCCGAGAATCGCGCCAAGCGCACCGTGGAACGGCGGTTTTGTATGGGATCGCGATAAGAATGGTAATCATTGGATCGGTGTTGCGGTTCAGGGTACAGGCGCAAGTTTGTGGTATCCGTGCAAGGATTCACAGAGCGACGAACCTGATTTTGGTGCGTCGGTAAGCGTTGCAGTGCCAAATGGTTTGATGAATGTTTCAAACGGACGATTTCTAGGATCAGAAGAATTGGACGCTGATTATACGACATGGAAATGGGAAGTTCTCTCGCCTATCAACAACTACAACATTACGGTAAATATCGCCGATTACGCGCACATTCACGAGAACCATGGCAACATCGACCTGGACTATTATGTTTTGCGATATAACGAAGATGTTGCCCGAAGACATTTTTCTGAGGTGAAAACCATGATGGACTGCTTTCAATCAAAATTTGGCGACTATCCATTTGCAAATGACGGATTCAAACTTGTTGAAACGCCATATCTGGGCATGGAACATCAGAGTGCGGTTGCATACGGAAATCACTTTCTCAAAGGGTACCGCGGATCTGATCTTTCGGGAACGGGAATCGGAATGTTGTTCGACTATATCGTCATCCACGAAAGTGGCCACGAATGGTTTGGCAACAGTGTAACGTCAATCGACATTGCCGATATGTGGATTCATGAGAGTTTTACGACTTACTCCGAGGCTGTTTATGTCGAATGTACGCAAGGCTACGAAAAAGCGATCCAGTACTTAACGGGCATCAAAGGGAATGTCCGCAATTTTTCGCCAATCATCTCCACATTTGGCGTCAACAAAAAAGGGTCAAATGACATGTATCCAAAAGGCGCTTTGATGCTGAATACCCTTCGCCATATTATTGCTGACGATCAGAAATGGTGGTCAATTCTAAAAGGTTTTGCTGAGACTTTCCGCCATCAGATCATTGACGGACAAACTGTTGTTGAATATTTTAATACGTCTTCAGCTATGAATTTAACACCGGTTTTTGATCAGTATCTGAAAGGCACTAAAATTCCGGAACTCGAAATTAAATTGGTTAAAAACGGTTTGAGCTACAGGTGGAAAAACACAATTGAGAACTTCGAAATGCCGATTGATGTTGCTGTTGGCGATGAAACCATCCGTTTGATTCCAACTACAAAGTTGCAAACCAGGAGGCTGCGATCAAAATTAAAAAAGGCCGATATCAAAGTTGACACCGACCGTTATTACATTATTTACAAATAACCTTCGAGCGTTTCGCTTCGCATGATTTTTCCCGTCGCCGTAACTTTAATTGTCGGAACGAAAATTACCTGACGTGGTTTTTCGTATTTATCGAGCGACTTAAAGGCTTCTTGATCGATTTCAAACGGTTCGCCTTCAACAACCAAAATCACTTTTTCGCCAAGCGTGTCATCCGGCAAACTTGAAATAAAATACGTACGATCAATCTTTCCGCCAAGTTTTTCCTCTATTTTTTCGGGAATCAATTTAATTCCGCCACTATTAATTACATTATCCACACGGCCTAAAAATACAAATTGGTTTTCGTTTACGAGTTCGACCAAATCGTTGGTAGTGATTACATCGTCAGAAATCGCCGGGGCATGAATCACAAGACAATTTCGGTCATCGTATGAAATCGTCACATTGGGCAACACCGTAAAGGCATTCTCCCCAACCCGTTTTGCGGCGATGTGAGTGATGGTTTCGGTCATTCCGTAGGTTTCGTAAACTTCAGTCGGCAGTTTTAAAAGTTCCTCTTCAAGTGTTTGGTGAATTTTCATTCCGCCGATAATCAGCTTTTTAATGGAGTCGAGTTTGTCAAGCGAATTTTTAGCCTGAAGCGGAACCATTCCCGCAAAGTCATATTTTTCGTCGTTTTTTTCAAGTGGATTTGACGTTGGAGCCACAAAATCCATATCCAAGCCAAGAATAAATCCGCGTACGAACATCATTTTTCCGGCAATATACTTTGTTGGCAGACAATGCAAGATTCGATTTCCGGATACCAGGTCAAAGAAACGCCCGGTTGCTACTGCCGAATTTACCATCGCTTGCTTATTGATTCGGATCGTTTTCGGAGCGCCCGTTGTTCCTGACGTCGTCAATTCAAGATGATCGCGGTGATCAAACCAATCAAGTAAAAAATCGCCCACAGATCGTTCAAAATCCTCACCTTCTTTAATAAAACTGTATGCCAATCGGCACATATCGTCGCGGTCGAGGTGGAATCCGTTTAACTTAAAATTCGGATGAACGTCGTTGTAAGTCGGGTTCACCATTTGTTGATTCTGATATAGTGTTTGCATGATATGTGATATTTCCGGTTAGTTTTTCTTTCCAATTTGTCCATTTGTATTTCTTGCTGAAGAAAAGCAACAACAGCGGAAATACGACCAGAACAGGTAAAATGACGTCGAATCCGGCACTTGGATCAGACACATCTCTCAAGAGTGATTCCGTTTGAAATGCCGTCCATTCAGAGGTTACAAGCAGCGCTCCAACCAGGTTATTTGCCGCGTGAAAACCAAGTGGAAGTTCAATTCCGTCGTCCATCAAAGTTACGATTCCTAAGAATAAACCGGTTCCTATATAATATATCATTATGATATTTCCCATTTTTGTCACTTCCGGATTTGCGATGTGCATCAGCCCAAAGATCAACGATGTTGAGAGAAGAGGAACCCATCGGTTCCCGGCGGCAATTCCGATTCCCTGCATTAGATACGATCTGAAAATATATTCTTCGGCGCTTGTTTGAAGCGGAATCATAATCACAGCCACAACCACAAGAATCAAAAACGGAATCGGTTTAAAATTAAAGACATAGTCTTCGGGCGACATCGTATAGTCAACCGCCAGACTTGCGAATGTAATCGCCGCCCACAACAAAAATGCAAATCGAACACGCTTCCAGTCAATTTTCGGCCGCGCCGTTGTTAGTCCGCGTAGGGATTGTTTGTGCAAAAATCTCGCAATAATAAAAACCATCGCAAGCCCGCCGGCAAAAGACAAAAGCATCAAAAACAACATTAAATTCGAGTCGAGAATTCCCATCATCTCTTCGTTACTTACCGGAAATGGCTGATCGGTCGCGAAAGTTTGAGCAGTAATGGCAATGACTAGCGGAATTTGTGCGATGAAAATCGCCATGATAATGCAGACTGTTCCGACAATGTACTTCCAAAATTTGTTATCCGGTAAATTGGCTTGTTCTATAAACATAGTTGAGTTTTTGCTGCACTAATTTACAGTTTTTATGGCTGATTTGACCGACTTGCATCTGTGGAAAATTCTGCGTCAAAATCGCGCTTTAAACTTTACAGTTGATTGTCACCGATTTATCTGATTAAACAATTCACAATTACCGTTTACCGGTCGTGGTTTTAACAATCCTTTAGTAGCTAAGACCTATAGCAAACCGTACTTTTGCTGACTCAAAGCACATTTTAAACCCTTTTATGAGTACATTACGATCATTATTCGCCCTGATTTTACTGGTATGTTTTTCATTTAATTCGTTTGCCCAACCTCCTCAAGGTGCAAGAGTCAAAGTTACCGGAACCGTCATCGAAAAAACCTCAAAACAACCTCTTGAATACGCGACAGTTACGTTTGTTCGTCCCGGTCAAACTACAGCAGTTTCCGGCGGAATCACTGATGCAACCGGTAGTTTTAGTATCGATGTTCCAACCGGAAATTACGACATCAACATCGAATTTATCTCCTTTAAATTAGTTCAGCTTCAAAACCGCACAATTACCGGCGATATTTCTCTGGGAACGATTCAACTTTCGGAAGACATCAATCAACTTGATGAAGTTGTAATCAGAGCCGAGCGAACAACCGTTGACATCCGACTTGATAAAAAAGTTTACAGCGTTGGAGCTGATTTAATGGTAAAAGGTGGAACTGTAAGTGATGTTTTGGATAACATTCCATCGGTTGCGGTAGATGCCGAGGGTACAATCAGCTTACGCGGAAATGAAAATGTCCGTATTTTGATTGATGGTCGCCCGTCGAATGCCATTAATATTTCTGAGGCTTTGCGATTAATTCCTGCTGATGCCATCGAGAAAGTTGAAGTGGTGACCAATCCTTCAGCGAGATACGATTCAGAAGGTGGCGGCGGATTATTAAATATCATCCTTAAAAAAGGTAAGAACCTCGGACTGAACGGAACCTTTATCGCTTCGGTCGGTGATCCTGAAACTTATGGTGTATCAGCCAATCTAAACTATAAAACTGAGGATTTCAACTTATTTACAACTACCGGGTACAATTACAGAACAGGACCGGGAAATTCGATTACCAATACTGAATATTTATTGCCCGATGGTTCGCCACGGAGTTATACCAACGAACGTCGTGAAAATGACCGCTTGAACAGAGGTCTGAATACGAATTTCGGAATGGAATGGTATTTAGACGACTCAACTACCTGGACAAACCAAGTGCGAATCCGAAAAAATCGCGGTGACAATCCTGATAATGTGATTATCGATAACTTCGATGCCGATCGCAACTTCCTTTTTACAAACCGTCGTTTCAACAATCAGAAAAGCGATGATGAAGAAGTTGAATACTCGACCAATTTGGTGAAAAAGTTTAAGAAAGACGGTCATACATTAACTGTTGATGCGTCGTTCGAACTCGAAAATGACTACGATTACTCAGATATCAATTTCGGATTAGAAAAAACGGACAACAAACAAAAGCAAACCAGCAATCAGTTTCAGGTTGACTATGTGTTGCCACTTGGTAAAGATTCGCAGTTTGAAGCCGGTTACAGCGGCGATTTCAACGATTTGCTAACTGATTACAAAGTTGATTTTTTGGATACTGAAACCAACCAGTATATTTCAGATCAGCGTTATACAAACATGCTTGAGTACAAGGAAAAGATCAACGCACTTTATACGCAGTACGGAACGAAATTCAACAAGTTTTCAGTATTGCTTGGGCTTCGCTGGGAAGATTCGAACATCGAGATCAATCAATTAACCACAAACGATTTCAACAACAAAAAGTATAACAACTTCTTCCCGAGCGCATTTTTTACTTATGAACTTTCAGGTGAAAGCAGCGTTTCGTTAAGCTACAGCCGACGAATTTCACGTCCGCGTGGCCGCCAGATCAATCCGTTTTCAAATTATTCGAGTAACATCAACTTGTTTCAAGGAAATCCTGATTTAGATCCGGCGTTTTCAAATGCCTTCGATTTAGGATACTTGTTGCGGATGAGAGACTTTACTTTTAGCACGTCGATGTATTTGAATCACACAACCGATTCGTTTCAGTATATTCGTCGTGAATCCGGCGATTTTGCATCGGTGATTGAAAACGGAACTGAAGCTTTGATTCCGATTATTATCACAACACCAATTAACCTTGCAACTGAATACCGTTTCGGATTCGAATTCACAACTAACTACAATCCTTTTAAATGGTGGAGATTAAACAGCAACTTCAACCTTTTCAGAAATGAAACTCAGGGTGATTACAGTTATGTGAACAGCCAGAACGAAGAAATCACGCAGAACTTTGACAACATTGCATTTTCATGGTTCGCGAGATTGACCTCAAAAGTGACCTTGCCTTATAACATAGAATGGCAAACTAACTTCACTTACAATGCGCCACAAACAACGGCTCAAGGCAAAGTACGAGGCATCGCGGCAGCAAATTTGGCCTTTAGTAAAGATGTACTAAAAGATCAGGGAACGTTGACCTTGAACGTTCAGGATGTTTTCAATTCACGTAAGCGTATTTATGAAACAAACCTGCCTGAGCTTAATTCATATTCAGAAATGCAATGGCGAGTCCGCTCAGTGAACCTTTCGTTTACATACAGATTTAACCGCAAAAAATCGGAACGCGATCGCCAACCTCAACGTGAGAATATGGGAGACGAGGAATTCCAGGGATAAAACAAGAAAAAGGGAAGTCGGTTTGACTTCCCTTTTTTATTAAAATACTTTAATGCCTAGGTAATACAAAAAAAGGGAAGCCGATTAAGCTTCCCTTTAATTTAATGACATAGACTACAGTTTCGACTGATTGTCTAAATCTTTATGTTTTTTCTTTGCTCTACGCTCCTTGTACATTTCATAGCTCGCTCCGCCTACCCAGTATGAGACGAAACCTACCAAAAAGAACATTAACCAAAATCCTAGTGTCAGGATGGAAAGGAAAAGCAAAAAGCCTAAATATTGCTGAAATTCAAACATGGCTGTCGGTGGTTTTTGTATGTTAGGCAAATGTAAGTGTTATATTTTTTCTCTCCAATAATTTTGAAATCAATTTTTACCAAAGTGTATTAATGTGTAATTTTGTGTCCATTGCAGAAACGTACTATTTTAAAGTACTGATGCAACAATAACCATTTGACAATTCCTAATCCCTATACATAATGAACTATAGAATCGAGAAAGACACCATGGGCGAGGTTAAAGTCCCGGCCGACAAATATTGGGGCGCACAAACCGAGCGTTCAAGAAACAACTTTAAAATAGGCGACTCAGCTTCGATGCCCAAAGAAATTATCGAGGGTTTTGCCTATCTTAAAAAAGCGGCGGCTTATGCCAATCACGATCTTGGCGTACTTTCAATCGAGAAACGCGATGCGATTGCAGCAGTTTGCGACGAAATTCTCGAAGGCAAACTCGATGATCAATTTCCGCTTGTAATCTGGCAAACAGGTTCAGGAACGCAAAGCAACATGAACGTAAACGAGGTTGTGGCCAACCGGGCACAAGTTTTGGCCGGTTTTAAAATCGGCGAAGGCGAACCTGTTGTTAAAGCAAACGACGATGTCAACAAATCGCAGTCGTCTAACGATACCTTCCCAACCGGAATGCATATTGCGGCTTACAAAGCTGTCGTAAATATTACAATTCCGGGTGTCGAGAAACTTCGCGATACGCTTAAAGCGAAATCAGAAGAATTCAAAAACGTGGTAAAAATCGGTCGCACGCACCTGATGGATGCAACACCACTTACACTCGGACAAGAAATTTCGGGTTATGCCGCGCAACTCGACTACGGCTTAAAAGCTTTGAAAAATACCCTTGAGCATTTGTCTGAACTTGCTCTTGGCGGAACTGCTGTCGGAACCGGACTCAACACGCCGGACGGATACGATGTTTTGGTCGCAAAATACATTGCTGAATTTACCGGATTTCCATTTAAAACTGCACCAAACAAATTTGAAGCCCTCGCTTCCCACGACGCAATCGTTGAAAGTCACGGCGCACTGAAACAATTGGCGGTATCGCTGAATAAAATTGCAAACGACATCCGAATGCTGGCGTCAGGCCCGCGCTCGGGAATTGGCGAAATCATCATTCCGGAAAACGAACCGGGCTCGTCTATCATGCCTGGGAAAGTCAACCCAACGCAGTCGGAAGCCCTTACCATGGTTTGCGCGCAGGTCCTTGGAAACGACGTTGCGATTTCAGTGGGCGGAATGCAAGGCCACTATGAACTTAACGTGTTCAAGCCTGTGATGGCGGCGAATTTCCTTCAATCGGCCAGGCTTATTGGCGATGCGTGTATGTCATTCGACGAGCATTGTGCAAGCGGAATCGAGCCAAATTACAAGCGAATCAAGGAACTTGTCGACAATTCGTTGATGTTGGTTACAGCGCTAAATACCAAAATCGGATATTATAAATCGGCTGAAATCGCTCAAACCGCACATAAAAACGGCACGACACTTAAAGACGAAGCCGTAAGATTAGGCTATGTTTCGGCCGAAGATTTCGATCAGTGGGTAAAACCTGAAGAGATGGTTGGCACAATCAAAAACTAAATTTTGTCTATAAAATAAAGGCCACAGATCTTTTCTGTGGCTTTTTTATTTGGGCGCCACCCAAGGGTCGGGTCATCGGCTGTGCACGGCACTTGCCTCTACCCCTGGCGCGAGAACATCCAATACTACAATGTCCCGTTTCTAGTTCTAAAATATAACTGCCGGAAGCTTTAATCGCCGCTTGTTCAGCTAATGAATTTAAAACGATACTGCCGAATTCCATCCAGAATCAGAGCTGGACAACCTCAGCGATTTAATCGTGTTCAACCCACAGCAAATCATTTGTGTCATAACCTGCGTTTGTTGCGATTTCCAGATATTGGTTTTTGATTTCTTGCGGAATCGTCTTTTCGCGGGATAATATCCAAAGGTAGTCTGTGTTTTTTCCTGCAACAAGCGCATAATTGTAACCCTCATCGATAGCAAGTACGTTGTACCCTGAATAGAACGGGCCGAAGAACGACACTTTAAGCATGCCCACATTTTCGTCGTCCACAAATTTTGCGGTTCCAACAGATTCCTTCCACTCTTTCTTTTTATAGTTGTACCCCCGATTGACAACTTTGATTTTCCCATCGTCTTTTAAAGAATAATTGGCGGTGGTATTGTTCATATTCTTCTCAAACCTGAAGTCGATTCGCGCGATCTCATACCATTTTCCAAGGTATTTGTCTTTGTAAAACGGCTTGACCGCAACTGCCTTTTTTGGTATTGATCTGCATGAATACAAACTGACCACAATTGCTGAAACAATTAATATTTTGAAGGTGTTAGATAGTTTCATTTTTATAATCTTCTGTTTTTAAATTGATTAATGGCTTCATTTCTACTCACATTGCCACATTCCCGCATTGTTTCATTCGCACATTGTTACATTCCCACATTCTCACATTGCTACATTTCCACATTGTTACATTGCTACATTGATAAATTACCACATTAATGATAGCCCCGATGGCAGCGGCATCCTTTTTCTAATCCTGAAAGGTTAGAAAAAGATATAGCGAACAGCGGGACATTGATTCAGCAGAACCAAAAAACAATCTGCTTCTAATCATTGTTCTTTTCAACTTTCTCTTCTTCAATTTCCTTTGCATCCTGCGCCAACGAAGGATCTGTGATCAGTTCGCCGCCTTTTGCCACGACGCCCAGCACGATTGCCGCCGAGATGAGCACGCAGTTTTTGATAATGTACTGACCGAGCAACGTTGGAACAAACGGGCGATCCCAGGTTTCGATTGGGAAAATGACCAATGGCAGAATTGCGCCTGCCATTTGAAAATACAACAGGGGAACGGCGAACCTCATCAAGTTTTTTAAAATTAATCCGATGCCAATGCTACACTCGATTACTGCTAAAAGCGGCATTGCAATATCGGACTTCAGCAAGCCGAATGAGATGACTTCGATAGTCCGCGACGCAATTTCTTCCGCTGGAGACGACTCGCCAAAGAACTTCAAAAAACCGAACCAGAAAAAAACCACAGCAAGCGAAAATCGTAGCACATCTGTCCCGTGTCTTTCGATAAAACTGCCTGTTTTTTCAAGAGAATCGCTCATGCCATTACTGTTTGGCGATTCTGTAAAGTCGGCCTTCATCAGTAACAGCATACAATACGCCGTTTTTGCCTTCGGTGATGTCGCGAAAACGCTGACCTTCGTCGGCCAATAGGCGCTCCTCGCCCACCACTTTATTGTCTTTAATTACCAATCTGGCGATATGCTTGCTGTTCAACCCGCAAATGAACAGATTATTTTGCCACTCCGGAATTGCGTTGCCCGCATAAAATGTCATTCCGCTTGGTGATAAAACCGGATCCCAATAGTAAACCGGTTGCTCGAGACCTTCCTTTTGTCCGATGCCCTCGCCGATTACTTTTCCACTATATTCCTCGCCGTAAGTGATTGTTGGCCATCCGTAGTTTTTACCTTCAGCAATCAGGTTGATTTCGTCGCCACCTTGTGGACCCATTTCGCTTACCCAAATATCTTTTGTGGCGGGATGAATGGCAAGTCCTTGTGGGTTGCGGTGTCCGTATGAATAAATTTCCGGCTTTGCGTCTGCCTTATCAGCGAACGGATTCCCCGAGGTTGGTTTTCCGTCCTTTGTTATACGGATGACCTTTCCCAATGCTGAATTCAGCAGTTGTGCTTGTGGTCGGGTGGCCAAATCGGAGCGTTCGCCCGTAGTTACGATTAAGTTTCCGTCTTTGTCGAATACAATGCGAGAGCCAAAATGTTTGTCGCCGTCGTATGCAGGATCGGCGCGGTAAATAATTGTCGGGCTTTCTACCTTGCTTTCATCTGCCGAGAGTTTCCCTTTAGCGACAGCGGTCAGGTTTCCGCTATTGGTTTTTGCAGAAAAGGTCCAATAAAGCATTCTGTTATTTGCAAAATCGGTATCGAGGAGAACATCGAGAAGTCCGCCCTGCCCTTTCGCATCTACCGGTGGCAAGCCTGTAATTGCTTTTGAGATTGCGCCTTCTGGAGTAACAATGCGAAGTGTTCCGCCTTTCTCGGTAACTAACAGTCGTCCATCCGGAAGTTCTTTAACTGACCATGGCTTTGCGAGTCCGTCGGCGATTACTTTATGAGAATAGACTGTTGATGTCTTAACGCCTGCGATGCGGGTCTGACCTTGAAAAGCGGGCTTGATCGTAGTATTAGGTTGTCGGTCTTCGACAGGTGGAAGCTGGTTCGAAGTTGTTGTTTCGGTTGTTGTCGGTTCTACTTGTTGTTGCGTACCGGCTGCTTTGTTGTTACAGGAAATAAACGCAGCTGCTGCAACCAGGGTAATCATTGATTTGTTCATAAGATTGGATTTTTAGCAACTTAAAGTTACACAAGCCGTTGCGAAGAACAAATTTTGTTTTGATTACATTAACGATTGATTACTGTGAAAAAAAGTAAAAACATAAAAAAAGCCGAAGCAATAATGTTTCGGCTTGTGGGCGATACTGGGTTCGAACCAGTGACCCCTACCTTGTCGAGGTAGTGCTCTGAACCAGCTGAGCTAATCGCCCGGAGCGAATGCAAAGGTAAATGAGATATTGCATTTTGCAAGAAATTATCGGCAATTTTATTCGGTTGAAAATTGATTTTACAAGTGGCTAAAAATCAAATAAATCACCAAGAAACGAGTCTTTTTTCTTTTTATATTTATAATCTTCTCGGTACGAATGACGGGAATCCGGTTGCGGTTCTCGAGGCGCAGCATATTGATTTGATCGTTCGATGATTTTATCTAACTCGCCACGATCAAGCCATACGCCACGGCATTGCGGACAATAATCGATTTCGACACCATTTCGGTCAGACATTACAAGGGTACTTTGACAATTTGGACAATTCATGATAATTAATTTAATCCGCAAAGATATTCTTAGGTTATAGGCTAACAACTCTTTTAGGACAACTTTATAAAATAAGCCACGGGTTGCGGCTTTTATCGGTTGCTAAGGTATTCTTCAACTTTATCAGCTGAATTTCCAACTTGCTCAAGTGCTTCGATTAATCTCTCCCGTGAAATACCGAACTTTTCGGACCAATATTGTAGTTCATAATCTTCAGATGTGTTGATTCGGGATCGGTCCTGTGGCCCTCTGATGTTTTTGTCGTCGCTCATAATAAAGGTTTTTAGAATATACTCTAATTTACAAAATGACCACTGCGATTGTGTTTAAATTCCGTTAACTTTTAATAATCATCTTGTATGCTCACGAAAAAGCAATCAAAACATCTTGGGAATCCATCTCGTTTTTTTATTTTAGAAAGATTAAAGAATGTAAAAATGCCTAAGAAAAGCGCCGGAATTTTATTATACCGATTTGACAGCGCTGCGTTGCAGGTTTTTCTTGTACATCCGGGCGGTCCGTTCTGGAAAAATAAGGATTTGGGAAGTTGGTCGATACCGAAAGGCGAGTTTGGGGACGATGAACCACCGCTTGACGCCGCCATTCGCGAATTCGAGGAAGAAACCGGCTTAAAGCCTGACGGTAATTTTATAGCGCTCACACCGGTAAAAATGAAATCTGGAAAGATCATTCACTGTTTTGCGCTTTTGGGCGACTTCAATCCTTCTCACCTTAAAAGCAATACTTTTTCGACCGAGTGGCCGCCGCGCTCCGGACTTAAAGCAGACTTCCCCGAGGTAGACAAAGGCGAATGGTTCTCTCTGGAAGATGCGATGAAAAAAGTTAATCAAAGTCAAATGGAACTAATCAATCAGCTTAGTGCAAAATTAAATTTACCATGAGCAAATTATCATCAGTTGAAAGCCGGCAAATTTTAGAAATCTTAGCAAATCGCTTTACTCAAAATATGAATCGTCATCGCAATGTTGATTGGGAAATAGTTCGCGAGCAATTGATTGCCAATCCTGATAAACTATGGTCAGTCAACCAAATGGAACTAACCGGTGGCGAACCTGATGTTGTGTCTTCGGATAATCAGATAAAATTCTTTGATTGCGCTGCTGAGAGTCCGTTGCCACGCCGAAGCACTTGTTATGACTTTGATGCGCGAACATCACGAAAAGCGAATGCGCCCAAAAGTTCGGCTCAGGAAATGGCTTTGCAGATGAATGTCGAACTTCTGACTGAAACTGATTATCGCTTGCTTCAACAGTTAGGAAATTTTGACCTGAAAACGTCAAGCTGGCTGAAAACTCCTGATAACATTCGCAAGTTAGGTGGCGCCATTTTCGCAGATCAGCGGTATGGCCATGTATTCATTTATCATAATGGCGTGCAGTCCTATTATGCGTCCCGTGGTTGGCGCGGAAAGTTGGAGATGTGATTTTCGGGCAAATTATTATTTTCTTATATTTAGGCTAAAAGAAATAAAATGGCTGAATTAAGACTTGAAACCCAAAATCTAATCATCCGCAAACTTAAGCCGTCAGACCTTGCCAACTTTCTGCACTATCGCTCAAATCCAATTATCGCCGAATATCAGTCGTTTGATGTGATGTCTGAGGAGTCTGCCGAAGAATTCATAATCGAACAACAGGGAATTGATTTTAAAACCGGCGAATTTTGGAGTCAATACGGGATCGAACTCAGATCTGAAAGTAAAATTATTGGCGATTGTGCAATAAAATTAGACGAGCTTGACCAAAGAATTGGCGAAATCGGAGTTACAATTGCTACCGAGTATCAACGGAAAGGCTATGCTACTGAAGTACTTTATCAATTGATGAAATTTCTTTTTGAGGAGCATAAAATTCACCGGATTGTGGAGACTGCAAGCGCCGAAAATTCCGCGTCAATCAACTTGCTTGAAAAAATTGGCTTCAGAAAAGAAGGTCATTTTATCGAAAATCATTTCGTAAACGGAAAATGGGAAAGTGAAGTTCAATATGCGATGCTGAAATCTGAATTTAAACAGGCGACAAATCACCTGAAATGATACGTCTGCTAATTTTTTTTTATAACTTGTTCATTTATAACTGATAAAATCTAACGGTCGATAGTTTTTATCTATGCGAAGTTAAATTTCGTACTATCGGTTTCTATACCTTTATCAAACAAAATTTGAAATTATGGAGAACAATCACCTATCTAAGAATCAACCGGGTAACAAAAATGCCGACATGAAGCAGTCGCAGATTGTAAGTTCTAACCAGGAGCAATCGGATATTTTAACAACTCGGCAAGGCCATCCGGTTTACGACAATCAAAACGTAAGAACAGTAGGAAGTCGCGGACCCGCAACACTCGAGAACTACCAATTCATCGAAAAAATGTCGCATTTTGATCGCGAACGAATCCCGGAACGAGTGGTTCACGCTCGAGGTGCCGGTGCACACGGTATTTTTGAATCATACGGAATGGCCGGCGACGAACCGATCGAAAAGTACACGCGCGCCAAGTTCCTTCAAAAAGGAAAAGTCACTCCGCTGTTTGTGCGATTTTCAACGGTGATTCACGGTCAGCATTCGCCCGAAACGCTCAGAGATCCTCGTGGCTTTGCGGTAAAAATGTATACCGAAGACGGAAATTGGGATTTGGTGGGAAACAACCTTAAAATATTCTTTATTCGCGATGCAATCAAATTTCCCGATTTTATCCATTCGTTTAAACCCGATCCGGTTACAAATATTCAGGATCCGAGAAGACAATTCGATTTTATAAGCAATTCGCCCGAGACGATGCACATGGTCACTTTTTTGTTTTCTCCATGGGGAATTCCGGCAAGCTACAGACATATGCAGGGATCCGGAGTTAATACCTATAAATGGGTGAATAAAGATGGTGAGGCCGTTTTAGTAAAATATCACTGGGAACCGGTTCAGGGAATTAAAAACCTGACACAGGCGCAAGCTCAGGAAATTCAAGGTAAAAATTTCAATCACGCTACCCAAGATCTTTACGAAGCAATCGAAAAAGGCGACTATCCGAAGTGGGAATTGTTTGTTCAGATCATGCCTGATGGCGAACACCCGGAACTCGACTTCGATCCGCTTGATGATACCAAATTGTGGCCTAACGATCAATTTCCGTGGAAAGCTGTCGGAATGATGACGCTTAACCAGAATCCGGTCAATTATTTTGCTGAAGTTGAACAATCTGCTTTCGGAACAGGTGTTTTGGTTGATGGTTTAGATTTCTCTGATGATAAAATGCTTCAAGGGCGTACGTTCTCGTATTCTGATACCCAACGTTATCGAGTGGGCACAAATTACCTGCAATTGCCAATCAACCGACCTTCAAAACACGTTGCAACAAATCAGCGTGACGGACAAATGGCATATCATCAGGATATTGTAAAAGGTGCCAATCCGCATGTTAATTATGAACCATCGAGCCTTGGCGGATATAAAGAAGCACCTCGAAATGGTCAGGAGCATGAGCCGATGTATCAAGCTCGGTTAGTCCGCGCCTCAATTGAAAGACAAAATAACTTTAAACAGGCGGGTGAAACATATCGCAATTTCGAAGATTGGGAACGCGACGAACTGATCTCGAATCTGGTTGGTGGAATCTCGCAATGCACGCAGGAAATTCAGGACCGAATGGTCGAGATGTTCTACAAATGCGATCAGGATTATGGCAAACGAGTTGAAGACGGTTTAAAGCAAGCCGCCGAAATGATGAAGAAAACCGAAGCTGACAAAGGTGTGGATCAAGCCGAAAACGATTCAACCGATGCGCGACCTTACTAATAATATGGCTAAGCCTTACTAACTACTTTATTTATGCAAGATACCACTGCCCTTTTTGCCGCGGCTCGTTCGGGCAATTTGACTGAACTTGAAAATCAAATAAAACGACACGATGTAAATGTAACCGATGATCGCGGGTATACGCCCCTGATCATCGCTTGCTATAATGGCCAATTTGAGGCTGCCAAAATGCTAATCGGTGCCGGAGCGGATATCGATGCTGCCGACCATGGTGGGAATACCGCGCTAATGGGCGTCTGCTTTAAAGGATATCCTGAAATAGCGAATTACCTGATTGATAATGGCGCAAACCTCAACGCGCAACATGGAAATGGCGGAACTGCATTAATGTTTGCCACCATGTTTGGCCGAAATGAATTGGTGAAGCTGATGATTGAGCGCGGAGCCGATACGGAAATTCGCGAAGTTCGTGGCATGCGGGCAATCGACCTTGCAGCGCAACAAGGTAATGTTGAAGCCGTAGAACTTCTTCAAAACGTGAAACCGGTAAATCAATAACAAACCCCAGCCGACGCCAAAGTTTAAGAATTATCCGACCCGTCTGCTAAAAAAATATTAATGTAAAAAAGCACTTTCTTTTATTGTCATAACTTTAAGTATATACTTAAAACCACTGACAATGAAGAAACTACTACTATTTTGTTGCATCATTGTGCTTCAGGGCACATTTGCACAACGAGGGATTCCGCCAAAAGAAGTGACAAACATAAAGCACACGACTAAATATCCGGAACACCTTGACTTCCTGCCGGAAATGGCTAAACTGCTCAAAGTTCCCGATGGCTGGACCGTCGACATTGCGGCTTCAGGCCTGGGTAAACCACGAATGTTGTTGCTCGGGCCAAACGGCCAAATGTACATAACACGTCGCGATGCGGGCGATGTGCTGATGCTCAGGGATAATAATGGCGATAGTAAATTTGACGATATCAAAACCGTCGTAGCCGAATTTAAAGGCGTACATGGCATTACTCAAAAAGACGGCTGGCTCTACCTCTGCAACAACAATGAGCTTCGTCGTTATAAGATGAATCCCGACGGAACGCTGTCTGATAAGGAAATGCTTTTCAAAGACATGCCATCAGCGGGGCAACACCCAAACCGCACAATGGATTTTGGTCCCGATGGAAAGCTCTATATTTCCATTGGAACGCTTTGTAATGACTGTAAAGAATCCGATCCTGAAGCGGCAACGATTGTCGTTGTGGATCCGACCACCTGGAAACGCTCGATTTTTGCATCCGGATTGCGAAACACCATTGGTTTTGATTTTCATCCTGATACCAATGAACTCTGGGGAGCCGACAACGGTGGTGATGCCAAAGGAGACGATTGGCCGCCAGAGGAAATCAACCACATCAAACAAGGCGGAAACTACGGTTATCCCTTCGCATACGGCAAGCGGGAAGTCGATCGAAGTCGCGAGGATCCAGCCGGAAACAGTAAAGACGAATGGGTGAAAAACACCGAGCCTTCAATGTTCGAACTTCAGGCACATATGGCGCCAATTGCCTTTAAATTTTTTCAAAATAGTCCGCAAACTCCCGCAGGATACAATGGCGACGCGCTGCTTTGTCTTCATGGATCATGGAACCGAAGCAAACCTGTCGGGTTTAAAGTGCAACGTATCAAATTTGAAAACGGCAAACCTGTAGCGGCAAGCGACTTTTTAACGGGCTTCTTAAAAGGAAAAACCAGATTTGGAAGACCGGCCGGACTCGCCATTGCCGACAACGGAACCGTATTTGTCTCTGATGATGCTAACGGCGTCTTGTATTCTGTAAAACCAAAACAATAGTCTTATGAAAAAGTTCCTATACCTTCTGCTTTTTGCGGGTTGCGCGGCGCCATTGCCTTCTGAGCCGACTGCGAGAATCGAATTTCAGGCACCCGATTCGTATCCCGAAGGCGTTGCTTTTGATCCCGCGTCGAATATGTTTTTTGTTTCATCGGCACGCACCGGCACGATTGGAAAAGTGACCACATCCGGATTGTACACTCCGTTTTATACTGACCCGGGCTTAAAGTCGACTTACGGGCTAAAAGTTCATCCAAATGGAAAACATCTTTATGCCTGCGTCAGCGATGCAAATTACAGCAAATTCACCTCGCCGGATACGAGAAAAAAGATGGCGCGGCTCCTTATACTTGATATCGCTACCGGCCAAAAAGTTTCTGACATCGATTTGTCGCAGCTGACTCCGGGACATCATTTTGCAAACGACCTTACTTTCGACGCCAGTGGAAATGCCTATATCACGGACAGTTTCGCCAATGTTATTTACAAAGTCGACGCCGCCGGAAATTCCTCCGTATTTTCAGATAATCCCATTTTTAAAACCGAAGGCGTTGGTCTAAACGGTATTGTTTTTCATCCGGATGGCTTTTTATTGGCGTGTAGCTCGGGCACCGGCGCAATTTATAAGATCGATATCGCGAATCCGACAAATGTGCAGAAAGTGTCCACCGAACAGTTTTTTGTCAATGCCGACGGGCTTTTGCTTACTGATAACCAGCATTTGATCGTGGTTCAAAATGGCGGAAGCGACAAAATATACGAATTGGAGTCGGTTGATAATTGGACTTCAGCTAAATTGTCGGCCTCCACGCTGGTTGCAGATCGGTTCACGTATCCGGCAACTGCCACCAAGGCAAACGACAAAATTTGGGTGATGAACGCGAAATTCAGCGAAATCGTTGACAGCACTTCGGTTCCATCAAAGAAATTTGCACTTCAACACGCGCGAATGATGCCGCTTCCCAAATAGAATTTAGAAATTATAATCGCCGACTTGCCGTAGTTACGCAGCGAGTCGGCGATTTTGTTTGTTGCTGGTGAGGTTTTGGGCGCCTCTTCGACCGGGCTTTTCGCAGTGCGCGGCACTTTGCTCCAATCCCTGGCGCGCTACCGGATGCATTTACCTACCATTAGAAATTCCGAAGGTTTGGCGCATTTGAATCACGTTGACTCGCAAATAACTTATTATTATCCCTATTTTTTGAGCAAGACTAGCCAGCAGATAAGCACTCGAACACGCATTTTTAACGTGATAAAGCTTCCAATTTATATCTGAACAAAAACAAAGAAAAACGAAAAAGAGGTACCTTTGCGAAAGTAATCGTCGCGGGTTTCGTCCGCCAAATTCTGTTCCTTGGAATTATACTATTCATTCTCCGTCCTCATTGTTTTAGCTTCCTTTTTTGCGTACATCAACCACCGGTATTTAAAACTGCCGCAAACCATTGGCATTATGTTGATGGCAATTTCGGTATCGGTTATAATTCGGTTTGGCGGACATTATATTTTTCCCGAAACCACTAGGCATTTGTTCGCGCTGCTGTCGAGTATCGACTTTACCGAGATTTTAATGGGCGCCATGTTGAACTTTCTTTTATTTGCCGGTGCGGTTCATGTTGACTTTGCCGATCTGCGACAACAGAAAATTCCGGTTATTATATTTTCAACCATAAGTGTTGTGCTGTCGAGTTTTGTCATTGGCGGTGTATTTTATTATCTGCTTCCACTCTTCTCGCTTCAGATCCCATTTTTATACTGTTTGCTTTTTGGCGCGCTCATCTCGCCAACCGATCCGATCGCGGTTTTGGGAATCCTTAAAACTGCAAATGTGAGTCGCTCGCTCGAAACTAAGATAGCCGGCGAGTCGCTTTTTAACGACGGTGTTGCCGTGGTATTGTTTGCTGTAGTCCTCCAGTTAACCCAAATGCCTGAACTCGAAGTTTCAATTGGATCAATCTCGTGGCTATTGGTTAAAGAAGCTGCGGGTGGATTGCTATTGGGCGGAATCCTTGGCTTTACTGCGCTTAAAGCCTTAAAACCGATCGACGATTACATCGTATCTGTTCTTATCACGCTTTCGGTGGTAATGGGTGGTTATCTGATTGCGCACTACTTTCATATTTCGGGTCCGCTGACAATGGTTGCCGCCGGATTGCTAATTGGAAATTATGGCCGTAGAGGTGTTGTTTCGACCAATACAAAGGATTACCTGAACAAGTTTTGGGAACTGATCGATGAGATCATGAACGCCGTATTATTTCTTTTTATCGGGTTTGAATTGCTGTTGATTCCGAATATCGAGACCTATTGGAAAGTATCGAGCATCGCGATTTTCGTGGTGTTGTTTGCGCGGTTTGTGTCGATTTTTGTTCCTGCGCTGATTGTTCCTTTTAATCCACGACTTACGAGAGGTTCAATGACGATGCTTGTTTGGGGCGGACTCAGAGGCGGAGTTTCGATTGCGCTGGTACTTTCAATGCCAAACAGCGAGTACAAAGAACTTTTACTTGAAATGACCTATTTTGTAGTTGTTTTCTCGATTGTGGTTCAAGGCTTATCGATTGGCAGATTGGCCAAGCGCGTGCTTATCCGTGAGCCTAAGGAGATCGACGCAGAATAAACATTGCTTTAAAACCCTAGCCCCGATGGCAACGGAAATCCTTTTTTGGGTTGGAATTTCTTTTTGCGATCAGCTAAAAGAAATTTCAACCCAAAAAAGATTGCAGTGAACAGCGGGAATAGCTACAAATCGTCAGAAATAATAGTTACATAATTACTATAATATTGATTGTGTTAATGTTGTAATCTTGGAACTACAATGGACATCGAGGGTTTATCTTCGCTAAATGCAAAATCAAAAGATGATATTTTATATAGACGACGACGCGGATGATGCGCAAATTGTCGAAGAAGTGTTGTCTGATTTGGGTGAATCGACGTGTATTTTTCAGCACAGTACTGATCTGATACATTTATTGAACACGCCTCCGCCGTCGGCATCGATTATATTGATTGATATGAATATGCCGCAAGTGGATGGGATTGAACTTTTAACTCAGATTCGCGCTCAAGAGAAATTTGATGAAATTCCGGTGATAATGATGTCGAACAGCGCGCAACCTTCAAAGATTGAGCATTGTCGGCAAATTGGCGCTAATCTCTTTATGACAAAGGGATTTTCGATGAAAGCCATCAAGCAAGGTTTTGAGTATTTGCTGGCAATTGATTGGAAAAAGTTTTCGCCAACCGAGGAGGAATTCGTCTACAAGGCGTAAAAATTCGGTAAAAGTTTCCTGGTGTCGTATATATTTTATAATATTTGACACTAATTCGACATTTTATGAACTCAAGATCTCAGATAGCATTGGATTGCAATATTTTTTATGTAGATGACGACAGAGACGATCTTGAATTGTTTCAGGAAATGGCCGAGTCATTGGGCGAAAACGTTTGTGTGTTCTCATCAGCCGAATTAATGATGCATACGTTGAACAATCCGCCACCCGATCCTACTGTTCTTTTTGTTGACTTGAATATGCCGATCCGCAACGGCTATGAGGTTTTGGCCGAACTTCGGGCATCCCCTATTTTTAAGGAAATCCCCATTGTTGTTCTTTCAACGGCAAGTGCGCCTGATATTATTACGCGTTGCCTAAATTTGGGCGCGTCTTTATATGTTGTAAAGCCGACCGCGATGAAAGACCTTCGCAACCTGATTCAATATGTAGCGGGCATTGAGTGGAAAACTCGAGAGGTGACTACCGACAACTTTTTGTATAAAGCAAAATAAAAAAGGCGGTGAAAGCCGCCTTTTGTGTGTTTTTTAGACCGCACTTCCCGGTCCGCTTGGATCTACACCTGATGGGAGTCCGTCTGTATCAGAAAGCGGATCTACATTTCCCCAATCGGTTTTTGCGTTTTCGTCGTCATCTCTTTCATCGGTATCGTCATCATCGGTGCCTTGCGTATAAAGCGCGTCGTCGGCAGTATTTTCGTCGATGCCGTACCCATCAGCTTCAGCGCTGGTCAAGTTAAACGAATCGGTTTTTGATTGTGAATTTTCGATATTTTCTTCGCGTTGCCAATTTTCGGGTTGGCGATTTTTGTTGTCATTTGAATTTTCCATGATATGCGTTTTTAAGTTAAAATCGGTATCTCATAAAATTATGAATCAACTGGTTGGAAGGCGTTACGAAGTTTCGCTAAAAACTTATGGAATTTAAGGAGTACGCTTTCTCTGCCGTTTATCAAACCACACAAAACCGATAAACAAAAGCAAGCTGCCGGCTGAAACCCAGATCAGACCCGACTTTAATCCATCGTCCATCTGACGAAGAATTGCAATTAAGATGACCAGTGGCGCAATTCCGACGAGCGTTGATAAAATAAATTTCCGGTAGCTCATGTTAACTACGCCCGCGATAAAACTGATGGCATCATTAGATAGCAATGGGTTAATTCGGGTCACGATGATTGCCCAAACACCGTATCGGTCCAGAAAATCAGCAACTTTCTTTTCAGATGAGGGTCCGATGATTCGCGCAACAACTTCAGGCCCGAAGTAGCGGCCAATAAGATACCCAACGCTCGAGGCCGAGAAAATAGCGACAAACACAATTGCGCTTCCCCAAACTGGTCCATACGCGATGATGGCCACCAGCATTAAAAGCCACGACGGAATTACGATCAGAAACATCTGAACGGTCATTACCAGAATGATCAGGATTGGCCCGAAGTACCCAAAGCCATCGACCCATTCACTGACTTTTTGCTCGTCGCCACTGGTGAGAACGCTCCACGCCTGATCGAGCCACTCGCCCATTCCGGGAATGAAAAAGTAACCTACTAGTAGCGATATGAAAATTGCAATTGAAATGTAGAGCGGTTTTTTGCTCTTTCGGATATCCGAGATTTCGGCGAATTCGTCCATTTGATTTTTAGTTAGATTAGAAATACCCTTGCTGTCTGGCGTGCGCCTCGGCTTGGACTGATGTTTCGACCAGCAAAACAGGTGTTGTCCGGAAATTATCGACAATACTTTGCACCAGGCGCATTCGGCGTTTATGCTTGACGCTTCTCAAGTAAATGCAAAGTATTCGATCGGGAAATTGCGCGGCGATGTCGGTATAGATTGTCGCATCGTGTTCGCCACTATCGCCAATGAGAATAAAATTTAGTTTTGGATACGCTTTTAAAAGATTGATAATCTCCTTTTGTTTGTGTGGCTTTTCGTTGGTGGCGTGCTGAAAAATGCTGTTGAAAGAACGCAGCAAAATCGGCCCTTTCGGAAAATTGTTGTGATCCAGAAACAAGTTTAGGTATTGGTAGAGATTCCACGGACTATTGCTAATGTAAAATATCGGATTTTTCTCTTTCTGATCTTTGCCGCGGTGAAACTTTTGGTAAAGATCCGGCGCGTCGTGAAGCGGAATTCGGCTATATGGATTCACGAAAAATGAGTTTCGGATTACTTTCCATTTGAGGAACGAGGTTACTCCCGTATCGAGAATAGTGTCGTCGATATCACTGATAACACCGTAATCTGCCCCGAAGTCCGGAACCAGAAATTCGCCTTCAAAAGTACTTGGAGGAAGGTCGGCATCGACAATACTTATTGAATAACGCACCCAGCCTTCGCTATCCGCAAGTTCACAAATATCGGTGGGCAAAACGGCATCAAATAAGAAATAGCCTTTTTTATCGGTTGATGTTGTGAGTTCGAAACCGGCAAGTTTAATCACAATCTTACAATCCGGAATTTCATGCGTATTGAATTGCCGAAATGCATTCCGAATGGTTTGCAGGAACGACTGGTTTTCGGTCATCGACAGCATTACGTTGTCAAGCACACGGCCTTTGACGTACATGTGATATTGCGCGCCGTAACTTCGATACGGAATGATGAGAATATTTTGGATGCTGTATGTGCCGAATAATTTTCTAAGGCGTTTGCCCATAGCAAGCTTTTTCCTTAAAATTAAGACTTTTCAGATAGAAATCCGATAATCTCCGGCCATAATTTCATAAGAGGTCTAATCGGTAAGCGCTGTAACTTGTAATAAGTAAAACAATAGTTATGAAGAAGAAAAAATCAACCGAAAATGTTTTTGGAAATCAGCAGATTGGCAAAGACGAAAAACCGGATGTCAAACCGGAAGATCATATCGCTGAACTTGGTGCGGGTCGGCAAATTGGCGATCCGTTAAGCGGAACATTATCAAATCGTGCCGGCGACGAGAGTTTCGACGACGACACGAGATTGAATATTAAAAATCAGGTCAGTGAAGATGACGATGATATGTAGTTAGTTTAGCGCGTACTTGAGGTTTAAACCGACACGTGGAACCTCGATTACCTGTGAGGCGGTTTGGTTTGATTTCATTGCTCTAAGCGCGTCGAAATTTACACTGATGCCAAATTTATCAAACGTATATCCAGCCGAGAAATTGAGTGAAAATGCGCTACCTAGTTCATAGCTGATGCTTTCTGATTCGTATTGAACGCCTGTATATGATTCGTATGATTCAGTGTGGAGGATTTTTCCGTTTGCAAGTGAAATTCCGAGCGCCGCGCCAACGAACACCTTATTTTGGTTTTGCATCCAAAGGTTGTATCGACCTCCAATTTGCATATTCACAAATGGCGAATCATATTCGTATGCTGTCGAAATATAACGGTATCCTTGATCGTAGGTCTTTTTGCTGTCAGCCGAAACGATCTCATATTCAGCACTTACAAAACCCTCAACACGTTCTGACGGAAAAATAACGGCAACTTCGAAACCTGCGCCGTATGATATTGTACTGACATCGCCAGGATGATATCGGCCAAACTGAACGTTAAACATCGTGTTGTATACTCCGGCAAAAACCGAATATCTGAACTTAAGTTTTTGGCCAGATTTGTTATCAAACGCAATGGTTTGCTCAGATCCGTTACAGGTGTTGAACTTCTGAACATACTGCATCAAACTGGCTTGCGAGTACTTGGCATTTAAAAAATCGCTAAATGTCTGATCGTCGCATTTTAGATCAAGAAAAAGCTGTTGACGGAAATGATTGTTTTCAGCTGTTTTTGCTGTTGTGGCACGGTATACTTTATAAACCAATTGCGTCGGTTTTATATTCTTGCTCTTTACCGAGTAAAAATACTTGGTTCCTTGAAGCGACTTATATGAATAAAGCGTTGCATCGCCTTCGAGCAACGTATTAAGAAATACGGTTTGTTTTTCGAAATCAGGTTCCTTTGCTTGACTAAGGTTGTTTCCTTGTTGAACCGATTTGTCGATTTCAATAGTGTGCTTTTCAAACTTGTACGAAGTGCCGATGCCGTATCCGATCATTTGCGAGGGATCGAGCGTCTTGTACTCGTCTGTAGTGGATTTTCTAAACTGAAGTGACGTCGCATCTTCAAATGAAGTTGATTTAAAGTTTCCTTCAATTCTTTCTTCGGATAATGTGATGTAATATCCCGGCAAATCTTGAGCGACCGTGATCGTAGTGATAAACAATAAGGCAACAAAGTAAATTTTTCTCATAATAAGGATTTGGCGGCTAAAGTAGCAACTATTACTTCGACGGGCAATAAAATCGGTTCATAATTAATAATACTGCAAAACTGAGTGATAATTTTATAATATCTGCATACATGCTAATACCGATCTTTACATAAAACAAATATTATGAAAACCAATCTTATCACCTTATCAGTTGTTTTTTTGGCCGCAACTGTCATGTCATGCCGAAATACGAGCAATTCTGAAACTTCCGGAGAAAGCGATCCGGCTATGGTAACCTACGACACCAATGGCTATCCAATAGATTCTTCTGCGAATTCCACCAACGATGTTAATTCTGATGTTGCATCTTCAACTTCGAGTAAAAACACTCAGAACCAGCAAAATTCGAATCGTTCCGGAGGTGAATCGGCTTCAAGCAATACTTCTAAATCGGCTAACCAATATAGCGCTCCGGATGGCACCAATGATGAAAACAACGATGGTGATTACTACACAAAAAACAACGACAAACCAATGCCATCGGGAACTCCGATTAAATAATCAAAAAGGCGAAGTTTTTACACTCCGCCTTTTTTTTATGCTTTTTTACTTTTCGAATATGCTGATGTTCCTTCCGGCGGATATTGTATTTTCCCTTTCAACGCCGTAATTCTTTCCTCATCATAATTTGGAAGCTGCATGGTTCCTGCTTCGCGCCACTTGGTAACAATATCTTCAGTTCGTTTCACGTCATCATCCGTTGGCACCGCATCCCGACCGAGATAAAGTGTTTGAGACGGGAAGGCAAAATCGGTTCCGCTAAGCTTAATGACGTCCATCATCCGAAGCATGATATCTTCGCGGATTTCTAAGAATTCGTCATAATTTGCACCGGTAATATAGGTGTAAACCTCGAGCTTAAGCGACCAATCGCCAAAGCCAACAAAACGAATTCGCGCCGTATCCTGAGCAATTTTAGGATGTGAATATAGTATCGACCGCAATTCGACCAAAAGAAATCTGACCTGGTCGGGCGTAGTTTCATAACGCATGTCAAGTATTGTTGTAAACAAGAAACGGTCACGTGGTGCAAAATTTTCGATTCTGGTTGATGAAAATTCACCGTTCGGAATTGTAACTACGGTACGTTCGGCGGTGCGAATACGCGTTGATCGCATTCCGATGCTTTCCACGGTTCCGGCTGTTTCGCCAACTTTGCAATAATCGCCAACGCGTATCGGCTGGTCGGCGAGCAAGGTAACGCTACCCACAAAATTCTCCATTGTTTTTTGCGCACCTAGAGCTAGCGCGATACCACCAATTCCAAGAGCCGCCAGACCGGTTGTTACGTCGAATCCGAGAATGCTGAGAACTCCGATGATCCCGAATACAAAAATGGCAACTTTCGCCGCGCGTTTTAAAAACAGTATGATCGACAATGCCGACAGTCGGCCACGTTTGGTCATTCGGCGTACACTATACGTACTGATGACGTCTGACAATCGGTAGAGAAGCATCAAAAATGCCACAAAGCCAATGATAACCGTAATTCCGCTTAACTTTTGCCTGATGATTATCGATATTCCCGTTTCCTGCGTCAGCCAAATAAACACCCAGACGGCAAGATATAATCTGAAAGGCAATTCTAAAGCGGTAATAACTCCGGCTGTTGGATCAGTTCGTGAGCGAACCCAAATCTGACGCAGCCCTAAATTAAAGAAATAAATAATCGCCCATGAACCGTAGTACGCGATTGCAATCATGATTAAAAGCGCAAACCAATGTCCGATGGGAACGCCTCCTAACATTTCGTTTTTCGCCCAATCAGGCAAAGTCTTTTCGAGAAATGTTGCCTGTTCTTCGACGGTAACTTTCGACAACGCATCGACGGTCGACTTAGAAAATTGCCACAATGGAGGATCACCGTCACTTTGACTATTTTCGACGAAAAGACTAACCGATTCACCTTGAATTTGTACGGTTCCTACAACATCAGTTCCTTGTGGGAGATCGTCGTCAGTGCGGCCGGTTGTCGTATTACTGATCCATGAATACGGCATCATTTCACCACCTTGATCAAGTAGCTTTTGAAAAATTGAAACGATTCGGGCGCTTTCTTTTGGTTTTTTCTGAGATCGCGATAAATTTAGATATTGAGCTGCACGATCGATTTTCTGATCGGAAATGGCCGTAATAAAACCGCTGACAGTTCCGCGTGGTGTCCGGCGACCTAAAGAATCATCAGGGATTTCGGGAACTTCGGGAGCAGCTTCAGCCGAAGGGTCAGGAATCAACTGCGCGTGGATCGAAGCAGAAATGCATAAACTGAAAAAAAACGCGACGATCCAACTCGAACTTTTTTGCATAAACATAAAATCGGTTGATTATGGATTAGATTTTTCCAAGTTAAAAAAAATCGGTGCGACTCCCATCGTTTTTAACTGATATTAAACGAATCGATTTCCATTTATCGACGAAATAACTGAAATGCAAATGTTTACAAAATCCTTTTTTCAGACGAAAACTGAGCGCTTTTTAACCTAGGGAAGCATGCCGATTTTGTAGCGGAAGTACTAACTTTTTTTTGTATTTTTACAGTTATGCGTTTTAAAAAAGTACGGCGCTCTGAGTATCCAAACGCTTTAACTGTATGAAAAAAATTACACATCGCTCCAATAGCTTCAGTATATTATGATCTTAATCGTCGACGATAAGAGGGAAAATATCCTTCCGCTACAAAAAATTCTTCAACTACATGGTTTGCAATCAGACTCGGCTGAATCAGGCGAGGAAGCTCTTCGAAAAATCTTAAAGCAGGATTATTCGTTGATCATCATGGACGTTCAAATGCCGGGAATGGATGGCTTTGAAGTAGTTGAAAACCTTTCCGGCAGTAACCGCACAAAAGACATTCCGGTGATCTTCCTATCGGCTATCAGCAAGGAGAAAAAATACATCTCAAAAGGGTATCAAAGCGGTGGTGTTGATTATATCACCAAACCTGTCGATCCCGATCTTCTAATCATGAAAGTGAAGACATTCCTCAAACTTCACAATCAACACAATGAGCTTAAAGCGGTTCGCGATCTTCTGTCGAAAGAAATCGAGATTCGCAAGGAAGCTCAGGAAAACCTCGAAACAAAAGTACAAGAGCGAACCAAAGATCTTCAAAACAAAAACGAAGAACTCGAACTTACCAATCACGAATTACAGCAATTTGCGTGGGTGGTTTCGCACGATTTGAAAGAACCCCTTCGCAAGATCGAGATGTTCGTCAAACTTTTGAAAGAACGATACATTACCGAAGAACCAACCGCAGTTCATTATGTTGATCGCACAATAAATGCAGCAAACCGAATGTCGACCTTGATCACCGATTTGTTGAAGTACTCGCGACTTTCGTCAGATGTTACTCCGGAATTAACCGATTTGAATGAGGTTTTGGGCGAAGTTCTTGACGATCTTGATTATCAGATTGAAAAAGGCGGCGCGACAATTACTGCTGATGAACTACCGGTGGCAACGGTAGTGTCGAGTCAGTTGCGTCAGGTTTTCCAAAACTTAATCGGAAATTCACTGAAATTCGCCAAAAAAGACGTTCCGGCTACCATTGAAATTAAATCAGAGCGCGTCGACAGCAAAAGTTTTGACGCCAAGGTTTCCCCGGATGGCAAATACTGCCGAATTACGGTGAGAGACAACGGAATTGGCTTCGACAACGCCTACATCAACAAGATTTTTGTTATTTTCCAAAGTCTGAATGCTCGCGAAACTTATGAAGGAACCGGCATCGGACTGGCGATCGTCAAGAAAATCATCGAAAAACACAACGGATTAATAACGGCCAATAGTCAACTTGGTGAAGGATCAACATTTACAATCATCCTTCCGCTTTAACCCCTACATATGCAAAGTAATTTTAAGAGAAACCTGATTATTAGCAGCGGAATTTCAGTTTTGATTCTGCTTATCAGTTCAATCGCATCGTATTTCAGCATCCAAAACTTATTGGATAGCAACAAACAAGTTAATAGAACACAGGATATCATTTACAATCTCAACGCCGGAACTACGGTAATGGTTGAGGCCCAAACCAGTGTTCGCGGATTTTTGATTACCGGAAGAACAACTTTCTTAACCGAATATAAAGGTGCTGAACAACGAACACGGGATCATTTCAAGACAATTCGCCAATTAAAAATTGATGGTGGACGAAGTCCGAAAAACGTCGACTTACTCGAAGTAAAATCACGTAGATTCTATCAATATCTCGACAAACACGTCGACAACAAAACCAAGGGAATGCCACTTCTGGCCTTATCGATTGATGAAGGAAAGCGATTGATGGCAGAACTTCGCTCGACAGTGGAAACCATTGAAAATGAAGAGCAGTTAATGCTTTCTGACCGATTGAGTACCAGCAATAAATTTGGAGATTACAGTCTGTTGCTGATCATAGCAGCTGCGATTATCGCCATGATTATCAGTGTCGTGTTCTTTATCAGGACCTTGCGCGATTATGCTGAACGATCCCGACTCCAGGCCGAGCTGGTCAAAAAAGATCAGGAAATGGCCGCCCGAATTGAGGTTATCAGCAATATTTCAGGAGAAATCGCCAGAGGAAATTACGACCGTAGAGTTGAAGAAAACGAAACAGATGCGCTGGGATCAGTTGGAACTGCACTCAACAATATGGCGCAATCGCTTGAAGAATCGTTTACGAAATTATCGCATAAAGAATGGTTGCAAGCCGGAATTGCTCAACTTAACAATGTGATGATCGGCGAAAAAGACATCAGCCAACTAACTTCTGACATCATTAAATTTTTGGCCGAATATACCAATAGCGCCGCCGGTGTAATCTATTTGCCGGAAGGCGAAAATCTAAAAGCGGCAGCAGGATATTGTTATGTTGCGTCGCCCGAACGTCAACAAATCAGAGTCGGGGAAGGAATTACCGGCGAAGCTTATTTGTCCGGAAAAATAATCCAACTTAAAACGTCAACGCCCGAAAACATCACGGTTTCATATGCATTGGGCGAAATAAAACCGACTCACATCTTAGCCATTCCGCTTATAAATGAGTCTATTTCAGGTGTTGTTGAAATGGCATCAGTGGAAATGTATACCGAAATGCAAGTTGAATTTTTCAACGCTGTCGGAAACAACATTGCAATCGCTTTGAAAGCGGCGGCAAACCGGGCAAGAGTTCAGGAACTGCTTGAAGAAACGCAGACTCAAAGCGAGGAATTGTCGGCGCAACATAGCGAACTTGAAAGCATCAACGCTGAGCTCGAAGCACAAACCGAAAAATTACAAGCTTCAGAAGAAGAACTTCGCGTTCAACAAGAAGAGCTTCAGCAAACTAACGAAGAATTAGCCGAAAGAAGTGTCTTGTTGGAAGAACGCAACATGGAAATTCAGAAAAAATCCGAAGACCTCGAACTCACAACCAGATACAAATCTGAATTTTTGGCCAATATGTCGCATGAATTGCGAACGCCACTAAACTCAATTCTGTTGTTAAGTCGCTTGCTTTCTGAAAATAACGAGAAGAACATGAACGGCGAACAAGTCGAGTTTGCTCGTGTCATCCAAAGTTCGGGTAACGGATTACTAGCGCTAATCGACGAAATTCTGGATCTCTCGAAAATTGAGGCCGGAAAAATGGAGCTTGAAGTGTTGGATGTTTCAACCTCGGAAATCACCAGCGAAATGCATAATTTGTTTTTTGCGGTCGCCAAGGAAAAAAACATCGACTTTAAAATTAGTGCAGAAAAAGCGCCTTTAGTCATCAAAACCGATAAAATGCGACTCGAGCAGATTCTCAAGAATTTGATTTCGAACGCGATGAAATTTACGGCCAAAGGTGCAGTTACGCTTGATATTAGACGTCATCCTCAAAACGAAAAGCTGATATCATTTACCGTTCGGGATACGGGAATCGGAATTCCGCGCGACAAGCAGCATTTGGTTTTTGAGGCGTTCCAACAAGCCGATGGGTCTACCAAGCGTAAATTTGGCGGAACCGGTCTCGGATTGTCGATTAGCCGCGAACTTGCCAAACTTCTCAAAGGTGAGATCACGTTAAATAGCGAACCCGGGAAAGGAAGCGAATTTACGCTGACCATCCCGATCGTAAATACCGCTATTGCGCATCCAGTTGAAGAATTGGTTCAATCGGTACCAGCTGAGGCAAAAACATCCGAATATATAAGTCCGGTGATTCCGGAAGATGTTGATGACGACCGCGAAACTGTTACACCCAACGACAAAACTATATTAATCGTTGAAGATGACGTGAGCTTTGCCAAGTCGCTGTTAAAGTTTACGCGTGAACGAGGTTATAAGGGAATCGTTACCGTACGTGGAGATCACGCGCTGAATCTGGCTTTGGTATTCAAGCCACGCGGCATCCTGCTCGATATTCAATTGCCGATCAAAAGTGGTTGGGAAGTGATGGAAGAACTAAAAAACAACTCGCAGACCAAGCATATTCCGGTTCACATAATGTCGTCGCACAAACTCAAGCAGGAAAGTTTGTTAAAAGGTGCGGTCAATTTCCTTGATAAACCGGTTGCGTACGAGCAAATGCCGGATGTATTTAAAAGGATCGAGTACTTTGTAAACCGCGAATCGCAAAAAGTTTTGATCATCGAAGACAATTCGAAACACGCAAAAGCACTTTCATACTTCCTGGAAACCAACAATATTAACTCGGAAATTAAAAGCGAAGTCAAACAAGGCGTTCAGGCTTTACAAAATAACGAAGTTGATTGCGTTATTCTCGACATGGGAATTCCGGATCAGCAAGCATATGAAATCCTCGAGCGCGTAAAGGAAAGTTCAGGTCTTGAGAACCTTCCGATCATCGTCTTTACGGGCAAAAGCCTTTCGATGCAGGAAGAGTTGAAAATTAAAAAGTACGCCGATTCGATAATCGTTAAAACCGCGCACTCATATCAGCGAATGTTAGACGAAGTATCGTTGTTTTTGCACCTTGTCGAAGAAAACAAGCAGGAAGGCAACAACAGGTCAAAGATCAAAAAGCAGCACATGATGAGTGATGTCCTCAGCGGCAAAACCGTATTGGTAGTCGACGACGATGTCCGAAACATTTACTCGCTCACAAAATCTTTGGAAATATTAAAAATGAACGTCCTTACAGCTATTGATGGTCGAGAGGCGTTAACAGTGCTTCAGGAGAATCCACAAGTTGACGTTGTCCTGTTAGATATGATGATGCCAAATATGGATGGTTACGAAACAGCAAGTCGAATCCGCGAGAACAAGAAACACAAGAATCTTCCGGTAATTGCGGTAACGGCGAAAGCAATGACGGGCGATCGTGAGAAATGCATCAGTGCCGGAGCGTCTGATTATATCACCAAACCGGTGGATGTGGATCAGTTGTTATCACTTTTACGTGTTTGGTTGTACGATAAATAAAATATTATGGAGAAGAAAATAATCTTGATCGTTGATGACGATGCGCGTAACATTTTTGCACTTTCGGCGGTTTTAAAAGCGCGTTCTTTTACATGCGTTTCGTGTTCGAGTGCCGAAGATGCGCTGCAATTGCTACGCGGAACGGATCCGATTGATTATGTGTTGATTGATATGATGATGCCTGATATGGATGGTTACGAAGCAATTCCGCTGATCAAACAAATCGCGCATAGAGAAAACACACCGGTAATTTCGGTAACGGCGCAAGCCATGATTGGCGATCGCGAGAAATGCATGAACGCCGGCGCGGATGGTTATATTTCGAAACCCGTCGATATCGATAAATTGATGAACTTGTTAAGCGGGCTTTCACAATGATATCTGATTCTGAGCTTGAACTATTAATCGATGAGGTTTACGATGTCCACGGATTTGATTTCGGCGGATATTCGCGGGCATCTTTTAAGCGACGCGTAGACCGGCTTTGGCATCTTGATGGTTTCAGGTCGTTTGAAGAATTTCTAAAACACGTCCGTTCTGATTCGGATTATTTCAAGCGATTGATCCAGGAAATTACGGTGAATGTCACTGAAATGTTTCGGGATCCGAATTTTTACCGCGAGCTTCGATCGAAAATATTGCCTATCATAGCCACAAAACCGTTCATCCGAATCTGGCATGCCGGATGTTCGACCGGTGAAGAAGTTTATTCGATGGCGATTTTGCTCAAAGAAGCGAATCTCTTGCACAAGGCGATTTTATACGCAACTGACATCAATGCTGAGGTGCTTGAATCAGCGCGAAGCGGCGTTTTCCCACTCCGAATGATGAAGCAATATTCCGAGAATTACATAGCATCGGGAGGAACTCAGGACTTTTCGAAATATTACACTGCAAATTATGGTTCGGCTAAATTTGACGCTGAATTCACCTCGAAAATGGTGTTTGCTCAGCACAGTTTGGTTTCTGACAGATCGTTTAACGAATTCGAACTGATCTTATGCCGGAATGTTTTAATCTACTTCGATAGCGATTTGCAGAATCGCGCGCTTCAACTTTTTGATGACAGCCTCCCCCTACTCGGCTTCCTGGCGCTGGGAAGCAAAGAAACACTGAAACATTCCGGGCTTCAACCTAAATACGAACTTTTCAGTAAGGACAAAATATGGCAGAAGATCTCGTAAATAGTAATTTCAAAATTGTGGTCATTGGCGGTTCTGCAGGTAGTTTGGAAGTCCTGTTGAATATTCTACCGCAACTCGAATTTACCAATTTTCCGATTGTGATTGTTTTACATCGGATGGTTGGCGAGGATTCGGCGTTGGAAGAATTGATTGGCGCACGAGCAATTTTGCCTGTTCAGATTGTTGAAGACAAAACCGGACTGTGGCCGGGATATGTTTATGTGGCGCCTTCGGATTATCATTTATTGTTTGAGAAAAACAGAACTTTATCACTCGATCTTTCACCAAAAGTGACCCATAGCCGACCAAGCATCGATGTTACCTTCGAATCGGCTGCGGATGCGTATGGCAAAAATGTCGTCGGAATATTATTATCAGGAGCCAATCATGACGGCACACGCGGACTCGAGCTTATTCGCGATAACGGCGGACAAATCATCGTGCAAGACCCGTTGACCGCGCAGATGCCATTTATGCCAAATTTTGCGATTGAGAAATTAAATCCCGAACTTGTATATGACGTGGATGAGATTGTTCGCTTTTTACAGACTTTTCAATAGGCTTTTGCCAAAAGTACACTCATGGAATTATTCAGGATATTTATTGCCGCATTTTCGGCTACTAACGTCATGACAACATTTAGTTACCTGCTTTCGAACAATTATGGCCGATTGTTTAAAGAGCCGGTATTATTGAACTTCGTGCTTGATCATCTTGGATTGACTCCGAAAGGAAAGTTGAAGAAATTCGCAGGTTGGTTTGCGCACTACGTGATTGGATTTGCCTTTGTTCTGACATACGATCTCGTTTGGCGACATACCGATATCGAGTTTGGATGGCTCTCAGGCTCGGTGTTTGGCGTTGTCAGCGGATTTATCGGCATTCTGGGCTGGCGACTAATCTTTTTGCTTCCGAGGGAAAAACCGGATGTCCATTTGAATGAGTACTATATTCAGTTGATGGTTGCACACATACTTTTTGCATTGGCGGTGGTTATTGCGTTTTTGTTGTACGAGTTTGATCCAATCGGGAAAGTGAACGATGCCGTCAATTGATGCTTACATTTTAATGCCATCGACCAAGCCCTAGCCCTGATGGGAGCGGCATCCTTTTTTGCGTTTGAGTGTGCGAAAACGCAAAAAAGATAAAGCGGACAGCAGGAAATAGCTTCTAAAAATTATTTAAATAAAATTCGATAAGTTTGTATAAAACAGCAACATGACACAAGAAAATTTATTGGAAATGATCTCGCGCGGCGATCCAAATGCGTTCACTGTGATGTATGACATGTACGCGCGGTCGCTTTATAGCGTGATTTTTAATTTGGTAAAGCAACCGGCTGAAGCCGAAGAAATCCTGACCGAAGTTTTTGAAAAAGCCTGGAAAAATATTGACACCTACAATGCTGATAACGGTCGGTTTTTTACATGGTTGCTGGTGATGGCGCGAAGGGCATCAATTGACAAACTTCGGTTGAAAGGCTACAACGACAATAAAAAAAATCTGTCACCGGACTGTTTTGTGCAGTTATCGGATAAAAACATGGCGGCTCCGTGGCGAATGGAGCGCATTGGAATCAGGGATTTTGCGAAAAAACTACGACCAAAATGCATTCAAATGATTGATCTTTTGTTCTACAAAGGGTATTCGCAGCAAGAAGCCGCTGATGAACTTGAGATGTCGGGCGAAGCGGTAAAATTGCAAAATCGGTCATGCATCATGGATCTTCGAAATTATTTAGAGCTACAATAATGAACACAACGGAATATATTGAATCGGGAATTTTAGAGTTGTACGTGTACGGTTTATTAACGCCTGAAGAAAATAAAATGGTGGCCGAAATTGCCCGCGAGCACAGTGATGTTCGAGATGAAATTGTGGCAATTGAAAAAAGTATGATTTCGTTTTCTGGAGGATTTTCTCCATCGTTACCCTCCTCGAAGCACGATGAAATCCGGTCGAAAATTATTGGAAAACCAAAAGATGACCGACCTGTAAAAACGCGTACCTCCTACTTTGGCTGGGCGGCCGCACTGGTATTCTTATTATTGGCCGGTTATTTTTATTACGAGCTGAATTTGGCCAATATGGATTATCTAGCAATTGAAAACAAGCAAAAGGAAGTGGACGAAATTTCCCGGATCATGCAGGCTCAGAAGATGAAATCGGATTCGGCTTTGGCGATTTTACGCGATCGCAACAATTCGATTGTTGATTTGGCCGGTCAGGGACCGAATGTGAATGCGACCGCTACTATTTACATCAATCGTGAATCGCAACTCGTTTATATCGATGCAAGCCGGCTTCCGGAACCGCCAAAAGACATGGTCTATCAGGTTTGGGGGTTGCAATATGAACCGTTTCGACCAACAAGCATTGGCGTTCTTGACAGTTTTTCGAATAATTATTCGCGTTTGTTCCTGGTTGAAACTTTTGGTGAAGCGCAGGGATTTGCCGTCACTCTTGAACCTTCAGGCGGAAGTCAGCAGCCAACTATGGACCGATTATTTGTTATGGGTGCGATTTAAAATTATTTGTTTTTAGCGCCTTTTACTTTATTATATCTCCAATAAGAAATACTACCCAATACGGCCACAAACGCCACCGACCAATAAACAAATGCAGGAGTAACTACTTTGTCGCCACTAGCATAAGAGTGGAGTCCGCTTAAGTAGAAATTCACGCCGAAATAGGTCATCATGATCGAATAAAACGCGATGATGCTTAACAGGTTGTAAATCCACTTGCCACGCATTTTCGGCACGAATCGAGCGTGAATCACAAATGCGTAAACCATAATGCTGATTAGCGCCCATGTTTCTTTTGGATCCCAACCCCAATACCGGCCCCAGCTTTCATTTGCCCATTGCCCGCCAAGGAAGTTTCCGATGGTAAGCATGATCAGTCCGATGGTCAGCGCCATTTCGTTGATATAGGTGATCTCCTTGATGTGGAGTTCCATTCGCTCTTTGTTCTTTTCATTGGTGAAAATCATAAGCAGAAGCGCTACAATTCCGAGGATCATACCCAGGGTAAACGGTCCGTAGCTCGCCACAATCACGGCTACGTGAATCATCAGCCAGTATGAATTTAGGACAGGTTGCAGGTTTGCGATTGCCGGATCCATCCAACTCCAGTGTGCAATCATTAGAATCATTGCGGTAACAAATGTACCCGAAGCCACGGTAAGTTTTGATTTTCGGTCGAAAGCCAAACTGAAGAACATTGTAGCCCATGCCACATAAATCATCGATTCGTAAGCATCACTCCACGGCGCATGTCCGGAAATATACCAACGCGCTATCAGTCCGAGTGTATGAATAACAAATAGCAATCCGATTAACACGTGAAATGCATTTACAACAAATCGCACCGCTCTTTTTTCGACGAAAATATTAACGATGGTAAAAATCAGCATCAAAACCCCGGTGATCATGTACAAGTAGTACAGATTTCGGAAAACATCGTACTTGTTGTAAACAATTTCAGACATGATTTTGTCGTCCGACGGAATTACTTTATGACCGTGCTTTTTCTGAAATGAGCTGATTCCGTCAAGATAAAAATCGGCTTCCTTATAATTTTTCGATTCTGCGGCCGCTTTGAGCGACATCAGATAAATCGGGAGAATCTTGCTTGTAAACGTTGAATCGGCGCCGGTAAGTCCGGTTTGATTGAGTTCCATATACGAAACCCATTTGTTGTTTTTGTCGTTCGGCACCGGGAAAATTCTAAGGATACTTCCACTTAAAGCCGAGTTTAGCAAGTTGACTTTTTTGTCGGCTTCGATAAAGTCTTTTTGAAACTGATTCGGCACTGCAGCTTTATACGCTTTTTCAAGGTATGGCGACAATTTGTAATTTCCGGTTTGGTCGAAGAATTTGATAAAAGGCGCGTATTTGTCTTTTGGGTCGATGCCGATGATGTGTCGAATTGAGTCGTTACCCGGTTTCAGATAAATAAGCGGCACTTCAAACCAAGCGCTTGGATATTGGGTCATTGAAAGAAAAACCTGATCTGAATCAAGGCCGTTCCAGGTATCTTTTTTTGAAACTTTACGAAGAAGTTCCGATGAGAACGTGTTCACCGGTTTCATTCGCCCGCCATCATCCTGGATTACGATTCGCCCGAATTTATCGGCATGTTCGATTTCGACTTTATTTTTGGTGATGAACTCCTCAACTTCAGCCTGCGTTGGCATTTTGTGCGCGTGATCTTGTGAATATCCGCCAACTGAAAGCAGCAAAAGCAATAGCGTGATCAATTTTGATTTCTTCAGTTTAACCTTTTCGAGTTTGCGTTTTAAATCTGCGAAACGGGAATATTTAGTGAACATAATTGCCATAAGTCCGAAGTAAAGAAGAAAATAACCGAGGTAAGTAATATTTGTTCCCCATGAATCGTGATTGACTGAAAGTACCGTTCCTTGTTCATCGGGGTGGAAAGATGCCTGGAAAAATCGGTAGCCTTTGTGATCAAGGATGTTATTCATAAAGATTCGCGCGTCGAAATTTCCGTCTTCGTCCTCTATGGTCACGCGACTTTCGAACGCAGCATAACTGTTTTCGGTTCCGGGATACTTGGTTGCGATAAAGTCGTTTAGACGAACATTAAACGGAAGCGTGTAAACTTTACTTCCAAAGAACAAGGTGAATTCGAGATCGCCGATCTTAACCGATTGCGGCTCGCCCATTTTCCCTTTCGCGCCAACAAGCGTCACTTCTTCAGTTTTTCCTTGCGATTCAACGGTTACGATTAACGCATCGTCAACTTCCTTGTCTTTGAAATCGCCGTTTGAAACGAATGTTTTCACACCTTTGATCGCCGGATCGGGAAATACGAATTGCGTCCCGCCCATATTGTAAAGCGACCTCATCGATAGCGGTTGAACTATATTTTTCGATACCTGACCCTGAAACTGATCTGCCATTCGCATGTAAGAACCTTCAAATGGTGATTCGATCGTATATGTTTCGCCGGTTGTATTGATATTGATCGCGCCCGGAGTTGGGTTGTTTAGTGAATAAAGAACGTTGTGAATGTTTTGCACTTCACCTTCAACCAGGAAGTGCTCATGTCGGGTTCCTTCACCAGATTCGACCATCTTTAAATAGGTGATGCCGTTTGGATCTTCCTTAATGGTTTCAGTCGCACCCATGATAAAGTCTTTATACGAGACTTTGTAGGGAATGTCGCTGAATTCCTCTTTTAAAGTGAATGAGTTGTTTGTAACCGGCGACAAAAGCAGCGGTTTTTCTTCAACACGTCGTTTCATCTCACCTTGGTGCAATCCGTCAACAAAAACGGTAAGGTAAGTTCTATCCGAGTAAAATTCGTTTTCTGATGCGCCTTCGCGGATTGGCATCATTCCTTCATAACTGATGTACCGCGTAACGAACGCGCCAAGCAGAATTAAAATGAATGACAAGTGAAGCGTAAGTGTTGCCCACTTTTCCTTTTTGTAAAGTTGGTATCTTTTAATGTTCCCCAAAAAGTTGATCATAAACAACAGCATAATCGCCTCAAACCACCAGGCGTTATAAACCATAATTCGCGCGGTATCGGTGTTGTACTCATTTTCGACGAAGGTTCCGATTGCCATTGTCACTGCGAATGCAATGAATAAAAAAGCCATCAGTCGGGTTGAGAACAAAATGGCTGAAATTTTATTGACCATGAAGTAGGGAAATTAGTTTTTAAAAGGTGCAGCAAAAGTAACTAAAAATGTTGGCTTTGCCCTATTTACAAACTCGCATAGATGTTAAAAGAGACTTAATAAATAAGGCGCGACCGGGATTCGCGTTGCCGGGTTTCCCGACAAATTTTGTTAATTTAGCCGAATGGTAAAAGTGTGCGTTATCGGCTCGGGAAATGTTTCCGTTCATTTAATAAAAGCCTTTCAGGAAAGTCGCAGTGCGGAACTTGTTCAAGTGCTTGCGCGAAGTGAGGCGAATCTATCCGGATTTGTGGCTGATACCATGATTATATCTGATTATTCGCAACTGAAAGATGCTGATTTGTATGTGATTGCGGTTTCAGATTCGGCTATTGGCGAAGTTTCAGCGCAATTGACATTTGAGAATCGATTGGTAGCTCATACCTCAGGAGCAATGGATCTTACGTTGATTGACCCGCGAAATCGTCCGGCATCATTTTATCCGTTACAAACATTTTCCAAAGCAAAAGCTATCGACATGCGTTCGGTACCGATTTGCATTGAAGCAACTGATAAAGCGGACCTGGAAGTTTTACATTTGGCAGCTTCAGCCATTAGCGACCGGGTTTACGAAATGCAATCGGCTCAACGCCGGGCAGCTCATCTGGCGGCGGTTTTTGCGTCAAATTTCACCAATCACATGTATGCGATCGCAGATGAAATTTGCACCGAAAACAAGGTTAATTTCGAAATTCTTAAACCTTTGATCCGTGAAACTGCCGAAAAGGTGATGCATCTGTCTCCCTTGGAGGCGCAAACCGGACCGGCGTTGCGAAACGACACGGAGTCAATCAAAAAACACCTCGAACTTTTATCAGACTCAGATCTGAAAACAATCTATTCAATATTATCAAAATCTATTCATGCAAAAAAGCTATAAAGAGCTGATGAACGGCATTACGACGTTTATTTTCGACCTCGACGGCGTTCTGACCAATGGCCTGATTCATATCACATCTGAAGGCGAATTATTGCGCACCATGTACATTCGGGATGGTTATGCGATGAAAACTGCAGTCGACAACGGATACAAGGTTTGCGTTATTTCCGGCGGAAGTAATCAAGGTGTCAAAGTAAGGTTGAATAATTTGGGTGTGACTGATGTTTATCTCGACATTCCGGATAAAATTGCAGTCTACAATCAATACGTAACGAGCAACGGACTTTCGCGCGAGCAGGTTTTGTACATGGGCGACGATCTCCCGGATTATCACGTGATGAAACGCTGCGGATTAGCCGCTTGTCCTCAAGATGCCGCGCCGGAAATCAAATCGATTTCTCATTATGTTTCACACAAAAAGGGCGGCGAAGGAGCTGTTCGTGATGTGATTGAGCAAGTACTCAAAAACGACGGAAAATGGATGTCAAATTATAACGCACAACTCGATTAATATGAAATTTCTTCGTTTAATTAGATTTCAGAATTTACTGATGCTGGCATTGATGCAACTGATTTTTCGGTTCGGATTTTTAGAGCTTCAGCCGATTCCCCTTGCTCTGGATCGTTTGCATTACGGATTGTTGGTTTTGGCAACGGTACTGATTGCTGCCGGAGGATACCTCATCAATAATATTTTCGATGTGTCAACTGATCTTGACAACAAGCCGGAAAATGTAGTTATCGGCCGCGGAATTTCTGAAAACATGGCGTACAATCTCTATGTGGTGTTAAATATCGTTGGTGTCGGCATCGGATTTTATCTGTCAAATTTGATCGGGAAACCTGGATATTCCGCCATCTTCATCGTTGTTGCCGGATTGTTGTATTTGTATGCGTCGAGTTTGAAACAGAGTTTGCTGATCGGGAACATCATTGTCGCGGCAACTTTGTCATTTAGTGTTTTGATTATTGCCATCTACGATTTGATGCCGGTACTTACAGATGAAAATCGGGAGATACTCGGAATTGTATTTCAAATATTGCTTGATTATGCCATTTTCGCGTTTGCGATTAATCTGATCCGGGAGGTTGTGAAGGATCTCGAAGATGTGAACGGCGATTACAACAATGGCATGAACACCTTGCCAATTGTTCTGGGAATGGCACGAACCACCCGGATTTTGTTCTTTGTCAGCTTACTCCCAATCGGGCTCCTACTCTATTACATCAATAAAAATTACATCGAGAATAAATTGCTTCTCGCGGCCGGATACATGATGTTTTTCGTTGTTGGACCATTGGTTTATTTGAGCATCAAACTTTGGTCGGCACATTCGCAGAAAGACTATCGTCATTTGTCTAATGTGCTAAAACTGGTCCTTTTGCTTGGAATCCTTTCAATCGCCGTGGTGGCTTACAATTTAAAAAATGCTTAAAGAAAAACTCTCAAAATATAAATTGATCTTAGCTAGCGGCTCTCCCCGGCGTCAGCAGTTTTTCCGCGATCTTGATCTGGATTTTGAAATCAGGCTCAAGGATGTTGAAGAGATTTTTCCTGCCGAATTGACAGCGGGTGAAATTACGGATTACCTTGCAAAACTGAAGGCTTCCGCATTTGAAGGCGACCTCAAACCTGGAGAGATTCTGATTACCAGCGACACCATTGTGTGGTTTGAAGACAAAGCGCTCGGCAAACCAACCGACCGTCAAAATGCTATCGATATGTTATCACAATTATCCGGTAAAACGCACACCGTCCTGACCTCAGTTTGTTTTCAAACGCAAACAGGTAGTGAAGTAATCCGCGAATCGACCGATGTGACTTTTAATGAACTATCGCTGCAAGAAATCGAATTCTATGTCGATCGTTATCAGCCGTTTGATAAAGCCGGAAGTTACGGAATTCAGGAATGGATCGGACTAATTGCTGTTGCACGCATCGAAGGCTCATACGCAAATGTAATCGGTCTTCCGGTAGATAAAGTGTATCAATACTTAAATAATTTGCCATGTTAACTGAAGAATACACAAAGCAGATTATCGCATCTCTGATCGTATTTGCGATTGCGTTTGGCTTGCGGTTCATCGCCTCAAGAATGATCAAACGATTTTCGCAATCGACAGCATTGCTTGAACGCCGATCGAATCTTATCGATAAATACATCAGCATGCTCATTACAATCGTTGGCGTGATTGCGTTGTCGATCATTTGGGGCGTACAGGCGCATAATGTGGTAACTTCGGTGTACGCAGTTTTAACCTTGCTGGGAATTGCTTTGTTTGCGCAATGGTCAGTACTTAGCAATATTACAGCTGCGGTTATTTTGTTTTTCGCATTTCCTTTTAAGATTGGCGACCGGATAAAGATTTTGGATGGCGATTTTGATATTGAAGGCGAAATTGAAGATATCCGCGCTTTTCATACATTACTTCGCACCTCAAATGGCGAAATCATTACCTATCCCAACAATTTGATGCTTCAAAAAGGCATCAGAATTATTACCGAGCCTGTTCAAGAGCAAGAATTTACCGATTAAAATGTGAGAATTTTGCAACATTTTTAAGTCAGTCGTATAACGCGACCGAACTGAAATGATAGCACATTTGTAAAGAATATGCGCCGCACCGATGCGACGAGGTCATTCTCCTACAAATGAAGCAACAAATACAATTTCCACTTTACGCTAAAATTGCATTTACCCTAATCACACTTCTCGCGATCGGGCTGCTGATTTTCATTGGCCAAAATGTTGTCATTCCGGTATTACTGGCGCTACTATTTGCGATTTTACTTAATCCGCTTTCCGAATTTTTAAAAAATCGCGTAAAGGTTCCGCATGTGTTCGCAGTATTGCTGACAGTCTTCATCTTCATTCTGGTATTAGCCGGAATAATTACGTTTCTTTCGTGGCAGATTAGCGATTTGGTTGCCGATTGGGCGCAGATAAAACGAAATATCAATTTACATATTTCGAATTTGCAGAGTGCGATTCGCGAGAACTTTAATTTATCTGATACCGAACAAAAGAAAATTATCGATGATGCCACCGCCGGCGAATCAGGCAAAAGCATCGTCAGCAGCACCTTGCTGTCGGTTACTGACACCTTAATCAATCTGACACTTTTACCAATCTATACTTTTTTGATATTGCTGTATAAATCGCATTTCAAAAAGTTCCTTTGCAAACTTTATTCTGAAGAACATCATGCTGTTTTAGAAGAAATCATGTCTAAAATCAAGGTGTCGATTCAGGGATATATCTCAGGATTGATGCTTCAAATGGTGACGGTTTCTGTTTTGACAACCATCGGGTATATGATGCTCGGAATTGAATATGCAATTCTACTTGGCGCTCTTAGCGGTATTCTGAATTTGGTTCCTTATATCGGGATTCTCGCAGCCGGAGCAATCAGCATCGTGGCAACACTTGGCGGTTCCCCAGATGTGTCGATTATTTTCGGGGTAATCATCGTAAACATGGTAGTTCAGTTTATTGATAATAATTTCCTGGTTCCGGTGGTTGTGAGCTCGAAAGTTGAAATCAATGCGTTGGTATCAATTGTAGGCATTGTAATCGGTGGATCATTGGCAGGAATTGCAGGAATGTTTTTAGCCATTCCGATGATTGCCATCCTAAAAGTAATATTCGATCGGATTGAACCTTTAAAACCATGGGGCTATTTATTTGGCGATGATCTGCCCAAAACCTTTAAGTGGCGCCGAATTAAATTCCCGGCCTACAATCCTGAATCTGCAACAGCAACGGCACCGATTCAGCCTCAAACGCAGAAAATTTCGTTTACCGAAACAACGACAACCACTACGAACAGCGCGACTGATGATCTTCGCGACAATTAATGGCACAGAGCCAAACGTGACGCACTTATGAGTACACTTACTAAGACAAATAGCTTTTTTTTAAACGTTGCGGATGTAGCGTTATTTCTGGTTCGCGTATTTCGAAATACGTTTTCACGCGGATTTGAATTCAACGAGTTTCTAAAACAATGCTTTCAGATCGGAAACAAATCACTTGCGCTTATTGGCGTAACAGGTGTAATTATCGGACTGGTATTAACCATTCAATCGCGACCGGTTTTGGTAGATTTTGGTGCCGAATCAATGCTTCCCGGAATGGTTGCAATTTCAATCATTCGAGAAATGGGACCAGTTATTACCGCCTTAATTTGTGCCGGAAAAATTGGTTCGAGCATGGGTGCCGAATTAGGCTCGATGCGTGTAACTGAACAAATTGACGCCATGGAAGTATCGTCCATCAACCCGTTTAAATTCCTGATCGTTCCCCGCGTACTTGCTGCTACCTTAATGTTGCCGGTGCTAACGCTTTATGCCGATGCACTCGGAATATTGGGAAGCTGGGCCGGTGCAAATATTAAAGGTGATGCCAACTTTGTCCTATTCATATCCCGCGCATTTGCATCAGTCGAATTCATGGATTTATTTCCAGCGATCATCAAAACATTCTTCTTTGGCGCCGTCATCGGACTTGTCGGATGCTACAAAGGATATAATGCCGGAAGTGGGACCGAAAGCGTTGGTATCGCCGCAAACTCGGCCGTGGTGATGTCGTCATTATTAGTAATTATCGTCGATTTGATTGCGGTGCAAATAACAGATTTAATAAAATGAGTACGATAAAAAATAAAGCGGAAAACGTCATCGACATCCAAGGCTTAAAAAAGCAATTTGGAACAAAAGAGATTCTGAAAGGCCTCGATCTAAAACTCCACAAAGGGGAAAACCTGGTTGTGCTCGGTAAATCGGGAACCGGAAAATCGGTTTTAATTAAATGCATCGTGCGGCTTCTCGATCCCGACGAAGGTTCGATAAATGTTTTAGGCGAAGACATGACAAATTTGGATGCCAATAAATTGAACGAAGTACGCCAAAAAATCGGATTCCTGTTTCAATCCGGTGCGCTTTACGATTCGATGACCGTAAGAGAAAATCTTGAATTTCCGCTACGTCGAATCAGAAAGGGAATCAAGAATTCGGAGGTTGAGGCTAAAGTAAAAGAAGTACTTGAAAACGTAGGCCTTCCTGATGCAATCAACAAAATGCCAAGTGAACTTTCAGGCGGGATGCGAAAAAGAATCAGTTTGGCGCGAACCGTAATTGTCGATCCTCAAATTATATTGTATGATGAACCAACCACCGGACTTGATCCGATAACATCAGATGAGATCAGTTTGCTCATTAATGAAATTCAGGAAAAATACAAGACGTCTTCAATTATAATCACCCACGACATCGAATGTGCACGAACTGTTGCCGATCGTGTGGTAATGCTTAATGAAGGCCAATTATATAAAGAAGGCACGATTGCCGAATTTGAAAATGACAATGACAGTTTCATCAGCTCTTTCTTTCAGATGAAACAAAACACTAAAACACCAAGATAAAATGAAAACGAAATCTCAAAAATTTAAAATCAGCCTCGGAATTTTCATAACGATCGGACTTGCGCTTTTCCTTCTGGCCATTTTCGTGATCGGTCGGCAAAAAAACCTTTTCGATCCCGTATTTACTTTACATGCGAGATTTAGCAATGTAAGTGGATTACAAGTAGGGAATACGGTAAGGTTTTCGGGAATTAATGTCGGAACCGTTGAAAACATCCGCATCCTGAACGATACCACGATACAAGTTTCGATGTTGGTTAAAAGCGATGTTCAGAAATTCATCAAGATTGATTCGGAGGCCGGAATCGGATCGGAAGGAATTATCGGTGATCGATTAATCACTATTTCTCACGGAACACCCGAGGCAAAAATCGTAGTCAACGGTCAACTTTTAAACTCGTACGAGCCGGTTGAAACCGATGAAATCATGCAAAGTCTACAAATTACTGCCGGAAATGCCGCCATTGCTACCACGGAAATCTCGGAAATTCTGTATAAAATCAACAATGGTGAAGGAACATTGGGTCGTTTAATCAATGATGAAGAAATCGCCGAGAACATCGATGAAACAATCGAAAATCTAAAAACCAGCAGTAAAGGCCTTTCTGAAAATATGGAAGCCGCAAAACACAACTTCTTACTTCGCGGGTATTTCAAAAAGAAAGAGCGCGAGGCTGAGAAAAAACGTAAAGAAGCTGAAAAAGCTAAGGAAAAAGCCGAAAAGAAAGCTGAAAAAGAGGCTAAGAAGAACAAAAAGTAAAACATTTTTTGCGGTTTAACCGTATCCGATTAAGGTGTAAACTGTATAACTTTTCATCACTGTATTGTAATTTTTCCAATGCGGAAATGTGGAAATTTATAAGCGTGTAAGTTCTTGCCAATATTGAATCTTTTTTGATATGATTTCGGTTAAAAAACATGGTGTCATTCTTTCGGCCCGATCATCCGGTTTTGATTCGCAAGCCGTTCTTAATCCCGCGGTGATCGAATATGAGGATAACATCCATTTGTTTTATCGCGGAGTTGATGCAAATTTTCGATCGGGCATCGGTCATTGTTTATTGATTGATCCTTTACATGTTTTGCATCGGTTGGAAACGCCCGTTCTGAAATCGGAATTTGAATACGAAAGTCAAGGTGTTGAAGATCCACGGATTGTTCATGTTGATAATCAGTTCTATCTGAGCTACACGGCATATGACGGTTATCTTGCTTTGGGAGCAGTTGCAACTTCAACTGATTTAAAGCAGTTCAAAAAGCAGGGAATTATTGCCCCGAAAATACCTTATGCAGAATTCAGGCGAGTGGTATCAAAGAAAAATGTTTCGGCTAAGTATTTCCGATTCGATCAGTGTAGTAAAATCTTGTGGGATAAAAATCTGATTTTCTTTCCACGACGAATTTCAGGTAAGTTAGCTTTTCTACATCGCATCCGACCCGGAATTCAGATTGCTTATGCTAAAGATTTAACCGAATTGAATACCGATTATTGGGATGACTATCTGCGCGATTTTGCAACTCATATTGTGCTTGACCCAAAATTTGAGCACGAGGTTAGTTATATAGGTGGAGGTTGTCCGCCAGTCGAAACTGAAAGCGGCTGGTTGCTCATTTATCATTCGGTTCACGATACTTTGTCAGGTTTTATTTATTCAGCTTGTGCGGCACTGCTCGATCTCGAAGATCCAACGAAAGTTATTTCACGGTTGCCATATCCGCTTTTTAAACCTGAAGAAGATTATGAGAAAAACGGCGATGTCAACAATGTTTGCTTCCCGACAGGAACAATTTTGAGAGACAACAAATTATATATGTACTACGGTGCGGCTGATAAACAAATTGCCTGCGCTTCGGTAAACATTGATGAATTGATTAACGAATTATTAAAACACGCGAAATGAGAGAGAGTTTTACTTCGGACCAATCGAGCAAGGGAAAGGCGCCAACAACCCGAAACTTGCCGCAAATATTATTTGTGTCGTCTTATCCTCCGCGTGAATGTGGAATCGCAACTTATACCCAAGATTTGATTGCCGCACTGAACTCAAAGTTTGAAAATTCCTTTAAATTAAAGATTTGTGCACTCGAAAATGAGAGCGAAATTCACCAATATCCGAAAGAAGTCAAGTACATTTTAAACACGCAACACGAAAAATCTTTTTCTTCGCTGGCAAATATCATCAATTTGGATAAAAAAATTGAGATGATTGTTTTTCAGCATGAGTTCGGTTTTTATGCCGATTGCAAAGAGTCTTTTATATCGATGCTAAAGACGATTGAAAAGACAAAAGTGGTTGCGTTTCATACCGTGCTTCCCAACGTTGAGACCGATTTCAAACAGAATGTAATCGACATCTCAAACAACTGTCATTCAGTTATTGTAATGACCGAAAAGTCGAAGTCGATCCTGGTTGAGACGTACGGAATTGCCGCAGAAAAAATCGCAGTTCTCCCTCACGGAACTCACCTGGTTGAACATCTCGACAAAGCCGAATTAAAGAAAAAATACGGTGTTGAAGGTCGGCAGATTTTGTCAACTTTTGGGTTGCTAAGCTCGGGAAAATCTATCGAAACCACCTTACAGGCCCTACCGGATGTTGTAAATATCCATCCAAATACATTATTTTTGATCATTGGAAAAACGCATCCCGGAGTTGTTAAGCACGAAGGCGAAAGGTACCGAGAAATGCTTCAATCGATGGTTGAAGAATTGGGTCTTGGAAACCATGTGAAGTTTATCAATAAATATGTACCGCTAAACGAGCTTCTGGAATACTTGCAACTTACTGATATTTATCTTTTCACGTCAAAAGATCCGAACCAGGCGGTTAGCGGAACTTTTTCCTATGCGGCCAGTTGTGGTTGCGCTATCATCTCCACTCCTATCCCACATGCGGTTGAATATCTCGATCGAGGTGCAGGCATGATTATCGATTTTCAAAGTCCTTCCCAACTTTCTAAAGCGATCAATGAGGTTTTCAGCAATGACGATTTTGCAGATAGCCTCCGGTTAAACGGTCTTCAGAGAATTGTGGCAACCGCGTGGGAAAATGCAGCTATCGGTCACGCCAGTTTGTTTTCACGCTTGCTTAATAATCCTCAGAAATTAGAACACAAACTTCCTGAGATTAAGCTCTCGCATATTAAAAAGATGACCACCGATTTTGGTATGATTCAGTTTTCTAAATTAAATCAGCCTGATCCAACCAGCGGTTATACCCTTGATGACAATGCTCGGGCACTAATTGCCATGTGTGAACATTTAGTTTTGACTGGTGAATCAGAAGATTTAAATCTCATTGAGACCTATCTGGATTTTATCGGCTATTGTCAGCAACCGGATGGCACTTTTCTGAATTACGTCGACATTCTCCAGAATTTTTCAATCGAAAATACCCAATGTAATCTGGAAGACGCGAATGGTCGAGCCATATGGGCATTGGGAGCGCTGATTTCAAGCGGTTTTTCGCTTCCTGAGGAACTGGTGTTAAAAGCTGAAACCATATTGGAACGGGCGATGCCGAATCTAGAGAACATTCACTCGCCGCGAGCCATGGCATTTATCATTAAGGGACTTTATAAATACAATCGAATTCATGAGTCGAAGGCGGTGCGATTACTGATGAAACGCATGGCTGATCGTTTGACGCAAATGTACCTGCACGAGTCGTCGATCGAATGGCAATGGTTTGAAAGCTATATGACTTATGCCAATAGTATTTTGCCTGAAGCATTGTTACTGGCATATGATGAAACGCGCGAAATTACTTACCGCGAAGTGGCTCATAACACATTCAAATTCCTGATCTCGAAAATTTTCACATCAGACAATGATATCAAAGTGATCAGCAACAGGACCTGGCATCAAAAAGGCGAAGAACAAGGACAATACGGAGAACAGCCGATCGATGTGGCTTATACTATTATAACGCTCAATACGTTTTATCAAATAGATAAAGAGCAGTCATATTTAACGATGATGACACGCGCTTTTGAATGGTTTTTAGGACGAAATCATTTGAATCACATAATATATAATCCACGCACCGGCGGATGTTATGACGGCCTTGAAGAATTTAATGTGAATTTAAATCAAGGTGCTGAATCGACTGTAAGTTATCTACTGGCCCGCTTGGCAGTTGAAAATGCTCGATCAATGCAAGAGATGAGACAATCAAAAGTTGTTAAGCTGAAACTCGAGAACTACGCATTTAAGGCGTAAACAAAAAACAAACTGATGATTCACAAGACTAAAATTGGGGTGTGCGTTGATGAAGGAATCGCATACTTACTTGAAGAAAAGAACGACGAGAAAGTCATTACAATCATCGATGCCGATGAAGAAATTGCATCGAACCGCGATGATGAATTTGAAGATACGGTGGTAATGAGTCCGTATATGCGACGAAAGCAGTCATTTTATCATCGGATATTTGAAAGCATTAAAAATTTTGACACGATTTCACTTTTCGGAACTCCATCAGCAAAACGGGAACTTCTCCTTCGAATCCGTGCGAATAATCTAAACGAAGTTGAAATTGTCAACAATCCGCTAGAAGAAAAAATTACTGAGAATCATAAAATCGAATTTATTAACCGATATTTTAGCAGTTGTTCCCGCGATACGGAAGCCGCTAACAGCTAGTTAATCGCATTAAGCCCCAAAAGAATGCGTCTCAATTCACACCTGATTTTTGTATTGCTCCTGGCGGTCTGCTCAACTTTATCCGCTCAAGAAAAAGAGAAAGTAAAAGACTCAGCTGCGGTTTACAAAAAAATTGAGGAGTTTTCAAAAAAACGCGGTTTCACAAAATTTCTACACGGACTAATCTTCGAACCGGTTTCACAAAAGAGAGCAGTTGCACGAACCAAACAAGTTCCAAAAAAAACTTTTAACCGATACGAAGGCAAGATCATTCGAAAGATCAATGTAGAAACTTTGGATCCTTTCGGATTTTCAGAACTTGATACCATCAGCGCACCATCAAACAGACTATCGCGCATCGGTAACCGACTTCACCTAAAAACAAAGCGACTGACGGTCCTGAACCTGTTGCTTTTCAAACGAAATAAACCATTCGATTCGTTGTTAGTTCAGGAATCCGAACGTTTGATTCGGAGTCAACGCTATGTTCGGGCGGTACATATTACACCGGTTGTAGTTCGCGGCACGGATTCAGTCGATGTTGAAATTCGCGTGCTCGATGCGTGGAGCCTCACTCCTGATATCGCCGGATCGACCAAAGCCGCCTACATCGAACTCACCGAACGGAACTTTTTTGGTTTGGGTCACCAGGTGGAAGTCGGCTATCGTGCCAAATTTTCAGGCGATAACGGTTTCAACACGCGTTACATCATCCCCAATATCATGAACACTTATATTCGCACTGAACTCGAGTATAAGATCGACCTTGATGGCGATTATCGCAAAGGCGTAAAAATAGAACGTCCTTTCTTTTCGCCGTTTACGCGATGGGCAGGCGGAGTTTATGTTGGACAATTGTTTCGATCCGACACGCTCCCCGATGCTGAAGGTGTTTTTGCAAAGCAGCATTTTAAGTCAAATATTCAGGATTATTGGAGTGGTTATTCGATTCAGCTTTTTGCCGGAAGTTCAGAAGACGATCGGACCACAAATCTGATTACAACGGTACGCTATCTCGATGTAAATTATACCGAACGCCCGACTGCGGTTTACGATAGCATCAATTTTTATAGCGATGAAAAGTTCTATTTGGCGGGTATCGGAATTTCATCAAGGCAGTTTGTTGAGGATAAATATATTTTTAATTACGGCGTAGTTGAAGACGTTCCGGTTGGTCGCACATTCGGACTGACGGGCGGTTGGCAAGATAAAAATCAGCGGCGTCGGGCATATGCGGGAGCGCGACTTTCGATGGGCAAGTATTACAAATGGGGTTATTTCAGTTTCAACACGGAGTATGGAACGTTTTTTAACAATAATTCGACCGAGCAAAGTGCCCTCTCGGTTCAACTGAACTATTTTACGAATTTGCTGGAAAGTAGTCGGTGGAAATTCAGGCAATTCGTAAAAACGCGAATGGTTCTCGGGCAAAACCGACAGCCGTCGATGGGAGATGAACTTACGCTGAATGATGCAAATGGAATTCCGGGTTTTGATCCCATCATGTTATACGGGACCAAAAAATTCACGATGACTTTTCAATCGCAGGCATATTCGCCGTGGAATCTGGCAGGGTTCCGACTGAATCCGTATCTGAGCTATTCAATGGGTTTGCTGACTGGAAGCGGAAACACTTTTAAAGATAGCCGATTATACTCGCAGATCGCGGCCGGCTTCATTATTAGCAATGATTATTTGGTTTTTAGTACGTTTCAATTGTCTGTTGCATTCTATCCAACAATTCCCGGTCGGGGCGAAAACATTTTTAAAACCAACGGATTTCATACCGAAGACTTTGGATTTCATACATTTGAGCTGAATAAACCCGAAGTTGTTGACTACCGATAGCAATCACATTTTAACAGGTGTTTGTTTTAATGCTGGCAATGCTTTCGTAAATTTGGGATAATATAACATTCTATGGATAAAGCTGGCCCCATTATAATCGTTGAAGACGACATTGACGATCAGGAAATTCTCAAAGATATTTTGGCTGAATTGTCGGTTCCAAATGAAATTTTATTTTTCAAAAATGCGATCGATGCCTTGTCTCATCTGAATAGTACCGAAATCACTCCCTTCATTCTTTTTTCGGATTTTAATTTGCCTCGGATGACCGGTGTCGAACTTAAAGATGAAATCCGCGAAAGCGCAAATGACAGAATCAAATCGGTTCCGTTCATATTTTTCACAACGGCTGCACCAAAAAATGTTGTTTTTGAAGCTTACTTAAAAAATGCCCAGGGATTTTTTCTGAAGCCGAACAGTTTTACTGAACTTAAAAAGCTGATTGAAACCATTATTAAATATTGGTCATGCTCGCAGCCGACAAACTAGCTACAATTAATCTTACAAATCTTTTCAAAAATTATATAACGATTTTTAATCTTATTTGGTGAATTTAGTACGCATTAACAAACTAATTAGGCCAACTATGAAAAAATCAATCCTCGCCTTCGCATTGGCAATCGGATCAGTGGTGAGCATGCCAACTTACGCCGGATCAGAACCAGATTTAATTACCGAACACACGGCAAAACACCCGGAATCTCCGGAAGAAGTCAGACAAATGCTTATCCGTCTTGACGAGATTAAAGAAATGGACAAGTCGGAATTAAGCCGGCAAGAGAAAAAAGAACTTCGTAAAGAAGTACGTGAGATCAAGAAAGAATTGCGATCAACCGGGAACGGAATTTACCTTTCGATTGGTGCAATCATCATCATCATTCTACTTTTAATCCTTTTGGTTTAATCATTCACCATGAACCTAAAACGAATTTTCGGAGCGATACTCACCATTTTGGGGATCATCGCATTGATCTATGCCGCATACACTTTTTTGAGTGCCGGCGGTGATAGCATGGGCGACGTCAAAATCCTGGCGGTTTATGGCATTCTCGGTTTGATATTTTTTATCTCCGGAATTGGCCTTGTCAAACGAACAAAGGATGAATCATAATTTAAAATTGGAATCACATGTATAAAAAAGGAGCCAGCAAGGCTCCTTTTTTTTTGTTTACATAATTATACGACCATATAATGCCTGAAAACCATGATCGTGTAACAATCCCAGTAAAATCAAGGTGTCAGCGTAATATTATATAACTTAAAAAACTTTTTTTGTAAGCCATTCGGCCGATATGGGTCGTTACTTTGTAATATCAAATTAAAACATCTACATTATGAAAACGATATATTACTTTATAGCAGTTTTACTTCTAAACGGAAGTATTGCTTCAGCCCAAAGTTTGCAAAGTAGCGATCTTTTATCAAGTGAGGAACTCCCGGTAGTTGGAGTCAGATATTACTACTATCCAAATCTGGATGCGTATTTCGATCTTCAATCAAATATGTACATTTATCAAAATAAAGAAGGAGATTGGATCAAATCCAAAGAAATGTCTTCTGGTTACAGAGGATACTCAATCTATAACAATACAAGATACGAGGTGACTGATTACAACGGCGATCAACCATTTATTAAACTGGAACAACACCAGAAACTTTTCCCGAAAAAGTATTCATCTAAACGACAGCCGCCGAAAGTAAAAGAAAACTCGAGTCTTGCAGCTAACTAAACGCAATCAATCAACATTAAAAAGTCGCATTCCGTGCGGCTTTTTTTTATTACTTTTCTGTCAAAAATCTGAATTTCATGTATTTAGTCGATAAAAATTAGCGCTTTATCGTTTTTTGAAAATGTTTTCCTACTTTTGTTGACACGCATCTAAAAACATAGCAATTTTGCACTATGAAATACACAGCTTTAATAGTATTCTTCGCACTTTTAGTAGGATCAACATCATTTGCGCAACAACACGATTCGGCGCAGATTGAAAAGTCGGTCAATGCCGGCAAGCCTCAACCTCCAAGATATTATTACTACCCTAATCTTCAGTCCTATTTTGATACAAAAGAAGGCGTTTATCACTTACGTCAAAATGGCGGATGGCAAGTTGCAAAAGAAATTCCAAACGGATTTGGTGGTTATTCATTAACAAAAACCATTAAAGTTCCAATTAACGATTACTTTGGCGACGATGTAACTCAATTCTTGGACATCCACAAAAAGGAATACCCATACGTTTCTCCAGCTAAAGCGCGGATGATGTCTCGTCAAAAGTAAACCGATTTTACAGTAAATAAACTATATTTGGCTTTGATGAAATTTATGTCAATGCCCCGATTATCATTTATTACACTGTTATTCGTTACAGCCTGCTTTTCAACTTTTGCCCAACAGCCGGAAAAGCTAACTTCAGTTGAGATTTATCATAAAATCCAAAAACTAAATCAGGTAAGTTCGGTATTGTATATCGCCGCACATCCCGATGACGAAAATACCCGACTGATTTCCTATTTTTCGAATCACGCCAAAGCCCGCACCGGATACTTGTCTTTGACGCGGGGCGATGGAGGTCAGAACTTAATTGGTCCCGAATTACGCGAACAACTCGGCGTTATCCGTACTCAAGAGTTAATCGAAGCCCGAAAAATTGACGGTGGCGAACAATTCTTTTCCCGCGCAAATGATTTCGGATATTCTAAACGTCCCGAAGAAGCACTCTCACTCTGGGAAAAAAATCAGGTTCTTGCTGATGTGGTTTGGGCGATTCGGAAATTCAGACCAGATATTATCATCAACCGATTCGACAGTCGCACGCCGGGAACCACACACGGACACCATACCGCTTCTGCAATGCTCTCTGAAGAAGCTTTCAAATTAGCATCAACCACCACCGCATTTCCCGAACAACTTAAGTATGTTCAGCCCTGGCAGCCAAAGCGACTGTTTTTTAATACTAATTATTGGTTTTTCGGTGGACGCGACAAATTTGAAAAAGCCGATAAAACAAAGTACGAAAAGCTTTCAACCGGAATTTACTACAAACCTTTTGGCAAATCCAATCAGGAAATAGCAGCCCTGAGCAGGAGTCGCCATCAATCACAAGGTTTTGGCACCACCGGTTCTCGCGGCGAGGAAACTGAATTTCTCGAACTCATAATCGGGCCAAAACCGGAACCTCAAAATCTGCTTTCTGGAATTGACACATCATGGAACCGAATTTCAGGCGGCGACGCGATCGGAGTTCTGCTGCAAAAAGTGGAACGCGAATTCGATTTCAACAATCCGCAAAAAAGCGTACCCGATCTTTTGCGTGCGTATGTGATGATTCAGCAGATCCAAGATGAACACTGGAAAAAAATCAAATCTGACGATATTCGCGAGGTGATCTCTGCCTGCGCCGGATTGTTCCTGGAAGCCTCCGCGAATGCACCTGATGCAACTCGCCTTGACCATGTTGATCTTACTTTTGAAGTCATCAACAGAAGCGATATCAACATCGAACTTTTGAACATCCAAACCCAACCAACCCACAAAACCCTGACGTCAAATCTCAAGCTCGAAAACAACAAAACCCATTATTTGTACGACAGCATTCAGATTCCGCACGACATTCCGTACACGCAACCTTATTGGCTTGAAAATCCAACTGACGGAAATATGTATGTTGTCAAAGATCAGCTTTTGATCGGTCAACCTGACATTCAGCGACAAATCAAAGCCATTTTTAATCTTAAAATCAATGATGTACTTATTCCGCTGGAACGCGAAATCATTTATAAATACAACGACGATGTTAAAGGGGAAGTTTACGAACCATTCGATATCGTACCCACAGTCACAACCTCAATTGCCGGAAAGGTCCATATCTTTCCAAACAATAAAACCCGGAATGTCCTGGTGAAAGTTAAAGCCGGCAAAGAAAACGTCTCCGGAAATGTTCAACTAAAACTTCCCGCAAACTGGAAGGTTACTCCTTTGGTGGCGCCATTTTCACTCAAACACAAAAACGCGGAAGAACTCATTAATTTTACCGTTACCGCGCCGTCTGCTCAAAGTAGCGCTACGGCCAAAGCCATCGCAACAGTAAACGGCAAATCATACGATCAGGAGCAAGTGTACATCAAATATCCGCACATTTCCAAACAACAGGTTTTGCTGCACGCCGAAGCGTCGTTTATAAAGCCCAATCTGAAAATCGGCAACGAGAAAATTGGCTATATCATCGGTGCCGGCGACCAGGTTCACGAATCGCTTTCGCAAATGGGTTACTCGGTGTCAATCATTAATCCGTCAGAAATTACGCCGCTTAAACTTGCAAATTTCGACGTTATCATCACCGGAATCCGGGCTTACAACACCGTAAAAGAACTGGCAATTAAGCAAGAAATGCTTCTCGATTTTGTCAAGGCAGGGAAAACGCTGATCGTTCAGTACAATACGATGGACGAACTTACCACTCAAAAATTCGCACCATATCCGCTCAAAATTTCCCGTGATCGCGTAACCGAGGAAGATTCTGAAGTACGATTCCTCGCCCCACAACATCGCATCCTGAATCATCCTAATAAAATTACTGACGCCGACTTTAGCGGTTGGAAACAAGAACGCGGACTGTATTTCCCGAGCGAATGGGATCCGGCATTTACACCTATTTTATCCGCAAATGATTCGAATGAAGATCCAAAAAATGGCAGTTTGCTTGTCGCAAAATACGGAAAGGGACACTATATTTATACCGGACTAAGTTTTTTTAGGGAATTGCCCGAAGGCGTTACCGGCGCATTCAGATTAATGGCAAATATGATTTCGATCGGTTCAAAATAAAACTAATGGAACAAAAGGCAACATTTTGGAAGAAAAGCTACACATGGGTGCTGGTGATGAACGTCATCTACATTCTTATTTTTTGTTTCCTAATGCAAATATTTTCTTGACATTATGAATCAAATCGATTGGATCGTTCTCTCCGTTACACTTCTGTTCATCGTAATCTACGGAGTTTATAAAACGCGCGGAAGCAAGAACGTCGAAGATTATATCCTGAACAACAACGAAACACCGTGGTATGTCGTCGGACTTTCGGTTATGGCCACACAAGCCAGTGCGATTACCTTTTTATCAACTCCGGGTCAGGCGTATCACGACGGAATGGGCTTTGTTCAGTTCTATTTCGGATTGCCGATCGCCATGGTGGTCATCAGCATCACCTTTATCCCAATCTACCATCGTTTAAAAGTTTTCACCGCTTACGAATACCTCGAACAACGTTTCGATCTCAAAACCAGATCGCTCGCTGCGTTGCTTTTTTTGGTGCAACGCGGACTGGGAACAGGCCTTACGATTTATGCGCCGTCAATTATTCTGTCGTCATTACTCGGTTGGAATCTGACGCTTTTAAACATCGTCATCGGAATCCTGGTGATTATCTACACGTTTTCAGGCGGAACAAAAGCTGTTAACGTTACCCAAAAGCAACAGATGTTTGTAATTATGTTCGGAATGTTTATCACGTTTTTCCTGATCTTACATTATCTGCCGAACGACATGACATTTTCAAACGCACTTCACATCGCAGGAGCAAACGACAAAATGAATATCGTCGATTTTTCATTCGATCCTGAAGAACGCTATACCTTGTGGAGCGGCATCACCGGCGGGTTTTTCCTGGCACTCTCCTACTTCGGTACCGATCAGTCGCAAGTTGGCCGTTATCTTTCCGGGAAATCAATCCGCGAAAGCCAAATGGGTCTCATCATGAACGGTTTTCTAAAAGTTCCGATGCAGTTTTTCATCTTGCTCACCGGCGTCATGGTTTTTGTGTTCTATCAATTTAACCCGGTGCCGCTGAACTTCAATCCGAATGCAAAAGCCGCAATCGACGCTTCGCCATACAAAGCCGAATACCAAGACCTCGAACAGCAACTTGCCGCCATTTCCGAAGAAAAAAAGGAATACAACCTACTCTATATCGATCATCTCAACCAGAATTACGACAATCCGATTCTGCGCAAACAAATGATCGCCCTTTCAGGCAAGGAAAAAGATCTTCGCGAACAAGCCAAGGAAATCATCCTAAAAGCCGACAACAAGACTGAAACCAACGACAAAGATTACGTTTTCATTCACTTTATTGTAAACTATCTCCCACAAGGCCTCATCGGATTACTGCTTGCCGTAATTCTATCGGCGGCAATGAGTTCGTCGGCGTCAGGCCTTACCGCACTTGCTTCGACCACCGCAATCGATATCTATAAACGAAACGTTACGGGCAACCATTCCGAGAAACACTTCGTAAACATGACGAAATTCTTCACGCTAATCTGGGGAATCATCGCCATTTTATTTGCCTGCGTCGGGACGTTATTCGAAAACCTGATACAACTCGTCAACATCGTCGGCTCGATCTTTTACGGAACCGTTCTCGGCATTTTCCTGGTCGGATTTTACATCAAATACATTCAGGCAAAAGCCATTTTCGTTGGCGCGGTCATCGCACAATTGGCCATTTTCGTCATCTTCTACATGGATGTCGTCGGGTTCCTCTGGCTCAACTTCATCGGAGCCATGCTCTGCATCCTACTCGCACTACTGCTGCAAATAACGATTTTCAGAAACGACAAATTACTCGAAGCAAAATAAAAAAAGTCCCCGTTTAATTGGGGACTTTACTTTTACGACTGATTTGGGCGTGCCGGCGTAGAAATATAAACTCTTGCTGAGCCATTCAATCCGCCGTCGCGCTGTTTGCTATGTCTTTTGCTTGGCAAGCCTGCGCAAAAGGACGCCGCGCCCATCGCTCACGCAAACCTGTCAATAATTGATTATTTTTTGCTCCACTCGTTGATGCTGTCTTGATTCATCTTAACATAATCGTTGTTATTTGCCTTTTGAGCAGCAGCCAATGAAATTTTAGCGGTTTCGATTGCACCTTTCTTGTCGCCAAGTCTTGCCTGAATCAACGCTTTTTGACGATAGTAGTAAAAAGGTTTGTCTTTGCTAAGTTCCAAGGCTTTGTTTACAAAAGTAAGCGCCTTGTTTGCATCGCCATTCGACTGGTAGTAATACTGAGCCGCTGAGAAATAATCCCCCGAAGTTGGCCCGTTTAGCGCCTTGTCAATATTTGCCATTGCCATTTTTTGCGTCGGAACTTCAAAACGAACCGGGATCAAGGTTTTTTCCCAAATGATTTCAAGATCGGCATAGTTGTTATCCAGGTTGTTGAAACCAATGGTGAACGTTTCAACCGCACGGTCAAGCATCACCGGTTTTACGCTTGTTTTCAAAGCTACTTTCGATTCGTCCCACGGCTCAGGTGTTCCCCAATTGTTGGTATCGGTATAAAAAATCACATCCCAATTCTCAGCTTTGGGAACTGTAAAGATCGCATACTTGCCTTTTTTCAAAGTTTTGCCGCCAATCACTACATCTTCGCTAAAAGTGATCATCGAATTCTGGTTCGCACCGGTTCTCCAAACACGACCAAACTGAACCAGATCGCCATAAATCGTTCTGCCTTTCATGCTCGGACGAGCGTACTCAACCACAACATCAGTCAAACCAACCGTTTGGTTTACTACAGCACCCGGACTCGACTGCGGAGTTCTTACTTGAGCGTCAGCCGAAAATGCAATCGCCGCCACAAACAGCATCGTGAAAATTTTCTTCATGTTTTTAGTTTTAGTTAATGCGTAAATTTACAAAAGTCAACCGCTTTTTCCGCACTTTCAAATCACAATTTTCACCTACTTTGTTTAAGAGAAATAACTCGGCGTTAAACATTTTCATACCTTTATCTGATGCAGCAACCACCCGAAAAAATCTCGATATTCTGGTTTAGACGCGATTTGCGAACCGACGACAATCACGCACTTTTCCAGGCGCTTTCCGGTCAACTCAAAGTGATTCCAATATTTATCTACGATGAAAATATATTGGGTGAGCTCGACCGCACCGACTCGCGGGTAACATTCATTCATAGGTTGCTGTCCAAAATCAATAAAAAGTTCGCGGCTTCAAATTCGGGCGTCGCAACCTTTTTCGGGAAACCAGTCGAGGTATTTAAACAACTAGTCGCCGAAAACCAAATTGACTCCGTTTTTACAAACCGCGATTACGAACCTTATGCTACTGCTCGCGATGTTGAAGTTCAATCATTACTTTCCAAACATAACATTCAGTTTCACGACTTTAAAGATCATATCATTTTCGAACAATCAGAAGTTGTAAAACCCGATGGCAAACCTTATCTGGTCTTTACGCCGTACAGCAATAAGTGGAAAGCAGCTTTAAGTAAATCTGAAATTCCGGAATTTAAATCTGAATTGAAGCTTACAAATTTGTCAAATAACCAGTATCCATTCCTGACACTTGCTCAAATCGGATTTACAGAATCGGCAGTCGGACCGCCGGAACTCAATGTTTCGACTAACATTATCGACAATTATAGCCAGACCCGCAATCTTCCAATCAAACCTACGTCGTACCTTGGCGCGCATCTTCGTTTTGGATCAACCAGTATTCGCAAATTGGTCCGATTAGCATTATCCGCAAAGGATCCGACATTTTTGAATGAATTGATTTGGCGCGAGTTCTTTATTCAAATTCTATTTCATTTCCCGCATACGGTCGATCGAAGTTTCAAACCGCAATACGATCATGTTCAATGGCGAAACAACGAAACCGACTTTAAAAATTGGTGTCAAGGAAAAACCGGCTATCCAATGGTTGATGCCGGAATGCGCGAATTAAACGCTACCGGTTTTATGCATAATCGCGTCAGAATGATTACTGCGGGATTTTTGTGTAAACATCTGCTGATTGATTGGCGTTGGGGCGAGGCGTATTTTGCCACCAAACTTCTCGATTACGAACAGGCATCAAACGTGGGCAATTGGCAATGGGCAGCCGGAAGCGGAGTCGACGCGGCACCTTATTTCCGAATCTTTAATCCATCGGAACAGCTGCGGAAATTTGACCCAAAATTTGAATACGTCCGAAAATGGATTCCGGAATTTGACGATTTATCTTATCCTCAGCCCATCGTCGATCACGCTTTCGCCCGGGAACGTTGTATTTCAACCTACAAACAGGCGTTATCCCAATTTTGAAATCAGGTCAAACGAAAGTTCGTTGAAATGGTTGATTTTCATGTCGGCAAGCGAGAGATCCTGCAACTTCGAGTGTTCGCTGTCGTAACCAATGCAAAAAATTCCGGCACTTTTAGCCGATTTGATGCCGTTGGTGCTGTCTTCGATCACAATGCATTTTTCTTTCGGATGGCCTGACAATTCGGCTGCTTTCTCAAAAATCGCCGGATGCGGTTTCGACTGCGGAAAATCTTCGCCACTAACAATGTGCGAAAAATATTGATGCAGCTTAAACCGGTTAAAAATCTTTTCAATCGTCACATACGCTGATGACGATGCCAAGATCAATTGCATGCCGTTTTGATGCAGATCCACGATTAAATCCAATACGCCGTCAAGAAGGAACAAGTCTTCTTTCGAATCAAAAGCATCGTTGAAAATCGCCCGCTTGATGTCGACCAATTTTTCAACTTCTTCCTGCAATCCAAATTGATCTTTTAATTTTTGATAGATATTCTTTGTCGAATTGCCGGTGAACGTTGCGTAAAGTTCTCGCGGAATTTCGATATTCAACAATTTAAAATGTTGCTGAAAGGCAAAATAGTGAACCGGTTCAGTGTCGACTATTACGCCATCCATGTCAAATATTACGGTTGTAATCATTCTTCTCTTTTTAATAAATGTCGGATTACGGTTTCGGCGGCGTACAGTCCGAAAAGTCCGGGCATATAGCTATTTGTTCCGTAAAACGACTTTTTGTAGTTCTTGCCGTCGGTGGTTTTCAAGCTACGTTCATCCTGTATTTCAGACGAATAAACCACTTTTACGCCTTTGTCGATTTTGACTTCTTTGAGACGTTTTTTTATTGCTTTGGCCAGAAAGCAGTTTTCGGTATTGCTGATATCGGCAACCTTAACTTTTGCAGCTTCCATCTTTCCGCCTGCGCCCATACTGCTGATAATTTTGACGCGCTTTCGTTTGGCGGCCGTAATCAAATTCAGTTTCGGGGTTACGCTGTCGATGCAATCCATTACATAATCAAATTCGTCTGACACGATTTCGAAAGCGCGTTCCGGCGATAAGAATTCTTTGATCTTTGTCAGTTGAAGTTCGGGGTTAATATCCATCAGGCGGTTGCCAACCACGTCAACTTTAGGCTGTCCGACAGTTGAGTGAAGCGCGGGCAATTGACGGTTTATATTAGTGATATCGACCACATCACCATCGACGATCGTTATTTTTCCGACTCCGGCACGCGCTACGAATTCGGCTGCAAAAGAGCCAACTCCGCCAACGCCAACAATTAAAACATTTGCTTTTGCAAGCTTTTCCATTCCCTGGTCACCGAACAATAACGCGGTTCTCTCAGTCCATTCTGCCATTAGTATTTGTAGTAAATATTCGTTTATAATTTGTTTTCATCAGTTCCTGCAAATCTTCAACCGAGATTCCGCGGTACGACGCAGCTTTGTTGTAAACCTCCTCAATGCTTTGGTCGGCAGAATCAGTTTCGAGAAAAAACCGATCATCGGGAACAGATTGAAGTACTTCCTCCATAGCTGGATTTCGCATTAAATGTTTTCCAAACGACAAATAAATATCGTGATCCAGCATTTGTTTCGCGGTCATAACATTCTTGGCAAATCCGTGGATGATGAGCGGTACGGTCAATTTCATGTTTTTGTGTAGCGCTGCCAACTCCGAGTACGCCCCAACAATATGAAGAATGACCGGTTTTTGAAATTCCTGGGCAAGCATCAACTGCTGTTCGAACGCTTTTTGCTGAAGTTTATAATCAACATTCACTTTATGATCGAGTCCGCACTCGCCTACTGCTATGCAATTCGGATCTTGCAGCCTGTCTTCGGTCAGTTGAAGCTCGCGGGTCAGGGTTTCACGCCTGACATACCACGGGTGAATTCCGCTTGAATAAACACCGTTGTGCGAAACCGGATCAGACGGATAAACGTTCAGAATCTCAAGCGATTCGTGATTGCCCGATAGTCCGTGAGTGTGCAAATTGATGTATTTCATAGTCCGATGTTTTGAACGCCGAAACCGACGAATGCCCTTTAGGCAAAAATAAACAAAAGCAACCGATTACCTGTGTTAAGTTGGCCCAACAATGCAAACACTTTGCGTAACTTTGCCGCACTTTTACACGACCATGATCCGATCAGCTTTTCAGCGCTATACCAATAATTTCAAAGGATTTTCCCGCGAAATCTGGATTCTCACGCTTATCACCTTTATTAACCGCGCCGGTACGATGGTGCTTCCATTTTTATCGAAGTATCTAAAAGAAGATCTGCACTTCACGCTGGATGAAGTGAGCTGGATTTTGGTCAGCTTCGGCGCAGGGTCGATGGCCGGGTCGTGGTTAGGCGGCAAACTTGCGGATAAACTCGGTTTCTATAAAGTAATGGTGTTTAGCTTGTTCACCAGCGGGCTCATGTTTTACGGAATACAGTTTATTACGTCGTTTTGGGGACTTTGCATCGGGATGTTCTGCATTATGACCGTCGCCGATATGTTCCGCCCGGCGATGTTTGTTTCACTTGGTGCGTACGCCAAACCTGAAAACAGGACTCGCGCGCTGACTTTGGTTCGGTTGGCTGTTAACTTAGGATTTGCGGCAGGACCGGCATTGGGCGGACTAATCATCATGGGAATTGGTTACAAAGGTCTTTTTTGGATTGATGGAACGTCGTGTATTGTTTCGATATTGATTTTTACGCTTTTGGTCAAGGAGAAAAAGCGTTCGCCATTTATAGACACGACACATCCCGGCGAGGTGCTTACCGCGTCGGTTTTTAAAGACCGTCCGTTTTGGGTGTTTTTGCTGATCAGCTTCGCGACGGCGTTAGTGTTCTTCCAGCTTTTCACCACCTTGCCGCTTTATCATCACGATCAGTATGCGCTGACCGAATTTCAGACCGGATTGCTGATGACTTTAAACGGGCTTTTGATTTTCTTTTTGGAAATGCCGATTGTCGGATACTTTGAACGCAAAAAGGTTAACAAACTTAGGATCATCCTATGGGGTTCGTTTTTAATGGCGCTGAGTTATTTTAGCCTGATGATTAACGTTTGGGCGGGAATACTGGTGATCAGCATTCTATTTATCACGGTGGGTGAAATGTTTGTGTTCCCGTTCTCAAATTCGTTTGCGATGAGTCGCGCGCCGAAAGGTCATGAAGGACGTTACATGGCGCTTTACACGATGAGTTTCAGTTTGGCACATATTGTTAGTGCGAAACTCGGTTTGGGCATTATTGAGCATGGTGGCTATCAGCTGAATTGGTTTGTGATGGGTGCAATTGGGGTGGCGGCCGCACTGGCTACAATTTACTTAATCAGGTTAACAACGTCAAGATATTAGCAACAACATAGCAGCATGCGGCAGGGATAGCAGCGAAAATCCTCCTGATAAGGAGATTGCAGCGAATAGCCCGACCCTTGTGGTGCCGCCCAAATTTCAATCATTTTTACTTAAATTTGAGTATGTATAAATTTCTGGCAAAGGTTAACCGGCTGATTTTACCCTCGTTTACGCGGCGGCAGCTTGATATGGCTAAGGCGAAAAAGTGGCAATTGGCGCTGATTGCGTGGCGGTATTTTGTGACTACGCGCGCGCTGGATTCTTCGAAAAAGTGACACTTCTACCCTGAAAACGGTCGGTGGCGGGTTGCATTTTTGTGGAGAATATCAGGAAAAGTTTACGGGTTGCTAAGGGTACGCACAGCGCGGCAGCGGGGGATGCATTACCACGCGAAGGGATTGACTCCGTCGTATTTCATTTCGCGCGGCAGCGGGGGGCAATGCGTATGTAGGTGGCTAAAAAAACTACCCGAAGGTGGTTACTTTTTCTTAAATTGGGTGTCATTGCATTTATTTTCTTCATACCATTTCAACCACCCCTTTTTATCATCATCAAATCCTTTTAATGTATAGATATTTCTGTAATTAAGAGTTTTTTCGTAATCTACACAAACATAATCATCTAAAAAACTTAATGCTTCATCGTATTGTTTTCTATTATGGGATTTACCATGAATAACATCTTCAGCATCGTGAATAGATTTGAAAAATTTCTCTCTAAACACAATGTTCTCATTACAATTTGTCTTTATCGAACGACAATTCAAACTTATTAGTGATAACAATAATAAATTTATTCTACTTATATACAACTTTTTCATGGAATATGTTTTTTTGTAACTATTAATCCACCACTGGAGGAGGTGCTATAAGATTGTTCAGTTTTTGTTCCATCTTTTTCTAAAAATGTGTCTGCGACACCACTGCTGCGCAAAGTCTCCCGACTTTGAGCTTTAATAACCATTATATTTATCTAAAGAACTGTTTCTTAAAACATCTACAACAGGATTATCCGCTTTTTCAACGGTCAAAATACCTTCTCCATTTATGTAATTACTCGCACTCGAATAAATATATTCCGAAGCTTTTATAACAATACCTGCTCGAACAGGATTTAAATGTATATAATCTAATTTTGACCACATAAATTTTTCTGAATAAATCTCTTCAGCATGATTTCCATATTGCCAAAACTGATAATTTTTGTTGCGGCAGTGAGATTCTGTAGCTAGCTTAAAACGCTCTAACATCCATTCTCTTCGACTTTCGGGTTCGGTTTGAATTTTATCTAAAATTATTTTTGCAGTAAACTTTTTAAAATCTCTGATTAAGTCTGATAATTTGCCGTCTTTTGACTGTATAATTAAATGGATATGATTACTCATTATTACATAACCATACACAATCATTCCTTTATTTTTAATGCAAAACTCTAAACTGTCAATAATGCATTCACGATAAATTTTTCTGGTAAAAACATCAATCCAGTCTACAACTGTGGCTGTAATAAAATGTACTTTTTCTTGTTCTCTTATAATGTATCCTTCTTTCATGGCGTGTAAATAGTTTTATTAAATATAATCAATCCTTTTTTTAATAAAAAAAGCTACAACATTACTGTTATAGCTTTTGTTTTATTATTGCGCAAAGTCGGGAGACTTTGCGCAGCGGGGGTGGACGCGCTCAATGAGGTTGCAACCGACTCTATCAACGCCGCCGAGCTTGCGCTGTTGCAAGTGGATTACCAAGTGATGGATGAGGTAAGCTTCAAAGCACACTTGCAGAAGTTAATCAGGCTCGACTGCATGACGTTAAACAGGACGGCGTTGCAGGTTTTGATTGACAATAGGGACGGCTGGGAGTTAGAATATCGTAAGGGCGGATTGGAATACTTGATGGGTGAATTGAATTAAAAAACCACACCATAATGTGTGGTTTTTCATTGAAAAACAGAGACTGGGTTAGCTCTATCTCATTGTATCAAGGTACTCAAAGTATTTTATCTCTTTGGCTATCAAATTTTTATTAATATCATTTATCGAAGCGTTCGAGGTAAAAGTCATTACTACTTTATTTCCCTTTTTTACAAATAGTCTGCAAATGGTGCTTTGAGACTTCCTCTGACCGCAAGTAATCATGATGTTTTTTCCATCGCAGTCCTCAAATATATCGGTAAGTTTTTTTGGGTCAATTGTTCTCTCTTTTGTTTCTCCATTTTCACTAAAGTAGACCTTTCCATCCTTAACATAAACTCTCATAAATTTCTCTTGACGGTCGTAACCCGTTTTAGAGATAATTCTAATTATGTCAAGCGAGTTATTTGAAGAATTAAATTCAGAAAAATTCTTAGCTATTGAAGTATTATCGCCGAAATATTCCGTTTCTGATGCAATCTCAACTTTAGAACAGTTCAATTCCTCTTTAGTTTTACTAGATTGAGCGGAGCAACCAAGGCATAAGATTGACAACAACCCAACGCTAATTTGATTTATAATAGTCATATCCCTCTTGTTTAACGTTAATAGTTTTATTCTTAACTCCAGCTTTACCCGAGAACGGGCTAATATATTGAATTTCCAAATTGTATGTTTGTCTTAAAGGGATTACAGTGCCTCTTGAATTACTTACTTCACCACGAACAATATTTTCTGTGTGCGACGCGCTTTTCTCATTAATTTCTTTATTCTGATTATTTGTATCAAAAGTTTTTTGTAAAACGGACTGTGGGTCATCTTTACGAGAAATATTAGGCATTTCGATTGGTGAATCAATTCCACTATCAACATCAACGCCATGTCCCACTGCTGCGCAAAGTCTCCCGACTTTGAGCTTTAATAACCATTATATTTATCTAAAGAACTGTTTCTTAAAACATCTACAACAGGATTATCCGCTTTTTCAACGGTCAAAATACCTTCTCCATTTATGTAATTACTCGCACTCGAATAAATATATTCATTTCCTCGCTTTAACGATGTCCCGCTGTCTGCTATATCTTTTTCTAACCTGCGGATTAGAAAAAGGATGTCGCGCCCATCGGGGCTATGATCTCAGATCTTCATTCAGTTTCGCCCGGAGCCGATGCTAATCCGTAAATTTACACCATAAAAAAAGGTGAAAACCTTTACAGATCTTCACCTAATTCGTTACTAATTCGTGACCTCGACTGGATTCAAACCAGTAACCTTCTGAGCCGTAATCAGATGCGCTATTCAGTTGCGCCACGAGGCCTTATTGCGGTTGCAAATATAGTCAAAATTGACATTTGTGCAAGTCTAATTTGAAAATATTTTCAAGTCCGCAACAGATTTTTATTGCTGTGAAGCCGGCCCACGCTGCATCTTGCTGAGCCCCAGCAATCCACCTGCAAGAACACCGACTAGAATATAATCGTTAATCGGAGCTGCCGGTACATCTTCGACGTCGTCTTCAAACTCTTCCTGTGCCATTGCAGGCTGGGTCGTGAGCATTGTGAAGAAAATAACAAAAAGGCAGAGTATTGAGAATGATCTTTTTTTCATGGTCGTAGGTTATTTTACGATTAGTTTTTTGATTGTTGTACCGTTTGCCGATGCTACTTTTACAAGATAAACACCTGCTTGAAGCTGATTTGGAGCGATGTTCAACACATTCGATGTGGCTGCAAATTCGCGTTCAAAAACCTGCTGTCCCAAAATACTTGTCATCGTCACTTTTACCGGTTCAGCCGATGGCAATTGGATGGAGAACGATCCGCTTTCAGTTGGGTTTGGATATAATCTAACCGCGTTTGCAAATACCTGATCGTTGTTGCCAAGTGCCGTACCGAAAATAATGTCAAAACGATTGGCTGCAACACTCGATGGATTGTTTGCATCTACCGTAAAGCTAATGTCGGTTGACTCATCGTTTGCAAGTTCATATGTGGTATTGGTGTGTTTGTCAAGTAGCATGGCCGTTACATCCGAAAGTCCGCTTACCGTCATGCGGTATGTGTAATTCGTGCTTCTATACTGCGTGTTTGAAAGTGGAAGCACATCGGTTGAAACCGGATAGTTTCTGGTTTCATAACTCAACACTTTTCCTGAGTTCATCAGTCCTGCGTTTTCATCCTGATTCCCCGGCTTGATCGCATCCAGACTGTTCAATTCATTTGAATAATCATCGCCAAAGGCTACAAGGAAACCATCAGCTGCAGATCCGTTTGATGCTAATGATGCCGCATCGTAAAGCGTACCACGAATGGTTGCAACCGTACCTGACATTCTGAATACAGGCGCTTGAACCGGTCCTACATTTTTGTGTGATTCCTTGAAAGTAATCATTGCCGACCCGTTATCCGATCCCTGAACAAATGCCGCCTGACCCGGTTGAAGGAATCTGTTGGCAAGTGATCCCGAAACGGTATTGACTTCCGGCGAACCGAAAACTACGGTTACATAAGCACCACGTGTAGCCACATTTGGATCCCAGATCGTATAGAATGTGTTTTTGATCAACGTTGATTCTTGCAACACTAAATCCATGTCAACTGGCGCCTGATAAGGGTTTCCGATTAAACTAAATCGGTCGGCACCGCCACTTAAATCCGTAACAACAACATCACCCGTTTTAATCGTACCCGTCGATCTTAAGACAGTACTTGTTGGCTCAGCCGTGTTGCTTGCAAGGTTTACCGTTCTGTCACCACGAACAAGCATTCTGTATGGTGTTCCGGCTAGTAATGGCGTATTTGTTGTCGTTGCTGCAATCCAGCTGGTTGTTGTTCCAGGGTTGGTATTCCAATACGTATATAATGACGGGTTGTTGGTTGCTGTGGCATCAAAACCATTTGCAGCACCACCCGCTCCGGTAATGTCGGTTCCAAAGCCCGGAACTTCCGCACCGTTTTCCTGCCAGTTTGAACGAATCGTTCCACCATCAACCGGTGAAGAAAGGAATCGGAACGCTCTTCTTGCTGGGATAAATCGCTCGATGGTCATCTCCCCGCTCACGTTACCGGTAACCGGTGCAATCACTGCTGATCCGGATGCGTCGCTTTTCAGCGTCAGGAAATTCCCGGTATTAAATGTACCGGCATTCATTGATAGAACTCCGGTTAGATCAACCGCACCTTCAAGGGTAACCGAAGTTGCATTGATCGTTAGATTTTTTACAGTGTTTTCGACAAAAGCGCCACTCGGAACCGTTTGGGCCGACGTTCCAATAAACGCAAGGCTACCATCAGTTACATCAAAAGTCCCCTGATTTTGGATCGACCCCGCAACTTGAAGAACACCTGATCCGTTAACCGTTACAGTTGCACCGGCAGCAATCGAAATATTTCTAGCAGCCGCAGTTCCGGATGCAATTACCGGATAAGTTGTAGTAACCGGGATGATTGCATCTACTCCGGCACCTGGGATAACGTTACAGCTCCAGTTTCCGGCTGTATTCCAGTCTGAACTAACACTACCTGTCCAGGTGTTTGTTCCTTGAACGGTTACAAGAGTTGATGGCGACGTAACTGACGAGCAAACGCCGCTAGTTACCACAGCTCTAAAATATCTGTTTGACGTTAACGGAGCTGTTGTGAACGTTCCCGTTGTTGCTCCTGCGATATTAGACCATCCGGTAGTTCCGTCAAGGGACTGTTGCCACTGAATAGTTCCTGTGCTCCCGCTTAACGATACTGTTGCACTTGCATTATAGCAAACGGTTTGATTTGGTGAAATAGTTCCGGCAGATGATGTTGGATTAACCGTAATCGTAATTACGTTAGAAAACGCTTCACCACAAGATCCGCTTTGTACTCTCGCTCTGTAATAGCGTGTTACAGTTGGCGGCGTTGGAACAAACATTGCATTTGTTGCACCCGTTCCTGCCGCGCTTGCGAAACCGGTTGTAGCCGATAGCGACGTTTGCCACTGAATCGTACCCGTGTGTCCGGTTAATGACAACACAATTCCTTGTCCCTGACAAACAACTGATTGAGAACTTGTAGCAGTACCACCTGCTGATGTTGCAATTACATTAACAACTGAAACAGCTGATCTTGTGGCAGCACATTCTAATCCGTTAGGTGTTGCAACAACGTAGTAATAAAAAGTCCCATTGCTTGAAACCGGCGGATTGTATGAGTTTGATGTCGCAGACTGAATTAAAGTTCCACCGACATTACTATTTGTAGTGTTAGAGTACCATTGGTACGTAATTGATTGTCCTCGAGCTGAAGAAAATATATTTACGGCCTGTCCCGTACAAGTAGTAAGAGACGGTTGCGGCTGGATTGTAAATGATGCACCTAATAGCGCTTCCTGACTAAGAATTGAGCCAAGTGAATTACTCACCTGAACTGAATAAGCGCCAGCTTGCGCGGGGGTAAAATTTTCGACAACATAAGTTGAGGACGTCGCTCCCGCAATGTTAACTCCGTTTCTTTTCCATTGATAAGTGATTCCGTTACCTTCGGCTACAACGGTAAAAGTTGCATTAGCTCCTTCACATACTACCTGAGAAATAGGCTGAGTGGTTATAACCGGCGTGCCAAGTGCAAAAGATCCTTCATTATACGCAATAAATGCCGGATCACTGTTTCCTGCAGCGCTCCATCGAAGCCCTTTGATATTTGCCACATTCTCGGCACTAATGCCAAAATCCGAAAATTTAAGCGCTAAAACCCGGTAATCACGAAAACCATCACCTGCTGTACCGTTGCCAATAATGGTTGCAGTTGCATATGGAGCATTTCCTGATAACGTAAAAAGATCCAGATTATATTTACCAACGGCGTTAACATTATTGAAATTTGCCGAATAGGCTGTTCCCACAACATTACCATTAATATCAACAAACGCAAACGAATCGTATGGCGCACCACTTGGATCAGCAATCTGAGTGATCATAACATCCGGAACATTATCGATCACTGCTTGCTCGTTGATGTTACCAACAGGCAGAGTCAAAACCATTGACGATTTCAGGTTGGTTACACCAGTTCCGATATCAAGGCCGCGGATACCATCGATTAAAACATCCTTCACGGTTAACCCCGCAACAGCCGCTGAATTATAAACAGTTGCATTTGGATTGCCATCAACAGCTTTTCCAAGGGCGATGTAGTCATTATTTGTTCCGGTTGAACCAGGAAGAGTTGTTATCGGAAACGCACGAAATTGGGTCGGCATAAACGAAATACCGTTATTTGTCAAAATCGCATCATTGACACCGGTTGAGTAAATTTGGCTATTAACCTCAAACGCTACAAGGTTATGTCGGTTATTTGGTCGGTTCCCGTTAATTGCTCCAGACGACGAAGACCAATACCCTTCATAATCTGTGACAATTCTGGTCACATTTTGTGCATTAACAGTACTGCCTGAAAAAAGTACCGCAAAAAAAAGAAGAACTTGAAGTAACCCTGATCGAAGGGTAAAAAGTAAAGATTTGGACATATATTCAAATTATTATTCGTCGGATTTTACCCCTAACGACAACAGTTAATATTCTAATTTCGAGGGCCGTTCAAACCCGGTTTCGCGCAAAATAACATCATTTTTTTTTTACTTGTTACTAAAATCAAATTTTACAGATTAAAATCAAATTCTATCGACAAGCAGCATAATGCGCAAAAAAAAACAGCCTTCTGGAGGCTGTTTTGAGACTAAGTCGTGATACTCTTTTTTCGTATAAAGCGATATCCGAGGATACCTGCCGCGGCAACACCTACTAATATATAATCGTTAATCGGAGCTGCCGGTACATCTTCGACGTCATCCGGAAAATCTTCAGGGCCGTCATTCTCCTGCGCCATTGCAGGCTGGATCGTGAGCATTGTGAAGAAAACAACAAAAAGGGAGAATATTGAGAATGATCTTTTTTTCATGGTCGTAGGTTATTTTACGATTAGTTTTTTGATTGTTGTACCGTTTGCCGATGCTACTTTTACAAGATAAACACCTGCTTGAAGCTGATTTGGAGCGATGTTCAACACATTCGATGTGGCTGCAAATTCGCGTTCAAAAACCTGCTGTCCCAAAATACTTGTCATCGTCACTTTTACCGGTTCAGCCGATGGCAATTGGATGGAGAACGATCCGCTTTCAGTTGGGTTTGGATATAATCTAACCGCGTTTGCAAATACCTGATCGTTGTTGCCAAGTGCCGTACCGAAAATAATGTCAAAACGATTGGCTGCAACACTCGATGGATTGTTTGCATCTACCGTAAAGCTAATGTCGGTTGACTCATCGTTTGCAAGTTCATATGTGGTATTGGTGTGTTTGTCAAGTAGCATGGCCGTTACATCCGAAAGTCCGCTTACCGTCATGCGGTATGTGTAATTCGTGCTTCTATACTGCGTGTTTGAAAGTGGAAGCACATCGGTTGAAACCGGATAGTTTCTGGTTTCATAACTCAACACTTTTCCTGAGTTCATCAGTCCTGCGTTTTCATCCTGATTCCCCGGCTTGATCGCATCCAGACTGTTCAATTCATTTGAATAATCATCGCCAAAGGCTACAAGGAAACCATCAGCTGCAGATCCGTTTGATGCTAATGATGCCGCATCGTAAAGCGTACCACGAATGGTTGCAACCGTACCTGACATTCTGAATACAGGCGCTTGAACCGGTCCTACATTTTTGTGTGATTCCTTGAAAGTAATCATTGCCGACCCGTTATCCGATCCCTGAACAAATGCCGCCTGACCCGGTTGAAGGAATCTGTTGGCAAGTGATCCCGAAACGGTATTGACTTCCGGCGAACCGAAAACTACGGTTACATAAGCACCACGTGTAGCCACATTTGGATCCCAGATCGTATAGAATGTGTTTTTGATCAACGTTGATTCTTGCAACACTAAATCCATGTCAACTGGCGCCTGATAAGGGTTTCCGATTAAACTAAATCGGTCGGCACCGCCACTTAAATCCGTAACAACAACATCACCCGTTTTAATCGTACCCGTCGATCTTAAGACAGTACTTGTTGGCTCAGCCGTGTTGCTTGCAAGGTTTACCGTTCTGTCACCACGAACAAGCATTCTGTATGGTGTTCCGGCTAGTAATGGCGTATTTGTTGTCGTTGCTGCAATCCAGCTGGTTGTTGTTCCAGGGTTGGTATTCCAATACGTATATAATGACGGGTTGTTGGTTGCTGTGGCATCAAAACCATTTGCAGCACCACCCGCTCCGGTAATGTCGGTTCCAAAGCCCGGAACTTCCGCACCGTTTTCCTGCCAGTTTGAACGAATCGTTCCACCATCAACCGGTGAAGAAAGGAATCGGAACGCTCTTCTTGCTGGGATAAATCGCTCGATGGTCATCTCCCCGCTCACGTTACCGGTAACCGGTGCAATCACTGCTGATCCGGATGCGTCGCTTTTCAGCGTCAGGAAATTCCCGGTATTAAATGTACCGGCATTCATTGATAGAACTCCGGTTAGATCAACCGCACCTTCAAGGGTAACCGAAGTTGCATTGATCGTTAGATTTTTTACAGTGTTTTCGACAAAAGCGCCACTCGGAACCGTTTGGGCCGACGTTCCAATAAACGCAAGGCTACCATCAGTTACATCAAAAGTCCCCTGATTTTGGATCGACCCCGCAAGTTGAAGAACACCTGATCCGTTAACCGTTACAGTTGCACCGGCAGCGATAATGATGTTTTTCGCATTTGACGTTCCTGAAGCCATCACGGGATAAACATTTGGCGAGGCAACAACAGGAATCAAAACATCCGTATTGCGATTCGGCATGACATTATTGAACCAGTTGCCTGGTGTATTCCAATCGCTCGACACATCGCCCTGCCACACAGCACGCGGTGAAAACGACCCTTCATTGTAAGCGATAAACGACGGATCACTACCGCCTCCGGGAGTTAATCGCAAATACGCCACCTGCTCTTTATTTGCATCAGTAATTCCGAATTGCGATAAACGTAATGCCGCTACTCGTACTTCGCGATTTCCTGATTGACCACCTGTTCCGATAAGAGCTGTATTGACAGACTCACCGAAATTGTATCCGTATAGATCTAATGCCATATTTGCAACAATTGGCGAAGAGGTCGATTGGACCGTAACGGTAACCGAATTTCCTACCCGGATATTGTCGGCATTTAGGAATTCATACACATCGTTTGCCGATGGCGTTCCCACATTCATAAATAAAATATCGGGTGCATTGTCGCTGATTGCCGCACTGTTAATATTTCCAACCGGAACCGTAAAAATAACCGTCGAAGTCATATTTGTAATCGAGGTTCCAATGTCAAGTCCACGTATTCCATCCGTCAAGGCATCCCTGGTCGTGATCGCCTGCAACTCCGGCGTAAGAACTCGCGCTGCCGAATTGCCATCAACAGCATTTCCCGTTACCAAATAATAGCTGCTTTGAATCGTTCCGGGCAAGAAACCTAGAGGTACCGAACGAAACTGAGCTGGTGTAAAAACCGGAACGTTTGCTGAGATTTTTGCATCGTCAACACCGGTTGAATAAACAACGCCATTATATGTAAAACCAAGCAGATGATGCCTGTTATTAGGCGTAACCGAGTTTACACTAGTCGAGGATGATGAATAATACCCATTAAAATCAGTAATAATGCGGGTTACCTGCGCTTGGGCAACAGCGAGATTGAGAATCGAAAATATTGCGATCAAAATCGTCTTGGTAATTTTAACTTTCATTCGGTTAAGGATTTAGTTTGCGTTTAAGGTGCTATCAAAACAGCAATAACCAAATTAGCTATATTTTATGAAAATCAAATCGTTACCAAATTATTCCAGATTAAGTGCGGACAATCATCGACGAAGAACGCAAAAGTTTCAATAATGTGCGACAATCTGCTCAAAAAGTTGTTGACTGCAGAACATAAATTTTGGTTAATCTAACTAAAAAAGGGAATTATGATTAATACATTTACGTTTTTAAGGAAATAATTTTACATTTATCATCCCAAAGCTAAAACCTATACAGATATCATTATGGAAACTACATTTGAAACCATTGAAAAGGAAAATATAACTACGCTTCACTTTCCTAAGTCGGATGTGCTGGAAGATCGCGAACAACGCCAGCAGCGTCAGTCTGAGCTGAAACGCGCACTATCGCTCGGAAACCTTGAACACGAGAAAATTAAAATTTACTTCGAAGACGCCGCATCGAAAAAAGTAGTCGAAACAACAGTTTGGGGCGTAACCGACAACGAGGTTATCCTCAAAAAAGGGGTGGGAATCCCGATAAACCGAATTTACAAATCGCTCTGATTATTCCAATCTAAAGGTTATCGGATAATTATAAAGACATCTAACCGGCTTGCCCGCTAATTTGGCGGGCTCCCATTTTCCATTAAACAATAATAACACCCGGGCAGCCTCAACTTTCATCTGTTCTAAAGCAGCAGCGTCCTTTTGTTTGTCACTGTCTGAGACTTCAGCAGTTTTTCCTTCAGTCAAATAATCCTTTGCAACGGCCGAGAACGCTTTTACCTCGCGCATCGAACCATCAACCTCAATTATAAAACTCGTAAAGACCGTCACGTTTTTATTTCGCAGATCGGGAAACTGAAAATTATCGCGAATAAACTTTGACATCGTATACATGCCTGATTCAAGCTGAGGCTTTTCATCTACTTCAGTCGATCTGTAGATCGTAGAATCAGTCTGCGCAAATGTGGTTAAACTGAAAAAAATTGCAACCACCAATAATAACTTATTCATCTCATTCGGATTATCTCAATCGAAGATATGCATTCCTTTATAATTTAACCTAAAAATTTAATCGACGTTTTATAATATCAAACTTGATGAACTTTTTTAAGTGGAAATTGTACAACACCCAACCGCAGATTTAATGGTAAGTTTAAATAAAAAAATTACCATGAAAAAAATTACCTTTCTACTCTTAGTATCTTCTTTTGCAATACAGGCTCAGGATACCTGTGTTGACGCGCTACCGGTTTCTGCCGGAATGCATACTGTTGAAAGCATTTCCGGATCAGGAATTCCGTCTCCCGACTGTTCTCCGGGCGACACCGTTGCTACGGCAGCCGAATGGTATTCGTTTACCGCAACTACTAATGGTGTGGTTAAAATCACTTCTGTACTCGACTCGAATTCTGGCAGCGACACACGTTTAAGTGTCTACACAGGCTCATGCGACAATTTAACTTGTTATGCCTTTAATGATGATTACAGCCTTCCAAGCATGGATTTCAGATCGGAAGTATTATTTCGATCTGCTGCAGGAACTACGTATTATTTTACATTCGATGACGGCTGGCGTTCCGATGGTTTCGATTTTGAAATAACCGAATATCCGGTAAGTTGCGCTACCGAATTGCCTTATGAAACTACTTTCGAAGACCCAAACTTCCTGGTCGCATGTTATTCGACTGAAGACGGCGATGAAAATGGCGTGTCGTGGATTCAACAGTCGCTTGATTTTGATGGCGACGGCATCGATGAAACTTTTGCGACCAACGGAACCAACACCACCATACCAAAAGACGATTGGCTTTTTAGCCCGAAATTTTCATTTGAAAGCGGAGTAACCTATACGCTTACATATGTATATAACGGACTTGACCTAAATACGGTGAACATGGCCAATGAAACGCTTGAAATCGTGCTTGCCAATGAACCAAGTAGCGACGCGTCAACTATTGAACAGCTTGCCATTCACGAAAGTATCAACCAAAACGGAGCCATTGAAAATGCATACGCGGATGCTGTTAGCCAGTCAATCACTTTCACCCCTTCCACTAGCGGCGATTATCACATTGGCTTTCACACAACAACAATTGAAAATGGCGGATTCTTAGTGCTTTTCGGATATTCGGTTGAACTCCAATTGTCCAACCCCGACTTTGTGTCAACAACATCTATTTTCCCAAATCCGACCCGCGATGTTTTAACAATCAAACAAACTGAAACCTTTGAACTTGTTGAACTTTACAATTTACTCGGACAACAAGTACTCGCTCAAAGCCATAACTCAGCTGAACTTAATTTGGATCTCAGTTCAGTATCAGCCGGAACATATGTCTTGCGACTAACTTCAAACGGCAATCAAAAATCAATGAAAGTTGTAAAGCAATAATTTAACTTTCCTTTCCATAAAAATGCCCCCAAATAGTGTCTAACTTTTTGGGGGCATTGCATTTTCTGGTGCTTTTTTTATGATAACTATCGATCTTCGTGTTTTCCTTCCTTGATTTCTTCAACCATTTTTTTGTTGAATGCCGGAAGATCTTTTGGCGACCGACTGGTTACAAATCCCATGTCTACCACGACTTCTTCATCAACCCATTCGGCTCCCGCATTTATAAGATCTTGCTTGATCGAATGATAAGAGGTCATTTTTTTGCCTTTAACGACTCCGGCATTAATCAAAGTCTGCGGACCGTGACAAATGGCTGCAACGGGTTTCTTGCTGTCGAAAAATTCGCGAACAAAAGTCAGCGCTTTCTCTTCCGTACGAAGGTTATCCGGATTGATTACTCCGCCCGGTAGTAATAAGGCATCGTATTCATTTGACGACGCTTCATCGAGCGTGCGGTCAACCTTGTACTCGCCGCCCCAATCTTTTTCAGCCCATGCTTTAATACTGCCGCTTTTCGGACTGATGATATGTGCGGTCCATCCTTGTTGTTCTAAATGCTCTTTAGGCGATTTCAATTCACTTTCTTCAAATCCATCGGTGGCCAAAATGGCGATTTTCTTGCTCATAATTGTTTGATTTTAGTTTTTCTCTAAGTTAAAACTAACCGATTTGGCATCAAAAGATTGGATATTAAAGTTTTTGTAAAGTTGATTATTCCGCCAATCCCTGATTGCGAAAAACGAGCTCGCCATCAAAACTGTCAAGCAAAATCATACTGTCGGTAACAATTCGGCCGGAAAGAATTTCTTTTGACAACTGATTCATTACCTCTCTCTGGATCACTCGTTTTACCGGTCGTGCGCCATACTGCGGATCATACCCTTTTTCGGCTAAGTACGCAATCGCCTCCGGTGTGGCATCAAGGGTAATATTTTGTTGTGCCAACATTTTTGTGACCGATTTCAGCTGAAGCCCGACAATCTTATTGATATCCGCATTTGAAAGCGGCGTGAACATGATGATCTCGTCAATTCGGTTTAAAAATTCAGGACGAACTGTTTGCCTCAACAAAGCCAACACCTCAACTTTCGCTACTTCGGCGGCAGCTTCGATGGAACCGCTTAAATTCTCAAATTTTTCCTGAATGATCGCACTTCCCATGTTTGAGGTCATTATAATAATGGTGTTTTTGAAATCGGCTAATCGACCTTTGTTATCAGTCAGTCGGCCTTCATCCAAAACCTGAAGCAATATATTAAAGGTATCCGGATGCGCTTTTTCGATCTCGTCAAGCAACACCACCGAATACGGTTTTCTCCGAACAGCTTCTGTCAGCTGACCACCTTCGTCATAACCAACATATCCCGGAGGCGCACCAACCAATCGGCTTACGCTATGACGCTCCTGGTATTCGCTCATGTCTATTCGGGTCATCGCGTTTTCATCATCAAAAAGATATTCAGCCAAGGCCTTTGCAAGTTCGGTCTTTCCGACTCCGGTGGTTCCGAGAAACAAGAATGAACCTATCGGTTTTTTCGCATCTTGCAATCCCGCGCGACTTCGTCTGACAGCATCACTGATCGCTACTATGGCTTCTTCCTGACCTACCACGCGCCTGTGAAGTTCCGCTTCGAGTTTCAGCAATTTCTCTCTTTCGCCCTGAAGCATTTTCACGACGGGAACTCCGGTCCATTTGGCTACGACTTCGGCAATGTCTTCTCGGGTAACCTCTTCCTTGATAAGCGAATTTCCTTTTTGGTTTTCAGCCAATTGTGTTTGCATTTCGTCCAATCGCTGCTGAGCTTCCTTGATCTTGCCATATCTGATTTCAGCCACTTTTCCGTAGTCGCCGTCGCGTTCAGCTCTTTCGGCTTCAAGCTTGAAATCGTCTATCTCAGCTTTAATCAATTGGATATTATCAACAACGTCCTTTTCTGATTTCCATTTCGCATAAATTTCATTTCGCTCTTCTTTCAAGTTAGCGAGATCCAAACCGAGAATCTTCAATTTTGTTTCGTCATTTTCGCGTTTGATCGCTTCGATTTCGATTTCAAGCTGCATGATTTTCCGGTCAAGTACGTCAAGTTCCTCCGGCTTGCTGTTAATTTCCATTCGCAGTTTCGAAGCGGCTTCATCCATTAAATCAATCGATTTGTCAGGAAGAAATCGGGATGTAATATACCTTTGAGAAAGTTCGACCGAAGCAATAATCGCCTCATCTTTGATTCTCACCTTATGATGCGTTTCATATTTTTCTTTGATTCCACGCAATATCGATATCGCGCTCTCGGTATCCGGCTCATCCACTAGCACTTTCTGAAATCTTCGTTCCAACGCTTTATCTTTCTCAAAATACTTTTGATATTCATCCAAAGTGGTCGCACCAATCGCCCGCAATTCGCCCCGAGCCAATGCCGGTTTTAAAATGTTGGCCGCATCCATTGCTCCGTCGCCGCCACCTGCGCCAACCAGCGTGTGAATTTCGTCAATAAACAAAACAATATCGCCTTCAGCAGAAGTGACTTCCTTGACAACCGATTTCAATCGCTCCTCAAATTCACCTTTGTACTTTGCACCTGCGATCAACGCTCCCATGTCGAGCGAGTACACTATTTTATCTTTAAGGTTTTCCGGAACGTCGCCATCGACAATTCGGTGTGCCAATCCTTCCGCAATCGCAGTTTTACCAACACCGGGTTCACCAACCAACATTGGGTTATTTTTAGTACGGCGAGTTAATATCTGCAACACGCGTCTAATCTCTTCATCCCTGCCAATCACAGGATCGAGCTTGCCGTTCCGGGCCAGATCATTCAGGTTTTTCGCGTATTTATTAAGCGAATTATAAGTTTCCTCCGCCGATGCCGAAGTGACTCGTTCCCCTTTTCTCAACTGATCAATCGCCGAACGCAATGCTTTCTCAGTGACGCCCTGATCTTTCATGATCTGTGCAACTTTACTTGCCGATTTAAAAATGGCGATGATCAAATGCTCGACCGAGACAAACTCGTCGTTCATGTTCTTCGAAATGATCTCTGCTTCGTTCAAAGTGCGCGAGGCATCTCTTGAAAACTGCAAATCACCTCCGCTTACTTTCGGGAAATTAGCAATCGTACTGTCGAGAATCTGACGGAACAAATCAATATTTACATTCAGCTTTTTAAATAAAAATGGAGCAACATTCTCATCAGTCTCAAATATGGCCTTCATCAAATGCTCATTTTCGATCTGCTGCTGTCCCAATCCTTGCACAAGCTGTTGCGCTTGCTGCAAAACCTCTTGCGACTTAATCGTGAATTTGTTGATATTCATATATTTTTAGTTTACGTTAACAGAGTTAGGAAATTGATTTTCTAAATTTGATTGCGACGCTTTCAACTTACATTCCAATAACCTATAAGCGTCAAAACGTCAGAAAATCACGAAACTAATGGGACAAATTGTCCGAAAACACGTCAAAAATGGGGCTATTCAATAAAATATTCGGCGATTCCGAGCCTAAAGATACGAGTGAAAATGCAGTTAAGTGGAATTATTTAACCGATTTGGATCAGCTTTCTGATATTGCTGGCGAGTCGCAGTCAAAGCCGGTTATTATTTTCAAACACAGTACTCGTTGTAGTATCAGCCGAATGGCGTTAAAACAGTTTGAAAATCAGTATTCGATCAATGCCGAAAAAGCATCTCCCTATTTCCTTGACCTTCTGGAATATCGTCCCATATCAAATGAGATCGCAACGAGATTTGATGTTGTGCATCAATCGCCGCAAATATTGCTGATCAAGGATGGAAAATGCATTTATACGGCGTCACACAGCGATATCGACGCCGATGATCTTGCCAATAAGATAAAAGCTATCTAAACTTATTTCGCGAAATAATCGATTTGATTTTAGCCTTCAGATCCTCGCCGGTGTCGTAGACCATTTGCTCGTTCGATGGAAACGGCACCGCTTTACGGTCAAAGAACGATCTGTAGCTTTCGTCAGCCGCGCGTCTGTCGCCGGTAGATTTCGCGTAAACATTCTCAAAGATAAATTCGCTGCTAATCGGAAATGTCTTCAAAAGCTGATTGTTTGCAAGGTCTACATAGTCCACCTTTGCCATAACCATGCAGCTTTTCAATTGACTGAATTCGTAGATATTTAGCTTGATGGTTTTGAATTTATCAACCTTGATCGCATTGCCGGAACTATCGCGGACCACCCGGCCTCTGTCGTCGACCAACGTTTTCAAACCGTCCTTAATCTGCTTTTCTTTGATAAATTCTTTTTCTTTTATCTGCTCTGGCGAGATCAGTATTTCTCTGAAATTAATCACCAAACCAAAATCGTAATCGATGTCGCGCTGACGGTTGTTGTGAAAAGCCGTCCACTTTTCATTTAGCCCGTAAGTCGAAACATTAAGCAAATCGCGTTGCAAGTCCTGCGGAATAATCACATTGGTTTCGTTCTTGGCCGACAACAACACATAATCGGTACCTTTATGTTGTGCCTCCAAAAGCAAATCCTTGGTATTTTTGTAACCCGGATTGATGCGCTGCAAATATTCGAGGTCGGAATACGCATTCCGGGCATCCATCTTCGACCCGTTGCGAAGCGTATATGCAGCGTCATTGTATAAATATTCTGACAAAGCCGACTTACTGCTCACGATTTCATCAGATAGATCTTCAAAGACAAAGACCGCTTCCCGATTCCGACTGTTCAATTTTAATGGCAATAGTGGCCGAACCTTGTCCTGACGCGCATTCATCCGAAGATAAGTCTTGTAAATACGGTCTAAATTATCCGGATTTTTAGCATCTTTTGCCCATAAATCAATATTGCGTTCGTCTTGTTCTTTCGCCTTCGAAAATGCTTGCTCGAGAATCGCAATGTACTCCTCCTTCCGCTTCTTATCCTTGTTGGTTCGCAAATTTTTAGCAGCCGATTCAATCGCCGCATCATAATTTCCGGAAGCCAGACGCTTTTCAGTATTTCGAACGCCACACGCCGCCAAACAAACAAAAAATGCCAGAAGAGTAATTTTACGCATAAATCTTTTTAAGCAAATATAATTTTTTTTTGAAATCTTACTAATCTCACCCGAATTTTTACCCGTCGTTTTTTTAGAAGCTTAATCCTGCTGTGCGCTTCTATCTTTTCCCCGCTAAAGAAGCAGGAAAAAGGATAACCGCTACCATCAGGGCTAGGGATAATCCAATCCATTAAAAAGTCAGCAAAAAAAAAGCTCTCGGTTTCCCAAGAGCTGCAACGGTTTCCCGCATGTATTTTGTTACTTTCCGGCGTAAGTTGGAAGTAGCTTGTTTACAACCTCTCCAAACCCAATCCTGATTTTATCGTTTTTACAATACCCTTTCATGATCACGCAATCGCCGTCATTGATGAATTTTCGTTCCGTTCCATCGCTGAGTACTATTGGTTTTGATCCGCCCCAGGTAAGCTCCAACATCGATCCAAAACTGTCAGGCGTTGGTCCTGATATTGTTCCGGATCCCATCATATCCCCTGAATTGACGCGGCAACCGTTTGAAGTATGATGCGCCAATTGTTGCGCCATCGACCAATACATATATTTAAAGTTCGAATTCGAGATTACGGTTGGTTCGCCATTTTCAGGCTTGAGCGATACTTCCAGATTAATATCAAAAGCGTTCTTGCCTTTGTGCTGCAAATAAGGAAGCGGTTTCGGATCCTGCTTCGGGCTCTTGGTTCGGAACGGCTCTAAGGCATCCATCGTAACAATCCAAGGTGAAATTGAGGTGGCAAAGTTCTTGGCCAGGAACGGACCAAGTGGTACGTATTCCCATTTCTGGATATCACGCGCGCTCCAGTCATTCATCAAGACCATTCCGAATATATATTCTTCAGCCTCGTGAACCGGAATATTTTCACCCATCACGTTGGCATCAGTAGTAATAAAAGCCATTTCAAGTTCGAAATCCACCAAACGAGACGGCCCGAAAACCGGAGTCTTCTCGCCGGCCGGCAATGTTTGTCCCATCGGACGGTGGATCGAAATTCCGGACGGCACAATCGACGAGCTTCTTCCGTGGTAACCCACCGGGATATGAAGCCAGTTTGGCAATAGCGCATTATCAGGATCGCGGAACATTTTTCCTACGTTGGTAGCGTGTTCCTTGCTCGAATAGAAATCAGTGTAATCGCCGATCATCACCGGCAATTGCATTTCAACATCGTCAACATGATAAAGAATTCGAGCCTTATGTTCCTGATTATTCTGCAAAAGCGGATTTTCGACATCAAAAACTTCCGCGATTCTGTTTCGAACCAAACGCCAGGTCTTTTTGCCATCAGATATAAAGTCGTTCAGCGTATCCTGCATGAACATATCATCGGTAAGTTCAATTCCTTCAAAATAGTTGAGTTGTTGCATCGCTCCAAGATCGATCGCATAATCGCCGATCCGAGTTCCGATTGTAATCAGATCATCTGTAGTTAGAAATACTCCGAATGGAATGTTTTGGATCGGAAAGTCGCTGTTGGCCGGTACTTCAAGCCACGATTTACGATCTGGATTATTAGCAATTGTAGGCATTTTGGGATGGTTAGCTTAAATTATATTAGTTAGTCAAATATAAAATTAACAATCATAGTGCAAAACGTTTTTCGTATTTTTGACAACAATTTAACGAAAACTAAAATGCGACGAGACGAAGAAATTTTTGATTTGATCCTTGACGAACAAGAAAGACAAATACACGGACTTGAACTTATTGCTTCTGAGAATTTTGTGAGCGATAATGTGCTCGAAGCAGCCGGGTCAGTTCTGACAAACAAATATGCCGAAGGTTATCCCGGAAAAAGATATTACGGAGGTTGCGAAGTGGTTGATGTGGTTGAGCAAATTGCAATCGACCGCGCAAAAGCACTTTTTGGCGCTGAATATGTAAACGTACAACCTCACTCGGGATCACAGGCAAATACTGCTGTTTATGCGGCATGCCTGAAACCCGGAGATAAAATTCTGGGCTTCGATCTTGCTCATGGCGGACACCTGACGCACGGGTCGCCGGTCAATTTTTCCGGCAAACTTTACAACCCAGTTTTTTATGGTGTTGAGAAAGAAACAGGCCGCCTCAACTACGACAAAATAGCTGAGATCGCTGAAAAAGAACGTCCGCAAATGATTATTGCCGGCGCATCTGCATATTCACGCGATATCGATTACAAGCGTTTCCGCGAAATTGCCGACAGTGTAAATGCGTTGCTTTTGGCCGACATCTCACATCCGGCCGGTCTGATCGCGAAAGGTTTGATGAACGATCCTGTTCCTCATTGCCACATTATAACCACGACGACTCACAAAACCCTACGCGGACCCCGGGGCGGAATGATCCTGATGGGTAAAGATTTCGAAAATCCGTTCGGTTTAAAAACCCCAAAAGGCGAAACCCGAATGATGTCGTCTGTTCTTGATCTTGCCGTTTTTCCAGGAAATCAAGGTGGACCATTAATGCATATCATTGCGGCAAAAGCAGTAGCGTTTGGCGAAGCTCTTTCAGATGAGTTCTTTCACTATGCGCGTCAGGTGCAACAAAATGCAAAAGCAATGGCGGAGGCTTTCATAAAACGCGATTACAATCTGATTTCAGACGGAACAGACAATCACATGATGCTTATCGACCTTAGAAATAAAGGAATTACGGGTAAAGAAGCCGAAAACGCACTTGTTAAAGCTGAAATTACCGTCAACAAAAACATGGTACCGTTCGATGATAAGTCGCCGTTCGTAACATCTGGAATCCGCGTGGGAACTGCTGCGATCACTACGCGTGGTCTTGTAGAATCAGACATGGAAACGATCGTTGAGTTGATCGATCGCGTGATTTCAAATCCAAATGACGAAGCAAACCTCGAGGCTGTTGCCGATGAAGTAAATGAAATGATGAGCGAACGCGCCATTTTCGTATTCTAAAAAGTAAATTATGTCTGTATTACGACTTCAATTACCAACCGATCCGCGTTGGGTGAATATTGTTGAAAAAAATATCGAAGAAATCCTCACCGATCATGCTTGGTGCGAGCAAAAAGCAGCGACAAACGCGATTACACTCATCACGATCAATTCGGAATATCCGGATTTGGTCAATGACATGCTTGCACTTGCGAAAGAAGAATTGGAGCACTTTGAAATGGTTCATCAGATCATCGAGAAACGCGGTTTGAAACTCGGCCGCGAGCGCAAAGACGAATATGTCGGCGAACTCGCTCAATACATGAAACGAAGCAATACCGGAAGCCGCGTGTCAGGACTTGTTGAGCGACTATTGTTTTCGGCAATGATCGAGGCCAGAAGTTGTGAGCGATTCAAAGTTCTTTCAGAAAACATCAACGATCCTGAATTGGCAACGTTCTACCGCGATTTAATGGAAAGCGAAGCCGGACATTATACGACCTTTATCACTTACGCCCGTAAATACGGAACCGGAATTGACGTAGAAACGCGTTGGCGTGAATGGCTTGAATTTGAAGCTTCGGTCATTGCAAAATATGGCAAAAGCGAAACCATCCACGGATAATGATTAAACTTCGTGTCGCAGCGACAACCGATTTGCTCCTGATCAGGGAGATCGCATACAAAACCTGGCCAAGCGCGTATTCCGATATTTTACCAAAGGTTCAGATCGATTTTATGCTTGACTTGTTCTATTCGATTGAGAATTTGCGCCGTGACATGGAACAAGGCCATTTTTTCTTAATCGCAGAAGATCAGCATGAGGCAATCGGATTTTGTTCGTACCAACACATTTCAGACGACGAGAATACAAATACCAAAATTCATAAACTCTATATTTTACCGGCATCTCATGGAAAAGGTGCCGGTAAAAATCTAGTTGAAGCGGTTGAACGTGCCGCAATCAAACAAAAATCAATATCCGTTTTTCTAAATGTCAACCGACATAATCCTGCAATTTACTTTTATAAAAAAAGCGGATTTACAATCGATTATGAAGAAGATATCGCAATCGGTCATGGCTATTTCATGAACGATTATGTAATGCGAAAAACACTTTTGAACTTATAATTCTATAAAAGTCAATTTATCGGTTTCGATTAACTTTGAAGAAACGTTTAGATGAACTCAGAAAACCCGGACGAAAAACCGTCAAAATTAGGTTTCTTCGATAAAAATCCGTCACTGCGAATCCGCGAATTCAACCGTTTTCTCATGCTTCGATTCGGGATTATCTTTGCATTAAACATGCAATCAACCACTATTTATTACTGGGTCTATCACATTACCAATGATAAATTATTACTCGGTTTAGTCGGTTTGGCTGAAGTAATTCCTGCAATTGGATTCTCATTTATCTCCGGTCATTTTGTAGATCTCAACGAAAAGCGGAAGATGGTCATGATCTGTTTGATCGGCTATATTTTACTCGCACTATCCCTGTTTTTAGTAGCATTGCCATCAACCCAGGAAAGCCTCTCACTCGACTCACGTTTATATTTTGTGTACTTCTTTGTGTTTCTGGGCGGAATGCTGCGATCGTTTTACAGTCCGTCGATGTTTTCACTATTCGGCCTCGTAGTTCCGAGAAAATATTATCCCAACGCAACAAGCTGGAGCAGTATGGCCTGGCAACTCGGCGCTGTTTTGGGACCGTTGACCGCAGGTTTTTTTATTGCGTGGAACGGAATTCCGGCGAGTCTGTTCACCATCATCATCATCGATCTGATATTGTTGATTCCACTTTTTGGCATTGCTGTTAAGCCGATTCTAAAAACCGTCAAAGAACCCATATTGAAAAGTTTGACCGAAGGCGTCCGGTTTGTCGTGAAAACGCCGGCACTTTTAGGGGCTCAATTGCTCGATATGTTTTCGGTATTATTTGGCGGCGCGGTTGCACTTTTGCCGGTTTATCAAAAAGAAATTCTGCATGTAAATGAAGTTGGCTTTGGAATCTTGCGTTCGGCACCCGGAATCGGCGCACTCTGCACGCTGGGACTATTGGCGTTTTTACCGCTGAAAACTAATCCCGGAAAGAAACTTTTTGTTGCGGTGGGTGGTTTTGCGCTTTGCATAATTACATTCGGACTTTCGAAAAATTTCTACCTTTCCTTTTTTATGTTGCTGTTTTCAGGAATGTTTGATGCCGTAAGCGTAGTGATCAGAAGTACCATTTTACAACTGGTTACTCCTGATGAGATGAGAGGACGCGTTTCAGCCGTAAATACGATGTTTGTGAGCTCCTCCAACGAACTCGGCGACTTTGAAAGCGGCGTGATGGCACATTATCTCGGAACTGTCCGGGCGGTAGTTGTTGGCGGATGCCTGACGTTAGGCGTGGTCGTTTTTACGTTTTTTAAAGCGCCGCCACTTCGAAACTTTAAATTTGAAGATCATATGGACAAGCCGGAAAAACCCTAATCCTTTTTCAGTTTCGGAAGCGTTTTGACATACAATTCTTCAACCTTTTTCCTTGCCCATTCATTTTTACGAAGGAAAACCAAACTCGATTTTATACTGGGATCGTTTTTTAAACAGTTGATATTTATCAACTCAGATAGCGTATCAAATTGATAATGTGCTACAAGCTCCTCTAAAATTGTCTTCAGCGTTTTGCCGTGAAGCGGACCGTTTGACATGATTTAATTTTATTGAAAACTAATCAATTTTTGTCAAACAACCCGCCGTTGGCAACTAACTAACTTTATTGTACTGCTGTAAGTGCATTTATATTTCCGTAACCAAATGAGGAATTCTTATTAGGATAAAAAGAACCCGACTGACGCATTCTTGCCAGAACCTGCGCTCTTGTCCAGCTTGGGTATTTTGACCAGACGAGCGCGGCAATTCCCGCTGTTGTTGCGGTTGCTACCGATGAGCCTCCCACATAATCAGATTGATTATCGTAGTAACTTAAAACCGGCGATTTATTACCGGAAGCCGCTCGCTGCATTATCACCGTGAATTCGATTTTGCCACCACTGTGACATTCGTCGCAAACCTGATAGCCCGCACCTTCTTTAATTCCGGTTACGGCAACCGTCTCAGCCATCGAAGCCGGAAAGATTACGCCAACAAAATTTGTGAATGATGTTGAAGTTCCACCGGCACAAAAAATCAGTTTCCCTTTGCCGTATGCGTATTTGATTCCATCGGATATTTTTCCGACCGAAAAAATATGCCCCATTGACATCGAAATAATTTTTACCGACGAGTTGTTTCCAAGTGCGGTAAGAGCATTCTTGACTCCGTTTTGTTCGTGTAACCCGTCGAGCACAACATTTGACGCCGCGCGATACGTGACAAGATTTGCATTGTAAGCCACCCCAACCGGTAATCCGTTGTCATTACGCGGAGCTGCAGCCGCTGCTGCCATGCTTGTCCCGTGTCCGCATTGATCAGCCGGACCGTCGGTGGATGTAGACCAAGGCCAAATTGAGTCGACATACGTTCCATACTTTTGGATGGTCCGGCCCGTTGAATGCCCGTCGTTAAAGTTGCTCCCCAACAATGTTTGCTGCGGCGAAATTCCGGTATCAATGATTCCGATGGTAACATTTCGTCCGGTACTTATGTTCCACGCCGCCGGGATATTATGCTGATAAAGTGTCCAACCCGCTTTGGCGTTAGGTGTAATTGTCGTGTAGTCGGCTGATGACAATGCTGAAGATTCAAAGCCGCAACCTGAACCACCTGAACTTGAACTGTCAGACGAGCGTTGCATTGATGACCGGACCGAAAAGTATTTGTAATTTCCGGGTTCGATGTATCGGATGTTGTCGTATTTACGCAACGCGGCCACAGTTTCCTGCTTTGTGACAACTACGTCGACTGTTGTCAGGAATTCATCCGCCGAAATAAGGATATCCTCCTGCGATTTTTCCTCATAACGCATAATAATATCGAGAATTTCCTGCTGAATAACCGTGTGTTTTTGGGAGGTCGCACGATTATAATCGTTTGTTGTGCTACCAAAACCGATTGATAAGATATTGTCGCCGTGTACAGATGCGCTCCAAAGCTGATGCACATTTGTATTTCGCCAGTCAAAGCTTCCGTGATTTTGGATGTGATCGTCGATAATGCGATTTATTTGCTGAGCTGATAACGGATCAGACTGCAAAATTTCGGATTGTGGTTCAGACATTGGCTGATCGTCATCACGCGAACATCCGGCAAAAAACAACACTCCCGCTGTTAATGCAATTGCGTAGAATTTTCTCATATTGCTTTTTAAATTGGTTTGGTCGTCCTAATGTAATGAAAAACAACATTATAGCATTACGGAAAACCTCAAATTTTTCAGCAAACGAACTAAATGTGAATTTCCGATTTTCTTGTACCTTTGAGTGCTATGCTAAAAACGATCAATATACTTAACAAACGAGCGCGTTTCGACTTCGAAATTGTTGAAACCTATACCGCCGGAATCGTACTTGCCGGCACCGAAATAAAGTCGATCCGGTTGGGAAAAGCGAATATTACCGAGAGCTTTTGCGAATTCAGCAACGGCGAATTGTTTGCGATCAATACCTATATTGAAGAGTATGCCTTTGGCAATCAGTTCAACCACAAAGCCCGAAGCGAACGCAAGCTTCTACTGAATAAAAAAGAACTTCGAACGCTGGAACGAGCGGTTCAAACCAAGGGTCTGACAATTATTCCGCTCAAACTTTTCACTAACGAAAAAGGAATGGCGAAACTTGAAATCGGTTTGGCGCGCGGTAAGAAGACCTACGACAAGCGTGAATCGCTGAAAGAACAAGACACCAAGCGCGACCTGGATCGGATAAAGAAGGAATACAAAAGATAAAATTTAATTAATTCGCTTTAATCGGAGCGATCAGCCCCTAGCCCCGATGGGAAGCGGCATCCTTTTTTAAAGCCTGAAAAGGCGAGAAAAAGATAAAGCGGACAGCGGGAACCGGCTCCTAATTCTTATTTTCGAGCAGCGGCACAAATCTAAACTCGCCGAATTCGTGTTTCTCAAATTGCAACTCGCTTTTGCGGATTAGCAAGGTCATGATCTGAACATCGGTGCCAACGGGAATCACCAATCTGCCGCCAATTTTAAGCTGGGCCATAAGTGCTTGTGGAATACCCGGAGCGCCCGCCGTTACTATGATGCTGTCGAATGGCGCGTGATTCGGAAGACCTTTGTAACCGTCACCAAAAGATAAATGTTTTGGCCGAATATGAAGCTTTGGCAAGAATACCGACGTCTTTTTAAAAAGTTCGTTTTGACGCTCAATGCTGTAAACTTTTGCACCCATGTGGTAAAGAACCGCGGTTTGATATCCGGAACCGGTTCCGATTTCTAGAATTTTATCGTCCTTTTTAACTTCAAGCAACTGCGTCTGAAAAGCAACTGTGTATGGCTGTGAGATGGTTTGGCCGGCGCCAATGGGAAATGGCTTGTCTTGATACGCAAAATCGGCAAAGCCCGACTCCATGAACAAATGTCGTGGAATCTTCTTGATGGCCTCAAGGACATTGTTGTCTGTGATGCCTTTCGCGGCAAGCGTGGCGGCCAATTGATTGCGTAAACCCTGATGTTTTGCGGTGTCGTTCAAGATAAAAGTTTATGTCGCAAAAGTAAGAAAGTAGTTCATAATTAAAAACTGCGTCGGGTGTTGCTTTATCAAAAAAACCGTTTTGGCCGTGAGGTTCGAACAAATAATGTATTTTTGGTAAAAATTTTTTTATGCTTAAAGTCGGAGTTTTAGGCGCTGGACATCTTGGGAAAATTCACCTTCGTTTGTTGCAGCAATCCACTAAATACGAACTTATCGGGTTTTATGACCCGAATCCGGAGGTTGCCCGAAAGGTCGCCGAAGAATTTGGTTATAAACAATTTACCACCATTGCTACCTTAATTCACGCGGTTGATGTGGTTGATATTGTAACCCCGACGCTATCGCACTACAAATGTGCAAAAGTGGCGATTAAATCAGGCAAGCACGTCTTTATTGAAAAGCCGATTTCGAACACGGTTGAAGAGGCCGAGGAAATCATTGCGCTTGCAAACGACTATAAGGTTTTGGGCCAAGTTGGTCATGTGGAGCGGTTTAACCCTGCGTTTAAGGCGGTGAAGAACATGATCTCGAATCCGATGTTTATTGAAACGCACCGGTTGGCGGAGTTTAATCCGCGTGGCACTGATGTTCCGGTGGTTCTGGATCTGATGATCCATGACATTGATGCGATTTTGAGTGTCGTGGGTTCTAAAGTTAAGGCAATTCACGCAAGCGGTGTTTCGGTTATTTCTGAAACTCCGGATATTGCCAACGCGCGACTCGAGTTTGAAAACGGATGTGTTGCAAATTTGACCGCCAGTCGTATTTCACTGAAGAATATGCGTAAATCGAGGTTTTTTCAGCGCGATGCGTACATTTCGGTCGATTTCCTCGAAAAGCGTTGCGAAGTGGTCAAGATGAAAGACGCACCAGAAATTCCGGGTGATTTCGACATGATTCTCGAAAACGCGGAAGGTTTAAAAAAGCAGATTTACTTTGAAAATCCCGACGTGGAGCAAAACAACGCCATTTTAGATGAATTGGAAACCTTTGCCGATGCGATAAATCAGGGAATTTCGCCAGTTGTCACACTTGAACAAGGGACAGAAGCCCTTCGTGTGGCGTATAAAATAATTGAATGTTTCACCAATAACACAAAATGAAAACAATTGCAGTCATAGGCGCCGGAACCATGGGTAACGGTATTGCACACACATTTGCACAAAACGGTTTTACGGTAAAATTAATCGATGTATCTGAGGCAGCTCTTGAAAAAGGGATGAAGACCATTGCGTCGAATTTGGAGCGAATGGTCTCTAAAGGGACGATTTCAGATAGCGATCGTCAGAATACGATTTCAAATCTGATTACCTATACCGACGTTACTGATGGCGTTGTTGGCGCTGACCTTGTTGTTGAAGCGGCAACTGAAAACGTCGATTTAAAACTAAAGATTTTTAAGCAATTAGGCGAAGTTTGCTCTAGCGATACGATTTTGGCAACCAACACCTCGTCGATATCAATCACGCAAATTGCGGCAGTTGTTCCCAACCCGGAGCGCGTTATCGGGATGCACTTTATGAACCCGGTTCCAATCATGAAATTGGTTGAAATCATCCGCGGTTACAACACATCTTCTGAGGTTACAAAGACCATCATGTCGCTTTCAGAAAAACTGCACAAAGTTCCTGTTGAAGTTAACGATTACCCGGGATTTGTGGCAAACAGGATTTTGATGCCGATGATCAACGAATCGATTGAAACGCTTTACAATAAAGTTGCCGGCGTATACGAAATCGACACGGTTATGAAACTTGGAATGGCTCATCCGATGGGACCTTTGCAGTTGGCGGATTTCATCGGATTGGATGTTTGTCTTGCGATACTCAATGTGATGTACGAAGGTTTCAAAAATCCGAAGTACGCCCCTTGCCCACTGTTAGTAAATATGGTTCGTGCCGGAAAACTTGGCGTAAAATCAGGTGAAGGCTTTTATGATTATTCTGAAAGTAAAAAAGCCGAAAAAGTAGCCAAGCAGTTCGATACCAATTCATAATAAAGTACGCGCCTCTAATGGCTAAAATTTTTCCGTTTAAAGCTGTCCGACCAAAGAACGGCGACACCGAGTGTTTCGAGATGCTGTTCAAAGAAGAATATTCTGCCGCCGGTTCATCGCCCGAGATCATTGATGCGCCGTTGAGTTCATCGCAAAAGTCATCGAAGAAATTCGACCTAATGCAAGCCGGCCGGTCGTTCGCTTATCTCAACAATCGGTATAACGATTTTAAATCGCAGCAAATCCTGATTCGCGATCCAAAGCCTGCGGTCTACATTCACCGTATCACAAAGGAAGATAACGAGTTTACCGGAATCATCTTAGCCACTAGTTTGGATGATTACGAAAAAGGCGATATCGTCAAACATGAAGACACTATTTTGCCGCGTGTCGAACGTTTTAAAGAATATCTCGCCGAAGCCCGGTTTACAACAGAACCGGTTTTGCTCACCTATGGCGATGACAAAAAGCTGAACAAATGGGTAAAATCGAATATGTCAGGCAAACCCGATTATATCTTTGAGACGGTTGGTCACGACAGTCACGCCCTTTGGAAAATTGACGACGAGACGCAACTCGACTTACTGACCAGCTTATTTGAAAGTATTCCGAATCTCTATATTGCCGACGGACATCATCGTTGCGCTTCGTCATCCATGCTCGCCCGGGAAGATCACAACGCCGGAGCAAATTGTTTTATGAGTTTTGTGATTCCGGAAAGTCAGCTTAAAATATATGGCTTTGATTGGATGATCAACGGTTTAAATGGTTATTCGGAAACTGAATTTTTAGCTAAGCTCTCTGAAACATTTGCGGTTACTGAATGCGAATCGGCCTTCCGGCCAAAAAACGAGCGCGAGTTTGTAATGTATCTCCACAAAAAAGCGTACGTACTTACTTTAAGGCAAGCGCCGGCAACCGACACCATTCAGGATCCGCACATTTTGCTGGATACAATCATCCGCCCGCTATTGGCCATCGAAGACATTCGGAGCGACCGCAGAATCGGCTATGAACCTGGAAAGAATCAAATTGGAAAAACACTTGAGCTCATCGACAAAAATGTGTTTGACATTGCGTTCTTTTTGTGTCCGCCGAAATTCTCATCGATCAAGAAAGTTGCCGATGCCGGTTTGACAATGCCTCCGAAAAGCACGTATATCGAACCTAAATTCCGTAACGCGCTTGTGGTTTACGAGTTGTAATTTCTATTGAGCAAAATCACGTAACTTTGTGACATGTCGGTATCAGAAAACATTCAGCGCATTAAATCCCAACTTCCTTCGGATGTAACTCTTGTTGCAGTTTCCAAAACGCAGCCAATCAGCAGCATTTTACAAGCTTACGACGCAGGTCAGCGAATTTTTGGCGAGAATAAGATTCAGGAGATGGCCGATAAGCATTCGCAGTTGCCACAAAATATCCAATGGCATATGATTGGGCATGTTCAGACAAACAAGGTAAAAATCATGGCGCCTTTCGTAAGTTTGATTCACGGCGTGGACAGTTTTAAATTGCTGGTCGAAATAAACAAACAAGCTGCAAAAAACAATCGGGTTATCGATTGTTTGCTACAAATTCACATTGCCACCGAAGACACTAAATTCGGTTTGGATGAAGGCGAACTGGATCAGATTTTAAATTCGGACGAACTCCCAGAATTGACCAACATCACCATCAAGGGTTTGATGGGAATGGCAACATTTACTGACGACGAATCGGTTATAAAACGCGAATTCTCTTCCTTAAAGACGCTTTTTGACAACTATTCAGCCGATTTTAATTTCTCCACATTATCCATGGGAATGAGCGGCGATTACAAAATTGCAATCGATTCCGGTAGCAATATGGTTAGGATCGGCAGCAGCATTTTCGGAGCAAGAAACCATTAATTAAGCATCACTTTTGTACGCAATACTCGATATAGAAACCACAGGCGGTCAGTTTAACGAAGAAGGAATCACTGAAATCGCGATTTACAAATACGACGGTCACGAGGTTGTGGATCAGTTTATCAGCTTGGTAAACCCTGAAATTCCGATTCAGCCTTTTGTGGTTCAACTAACAGGTATCAACAATGCCATGTTACGTTCGGCTCCAAAGTTTTTTGAGATCGCTAAACGAATCATCGACATTACAACCGATTGCGTCCTTGTGGCGCACAACGCGACGTTCGATTACCGGATCCTGCGAACTGAGTTCCGCCGACTCGGATACGATTTTCAAATGCATACGCTTTGCACCGTCGAACTCGCTCAAAAATTGATTCCGGATCAGCCTTCATATAGTTTGGGAAAATTGGTTCGCGCACTCGGAATCCCGATGGCCGATCGTCATCGAGCAAACGGTGATGCGATGGCAACGGTCAAACTTTTTCAGCTTTTGCTATCGAAAGACACTGAAAAGAGCATTATCCGCGAGCTCATCAAAACCGAAGTTCAAAAAGGCCTGGCGCCAAAACTGCTGCACATTGTTGAGAGTTTGCCTTCAAAAACGGGAATTTATTACGTTCATCAGGAAGATGGCACAATCATACATATCGGTCGAAGCCGAAACATCAAAAAAAGCATCAACAGTCATTTTACGGGTGAATCACGTCTTTCAAAGAAAATCCAGGCTGATGTTTTCACGGTAACTTATGAAGAAACCGGTACCGAAATCATCGCCATGCTAAAAGAACGCGAAGAAATCATGGTCAATCGACCGCCGCTTAACAAAATGCCAAAGCGACGCAGTTTTGCATGGGGCGTTTTTACAGCTCAGGATCAAACCGGAAAAATGACACTCGAATCACGGCGCGTTGGTGGCCCTGACAAGCCACTAATATCCTGCATTTCCGATCAAGATGCGAAAACAAAAATCGCATCGATCTACGAAAAACTCAAAGCCGACAACCCTGATTCAGATCAAACCGAGATTCACAACAAACATTTTGGACATTATCTCAACCAGTATTGTATCGAAAATCGAAGCGTCGTAATTGTCGATCGCGGTCGCAAAATCTCGGAACGCAGCGCCATTATTATCGAAAACGGCATCTTTCGCGGAATCGCGTACTTCGACCTCAATTACCAGATAAGTAACGTCGAAATCCTAAGAAATATTCTGGTGCCAATGCAACACAGCCGCGAGGCGATCCACATGATCCAATCGTATGTGCGCAAAAGCAAGCACCATAAAATTATCTCATTTTCAAATTAAAAGGTTACTTTCGGGTTAATGAAAACAAAGAAGAGCAAATACGATCTTTTTAAACAAAGGGTCAATATAATCATCCATGGGGTAAACACTCCAGCCGGGAAGCTTTTCGATGTTTTGCTCTTGATTGTCATACTTCTCAGCGTCTTTGTGGTGATGCTCGAAAGCGTCGACACGTTTGACAACCGATATCACAATTTTCTGGTTACCTGCGAGTGGATCATCACGATTTTTTTTACCGTCGAATACATTTTGCGGATCATCTCGACCAATAAACCCTGGAAATACATCCTAAGTTTCTACGGAATCATCGATCTGATTTCACTTTTGCCCATGTATCTTTCGTTTTTTCTGCCGAGTTCGCGCACGTTATCCGTGGTTCGGGCATTGCGGCTTTTGCGATTGTTCCGCGTCCTCAACCTGGTGCAGTTCTCAGGCCAGGCATCACAACTCAGGCTGGCAATAAATGCGAGTCGCACCAAAATCATCGTTTTCATCTATTTTGTCTTTGTGATTTCCATACTTCTCGGTGCGGTCATGTATGTGGTTGAACCTCGCGACAGCGGATTTACAAGCATTCCAACCAGCATTTACTGGTGCATCGTTACGCTCACCACGGTCGGTTATGGCGATATCGCTCCGGTTACGGCCCTTGGCAAAATCATCGCGTCATTTATCATGATCCTGGGTTACGGAATCATCGCAGTGCCAACAGGAATCGTGACTGCCGAATTGGCAACCAACAATAACAACAAAAAACTTTTGCCGGGCGCGTGCAAAAAATGCGGGACAATGGATCATCGGACAACGGCAGAATTTTGCTACAGCTGCGGAAATTCGCTCGAAGATTCGGTTTAGAAGCTAATCCGGCTTTCCGCGCCAACGCCTCGCCTATTCCCTTGTTTTTTTCACGACCTTTGCGGCTCCCGCCGGTCGCCACAAATCCCGCAAAAACTACGGGCCAAGGCTGTGGGGTTTCTGCTTCTATCCGGGCTAACAAGTACTATGAAACATCTTATAACCATTATCGGGCCGACTGCCATTGGAAAAACCGCCATGGCCATCAAGATCGCTCAACATTTCAACTGCGGGATTATTTCCTGCGATTCGCGTCAGTTTTATAAGGAAATGTCGATTGGCACAGCCGTTCCCTCACTCGACGAACTTGCGGCCGCTCCGCATCATTTTATTCACAACAAATCAATTTTTGAGAGCTACACGGTTGGCGATTTCGAAAAAGAAGCGATCGCTAAACTTGACGACCTTTTTAAAACTAATGATTATGCGGTTTTAGTTGGTGGCTCCGGACTTTACGTCGATGCGATTTTAAAAGGTTTTGATACTTTTCCGGATGTCGACCCAAGTGTTCGGGAAACAGTTCGGGAGAATTACGAGCAAAACGGACTGCGGTATTTACAGGATGAACTCGGCTTGCGCGATCCCGACTATTTCAATAAAGTTGACCAGAACAATCCACAACGATTAATGCGCGCGGTCGAAGTCTCGATACAAACCGGCAAACCATATTCGTCATTTTTAGCCAAAAATACTACCGTTCGGCAATTTGACCCGATTATCATCGGACTCGAAGCTGACCGTCCGATTTTGTACGAGCGAATCAATCAGCGTGTTGACATCATGATTGAACAAGGACTAGAAGACGAAGCTCGCAAATTACTGGTTCACAAAAATTTAAACTCATTACAAACCGTCGGTTATCGCGAGTTATTCAGCTACTTTGAAGGCGAATTCAACCGTGAGCAAGCCATCGAGGAGATCAAGAAAAACACGCGACGGTTCGCCAAAAGGCAAATGACGTGGTTTAAGAGAACTCCGGGTGTTTCGTGGTTTGATTACAAAATAGAAAGCTCAGTAGTAATTGATCATGTCTTAACGGCTATCAAGCCCTAGCCCCGGTTGGAGCGGCATCCTTTTTTGTTGGTGGACAGGTTTGAATTTCCCGGCAAAGATGCAGAACAAAAAAGATATAGCGGAAGACGGGAAAAAGCTTCTTAAAATAAAAAAAACTCCGGATTTTCATCCGAAGTTTCTAATTATGCTTGCTTTTGCTCTTTGTTTTTGACCACCAGTCGGAAACCTTCGCCGTGAATGTTCAGGATCTCGACATCTTCGTCACGCTTGAGGTATTTGCGGAGTTTAGCGATGTAAACGTCCATACTTCTCGAGGTAAAATAGTTGTCGTCTCTCCAGATTTTAGTCAGCGCCAGCTCACGCGGCATCAAATCGTTCTCGTGCAAAGTAAGCATCTTCAAAAGCTCATTTTCTTTAGGAGAAAGCTTGATCGGCTCTTCGTTCAAGAAAGTCAGAAAGCGCAGTTTCGAGTTTAAATGGAATTTTCCAATCTGGAATTCGAAACGCACGTGGTCGTTTTTCGTGTCTGCGGCTTTGCGCTGGATGATCGCTTTGATTTTCATCAACAAAACTTCTGAATCAAAAGGTTTATTGAGGTAATCGTCGGCGCCAACTTTGTAGCCTTTTAACACGTCTTCTTTCATCGATTTTGCCGTTAGAAAGATGATTGGCACTTCTTTGTTTTTCTCGCGGATTTCTTTGGCGAGCGTGTAACCGTCTTTATATGGCATCATTACATCGAGAATGCAAAGGTCGTAAGTTTCTTTTTTAAATTTTTCAAACCCTTCCATTCCGTTTTTAGCCAACGTGACATCAAAGTCGTTCAGCATCAGGTAATCTTTTAGAATGGCCCCGAAATTCTGGTCGTCTTCAACGAGAAGGATTTTTTTATTTTCTGTTTCCATAGTTTTAATTTATTAGGGGTAGTTTTATTATAAAGGTGCTGCCTTTTCCTTTTTCACTTTCAACAAATATTTGTCCGTTATGATCTTCAACGATTCGTTTAACGTATGCTAATCCGAGTCCGTGTCCCTTCACATTATGCAGATCGCCCGTATGCTCACGGTAGAACTTTTCAAATATTCTTTTTTGTGCGGTTTTGCTCATTCCGGCGCCTTTGTCTTTAATTTTTATGATGACGTAATCTTTGACGTTTTCGGTAAAGACATCAATGATTGGACGTTCGGGCGAATATTTAATGGCGTTGTCGAGCACGTTCACCAACACGTTTGTAAAATGCACGTCGTTCAACAAAACTGTTGTTCGGGTGGCTTTAAAATGCGTTTTCAGGACTCCGTCGCGATCTTCCATGATCAGACTTACGTGTTCAATGGCTTCTTCGACGATTTCGTGAATGTCGTTTGATTCTTTTGCAATTTCGAGTTCGCGTTTTTCGAGTTTTGAAATTCGCAGGACATTCTCGACCTGAGCATGCATTCGTTTGTTTTCATCGCGGATCATTTGAAGATATCGCAATGTTTTTTCGCGATCTTCAACGATCTTCGGGTTTCGGATAGCGTCCAGCGCGAGATTGATCGTTGCAATCGGCGTTTTGAACTCGTGGGTCATGTTGTTAATGAAATCAGTTTTGATTTCAGAAATCTGACGTTGTTTAATTAATTGATTCAGCGCACTTGAATATGCAATCACAATAATCAAAGTAAAAACGATTGAGAGCACCGTAATTCCGACCAATTCTGAAAACAAAAAGCGTTTCTTTTGCGGAAAAGTCACCAGTAACTGATACTTGCTTTTGCCTTCGTTATCGGTGAAAAGCGGATTTGAATACGTGGCTCCTTTATCGAATTTGAAATCGTCTGACCGAATTTTAGTGGCCAGACCATTGCTATAAATTCCGAATTCAAATGGCGTATTTACTCCGTAATCTTTCAGTTCGCTAGAAAGCAATGCTTCAACTTTTTCCTTTGAGACGCGTTCTTGAATGGGCATTGCGTCGGCGATATCTTTGTATGATATCTCGTACTGTGCCATTTTCAAAACATCGAGATCGCCAAATTTTTCGATCTTAACATCGGGAACCATTGACCGTTCGCCGCGGGAGTTTTCAATCGGATTTTGGCTATAAACTTCAGTTACGCGTTTCGAGGATAAATTTCGCTGCTTAACACTATCCAGTTTTTTATCAAAGAACGACGAATTTATATTGTAATCTTCAGATATGATACTGTTCGAATAGATGATGGTTTCATTGGTAACCGCATTCTTCTGGACATAATAAAACTCAAGAAGATCGCTCGTCTGCGGATCCTTGCCAATACTGTCCTTTAGCTTGGCATGATTGTCCAAAAACCTATACGCTTCCTGCTTTTGTAAAGTCCCTGCAACATTCGCTACAACTTGCTTAACGTGAAACCGAAACTGCTCTTCATTGTTCTTAAAAGATGAGTTAAACCAGTAAACCTGAACTAAAATTATCCCAATTAAGGATAAACTCATCAACAAGACAAGCAATCGGAAAAACAACCTATTCATATTTACAAAATTAACATTTTAACACGCGCATTATTAATCTATTAACCAAACATTAACAACCGCCTGATTTTTTACACTTCCTGCAATATTTTAAGAATTTCGTTGATTTGATTCAGTGTATCTTCGATTTTAATATTAGTAACTACGAAATCGCTTTTTTCAATTCGCTGTTGATCTGTCCATTGCGAGGCCATTCTCTTACGGATAAGTTCTGTGGTCGTATTATCGCGGGAAAGAATGCGTTTTAGTCGCAAATCCAATGGCGTCGTTACTGTAATAATGTAGTCGCAGTCGGCCGCACTTCCTGATTCAAATAAAATAGCGGCTTCTTTTACAACGAATTTATGGTTTTGGTGTTGCTTGATCCACTCGCTAAAATGTTTGCGGACAGCAGGATGAACGATGCGGTTGAGTTTTTGTAGCTTTTCGGCGTCATTAAAAACGAGTGCGGCTAATTTTGCCCGATCTATTTTTTCGCCATCGAGTATTCCTATGCCAAAATGTTCGACGATTTTAGTGACAACATCGGGATTCTCGGTGATTTTTCGCGCCTCGTCGTCGGCAATATAAACCGGAATTCCTTGCTCAGCGATATATCTGGCAACAACCGATTTACCGCTACCGATTCCGCCTGTCAATCCAATAATCTTTGTCATTTTCGAAAGAATAATTCAGGAAACGCTTCCTGAGGTTGTTGTTTCTTGATGTGAATCTTGTAAAATGATTCTGCGAATGCGAGTCCGTAGCCACTCATTTGCTTCCAAACGGCAACAATAGACAACAAGCCAATCTTGATGTTTTTGTAATGGATCGACGATAAAAGAAAAACCATCAAAAAATACAATGCATAGCAACCTGCGAAAAATCCAAATCCAAAAATCAGCAATGCTAAACTGATCCAAAATCCGAAGATAAAAAGCGTGGGAAACAAAAATGTGACTTTATTGTATTCGGGATGCCATAAGTTTAATATCGGACGTGCTTTGCCGAACTTTGCGACTTGTATTGAGAATTTGCTCCAATCGATGCGACGTTTATGAAAAACAAAAGCTTTTGGAAACAACCGCGTTTCGAAACCGGCTTTCCAGAGTCGAAGTGTCAGATCAGGATCTTCACCCGGATGAATATTTCCAAAACCACCTGTCACTTCAAAAGCTTCTCGGGAGAGTCCCATATTAAAGCTTCTAGGTTGAAACTTTGCGATTGTTTCAGATCCGCCTCTGATTCCGCCTGTAGTTAAAAAGGAAGTCATTGCAAAATTGATCGCTTTTTGGATATCCGAAAACGAATCGGTTGCGCTATCGGGACCGCCGAAACAGTCGGCAAATTTGGTTGCGAGTTCGTGGTGGACTTCACTCAGATATTGATGTGGAATGATGCAATCTGAATCGAATATCAGGAAATAGTCGCCTTTTGCAACCTGCATTCCATAATTTCTGGAATCGCCGGGACCACTATTTGGTTTATAGTGATATTGAATTGACAGCCGATCACTGTATTTTTGAACAACATCTTCGCTCGTAATTGACGAACCGTCTTCAATCACTACAACCTCAAAGCTACCGGTAAAATCCTGAAGCAATAAACTTTCAAGTAGCTCACCAATCTCATCGGGACGATTATAAACGGGGATAATCAACGAATAATGCATAATCAAAATTTTAACAAATATAACCCATAATAAAAAAAGCCGCTCGGATACGGCGGCTTTTAAATGAAAATTAAGTTTTTAGTTTTTGACGATTTTAATGATCTGATAGGTATCGGCTACTCCCACCTGAACCAGGTATGTACCTTTATGAAGTGACGATAAGTCGATCGATTTAATTGATGACCCTTGTTCAGCAAAAACGGTCTGACCTAAAACATTAAACACTTTTACGCTCGTAATTGATTCTACACTATTGAAGGACAATACATCGGTAACCGGGTTTGGCGCGAAAGAAAACAAATTGGCGCTAAACTCATTTTGCGATAACACCGGATTATATGCTGAAACTTGAAACGATCCGTAGGTGTCATTGGCATATTCCCAAACTCTGACATAAATGGTAGAACCGGGCGCTAAATCTGTCAAGTTTAACAATGAAAATCCGTCGATACCCTCTTCATCGCTACAACCAACCAAAGTCAGTTCGCCGCAAGTTCCCGTATACGCAGACATTACCGTATCAATTAACGGTGAATCAGCCGCAGCCCGGGTTTCAAGTGTTAATTTTCCGCTCTCGGGTACAATTGCAGTAAACCACACATCTCCCCCAAAAGCAAATATTCCGCACGTTACATTTGGATGACCAAGAGAAAGCGTTGCACCAAGATTGGTGGCGGTTACAGCATTTTCCTCGAAAGTTAACCCTGGCGTTAAGCTTGTTGCCATCATACAATCATCGTTAGGTACGGCCATCGGCAATGTAGTGAATGAAAACGGACCTGACCATTCGCTGGTTGATAAATCATTACACATAGCACGTACATAGAAATCATATGTTGTTAATGGCTCTAATCCGCTAACTGTCAGCGGAAGCGTTACTCCAGGATGCGAAATATCGCCGGTTGGGATTGTTCCGGGCGAAACGGCCAGATGAACATCCCAGATTTCCTGGTTACAACCGTACGCCCATGTTAAGTTTGCCCCCGACGCACTGACTTGAGTTACTGAAAGACCGGTTGGCGCTAAACATTGATCAACAGAACTTATGGTAATGTCGTAATCTTCAACTTCGCCATAACCATAAGTTGCGCAGGGTAGAATTGTGCTTGCTGCGATATCCCAAACATCGCGGATTCTCATTCGGTGAACTCCGTCTGGCGCGTCGCATGATAGTGTAATTGGAAACGTTCCGGTGCCGTTTGATAGAATTGGTGTTATGTTATAACCTACGCGCTCGTTTGGACTGAATTCTAAATCATCGTTATAGTCGATCCAAACTGCAACATTTTGCCACGCATATGTACCTACTGAAACACTGATATTATAGGTTTGACCCGGAATCAACGTTGCTGTCATGTGCGGTTCGCCTGTAAAATAGGTGTAAAACGGATTACTTGGCGCCACTCCGGTGTAATTTGCTAATGTTGTGCCCTCAATTTCAACATTCGATATGAGGTCACCATCTGTTTTTCCATCCGTATAATTTGGAAAACAATAGCAGGTATTCGGATCCGACATGGTCACTTGAACAGGTTGACTTGCAAAAGTTTGTTCGCCGCATGAAATCAAAACCCGATAAAACATGGCTGTAGTTTGAGCGGCGTTGAAAATTGGTTCATCAGCCGATTCGATATCAATAAACACCTCGCCCTCATCAGACGATTGCCATTGATACAAAAAGTTAGCTTCAAGCGGTACGCCATCCACGCTAAGTGAAATTGGGAAATCAGGACAAATTGACGAAACCGATGCAATTGTAGTTAGGTTCGTCGGTACGCTTGTACAATCAGGTAGTGGCGTAAAAGTAAATTTCTTACTAACGACATGCGTGGTGGTGATGGTATTGATGTTAAACATCGACGATGCTGTAGCCGGTGTTCCCGGTGAAACACAGACAAAACCGTTCACATGATTAATGCCGATGGTTGCTGAGAGTTCACCTTCGAATGTGATGGGATTTCCATACACGAATTCGATAATGTTTGTAGTCTCATAAATTCGGAGTTTAAAAGAACCCTGAGCATTAACATTGGTGGTGCTTGAAGCGATCACTATGTTTTCCCAGCCAACTTCCAAAACCTGGTTTGGCGCGGTTCCGGTAACTTTATATTGAATTGCTCCCGTCCCGCGATTGTGATCGTCCCAAAAAGGCGCTATGAGCGGTTTCTGACTTGATGTTGTAGTCATCGCGTTTGACCAATGACTTCCTGCAATCGGATTACCTAATCGGATAAAACCGTTAGTACTGATACTAAACGTATTGTAGCTGACTCCACCAAAGATGAAATCGAAACCAATCGGAACGTAATTGTGTGTTCCGTCGTCGCCAACTGCTAACGAATTTGTCCCGTTAACCGGTGTGTACGTTTCAGTTGATTGAGTAAAACTATAACCTGAAACCGACTGAGCTGAAAGGTGAATCGAGAAAAATGCAATGATTAGAAAAGTAATTTTTTTCATATATTTTGTTTTGACCTTAAGTAAATTTAATAAAAAAACCATCCGAAGATGGCTTATTTTGTTAAAATCTATGAGTGGTCAATTATTACCGTTCTAATTCGTAAATCTCTCGATCACATCCTGGCTGACTCCCATATTAGAGAATCCTCCGTCATTGTATAGATTCTGAAGCGTTACACGTTTGGTGAGGTCTGAAAACATCGCGACAGCATAATTTGCACAATCAATTGCCGTGGCATTTCCTAAAGGCGACATTTTTTCGGCATACGAAATGAAACCGTCAAAACCTTTAACCCCCTGACCGGCAGTAGTTGGCGTTGGCGATTGCGAAATGGTGTTTACGCGTACTTTTTTATCACGACCGAAGAAATATCCAAAGCTTCTTGCAATCGATTCAAGATATGCTTTGTTATCTGCCATATCGTTGTAATCAGGGAATACACGTTGAGCGGCCATATAAGTCAGGGCGATAATACTTCCCCATTCGCTCATCGCATCTTTTTTATAAAGAACCTGCATCACCTTGTGAAATGAAACCGCAGAAACATCCCAACCTTTAGTAGTGAAATCATAGTTCATATCAGTATAGTGGTTTCCTTTGCGGACATTAACCGACATTCCGATTGAATGCAATACGAAATCGATCTTTCCACCAAGAATTTCGACAGCCTGTTCAACAAGGTTTTCCAGATCAGCTGTAGATGTCGCGTCAGCCGGAATGATCTGAGAACCAGTTTTTTCAGCAAGTTGATTGATTGTACCCATTCTCATGGCAATAGGTGCATTTGTAAGAACAAAAATACCGCCTTCTTCATGAACGCGTTCAGCTGTTTTCCACGCAATCGAATTTTCATCCAATGCGCCAAATATGATTCCTCTTTTGCCTTTAAGTAAATTATACATAATAATGTTCGTTTGATTTTGCTGAAACAAATATACTTGAAATTATCAGTTCAGCAACGCCTTGGCATGATTAATCGCCGAGTCTGAAACGGACGATCCGGACAACATCTGCGCAATTTCCTGAACGCGCTCATTAGTGTCCAAGCGCTTAAGTTCAGAGGTTGTTCCATCTTCTGAAACTACTTTGAATACCTTGAAATGCACCTCCCCTTTTGCGGCAATTTGCGGCAAATGTGTAATCGCAAAAAGTTGCATCTTGCCGCTCATGATACGCATAATGTTACCCATTTTATCAGCAATTTCCCCGGAAACACCGGTATCGATTTCGTCGAAAATAATTGTAGGAAGGTTTGAATATTGCGCCAATACCGATTTAACGGCAAGCATAATCCGCGACATTTCTCCACCGGACGCTACTTTTTTCAGTACGCCAAAATCTGATCCTTTATTCGCCGAAAATAAAAAAGTAAGTTGATCTTTTCCGGTCGGCAAGAAATCCTCACTTGGCCTGACTTCAATTTGGAATCGAACGTTTGGCATTCCGAGTTCCGACAATATTTCCTGTAACTGATCGGTTAGCTTCGGAACGGCTGCAACACGTTTTTTATTGATAATTTCCGCTTGCGCATTTAATTCCTGAACGACAGCATCAATGGTTTGCTGAACGGCTTCAATTTTTGATTCCAATTCAGAAAACGACAACGCCTGGTTATCGAGATTGTTCCGAATTTCGATTAACTCCTCAACAGTTGATACCTGATGCTTTTTTTGCAAATTGTAAATCGCCTGTAATTTTTGGTTCACGATTTCGAGTTGAGCAGGATCATCGAACAGTTTTGCAGACGAATTTTCAAGTTCTGAAACAACATCAGAGAGTTCGATATAAATGCTTTCTGCACGATCAGAAAATTGATTTAATTCTTCTGAAACTGTCGCATTCTTTTTTAAAACTGCTTTAAATTCACGCAAGTGCTGTAAGATTCCATACGTTTCATCGTTGCTTAACGAAATCGCCTTATCAAAATTTTCCTTGAGAAATTCAACGTTACTTAGGTGTCGTTGTTGCGACTCAAGCTCTTCTTGTTCGCCTTCAACCAGGTTTGCCGCCAGAAGTTCGTCGAGTAAAAATGTATTGTAATCTTTTTCTTTAAGTGAGTTGCTCAGCGTTTTTTGTAGCGTCTGAAGTTCGGCAGCCGATTTCTTATAATCTTTCAGCAGCTTGGAATATGTCTGAAGTTCGGCCTTATTTGATGCCACCGCATCGATAATTTTAAACTGAAAATCTTCATCGCCGAGTTCACGGGTTTCGTTCTGCGAGTGGATATCGATCAGATAAAAAGCAAGTTCCTGAAGTTGCTGAAGATTCGCAGGACTATCATTTATAAATGCCCGCGATTTGCCTGAAGGTAAAATTTCGCGACGGAGAATGGTTTGATCCTCATAATCAAGATCATTGGCTTCAAAAAATGATTTTAGATCGTAATTTCCTAGCGAAAATTCGGCTTCGATAACACATTTTTTTTCCTTGTCCTTTAGCGACGACAAATCGGCCCGCTTGCCAAGAACAAGTCCGATTGCTCCCAGAAGTATCGACTTTCCCGCACCGGTTTCACCCGTAATAATCGAGAAACCACCCGAAAAAGAAATCGATAGTTTTTCAATAAGCGCAAAATTTTCAATGGATAAAGACGTAATCATAAAAAGTGTTTCCTTAAACTCAAAGGTAAAAAATTAGTCTTTGAAGGACACTTTTTTCTAATATTTAATCGCCGACCACTTACTTGAATTTAGTGGCGATATGCGATTCAGATTATCGACAGCTTCAGCGATCGGCATTTTGGGACCACCTGATAAAATTTGAACGATTTCATCCGATTTCGCATCAAAGAACACTCGGGTCAGAAAAGCATTTGGTCGTACTTTGTAAATCTGACCGACGGTTTCAACCGATTGTACAATCCACTCTTTAGCCGTTGCCGGAGCAGATGACATCAGGTCAAGGCCTTCGAAGTGATACTGATAAAGCGCATCGCGAAACGGCTTGTAAGTACTCGACAAAAGGTCGTTTATAAGAAAGTAACGCGTTTGATTGCCATCGCCCTGGCTCCATCCCTTGCCACCGGTTGGTGCCGCAACAGTGGATATCTGATGAGCCGTCTCGTAATATTTATCGCCTCCAAGGGGCGCAAAAGTATCGGCGTCCATTCCGAGGATAATATAGCTGTAAAATGAGATAACCGAGACTAAATTCGAGTTGTAGCTATTCGGATCAAAATTTAGACTTTCAAATTCGATATACGAAAAGCTAAAATCTTTGTCGTTAAAGTTCAAAACCGGCGACGAATATGTCGACTGATAAATCGGCCGTGACGATTGCACCTGGATGGTTGCCGAAAAATTATTTGAATCATAACTTTCGATTGTAATAAACATCGAGCAATTGATCCGCTCGCCCTGACTGAGTGTTTCGCTGGTCCAATTGGTTCGGTTAACGAATTCATTCAAAGCAGTTTCTAGGGTTTTGAACGTATTGGCATTGGCGTTGGCCACTTTATCCGAATTTACAACCACACGACAATTAAGTTGTTGCGCAGATGAAACCAAACCGGTTAAAAGACAAATGAATATAGCGAGTTTTTTCATAAAGTCATGATCTTTTTAATAATGTCCTGAGCAACTTCCTCTTTAGATTTCAACGGTTGTGGATCGATATTAAAATCCTTATCGATAAATGTTACTTTATTTGTCGGTTTCCCAAAACCAGCTCCGAGATCACGCAAACTGTTCAAAACAATCAAATCTAAGTTTTTTTTGCTGATCTTCAACTTAGCATTCTCGATTTCGTTTTCAGTTTCAAGCGCGAAGCCAATCAATTGTTGATGCGTTTTCCGACTTCCCATGGTCATCAGAATATCAACGGTTTTTTCCAGAGAAATTGTAAAGATTAAATCTTTTTTCTTGATCTTTTCAGATGCGGGATCAGTCGGACGATAATCGGCAACTGCCGCCGCTGCGACCACAACATCGGCATTTTCGAAATACTCGAGACAAGATTCAAGCATTTGAGCCGCTGAAACTACTTTTATAACTTTAATGGCTGAATCTGAAACGTTCAAGTGTGTCGGACCGGTAACCAAAGTTACTGAAGCGCCATATTTAGCGGCACAACGAGCGATGTCAAAGCCCATCTTACCCGACGAATGATTGCCGACAAACCGCACGGGATCGATCGCTTCATAGGTAGGCCCGGCCGTAACCAGAAATTTCTTGCCGTTCAATGGCAATTGACCTTTGAGATCACGCTCGATAAAAGAAATGATATTTTCGGGTTCTGCCATTCGCCCTTCGCCTGAAAGTCCGCTTGCAAGCTCACCGCTTTCTGCCGGAATCATCTTGTTGCCAAAACTTTGAAGCGCCGCTAAATTAGAAATCGTCGATTCGTGTTTGTACATATCGAGATCCATTGCCGGAGCGAAATAAACGGGACATTTTGCAGAGAGATAAACCGCAATCAGGAGATTATCGCAGTTTCCGGTAGCCATTTTGGATAGCGTATTGGCTGTCGCGGGTGCAATCAGCATGAAATCAGCCCAGAGACCGAGTTCAACGTGATTGGTCCATTGGCCTTCCGCGTCAGTTTTTTCATCCGAATTTTCATCGGCAAAAAAACTCGAATGCACCGGATTTTTTGAAAGAGTAGCCAAAGTCAGCGGTGTGATGAAATCTTTTGAGGCAGGCGTCATCACAACGCGGACGTCCGCTCCGGCTTTTACAAACAGCCGTACGAGCGAAGCTGTTTTATAAGCGGCAATTCCTCCGGAAACGCCCAGTAGTATTTTCTTACCGCTTAAAACTGACATATATTATTTGTTGGCGTCGCGGTGATAAATCTTGTCATCAAGCCATTCCTGAACAGCAAGTGCATGCGGCTTAGGCAATTTCTCGTAGAATTTAGATACTTCAATCTGTTCTTTATTTTCAAAAATCTCTTCAAGACTGTCGTTATAAGTCGCAAATTCCTCAAGCTTCTCAGTCAGTTCCTTCTTAATTTCAGAATTGATCTGGTTTGCTCTTTTAGCCATAATTGTTATCGCTTCATACACATTCCCGGTTGGTTCCTCAATAAGATTCTTATTGTAGGTAATTGTATTAACCGGAGCACTCGTCTTCTTTAAATCCATGACTTATTATTTAATATATTGTTTTAAATCTGTTTCGATACGCGCAAGCATTGCATCAGCCTGCGACTTATATTTTGTAGAACCGTCAAATTTCATAAGGTTCGTGTAAGCAACTTTCGCGTTGTTTAGACGCTCTTCCATTTTTGATGGCACACTGTTGATGGCTAATTTATAAGCTGAATCCAGTTTGTAAAATAACGCATCCTCTTTGAAAGGCGTTCCCGGATAATCAGCGATGAAATTATCCAAGGCAATCAAAGCCGACTTATAATCTGAAATCGTATTGTAGTTTTTAGCGTTCTCAAATACCTTTTTCTCGATCTTTTCGCGAAGAACTTTTACGGTCGCGTTGGCAACTTCCAAATGCTGAGAATCGGGATAGGCGTTAATAAAACCTTGTAGTTTATCAATCGCTTTAAATGTATTTATCTGATCAAGGCTGTAAACCGGAGACAATTTCGAATAGCTCATCGCACTTAAAAATGCTGCTTCTTCAGCCTTTTCACTACGCGGATAACTCGACACAAAACTGTCAAACTGATAACCCGCAAGACCGTATTGCTTGGTATTGTAGTACGATTGCGCAAACATGTAAAACATTTTCTCAGCTTGAGGCTTCCCCCGATACGTTGGAGCCATCTGCTCGAACAATCTGATTGCGTTTAAATATTTGCCTTTCTCATACATTTGGGTGGCAACTTCGTATTTTACTGCTATGTCGTCCGACTTCAAAGCATTTTGGTACGGACTGCACGAAAACAGAACCACAGAAAGCAGAAGAACCGATAAGAATTTATTCATATGAAAATTTAAGTTTCTGAAGCTGCGCGCGTTTTTTTGAGTCGGCTAAAGCAACTGCAAATTTAGTTAATAATTATAGACCGCAAAATATTTTTTTACAACGCCTTTTCACGCGAAAAGTTGTTGATCTTCTTGATGTTTGCCGCTATTTTTTGCGCGAGGTTTTCACTTGCGTGGATGAGTGGCAGCCTGACGCAATTTTCTGCCAATTGAAGCTGACGGAAAACTTCTTTGATGCCTGCCGGATTGCCTTCCTCGAAAATTAAATCGATGGCTTCACTGACCAAATTGTGGATTTCAAAAGCCTGATCGACCTTGCGTTCCAAACCAAGTCTTACCATTTGCGAGAATTCTTTTGGGAAACCTTCCGCGATAACCGAGATTACTCCTGCTCCACCGGCCAAAACCATTGGCAAAGTGATCATATCGTCGCCGGAAATTACCAGGAAATCTTTTGGCTTATCTCTCAAAAGCTTCATAGCCTGAACAATATCGCCGGCCGCTTCCTTAATTGCAACGATGTTGTCGAAATCATTTGCGAGCCGAATTACTGTTGATGGCAACATGTTACTTGCCGTTCTTCCAGGAACATTATACAATATAATTGGTAGTGGTGATGCTTGAGATACCGCTTTAAAATGCTGATAAATTCCTTCTTGGGTCGGTTTATTGTAATATGGCGATACTGACAAAACCGCAGTGAATGCAGACAGATCGCGCGATTTTAGTTCGCCGCAGACCGCAGTCGTATTGTTTCCGCCCACACCGAGCACCAGCGGCAAGCGGCTTTGATTGGCATCAACCACCGTTTTGATAACCAACTCTTTTTCCTCAGAGGTAAGTGTTGCTGATTCGGCAGTGGTTCCTAAAACCACCAAATAATCAATTCCGTTGTCGATCTGATAGTTGACAATTAGGGTTAACGCTTCGGTGTCGACTGAAAAATCGGTTTTAAACGGTGTTACCAAAGCCACACCTGTTCCAATGAGTTGCTGCATTATATTTTGTTTAAAATTCGGAGATATTTGAAAAGTTCGTCGCTAAAAACCTTGTAATTTTCAGCAGTAGTATCGATCATAAAATGATTTAGCCGCTTGTCGATTGATGAAAAACCGACCTTAAATTTTGCTTTCGACAAATGCGACACCAAAAGCAGCGGCGCTTTCTCGACATCGTAATAATTAATTAAAAGGTCGAAGTTTCGCGCTATGAACTCGTTGACAATCGGTTTTTTAATCGTGGCGGTCCAACTGAAATCGCGATGACTAAATACCGGATAATCGAGAACTTCGTTGGTCTTGATCTTATTCTTAAACACCAATATCGAGATGTCTTTCTCAAGAATTCCCTGAGTTTTCAATTGTTCAATAAGTGCTTGTTTTTCATGAAAGTACGTTTCGTCGAAGAGGATTCCGATCGTCTTTAACGGCTGTGATTCGGCAGCAGGCTTTGCATTCGAAAGGGTGTTTTTCACCATTTTTTTTGTGGAAAAATCCTTTATATAATTCAAAAACATACTACTTTTACTTTTTTCACAAAACTACAGAAAAATCTCCCAGTCTACGGATGACAAATCTAAAAAAGTATCCCTCGCTTGCTACCGTATTTGTTTTATTCTTAACACTTGCGCTGTCTAACTGCGGGACAAATCAGCCGGTTATATCTTCTAAGACCGGAACCAACATTCCGATTACCGATGCAGAAAAATCGGTGGTGGAAATCGAAGCGGTTATCGAACCCTACCGAAACAGCATTAACCAAGACTTAAGCACCGTCTTAGCCTACGCGCCGCACACTTTCGACAAATCAAAAGGAAAATGGCAAACCGACATCGGTGTTTTGATGGCGGACGCATCTTTAGAAAAGGGAAACCAGGTTTTTAAAGCGCGGGAAAATAAGACAATCGACATTTCTTTGCTGAATCACGGTGGAATTCGCGCTATAATTCCGATGGGCGATGTTACGACCCGCACGGCTTTCGAGATCATGCCTTTTGAAAACAGTTTGGTGGTTGCGACACTAAAAGCGGAACAGATCCTGGAACTGGTCGATTACATTATTTCAGAAAAAAAGCCGCATCCATTATCCGGACTAAGCTTTGAGATTGAAAAGGGTTTAGCCAAAAACATTAAAGTTCAAGGTCAACCGCTGGACGCCAAGCGAAGCTATCTGGTTGCAACTTCTGATTATTTGCTAACCGGCGGCGACCGAATGGATTTTTTCAAAAAGTCGGTTTACAACTACGACCTTGATTACAAGATCAGAAACATCCTGATTGATTATTTTAAAGATACCGATACTTTGCGCGCGGCCACCGATGTTAGGATTCGTGAAGTATCAAATTAACGATAAAGCCCTAGCCCTGATGGCAGCGGAAATCCTTTTTTTTGGCGGCGATAGCAAGACAGAAAAAAGATTGCAGCGAACAGCAGGAAAAAGCTCCTGAAAAAAACATGAAAAGAAGAGAATTTTGCCAGAAAACATTGGCTGGATCGGCACTTTTGGCCAGTGGATTAGCTTTTAGCGGTTTTTCAGCCAAGACTAAAAAGCTGACGGTTTTGCATACCAACGACGTCCATAGTTATGTTGATCCTTTTCCGGCCGATCATCCGCGAACTCCGAATCAGGGTGGCGTGGCGCGTCGTGCGGCATTGATCGAAAAAATCAGAGCTGAAGCTGAAAATGTGCTGCTACTTGATGCCGGCGATATTTTTCAGGGTACGCCATATTTCAATTATTATGGCGGCGCGCTTGAATTGAAATTGATGAGCATGCTGAAATACGATCTTGCGACCATGGGAAACCACGATTTTGATAATGGAATCGACGGTTTTCACGCGCAATTGCATAATGCGAATTTTGGATTTGTGAGTGCGAATTACGATTTCAGCAACACGATTCTGGACGGAATTGTCAAGCCGTACAAGGTTTTTACTAAAAGCGGGATTAAAATTGGCGTGTTCGGACTTGGTGTGGAACTCGCCGGACTGGTCGACAAAAAACTTTACAAGGAAACGGTTTATCTCGAACCGATTGATATTGCGAAGGATGTGGTAAATACGCTTCGAAAGCACGAAAAATGTGACATTGTCATTTGCCTTTCGCATTTGGGCTATCATTACAGCAATGATGCGGCTAAGGTTTCTGATCTTAAATTAGCGGCCGCAACCAGTGGAATCGACTTGATTATCGGCGGTCATACCCATACTTTTTTGGATAAACCAACCGTGGTAAAAAACGAGGTCGGTGGGGACGTTTTGGTGAATCAGGTTGGCTGTTACGGATTGAATTTGGGTCGGATTGATTTTGAGATTTCGATGGATGGCGGCAAAAGATCAAGCGGAAACGCTGTTGTCATCTGATTTTTCAGACGCCAGTACAAATTCGTAAAACGTATAAAATGCAAAGGCGTTGAGTGCCATGGCGATCGGTCGGAAAATGGCCGGCGAAAGATCGGAAAGAAAGTATTTTTCGATAAAAACAATAAACTGCAACGCAACAAACAGCAGCCCGCTGATCAGCAACCACGTATTTTTGCGATCGTCATGCATGATGTAGTTGGACAATGCGAGTCCGCCCAAGACCGCAATCAGCAAATTCTGCACATTCAAAATATAAAATGACTCCTGCGGGACATCAGAGGAGAACAGCAAGTAGGTGAATATCAGCAAGAATGGAAGCATCGCTATGGCAAGCGGAATATAATCGGTTAATTTTATTATTTTAAAGACCAGCGTTAGCAATAGCACACGATGAATGAGAAAGGCTACGAGTCCGTATAACAGCATTTGGTCGTTATCGGGAATGAATAAAATATTGGTGACAAACGAGAAAAACATCGCGAAGAAATAAAGCAGGTGGCGCCGTTCAGATGTCAGCATATAGACGGCCATCAATGTTAGTGGCATCAACGGTTTTGCAATCATGATTACGCTGATCACATTTAATAGTTCGGCAAAGATCTCGACGACCGCGATCACGAAATAAGCAATGATCAAGATTTTGCCAACGCGCATGCCAGTTTCCGCCATATCAGAAATTTACGGGTTTTCTTGTAGCAAGATATTAAATTCTGATTCAGAAATAATTGCAATCCCAAGTTTATTTGCTTTATCGAGTTTTGCGGGCCCCATATTTTCGCCGGCAACAACATAATCTGTTTTGGCAGATATCGAACTTCCCACTTTTCCACCGTTGTCTTCGATGGCTTTTTTAAGTTCGTCGCGCGAGTAAATTGTAAACACGCCGCTTACGACAAAAGTTTTGCCTTGCAGAATATTGGTTGCATTTGGATTTTCGCTTTCGCGGATTTCAAGCTGCACCCCGTATTGTTTGAGCCGGTTGATGATGGTTTGATTGTCAGCGTTTGCGAAAAACGAAATTACGCTGGTAGCGATGCGTTCGCCGATTTCGTCTACGGTTGTAAGTTCATGAACGCCAGCTGATGCCAAGGCGTCTATGGTTTTGTAATGCTTGGCAAGTTTTTTCGCAACCGTTTCACCGACATAGCGGATTCCGAGTGCAAAAAGAACGCGTTCAAAAGGAACTTCTTTCGACTTTTCGATGCCGTTGATGAGATTTTCGGCCGATTTCTTGGCCATTCTTTCAAGCGGAATAATTTGATCGGCGGTAAGTTCGTATAGATCGGCGTAATCCTTAACGAGGTTGTTTGCAAATAAGAGCGCGACAGTTTCGCCACCCAAACCCTCGATATCCATTGCTTTTCGCGAAATATAATGTTGGATTCGGCCAATAATCTGCGGCGGACAACCGTAGTAGTTAGGGCAATAGTGTTGAGCCTCGCCTTCCTTTCGGATGAGTTCAGACTGACATTCCGGGCACGTTGTAATATAGGCAACCGGAGTCATATCGGGATGGCGTTTTGAAAAATCGACGCCGATGATCTTGGGAATGATCTCACCTCCTTTTTCGACAAATACCTCGTCGCCTTCGCGGATGTCGAGTTTGGCAATTTGGTCGGCGTTGTGAAGTGATGCGCGTTTGACGATAGTTCCCGCCAAGAGCACAGGATCAAGATTTGCAACCGGCGTGATTGCTCCCGTTCGACCAACCTGATAGGTAATGGTATGTAGTTTTGTGGAAACTTGTTCGGCTTTGTATTTAAATGCGATTGCCCAACGTGGAGCTTTGGCGGTGTAACCGAGTTCGTCCTGAAAGTGAAGATTATTCACTTTGATCACGATTCCGTCGGTTTCGTATGGCAGTTCGTGACGATGCCTATCCCAATATTGAATGAAGTCGATTACCTCACCCATTGATTTTGCGATTTTGGCTTCGGATGGGACTTTAAAACCAAGTTGACGTGCTTTTTCGAGACTTTCGAAATGCGATGCAAATGGCGACCCGTCGGCGATAAGCGTATAGACCAAGCATTCAAGTGGCCGTTTAGCAACTAATGCGCTATCCTGAAGCTTCAGACTTCCAGATGCTGTGTTTCGCGGGTTTGAATAAGGTACCTCGCCGATTTCGATTAAGTCGGCGTTCATTTTTTGAAATCCGGAAATTGGCAGGATGATCTCGCCGCGGACTTCAAGTCGGTCAGGGATATCGGATCCGGAAAGTTGCAGCGGAACCGATTTGATGGTTTTGATGTTGGTGGTTACGTCGTCGCCTTGAAAGCCATCGCCGCGTGTGACGGCGCGAACCAGTTTGCCGTTCTCGTAAGTGATGCTGATCGATGCGCCGTCGTATTTAAGTTCGCAGGTATATTCCGGCGCGACATCGCCAAGGCTTTTTACGATTCGTTTTTCCCAATCGAGAAGATCTTCGGTTGAATAGGAGTTGTCAAGGGAATACATCCGGCGTGCGTGCGCGACAGTTGTAAAACTTTTAGTGACCTGACCGCCGACACGTTGAGTTGGTGAGTTCGGATCGGCGAGTTCAGGATTTTGATCTTCGAGGGTCTGCAACTCTTTGAGCATCATGTCGAACTCGAAATCGGAAATTTCCGGCTTATCGAGAACGTAATACTTATAATTATGTTTGTGTAATTCCGATCTTAAGTCTGACAGCTTTTGCGTAATGTCCATTTTTGGCGAATTGGTCTAATAGCACGAATTTAACCAATATTCCCGAAAATAGTAGTGATTAGCTATTGACAATCGTATCAATTTGTTTGTAGAGCTGGCCGTCGCTGAGAAACGCGCCTTGTTGAATGAGTCCGAAGATATCCTGATTTCGGTCGGCGCTAAAATCTTTGTTTCCGATTTTCATTTCGACGTTATCGGTAAACATGTTATCTGACAACCATTGAAGGCCTTCGCGAGTGAGGAAATCAATTTCGGGGTTCATTGCCTTTAGTACGATTGAGTGCATTTGGGTCTCGCCACAGCGGAATAGGAAAATGTGATTTTTCGAAAAGTGCTCGAGGAATTCGGCTCTGGTGAGCACTCCTTCCCAAATTAAATCGGAGAATACGTCGAGTTCTTGTTCGGCGATGTGCGGTTGTTCGGCTTTGAGTTTATCCCATTCGGCTTTATCGATTGATTGAGCTGAAAGGAAGTTTATAAATTCCTGGTGGAGTTCGGCGAATTGTTCGGTGGTGAGGCGGGAGTATTTCATTGTTTGGGTGTTGGGTTTTGGGTTTTGGGGTCAGGGTTTAGGGTTTAGGAGTTAGGAACATGCTAGGCCGTGATGAGCAGACTTTTAACCTTCTACCTTGCATCCTTAGCCCCGATTGCAGCCGATATCCTTTTTTAACGTAGCGGTAGCGTAGATAAAAAAGATAAAAGCGTAAAGCGGGAATAGCTCTAAAATAAAAAAAAGTCCCGACTTGCGCAGGGACTTGATTATAATGTTTTGAGAATATTATTTCTCGGCAACGATCTCGTAAGGAAGTTCGATTACCACATCGCGGTGAAGGCGTACGCTGGCGTTGTATTTACCGGTGCGTTTTACGATTCCGCTTGTGATGAATTTCCTGTCGATAGGCTGTCCTGCTTTTTCAAGAGCTTCAGCGATATCGATGTTTGTGATTGAACCGAAAAGTTTATCACCACCTGCTTTTGCAGTAATTTTGATTTCAAGAGCTTTAAGTGCTTCGGCAACTTTCTTAGCGTCGTCGATTACTTTAGCTTCTTTATGAGCTTTTTGCTTTAGGTTTTCAGCAAGTACTTTTTTAGCTGATGGTGTTGCCATTTGAGCAAAACCTTGAGGGATTAGGAAGTTACGACCGTAACCAGCTTTTACTGTTACTACGTCATCTTTAAAACCTAAATCTTGTACGTCTTTCTTTAATATAAGTTCCATGATAGCCTCTTTATTATTTTAGTAAATCAGCCACATATGGCATTAATGCTAGGTGACGTGCGCGTTTAACGGCAACAGACACTTTTCTTTGGAATTTCAATGAAGTTCCAGTTAGACGGCGTGGAAGAATTTTTCCTTGCTCGTTAACGAACTTTAAAAGGAAATCAGGGTCTTTGTAATCTACGTACTTGATACCTGATTTTTTGAAACGGCAATATTTCTTTGCTTTGTTAGTTTCGATATTTAAAGGAGTAAGATATCTGATATCCCCTTCTTTTTTTCCTGAAGCTGATTGTTGTAATGTAGCCATGATTTAAGCTTTAGCAGTTTTTTGTTTTTCTCTTCTTCTCTCAGCCCATGAAATCGCGTGTTTGTCAAGACTTACAGTCAAAAAACGCATGATTCTTTCGTCACGTCTGAATTCGGTTTCGAAAGCGATAAGAACATCGCCCGGAACTTTGTACTCGAACAAGTGGTAGAATCCACTTTTCTTGTTTTGGATTTCGTAAGCCATTTTTTTCAGACCCCAATCCTCTTTAGCTACCATTTCGGCACCGCGTGAAGTAAGAAATTCTTCAAATTTGCTTACTGTTTCCTTTACCTGAACCTCAGATAAAACGGGATTTAAAATGAAAACAGTTTCATAATGATTCATAAAAATATGTTTAGATTATTTAAAATGAGTGCAAAAGTAATGAAATAAATTTAATCTGCAAGCGAAATTCAACTTTATTCGTTCAATTACGAAAAAAGCCGATTAAAATTAGTTTTATAAAAAAAATCCGATTATTTTCGTTGTTCCAAATCTATAATAAATAAATTATGAAACTAAATTGTGTCGTTGTAGATGACAGCTCGATCCAGAGAATGATCATCGCAAAGTTAGTGAATAATCATCCGAATTTACATTTGGTTGGTGATTTTTCTAACGCAATTGAAGCAAAAAATTGCATGTCGGTGCATACGGTTGACTTGATTTTCCTAGATATCGAGATGCCCGTGATCAGTGGCTTTGACTTTTTGGACGGATTAAAGATGAAACCCCAAATCATCTTTATTACTTCTAAAGCCGAATACGCGCTGAAAGCTTTTGATTATGATGCAACGGACTACCTACAGAAACCGATTGCACTTGATCGTTTTAATGCATCAGTAAAGCGTGCAATGGATTTCCATTTACTTAAAAAGGAAAACCACGAAGAAGACGGAGAGCACATCTTCATAAAGAGCAACTTAAAGAAACTTAAAGTTTTCACCTCTAAGATCAAATGGATCGAAGCTTACGGAGATTACGTAAAAGTTGTAACCGAAGAAGATAGCAACCTTGTATTGTCGACAATGAAATCTTTTGAGAAAGACCTTTCAAAAGACAAATTCATCCGAGTTCACAAATCGTATATCATCAATATCGATAAAGTCGAAAGGTTTAATTCTAAATACGCTGAAATCGGAATAACAAAAATACCACTTAGCCGCAATAAAAAAGAAGATCTGGTTCGTGCTTTGGCAATTGCCTAATAAACATCAACGTTTATCGTCACTTTTACCGATCGGTATTGTGCCACACTCTCAAAACTATCCAATATTCTACGGATAGTTTTTTTTGTGCCTTCAAGTGGCATTTGGGGCGGGATTTTGATCATAATGGTTCGGATGTACTCATTTCTGATCCGGCTGATTGGCGGTTCCTCGGGCCCAAGTACCGGCATCTGCAAATTATCGGTCAAAACCTGATAAAGCCAAACCGAACCTTGCTTGAGAATCTCGAAGTCGCGATGGCGCAACGTAAGTCGGATTAACTTAAAAAACGGCGGATACTTATAAATCTGCCTTTCGTAAAGTTGCTCCTTATACATTCCGATATAATCGTTGTGAGTGACTTGCAATATCGTGTTGTGATGCGGATTGTAGGTTTGAATCATCACCTTCCCTTGTTTTCCGGAACGTCCTGCCCTGCCCGATACCTGGGCGATCATTTGATAGCTGCGTTCAAACGCCCGAAAATCGGGGTGATAAAGCATGTTGTCGGCATTCATAATTCCGACGAGCCCAACATTATCAAAGTCCAACCCTTTAGCCAGCATCTGAGTTCCTACCAAAATATCAGTTTCCCGGTTTTTGAACGAATCAATGATTTTGTCGAAGCCAAATTTGCCGCGCGTGGTGTCGTGATCCATGCGTCCGACTTTAGCATCGGGGAAAAGTGCTGAGACTTCGAGTTGCACCTGTTCTGTTCCGAATCCTTTTGTGGTAAGATCGATGCTTCCGCAAGCGTGGCAATGCGCAGGTTTTGCGATACTGTAACCACAATAGTGACATCGGAGCTGACTTTTGTGCTTGTGAAAAGTCAGACTAACATCGCATTGTCGGCATTGGGGAACGTGACCGCAAGTCATGCATTCCATTTGCGGCGAATAGCCACGGCGGTTTTGAAACAAAATGATCTGCTCGCCGTTTTGAAGTGCCGTCGCCATTGCTTCAACCAAAGTATCGCTGAAGTGACCGTTCATCTTTTTTCGGAAATATTTATCCTTGAGATCGACAAGTATGATTTCGGGCATTTGAACATTTCCGTAGCGCTCAAAAATTTCGGTCATCGCATACTTCCCATGACTAACATTATAATAGGTTTCGATTGCCGGAGTTGCTGAACCCAACAACACTTTTGCTCCTGAAAATTTGGCAAGCATGATTGCCGCATCGCGAGCATGATAACGCGGAGCCGGATCTTGTTGTTTAAACATTTGTTCATGCTCCTCGTCAATAATAATGAGCTTCAGATCCGCAAATGGAAGAAACAAAGCCGACCTCGCTCCTATCACAACCTGAGCCGACAAAGATCGCTGAAGAACATTGTTCCAAACTTCAACACGCTCGTTATTGGTATATTTCGAATGAAACACCGACACTTTATTGCCGAAGTGTTTGGTTAATCGGTGTACGAGTTGTGTGGTGAGGGCTATCTCAGGCAAAAGATATAAAACCTGCTGTCCTGATTCGAGGTATTTCTCGATTAAACTTATGTAAATTTCCGTTTTGCCACTTGATGTAACACCGTGTAGCAAACAGACATCCTGCGACTCAAAACTGCTGACAATATCGTTGAATGCCCGATTTTGTTCGATGCTGAGTGTTGGACTTGCAGATTCGATATCGTCAAAGATTACGCGATCTTCAGCAATTTGATATTTTTCGAGAATATCTTTATCAATCAGCGATTTCACGACGTTTGGCGTTACATCTGATGCCGCGGCGAGTTCTTTTAGCGGAATCGGTTTTGTTGATGTGGCCTGTAGTTGAAAATACGTCATGACCACTTTCCGTTGTTTGGCAGATCTGGTCAGACTTTCCAAAAGCTCGGAAAGTTGAGCGGGATCGGAAAACTGCTTAGCGATTCTGACGTAGCTGATCAACTTAGGTTTGTACGTTTCGTTGATCTCTTCTTCAAGATTCAAGAGTCCGCGTTCCATCATCCGTCGGATAACAGGAAAAATTGTTTTCTTATTCAAAATCGACATCACATCGCGAACCTTTAGTGAACTCTGTTGCTGAAGCGCGGCGATGATTAAAAACTCGTCGTCAGATAATGTCGAATGATCCACGGAAGTGTCAGTTATTGCCTTTACCATGGTTTCACTTTCGAGCAACAGCGACGACGGCATGGCTCCACGAAACACATCGCCAATCGGACACATATAATAGGATGCCATCCAATTCCAGTGTTTTAGCTGTAATTCAGTTACAACCGGCTGATGATCCAGAATCTGATGAATTTCTTTTGCCTCGTAAAGTTCGGGTTCCTGCTGATGGATATCTGATATGAGGCCGGTGTAAATCTTATTTTTCCCAAACGGAACCGCCACGCGCATACCGATCTTCACAAAGCTGAATTCGGCTTCACTAATACTATAGGTAAAGGTTTTTGAAAGTGATAATGGAAGAATTACCTGAACAAAGTACATATTGGAAAGTTGTCCTACAAAGATAGCATTTCCTGTTTGCTATTGCACGCGATGCCAATATTGAGTGCGACCAAAAAGCGAAACTCCAACATAACCGCGCACTTTGAGTTTATTATCGTCTTCAAGGGTGATGTAACATTTGTAGAGTTTGCCGTGCTTTGGATCGAGAATATGCCCGTCGCTATACTCGTCACCGTTCTGCACCAAATCGCGTAAGACAGTTAGCCCCATAAACGGCTTTCCTTTATCCTCACCCGGACATTTTTCACAACTTTTATCCCGACTTTTGGCATCGAATATTTCGGAAACCCGTCCGTAAATCTTTCCGTTTTTCTTAAAAATTTCGACGACTGAAATAGGTTTGCCCGTTTCATCATCGATGGTTTTCCACTTTCCGATAACATCGGCGGACTGAGAAATTGCAACTATATTGGAAAGGAGAAAAAGCAGCAGGAACATTGACTGAAAACGCATAATCTTTTTATTTTTAGCTATTTATAAAAATAGGCAAAATAACGTCGATTGATTCTCAGGTAAACAAATTTTTTCTTCGGATGCGGGTAATGGCGGCATCGAGTTCAAATCCCAAGAGCAGAATCATGCAATTGAGCCAGATATAGAACATCATGATAAGAAGGGTTCCAATCGATCCGTATAGTTCGTTGTATTGCGAGAACCGAACCACCCAAATACCGAACGCATATGATGAGAGCACAATCAAAACTGTCGTAAACACCGACCCGACCGTGATAAATGAGCGCTTTCCGGTGTGTTTGGTACCGAATTTAAACAATATCGACGTGGTCAGCAAAATCATGATAATCACAAATATGTATCGTGAAATGACCATTATCGGGACACTTTCCATCAGAACATCCTGTATCGATGTGCTTTGAATGATGACTTCAAACACCACAATCGTAGCGACGGTCACGATAAGTAAAAACGACAACAACAATGAAATTGCGAGCGACACAAAGTATTGCCGAAAAAATCCACGTTTTGTCAGTACGTGATGTGAGGTTTCAAATCCGCCAAGAATCGCATTTACGCCATTTGCCATCAAAAAAATCGACAAAAAGAAACCGCTGGAAATGAGTCCGCTGTTACTGTTATTAAGAATATCGTTGATGATTACCGCAATGGCATCATAAGTTCGCGGGGGCACACTTTCGGAAATGAATCGAAGAAAATCGGCTTGAAAATTCTCAATCGGAATGTACGGAATCAAGTTGAGGATAAACAGCGCAAACGGAAAAAGCGACATAAAAAAGCTAAACGAAATTGCGGCACCGCGGTAGGAAATGGCGCCGTCAACGATACCTATAACATAGATCTCGAGCAATTCGTAGAGCGAAAGTCCTTCAAGCCATGGCAACTTTACTCTTTTCAGCGCCCTTGCGATATGGTTTACAACCGGAATGGTATCCAGTTTATCTTCGATCTCTTTAGACATCTAAAATGGTTTATCAGAATGCTTTCAGACTCAAATCGAGGTTGTACACCGAATGAGTCAAAGCACCTGAGGAAATGTAATCCACGCCACATTCAGCGTAACTACGGATTGTTTTTTCGTTGATATTTCCGGACGATTCTGTTTGTGATTGCTTACCGATCATCGCCACAGCATCACGCGTTGTATCAAAATCAAAATTATCGAGCAATATCCGGTGAACGCCGCCCGCCTGAAGTATTTGCTGAACTTCAGAAAGATCCCGCGCTTCAACGATTATCTTAAGATCAAGATTGTTTTCGTCCAGATATGTTTTTGTCTTTGCGATGGCATTTTCAATTCCGCCTGCAAAGTCAATGTGATTGTCTTTCAGCATAATCATGTCGTAAAGCGCAAACCGATGATTTTCACCACCACCAATTTTCACCGCCCATTTTTCACAAGCACGAAACCCGGGAGTTGTTTTTCTCGTATCCAGAATCTTTGTGTTGGTTCCGTGCAGCAAGTCCTGGAAATATCTGGTTTTGGTTGCAATAGCCGACATTCGCTGCATGGAATTCAGCAACAGCCGCTCAGCTTTTAAAATCGATTGCGAACTGCCTTCAACATGAAATACGACATCGCCATTTTTGATTGCTGAGCCATCCGGGATCATTTCAGTAAAAGTCAAATTTGAATCTACGGTCTCGACAATCATTTTCGCAAATGCGACTCCGGCAATGACCCCTACATCTTTAACAAGTAATTTTGCGCGTCCGGTTGCTGATTGCGGTATGCAGGCTAGCGAACTATAATCTCCGGGACCAACGTCTTCGCGGATGCCATTTTTAATGGTTAATTGTAGTTCTTCCTGAAATTGCGACTCACTGATCATAGTAGTATTTTATGATGCTAATGTATGTTTTTCGGGTGTAAATACAAAAAGATAAAACTGTAACTTAGCTCCATTAAACCGCAGTTTGTCATGAGTGATTATATTATACCTTCAAATACCCGGATCGGCCACGTCCACTTAAAAGTATCCGATTTACAGCGTTCAATCGATTTTTACTGCGGATTGCTGGGCTTTGAACTCACCCAAATGTATGGCGATCAGGCCGCTTTCATCTCGGCAGGAGGATATCATCATCACATCGGACTTAACACCTGGCACAGCAAAAACGGTCCGCCAGCACCTAAAAACACCGCTGGTTTGTACCATACGGCCATTCTATATCCGACACGAAAAGACCTTGCAATTATCTTTAAAAGAGTACTCGAATCTGGTTATCCGCTTACGGGAATTTCCGATCATGGCGTTTCTGAAGCGATATATTTGGACGATCCTGATGGAAATGGCGTCGAACTTTATTTTGATTTTCCGATGGATCAATGGCCTCGAAACGTCGATGGATCGCTGAATATGTACACCAAACAACTTGACGTAGAAGATTTACTTGCTGAAATTGACAGATAAATGACCATTAAATTGATTGCGATCGGCAAAACCGACAGCAAACCGCTACAAATTTTAATTGACGATTATACCAAACGGCTTTCATTTTATATCAAATTTGAACTGATCGTCATTCCGGATATTAAGAATGCCAAAAACATGTCTGAATCGCAACAGAAAGAAAAAGAAGGCGAACTTATCCTGACTAAAACCGGGATTAGCGACCAGCTGATATTGCTCGATGAAAATGGAAAATCTTTCTCAAGCATTGGCTTTGCCGACGAAATTCAGAAGAAAATGAACTCGGGAATTAAGAATCTGATCTTCGTTATTGGAGGTCCGTACGGATTCCCGCCTTCAGTTTACGAGCGCGCGAACGGGAAAATTTCGCTTTCGCAGATGACTTTCTCGCATCAGATGGTGCGTTTGTTTTTTATCGAACAACTCTACCGCGGATTTACGATTCTTCGCAACGAACCCTATCATCATCAATAATTATTGCCCGATCATCTTTTGATAAAGCGCAACGCATTGTTTTGCTTCTCTAACATCGTGAACACGCAGAATTTTTGCGCCTTTGGTCAATGCCAATGTGTTGATTACCGATGTTCCGTTTAAAGCCTCAGCGGGATTCACATCTAGCGTTCTGCAAATCATCGACTTCCTCGAAACGCCCACTAAAATTGGAAGATCAGTCATTGAAAGATCGGCCAACTGATTTAAAACCTGAAAGTTATCGTCAAGCGATTTCGAAAAGCCAAAACCGGGATCCAGAATCAGATCGTTGATTCCCAATTGTCGCGCAAGCTGAATTCGTTCAGCAAAAAACAACAACATTTCCTTGATAATATTCTCGTAGTCGTGCTTCTGATGCATGGTTGCAAAATCGCCGAGCATATGCATCATAATGTACGGAACTTGAAATTTGGCAATCGTATTCAACATCTGACCGTCTAATGAACCCGCGGAAATATCGTTGATTATCGAAGCTCCGGCATCAATCGATCGCGCGGCAACATCACTCCGAAACGTATCGACCGAAATGATTAAATCCGTGAAATTTGCCATCAGAAACTTCACGGTAGGAACAACACGGTCGATCTCTTCATCTTGAGTTACAAAACCGGCATTCGGGCGCGTTGAATAGCCGCCAAGGTCGATCATATCCGCACCTTGATCAAGCATGGTCTGTACTTTTTCGTAAAGGTCGGCTTCACTGCTGATCCGGCTTCGATCGTAGAAAGAATCGGGAGTGACATTTAAAATCCCCATTACTTGTGGCTGAGCCAGATCAAGCAATTTTCCGCGACAATTGATACTACTCATATTGATTTTTGTGGATGTTGATAAATACGTACCTTGCAGCGAGAACTCCCGTTCACAATAAAAATAATTCCTATTTTTGGAAAAATTTGATCACAAATATAACCAAATGAGTAAAACTTCGCAGCAGTATGACGAGGTGGTTTCGGTATGCCGCGACCTGTTTTTAAAAAAGATGAAAGATTATGGAAGCGCGTGGCGAATCATGCGATTGCCGTCACTCACCGACCAAATTTTCATTAAAGCACAACGCATCAGAAGTTTACAGGAAAACCAAATTCGCAAGATTGATGAAGGCGAAGAATCGGAATTTATCGGAATCATCAATTATTCGGTAATGGCTTTGATCCAAATCGAGCGTGGTGTTGCCGACCAACCGGATTTAGACCCGGAAACAGTGACCAAGTTATACGACAAAATGATTGAGATCACGAAAGTTCTCATGCTTGCCAAGAATTACGATTATGGCGAGGCGTGGCGCGAAATGCGAATAAGTTCATTGACCGATTTGATTCTTCAAAAGTTGCTTCGCGTGAAACAAATTGAAGATAATAAAGGCCACACTCTTGTGTCTGAAGGTATCGATGCCAATTATCAGGACATGATCAATTATGCGGTTTTTGCGCTAATTCAAATGAAAGAAAAAAAACAACCATGATGAAATACATTACTCAGTTTTCAAGAATCTTCGTCGGAATCCTATTTATAATCTCCGGACTGATAAAACTTAACGACCCTGTTGGTTTCTCGTATAAACTCGCCGAATATTTTGGTGAAACGGTACTGAATTTACCCGGATTAATTCCGCTTGCCCTCGCCATTGCAATCATTGTTGTCATCGCAGAAGTGGTTCTGGGTGTAATGCTTCTTCTTGGCGCCTGGAGACGATTCACGGTTTGGTCGCTTTTGATTATGATCGTATTCTTTACGTTCCTGACTTTTTATTCGGCGTATTTCAACAAAGTTACCGACTGCGGATGCTTTGGCGATGCGTTAAAACTGACGCCTTGGCAATCATTCATTAAAGACGTTGTTTTACTTGTGCTGATTCTCATCGTGTTTATCAATAAGAAATATATCCGACCTTTATTTTCGGCAAAAGTAACCAATTCAGTGATTGGCATTTCACTGCTACTTTGCATCTTTATGGCGTATCATGTTCTAAATCACCTTCCGATTGTTGATTTTAGAGCTTATAAAGAAGGTACAAATATTAAGGAAGGAATGAGTATTCCGGAGGGCGCGCCAAAATCGGTGGTTGAGATGATTTTTGTTTACAATGTTAACGGGCAAAATCAGGAGTTTACCGAGAAAGATTTGATGAATATTCCCGCCGGTGCCACATTTGTTGACCGCATCGATAAGGTGATCACTCAAGGTTATGTTCCGCCGATCCACGATTTTACGCTTGAAAAAGACGGATTCGACAACACCGAAGAACTTTTGCAAGAACCAAAACTTCTGATGCTAGTGATGTACGATCTGAATCAAACGAATAAAAAAGCAGCTGAAACACTCGAAAAGCTCAGCAAACAAGCTCAAGCCAAAGGGTATAAAGTTATCGGCGCAACCGCTTCACTTCCTGACGAAATTGAAGCTTTTAAAACGCTTTACGGAATTACATTCGATTTTTATTTCTGCGATGCTACCACGTTAAAAACCATCGAACGGGCAAATCCGAGTTTGGTTGTTTTGCATCAAGGAACGGTTGTTCAAAAATTACATCATAACGATGTGGACGATTTAAAACTTTAGTGAATGAGCGTAGTTAAGAAAACTCACAAGAAAAAAATAAGCGACCTAGTAATCATTTTGGTATCGCTGGGGCTGATGCTTCTCGGATACTATTTGTTAAATGAGGTTGCAACCTGGGAAGATCCACTTCTTGGCAACACTTTCCATATCGTAGCGGGATGTACGATGATGTCGGTTGCGGGAATCATGTTCTTTCTATACATTAAAAGCCGTTACTTCCCGAAAAAAAAACGTCGTAAAAAATCGCGACCAGTCTTCCTTAAAGAAGCAAAAGAGCGTGAAAATTACAATTCACTATAAAACCTTGACTATGAAAAAGATATTTCTTGCACTTGCTGTTATTACCAGCGTGTCGTGCAGCGACAAACCAAATAAAGACAGATTTAGCGATGCCGCGCTAACTGAAAAATTAACCAACAGTTCCGGTGAGCAAATCGCGTTTGGCGACATTATAAAAAAGCACGCGGGCAAACCGTTGGTGATTGAAGTTTGGGCTTCCTGGTGTGGCGATTGCGTCAAATCGATGCCCGCTTTTAAAAAGCTTCAATCAGATAATCCGGATGCTGCTTATGCGTTCATTTCGATGGATAAAACCGAAGACAAATGGAAAGAAGGAATTGAAAAACATCAGCTTGTTGGCGATCACTATTGGACGCCCGACGGCATGAAAGGCAGTTTTGGAAAATCGATCGATCTTGATTGGATTCCGCGTTACATCGTCATCGACAAATCCGGCAATGTCGCACTATACCGAGCGATCGAAACCGACTTCGAAAAAATTGATACTATACTCAAAACCTTAAAATAATGAGACAGAAAATTGTTGCAGGAAACTGGAAAATGAATAAAAATGCAGAAGAAACTGAAGATTTACTCAACGATTTGATCGGAAAAATTCCGGCGGTCACCGAACCTCGTGTAATCGTCGCACCTACTTTTGTCAATTTGGCTTCAGCTGTTGACCACCTCGAATTTACCAATATCGACGTGGCGGCACAAAACATGCATCAGGCGCAAAGTGGCGCTTATACCGGCGAAGTTTCAGCGGATATGCTGAAATCAATCGGTGTGAACATCGTTATTCTCGGGCATTCGGAACGACGCTCAATCTTTAACGAAACCGATTCTGTTATCGCCTATAAAGTTGATGCCGCGCTCGAAAACGATATGGAAGTGATTTTCTGCTTTGGCGAAGAACTTTCAGACCGAAACGCCGCAAAACATTTTAATATCGTCGAAAATCAGTTGAAAGACGGACTCTTTCATCTTGACGCCGAAAAATGGTCGCGAATCATTCTCGCATATGAACCCGTTTGGGCAATCGGAACCGGCGAAACCGCGACTCCAGATCAAGCACAGGAAATGCACAAATTTATCCGCGATATTGTCAGCGATCGTTACGGATCTGAAGTTGCCGACAATGTATCAATCCTCTACGGCGGAAGCGTAAAACCTGATAATGCCCGCGAAATCTTTTCGAAACCTGATGTAGATGGCGGACTTATCGGCGGTGCGGCACTTAAAGCGGATGACTTTGCAGATATTATCGCAAGCTACTAAAATTTTAAGGTAAATTTCTGAAATTGAATCCAATAAATCAGCCAGTTAGCCGTTTGTTCCAACAATGAAAAGAAATATATACCACCTGTTGTTTTTAATATTTCCGATAGTCATGATGGGACAAATCGACACCCAGTCGAGATTCCATTCTGACTATCGCGAATATTATACCTGGAACGAAGCCAGCCGATCTTATATTCTCCAGGAGAAAGAATATGAGCATTCAATTGTTGAAATCCGTGAAATTGGATCAAAGAATCACGGTTATATCGCACTTAGCATCAGTGACGACGGCCGGGCGCGGCTTTTCCACGGCTCAATCACCGCCTACACTGTAAACGACAAAAAAGAGCCAACTTGGCAAATGCTTTCGCGAACGATGAAAAGTAAACTCACCTACGATCCGAAAGAACACACCTTTACATACCTGTACGATGCGGGCGATTTGCGTTACGAAAAAATTCTCGTGATGAAAGTCGATCAATCCAAACCGCCAGAAATCCGGGATTAAATTCCGATCTCGACCTGAAATCTCACATACCAATTGTTGCGCTTATTGCCATCAAAGTAGTTGAGCTCATCCAGCGTTACTTCGGCCTGCAATTTAAAGGTATGCTCCCAGATATACTTAGTCACACCAAGACTGTATTGTTTGGCATCGGGTACGAATTCAATGATGTCATCACCGGCTTTTTGAGTTGAAAAACGACCGATTATCTCGTAATTTGTCGGAAATAAATAACCTAATTGGTAGTCGAATCCGCTTCCGGTTTGTACAAAATTGAAATCCGTCAGATCGTCGTTATAGGTAATGGCATTCTTACTGGTCGTTCTTGACAAATACGCCGACATTGCCGACCAGCCATTGTATTTAAACATGGCGTCGACAAAAACAGATCGCATCGTTCGCGGCTGAAATAAAAAATCACCTAGTGTTCCCTGTGTACGAAGCGCCTGATTGTTCTGATGATAACCTCCTGAAAGCATCAATTTCGGTTTAGTTTCCCGAACCAAATCGCCTTCAAAATAAGATCCATCGCGAGTAAAAGCGCCCAGTGGAAACAGTTCTGCTTTTGCAGTCACCGCAACACCATCATCCGACCTTCCGGTTACGTTCCTCCCCTCGCCTGTGGATAAAGCCGCTTTTAAATCGTATGAAAAGCGCTCCGAATCCTCATTCGAATGATGAACCTGAAATCCGAAATCGCGGTCAATCGTAAATCGCGCGTTGTTAATCGTTCGATCCGTAAGTTGTAAAGCGCCCGACGAATTGACGCGCTGACGGTTTCCCGGCAATTTGGTCTGTCCGAATGAAATGTCCCAGTGATCATTCGGTCGGTAAAAAATCACCGCATCCCGTATAATGTTAATGTTTCCGCCATCTTCAAGTTCCCCGACATCGCCCGGAGCAAACGAAAGCTGAATCGCATAAAGCAATTTCGGAGATCCGATAAAACCGTCAAAACGCAACCGCAATCGTCTGATTTGCCCGTCATAACTCGGTTTTTCATCTTCAGCATCGAGATATGTCACGCGATTTTGCATTCTAAACCGGATATTAAACTGGAATAGACTGTCTGGTGACGTAAGTCCAAGACCTTTACCATAACTGTAATATGGCAAACTAGAAAGTCGGGGGTCATTATCTTCACTAGACGGAACATTAATAATCTGTGCTGATGCAGAAGCACCAATCAACAAAATCAAAAGAATATATACGTTTTTCATGTTTTCGGGTTTGCATTAACTGATGCCACACAAAAGTACTGTCTTTTTGAAAGAACACAATTAAGAATAGTACCTTTGCGAAAATTTTTTAGCGCATGTCGACATCTTATCTCGGATTCCATTTTAAAATCAGTCCAAAGGAGCCAGCTTCAGAAATTCTGGTTGCCGAACTTGGCGAAAAACCTTTCGAAAGCTTCGTTGAAAATGAAAACGGACTTACGGCGTACATCCAAAAAAATGACTACACTGAAGGTATTCTTGACGACATTCAGATCATGAAATCAGACGAGTTTGAGATCAGCTATCATATTGAGGAGATTGAACAGGTGAATTGGAATCAGGAATGGGAAAAGAACTTTGAGCCGATCGACGTCGATGGCAAATGTCATGTTCGTGCGCCGTTTCATCCGAAAAGCGACGCCGAATTCGATATTTTGATCGAACCAAAAATGAGCTTTGGAACGGGTCACCACGAAACCACGCACATGATGATTAGCCATCTTCTTAGTATGGATGTCGAAAATATGAAAACCCTCGACATGGGCTGTGGAACTGCAATTCTGGCGATATTAGCCGAAATGAAAGGCGCAAAACCCATCGACGCCATTGATATCGATAATTGGTGCTACTTAAATTCAGTCGAAAATGCCGAACGCAACAATTGCAGCCACATTTCAGTTTTTGAAGGTGATGCCGCACTTTTAGCTGGCCGTCACTACGATTTAATCATCGCCAACATCAACCGAAATATTTTGCTAAACGACATGACCGCATACGCCGAAAGCCTGAATCCGGGCGGAACCATTCTCTTTAGCGGATTTTACACCGAAGATATCGACGCGATTAATGAAAGTTGCGAAGCAAACGGACTCAAATTCGAAAGTAAACTGACCCGAAATAATTGGGCATCGCTAAAATATGTCAAAGCATAATTCGTTAAGTCATCGTAATTTAAATCAAAATGGCAACTAAAGAACAAGTAAAAGAACGCGTTGTTTTAAAGGAAACCACCTCGATGAACAGCGAGATCATTGTCTACAACGACGACGTAAACACTTTTGATCACGTCATCGAAACACTAATGCGAGTTTGCAATCACACTGCCGAACAAGCCGAACAATGCTCGATCATCATTCACTATAAAGGAAAATGTACGGTCAAAACCGGATCCAAAAAGGAACTTATTCCGCAATGCACGCAACTTCTCGAGGCCGGTCTCAGCGCCGAAATCATATAAAAAAACCGCCTCAATTGAGACGGTTTCTTTTTTTTCTGATGGTTTATCTTAGTTGCTGGAAGCGCGATCAAAGTACAAAATAGTAGTAACTCCCGCCGCTCCAGTACTTGCCGACGATGACAATCTCATTTGCGAGTTAGTCAATCGCGTAATCGTATACGTTCCCGCGTAAGTCGTGTTTCCACCAATGGTCAAACTGTTTTCAGCACGTGTGTACGAAGCCGGTGCCGCCGATGAAGGTGCACAAATACTAGGATTGTTTATATCCGGATTGTAATCAACTTTGTTAAATACATTCCCTGCCGCAAATTCAATATAATCTTTATCGCAACCTGGCTGGTGGCCTGTATAATCGTTAACAATCTCGTTATTGCCAGATTTTACAACAGTTTCAGTCGGAATCCATCTTCCTTCCAATGTTCCGCCAGTCGGATTCGGATTGTCATCATCATCGCTACACGATACAGAAATACCAGCAAATAGCACAAAAGCAAGCAAAAATTTAATACTTTTCATAGTTGATTAGTTTAGAATTGCTGGCAAATTAGCAAATTTTACGTCATATTCAGGTTACAAAATTCAATTAAAAAGTTACAGCATTATAAAATTGATAGTTATGGCGTTACCCCCTCGCTTCTGAGGTCGCTCACGGTCAGGCTTTTCGCTACAAGTCCTCGCCAAGGCTCCGGGCTTTTCACTTCAATCCTTAACGCGACCTAATTGAATCCATAATGCTAAGGCTTAAACCGAGTTTTACCGGAAGCTGTGTTGTTATTACTCCGAACTATATATATTTGTAAGGTTGTCTATCCGAGTTAATTTGAAAAAACTAATCCTTTTACTGGCATTTTTCACCATCGGAATCCACGCTCAGGAACTGCCGCCGGTGCTTGAGTTCGACGCGCCGTCTTATTTGGCGGGGAATCAAAATTGGATGATCGGCCAAAACAATCAAAACTTTATCTTTTTTGCGAATAATGAAGGGCTTCTCGAATATAATGGAGCGACCTTTACCCTTTATCCCTCGCCAAATGAAACCATCATCCGATCGGTAAAAGTTGTCGGCGATCGGATTTATACGGGTTGCTACATGGAATTCGGTTATTGGACGCGACAATCAAATGGAAAACTCATCTATCATTCGCTAAGTAAACACATCAAATCCAAACTTCACGACGATGAACAATTCTGGAATATTCTCACTTTCGACAATTGGGTTATTTTTCAGTCGCTTAACCAGTTGTATCTTTATGATACTCAGAATAATAAATTTAAAATCGTTTCGTCTAAAAGTGGAATTTTAAAAGCGTTCCAAACCCAACATTCTATTTTTTATCAAGCACCTACGGATGGTATCTACGAAATTGACAACGGCCGATGCCAACTCATCATTTCTGCAAAACTGCTTGGAAATAAAAAAGTGGTGAACATTTTTCCACACGACAACGGATTGATGCTGCAAACCCAGCATGACGGCTTGTTCCTATTCGCAAACGACAAACTCACTGCCTTTTCTGTTTCCGACGATAGACTTGCAGGAACTACGATTTACAGCAGCATCGCACTTTCAAATGGCGGTTACGCGCTGGGTTCAGTCTCTAACGGACTTTTTGTCATCTCCCAAACCGGACAAGTTCAATATCATCTAACTCAAAATAACGGACTGAGCAACAATACGGTACTCTCTCTTTCTGAAGACACCGATAAAAATCTATGGGTCGGATTAGACAATGGCATCAATTGCATTAATTTAAACTCGCCGATTAAAAGTTTTACAGATAATACGGGAATTCTCGGGACGGTTTACACCTCACTTCAATTCAACAATCGATTATATGTCGGTACCAATCAGGGACTGTTCTGCAAAAAAACCGATTCCAAATCGGGATTCGAATTCGTTGCGGGAACAAAAGGTCAGGTTTGGTCGCTTTTCAGTCACCAGAACACACTTTTCTGCGGCCATGATTCAGGAACGTATGTCATCGACGGTTCGACGGCACGAAATGTCTTCAACGAATCTGGAACCTGGAAGTTTGAAATTCACCCAACCAATCCAAATAGAATCGTCCAGGGAAATTACAACGGATTGACTTACCTGCAGAAATCAGCTGAAAATTGGCTTCCAAATAAAATTCAAGGCTTTAGCTACTCAACCAAGTACTTTGAAATCGCGAACCAAAATATTTATGTCAGCCATGAGTACAAAGGAGTTTTCAAATTAAAGATGAACTCCGATCTGACACGTGTTGAAAATTTCAAAACTTACCAAAATCCGCCAAAGGGCAAAAACGCAGCACTCGAAAAATTTAACGGATCGATTTTGTATGCCAATAAAAACGGCATCTTTAAGCTTGACGTCCAGAAGGATATTTTTATTCGCGATAGTCTTTTAAGTCTTGCAATCGACAACGACGAATACACATCCGGAAAGATGGTTACCACTTCCGATAAACTGTGGATTTTTACGAAAAATAGAATCAACTATTTCTCGCTTGCAAAAATGAGTAGCACATTGAGGCTTAAATCAATTCCGATCAAAACCACGCTCACCAATTCAATGTCTGGTTACGAAAATATATCTCAAATTGGCGCAAACACCTATTTAGTTGGAACAACAGACGGTTATTATTCGCTAATCCCAAATGAAATTTCAGTCACAAATCACAGGGTTTCAATCACCTCAGCACTAAAAAACAAGTTTAATCAAGCCACCACTTCCGTGGATATAACTGGTGAAGTCGACATTCCGTACCGCGAAAATAACATCACGATCACATTTGCCGTTCCGGTTTACACAAAATATATCAGACCGGAATATCAGTTTTTACTCGAAGGCGCCACCGATCAGTGGAGCGATTGGTCGAATCGGACGATGGTCAATTTTAAAAACCTGCCTTACGGAAGCTACACTTTTAAAGTTCGGGCTCGTACCGGCGAACTTCCATCGCAAAATACGGCGGAATTCAATTTTGTGATTTTGCGTCCTTGGTATTTCAGTTGGTTAGCCATAGCGTTTTATACAATTGTAGCAATCTGCGGCGGCTTTTTCATCCATCGCGCTTACAAGAATTACTACCAGAAGCAAAATGCAAAAATACTAGCCGAAAATCAGCGTCAGTTGGAACTTCGAGAACTGGAAACGCAACGTGAGTTAATGCGAATCAAAAATGAGCAATTACAACTCGACGTTGACATTAAGAATCGCGAACTAGCGGCTTCAACCATGAATCTGATCAAGAAGAATGAACTGCTGGCGCTCATCAAAGACGATCTCAAGAAAACTGAAGATTCATCACGAAATATCAAAGGCGTCATCTCAACCATTAATAAGAATATTAGTGAAGAAGACACCTGGGATCTCTTTAAAGAAGCATTCAACAACGCCGACAAAGATTTCTTGAAAAAGATAAAAGTGTTGCATCCGGCGCTGACTCCAAATGACCTCCGACTTTGTGCATATCTCCGATTGAATCTTTCTTCCAAAGAAATTGCTCCATTGCTAAACATCTCGATTCGAAGTGTTGAGATAAAGCGATATCGTTTGCGTAAAAAAATGGAACTTGACCACAATCAAGGCTTGGTTGAGTATATTTTAGCCATTTAGCAAACCTCTACAATAAGTATTTCCACCTCTACATTACCACAACAACAACGTTGTAAATTATATTTTCGGTAGCAAATCGAAAATTCAATGCGATATGAATCGTTCGTAAACATTGACGATGCTTGCTTGCTTTACTAGTATTTTGTGCTCTGTATGTTTTTTGTTGTGGTTGATATTAAGGGAATATTAACAATTCCTCTTAATTTTAAAAATCACAAAAAACAAACTTATGAAGTCAAACTATCTCATTTTATTCTTGTTGCTTTTTGGCTTGAGCACATTTGCCCAAACTATAGAAGTATCAGGAAAGGTTACGGAAAGCGAATCCGGACTTCCGGTTCCGGGCGCGAACATTATTATTAGAGGTTCTGATCGGGGTACAACAACAGATTTTGATGGCAATTTTACAATTGGGCAACTTCAGGAAGGCTCCGTTCTGGTCATCTCCTACATCGGATTCGCATCTTCTGAATATTTAGTAAACTCCGCCGTATCAGGCATCACGATTAGTCTGAAACCCGAAGCTAATTCGCTTGAGGAAGTGGTAGTCATCGGTTACGGGACCCAGCGTCGGAAAGAAGTTACTGGCGCCGTTTCGGTTGTGTCGACAGAAACTTTGGAGTCTCTCCGGCCAGTGCGAATCGAGCAAGCGCTTCAAGGAACGGTATCGGGTGTTTCGGTAACCACGCAATCCGGAGCTCCCGGCGCTCCGTTAGATATTCGGATTCGAGGTATCGCAACCAATGGCGAAAACCGGCCAACTACAATAATCGATGGTTTTGTCGGCGAACTTGGAACATTGAGTCCAACCGATATCGAATCCATTACCGTATTAAAGGATGCGCAAGCGGCAATTTACGGAACCATTGGCGCCAACGGAATTATACTAGTCACAACCAAAAAAGGACGGCGAAATGCAAAACCGGTACTATCATATAATGTATATACCGGTTTTCAGGAAACAAGCCGTAAAATTTCAACCCTTAATGCCACCGAATATGCGCTTCTATTAAATGAAAGTTATGCTAATGGCGGACAAACTATTCCGTTTCCGAATGTGTCCAACCTAGGAAAGGGAACAGATTGGCAAGATCGTGTTTTTGGAACCGGTGTTCCGATTGTCAGCCATGACTTATCGATTACTGGTGGAACCGAGAAAGTAAATTACGCAGTTTCAGGGTCTCACCTCGACCAGGATGGAATTGTCGGCGGTCGAAAAGCAGGTTTCCTTCGAAATACCGCGAGAATCGCTCTTGGAGCCGATATCACCGACAGATTGAAGTTCAACACAAATGCGACTTATACCTACTTTGGTCGGAAAACGCTAAATGAAAATGTATTGGGATCGGTTCTTTTCAATGCACTGAATATTCCCGCAACGATCTCGCCTTTCGATGCTAACGGCAATTATTCGTTAGTGCCTTCGACCACAGGTTTCGGAACCGAGATCATTAATCCACTTGCGCAAATCGATAATACTTTCAACGACTACGATTTCAAACGACTAAGTGGGACGTTCGGCATGGATTACACGCTTGCCCGCGGATTAACGCTAACTGGTCGCATCGGTTTTAATACTTCCAACAGCGAAGGAAAAACGTTTGCCAAACAAGTTGATTACGGTGGAAAAATATACGATGTTGAGCGAAGCAGTGTTTCGCAAAATGCGGTTAATGACAACGATTATACATTTGATTTATTTGCCGATTACAAAAGAACTTTTGGAGAAAATCACAACTTTCAGGGAACGCTTGGAACAACTATTTACAAGCAATGGGGTAACGGATTATTTGCTACAGGTTATGATGTTCCATACAATTCATGGCAGTACGCCGACATTTCACTGACCGAAGGTTTGCACGACGCACTAACCAACAGCGCCTATTCATATGATGAACGACGCTTGTCTTATTGGGGCCGAATTCAGTATAACTATGCTGAAAGATATCTGATATCCGGTATGTTGCGTCGCGATTCCTCGACTAAATTTGGTCCTGAAAATCGCGTTGGTTATTTTCCATCAGTTACTGCAGGATGGGTTGTTTCTGAGGAAAATTTCTTTAAAGAATCAAAGATTATCGATCTGTTGAAAATCCGCGCCAGCTATGGTATTCTAGGTAACGATCAAATTCCCAATAACGGCTATGTCGGAAACCTCAATGGTGAGGCGACTTATATTTTCGACGGATTGATTACAAACGGACAAGCAGCCGGACAAATTCCGAATCCATTTCTTAAATGGGAAGAAGCACGAAAATTTGATGTCGGGGTCGATATCGACTTATTTGATCGAAAGTTGCGTTTCGTCGCCGATTATTTTATTGACATTCGGGAAGACCTTCTTATAGCTAACATTCCTATCTCGGGTATTGTAGGTGCCGGAGCTCCGGGTGCAGGTTCTCCAACGGTAAATGCAGGTTCAGTGAAAAACTATGGCGCCGAACTCTCACTTAACTACGACAACGAGATTTTTGATGGATTCAAATTGTCCTTAGGCTACAATGTAACCTTTCTGAAAAATAAAGTTCTCGAAGTTAATAACGGCACTGGATTTATCGAAGGCGGCAGCTTTGGTGTCGGACTTGTTCCATCGCGAATGCAGGTTGGCAAGCCACTTGGCTATTTCTACGGATATAAAACCGACGGAATATTTCAAAATGCTGCCGAAGTTTCCTCGCATCCCTCGCAAATTGCACTTGGTGCCGAGGCGCAACCCGGTGATCTCAGATTTGTCGACATAAACAACGACGGTGTAATCAATAGTTTGGACCGTACCGATATCGGCGATCCAATCCCAAATGCTACAATGGGATTCAGCATCGGTTTTGACTACAAAAATTTCGATTTTGCACTTTTCACCTACGCTTCAATTGGAAATGACATGGTTCGCGCCTTCGAGAGAGACGTTCCAAATGGCAACCGAATGACATATGTGCTTGACAGATGGACCGGCGAAGGTACCAGCAATTCGGTTCCAAGAGTGACAACCGGCGCAACCGGAAACCGGGTGTTTTCAGATTATTTTGTTGAAGATGCATCCTACCTCCGAATCCAAAACGTGCAACTTGGTTACTCGATCAACCCCGACTGGATTTCGAAATCTGGAATTACCAAAGCACGAATATATGTAGCCGCAAATAATCTGTATACGTTCACAAAATATATGGGTTATGATCCAGGCGCTTCAACCGGTGCTCCAATCGGTGGTGGAATTGATTTTGGATTCTATCCCGTGCCACGTACTTATATGATTGGCGCTAACATTAACTTTTAAAACGATGAAAATGAACAGACATATATTATCAGCTGTAGTCGCAATTTCGATCTTTTCGGCCGTCAGCATTTCCTGTAGCGACGAATTCATCGATCGCGATCCTGTGTATTCGATTGATTCTGAAAATTACTTTAACTCAAAAGAAGATTATGAATATGCGCTGGTTGCTGCATACGATTTACTGCAATCCAGCTATATCAATGTGCTGATGGGCGAAATTGCGTCTGACAACACATTAGCCGGAGGTGAAAGTGCAACCGATGTTCCGGGCTTTCAACAAATCGATGACATGATTCACACTTCTGTGAATGCCAATCTGAAAAATCTTTGGGACTGGATGTTCGCAGGTGTTCAACGTTGCAATTACATTCTCGAATTTAAAGACAAAACCGACTTTGCGGGAAAAGAGCAGATCATCGCTGAAACCCGGTTCTTGCGGGCATATTATCATTTCGAATTGGTAAAATGGTTCGGCGGAATTCCGTTAAAGGGCGATGAACGGTTTCGCATTGGCGATGAAACTTCAATCGGTCGTTCGTCTGTTGAAGAGGTTTTCGAATCAATTGAGCAAGATTTGATTTATGCCTCTGAAAATCTGGCTCCAATCGCATCACAACGCGGCCGGGCTACAAAAGGTGCTGCTCAGGCATTACTTGGAAAAGCGTATTTGTATCAAAATAAGTTTTCGCTAGCTGCAACTGTTTTGGAAGATGTTATTCAGAGCGGCAACTACTCGTTAGTTAATGACTATGCCGCAATCTGGGAACAAAGTGGTGAAAACGGTACCGAATCTATTTTCGAAATTCAATATACCGATGCTGAAGGAGGCTCGTTTACGTGCTTGCAATGTTCTGAAGGAAATGTCGCTGTCGGATTCAACAGTCCGCGAAACTATGTCGGTCCGCTTTACGATTCGGGCTATAGCTTCAACGTGCCTACGCAGGATGCCTTTGATGCCTTTGAGATTGGCGATTCGCGCCGGGATGTTTCTATTTTAAACATGGAAACCTGGGGCGCTCAAACCGGTGCTACTTCCGGACAAGGTTTTGAACATACCGGATTTTTTAACCGAAAATATATCGCTCGGGCGGGCGATTTAAATACTCAGGATCCAAACCTGACCAATCCAAATAATTACCGCGCAATTAGATATGCTGATGTCTTACTCATGGCTGCTGAAGCATTGAATCGAGGCGGAATCGACGATGGACGGGCGCAGAATTACATCAATGAGGTTCGTAGACGAGCTTTCGGCGACAATAATCACGACATTACTGCGTCGGGCGCGTCCCTTACTGATCTTATCTATCAAGAACGTCGTCTGGAATTTATCGGCGAAGGCCACCGGTTCTTTGATTTGGTTCGCACCGGAAAAGCTGCTGCAGAAATTTCCGGGTTTACAACGGGCAAAAATGAACTCTTCCCTATTCCAATTGAAGAAATTCAATTTTCGAACGGCAATTGGGCGCAAAATCCAGGATACTAAATACCGATTTATGAAAAATATTAAGCTCCTTTTTAGCACAATACTTCTGACTTTCATTTTAGGTTGTTCAGATGATGATAATAGTATCGGTTTTATTGACGATGTGTCCTCCCCAACCAACATTTCGGCGTTGATGACCATCACTCAAGATAATTCCGGATTGGTGACAATCAGGCCTAATGGCGAAGGTGTCACGCAATATTCAATCAATTTTGGCGACAACACTGCTGCTGAAACCATCGTCGCACCTGGCGGAACAGTTGATCACATTTATACGGAAGGATTGTACACCGTAACGATCACCGCAATGGGAATCAACGGATTGGAATCTGTATACACGCAACCACTTGAAGTTACATTCGTGCAGCCAACCAACTTTACGGTCGACATCAGCACGCAAATCGGCAATCCATATCAGGTAAATGTTACGGCAAGTGCGGATTACGAAACTTTTTTTGAAGTTAGTTTCGGTGAATCTGCAGAGGACGAACCGGTTGCGTTCAATCAAGGCCAGACTGCATCACATACCTATTCAGCAATCGGAACGTACCAAGTAACTGTTATTGCTTATAGCGGAGGTGCAGCAACAAGTGTAATTACGGAATCGGTTATGATTTTCGACCCAGTCTTGCTGCCGCTTACTTTTGAATCATCTACGTTGAATTACGCATTTGGCGATTTTGGTGGCGCGACGACAACAGTTGCAGACAATCCATTAGTTTCAGGTGAAAACGTCAGTGCCAAAGTGGCCAAGTTGACAAAAAGCGCAGGAGCTGATACCTGGGCGGGCGGAACAATCGCACTCGACGAACCAATCGATTTCTCATCGATGCAAAAAATCTCAATGAAAGTCTACTCGCCGACAGCTGGAGTAATCATAAAATTCAAACTCGAAAATTTAAATGATGCGAGCATTGCGACTGAAGTCGACGTGCCAACCACGGTCGCTAATCAGTGGGAAACATTGGTATTTGATTTTACCGGTGTTAATAACAGCAATAATTACCAACGAATTGCGATTTTTTATGATTTCGGAAACGTCGGAACCGGTGCAAGCATGTACTTTGACGATGTTATGCAAACTTCTGGTGAACCTCAACTTGTGCTTCCTGTGACGTTTGAAAATTCAGATCTTAATTACAGTTTTACTGATTTTGGCGGCGCTTTCTCAGTAGTTGCCAATAATCCCGATCAAAGCGGAATCAACGCGAGTTTAAAAGTTGGCTCATTTACCAAAGGAAACGGCGCTGAAACTTGGGCAGGAAGTGTTTTGGCATTAGATCAGCCAATCAATTTCTCCGCATTGCAAAAAATCAAAATGAAAGTTTGGTCGCCACAAAGCGGAATTACCGTCTTACTCAAATTGGAAAATGCATCAGACGCTTCTATTTTCATTGAAGTTCCGGTGACAACCACAGTTTCGAACCAATGGGAAGAACTCACATTCGACCTGACCGGAATAAACAATAACAACAATTATCAGAATCTCGTTTTATTCTTTGATTTTGATAATCCCGGCAATGGAGCGACATACTATTTCGACGACATTCAACTTTCAAACTAAGCAAGATGAAAAATTTTATAAATAAACTTGGGATCGCAGTATTTCTGACCTTAATAATGGCGAGCTGCCAGGAGGACGACCACGAATTCGGAAATTTAGTGGCGCCAACAAATTTGCAGATATCACGCACAATTGTCGGTTCAACTGCTGAGGATCCGTTAGGCGACGGATCCGGAATCGTCAATTTTATCGCGACTGCTAATGATGCAATCAGTTATCAATATGTAATTGGCGCAAGCACGATAAATTCGCCAAGCGGAATTTTACAACATCGTTTTAACCGTAACGGAACCAACACCTACTTAGTTACGGTCGTGGCTAACGGTCGTGGTGGCGTTTCGACCAGCACTTCGTTTGAAATCACGGTTCGCAGCGATTTCTCAGACCCGGAAACGACTGAACTTTTAACAGGTGGAAACACAAAAGTTTGGTATTGGGCAGCGTCCGAACTTGGACATCTTGGCGTTGGTCCTAATAATTCCGATCCACTCACAAACTATTACGGAAATTACTATCAAGCAACACCGTTTGAAAAAGCAGGTTCCCCAACGAGCAGCTGTTTGTATGAAAATATACTGACGTTCAAATTAGTTGGTGACGAAATTCGGTACACGCTCGATAACGGCGGACAGACGTTTTTTAATACTTCCTATGAAAGCGTCGTTGGCGGTTCAGCCGGGACAGATACTTGTTATGATTATGATGTAAGCGGCGAGAAAGTGGTTACGTTGAGTCCGTCTGAATCGGTGTTGGTAACGACAAATCCGACACGAACTACCGGAACTGCGATCAACATTTCTGATAATGGCTTTATGGGTTATTATATTGGAACCAGTACGTATGAAGTGCTGTCGATTACCGAAAACCGCATGGTGGTTAGAGCCGTCATGGGTAATGATCCCGCTCTGGCGTGGTATCATACATTTAGCACATCGCCACCTGTTCAACCTGGAAGTGGATTTACAACCCTGGTTTTTGAAGATAACTTCGAAGTAAGTGGCGCACCGAATCCTGCTAATTGGACTTTTGAAACCGGCGCAGGTGGCTGGGGAAATAATGAACTTCAGCACTATCGAGACGGAGCAAATAATGCGATCGTTGAAAACGGCGTGCTGAAAATCACCGCTAAAAAGGAAAACTTCAGCGGTAGCGCATATACTTCTGCAAGAATTAAATCGGAAAACAAATTTGAATTTACTTATGGTAAGGTTGAAGTCAGAGCCAAACTCCCTGAAGGCGCAGGAACATGGCCGGCAATATGGATGCTCGGCGCAAACTTCCCTGAGACCGGTTGGCCGCAAAGTGGTGAAATCGATATCATGGAACATCGGGGCACAACCCCTGGTGTGATTCACAGTACGTTACATTTACCCGGGAATAGCGCAGGCGACGGAATAACAGGAAGTACAACCATTTCAAATGTATCATCAGAATTTCACGTGTACTCAGTTGAATGGACTGCAACAACCATCCGGTTTTTTGTTGATGGCACCCAATTCCACTCTTTCGCGAACTCGGCTTCTACGCCGTTTAACGCCGACTTCTTTCTGATCCTAAACGTGGCAATGGGTGGAACTTTTGGAGGTGCTGTTGATCCGGGGTTTGTACAATCAACTATGGAAATCGATTATGTAAAGGTGTATCAATAATTGTAGGCCGACTCCTATCCTAATATCTAATTATGAAAGTAAAATTTATTTTACTGCTCGGTCTTGTTATGACTATTGCGAACACGAGCTGCAACAATAAAATTACCCAAAAGTCTTCAGGTTCTAAAGATGTGATCGCACAAAAAGTAGATTCTGTCTTGCAACTAATGACCCTGGAAGAAAAGGTTGGCCAGATGAACCAATATAACGGTTTCTGGGAAGTTACCGGTCCGGCGCCAAAAGACGGTCACGCGGCAATCAAATATCAGCATCTCAAGCAAGGATATGTTGGTGCGATGCTGAATGTAGTCGGTGTAAAAGATGTCAGAGCGCTTCAAAAAATTGCGGTCGAAGAAACCCGGCTTGGCATCCCGCTGTTATTCGGATATGACGTAATTCACGGCTATCAGACCATTAGCCCGATTCCGCTTGCCGAAGCCGCAAGTTGGGATCTGGAAGCGATCCGAAAATCGGCAGAAATGGCCGCAGAAGAGGCATCATCGGTCGGACTTAACTGGACATTTGCACCAATGGTTGACATTTCCAGGGATGCACGTTGGGGCCGCGTAATGGAAGGTGCCGGCGAAGATCCATTTCTGGGAAGTAAAATCGCTTATGCCCGTGTAAAAGGATTTCAGGGCGAAAATCCATACAGCCACAAATCGCTATTAGCTTGTGCCAAACATTTGATCGGTTACGGATTTGCTGAATCAGGTCGGGATTACAACACCGTTGATATTGGAAAATCGACGTTGTTCAATGTATTGTTGCCGCCTTTCCTAGCTTGCTTGGAGGCCGGAGTCGGAACAGCAATGAATTCATTTAATGAGTTGGATGGCGTTCCCGCTACCGGAAGCAGTTTTTTACAGCGCGAGATTTTAAAACAACGTTATCAATTTGGCGGTTTTATCGTTTCGGATTGGGGTTCAGTGGCCGAGATGGTTCCGCATGGTTATGCTAAAGATGGAAAACACGCGGCTGAAATTGGCGCAAACGCCGGATCGGACATGGATATGGAATCGGTGTTGTATGTTGAGCACTTGGCCACGCTTGTCAGAGAAGGCAAAGTTTCTGAAAGTACCATTGACGATTCTGTCCGACGGATATTGCGGGTAAAATTTGAGATGGGGTTGTTTGACGATCCATACAAATATTGCGACGAACAACGTGAAAAAGCTACTTTGGGGAAAAAGGAATTCCACGATGCGGCGCTCGATATGGCAAAAAAATCGATTGTCCTTTTAAAGAATCAGAACAATTTATTGCCACTTAAAAAATCCGGGCAGCGAATCGCGGTTATTGGCGCTTTGGCGGACGATAAAAGCAGCATGCTTGGAAGTTGGCGTGGCGCTTCGAAAGACGGATCGGCGGTTTCGGTGCTGGAAGGGTTGTCGGAATATGAAGACAATCAGCTTAGCTATGAAAAAGGTGCTTTGCTTGCAATCGGAACTCCGGTGTTTATGACTGAAGCCAAAATAAATACAACCGATAAAAGCGGATTTGCGGCAGCCGTGAATTCGGCTCGAAACGCTGATGTCGTAATTATGGTTTTAGGCGAACTAGGCTTCCAGTCGGGTGAAGGAAGGAGTCGCGCGAATCTCGATTTACCCGGACTCCAACAAGAACTCCTTGAAGAAGTTTACAAAGTCAATAAAAACATAGTTTTGGTTGTTACCAGCGGCCGCCCGCTTGCGCTTACTTGGGCTGATGAAAACATCCCGGCAATCGTTCAGGCGTGGCAGTTAGGAACTCAAAGTGGAAATGCCATTGCGCAGGTTTTGTACGGCGATTACAATCCGAGTGGCAAACTTCCGATGACATTTCCAAGAAATATTGGTCAAGTTCCGATCTATTACAATCACAAAAACACCGGACGACCGACGATGAACGGCGAAGACAGCGTATTTTGGTCGCATTATATCGACGAATCGAATGATCCGCTCTACCCTTTTGGTTACGGTTTGAGTTATACGACTTTTGAGTATTCAAATTTAAAGATGAGTGGTGATAAACTGAACAAAAACGGTGAACTGACGGTGTCTGTAGATTTGAAAAATACCGGAAAGGTCGATGGTAAAGAGGTGGTGCAAATGTATATCCGGGATTTGGTTGGAAGTTCGACCAGGCCGGTTCGGGAGTTGAAAGGCTTTGAACTCGTTGGATTAAAACCCGGTGAAAGCAAAACTATCAGCTTTAAAATTAATTCGAAATTGCTTGAATACTATACGGCACGAAACAAATGGGAAGCTGAAACTGGCGACTTTCAAGTATTTATCGGAGGCAGCTCCCGAGCCAATCTTGTAGCGAACTTTGAGCTTGTAGAAGAATAACAAACATCCGGTAGGCGCGTTAAGGATTGCAGCGGAAAGCCCGGAGCCTTTTTGGCGAGGACTTGGAGCGAAAAGCCTGACGCGAGCGACCTCAGAAGCGAGAGGAACGCCCAAAAAATTAAACTATGAGAGTACTTTTATTGATTTTAGCGATCAATTTCGGATATGCGCAGGAACAGCGAAAACTGATTTGGTCCGACGAATTCGATGGCGCGCAATTGGATTCGAAATCCTGGAACGTGGAAATTGGTGACGGTTGCCCGAATTGTGGCTGGGGAAATGCTGAGCGACAATTATACACCGATGAAAACCACCGTGTAAGTGGCGGAATGTTGACCATCACGGCGAAAAAAGAGGGTGAAAAATATTCCTCGGCGCGAATTTCGACCAAGGGGAAGCGTGAGTTTAGGTATGGCCGGTTTGAGGCCCGTGCGAAATTGCCGGTTGGACACGGAATTTGGCCCGCATTCTGGATGCTTGGGTCGAATATTTCGAAAGTTGGTTGGCCGAAGTGTGGCGAGATCGACATTCTGGAATATGTTGGCCGTGAGCCTGATATGGTGTTTACATCATTGCATACTCAGGATAGTCATGGCAATACGGTGAACACGAAAAAGTCGCGTTTTGAAAATATCGAGGAAGGATTTCACGTTTTTGCGGCCGAGTGGACGAAGGAGAAAATCGACTTTTATGTTGATGAAAAGTTGGTTTACACTTTTAATCCGAAAGACCGTAGCGAGGATGTGTGGCCGTTTGATCAACCATTTTACTTGCTTGTAAATATGGCGATTGGCGGAAACTTTGGCGGTCCGGATGTCGATGATTCGATTTTCCCTCAGGAATTTGTGATTGATTACATTCGGGTTTATCAGTAGATTTCAGTTCTCTCGTGTCGGTTTGTTGTGGTATGTCGCAAATAAAATTTAAATTTGGAAGACCAAAACAAATGACATGAGAAACTTCGGAATTGAACTAAAATGGGGATTGATCTTTACTGCTGCCGGACTGCTGTGGAGTCTGATTGAAAAATTGACCGGATTGCACGATGAGCATATCGAAGAGCATATGATCTATACCAATATTTTTGCGGTTGTAGCAATTGCGATATTTGTTTTTGCACTAAAAGACAAGAAACAAAACTTTTACGGAGGTGAGATGACCTGGAGTCAGGGTTTTATATCCGGACTTGCGATTTCTGTTGTCGTTGCCATGTTGACGCCACTTTCGATGTATTTGACCTTCGGATATATGTCGCCGAACTACTTTGAAAACGTAATTGAGTTGACTGTAAGCAAAGGAATTCATTCGCGCGAGGTTGCCGAAAAGTATTTTAATCTTGAAGGTTATATTTTGCAGGGAATTTTTAGTGGCTTGTCGATGGGTGTTGTAACCTCTGCAATTGTTGCATTGTTTGTCAAAACCAATAAAAAAGTAGCGTAATGAAGCGGTTTGCAATGATGTTTCTGATGGTATTCGCTATTGGCTGCGTCAGTACCAAATCGACGATCAAGAACATTGATGACAATGCGCCAATTCCGAAATTGAACAAAAATGGTTCATTTGTAATTACAGAATATTCGACTGATAAAAAGTACGGTTACGATAAAGATTACCCGATTAATGTTTTTTATCGGAATTCGATGAACGAGTCGATTAATCAAATCCGGTTTCTGGATGCGCTTGCCGGTCCGAACGGCGAAAAAATCTTCTATAAAAAGCTGGAAAGTTGCTGTCCGTTTCCCACCAAAAAAAGCGAGATGGGCGCCGGTTTTCTGGATGTGTATGAAGTGAGTTGGGTTGGTCAAAAAAAGCCTGTATTGCTTTATATGAATATTTACGAGAAAGGCGCGTTGATGGTACCGGTTGGGTTTTCGCTAAAAAAGATCGAATAATCGTTACCTTTGCATAACTTCAAAGCTATGAACATACAAAATATCCCTCAGATCAAACATTCGCAAAGCGGCAACTTTTTTATACTCGCCGGTCCATGCGCCATCGAAGGCGAAGAAATGGCGCTTCGCATTGCCGACAAATTGGTTTCAATTACTGATAAACTTGAAATTCCATATGTTTTCAAGGGCTCTTTCAAGAAAGCAAACCGGTCTCGAATCGACAGCTTTTGTGGCATTGGCGATGAAAAAGCGCTAAAGATCCTTCGGAAAGTATCAGAAACATTCAACGTTCCGACAATCACTGACATTCACACTAATGAAGATGCTGCGATGGCGGCCGAATATGTTGATGTCTTGCAAATTCCCGCGTTTTTGGTTCGTCAAACCGACCTTGTTGTGGCGGCGGCAAATACCGGAAAGACGGTGAATTTGAAAAAAGGTCAATTTATGAGTCCGGAGAGCATGAAACACGCTGTTCAGAAAGTGTTGGATTGCAACAATCAGAATGTGATGATTACTGATCGGGGAACCATGTTTGGCTATCAGGACATGATTGTGGATTTCCGCGGAATTCCGACCATGCGCCAAATGGCTACTACTGTTTTAGATGTTACGCACTCTTTGCAGCAACCAAACCAAATGGCAGGTGTTACGGGCGGAAGGCCTGAAATGATCGAAACCATTGCGAAGGCCGGTATTGCTGTTGGTGTTGATGGAATTTTCATCGAAACCCATTTTGATCCTTCGAATGCAAAAAGCGACGGCGCCAATATGCTTCATTTGGATTTATTTGAAGGGTTGATGAAAAAGCTCGTCGCAATTCGCAGAACAATAAATTCGTTTGAGGATTAGTGAATTTCGCGTGCGGTGAGTTGAATTTCTTTTTCCATTTCCCACTGCTCCCCTGTTACCGATAAGATATCTTGCTCCTTAACTTCTTTATATTGTTGAGGGTCTTTCAAATTTACGCGACTTACGGTGACTGAAATAATTTCGCCGGTTGGCATCAGCAGTTTTGCCGTGTAGCCGTCTTTTCCCATTTGAACGGCACTTACCAGTCCGGTGATGGTGCGCGTTATTTTTTTGTCGCTTTGTTCCTTAGGAGATTCAGTCGTTTGGGCGTTGGCTTCTTTGTTATTGTTCTTTGATTCACATGAAATTGCGGTCATAAAAACAGCAACAGCAAAGGTTAAAACTAATTTACGATTCATATTCTTTGATTATTTTTATAAAAGTACAAAATTCGGCGAGCGAGTCAACTTGTTTTATGGCACAGAGTTTGTCTTTCCGGAAATCTATCAACTTAAAAAGAAAAGAATATGAAAAATTTACTCTTTACGTTAATTGCTGTCCTCGGATTTTCAGCAGTAACACAGGCTCAAATGAAAGTTCTTAAACAAGAACCTCTCGAAATCAAAAAAACCGAACGTGCTGAAGTGAATCTCGAGAAGAAAAAAAGAGTAGATCGCAAGAAGGTTTTTAAAAAAGACAGAAAGCATAAAAAACACTTTCACAACAAAAAGAAAAGAGGAATGAAAGTGAAGAAAGAGAACAACGGAAAACATCTTGGTCACTACAAGATCAAAAAAAACCGCAAAGCACCAAAACGAGTGTTTGAGGTTAAAAAATAAAAAAAGGTCTGCTAGTTGCAGACCTTTTTCTTTTTAGTGGTTAACCGGTTTTCGATCAAACGAAATTCCTTGGTTGTTTAATATCGATTTAACTCGCCATGCATAAAATGCGAGGTATAAAAAGCACACAATTCCGACGATATAACTAAAGTGGATATTCGTTGCATCGGCCACAACACCTTGAAGCCAACTGATAATTCCACCTCCCATAATCATCATAATAAGCAAATTTGATCCTTGATTGGTTTCTTTACCCAATCCACTGATCGCGAGGGTAAAAATACACGGCCACAGCGTTGAGCAGAACAATCCGACACTCGTGAAGGCATAAACGCTGATCATTCCGTCGGTTACCATTCCGATCAAAAGAGCAAGTATTCCAAGACCAGAAAACAGCAGAAGCATCCGCGCAGGATTTCCTTTACTCAGTATATCTCCTGCGATTAAAACCAAAATGATAAGTCCGTACACATAAAACGGCGTCAAATCGTGGCGTGCGATAGCATTTACCAATAAGAAAACGCCAAATGCGAGATATGGGGCAAAGAATTTCAGAAGTTTTTCAGCACTTGCTTTTACGTTGAAAGCTTCAACAGCGCCTGTCCAACGACCGATCATCAAACTTGCCCAATAAAGCGAGATATACGGAGCAATATCCTGAGTTTCAAAACCTAGATTCGATTGCATATAATCAGGTAAATTGCTTGCAGTCGACACCTCAACACCAACATAAACAAAGATTGCGATCATCCCCAAGACAAGTTGCGGATATTGCCAGGCGCGTTTTGCAGGTTTAATTGCCACATCTTCCTGCTCGAGAACTGCCGCCGGACGATCTGGCAACGACGAAAATTTGAGAAATATCGCCACCAGAATAAAAGCCGCGCCTAAAAACAAATACGGAATTTTCACGCTTTCAATACTCACATCAGTAGTTGTGGCAGTGCTTGCTCCAAAAATTGCAAAACTGACGATAAGCGGACCGATGGTTGTTCCAAAATTGTTAATTCCACCCGCCATAGTCAATCGTTGGGAGCCGGTTGCCAACGGACCAAGCGCAATTGCCAGCGGGTTTGCTACTACTTGCTGCAATGAAAATCCGAGTCCAACAATGAATAATCCTGAAAGCATCAGCGGAAACGACGCGTTGTTTGCCGCCGGATAAAACAATAGCGTTCCCAATGCAGAAATCGTCAAGCCCAAAGCAAGCGAATTCTTGTAACCCATCCGGTTAACAATATCGCCTTTGGTCAAATACGAAATCCCCATGTAAATCAGAGATCCAACGGTATAGGCTACATAAAATGCAACCGAAACCAACTGACTCTGACCTTGCGAAAGATCGAAAGCTTTTTTGAAAACCGGAATTAAAATATCATTACTTGCTGCGACGAATCCCCAAAAGAAAAACACGGATACAAGCGGAATAAACTGACTCCACTTTGTTTGGACATTTTCTGAACTCATATTGGTTTTGTTAGGATATAGATGTTAAATATACATTTATCTACATTCGAACAATCGGGACTTTCTTACAAGTTATCAACGAAAACGATTGAAATGACTAAATTACAACGTTTGCGTTAGCATAATCCTATTTATTTGCCGTCAACAAAATCCTGCAAGTATGAAAAACGCGGTGTCAGTTTACCATTTTCAGTGATTTTAGCGCGATGCAATATCTGCTCACGATCGCCATCGAATAACGCCGGAATCACGTGTTCCAAAAACATTTCGCCAAAACCTTCACTTGCGTCAAACGGAATTTCACATGGTAAATTATCGACTGCCATTACCACAATCGCCGCCGGATGATGAAAATCGGTTTCGGAAAGCGTTACCGGATTATAACCATAAAACGGTTCGGCAATCGTTGATGCTTTGATGGTGCAAGCGATTGGGCCCTCAACATCACATGAAATATCAGCAACAACCCGGATTTTGTTTTTTGGAGATCGAAGCATTTCGTTGGTTAGGATCACCGGAGCGTCGGCAGCCGAAAAATGTCCGGCCATGAAAATATCGCTCACATTCGCAAAACGCTCAAAATCGGATTCATATTCAGACGGATTCGCATAGAAATCCTGTTTGTCCAAAATTTGCCCATCTTTTCGTTTGTTGTAATCCAACACGCCAATGGTCGTATAAACAGGATCTGAGTATTTTTTGGTCAAGTAATCATCAACCGACACTTGTTTAATTTTCATTCCGTCGAGAATTTCCTTTGCGCCATTGGCAACTTTCCCGGTGCCGCTAATAACAATCTTGATTGGTGGCAGAACATTCCGACGTAATTTCTCAATCATTTGATCGATTCCGGTCAATGTCTCAGCTTTCGGCAAATTAAAAAGTTCAAATTTGATTCCGAATCCCCGAATTCCGTTGTATGCGCCAACCAATCCCGCATAGCGTCCAAATCCGATTAGCCGGCTATTTTCAGCATCAACAATGGTCTCGTGATCGTAGAGCGTAATATTTTTGTCTAAGATCGCACGAAGCAATTTCCGGTTATACGGCTGTTTTTTTATGGTATGTGAAAAGAAGAAATACGTTTTATCGGCAATCAGCGCATCGACCGGCACTTCTTTTACACCTAATAATATATCGCAATTCGAAACATCATTAGTTACAGTAAAGCCTGCCGCCGCATATTCTGAATCGGGCACAACCCTGATAGCTGATTCTTCTACGAATATTTCAGCTGCTGGATAGCGCTCTTGTAATTTGGTAAGTTTTGAGGGCGTGAAGACCACGCGACGATCAGGTGGCGACTTACGCTCTTTGATGAGTCCGATTTTCATTTAATTATAATTTTCACAAAAGTAACACTTATTAAATCCACTTCAAATCGAATCAAATTGCATATTTCAAAGATTTATTATCCACAATCAACCGTTGAAAACTTTGCAAAAGCATTAACAGCCATCGCACGCGTCGCCTTTTTGTGATTTCCTATATTTGTGTTTTAAGCCTTCTCAAATGAATTTTAGATCCGCAGCTATTCTGCTTTTTGCCTTTTGTTCCATATTACAATCGTGTTCAAATAAAACCAAACAACAAATCGAAGACGAACAAGACAACGATACTCTTGTGAGAATCATGCCCTTCGACAAAAAACTTCCAAAACTAAAAAAGCAGTTTGTCACTCACACCAAGTACGAGATCGGCAAATTCAACGAAAAACTCTGGAGCAACAACGATTACGTCAGTTTCCTGGTTGCTAAAGACGGTCAAATCATTCACGAGCAATATCAGGGATTTTCAGATAAAAAAAAACAAACTCCAATCGACGAAACGACGCCGCTTCACGTGGCATCAGTAACCAAAATCATGACCGCCGCCGCCGTTCTGAAACTTGTCGATGCCGGAAAAATCGACCTCAACCAGAAAGTCAACACCATTTTAACCACGTTTCCTTATCCGGATGTAACGGTGAAATCGCTTTTAAACCATCGAAGCGGACTTGCGAATTACGCGTATTTTACAAGTGATAAAAAAATCTGGAACATGCGCGATATGCTTACCAACGAAGACATTCTGCGGATTATGGCCGAAAAAGACATCAAGCTGAACTATAAAACCGACACCCGATTTACGTATTGCAACACTAATTATGCAATGCTGGCGCTGATCATCGAGCGCGTCACCGGACTCAAATATGGCGAGGCGATGAGGCGAATGGTTTTCAAACCTCTCGGGATGAAACATACCTATGTTTTTGATTACCAACGCGACAAAGATTCGGCTTCAATTTCCTTTAAAGGCAACGGACAAGTGGTTCCTTACGATTTTCTGGACGATGTTTATGGCGATAAAAACATTTTCTCAACACCGCGCGATTTGATGAAATTTGACCTTGCCACATATTCAGCCGACTTTCTGAATCCAAAACTTCTCAAACAGGTTTATCAAGGTTATAGTTATGAAAAGCCTGGAACGCGGAATTACGGTCTCGGCATTCGGATCGTTGAATGGGTAAGCGGACAAAAATTCTTCTTCCACAACGGTTGGTGGCACGGAAATACGTCTGCATTTTCGACACTCCGCAAGGAAAAAGTTTCAATAATCGCATTGTCAAATAAGTTCACCTATAAGACATACAAAACGCGGAAACTCGCCCCTCTCTTCGGCGATTATCCTTTCGAAGACGATCACGCCGACAATTAATCTTGCGATTTGAATATTTTGATGTAAATTTGTGGTTCGGTTTTTGCAAAAAGGCCGGAAACATTTGGGGTCGACCGGTTTTGACAGCAGGTCGAATTGAATGGTAAGCACGTCGAGTAAGGGGAAATAAACTCGTAAAACTTAGGTCTCAAACATTTAAACGGCGAAAATAACTACGCTCTTGCTGCTTAATCTGAATCATAGTAAGATGAGCCTCGCTCCTACCAGGTAGGAAAGCAGGATTCTCCCGAAAAGCCTTGGTTTGTGGCGTTTCATCAGGGGGAACCGTAAAAATAAACCTAGGAATGGTTTTGCTTCGCGGCCATTCTGACAACTCAGAAGCTAAGCGTTGTGTGGCTGTTTCGGGCCTCGCACAATGTCGAAAATTCAATCCGGAAATAAACGTGTAGAAAGCTCTTTAGTTGCCTGTTTGGACGGGAGTTCGACTCTCCCCGACTCCACTTCAAGCGCAAAATCCGATAACGGATTTATACAAGAAAATCAGACAAGTCTTACTTGATCTGATTTTTGCGTTTAAAGACGTGCGGTTTGCAAAACAGCGGAATTTGCATTTGCAAAATTTCAAAGCGTTTGCGCTCAGCCCTAGCTAATTTCACGAAAATTACCCCCGAATAGCACCTGTTCTCGGGTTTTTATCATACCTAAAAACTTCCAATCTACCGACTGCGTTAGCGATCGAAGCGGTATCCTTTTACGGCGAAAGCAAGTAAAAGATTTAGCGAAGAGCGCGACCAAAAGTTAGTGAGGCCATCGCCGGAACTGACTTTTAGGAACGCCATACTAACCCGAATCAGGGCGTTGCGTCGGCATAAAACAGCTCTTAAACCACAACAGATTCACACGCCGCCGCCGGGCTGTACGCGGTGCACGGCACCCAGCTTCCATCCCTAACGCATGCAAGTACTTCATGCTAATTCTGCATTTCCAACCACGCCGATACTTGGTCGGGCGATACCGGTTTTAACAATATCCGGTTGGAGCGGTCCAGTAAATACATCGTCGGAGTGCCCGAAATATAGTAGTCGCGAGCCGCTTGGCCTTCCCAACTTTTGTAATCAGAAGAGGTAATCCAAGCCGAATTCGCGGTAAAAGCTTTATAGGATTCGGCGTCTGTATCAAGCGAAATATAAACGATTTCAAGATTTTTGGTTTTCCATTTGTCGTAATTCGATTGCAATTTTGGGAGTTCTTCCTGACACGACGGACACCAGCCGGCGCCAAAAACAACAAGTTTGTACTTTGAACCAACCTGCGATAAATGCTTCACGTTCTTATTTGAATTCACAAACGTAATCTCAGGCGCAATCTGACCTTTTGCCATCTTGCGATATTGCTCAAAGAGCGCTTCCCTCCGACCATCGAGCGTACAATCAGTGGAATTCAACATCGAAAACGCTACGTATTCAGACGCCTGAAACAGACTTTGCTGTTCGAAGTTTTTGAACAAATGCTCGGCAACATCCTGCTTGAGTTCGGGATTTGAAATTTTTAAAAGCACGTGATCAATTGCCTTTTTGACCTCGGCCACATTCTGACTTTGTGCTTCCGCGACCAAAAAGTACGCATCGAGCAACTCTTTGGTGAGTCCGCTTCGTTCAAGCCGCAAATCGCTAAAATTTATTTTGTAGAATTCCGCCAAATCAACCTCGCCGCTTCCTTTTGCTACTTGCTGAAGATCGCTGAGAAAACTCCGAATCTGCAAGTAGTAGCGGGAGTATGCGTTTTCAGGTATCGAACTTAGAAACGTAGACATTGCGTTTCTTTGAAATTGCAATTCACTTTCAAAAAATTGCTGTTTCTTGTCTTCGCCCACGTACATTGGCAATAAATACGTTAATCCCAACTTTTTTGCATTCGATTCGCGGTAAATGGCGAGTCCGCCGTTGAAAGCGTTGTTTTCAGCCGAACCTGTAAACGAAACCGAATTATAATCAGTCAGATTCGGCCAAATCATACCCAAATTTTCATTATTTAAAAGAACGATAACGCTGGTCATTCCCTTTATTTCCAACAATGCCGCACCCGAATATTCCTTTGGAAACTGCAGTTTAAAATTCCCGGAAGCATCTGCGGTTGCCTGTGAAAAGACCGGTGACGCAGCAAAGGTAAAGCCGGCAAGTCGGACCTCCCGATTCGCTGCTTGCGGAAAATGTGCGGTTATCGTTTGCGCTTCGCTCGGATAGGATAAAAGCCAAAGCACTATAACTAAAAATCTCATAGCATGGGTTTAAAATGAAAACTTCCCGAAGGTCGGGAAGTTTTAGGAGTAATTTTAAAAATTTTAGTTTTTGATGCAACGAACAGAATAACCGCCTGCTCGTCCTACGCCGTTGGTGTAAACCGCAGAACCGGCTTTGATCATGACACGATGCGCATCGCCACCGTCAACAGTTGATGTCCAAAGGAAGATTTCCTCACCACCACCTCTAACAGCACCTGAATCGAAAGCGCGATCACCGGCCAATACAAATTTGTGAATTGAGTTATAAGCTCCGGTTGGATTTGTAATAGAATAAGCTGCAATTTCTGCTTGGTATTCTGCTCTGGTTGGAACACGGAATCCGGCAGGACACGGATTGTTGATTCCGTTTACACCTTGCCAAAGATTATCGTTCTTCGGACTTCTCCAATCATACGGAATGCTCGTTTGATCCTTTATAAAAAGAGCGTGTCCGGGATTGTCTGTTGTTGATAAGGTATATGTGCTCGCGTTTACCGCAGTTCCCGGTTGGCCGCCCCATCCATCAGGCTGACCCATTGTCCAGGTAATGCTCGCGTGTCCATCGTTACCTCTTCCCCACTGGTACAAACATCCATAAGCTTCATAATCTTTAGAAGACGTGGCCGCGCGACTTGCGCCAAGGTTTCTGTCCATCCAGATTTTTCCGGTCGACGATGTTACGGTTACGACTTGAGTTGGTCTTGATCCGTCGCAAATTGCGCTACCACCTGTTGGTCCGGCTACCGCGGCTGAAGTTGTAAATGTTATCTGGTTTCCATAAGCAGTTCCGTTGGCATTTGTTGCATAGGCTCTGACATAATAAGTAGTAGCCGCTGTCAATCCGGTGATTGACGAAACGAAAGCGCCGGTAGTTCCGGTTGATGTTACGTGTGATCCTGAAACAGTTGGGTTTTGAGTTGTTCCATATGCGATTCCACGTTGGGTGATTGCAGCGCCGCCGTCAGCAGTAACATTTCCGCCGCTGGTTGCGCCCGTTTGGCTAATAGCTGACGCTGAAGTTGTTGTTACTGTCGCAATTCCGGTTGTCACAGTTGTTGTTGTGAAACTTGTTTCCGCGCTGTAGGCTGTTCCTTCATCATTGGTCGCATATGCGCGAATATAATAAGTTGTATTTGCAGTTAGACCGACAAGTGCACCTGAGAACGATGGCGTTTCGCCCATACTTGAAACTTTATTGTCGGAAAGTGTCGGTGATGCTGACGTATCATAAACAAAGCCTCGGTCACTAATTTCCGATCCGGTTCCTGAAGATACCGAAGCCGAAGCAATCGCCGATGTTGTTGTAATTGCTGAAAGCTGAACTGCGGAAAGCGCTGGCAAGTTGTTGTTTGTGTCGTCTGACTCGTCATCAGAACTGGTACAGGCGATAAAGACTGTACAAGCCATTAAAAACGCAAAAAGCAAAGAAGTAATTTTTTTCATATTTATCTGGTTTTGGCTGCAAATCTATAATTTAAAAGCAGTTAAACAGGATAAATATGCAATTTAACACATTAATTTTCAGGTCAATTCCCCTGTACTCGCACCCACAGTCGTTTTAGTAATTTTCCGGGCTCACTTCGTCCGGGCGACTCGGCTTCTGTTGCGGTAACCTTTCCGTTTTCAAAGTTCAACAAATATCGAAAGACGAATTCAGGGTTGTCAGTATCTTCATTCAAGAGGCCAAATCGCATATCGTTAAAATATAAATTTCCATCCGACTCGGAAATCGTATACCAACCATTCGACATTTTTTTTAGTCGCACAATCATCTGATCACTTTCGTAACCTTGAATCAACTCCGAATTTCGCTTGTAAAAATCGAACGTGATCGGCTGCGAATCAAAAAACGAATACTCACCCAAGTAATAGCCGTCGGTAGTCGAAATGTTAGCGTTCCACAAAATCGTATTCAATGGCGCCGGCCTGACGCTTACCTCGGTATAATCAAGATTTAATTCGCCCAACCGCGCGACAAATTGATGCTTCGCCGCAGCTTGCAAAACAAGTGTCAACATCAAGTAAGAGCTACTGATAATCAGTCCACGGTTATTCCATTTCCGCCTCATCGGATTCTCGCGGTTCAATCTAAAAACCCGTATCAGGCAATAAATGAAAGGTAATGTATACAAGGGATCAATGACAAATATCGACTGAATTTCAAATCGTTCCTCCAATGGCCAAAGCAATTGCGTTCCCCAATTTGTAAAGGCGTCCAATAGCGCATGAGTGCATAAACACCAAAACGATAATTTGATGGCATCAACCAGCGTTAAACCGTTCTTTCGCTCGAGTTGGCGGATTAAAAGTCCGAGTAGCGGCGCCGCAAGAATAAAAAAAACGAATGAATGACTAAACCCACGATGGATTTCATTGCTTGTCACAATGTCGTAGAACTTTCCGATGTAGACATCCAAATCTGGAATCGTTCCTAGTATTCCGCCGTATAAAAATGCGCGGTTGCCAATCTTTTTTCCTGCGATAAACTCGGCGGTTGCCGCGCCTAGAACTATTTGTGTCAACGAATCCATTCTCAATTTTTATTGCTGCGTTAAAGGTATCTAAAAGATTAAAGACCTAAAGATACAAGCCGTAATTTTGTAAAAAACCCCTTGATATGTCCGAACCCACGATACTTTCTGTTCTTGATCTGGCAATGGTTCCCGAAAACCACACTCCGGCCGACGCCTTCCACAACAGCTCAGACCTCGCTCAACATACCGAAAAATTAGGCTATAAGCGATATTGGCTGGCCGAACATCATAACATGGAGGGAATCGCCTCGACGGCAACTGTAGTTTTGATTGGGCATATTGCTTCAAAAACAAGCCAAATTCGCGTAGGATCAGGCGGAATCATGCTTCCCAATCACGCGCCGCTTGTTGTAGCTGAACAGTTTGGAACCTTGGCGACTTTATATCCTGAGCGAATCGACCTCGGACTTGGTCGCGCCCCGGGAACGGATCAGCTGACCGCAATGGCACTCAATCGCGACCAGCGCGCCGTAATGGATTTCGGCAGTAAAATCAATGAGCTTCAAACCTATTTCTCGGCGTCAAATAAAACTGCGCCGGTTCGGGCAATTCCCGGTGAAGGTCTCGACATTCCGATTTGGATATTAGGTTCAAGCACCGACAGCGCTTATCTCGCCGCTGAAAAAGGGCTGCCTTATGCCTTCGCAAGTCACTTTGCGCCCGCACAATTGATGCAAGCCTTGTCAATTTATCGCCAAAATTTCAGGCCTTCCAAACAACTCGCAAAACCCTATGTGCTGGCGTGCGTGAATGTTATTGCAACGGAAACAGATCGGGAAGCCGAGTTTCTCTCGACGTCCTTCAAACGTTTGTTTCTCGGAATCATAACCGGAAAACGTCAAAAGATGCAACCGCCACTCGATCCTGAAACTCATCCGATGGATCCACTCGAGGAAGCAGCGCTGCAACAAATGATTTACTATTCATTCATCGGCGGACGTGAAAAAGTACAAGCTGAGATCAATCGCTTTATAGAAAAAACAGGCGTTGATGAACTGATGGTCACCACGCCTGTTTACGATCATGCAAAGCGCGTCGACTCGTACCGGATTTTATCCGAACTCGAAATCGGCTAAAGTTTGCTGATGTAACTTCCGTAAATATCTTTAAATTGAATTCCTTCCGCAAATCGGTCGCGGCTGAGTTTCTTGTATTGCGCCAGTCCCCACAAAATGAATTCGCGCATAAAATACGAGTCCTCTTCGGCGAGCTCAGGTTGGTATTTTACTAGTAATTGCTTCAGCGGAATAATTGCGTCTAATTGTTTTCTGTATTCCTCGTCGGTCGCGTCATCTAAAAGTTCAAAGCCGCTTTCGGCAAAAAACCAATCGATGACATCCTGAAACGGACTCTTATCAGTTGATTTTTCCAACTTTTCGATTTTTGGGAAGTAATCGGGAAACAAAGTTTTGATCGAGCTCTCCAACAAGTGTTCAGCCACAAAGGCGGCACCTTCTTGTTCCCCTTCATAAACCAATTCGACTTTACCTGTAATTGCGGGAATAACACCCATAAAATCCGATAATCGGACAGTTGTTCTTTCCGATCCGGATTTCAAAGCCCGACGCTCAGCCGTACTCAACAAATTTTCAAACGCCGTTATGCTCATTCGGGCGCTGACACCACTTTTATAGTCGACATATTCACTTTCCCGCGCTTCAAAACCGATTTGCTCAAGCAAGTCCTTGGCTAATGAGGGTACGTGTATCGCTTCAGCTTGACGCTCGTCCAACTTTGCCTCCTGAGAGGTTATCGTGCGCGCAATTTCAATGGTTTCAGGATAATGTGTTAAAATCTGCGACCCGATTCTATCCTTAAGCGGCGTTACAATACTTCCCCGGTTGGTGTAATCTTCCGGATTTGCCGTAAATACAAACTGAAGATCAAGCGGCATCCGAACTTTAAAACCGCGAATCTGAATATCGCCTTCCTGCAAAATATTAAAGAGCGCAACCTGAATTCGCGCCTGCAAATCGGGAAGTTCATTAATCACAAAAATGCACCGATTGGCACGCGGAATCATCCCAAAATGAATCACACGATCATCGGCGTACGACAATTTTAAATTTGCAGCTTTTATCGGATCGATATCGCCAATCAAATCGGCGACCGTTACATCCGGAGTTGCCAATTTTTCAAAGAAACGCTCACTTCGGTGCAACCATGAAATTGGAGTATCATCACCCTTTTCCACAATCTGCGATTTGGCAAAACGCGAGATCGGGTTCAGCGGATCGTCATTGATTTCAGATCCCGTCACAAACGGAATATATTCATCCAACAAATTCACCATCAAACGCGCCAACCGTGTTTTTGCCTGACCGCGAAGTCCCAATAAATTGATGTTGTGCCGCGACAATATCGCGCGTTCAAGCTCAGGAATCACAGTATTTTCAAATCCCCAAACGCCCTCAAAAACCTGTTGTCCGCTTGCAATTTTAGTCCGCAGATTTTGTCTCAATTCGTCTTTTATCGGTCGGCTTTTATAACCCGAGGCTTTGAGTTCGCCAAGTGTCTTTATATCTTTTGTATCCATTTATTTAATTCGTTTTTTTCTATTGGTTTCATAATCTTCAAATATCATTTCGCCCAGCCCTTTCAATCCGGTGTAAAATGCTTTACCCTGATTTGCCTCAGTAAACTCGTTGACAAATCGCTGTAAATACGGGTCGTTTGCAATCATAAATGTGGTAATCGGAATGTGAAGTTTTCGCGCCGTCGCCGCCATGGCATAGCATTTCTCGACAATGTATTGATCCAGCCCGTTACTGTTCATATAATAACTTCCATCCTGCTCCCGGACACAACTCGGTTTCCCGTCGGTGATCATAAAAATCTGCTTGTTCGTATTTCGCTTTCTGCGCAAAAAATCCATCGCCAATTGTAAACCGGCCACAGTATTGGTATGATACGGGCCAACCTGAAGATACGGTAAATCGGCAATTTTAATCGGCCACGCGTCATTTCCAAACACAAGAATATCAAGCGTATCTTTCGGATATCGCGTGGTAATCAGTTCTGAAAGCGCCATCGCCACTTTTTTCGCGGGAGTAATCCGGTCTTCGCCATACAAAATCATCGAATGGCTGATGTCGATCATTAAAACCGTACTCATTTGAGCCTTGAATCGCGCGTCTTCAACCACCAAATCGTTTTCAGTAAGTTTAAATTCGCCCGCGCCATTATTAATCTGTGCATTCTTCAAACTTTCGGTAAGCGAAATCCGGTCGAGTCCATCGCCAAAATGATATTCGCGAAACTCTCCCGTATGTTCGTCGCCCGAACCCGAATACTTGGTTTTGTGATTTCCCGACCCGCTTTTGCGAAGATTTCCAAAAATCTGATTCAGCGCCTGTTGCCTGATCGACCTTTCGGTTTTTGCCGTGATTTTCAGTCCGCCTGAGCCGTCATCCTTAACTTCCTCGCGGATATATCCCTTTTTCTTGAGGTCTTCAACAAAATCATCTATCGTATAATTCTCGTCAGTAAGTTGGTATTCCTTGTCAAGTTCACGCAACCAGTCGAGCGCTTCATCCAAATCGCCGGAAGTGTGAGTGATCAGTTCAGTAAAAATTTCGAAGAGTTTGTCGAACGGAGAAATGTTTGGCGCCTCATATTTCCTAAATATAAAGCCTTTTCTGCTAATCCTTTCCATAGCAACTAAGGTAAAAATTTTGCCCTCGGAATCCCTAAAACGAATCTTAATCTTTAGTTAATCATTAAAGGTTTTTGGGCGTGCCGGCGCATGGAAAATCCGCTTTGTTTCAAATTTTTTGCGCGCCGTCAGGCTCTTCGCAGTACGCGGTACTTTGCTACGATCCTTCACGCGGAGCGCCGCAGACTAAAGTAAAACAGCAACGTCCTTATTGTATTTGTTCCGATACTCAACCGGCGTGACTCCGGTTATCCTGCGAAAAAGATCGCGGAAGGCTTTCGCATCAGAGTAACCCACATCATACATTACCTCTGAAATTGTTCGCCTGCCCGATTCAAGTTGCTTTTTTGCCGCTTCGATCTTAACCCGCTGAATGTATTCGTTAACTGAATTCCCGGTCGATTTTCTGAACCTTCGCTCGAAACTCCGCCGGCCAACTGCAAATTTCCTGGCGAGTTCCTCTACGTTTAAACGGTCTTCGAAATTTTCTTCGATAAATTCCTGTGCTTTTTTAACCGGTTCGTCGTTGTGGTCTTTTTGCCCGACAAACATGATAAATGGCGATTGGCTCACTTTTCCAAGATCGATCATAAAACGTTTTGAAATCTTGATTGCCATATCCCGGCCGCAATACTTTTCGATGATATAAACTAATAGATTCAAAAACGAATATGCGCCACCGCTGGTGTAAATCCCGTCTTCATCGGTCAGAATTTTGTCGTCTACCAAATCGATTTGCGGAAACATCGTGCGAAACTGATTTGCCGCAATCCAATGTGTGGCGCATTGCTTTCCGTCGATGAGTCCGGTTGAAGCCAGAAAAAATGAACCTATGCATAAGCTCGCGATTTCCGCGCCCCATTCATATCGCTCGATCATCCAGGGAACAAATTTACGGTTGGCAGTAATTGCCGCAATCGGATCGCCGTGCATTGCCGGAATGATGATCAAGTCGGTTTGGGTAATTTGATCGATGGTTTTGTCGGGCATGATGACAAACTTCCCACCACGCTGACTCACATCTTTTGACAATCCGACGAGTTCGATCTTAAACGGCGGCGATCCACCTTGAGCCGTTGAAATAGCATTCACTTCGGATAATATTTGTTGCGCTCCGTCGATGTTGGGAAGACTTGAATGGCCTTCGGGAATTAATATTGAAATGTGTTTCATGATTGCTGACTTTAGATGACACGCTGATTTCCAATCAAATATAGATATTTTTAAAAGCCGATTATTTTGTTGGTGTTTTTTTTTGCAGCGGTTCTCCGGAAAGATTTTCAGGTCGTTTTTAGATGGAATCATGGTGTGTGGTTTGAACATCCCGACTGCGTGAGGGATCGTAGCGGGAAAGCCCACAGCCTGAGGCAACGAGGGCGCGGACTTGAAGCGCAGCGCCCGACCCTTGTGGGCACGCCCAAAAAAACATTAGGCTTGATACGATCAAAACGATAAATTTGAAAAAAGGTTTGGCATGACTGAAAAGAAAATTTTTTCGCTTTATCAGGTGGCTCGCAGTGTGCAGCGAACCTTGTCAGACCGTTACCAGAGCGCGTTTTGGGTAAAAGCCGAAATGAATAAGCTCAATTATTATAAACATTCTGGCCATTGTTATCCGGAATTGGTGGAAAAACAGGACGGAAAAGTGATCGCGCTTGTAAATTCGACTCTCTGGAACACCGATTATTTGCGAGCAAACAGGGCTTTTTTGGATTTGCTGAACGAGCCGCTGAAAGATGGTATAAAAATTTTATTTCTGGCAAAAATCACATTCGATCCCGCGCATGGACTATCGCTTCGGATCCTTGAAATCGATCCGAGTTTTACCCTTGGCGATTTGGAACGCGAAAAACAGGAAACGCTGCAAAAGCTAAAACTGGAAGGCGTTTTTGAGCAAAATAAGCGGTTAAAATTTCCGCTTTTGCCGCAGCGAATCGCGATTATTTCGGTGGAAACCAGTAAGGGCTACGCCGATTTTTTAAGTGTGATCGATCAGAATCAGTGGAATTACAAATTTTTTCACATGCTTTTTCCATCGCTTTTGCAGGGCGAAAAGGCGGTCGACGGAATCCTCTCTCAGCTCGAGTTGATTGAAAAAGTGAAACATCATTTTGACATTGTCGCTATTATTCGGGGTGGCGGTGGCGATGTCGGTCTTTCGTGCTACAACAGCTACAAACTGGCACGGGCTATTGCCGAATTTCCGCTACCTGTTGTAACCGGAATTGGTCATGCGACGAACGAAACGGTTTCGGAAATGATTTCGCATTTAAATGCAATCACCCCGACGAAACTTGCCGATTACCTCATCCAAAAGTTTCACAATGTGGCGGTTCCCCTGGCGAGATTTGAAGCGCAATTGGCAAGCGAAACCAGAGCGCTTTTGAACGTTAGACAGAACGCGTTGCAAACTGAGGTAAAATGGTTCCGATCGGCAACGGTGCAAATGGTGACGCACCACAACAACCGGGTGAAATCGCTAAGTGAATCACTTTATTCGCAGTCGGTTTTCAGATTCAGGAACAATCGGTTGGTTTTGAATGCTATGGCTGACCTGATTCGTAAACATTCGGTTCAGCAGTTGTCAAATTCGGCTGTTGCGATCGCTAATTTAACCACGTTAGTGTCAAAGAACAGCATGACGATGGTTGGTCAAAACGAAATGAAAATTGCGAATCTGGAAAATATCATTCGGATCATGGATCCAAAAAACGTCTTAAAACGCGGTTACAGCATTGCGATGAAAAACGGAAAGTCGGTTACCTCAGCAGACGAAGTACAGATTGGTGATGAATTGGTGATTAAAATGTATGAAGGCGAAATTACAACTACAGTAAAAAACAAAAGAGATGAGTGAAATAGCGAGTTATGAAGCTGCGTATGAAGAATTGCAGAAAATTGTTTCGGAGATTGAACAAGGAGAAATATCGGTTGATTCTCTGTCGGAAAAGGTAAAACGAGCCGCAGTTTTAATCGCATTTTGCAAGTCGAAATTGCAATCGACCGAAGCCGATGTAAACGAGATTTTGGCTGAGCTCGACAGCTCAAAAACGGACAACGCACGATAATTAATACCAAATAAATAGGTAATGAAACTACTCGGAATTGGATCAAGAATCGATCATAAAAACTTTGGAAAGGGAGTCGTCACCAATGTTACATCACAACATTATTGGGTGACATTTATTGAAAACGGACTGGAAACCATCGAATTGAACGATGAATTTGAAGTTATCGAGGCTTCGGAGAACGAGGTCGACACCATCAGTTTGCACGACGTTGAAAAAAGTCTGAAATCAATTCTGCAACAATGGTCAGACATTACCCCGGCCACGCCAATTGCTGACAAATGGAAAGGTGGCAAACTGCTTTTGGAGCCCGGTCAGAAAGGCGTTCAGGGAAAAGAAGTTCCGATCGACACCTTTTTTCATAAGATTGTAATGGTTCGGGATCGAATCCGAGTAATGGAACAAAAAATCAACGCGAGCAAACTTGAGGAATCAGAAAAAATCGAGTTACAGCAATATATCACGCGAATTTACGGCAGCTTGACCACCTTTAATGTGTTGTTTAAATCGCAGAACGATTTCTTTGTCGGCGAAAAGTCGAAGTAATATACCCACTTCTAGGTATACGAAATTTCAGCGAATCGGTTATATTTGACTCAACAAACCAAATTTCAAATTTATGAGAGTTATTACTACGTTGCTTTTGGCGGTGTTTCTTGTGTCGTGTAATGACACCAAAAAAATCGAAACCGTTATTGATCAGCAAGTTGATACGGTGGTCAGCAGTATGAAAATTCCGGATTCACTCGACCTTTATGAATCACAAGGAAGTTGGATTGACGATTCGAATATCCGTTTGTATGTAGGTTTGCCTGAGCCTGTCAAGGGTGATAAATATACGATTAGTGAGACTTACAATGTCTCAGATGACACGACGCAGCGAATAGTATTGCTTTTTCAAAACAAGATCGACAAGTTACCTGATAACAATGGAAATGTTTTTCCATTTGATATTGCGGTCGGCAATATTGTTCAAATCGACGGCGCGCCAAAATTGGATAAAGACAAAGAAATCGAGGTGTTGCTTTACCACGACAACAGTGTTACGCCGGCAACAATGAAATTATATGCCAATAAGTTTTTCAGTGCGGCAGATTGTTCAAAAGTAGTTCCGTTAAACGGAGGTGGCGATGACGACCATAATATCGGAATGCCGAAAAAATGTGGCCACGGCGTGGTTAAACCATAAGATGAAAAGCACATACCTAATAATATTACTCACATTTTGGCAGCTGACATTTGCTCAGTCTGCCAATTTTCATCTTATAAGTAAGCAGATCGAAAATGGTGAGCCGGGTATGGCGCTGAAAACCCTTGATTCGCTAAAGAAGGAATCGTTCAGCGGAAACCAATTAGCTAATTTCCTGCATCTTCGAGCGAGAGCATATTCCAAACTCAACAACGCCGATTTGGCGTATCGCGATTTTTTGAGCGCGCGGCAAAAATTCAGGGAAATTGATTCGATCGATAAAGCGATGGATATCACCTTGCAAATTGTTAAGCTGATCTCTTTACAGGAACAAAACAAAAACGATTACCAAAAATACCTTGACGAATATCTCGCATATGCCAAGACGTCTCGCGACCCGAGAAAAATCCTGATCGGCCACGTCGAGCAAGCATCCGTGCTGATCGATTATGAGGAAGCCGACAAAAAAGAAAAACCAAAAGCTGAGAAAAGTTTGCATCACTTCTGGAAGGCGATCTGGCTCAACAAAACAATTAAAGACGACAAACTCGAAGCCAAAATCAACAACAATATCGCGGTTTTGTACTCGGAAGTTCTTCAAAATTACGATTCAAGTTTATACTATCTGGATCGCGATTATGAGAAACTGCTCCGAATCGGCGACCAGACCGGAATGATCTACAATCTGATTAATCAAGCTGCAACTTACTATGCACTTGGCAATCATCAGAAAGCCATTACATTGCTGCATCAGGCTGAACGGTCGGATTCGAAGGAATTTGAGCAAAAAATCAAAGCTATTATTTATTACAACCTTTACGACAATTACGAGCAAATTGCCGATCATAAAAATGCGCTAAAATACCTGCGGCTAAGCAATGACGTTGAAAATCAAATTAATGAAAGCGATCAGAACATTGCGATCAGCGACATGCAAACCAAGTATCGCGCAAAGGAAAAAGAACTCGAAAATTTATCGCTGAAAAACAAACTGAACACCAATAAGATGTTTATGATGATCTTCGTCGGACTCTTGTTCGTTTCCCTGCTAATCGGGGTTTTGGGTTATAAAAACATCGCGAGAAAACGCCGAATCGCCGAACAAGATCGTTTGATCGAAAAGCAAAAACTCGAAAAAACTCTGAAAGAACAGGAACTTCACCAAATCGATCTCATGCTCGAAAGTCAGGAGAAAGAACGGCAGCAGATCGCAAACGAAATTCACGACAACCTCGGAAGTATTCTGGTCACACTAAAATTAAATTATCAAAGCTTAAAACGCGACAACAATAATCCTGAAAGCAGGCAGATTTTCGAGAAGAACGACGAACTTATCGACGAGGCGTATCAAAAAGTTCGCGACATTTCACATCTGAAGAATTTAGGTGTCATTGGAACACACGGACTCATAGCAGCCGTTAACACGATGGCGGAGAAGATGAGTGTCATCAACAAATTGAAATTTAATGTATTTCCGTTCGGCTTTCAAAACCGACTTGAAAATTCGCTTGAGGTTACACTTTTCAGGATTATTCAGGAACTATCGGCAAATATCATCAAACATGCAAAGGCCACCGAAGCCAGCATTTACCTGACGCAACACTATTCTGAAGGCATAAATATCATCATTGAAGACAATGGCCGCGGGTTCGATCCTGAGGTTCTCGACGACAAACCCGGAATCGGCTTAAAAAACCTGCAGAAAAAGATCGAGCAATTAGGCGGCGATTTCACCATAGATTCGGTTCCCGGCAACGGCACAACCATCATTATAAACATTCCCATCCATGATAACAGTAGTAATAGCCGAGGATCATCAAGCGCTGATCGACGGCATCCGGCTCTTCCTTGAGTACGAAGATGGAATTTCACTTGTTGGCGAGGCAAATGACGGTGAGGCACTAATCGAGTTGGTTCGCAAAAAGCGTCCTCAGGTGGTCATTACCGACATCCGAATGCCAAAAAAAGACGGAATTTCAGCTACCAAAGTCATTAAAAGCGAATTTCCCGAAACTAAAGTCATCGCTTTTAGCATGTTCGACCAACCCGAAGCTGTTGAACAAATGCGTCAAGCCGGCGCCTCAGGATATATCATGAAAAATTCGTCGCTCAAAAAAGTTCTCGAAGCCATTCATGTTGTGCGGACTAACGGTACGTATTTCGACGACGCCATCGGTTTTAACAACGTTGCTACTAATGAAACCATCAAGTTGAGCACGCGGGAAAAGGAGATTTTGCGACTCATCGGCGATGGCAAAACGTCCCAGGAAATCGCCGATCAGCTGTTTATCGGAAAGACAACTGTAGACACTCACCGCAAGAATATTCTGAAAAAAATGAACATTCACGGCAAAACAGATTTAATCCGATTTGCAGTTGAACGCAAGTATGATTTCCACTAATGGCGCCCGCCCTCATATCTTCGGTCGCCGCGCTTTCCGCTAAATCTTTTCCCTGACGGAGAAAAGGATATCGCGTCAATCGCTGGCGCGCTTCGCGAATTGAATCCATGAAAATCTAAGCATGTACTATGTTGCCGCAACACTCAAAAGCGGCCGTCACTTCACGGCAGTTGGCGTTTAACCTGCCTGAAAGTAAGGTTGATTCTCGGCAGTTGATCTTTAACTGTTTTTGGTATCTGATGTTGCCAAAAACTTTGTGTCGTTCCGGCCATCAACAGAAACGCGCCATGATGCAGCGGAATTTCAACAACAGGCAGATCCTTTTTAAATTTATGGCGCAGTTTGAACATTCGGGTTTCGCCAAAGCTAACCGAAGCAATAATCGCATTCTTCCCAAAATTTTCTTCTTTATCGCTGTGCCATCCAACGCCATCGCTACCATTGCGGTACAGGTTTAAAAGCACACTATTAAAATAAATTCCGGTCTGATTCTGGACAAATTGCCTGATTTCGTTTAGCTCAGAAGTAAATGGAGGCGTTTTAGGATTGGCGCCCCGATTATTTGCATCTTCATACCACGCCACCATTCGAGGTGCCACCAAAGTTTTCCCGTATATATCCATCGAATATTCGCGCCAGTCAGTATTTGCAAGCAAGTGTTTGTAGTAGCGGTCGGCGTCGATTTTCGGAATAAATCCGTCGATGAGCGTAAGATCGGTATCGGGTAAATCATATTTCGAAACTGACCGCTTGTAACTTTGGAACAGTTCGTCGTCGGGGAATAAATTCATCAGTATTAGCAAGATGTGATAGATCGCTAGTAATAACTGCTTCTTAATTAAAATATTATAAGAATACCGTCAAATACTGTAATCCATGGCGGCGAGGACGAAACTAAATTTACTTTAAAATTAAAAAACAATAATTATGAAAAAGGTATCAATTTTTAAAGTTGCATTACTGTCGCTATTTACGGTAACTATGGTTGCATGTAAAGATTCAAAAACCGACACCGAAAACACAACCGGAACTGAATACGGTACTGATCCTGGAATGTCTGGTGATTCAGATGCGATGGGAACCGGAACTAATATGGACAACACTTCAGGTAGTGGGATGGCCGGCGATACATTGTCGACTGGTACGGGAACTGGAACCGGAACGAATACTGGAACCGGAACAACAACCGGAAATGGTTCGTCAAGCACATCACCGGGTTCTAACAATGCTGGAACCGGAACGACCAATACCGGTACGGGCGGAATGTAATCAAATTCATAGCTTATGAGGTTCATCGAAACCAAAACACACGGAATCATCGACTACTTGGTTGGTGGTCTGATCTTAATCCTGCCGGCAGTTGCAGGTTGGGATTTTCGGCAAGCTGAAAGCATTGTGCTAATGGTTTTCGGCATAATGACGATTATCATGAGTTTGATGACCGCGTACGAATTTAGTATTGAGAAAATCGTTCCGGTTTCGACTCACTTGATGATCGACGTGTTAGGCGGAATCATCGTAGCTATTTCACCTTGGTTGTTCGAGTTTGCGGACCGGGTTTATCTTCCACACTTGATCGTCGGCCTTTTTTCGATAGCCGCAGGTTTGCTTACAAAAACAATCTCGCAACCAAGTTTGAATCCAAAAATTTAAGTTGTTGGTCACCGGGGCAAAGTCTAGTACTTCAACCCCGGTTTTAACAAAGAAGTCGTCTCGAATTGAGGCGACTTTTTTTGTTATAGAAGGTTAGACTCGATTTAAGGTTCAGTTCTTCTCCGGTAAGATGAACTGAATTTATACTAAAGTTTTATTTTTAAGTGATTTATACATCGAATGAACCTGCATCTGATCTTCAGATATCAGCTGTTCAGAAAGTAAAATAAGTAATGGCAAAAAAACCGCTTCAACTTAATTGAAGCGGTTCTCTCATTGTCAAAAGGTTTAATGCCTGCTATCTTGCGAACCATCGTCATTATCGTCGGACTTGTCGTCCAAATCCGCATGATTATAATTTGATGTCGTTTTTACAAAATCATCGGTACTGGAATCAAAATGTGCTTTGTCATTGATATTATATTTATCAACCAAGTATTCATTACCGCGATGTGGAGCGTCCTCTGAATCGGTGTTGGTGCTGGAGCCATCCTGGGAGTCACGTTCGAGTTCACTCAGACCACTACCGGTGGTTTCGTTACTCTCAAACGTCTTGTTTCCAGGTTCGCCAAAAGATTCGTTGCCCGTCTGATCGTTCGCCTGATTATGTGGCGTGTTTCCATATTCAGCTGATGTCTTATCGTTGCTGAAACTGTCGTCTTCACTATATTCTTTACGCTGGTCTGCCATAATAATTTGTATTAGGATGAATTAAACTGTGTGGTGGTACAAGTAGCGGCGTATCTGAAAGAGGAGATGATGATCCGGTTGCTAACTGCTCTTTCTCCATTTCGCTCTTGATGACATCGACAACGCTTTGATACAAATCGCTCAGTGCAACAATTAGATCGCCTTCCTGCGCGATTTCTAAAGCATGTTTGATTGCTTTTGCTTCATCTGCAATGATCTCATGGCTGATACATTTTTTTGATGCAAATATTCCGTCAAGCAAAATGCTGTTAATTTCTTCTTCAGTACGTCCTCGCAAACTGTGATCTTGTCTGATAATAACATGATCGAACATTTTACATGCAATTGCGGCACATTCGCGCAAATCTTCCTCACGGCGATCACCAATTCCGGAGATAATTCCGATTTTGCGTTTTGCGGGAACATTTTTTAAATAATCTTCGATTGCCGCGTAGCCATGGACATTGTGTGCATAATCGACGATTACCTTAAACTTCTTGAATTGAAACAAATTTAATCGGCCGGGCGTTTGTTCATATCCCGGAATAAATGATCGCAATGAATCTGCAATTTCATCTAATCCAAAACCGCTTAAATATCCGGCAAGAGATGCGGCCATTGCATTTGCGACCATGAAGTTGGCTGTTCCTTGGAACGAAATCGGAACCTTTGTTACCTTTTCGATTCTGAATTCCTGATTTCCAATGATTAAAGTGATCCAGCCTTCATCAACAACCATTACCGGTTTTGACTCGGCGATTTGCTTTGTGATTACCTCGTTATATCTGCTAAGACTAAACCAGGCAATATTACAATCAAGTTCTTTGCTGATCTTCACACAATGTTCGTCTTCAGCATTCAGGATCGCCCAACCGTCTTTTTTGACGCTTCTCGGTACAACTGCTTTGACGTTAGCCAAATCCTCGATCGTATTGATATCGTTTAGTCCGAGATGATCTCCTTTGATATTTGTTACAATGGCAATATCGCACTCGCTAAACGCAAGTCCGGCTCGCAGTATCCCGCCTCTAGCTGTCTCAAGAACCGCAAACTCGACTGAAGGATCACGTAGAACAAACTGGGCGCTAACCGGTCCGGTGGTGTCCCCTTTTTCAATCTGAAAATCGTCAATGTAAATTCCGTCAGTTGTCGTATAACCAACTCTAAACCCTCGTTGCTTTGCCATATGCGACATCAAGCGGCTGGTTGTAGTCTTGCCGTTGGTACCCGTAATGGCAACAAGCGGAATCCGGCTTGGCTTTCCTGGTGGATACAACATGTCGAGGATAGCGCTTGCAACATTTCGCGGTTTTCCTTCAGACGGAGAAAGATGCATTCTAAGTCCGGGAGCCGCGTTAACCTCGATCACAGCGCCATCATTATCTTTAATCGGCGTGGTCAGATCAAATGCCATCAGGTCGATTCCACAAATGTCTAAGCCGACAATTGCAGCAATCCGCTCTGCCATAAAAATATTTTCCGGATGAACTTCATCGGTAACATCAATCGCAGTTCCGCCGGTACTCAAGTTTGAGGTCGATTTCAAATAGACAATCTCACCGGATTTAGGAACAGATGAAAGATCGTAACCTTGTTTTTCCATCATTATTTCGCTGTCACGATCAATAATTATTTTGGTCAAAACATTTGCGTGACCATCGCCGCGTCTTGGATCTTGGTTCACAATCTCAATAAGTTGATCGATTGACTTTATCCCGTCACCCGTCACGTGCGCAGGAATTCGCTTTGAAGCTGCGACAAACTTGTTATCAACCACTAAAATCCGGAAGTCAAAGCCTGAGATATATTTTTCTACAATAATATGATCGCCATATTTTTTTGCAAATTCAAATGCAGCAGCAGCGGCATCGGGTGTTGTAATATTAATCGTTGCTCCTTTACCCTGATTTCCATCTAACGGTTTTACGACAACCGGATAACCGATTTCGTCGATAATTTCATACAATCCTTCAATGGACTTGCAAATCGAACCTTTTGGCACCGGAATTTTCGCATCGGCCAACAGCTTTTTGGTATAATCTTTATTTGAAGCAATATTTGCTGCGCGTAATCCGGTTTTAGCGGTCACTGTTGCTTGAAACTGCACTTGATTTTTCCCTTGGCCAAGTTGAATCAGCGAATTAGATCCAACACGAAACCAGGGAATTCCACGTCTTTCAGCCTCATCAACGATGCTTTTTGTGGAAGGACCTAATTCATGTCGCTGGGCAATTTTCCGGATTTCATCAACATCGTGCGCAACATCATAGTCTTCACCGTGAACAAGCGCTTGAACAATCGCAAAGGAAGCATCCACAGCGTAAAGTCCGGCTTCTTCAACTTCATAGGCAAATACCATATTATAAATGCCTCGTTCACCTGTGCCGCGCGTCCGGCCATACCCGGTTTTAAATCCAGCCATCGCCTGAATTTCGAGTGCAATGTGCTCCATGACATGTCCTAACCAGGTTCCTCGTTCGACACGAGTGAAAAAGCCGCCGCGAACGCCTTCCGAGCATTCGTGTTCGATCATTCCTGGTAAAAGTGATTTAATACGCTCGGCAAAACCCGGAATTTTATCCGTTGGGAAGTCTTCCATTTCTTCAAGATCGAGGCGAACTTGAATCAGTTTCTTGCGATAATTGCTCCAAATATTAGGACCTCGCAGAACTTGTCTTTTAAGGATTTTCATCTTATTAAATTGTTTATTGGCAACAGATTTTGTGTATAAATTCAAAGTTCACGCATAACGTGAGGTATCTTCTTACACAATTTGCCCTAAAGATTACATTTAAAAGACCAGAAAATATTGTAAGCAGACAAGCAGTTTATGTAAAATATATGATGCCTGGACGCACTAATTTTAGCAGAAAACAACATTCATGACAGTACGAGGAAAACTGGTAATTATTGGCGGTGCCGAAGATAAAGGTGACACGCATGATGATCTCGCAAAGAAAACTGCGGATAAAGATGCAACCCAGACGGGAATCCTGCAACGTATTATATTAGAATCCCGAAGAAAGGAAAGATCGCGCATTGAGGTTCTTACGACCGCATCGACCATTCCCAAAGAAATTGGAGGCGATTACATTGAAGCTTTTAAAAAGCTAAAAGCGAAAAATGTTGACATATTAATGATTGAGGAACGAGAACAAGCAGAAGACGAAACCTTCTTAAAGCGGTTAAATGAAGCTGACGTTTTATTTGTAACCGGCGGCGATCAACTCCGACTCACCAGCATTCTAGGAGGAACCAGATTTTACGATCTCTTACTCGAAAAACTAAAAGATCCAAAGTTCATGTACGCGGGAACTTCTGCGGGAGCAGCCGTAGCATCAGAAAATATGATTTTCCAGGGCTCAAGTTCCGATGCCTTGCTAAAGGGGGAAATCAGAACAACAAGCGGATTTGGATTGGTAAGCGATATCGTATTTGACACACACTTTATTCAACGTGGCCGGATTGGTCGTCTGTTTCAAATCGTGGTTAGTAATCCTAACATTCTAGGTATCGGACTTGAGGAAAACACAGGCTTGCTCATTCAAGGTTCAAAAATGGAGGCTATTGGTCCGGGAATGACAATTTTGGTTGACGGACGCACGATCAAAAAAAGCAATTACATGGATATTATAGAAGGAACGCCCATTTCGATGGATAACTTAACGGTTCATGTAATGAGCAAAACTGATGTCTATGATCTCAAAAATCACGTCCTGACCATAAAAACTCCGGAAGATTGCAAACTATAAAAAAAAGGGCTTTAAAGGCCCTTTTAAATTAAATCATTGTGTTGATTATTTAGTTGTCGTATTTTGAGTTTTACGGCGTACTTCCTTTTTTGTTTTTGTGGTAGTTTCAGATGATTTTATGTCCTTGTCTACAGCAGGCGCCTTACTCGTTTTCACATGGTCTTGCGTTTTTACCGCATCCATTTTCTTTAAGTCCGTTTCTTTCTTCAGTTGCGTGTCAACCTGAAGTGTATCGCGTTTTGGTTCGTCAACAATGGTTTTATCAATTGTCGTATTCGGATTCACTTGGGCTGACGCAATTCCGCATATCATTAATGCGGCAAATGCTAAAAATTTATTTTTCATACGATGTTATTTTTAGCGATTATTATAGCATGTCATCCTGCGATCTCAAGAATTCTATGAAACTCGTACCGCTTAATTTTTCGAAATCTTCCAAACTGATTTCCTCCGGCGTTGAATCCGAAACCGGAAACGGCTCATTGTAAGCAGGGTCAATTATCGTATGATTATTTAACTGCTGGTCGTCTTGGGGGCTGGCAAAATTATTCATAGCTTTTGATTTTATCCTACAAAGATGACCCCGAAATCCGTCCAAATGCTTACATTAAGTCAATGTCCTTTTACATTATTTTCAGGCATTTACTCCGGAGTTTCAACATCCCCTTCCCATTGTGAGATTCCGCCTGTTAAATTGAAAGTTTTGTCGAAACCGAGTTCATTCATAATGTGACAAGCTTGCTGACTCCGACCGCCGGCCTTGCAATAAACATAATAGGATTTATTTTTATCAAGCTCATTTATCTGATCGATAAAACCCTGTCCCTGATAGATATCAACATGAATGGCACCGGGAATAAATCCTTCCTCCCACTCTTCATCTGTGCGAACGTCTAAAATTGTTGCATCGGTATCATTCTGTAACTTCGAGGCCCACTCTTCCTGTGTAAGGTTCATATTTTTTATTTTTTAATTGTACATCCAATCGCTTTGGTTTCTTTTACGGCGATCTCAGTCTTTGACAAAAGGCTATTAACCGCTTGTTCTACATATTTTTGTTTTACAGCCGATTCATCTTCGTAATTATCATCAATGGCACCAATATATTCAACCCGATTCCCATTGGAAGTTTTTGATAAAACATAGACATGAGGTGTTTTAGTAGCGCCGTACTGCGGATAAATCTTCTGACCTTCGTCGATTAAATATGGAAATGAAAAACCTTTTTCTTTCGCCCGCAGTTTCATGTTTTCAAAACTATCTTCAGGTTGTTTGCCCGGATTGTTCGGATTGATAGCAATTACCGGGAATCCCAGTTTTTTGTACTTTTTATCTAAGGCTACAATGCGATCTTCATATGCTTTAGCGTACGGACAATGGTTGCAAGTAAATATGACGATATAACCTTTGGCATCTTTGTAATCGGCTAAAGACACCAATTTTCCATCAATATTTTTGAGCTTAAAATCGGTTGCCATATCACCGATCTTGTAACCGTCAACATTGCCAGTAATACCCGTCATGCTAAGGCTCAACATGGTTAAGAATAAAAAAATACTTTTCATTATTTGATGAATTTTAATATTTCTGATTGTAATTCGTCGTAAGTAAACTCTTTCTCAAAAAACGCCCTACGATCTTTGCTGATAATCAATGTCGCCGGAATTGCACCCGACCATGAAGGATCCACTTTATTAATCCAAACATCAGCATCAACATCGTGCAAATGCACAACATCCGAACCGAGTTTGCGACGCATGATAAAGGGAATCAATGCCTTTTCAACTTGCTTGGCCATATCCAAACTCACAAGTATTACCTCAACGCCCTTCTTCTTATACTCGCTATTTATCTTCTCAAAATGCGGAAGTTCCTTTATACAAGGCGCGCACCAGGTTGCCCAAAAATTGACAACCTTGATTTCGTCATCTTCAATCTTGAGATAGTCGGCCAGCAACAGATAATCGAATGATTTTACCGTAACGCCATCCTTGGCACACACTTTTTTCGACACGAGCTCTTGTCCAAACACGCTGATGCTCAAGCAAAATAAAACAATTGACAAACTCAGTTTCATGTCCCTAAAAATACAACGAGAATATCGGTCAATTTCTAATTAACGAAAAATTAACAGCAAACAATCTTGCTCAACATATTTATATACTACATTTGTACCTACAAATAAGGTAAGTACACATGTCAAAATTAGTCATCGAAAATAAAAAGTCGATTCCGCTTGCAAAGCAGACAGTGCTAAATGTACTCCGAACTCAAAACATCGTTCTCGAAAAAATCAATGAAGCCTTAAAATCGTTTGATCTGTCAATGGAGCAATATAATGTTCTTCGAATACTGAGAGGCCAAAAAGGAAGTCCGGCAAATATGTTCGAAATACAAGATCGAATGATCGCCAAAACGAGTAACACAACCCGATTGGTCGACAAATTACTGTCAAAAAATCTGGTCACCCGTGAAGTTTGTCCGGCCAATAGACGAAAAATCGAGGTCGCAATTACCGCAAACGGACTTGATCTTCTCCAAAAAGTAGATCCGGAAGTTTTGAAGTACGAAGAATCACTGACCGGAAATTTGTCGGTCAATGAACTCCAGCAACTCAACATTTTGCTCGACAAGTTTAAAAATACTGAACACAAATAATAATTCAATAAACACTTTTAACTAATGAAAAATTTAAAAATTTTCGCACTTTCACTTTTCACGCTAACTGCAGTAACCGTTTCTGCTCAAACCAAGAAAGCCGTTGACGCTTCTAAAAGCAAAATCACATGGGTTGGTAAAAAACTTACAGGTCAGCACGACGGAACTGTAGCTCTTAAAGACGGCGCACTTGTTTTCAAAGGAAAAAAACTTGCCGGTGGTGCGTTTACTATCGATATGAATTCAATCGCAGTAACCGATCTTAAAGCCGGTGGCGGAAAAGAAAAACTTGAAGGTCACCTAAAAAACGACGATTTTTTTGCGACTGATAAATTCCCAACCGCAAAACTTGATTTCAAAACCATCGCTACAAAATCAGCTAATAATTATACCGTAACTGCTGATCTTACTATCAAAGGAATCACAAAACCCGTAACGTTCGACATGGTTGTAAACGGAAACACTGCTGTGGCAAACCTAAAAATTGACCGTACGAAATACGACATCAAATACGGATCTGGAAGTTTCTTCGACAACCTTGGAAACAATGCCATCAACGACGAATTCGACGTGGTTGCCAACATCGCATTCTAATCAATCCGATCTAAAAATCTAAAGCCTGAAGTTCTCTTCGGGCTTTTTTTTGCAAAATGTTTACCTTCGCTGCTGCGCATACCTAACCTCCCGCCTTTCATGAACGTCCTGGTCATCGACAATTACGACAGCTTTACGTTTAATCTCGTGCATTACCTCGAGGATTTAAACGCCAACATAACCGTTTTTCGGAACGACGAATTTGAGCTTGATGAAGTCGAAAAGTTTCACAAAATACTGCTTTCTCCCGGACCAGGAATCCCCGACGACGCGGGTTTGCTCAAACCTCTGATCAAAAAGTTCGCAGCAACCAAAAGCATTCTTGGCATTTGTCTGGGTCAGCAAGCCATCGCCGCAGTTTTTGGCGGGTCATTGTTCAATCTCGTTAAGGTTTATCACGGCGTCGGATCCGAGATTCAGATCATCGCTCCCTCCGAACCGCTATTTCAAGATTTACCACAGAAATTTACCGTTGGAAGGTATCATTCCTGGACGGTTTCGCCGCAACTTCCCGCCTCGCTCGAAGCAACGTCAATCGATGCTAACGGGCAGATTATGTCACTTCGCCATGTCATTTATGATGTTCGTGGTGTGCAGTTCCACCCGGAAAGTATTCTCACGCAAAACGGTAAGAAATTACTGCAAAACTGGTTGGAACTTTAACCAAAAAATCCCGCTATTTCTAACGGGATCTCTGATTTTTACTGGAAGCTATTCCGGCTGTCCGCTATATCTTTTGCGCCGCTACCGCTTTGCAAAAGGATGCCGCTTCCCATCCGGGCTAGGGCTTTTCTGGTTATTTTGAAAATGATTATTTCAACAAACCACAAAAGCTGCCGCTGTTATGCTTTCAACTTTTTGGCTGTGCTTTTCGGCAAACCGTCTTTATGCAACAAAATTCCGGTCGATTTTAATTGAACAAACGTCTTTGTCACGTACAAATAACCTTTGTAATCGTTTTTATCGCCCCAGGAATTTTTAACTTTATAATATTCTTTACCGTTTTGATCTTTCGCTAAACCAACAATCTGCATCGCATGATCGTCTGTAGTGGTTAATGTGTAAAGTCCGTCAAGCCTGATATCCTCATCGATTTTCTTTTCTTCAAGCGGTCCTGTGAAAATCTGTTTTTTCTGCTCATCGGAAATGCTGTACAAATCCACATCAGGAACATGTGCAACACCGTTTTTCCAGCTAAAATAAGGTTCTGAAACATCAGTCGACCAGGCAACTGTATACCCTTTTGCCAACGCGTGGTCGATAATATCGGTAAGTTCGGTCATCGGCACATTGTAAACCATGTCGTAACTCCAGTTGTCAGGAACCGGCAAAACCATTTTTTGATAATACGGGTTGTCTTTATATGAAGAAAACTCTACATAATCATCTGGATTGATCCCCACAATTTCTTTTGAAAATGTCTGCGGAGTGTACTTTTTTCCTTTGTAGGTAAATGTTTCCGGCAGTTTTCCAAAATTCTCGTCTATGTATTTGTTGATGTTCTGAACCCATGAGGCGCCTTTCTTCGGATTTTCATCTTTTAAATAATCATCCAGAATTTCCTTGAATCGTTTTTGAAAATCATCAGATTTTACCGAACCCTTTCCGTAATCTTCAAGCGTATAGGCTTCTTGCGGCATTGCGCCGTACTTTCTGAACATATTCAAAACATCGTGGGTTTCACCACCATCGCCCAAGCCCATGTTGCCGTTAAATAAAATATAGTTGCGGGCTTTTTCAAGATATACAAAACGCGCCGTGTAGATTTCTGCCAGATCAACAGGCTGTTTTCCCATTCGGATCATTTCCGATTCCAAAAATGAGTTCCCGGAATAACTCCAACATGTCCCTGCCGAACCTTGGTTTTTAATTGAAGTATCTTCAAGATCAATCACCTCGTTAAATACAAACTGAGAACTGATTGATGCGTTATTGATAACTTTTTTGATCAATTCGTCCTGAGCAAACATTGCCGATGAGGCGAACAAAACTGACAGTAAAAAACTTTTTCTAATCATGATAAAATATTTTGCGGCAATTTAATAAAACCAAACCGACTTCCTCCTATTTTAACATAACAGCTATCTGGTAAAAGTCAGCGTGTCGCCTTGAGAAAGCTTGTCATCAAAAGCATAACCGTCATAATCAAATGCTTTTAGATCGTCGATCGACTGCGAATTTGTATCGATAATATACCGCGTCATTGATCCTCGGGCTTTCTTAGCAAAAAAGCTGATCATTTTAAGTTTCCCGCCGCTGTAATCTTTGAATTCGGGTGTGATAACTCTGGCTTTCAGCAGTTTTTTATCAAGCACTGAAAAATATTCTTTACTTGCGAGATTCACCAACAGTTCGCCTTTTAACATCTCCGAATTAAGTTTCTTTGTCACCGACGTCTTCCAAAATTCATATAAATTCTGACTATCGCCAACAGCCAATTTAATACCCATCTCCAATCGATAAGGCTGAATTAAATCAAGTGGTTTCAACATTCCGTACAATCCCGAAAGAATCCGAAGACGATCTTGTAACATATCCAGTTTTTGAGGCGGAATCGAGTATGCGTCCAAACCGGTGTAAACTTCGCCGTTAAACGCATAAACAGCTTGCCGAGCGTTTTCGGAAAGCACTTTTGATCCAAAACCTTTGCTTTGATTTCGCTGCCAATTAAGATCAGCCAACTTATCTGAAATGCTTAAAAGTTCCGAAAGTTCACTCGGATTTAGGTCTTTCAAAACTTTGTGAACTTGTTTGGCTTGTTTTAAAAACGCAGGAACGGTAAAGGAGTCGGTTGGCGTTTGCCGCTCAAAATCGAGGGTTTTTGCAGGCGAAATTACTATCTTCATACTTACTCTTCTTCTTCCTCGGCAACTTTGGCTACTGAATATGTTCGCCATTTGGCAATGCATTCAGCCATATCTGCCGGAATCTCGGTGTCAAATCGCATCATCTCACCCGTGGTCGGATGTATAAAACCTAGAGTTTTTGCGTGAAGCGCTTGGCGAGGCAATATTTTAAAGCAGTTTTCAACAAATTGCTTGTACTTGGTAAACGTAGTTCCTTTTAATATTTGATGTCCGCCATAGCGTTCGTCATTAAATAAAGTGTGCCCGATATGTTTCAGATGAACGCGAATTTGATGCGTCCGACCGGTTTCAAGCTGACAAGAAATGAGCGTCACATAACCCAGTCGTTCCAAAACTTTATAATGGGTAACTGCGGGTTTGCCAATATTTTCATCAGCAAAAACAGCCATTTGCATTCTGTCTTTTACGTGTCTGGCAATATTTCCGGTAATTGTACCCTGATCTTCCTTAACATTCCCCCAAACAAGTGCTATATATTCACGTTCGGATGTTTTGGCTTCAAACTGCTTAGCCAAATGCGTCATTGCGGCTTCAGTTTTGGCAATTACCAAAAGTCCTGATGTGTTTTTGTCGATTCGATGAACCAATCCGGGACGCTCGCTACTGTTCATCGGCAAATTGTCAAAATGATATGCCAACGCATTTACAAGTGTACCCGTATAATTTCCGTGACCGGGATGAACCACAAGTCCGGCAGGTTTGTTAATAACAAGCAAAGCATCGTCTTCAAAAACAATGTCAAGAGGGATGTTTTCAGGATCTACCCGATTTTCAAACGGCGGATGCGAAAGCAAAATCCGCACAACATCTGACGGCTTTACCTTGTAGTTCGATTTGACAGGTAGGTCATTGACATAAATATCTCCTGAAGTCGCGGCATTTTGAATCTTATTCCGGGTTGCATTCGGAATCAAATACATTAAGAACTTGTCGATGCGAACAGGAATTTGCCCTTTTGGAACGTCAAATCTAAAATGTTCGAACAATTCTTCATCAGAATCTGGTACTAAAATCTTACTCATCAATTGGTTCTTCTATATCGGATGAAATACTATCGAGAGAGCTATCGTCGAAACCGACTTTTCCGTCACCTAAAACCAGATCGATTTTGGATGATTTCAACACCTTCTCGCCTACGCGAAGTTTTTTGCCATTCAGTTTCATTTCCAAAACCATGTCTTTTCCAAGATAAGGAACATACGAAATGTTGCCGACTTCGAGTCCGAGTGCTTGTAAAGTCGGCGCCGCCTGACGATATGTTTTTTCGATCAAATCCGGAATACGAACCGATGTAAATCCGGATGAATTTATCTTCACATATATCTTTCGGTCTTCCTTTACTTTTTCGCCTGCCAAGGGATCTTGCTCAACCACGCTATATTTTGGAAAGTCTTTTCTGAAATCGACGCTATCAAGGATAACATACTGCAAATTGAGCTCAGAAAGCTTTTCATCAACTTGCTCTTCGGTCAGTTTCGTCAAATCCGGAACCGTGATTTCCTCACCGTGATTTGTCGAAAATCTGAGCCAATAAATGAAGATGAAAACAAGTCCGGCGATGATTCCGACCGCAATGGCAATCTGCCCAAAAAACGCTCGGCTTGTTATGTATTCCTTAAAGGTCATATAATTAATGTTTGCGCAAAGATATAAAATTTGTAGAGGCATTTCCTTTCGAAATAAAATGATAAATTTGTTGGTTCCATTAACACCTTCTATTATGATAAACGTTGCCATAATCATGGGCGGCTACTCAAGCGAAGTCGAAATTTCACTGATCAGTGGCAATGTCGTCCACCAGAATCTCGACAAAGACAAATACAGGTCTTTCCGGGTTCATATCCTAAAAGAAGGCTGGTTTCATGTGGACGAGCACAACAATAAATATCCGATCGACAAGAATGATTTTTCATTTTCGGACATTGACGGAAAGCGGATCACTTTTGATGTTGTTTTCAACGCCATTCACGGTTCTCCCGGTGAGGATGGATTGATGCAAGCTTACTTTCAATTATTGCGAATTCCGCAAACTTCTTGCGGCTATTATCAGTCGGCGCTTACTTTTAACAAACGTGATCTATTGTCGGTTTTAAAACAATACGGGATTAAAACCGCGAAATCATTTTACTTGAATCAAGGCGATGAGATCAATGAGCAGAAAATCGTTGATACTGTTGGAATGCCATGTTTTGTAAAACCGAATCGCGCAGGATCGAGTTTTGGAATTTCTAAAGTTAAATCGGCTGACGAACTGGCGGTAGCGATCGCTAAAGCTTACAAAGAAGACAATGAAATCATTATTGAAAGTTTCCTGGAAGGCACCGAGGTTTCTGTTGGTGTGATTGATTTTGCAGGAGAAATTAAGGTATTGCCAATTACCGAGATCGTTTCAGAAAATGACTTTTTTGATTATGAAGCAAAATATCTCGGAAAATCACAGGAAATTACTCCGGCGCGAATTTCAGACGAAGTTTCCGATCGGGTTAGAATTGTTGCAAAAAGGGTTTATGAAGTTCTAAAAATGACCGGCTTTTCCCGTAGCGAATACATTTTGGTTAACGACGAGCCGCATTTGCTTGAAATGAATACCATACCCGGACTCACAACCGAAAGCCTGCTGCCACAGCAAGCTCGCGAAGCCGGAATTTCACTACCCGATTTATTCTCGAACGCAATCGAATTAGCACTGAAAAATCATAAAAATGACTAAACGCAAAGCTGTTTTCCCAGGTTCGTTTGATCCGATCACGCTTGGGCATTTCGACATTATCAAACGAAGCGTTCCGTTATTTGACGAGATTGTAGTGGCCATCGGAGTAAACGCCGACAAGAAATATATGTTTAGCCTTGAACAGCGCAAACATTTCATCGAAGAGAGTTTTAAAGCGTATCCAACCGTATCGGTGATTTCTTATACGGGACTGACTATTGACCTTTGTAAAGAGCTTGGAGCGCAATTTATTGTTCGTGGCTTGCGAAATCCGGCAGATTTTGAATTTGAAAAAGCGATTGCACATACAAACCGCCGACTGTCAAAAATTGAAACCGTGTTTTTGTTGACCGCTGCCAATACCTCGTATATCAGTTCAAGTATTGTCAGGGATGTACTTCGAAATGGCGGAGACTATTCGCTGTTGGTTCCCCCGGCCGTGGTTAAATAATTACCGATTCCTGCTCAAAAAGGAGTTTTATGTTTTCATACGAATTTGCGAGCGCCTCATGAACCTGATCGGCATTGAGCCAAATCGCTTTTTCGATTCCCTCTTTGGTTTGCGGCACAAGCGGTCCGTCATAATCAGTGGTCATGATAAACCAATGCGTGGTTTTTAATCGGTAATTGTCGTGATGCCTAAAAATGTGATACGTTTTTTGAAGTTTTCGCACGACGGTTAGATTTTTAACGCCGGTTTCTTCTTCAACTTCGCGAACTGCCGTGTCAATTATCTCCTCGCCTTTCTCGATGCCGCCTTTTGGCAGGTCCCATTTCCCGTTTCGGAAGATGAACAAGATTTGATTCTTTGAATTATAAACAAGTCCGCCGCCGGCTTTATTTACTTTTATCTTCGACTTCAAAGTTTTCATGATTTCCTTTTCGTCTGGGTGATAGAGATATGCCTTGTCAATCTTGTTATTGAAAATCTTTCCGATAAGTTGTTTTATGTCGACGCTTTCGAGCAAAAATAGTTGAAAATCCGTTTCTTTTTGAATCTCATTTGTGAGGAAAAGCGGCTTATCGTTGACAAAAACTTTATACATTTGTGGTATGATTTACAACAAGGATACCGCAGAAAAAACGGCCGAGTTACTTTTGCAAATAAATGCAATTAAATTGAATCCGAAAAGTCCATTTAGTTGGGCGTCGGGTTGGAAGTCGCCGATTTATTGCGACAACAGGCTAACGTTATCATTTCCGCCGATTCGCAATTACATTCGCGAGGAGATTTCAAAGATCATCGAAAAACAATACGGAAAACCAGATGTGATAGCGGGTGTTGCTACCGGTGCCATCGGAATTGGCGTATTGGTTGCCGAATACTTGGGGTTGCCATTTGTTTATGTTCGACCGGAAGCCAAAAAGCACGGACGATTAAATCAGGTTGAGGGCTTTTTGCAAAAAGGACAATCGGTTGTAGTGGTTGAAGATTTGATCAGTACCGGAAAAAGCAGTTTGAATGCAGTTGACGCACTGAAGTCGGCGGGTGCAAACGTAAAAGGCATGGTGGCAATTTTCACTTATGGCTTTGCCGATGCAACTGAGAATTTCAAATCGGCCAACGTTGAACTTACCACCTTGAGCAATTACGAAAGTTTACTTAACCTTGCGGTTGCCAAACAATACATATCAGAAAAAGAATTAGAAATACTTCAACAGTGGAATACGAATCCAGCTGATTGGGGCCAAACCAGCAATTAACATGAAAATAGAAACTCCGAAAGTACAGGTTCAAAAATCAGCAACTGAATTGTTCAACTCGCTTGGTGATGTCAGCAATTTTGAGAAACTGATGCCGGATAACATCGCGAAATTTGAAGTTTTGGGCGATGAATCTTTTGTATTTGGATTGAAAGGAATGCCTGAGATCAAGTTAAAAGTGAAAGAAAAAGTGGCGCCAAATAAGATCGTTTTAGCTTCGGCAAGCGACAAATTAGCATTTGCTTTAATTGCGAATATTACAGAAGTTTCTGCAAACGCGTCGGAGGTTGGACTTTCATTTGAAGGCGAGTTCAATGCCATGATGGGAATGATGATTAAAGGTCCGATCACGAAATTCATGGAATCGCTGTCGTCGAACATGCAAAAATTGTAAAAATGAAAAGAGGCATCGCGATACTGGTGATTTTACTTGTGATGCTTTCTTGCGATTCGGCCGTGGTATCCGAATACAATCGGGATTTTCCGGACAACAAGTGGCCGAAGAACGAAGTAAAATCGTTTAAGTTCAATTTAAAACAAGACGGCGTTTACGATCTTGAAATTGATTTCAGCCATGGATATGCAATGCCATCGCGATCGATTCCGATACATGTAGCTTTTGCAGGAAAAGAGACTAACTTAGAATTGGTCCTTACCGATAACTCAGGAAAACCAATCGCGGATTGCCTTGGTGATTATTGCGACTTGCGGCAAAAGGTACTGCAAAACCAAGTATTGAAAGCCGGAAGTTATACCCTGAAAATTAAACATGAATTTCCGCATGATTATTTGCCGAATGTAACCGGGATTGGCATTCGCTTAACCAAAAGTTCGCAAGTAGCGAGTTCGCTTGCGGTTGCAATCAAGCCCTAGCCCGGATGGCAGCGGTTATCCTTTTTGAAGTCGAGGAAACGAGGCGAAAAAAGATATGAGCGAACAGCCGGAAATAGCTTCTAATAAATCAGCTGAATTTGCTTAATGTCGTAACGTTTTTGCTGATTTTCGTGTTCGATGACGAGTTGCCCGCCCTGATTTACACCCAAAATTTCCGCTTCGATAACCGATTTGTCTTCGAGAATGAAATTGCTGAGTAGATTTCGCCTAAAAAGTTTCTCATTGTAAAAGTCCCAGATTTCCTGAATGTGATTATCTATCGAATCAACGTTGTGCTTGATTTGAGTTACGATATTTTTCAGAATTTCATCGGCGTCGAATTCGGTTTTGGCAACAACAGCCAATGAGGACGCGTTTGGAAGGTCCTGGAAGTTGGTTTGATTGACGTTCAGGCCGATGCCAACAATTGACTGCACGCCGGTGGTTGCCGAGAGCGTATTTTCGATCAGAATACCCGAAATTTTCTTAGTACCTGACATAATGTCGTTCGGCCACTTAATTGACAGATTCGGGATGTTTTTAGCTTTGAGTACTTGAAAAATTGACACTGCGATAGCGGCATTTAACACAAAAAGATAAGGCGGCGCGGTTTGATTTCTCGAAATTAAGACACTAAACATCAGATTTTTACCAGCTTCCGATGTCCAATTGGTTGCGCGTTGACCGCGACCGGCTGTTTGCTCATCTGCACTGACAACCATGTATGGTTTTGCGAGCTGATTTTTGACAAGATCTTTAAGAAAATCGTTGGTTGAGGAAACGGCACTCAGTTTGATAAAACGCATCGGAAATTTATTCAGAACCCTGATTTAATGTTATGTTAAGTTTCAAAAATAAAGACAAAAAATGGTAACTTTGCAAAATACACAAAAAACTTAATGGCGAAAAAAGCAGTAAACAATGACGTGCTACTAGCACAAATTATAAAAGGAATCGAGGAAGTTAAAGGAAATGACATTGATATTCTGGATTTAAGAGGAATCGATACCGCAGTTTGCGATTATTTCATTATCTGCAACGGAAGTTCAAATACCCAGGTTAACGCGATTGTTAACTCAATTCAAAAAACAGTTTCTAAAGAATTAAAAGATAAGCCTTGGCACGTTGAAGGTACAGACAACGGCGAATGGGTGTTGATGGATTATGTCAATATTGTAGTACATGTCTTTCAAAAACACATTCGTGAGTATTACAACATCGAGAGTTTGTGGGGCGATGCTAAAATCACCACCATTCAAAACAAGTATTAAAGAAACAACCATTTAATGGCTAAAGAAAACAATAATCCAACTCCGAAATATAAGATTAGTCCGTGGCTCGTATATGGAATTATCGTCTTATTATTTTTATTCATAAGTTTTGCTACCGGCGGTTCTGCATTTAATGAGCCGGCAAAAACGTCTTCTCCGAAATTTACGACATTCCTTGAAGAGGGCGATGTTGAAAAGGTAGTTATTTACAACAAATCGCAGGCAGAGGTATTTTTGACCAAGCAAGCGTTGACTGAAAAACAGCATGCGGCCGTGGCCAAAGACATGTTGAATCGAGACAGCGATGGACCGCATTATACGTTCGACATTGGTAACGATGAAATTTTCCAGAAAAAACTTGAAGAAGCCGTAGCGGCCGGAAAGTTGAAGGATTTTACGTTTTTGCCAAAAAGCAATTGGAGCGAAATTTTTGTCAGCTTGTTGCCAATCATCATAATTGTGGCGATCTGGATTTTTATCATGCGACGTATGTCGGCTGGTGGTCCTGGTGGTGGCGGTGGACAAATCTTTAATATCGGGAAATCGAAAGCAAAGCTTTTTGACGAGAAGAACGACATCAAGACTACCTTTAAAGATGTTGCCGGTTTAGAAGGTGCGAAAGAAGAAATTCAAGAGATTGTGGAGTTTTTGAAAAACCCGCAAAAGTATACAAACTTGGGTGGTAAAATTCCGAAAGGCGCGTTATTAGTTGGCCCTCCGGGAACAGGTAAAACATTACTTGCCAAGGCGGTTGCCGGTGAAGCGCAAGTTCCATTCTTTTCATTGTCAGGATCTGACTTTGTAGAGATGTTCGTTGGAGTTGGTGCGTCAAGAGTTCGCGACTTGTTTAAGCAAGCCAAGGAGAAATCGCCTGCAATCATCTTTATTGACGAGATCGACGCCGTTGGCCGTGCCAGAGGAAAAAATAATTTCTCAGGATCAAATGATGAGCGTGAAAATACGCTTAACCAGCTATTGACTGAGATGGACGGTTTTGGGACGAACTCAAATGTAATCGTACTCGCGGCCACAAACCGTGCTGACGTGCTCGATAAAGCATTGATGCGTGCGGGAAGATTTGACCGACAAATATTTGTTGATCTGCCGGATGTCAGAGAGCGTAAAGAAATTTTTGAGGTGCATTTGATGCCACTAAAGAAAAAAGAAGACCTCGATACTGATTTTCTAGCTAAGCAAACTCCGGGATTCTCAGGTGCCGATATCGCAAATGTTTGTAATGAGGCCGCTTTGATTGCTGCCCGAAAAGACAAAACCCTTGTTGACAAACAGGATTTCCTGGACGCCGTTGACCGAATTGTTGGCGGACTTGAGAAAAAGAATAAAATTGTAACTCCTGACGAAAAACGTGCGATTGCAATTCACGAAGCCGGTCACGCAACAGTAAGCTGGATTCTTGAACACGCAGCGCCGCTTGTAAAAGTGACGATCGTGCCACGCGGACAAAGTCTAGGTGCGGCCTGGTATTTACCAGAAGAGCGGCTGATTGTTCGACCTGACCAGATGCTTGACGAAATGTGTGCAACAATGGGCGGACGGGCCGCTGAAAAGGTAACGTTCAACCGAATTTCAACCGGCGCGCTGAGCGATCTTGAAAAGGTTTCAAAGCAAGCTCGTGCGATGGTCACAATCTACGGATTGAACGACCGACTTGGAAACGTTACCTATTACGACTCGTCTGGACAAAGCGAGTATAACTTCTCGAAACCGTACTCTGAAGAAACGGCGAAAGTTATCGACGAAGAGATTTCGGCTTTAATCGAAGGACAATATCAGCGAGCCATCAGCATTCTGGAAGAAAATAAAGATAAACTCAATCAACTTGCGGATATATTGATCGAAAAGGAAGTAATTTTCAAAGACGACCTTGAGGCAATTTTCGGTAAAAGACAGTTTGATAAAAACTTACAGGAAGAAACCGGATTGTAAGATATTCTTGCGAATCAATTAATAAAAATCTTAATTCAATACCTTTTGAATTAAGATTTTTTTATCTTTGAAAGTTTCCAGACAACAACTTAAGCACTGACATCTTATGAGTCTTTTTAGAAAAATATTTGGTTCAGGCAATGATGCTTCGAATGATGAGAACCAAAATCAGTACAACGATAATAATCCCGACTTGTCAGTACCGGTAGACGAAAAATTCACTTTTAATTTTAAGAAAAACGGCGGCAAATTTCTTTACTGCGAAAACATGGACGAAGTTCGTGAGCAGTTTGAAAACATACTTGAAGAAAATGATTGGTTTGAGAGCGAAGCAGTTTGCTACGAACCTAAATTGTATAGCCTTTTAGAAGAAAATAAACTCAATTACAAAGCTCCGGTCAACCCGAAATTTTTATTGGCATCTTGTGAAAATTTGATTGCTGATGAAGGATCGGTACTATTTTCGTCCAATCAAATCAAGCAGAACAAACCTAACGACCTCCCGGCAAATATCGTGATCCTGGCGACTACCAGTCAGATTCTTGAAAGCAAAAGCGATGGATTGCGTGTAATCAAGAAGAAATACGATAGAGATTATCCGACAAACATTACTACGATAAAGTACTTCGAAAAAGCAAAGGAAGAAGATTTTTTACAATACGGAAGCTCAGCAAAGAATTTATATTTATTGCTTCTCGAAGACCTCTAACATGCGAGAAACTTTAACGAGAACCCTCTCAGGAGTTGCTTACATTTTGATTCTGGCCCTCGCCATCTTCTACTCCCGCGAATCTTTTTTGGTTTTGTTTGCAGTCTTTACAATCATGTGCGTTTCCGAATTTTGCAATTTGGTGCGACTTAACAAAACCGGACCTGTCTTAATTGCTATTGTGTTTTACACGCTGTTTGCCATTTTCGAACCATCAGCCACAACCGGCATTCTTTTATTGATCGCTACGATTTTTGTGTCAATAAAGGCAAGTCTGTTTTTATTTAAACCATTCGCCCCTCTTTACAAGACTGACAAGTACTTATATTTAATCGGTTACATTGTACTTCCGCTTATATTGGTTACCAAAATACCGATGCAGGATCAATATAATCCAAAAGTCATTTTCAGCATCTGCATCTTAGTTTGGGTTAGCGATACTTTCGCATATATCGTCGGAAAGTCGTTTGGCAAAACACCATTATTCAAAGCTATTAGTCCGAAGAAAACAATTGAAGGCTTTGCAGGCGGATTTGTTTTCGCGCTTGTCGCCGGATTTATTCTCGCAAAATATTACCTCGATCAACCTGTTCTCGTATGGATTCCGGTAGCGGCTATCGTTGTCGTTTTTGGTACTTTAGGCGACTTGATCGAATCTAAATTCAAACGATTGGCCGAAGTAAAAGACAGTGGTCGGATCATGCCTGGTCACGGCGGAATACTAGACCGGCTCGACAGTGTGATATTTGCCGCGCCTTTCGTACTTTTGTTTTTTCAAATACTTGGATATGTTTCATAAAGAAGGTGGTAAAATCATTTTAATTTCAACAACGATAGCCGTTGCAATACTTTTGTTGTCGAATCAATACATCGATAATTTCTGGCTCAAAAAAGGGCTTCAGGTTTTTGCGATTATAATGCTGTTGATGGTACTTCAGTTTTTTAGAAATCCGAAACGTATCGTTGATATGAATGAAGCGCACATCATCGCTCCGGTTGATGGAAAAGTGGTCGTCATTGAAGAAGTGTACGAAGGTGAATATTTTAAAGAAAACCGTCTTCAGGTGTCAATTTTTATGTCGCCTATAAACGTCCATGTTACAAGATACCCGATCAGCGGATTGGTTAAATTCAGCAAATATCACCCGGGGAAATTCCTTGTTGCGTGGCATCCGAAATCGAGTACCGAAAATGAACGTACTACCGTAGTTGTCGAAAACAATTCGTTCGGCGAGGTTCTATACAGACAAATTGCCGGTGCGTTGGCAAAGCGAATTGTGAATTACGCCAAAGAAGGAACGCGAGTTTCTCAAGGCGACGATGCCGGATTCATCAAATTTGGGTCACGCGTCGATATCTTCCTTCCGATCGGAACGGAAATCAACGTCAAATTAAACCAGAAAGCTATCGGCGGAAAAACCATCGTAGCTACAAAGAAGTAATGAACGAAGATCTTGATAAACGTTTTCAGAAAGCTGTGGATATCGCTGCCGGTATGTCTCAACTGACATTGCCGCAAGACGTTCAGTTGCGACTGTATGCGTTTTACAAACAGGCAACATTCGGAACGCCTCATGCAAACAATTCAAGTTTCGACCTCCGAAATGCTTTTAAGACAAACGCCTGGATGCAAATCAGCCATATTTCATCTGATGAGGCAAAAGAAAGATACATTGAAATTATTGAAGACCTGCAAAAATAAATATCAAATGAGAATCAAATTTTTAGCTTTCTCGACATTTATCATTCTGCTTTCATGTAACGAAAAAAAACTACAAGAGGTTGTCGAGGTTCCGCTTCCAACTGCCGAAGAGAAAATCGCCCTGGGTAATCCCGAAGACGTCACGGCTGATCCCGGAACTTTTAAAATGACTCCTCTTCCCTATTCTTACGATGCCCTCGCGCCTCACATCGACGGCCGCACCATGGAGATTCATTATTCAAAACATTATCTTACATATACCAATAACTTTAATCGCGCGATTGCGGGGACGGAGTTGGAATCGATGCCAATTGAAGAAATTTTGCGACGGGCTGATGCATCAAAAGAAGAACTTCGCAACAATGCCGGAGGTTACTACAATCACTCGCTGTTTTGGGAGATTATGACGCCACAAGCCAACACACCATCTGATACATTATCAAAAGTTATAACCCGCGATTTCGGAAGTTTCGAAGAATTTCAGAGAAAATTTGAAAATGCAGCTGACAATCAATTTGGCTCAGGTTGGGCATGGCTTGTAGTTGACAAATCGGGTAAACTACACGTTACAAGCACCGCCAATCAAGATAATCCGCTGATGCCACAGCAGAAAATTTCAGGCACGCCAATTCTTGGAATCGATGTGTGGGAACATGCATATTACCTCAATTATCAATATAAAAGAGGTAATTACATCAATGCTTTTTTTAATGTTATCAACTGGAAGAAAGTTGGCGAAAAATACGAAGAAGCGCTTCGCAAAAAATACCGATACTAAGCCTGATTTAATCCAGCCAGGCTTTGTTCGATTGTTGCAATTTTAGCCAACGCATCAGCTTCTTTCTTTCGCTCATTCTCCAAAACATTTGCCGGCGCACCCGATACAAATTTCTCATTTCCGAGTTTACCCTGAACACTTTTCAAAAATCCTTTCGTATAATTGAGTTCTTGAGTGAGTTTGGCGATTTCTTCATCGATATCAACCAATCCCTGCACCGGAATAAAATATTCATCGGAGCCAACGCGGAATGAAAGCGCCCCGTTTACTGTTTCCTGAACCGCGTCGATTTGGCTGATATTTCCCATTTTAATTACAATCGGATCAAAATAAGTATCAGCGGCACCGCGAAGCGCCTTAAGCTCAATTGCGTCCTTAAACGGAATATTCTTATCTTTTCTGATTGCACGGATTCCACTAATAACTTCCATTGATTGCTCAAATCGGCTAAGAATAGTTTGATCAAAAGGCTTTTGTTCCGGCCAGGTTGAGATGATCAATGCCTGCTGCGAAGTTCTCTCAGCGATCAGTTGCCAGATTTCCTCAGTAAGGAATGGCATAAACGGATGTAGTAATTTTAAATTCGATTCTAACATTTCGATCGCCGCGGCAAATGTCTTAGCATCGATCGGCTGCTGGTAACCAGGTTTAATCATTTCCAGGAACCATGAACAGAAGTCGTCCCAAACCAATTTATAAATCGCCATTAACGCATCAGAAATCCGGTATTTTTCAAAATGGTCCTCGATTTCAGTCAAGGTTATTTGCAGTTTCGCATCATACCACTCAATTGCCAAACGCGCCGATTCCGGTTGTTCGATATCGCTGACTTCCCAACCTTTGATCAATCGGAAGGCATTCCATATTTTATTCGAAAACGATTTACCTTGGTTGCAGAGTTCTTCGTCAAACATAATATCGTTTCCTGCAGAAGCAGATAGCAAAAGTCCGACACGAACGCCATCTGCACCAAATTGATCAATCAAATCCAATGGATCAGGCGAGTTTCCAAGCGACTTCGACATTTTCCTACGTTGTTTATCCCGAACCAACCCAGTTAGATAAACATTTGTAAATGGTTTTTCGCCGGTATATTCGTAACCTGCAATAATCATTCGCGCCACCCAGAAGAACAAAATATCCGGTCCGGTCACCAAATCGTTAGTTGGATAATAGTATTTGAAATCGTCGTTCTGCGGATTCAACACGCCGCCAAAAACAGCCATCGGCCATAGCCAAGACGAAAACCAAGTGTCTAAAGCATCCGCATCCTGTGTAAGATCTGCAGTAGTAAGCGATTGATTGCCGGTGCGGGTTTTCGCAAGTTCTAAAGCGTCATCAATATTCTCTGCAACTACAAAATCATTTTCTCCGTCGCCAAAATAATACGCCGGAATCTGCTGGCCCCACCATAATTGACGAGAAATATTCCAATCGCGGATGTTTTCCAGCCAATGACGATAGGTATTGTCAAATCGTTTTGGGTGTAACTTGATCTCGCTATCTTCCAAAACTGCTTTGATTGCAGGCTTAACCAAATCTTCCATTTTTAAAAACCACTGATCAGACAATCTTGGTTCGATGACAGCCTTGGTCCGTTCAGAAGTTCCAACTTTATTTACATGCGTCTCAACCTTTAAAAGCTGACCTGATGTTTCTAATTCATTTGAAATTTCCTCACGCACCACAAACCGATCTTTACCTTGATAATGCAGACCGTTTGAGTTCAGCGTCGCATCATCATTAAAAATATCGATAATTTCCAATTGATGCTTATCGCCCAAAACCTTATCATTAACGTCGTGCGCCGGTGTAACTTTTAAGCATCCCGTACCAAATTCAACATCAACGTATTCGTCTTCGATAATTGGCACGCTTCTGTTTACAATCGGAACAATCGCCTTTTTGCCCTTCAGATGCGAAAAACGTTCATCAGTAGGATTAATACAGATCGCAGTATCGCCAAAAATCGTTTCCGGACGTGTTGTTGCTACGGTTAAATATTCCGCCGACCCTTCGATCTGATACTTTATAAAATATAATTTTCCTTGTTGTTCTTCATAGTTAACTTCCTCATCAGATAAGGTCGTTTTTGCCTCAGGATCCCAATTTACCATTCGGTAACCGCGGTAAATCAACCCTTTGTTATAAAGGTCGACAAACGATTTGATAACTGAAGCCGACATATCCGGATCCATCGTAAATTTTGTACGCTCCCAATCGCAGGAAGCACCTAGCTTTTTTAACTGATCGAGAATTACACCACCATATTTATCGGTCCAATCCCAGGCGTGTTTCAAAAATTCTTCACGTGTCAGATCAGCTTTATCAATACCTTCCTGCTTTAATTTCGCCACAACCTTTGCTTCGGTGGCAATAGATGCGTGATCCGTTCCCGGAACCCAACATGCGTTGAACCCTTTCAAACGAGCTCTTCTGATAAGTACGTCCTGAATCGTGTTGTTCAGCATGTGTCCCATATGCAAGACGCCGGTGACATTTGGCGGCGGAATTACAATAGTATATGGTGTGCGATGATCCGGAGTTGAATGGAAATAATTGTTCTCCATCCAATAGGAATACCACTTGTCTTCAATCGTCTTTGCATCAAAATGTACTGGAATCGTCATATGTTTATTTTCGCTTTGCGAGTTGGTCTGATTATTGTAAAAAGGCTGTCGCAAAATTAAGTAATATGGTCAGTTTAAAAAATTAACGACCTATTATTTGTTCTTCATTTAAAACAATTTAAATTTACAAACCTAATATTTACTGAAATGAGAAAAAACCTACTCTTATCGCTGGCCCTTCTGTTTAACGTCGTATTGCTTGCGCAACCAAAAATCGAATTTCTAAACAGTGGAACCACGATTGATTACGGCGTCGTATCAAAAGATTCTGACGACGGACTAAGAACTTTCGAATTCAAGAATACGGGTAACGCACCGCTAATCATTACCAACGTTCAATCAACTTGCGGCTGCACCGTTCCATCAAAGCCAAATGCACCGATCATGCCGGGAAAAACCGGGAAAATCGACGTTAAATACAATATGGCTCCCGGGCCAATCCGAAAGACGTTAACGGTCGAATCTAATGCCTCAAATTATGAGGGCGGTCGGATTCCGCTTAAAATCAAAGGCGAAGTTGTCCAAAAACCTGCCACAAATTTGATGGAAAAGAAAAAGACCATCGTCAACCAATAAATAATCAGCCTCGAATCTTCGAGGCTTTTTTTATGACGATAAATTATTGTTTCGGACAAAAATTCCTCAATTTTGTCTCAAATTCTCTACCATGCCAAAAATTTCAAACAAGGGCGCAAAAATGCCCGAATCTCCAATCAGAAAGTTGGTTCCATATGCTGAAGCCGCCAAAAACAAAGGTCACAAAGTTTACTATTTAAATATCGGTCAGCCCGATATCAAAACTCCGGAAGTGGCAATCAACGCCGTCAAAAACGTGCATATCAACGTTCTTGAATACAGTCACTCAGCGGGCTTCGAGTCTTATCGTCAAAAGCTGGCAGCATTCTACCAAAACCAAGGTTTGCCAATCGATTCCGGCGATATCATAATTACCACCGGCGGATCTGAAGCATTGCTTTTTGCCTTGGGAAGCACGATGGATCAAGGCGACGAAATCATCATTCCCGAACCTTTCTACGCAAATTATAACGGATTCTCAACCGCATCGGGCGTAACAGTCGTACCGGTTATTTCAACTATTGACGATGGTTTCGCACTTCCACCAATAGCCGATTTTGAAGCGCTTATCACACCAAAGACTAAAGCGATTCTGATCTGCAATCCCGGAAATCCAACCGGCTATCTGTACTCAAAAGAGGAAATCCTGCAACTCGCCGAACTTGTCAAAAAACACGACCTTTTCCTGATCGCCGACGAAGTTTACCGCGAATTTACCTACGATGGCGACAACCATTTTTCGGTAATGAGCGTCCCGGGTCTCGAACAGCACGCCATCATGATCGATTCGGTCTCGAAGCGTTACAGCATGTGCGGTGCTCGGATCGGCTGTATTGCTTCAAAAAACAAGGAACTTATGGCCACTGCAATGAAGTTTGCGCAAGCGCGTTTGAGTCCGCCGACTTTCGCTCAAATTGCCAGCGAAGCTGCTCTCGACACGCCTCAAAGCTATTTCGACGAGGTGATCAATGAATACCGCGATCGCCGTGACACGTTGGTTTCTGAACTCAATAAAATCGACGGCGTTAAGGTTGCAACACCAAAAGGCGCGTTCTATTGCATCGCCGAATTGCCGATTGATAACGCAGATAAATTTGCACAATGGATGCTTGATTCGTTCGACTTAAACGGGGAAACGGTGATGGTTGCTCCGGCTGCCGGCTTTTATTCGACTCCGGGCGTTGGCATGAATCAGGTCCGAATTGCCTATGTGTTGAAGAAAGCGGATTTGATTCGCTCGGTTCAGATTTTAAAAGAAGCGATTTCACAATACAACGCGATTTAGTTTTAGGAGCTATTTCCCGCTTTACACTTCAATCTTTTTTGCCTGATAATGACCCAACCGATTGATCTTAATCGGTCGGCAAAAAAGGATTTCCGCTCCAATCGGGGCTAGTTATAGATAAAAAAAAGGCTACTCAACACGAGTAGCCTTTTTTTATTTGGTTTTAGAACTTATCTTTTTAATGAGAAATGGGCTCTAAATTCTTTGTTTTTTGTTCCTTCAGCA
>JADGMX010000048.1 GCA_015234525.1 Flavobacterium sp. | reverse complement strand
CACTAAATAAATATAAATCATTAATTTGTTTTTCGCAGTTTGTGGAGCGCGTGGCGAATCCATTAAATTGTGTTGTGAATTAGTTTGCCTTTGCGCAAACGTGACGTAAAACTGTGGATTAATCACTAAAATACTTGTCGATTTTATGCGGAGCGCGTGGCAAATCCATTGAATTTCTGTTGTGAATTAATTTTGCCTTGCGGAACGTGACATAAAAAAGTGTGGATCAGCTACAAAATCACATTTCGATGTTATGCCAATTTTGCGGTTAAACGAACAATAAATTTTGGCAAGTTACTTTGCGGTGACTTTCGTTGCGGATAATTATCAAACATGCATTCAATACAATTACTTGCGATGAGATTTGCGAAAAATACATTACTAAAATGCGAAAAATGCAGAACTTACTCACTGAAGAGATCGACGACGAAATTTTAAAAAGCGGCAATTGCTAACAGCGGTTTCGCCAAATTGCTATTTTATTGGTTATTGAATGTTTTAAGTAATCAAGAATATTTTATCTTGCCGACTGTACGCAGGTTATTTTGTCGCAACTTGGCAAAGCCGCAAAGCGTTAGCACCAATTTTATGAGCGACATCCTAAACAACAATTACAACAATTTGTATCCTCATGAAGGTTCTATAATCGAATTCTTTGCTGAAAGATTTTCTTCAGCCTTTATTACTCTTCTTCCATTCTTTCAGGTCGAAAATCAGAACAACAGTGGAAATTTCAAAAAATCAAAAATCATCTCATTCGAAGAAGCTCAAAAAGATATTGATGTTTTAAAAAATATTCAATCCCCTAACGCGACAATATATTCGTATTCAAATGACGATTTCCCTGCAGATGAAGAAGTTTTTCACAATGGAAAACGGATAACCTGGAAAGATATAGTTGAAAAATCAGGATTGAAAAACGAGGCTGAGTTAAACAAAGCCTTGAGAACTTCGATTGGAGCTTTACGAGAGGTGTTTATCCAACCGAAATTGGCTCAGAAACTTCAAGATTTCACTCAAAGTAAACAAATATATAATCCGGTAGAAGGTTCTTTTGACATAATTTCAAAAAAAGCAATATATGAAACTTTAAAAAAGCACGGTAAAAATATGGTGTTTGTCATCGACGAATTTTATGAAAAAGAAAAATATCTGAATTTAGAACAATTGACCGAGTGGGAATTCGTCGAGAAAATTGAAAATGGCGACAAGTACATTCTCTCAGAAGATCAAAAAATTCTATTTAGCATCGAGTGGGATAGTTTCTTTTTTATCATTGCTTCCAATAACGAACTTATCGAAAGTATTAAAACAAGTGAGTTATTCGAAGGTTTTGAATGCAACTCAGAAACTACTCATAATTGGGATTACGATAAAGGAGAAATTGACAAATTGCTTGAAATAGAAAAACGCACCACATCAAAGAGTTGGTGGAAATTCTGGAAATAAAAACTGGTGCTAACAGCAAGCAAAAATAATTGCCGAGTTTTCAGGTAGTTGGAGCTTTATTTTCACGAAGAATATTTATCTTGCCGACAGTACGCGGTTCGCTTTCATCGGCAACTATTCCTGCTCGCAACCGTTAGCGGTGATTTAACAACGAAATCAACATTATGAAATGTAAATTCTTGATTATCATTATATTTTTCCTTTCAGCTTGTAATCAGAATGAAGTTCAAAATATAACTATTGGAAAAACTCTAGTTGAAAATCATAGCTATAGTCAGAATCGACTTTTGATTAAAAATATTGAGGGTGTTTTAGCTCAAGAATCAAAATTTTTACCAATGCTACTCGAATATGATTGTGGCGGCGCAGCAGGATGCTATGATTTAGGTAATGTTATAGTTCAAATAATAAATAAAATTGGAGAGGAAAAATTCATAGCGATGGTTAAAGAACTAAATAACGCTGAAAAAGAAGAATTAAGAGGTTTTATTAATGTGGGATTAGAATATGGCGACAGTTTACATAAAAATAGAAAGAACCGGACATTTGAGTCAGAATTTCCAACCTTATTTAAAGAGATCAATATAAACCACCGCTAACAGCAAGCAAAAATAATTGCCGAGCTTTCAGGTAGTTGGAGCTTTATTTTCACGAAGAATATTTATCTTGCCGACAGTACACGGTTCGCTTTCATCGGCAACTATTCCTGCTCGCAACCGTTAGCGCACACCGTCG
>JADGMX010000047.1 GCA_015234525.1 Flavobacterium sp. | reverse complement strand
GAGGACGTTATAGTCAGCCAAATTTCAACTGCAAATAAAATATTTGTCGCTTCGTACAAATATTTTTTGTTCTAACGTGCTTGACTTTGTGGTTACTTTGCGTCCATGCAGAACGTGATCAGGACGTGGTAAGTCTTGGCTGAACTATAACAGCGGTTTCGCCAAATTGCTATTTTATTGGTTATTGAATGTTTTAAGTAATCAAGAATATTTTATCTTGCCGACTGTACGCAGGTTATTTTGTCGCAACTTGGCAAAGCCGCAAAGCGTTGGCAGCCATTTAGGACCACAGCAAGATCGTTAAGACAAATTAAAAACCGGAATGTTACATGAATTATCCAATCATATTATTCCCAACACGAATATCTGAACTGCTGCGTCAATCAGAGTTTCCCACTCCAACTCAGCCAGTATCACCGACAAGACCAATTGAAGAAAGCAATTATTGGCCGAAGTTTGTGATGTTATTGTTAAGTTTAGGATCTTTTTACCTTCATCTTTTGTTAGGCATTATTTTAACGGGTCTAACTTTGAGATGGATACTAAAAAATCCGGAGAGTACTGTGTTTAAAATGCCATGAAAAAATATGGTGTTGAATTGCGCGATTTTGAAAAGAAAGAACGAGAATTTACGGTTTTTCAAAATATTACAATTAACGAATACTATGAGCAACAGCGATATCTTCAGATTCGAAAAGAAATTCTTAAGGCAGCAACATTAGACGTTGAGTCGGATTATAAAAAAGGTGCAACACACAACTTTTTTTAAACGGATCTGGATATTTGTTTTTGGTAGTTTAATCGTAGAAAATGCTGTGTTGAGAATAGATAGTAGAGAAAGTACATATGAAAGATTAGGTTATATAACAGAGTCTGACTGGGAACCTATGAGGCCATATATTACAGATTTCGCCTATTATGATTCCAGTAAGAAGTTATGCGTAGCAATTGAAATTGACGAACCTTACTCTTTTGAAACAAAAACACCCATTCATATAAATGACCGATCAAGAAACAGATTTTTTCTTGATAACAACTGGATCCTACTACGCTTTGCCGAAATCCAAATTGTAAAATATCCCGATCGATGTTGTAATCTTATCAAAGAAGTTGTAAAAGTCCTAACGGAAGATATCTCTAATCTAAAAAGCTTAAAATCCATTGTTCCAACAGAAAATAAATGGTCGTATGAGTCCTCTTTGGAACTTATATCTATAAACTTCCGCAACAGCTATCTTGGAGAAATCCGTAACTTCAAAGCTAATGATATCGGGACAACTATTTCATTAGCACTCTTAAAATTGTACGGCTTTGGTCAATAATGTGAAGATAAGCTTACACAGCAGGATTGTATAACAGGGGAATTGTCTTGCCGGAAGTATTTCGTTCACGAATAATATTTATCTTGCCAATTGTACTCGGGCTCGCTTTCATTCGCTCATAAACAATTCCGCAACCGACATCAGCAACTAATTGCATTATTATGATTACCAGAGAAGAACTTGAAAACCGCTATAGCCAACATTCTAATCACGAACTGATGGGCATAATTGATAATAAGTCATCTTATACAGAATTAGCGATAGATGTAGCGATGAACGAATTAGCAAATCGAGATGTATTAGAAGAAGACCTTATTTTATATAAAACAGAGCGATTTATTGACGTGTTAGATTATTTACAAAAAAATATTGTTGATGATCTCAAATTGTGGGAAAAAATAATTTTTTATGTAATGTGGTTTCCATTCGTAAATTTTATCCTCAGGCGACGCTATCTTGAAGATGACTACATCTTGAAGTTAAGGCAGGCCAATTATTACTCTTGGTCAGGTTTTTTAAGTTTTTTCATATTATTGCCGTTCATCGGGCAGAATAATTTAGCAAACATTTTAATATTTGTGTTGTATATTTTACTCTTTGTCGTCGTTTTAAGATATGATGAGCTGTTCAATCGAAAAGTAATAAAAAAGAAACTATATCAAGAATATATACTTAATAAAAAGTAAACGGCTGCCAACACACGCTACGACCTCATTGCTGCATTTTCGTTACCGGAAGTTTGTTCTACCATTTATATTATTAACTTGCCGAAAATACTCAGGTCGCCAAGTCCGCAACGAGGCGTAGCGCCAGGACGTTAGCAATAACCGCAAAAGCGGCAACTCGAATTCTATCATCTACTTTTCCGG
>JADGMX010000046.1 GCA_015234525.1 Flavobacterium sp. | reverse complement strand
GCCGACAGTACTCAGGTCGCCAACACGCAACGAGGCGTAGCGCGGGGACGTTGTGTATAATGCTGAAAGACTACAAACTTCAAAAATAGAAAATAAATGAGTAAATTCTTAACTGGTAAAGAGCTAGAAGAGGCAGTGTATGACATAATTTGGGAAACTGAAACTGTCTTAATGATTGTTTCTCCATTCATCAAGCTAGACGACTACTTCAAAAAGCTATTTGACAAACATGAGAATAATCCACGAATTCATTTGCTTTTAGTATTCGGTAAAAACGAAAAAGAGGTTAAAAAAAGCATGAGCAAATCCGACTTTGATTACTTTAAGAAATTCCTCAATGTAAGCATCATCTACGTTCCAAATCTACACGCTAAATATTATGGTAATGAGAAAAAAGGAATTATTACATCAATAAATCTTTACGACTATTCGTTTAAAAACAATATAGAGTTTGGGGTGTTTTCGCAGCAAAGTTTATTCGACCGTTTTACTCAATCTCCTGATAATGACGCGTGGAATGAATGTATGGAAATTGCCGAAAGTAATGAAGTGGTATTTATAAAAAGACCGGTTTTTGAAAATAAAAAATTAATAATAAACTTTGGTAAAACCTACGTGAAATCTGACATTCTGTTTGACTCAACCGAAAAATTTTACGGTTTTTTTAAAAGCGCAAAAACGGACGAGAGGAGACTCTCAGACTTTCCTGATGAATTAGAATTGGGGTCAGTAATCAGCCAAAGGCCTCAAAGAGAATTAGACGAAATTCAAACATATGGATTTTGTATTAGGTCTGGAGCGAAAATCAAATTTAATCCCAAACAACCAATGACCAAGGAATCGTGGAAAATTTGGAATGAATACGGCAATGAAAATTTCCCAGAGAATTATTGTCACAAAACGGGAAAAACATCAAACGGGAAAACATCAATGAAAAATCCCATCTTATAAATTAGCACTATACACAACAGCAAGCAAAAATAATTGCCGAGTTTTCAGGTAATTGAAGCTTTATTTTCACGAACAATGTTTTATCTTGCCGACAGGACGCGGTTCGCTTTCATCGGCAACTATTCCTGCTCGCAACCGTTATGTGCTAGAAGTTGAAACCACTTAGACGATAAACGACATTTAATGGAGAACCTAGAAATACATTATTACTTGGAGAATGATCTGCATTCGATGGACGCATTTATCAAAAACAAAGCGGAAGCCGAACTTTTAAAAATTTTCAAAGAAATAGCTACATTTCTTGAACTTGATCTATCACTCGAAATTGAAGCTGTCGAAGAAGGCGGAATAAAGGAGTTTTTCAAAATATTAAATTCGAAGAAAAATCGAAAGCAAACTCAACGTGTCCTCATAGCGGTAGGAGTAATTTTTTCTGGAGTGGTTACAAATATAATATCAGATCAGTTCACAAATAACTCAGAACTTGAAGAACTACAAATTGAGGAAACAAAATTAAATATACAAAAGCTTAAAAAAGATTTGGTAGAAGAAGAGAATCCTGATAATTATCACGTTACAGTGGTTAACAACATAACATTTCAGCTATCAAATAATGATAAAATAAAATTTCACCGATCCAACTTTTACACACAATTGCTAGCTGAACCAAAAGTGGAAAAAGTTTCAATTACCGAAGTTGATGAAAACAAAAAGCCTATTTCTGAAGAAAAAACCGTTAATCGCTCAGATTTTAAAAACTTCATAATCGAAAAAGTAAAGATCGAGTCCGAGTTTATTGAAAATGCCAATATTGAAATTGTTTCGCCCGTTCTAAAAAGTGGAAAAATGAAGTGGCGTGGATATTATGATTCAAAGCCTATTAGTTTTAATCTTTTAGATTCTGAATTTAAAAACATGGTTTCAAATAGAGAAGTTAGTTTTGTGAATGGAACATCAATAAAGTGTACAATCGAACTAGAAAAGGAAATGGATGATGACGGCAATGTGAAAATTGTCGAAATCAATGTTTTTGATGTGACAAATGTTTTTGAGGGACAATCTTCAATCGTAACTAAACGCGGAAAGCAGATCATCGAAGCAAAAAATCAAATAAAGTTTACATTTGAGGAATGAAGAAAAAATTCTTCCAGCACATAACAGCAAGCATGAGTATTTGCCGAATTTTCGGTAGCCGGAGCTTAGTTTTTCACGAATAAAATTTATCTTGCCGAAAATACTCGGTTCGCTTTCATCGGCAATTCCTCATGCTCGCAACCGTTACTGGAAATCGCTTTCCACACCGGGAAAGTATTGCTATATTGCGACTTATAAACTAACAGTTAAGGGTATACATAAATAAATATGGGAAAGACAACATTAACTTTGGACAAAGAACATTTTACTGAAGAAGTAACCGCATCATTTTTAATTGATTTTGAGAACTGTTGCAAATCGATGGAATTATCAGATTTTGTTGCCTTGTTTAAAAAATACGACTTATCTTTTTTAGAGGATTATAATGAAGTTTTTGATCTTATCGCCCATATTACTACATCTTGGAAGAAGCCTGGTGAGGAAACAAAATTATTAGATATTACTGAAGAAAGTGCCCGATGCATTTTCTGTAATATTGGAAAAGCAGTACGCGTTTTTAAGTGGACATATATTCATACTTTGGCTGAAATTCCAATGAATAGAGTAGTGTATGAAAGCAAAGCAGGCTTTTACTTCGAATATCAGGATAAACAACTAATTGAGTTTGGCGTTTGCAATGCTTACACTTAAACAAACAAATAAATATTTATGGAAAACAATGCAGCAATTGATTTGATTATCGAAAAAATAATAAAACTTGATAACTATTCGCTTTATTTTATCGAAGATAATTTTAGAGAATTAACTCCAGCAGGCAAATATGCTGTATTTCTTTTCACGGCAGCTGCAACCATTAATCGGCTAAAAGCTGTTGATGTTTTTCAACGAAAAAAAATTGACACTCAAATATTTCTCGATAAGCTTAATCTTGCAGCCGTAGAAAAATATAATAAATACAAAGCTATACATAGTGCTATATATAATACATTTAAACACCGAAGCGGGATTATTGAAGGAAATTTGAACCGCGAGAACCGCAATTTTTTCGAGATGTCAAATTCACTTTTAAAAGATAAAAGTAATTTTACAATAAGATTATTTGAATTGGAAATTGACTCGCGCCGCGGCTTTAGTAAACTTTACACAAACTTATTTTTGTTTCCATTTCTTGATGCAAATATTCCCTTAGATGAACAAGATAGGTTGCGAAATTCTTATCTTGAAATTGCACATAACCATGATGTTTTAGAACTACAGAACTTTAATTCAAAGGTTGCGAATCTTTTAAATAGTCTTTCAGATAAGATTATGGAAGATGAAAATTTTGCAAAGGAAATTATTAAATAGCGACTTCCAGTAACACTGGCTAAGCCTCATTGCTGCATTTTAGTTGCCGGAAGTCTGTTTTTCCATTAATATTTATAACTTGCCGACAGTTCTCAGGTCACCAAGCCGCAACGCAGGCCTAGCCAGAGACCGTTGGGCAACATTGTAAAAAGACACTAACATGCAACTAAACAGTCATGAATATTATAATATGATGCCAGATGACAAGGCGAAAATTGGCGCAAGTTATTGTCAAGATAAATCTGTGCATTTTGACTTTTTCAGAAATAAGGATTTTACTTTTAAACTTGAAAATCCTATAGTTTTCAAGATTGAGCATGGTAAATTCTCCGGCGCAATAAGTGATTACCAAATTGAAAATTGTGGATTCTTTTTATTTTCTCCGCGACTTCGAGATGTGATTGATAAATACTTAACAAGTATTGATTTACCAAAATGGTACAATGCAATTGTGATTGATTTAGATAATAAAGAACATGAATATCACATTTTAAACTTTTTCAATCGAGCAAATTTCTTGGATTATGAACAGTCAACTTTTATAGATAAAGAGAAAACTCATCCGATTAAGCAGAGATTTGATATCGAAAAAATTGGAGAAAGATTAGTGTTCAATCCTAAATCAAGTAATTCAATAATAGTTCATGATTTGGTTCGTAAACAAATAAAAAAAGAATGTACGAATATTTACTTTTATGGAATTGAAAAACCTGGAAGACTAGTATAAAAAATACAACGTTGCCCAACAGCAGGCTTGTATTACAGCGGAATTTGTCTTGCCGGAAGTATTTCGTTCACGAAAAATATTTTATCTTGCCGAATGTACGCAGTTCGCATTCATCCGCTGCAATACAAGCCCGCAACCGTTACTGGAAAGCTTGGAGCAACAGCCCTAAAACATTACGCCATCATAGTAGCGAGATCCAATTTCCCACCTTCCGTCAAGTTTCACCATAAGAACTGCGAAACGATCAAAAGTATTAAACCCTAACTCACTTGATCCGATATAGAAAAACATTATTGCCTTTTTTTCATCCAAAAATAGAGGACGTGAAAGGAAAAAAATCTTCTTCGCAGGTTCAACGAGATATTTTTCTTTCTTAATACTTTCGCGAATACTGCCTAAACTTATCGAATCAATATTTTCTATAGCAAAATCTGAGTGCTTCCATTCGTCTGTCTTTTCGTCATTTACAATTTGGAAAAATTTCTCAATTTGTAAACTGTCTAAAGGCCATTGCTCAGTATCTTGACGTACATGATGTGAACTTCCAATTTTCCAATTGCGTTCGTTGAAGGCATATTTATATGCGCTCAGAGCCGCTGCTTTTCCACTACTTTCTTTAATATATACAAGAGGAAACTTATTAAAATAGTAATTTTCCACAAATACTGTTTGAGAAAGAAAACTGTTGACAACTGCAAATTCATCAGTATGATTATTCTGATCCTGAACTTGCACAGACTTACAGTTAATAAGTAAGCAACTTAAAAATATAGATAAAGTAAATCCGACCCGCATATTAGTTCTTTATTTCACATTGATGGTACAAAAATACTTAGCAATAATAGAAATTTTAATTTTAAATAATTCGCCGTCAGTTATAAGCCTTCCAGTAACACACGCTACGACCTCATTGCTGCATTTTCCTTGCCGGAAGTTTGTTCTACCATTTATATTATTAACTTGCAGACAGTACTCAGGTCGCCAAGTCGCAACGAGGCGTAGCGCGAGGACGTTAGCGGTTATTTAATCGAGAATCGAACTATAAAATAGAAACCACTTGACAATAAAAAAAAGATTTACAATTTATGTTTTGGGATTGATTTGGATCGCTTTCTGTACGACTTTAATTAACATTCTCGGCGATCAAAATATTGTTTCATTCGAAACCGGAAAAATCCTGTTGATATACCAATTTCTTCCGGTTCATATCATTTACGCATTTTACTGCGTGCATAGAAATAAATGGCTCAACTTTTTTTTAGGATTTTCTATCTGGATAATATTAAATCAAGTAATACCATTAATTAAAACTCCAACATTGACGAACACAGGAGATACAATTTCTGGCGTAACATTTATGGTTGTTATTTATTGGGTTATTGTTAGCTTTATATATGAATGCATTTATTTGATTAATCGATATTTAAACAACCGCTAACACTGCTAAGCCTCATTGCTGCAATGAGTTAGCCGGGAGTTTCGTTCTACCATTAAAATTTATAACTTGCCGACAGTTCTCAGGTCACCAAGCCGCAACGCAGGCCTAGCCAGAGACCGTTGTGCCTCATTGTCGAAGACCCTAATTTTCAACTGAAAACCCATTAAAATGAAAATACTAACATTAATAACGCTCATCCTTTTGCTCGCTTGTAGTTGTGAATCAAAATCACAGACGTTTAAAAACGATGTAACCATTGTCGGCGCGATGAAAAATGTAATGTGGAAAGGAGAACTTGAGGGAAATATAAATCTTGATACGATCGCAAATAAAAACCATCTGTTTGGACTTGGACCTGTTGAGTATTTAATTGGTGAAATTCTTATCGTCGATGGAAAATCATACAGATCTACAGTTGTATCAGAGACAGAAATGAAGGTCGAAGAAACATATAATATTAAGGCGCCTTTTTTTGGATATGCTAACATCGCGAATTGGAAACAGCAAAACTTGCCAAAACGTATTCGAACGATCAAAGACCTTGAACAATATCTTGATGAAATCAGCAACTCATCTTCTCGCCCATTCATGTTCAAATTAACTGGAATGATTGACAATGCCAAAATCCATATTGTTAATTTGCCTAAAGGTTCAAAAGTTAGTTCACCCGACGAAGCACATAAAGGTCAAATAAATTATCAAATTGAAAATGAGCGCGCAGATATAATCGGTTTTTTTTCAAAAGAACATAAAGCAATCTTTACACATCATGACACCTTTTTGCATATGCATTTAATTACAAGTGACAGACAAAAAATGGGTCATTTGGACGAAGTGACTTTTAGACCAGAAGTTGTAAAGCTCTATTTACCTAAAGAATAATTACAACGAGGCACAACACACGCTACAGCCACATTGCTGCATTTTCGTTGCCGGAAGTTTATTCTACCATTTATATTATTAACTTGCCGACAGTACTCAGGTCGCCAACACGCAACGAGGCGTAGCGCGGGGACGTTAGCAGAAAGCCACGAACCAACCTAACAAACAACCAGTTAATAAGTATGAAATTTAAACTGACTAGGATAAATGTATCGAAACTTTATCTCTTGGCAAGTATTGGAGTTATTATTAGCTTGCCATTTTTTATTCTGATTCCAATAATTTTAAGATACATTATTCCTAGTTTTTCCAATGTTTCTATTGTACATGTAGCTTTAGCACTTCTTACTGGATATTTCATTTATAACTTCGCGACAAGAAAGGTTTCCTCAGAGCTAATTGTAAAACTAAGCGAAAAGAAAATTTCAATCGGCGATGATTTTATACTGAAAGAAAATCTGAAAAAGTTAACAATCACTAATAAGCTGAGCTATTATCCTAAAATTAGTATATATCCCGTCGAAGGTACTGCAATTAAATTTAGAGTGGAGAAAAATGGTAGCTATGAAAATTTTGCGAGTGATTTAAAAGCTTATAAGTATTATTAATCGACTTGGCCTTCTGCTAACAGCAAGCAAAAATAATTGCCGAGTTTTCAGGTAATTGAAGCTTTATTTTCACGATTAAATTCTATCTTGCCGACACTACGCGGTTCGCTTTCATCGGCAACTATTCCTGCTCGCAACCGTTGTGTGCCATATAAAGAAACCCGATTAATGAGAATAATAATACTTCTGACTTTACTTTTTCTAACTCAAATCAGCTTTGCACAAGAAAACCGAAAAGAAATGGCTAAATCGAAAATCTATGTTCGAGCAACCTACTTTGACCAAAAGAATGAGTTTATCGGACTGCAAGTAAGAACGGACTTAAAAGACACATTGATAGAAAATAGACATTTCCTAAAATTCAAAACGGAAGACTTTGTTGACTATACAAACATTGAAAAAACCGAAATCTATTTCGAATCCTTTGATAACGGTAATTATAAACTTCTCAATAAAAACCTTGAGACGGTTCACAATATTGACTACAACGAAACGGAAGAACAAATAGCTACACTTTTCGGAAACCAAGTAAAAACTTCACTCGAATATATCGACACAAGAAGGAGTTACCCAAGAGATAGTTTAATAGCAACCGACAAAACACCAAGAAAATATTACACTACTGACAGTTCAGAAATTTATGCTGTAATTATTCCTGACTTGAAAACATTAGCGGTTTCAAGTAATGGACAGTTTTATACAAAACAGCTTTACGGAGACAATTACAATGACATTTCGGAAGGAATTAAAAATGACTTTCAAACCAGCAATCGATTTGAAATTCAACCAGGAGATGAAATTCAATTGTTTTATCGCAGAAAATGGTACAACGACTCAACAGGACTAGCTGAATACGAAGACAAGCAATTTAAAAACGTCAAGTACATTGGTGATACAATAGTTAACAGTAATAATTCTCTTAAAATGGAGATTGATGGCTACAACTATTTAAGCGGTTCAAAAGAGGGACCAGAAGAATTTTTAATGCAAGTTTCCGATAGTGGCTATTATTACGGTAATCAGTTCATTCCATTTAAGGAATACTCAACAGAGCTCAAACTTATTGAGCAAAATGGACAAAAGGGATTTTTTCTTCAAGGAGTAAGTAAAGACACAATCAATGGATTTACCTATGAAAAAATTGTTCAAGCAACACCTGACCCGTACAGATATTTTATTCTTCCCTTTTTTCCAATGCCGTTTGTTGAATTTGGAAATGTTCAAGGAATAATTACCTATTCAAAAATTAAGGGCATAAAAAAAGGAACAAAACGGGAAAGAACCTACATAACAGACGAAAATAACATTAGAGATATTTACAGTATTTCGAATAATAAAGTAGAATTAGAACTTTACTTTTTAGACCAACTCGAAATTGAGATTGAAATCAAGGACTATGAAAATGATGAAATAATCGGTTCATTAAAAACGATGTCTAAAAAAGGAATAAACTCATTCACTGTAAAGACAGAAAAGTTAGAAAAAGGAAAATCATATAGCGTTCAGATAAACTATAAAGGAGACAGTAATTCGGGAAGTTTCTCGAACGGATTTAAATCAAAACATTAAAAAAATACGGCACACAACAGCAAGCAAAAATAATTGCCGAGTTTTCAGGTAGTTGAAGCTTTTGTTTCACGATGAATGTTTATCTTGCCGACAGTACGCGGTTCGCTTTCATCGGCAACTATTCCTGCTCGCAACCGTTACAAGCCATTTTGACGACATCATGAAACTAAAACCCGAATATTTCGAAGCTATTGTTTATCTTTTTGAAAAAAGAAACGGAAGTATATTGGATGATTTTCAACTAGATTTAATAAATAAATTTGGCGAAATCAAATCACAAACTGACAATGAAATTATAGATAATATTATTGCTAATCTCGAGTCAAATTTATATAATAAAGAATTGCGGAATAGCGCGTATTGGTCTCTTTCAAAATTAAACAAAGATGAATTGATTCCACAATTTCAAAAATGGTTAAGACAAGAATTCGAAAAACGAAACGCCACAGAAGTTTATCAATTATCTATTGCATTGAATAATTTAGGAGAGCGTGTTTTTAGTAAATCTAGTACGGCAGTTTGAAACGAAAAAGAAAATTTAATTGATGCGGAGAATTACCTGATTGCAATTGAAAAAAATTAAAACGGCTTGTAACAGCAAGCAAAAATAATTGCCTAGTTTTCAGGTAGTTGAAGCTTTGTTTTCACGAAGAATATTTTATCTTGCCGACAGTACGCGGTTCGCTTTCATCGGCAACTATTCCTGCTCGCAACCGTTAGCGCACACCGTTGGCGAAAGAACGAACCTGACAGAATATTCTCCGGTGATTTGAATCCAATTCCAAAGAAGTCACAAAGGGTTTTAGTCGCTCTTGCATGTCGATAGTAACGTTCCGTTACGCGAGAACTTGCGGAAAAGCTGCCAGGCTGAAAATTACAAAATCGATTGCGAATGTATTGTCGCGGCTTCCCGTGCGAAGACAAACAAATAAAGCTGTCAACTATTTTAACTTTGCGAAATCGGAGTCGCTAAACTTTGTGCGCACGAATTAATAATGCATTTACAATAGCCATCCATCGCAATTAAAATCTTACAATGAACTTGAAGGCGTTATTACCATTTTGACTAGCATTAATTACGGACTTCCCTATGCGAAAATTTATTAAAGATGTCGTTCATTACAATTGTTTTGCGAAATCAATTTTTTGAGTGGTGTGAATGAGAACTATTTGATAAACGTTGTCGATAATAGGACCTTTAAATTACGGCGTGCGCTAACACACGCTACAGCCACATTGCTGCATTTTCGTTGCCGGAAGTTTATTCTACCATTTATATTATTAACTTGCCGACAGTACTCAGGTCACCAACACGCAACGAGGCGTAGCGCGGGGACGTTAGCAATAACCGCAAAAGCGGCAACTCGAATTCTATCATCTACTTTTCAGGAAACGTACAACTTCACTAAAAACCCAAAAAGCCTCACTCCTATTTCATAACTGATGGTGTAGAATCGCCGTTCATGTATTCGCACTAAATAAATATAAATCATTAATTTGTTTTTCGCAGTTTGTGGAGTGCGTGGCGAATCCATTAAATTGTGTCGTGAATTATTTTGCCTTTGCGCAACGTGACGTAAATCTGTGGATCAACTACAAAATCACATTTA
>JADGMX010000045.1 GCA_015234525.1 Flavobacterium sp. | reverse complement strand
GAAAATAAAGCTCCAACTACCTGAAAACTCGGCAATTATTTTTGCTTGCTGTTACCAGCAGTTATTGTTTTAATATACTATGTTTACGCTACCAATTATATTTTTTGTTTTGGTCAAGTCCGATGCGTCTATAATGACTTGATTAAAATAATTTATTCCTTCTTTGCTGTTTACAATTTCTTGAGTTATTTGCCAATAAAACTTTTTTGTTTTTTCATCATAATAGAGTTTTATGTCTCCAATTGGTTCAATTTGAGGTTGGGATTTTTTTGCTATTTCAATTAATTTACAATAATCATAATTTGTATCAATAGGGTTATAATTTTGTTTGTCAGGAAAACGAAATTCACTTATAATTTTTCCTTTTTTATCTAGCGCAACACCGATTAGATAAGTTGATATAGCGTCAATTTTTAATTCATAGTAATAGAAATATTTGGCTTTGCAATATTTCAATGTAACATTTTGTCTTCCACTTTTTTTGAATGTTTTCAATTTGTCTTCATAAACAACTTCAACCGAATTAAAATGGAGTTTTGAATATAAGTCATCGCCAGAATAGTCTCTAATATTTTTTTCAATTTGGGTTTTGAATATTAGCACTTCTTTAGGTGCTTGATTAATATCTATAGGATTAGTTAATACATTCCAATTTTTAGATGTATCTCCGTCATAAGAAAAGTTATATGTTGGACAAAGATGTATAAAGTCTACAAATCCATACTCACCACCATATGTGATTTTTTCTCTTTCGATACATTGTGCAAAAAACACTAAATGTATAAAAAGGGAAATGGTAGTTAGTATGTGTTTTTGTTTTGTCATAATTGCTGGTAACGGTCTCTGGCTAGGCCTTCGTTGCGACTTGGCGACCTGAGAACTGTCGGCAAGTTATAAATATTAATGGTAGAACCAAACTTCCGGCTAACTGATTGCAGCAATGAGGCTTAGCCAGTGTTAGCAGAAGTAAAACATCTACAGCTTTTTAAACTCTTTCCAGAATCTTTTAAAATTTCTTTTATTTTTACCCCAATCATATATCTGAAATTGAAAGGCGCAAATAGATTTAAAATGTATTTTTGACTGCAATTCTTCTTCCTCTAATTCTATTTCAATTGTCTCACCCCAAGAATTCATTGTAATTGAGGTTTGAACATAAATTTTATTATCAATTTCATTGTGATAAACTTTTGGAAAACCGGAATTATTTAGAGCCGTTAAAACTGTAGTTTTCAGATGGTCACTTGATTTAACAATTTCAGAAGTATAAAATTTAGATGTAATCGCATCGGGTCGATTTGTAATTTTTTTGAAGGCGATGATTAAACATACAATCGAAATCAAGATTATCCAGCCAATATTTTCAAATATTATTTCCATGGTCTTAATTTTATTTCTGCTAACGGTCTCTGGCTAGGCCTTCGTTGCGGCTTGGTGACCTGAGAATTGTCGGCAAGTTATAAATATTAATGGTAGAACCAAACTTCCGGCTAACTGATTGCAGCAATGAGGCTTAGCCAGTGTTATATGCCGCTTTTCTTTTTGCTATGATGCTTTAATAATTTTGTCCGCAACTTTTAAACAGGTCTCCAATGTTCCGCTCATTCCCATGTTGTCAGTTTCAAAACTTAAAAGTTGATTTGCAATTTCCTGTCTATTCGCACCTGACTTTTTAAGATTGAATATTTCGGGAACATAACCTTGATATTCGTCTCTAGGTGCCATGTCGTTTATTCCAATTGGGTCCCAATCATACCAAAGTATATCATCTATTTTTTGATAGAGTAAGAAGTCTTTTGCTGCTGTTAAATTGTTTTTGAACTTTTTGTTGCGCTTAAATAGAAGAATTGCAGATTTAACTTCTTCTTCAACTCTTTTGTCATCAAAATGTTCTGTTGCTTTGAGAGCCACACTTGCAATTTTATATCCGCTGTCGCTATCAAACGGTGCTGGTTGTCCGGAAGCGTTGTAAGTTACTTTGGCAACAAGTTCTGCAAGTCTCAAATAGTTTTGTAGTATATCGTTTTTGTTTTCTAGAGCAAATACTCTGATTTTCGAAAATTGTTCGTGACCTTCTTTCCACCGGTCTTTGTCGTCAATGATATGAAAGAGTGCTAAAATAGTGGTGGGAATTACGTTCACATAATGGTTAAAACTGGATAAAACAAGTCCTGCCCAACTTGGTCTAATGTCGTTGGGTATATCTTCAAAAATCTCTTGTCCGACTTTGATGTTAGTCTTTATGTCATAATGTTCTGTCTTCATAAAGTGGCATATAACGGTCTCTGGCTATGGGAAGTTTGCGACATAGCGAACCGAGTACAGTCGGCAAGATAAAACATTCTTCGTGACGACGATGTTTCAACTACCGAAAAACCGCAAATTTCTTCTAGCCAGGGTTATAGGCTGGCTTTTAAAATTTTATTTATAACATCGAAATTAAATATCGCAAATTGAAGTATACCGATTGTGATTATAAGCAACATCCCTAACAACATTGAAATTATAATTTGTCTTTTACTAATTTTTGTGTTTAACGATTTATTATCGTCAATAACTTTTGTCCCAGCTATATAGTCACCAATTCTGCGTTGCGGCGAAATTATGATAAAAATGACTTCTATTGGCCAAAAAAGTAAAGTTACATTTCTTAAACATGTTTCGATAGGCTTGGCAATATCGCCAGTTTTGTCGTTTACTATGATTAAACCAAAAATTCGTTTTGCAAGACTTTTACCTTTTATCGCATCTTTATTTAAATATATAGAACACAAACAGATCATGAATATAATTGATAAAACAGTAAATAGTAAATCCACTGAACTTGGCAAGTTTAGATTATCAAAAATTATGACTCCAACGCCTATAAAAATTATCCCAACGATTGCTACACCAAATGTGATGATGACATAATCTAGCAACATAGCTATCAATCTAATTCCTATGTTTTTACTTTTTTCTGAATGCATATTTTATTATCGGATTGTTCTGATTTCAAATAAGCTAGCCTATAACGGTTGCGAGCAGGAATAGTTGCCGATGAAAGCGAACCGCGTACTGTCGGCAAGATAAAGTATTCTTCGTGAAAATAAAGCTTCAACAACCTGAAAACTCGGCAATTATTTTTGCTTGCTGTTAGGGGCTGGTTTAATCGACCCAATATCTTTTTATGTTCTGGATATGCTTATCAATAATTTCCTTTTTCTCACCATTTTGTACTGCGGAATTTAAAAGATTGACAATTTGATTTTTATTTGTATAGCTTATTTGTGGTTTCTGATTTAAAATTTCCTGCAAGATTCTGATTGATTCTGATGAATGAACTAAATACGTGTCAATAGGTAAATAGTCCAGATTTTTAAAAGTGCAGTTTCCAAAAAAGACAATCAACGAATAAAATGGAACATTTTGAAATTGAGGTAATTGTTGTTTGAGATCACGAATATGATTTGTGTTCTGCATGATCGGATTATAAAAGCGATATTTCCGCTTACCATAAGCTAATACTTGAGTCCAGTATTTTTGATTTGCTAGCCCGAAAATCCAGCCGTTATATTTTTTTATTTCACAAACTACTATTCCGACTTTTGTTGCTATTACAATTTCTATCTGGCAATAATTTTCGCCTCGCTTTTTTAAATATAAGTCATGGAAGATAGCTTGGTGAGGAACTCCTGATTTTAAAAGTTGTAATATCATTAACCGTTCTGTTCTTGTGCCTCGGTGCAGCTTTGTGACGGTTTTAAGTGTCTTATTGTCCTGTATATTTTGGTATATAACTGTTACAAGGACAAGCAAAAACGTAGTGATTAAAACTATTACTGCTAAATTCATTGCCTGTAAAATTTTAGTGTTGAATCTTTCGGTTTTTGGAAACTAGCCCCTAACGGTTGCGAGCAGGAATAGTTGCCGATGAAAGCGAACCGCGTACTGTCGGCAAGATAAAACATTGTTCGTGAACATAAAGCTCCAAATACCTGAAAACTCGGCAATTATTTTTGCTTGCTGTTACCAAACGTAGCAATATACCTTTTATAATCTACTCTTGAAGCAGCTCTTTAGGAATGAATTTTTCTAAGAGTATTTTCATTTGTGGATTATCAACTAGTGCGAATTTCCAAACTTTTAAATCTGCCGATTTGGCGACAACCATTTTGGGGACGTTAATTTTGAAAAATCCAGTTGTCTCATTATAATTTACATTATTTTTTCCATATTTACTATGAAATGTAGCTGAGAGCATTTCAACGTAATTTTGTTCTTCTTCTGTTGATCGCTTAGGTTCGCCCGGGTCTTGTTTAAATTTCATTTCAATTGCAGAAATAGTATGGAGACGGATATAATGCGACCCATCAATAATCTTTAACGGTTCCACTTTCGTAATCAAAGGTAAACCTGCTTTGAATTCAATTGACGACATATTAAAGACCGATTCCATCAAGCTTTTCATTTGTTCTCGTGGAATAATATCAAATAAGTCTTCGTTTGTATAGTTAAGGGCTTCATCGATTTTCTGATCAATGACTAATTGGCTATATTCAAGAAATTGTTGTTGGACGACATTTTCTACAGTTTGGGAATTCGCCGTTGTAAATACTAGAAATGAAATTAAAAAGAGAAGTTTCTTCACTGTAAAATTTTTTGTTGCTGTTTGTTGAATGTGCATTTGAATTCGTTTGGTCGGCTATGTTTGGTAACGTTTTGCGGCTTTGCCTAGTTGCGGCAAAATGACCTGAGTACAATCGGCAAGATAAAATATTCTTGATTAGAAAAAACATGCGGCAAGAAAAAGCAGCAATTAGGCGAAACCGCTGTTGGCAGCAGTATTATAATAATGAATCTAAATCTTGTCTTCCAACGATCGCCATTATTTCTACCGCATCTTTGTTTACTTTGAAAAAAATGCTTTCTGAGCCACATACGCAACGACGATAATCTTTTTTTAAGTGATCAACAGCCTCAAAAGAGAAAGGTCTTTTGGCTATCATTTCGAAATGTTCGAAGAAAGCATCAAAATATTTGTCCGCTTGAGTAAGGCCAAACTTTTTGATTCCATATTGGTGAATTCGAATTAGGTCATCTTTCGCTTCGTTACTTAATCGATAATTAACCATTCAAATTCTCTTTTGAGCGACTTCGGATTTCTTCTTTGCCATCCGTTGTAAAACCGCTAGCTTCTGCCTTTTCAAGTTTTGCTTTTAACCAATTAACCTGATTTTGCTGCTTACGCGCTTGCCTGATTAAATCATTCACAAGTTCACTTTTGCTTGAATATTCTTGTAAATTGACCTGAGTTTTAAGCCACTCGTCATTCGGTTGAGTTAACGAAATACTTTGTCTTGCCATGATTCAAATTTTTTATGGTGTAAATATACACCAAATTTGAATCTAATGCAAGTTTTCAATATTGCTGCCAACGCTTTGCGGCTTTGCCAAGTTGCGACAAAATAACCTGCGTACAGTCGGCAAGATAAAATATTCTTGATTACTTAAAACATTCAATAACCAATAAAATAGCAATTTGGCGAAACCGCTGTTATAGTTCAGCCAAGACTTACTACGTCCTGATTACGTTCCGCATGGACGCAAAGTAACCACAAAGTCAAGCACGTTAGAACAAAAAAATATTTGAACGAAGCGATAAATATTTTATTTGCAGTTGAAATTTGGCTGACTATAACGGTCTCTGGCTAGGCCTTCGTTGCGGCCAAAGTACCTGCGTACTTTCCGCAAGATAATGTTTCTTGGTTAAATGACACATCCGGCTAAACGCCTGCAGCAATGGAGCTTAGCCAGTGTTAGGTGCTGGCGATCAATTTTCGTAGACGGTTTCAAATGGTGAATTTCAAAAATTTCCTGTGATTAGATCGCTACTTCGTCGGTAAGAATATTGTTCCATTCGAGCTCTCTTAATTTGTTTTGACGAATAGGTCTGACAGGCAAATTACGAAGTCGTCGTTGCTTTCCAATCTCTATTACCAAATTAATTACATGCGTTCCACAACATTTCGTTACAATAGGCCTTATCGTTCGACCAATAAAAGTTAAAATAACTGATATCTCTTTTTATATTTATAATGCCGAATTTTTTCTGTGGTAGCAAATTAAAAGAGGAAATCTCACAGTTATGAGACCCCCTCTTTTTTTTAATTTATCTATTTTGCTTTTATTTTCTTAACAACTATTTTCGATGCATATAGTCCAAGAAAGAGACAAGGCAATATAGCTAAGTTTGGCTGATACTTCATAGCTAATACAGTAAGCGTTACAGTGCAAACGAAATAAGCTATAAACTCTAATATATACGAATAAACTATGATTTTTCTCTTCATAACACTCAGAAAATTACCACCAATTAACAATTGCTTCAGCAGCGAGCCAAGCAGATGAAGCGGCAACAGCAGCTCCAACTCCAGCAGCAGCTCCTCCTCCTAAAGCACCAATTATAGCACCAGGTAATGCACCAGTACCACCAGAGGCTAATCCCAAAACAACAGCGCCTTTTATAGCTCCAGCTTTTACACCTGTTGGGAAAGCTAACAAGAATGCTGATATATCTGCCTTCGCAACATTCCCCCAATCAATCTTAGCCACAGTAATAGGATAAGTAGGATTTATTTCACTACCAGGTGCACCATTTACGGGGAAAGTAGAAAACCATTTGTCGGCACTATCTCCTTCCCAATAAGTTAATGAACTTTTCGCAACGCTATTTGTCATATATAGTCTTGCTAACTGATTATCTTCTAGATCAGAATTATAAATTTTAGTGTTTAATAAATCTATTTTCTGTATTTTAGTATTCAACTCAGTTTCTTCGTCAATTATTTTATCTAATTCTTTTAAGAAATATATTTCTTTATTAGAAAAATAAGAATAATCAAATCCCTCAGGTAGAATAGAATTACTCTCAACACTTAATTTTACTATTAAGTCGTGATTATTTGTATAATTTGAAGATGCTTGACCTAATGTCAAATTATAAATCTCGTCAAAATAATAAAGAGAAGATCTTCTAATGTCGTTGTATTTTAAATTTTGATTTAGTTCGACTGCATTGTAGTAAACGTAGTCCAATCCTAAATTATGAGCTTCCCTATAAAATCAAAATATTCAGGTAAAATAACCTTATTATCAGATTTTTTATAGGACATACTCTTAGTTAAAGAAGATTCTGTTTCCACTATGCTATCGTGTGAACAACTAACAGAAAAAAAAAGTACTGCGGAAATAGCCAATAGGCTAAAAATCCATAATTTAAATCTACTAATCATTTTTTATAAAATGTTCCCATTTACAGATTATCTGCTCTCAGGTCGAATAGGAACTTGCTTTTTTTTGGTTATATTTCTTCGCCCTTGTTGGAATACTAACCTAAAATATTCGTGTATTTTCAATTTCCAGTACGCTAAATCAATCGTTTCGTAAATGATATGTCCACACAAGATTTTTTAAATTTTCTCCCAAAATTCAAATATAAAAAGTTTTTCTAAATCTGAAAACTTAACAAACTAATTTTTTTTAGTTAGCATTTATAGATATTAAAAATGAAGGCTAATGGATATTCAAGATACGAATGTAGGGTTCGGGTCTGAAAATATCATATTTCTTGGGCACACCAAGACCTATAAAACTTTCATAAACTACTTTTATCCGGTTTTGAATTTCATCTAAACTTTCTTGAGGTTTGTAAAAAAATAATTTGTTTCTTAACTTTACTTTTTTGGTTCAGAATCGTTTTTATCATTGCTGCGGTGCGCTTGCACCTAACGGTTGTGAGCAGGAATAGTTGCCGATGAAAGCGAACCGCGTACTGTCGGCAAGATAAAACATTCATCGTGAAAATATAGCTCCAACTACCTGAAAACTCGGCAATTATATTTGCTTGCTGTTAGTGGCAGTTATTTAATCTCAATGTTGTATTTATTAATAATATTGTAACTTTCGTCTTTCAAAACAATTGTATAAATTCCATTTCTAAGATAGAGTTCCCTTGGTATTTTATTATCAATAATTTCAATAATATCTGCTGGTATTCCATTATTTTCAAATTCATCATTCCTGTACGCTAAAATAAGTAATGGTCGATGTTCTTTAATTTTAGGATGAGGTATGACATATACCTTTTTCCCGTTTGATAACCATTCAGGACGATTATTAGTATAATCAGTTGGAGGATGGATGATTACTATATCTGTTTGCGTACTTTCGCTTTTGCCATTAAAAACTTTTCCGTTTTCATCTATTAAAATAATGGGTTCCTTTGTATTATTTAGTTTAATAAATAAATGATTGTTTTCTCTATCCGATCTTTCTAAAAACATAGTTTGATCTATCGTTAGAGGGTCTATCTTCATATTTTCTTTTAATCTTCCTGCCATTGCCTTTCCCCAAGCAGGATAATCATTTTCGTAAGCGTGAGCATACCCACAATGAATAAGTACTTTTCCTAAAGGATTTCTTTCGATAAACTTCTGGATATTTTCAGCTTGTTCAATTTCTCGCTCTTTACCATTTTTTCCATCAGAAGCCTCATATCTAAAGAGAATAAAACCAATTTTTAGGGCTTCTGAAATTAAATTTCCAAACTCAGGTTCTCTCGTGTAATATCCTGTCTCTATTACAGGATATTTTGTCTCATTTATTTTCGAATCAAATAATGCTTCAAGTCCTAAATAACGATAACCATTATCGTATAATTCTTTTAAAAGAGATTTAGTAAAAGTGCGATGTTTTGGAATATGGTGTGCTTCGTTAATAATGATAATTTGTGCACTTTTTGATTGTTTTATTATGTAATCTTTTGCATTTACTTTTTTACTACTTGTAAAATACAAGCTGTCTTCTACAGTGATTTTTGGTTTTCTCACGCCATTCTTATCCCATACTTGAAGGACTTCTCGATAGTATCCGCTGAAAGATAATTCAGTTGCACCTATTTGATATTTCCAAGCAACTGTATCTTTATCGATTTGGGATAAAATATCTTTAGAAAATCGGTAAGTTTCTAACTTTGATTGTCCAAGTGCAATTGATATGTTCAGTAATAAAATAACGGTAAAAAGTTTATCCATTGAGTATTGTTTTATAATTGCCACTAACGGTTGCGAGCATGGATAGTTGCCGATGAAAGCGGACTGAGTACTTTCGGCAAGATAAAACTTTCTTCGTGAAAATAAAACTTCAACTATTTGAAAATTAGGCAATTATTTATGCTTGCTGTTAGCTGTTGTTTTTATTTTTTTCTGTTTTATATAACACACAAGTTTTAAGTCGTTCATCACTTTTTAATAATGAATGTTCAAATTCATATTGTTTTTTCATCCCAATTTTTGTCATAATGTGTTCAGATTTTACATTAATTTTTGGTGCGACTGAATAGACATTTTCAATATTTAAGTCGTTAAAAGCGTAGTTGATACATTTTTTTGCTCCTTCTGTGGCAAACCCCTTATTCCATTCATTACTTTTTATTCTCCAACCGATGTCAATACATGGTGTAAAGTCTGCTTCGTATGTCTGCTCAGAAAGTCCGATGAAGCCAATAAATTCATTGTTATCAAGTTTATCTACAGCGAAATAACAAAATCCTTTTTCTTGAAATTGTTTTTTCATTCGTTCAATAAATTCTACTGTCTGAATTTTTGTAGGAATATTTGGAAAAAATTCCATCACTTTTTCATCAGAATTTATTTCGTCCATTTTATCAATGTCAGATGTCAAATCCCAATTTCTAAATCCAAGTCGTTCTGATGTAAATATGTATTTTTTGTCGTCTCTCATTTTTGATGGCAGTCACTTCTGTAAAATAACAGCTAACGGTTGCGAGCAGGAATAGTTGCCGATGAAAGCGAACCGCGTACTGTCGGCAAGATAGAATTTAAATCGTGAAAATAAAGCTCCAACTACCGGAAAACTCGGCAATTATTTTTGCTTGCTGTTGTGCGTTGTTTTAGTTTACTTCGTAACTAACTAATCTATATTCGGATGTTATATCACCCACCACAAGTTTCGTTATTCCTTTAATCATTCCAATATTGGAAGCATAATACTCCCCGACAGTTTTTGAAACAAGTTGAGGGCTATTTTCGGAAGGTGTAAATAATCCTAAAAATGGACTAACTAAATATTGTTCTTCTTCAATATTAATGGTAATAGGACTTCCTAAATGAAATTCGACATTTCCAATATTTGGATCACCATTAACATCATAATTATAAGTATAATTAGCATCTATTCCAGGATGTAACACAAAGCCTGTTGTGTCTGAAATCAGCCCTATATTCTCTATGTCAGTAATTTGTACTAAATGACCAAGACTGTTAACACGTAAATAGCTGTAATCATTTTGAGATAGTTGATTTCCATGAAATTTTCTTGTATTCTTTATTGCAAAAGTATAGCCTTGGATAACTTCTGTCCCAACAATTTCTATACTATCTATAGCTCCTGTAAATGTGAATGGACCGGAATCATTTGGAGAATTATAATGTTTGTAGACCCATTTATTACCGGAATTAATATTGAATATAAATTCATCTGTTTGGATGACCGAATTATCATCTGGATTGCAGGAAATTATAATTAATCCTAATACAAGAAAACAAGAAATTTTGATTATTTTTTTCATAAATATGTTTGGTTTGTATTTCAACGGAACCTCTATCGCTTTATTGTGAGTCGAATAAAATAGCGCACAACGTCCCCGCGCTACGCCTCGTTGCGTGTTGGCGACCTGAGTACTGTCGGCAAGTTAATAATATAAATGGTAGAACAAACTTCCGGCAAGGAAAATGCAGCAATGAGGTCGTAGCGTGTGTTAGCGCACGCCGTAATTTAAAGGTCCTATTATCGACAACGTTTA
>JADGMX010000044.1 GCA_015234525.1 Flavobacterium sp. | reverse complement strand
CGGTTATTGCTAACGGTTGCGAGCAGGAATAGTTGCCGATGAAAGCGAACCGCGTCCTGTCGGCAAGATAAAACATTGTTCGTGAAAATAAAGCTTCAATTACCTGAAAACTCGGCAATTATTTTTGCTTGCTGTTATGGGCTGTTCAATATTTACTTATTGCAATTGGGAAATTCATTGGATTTTCATCATGTGGGAATTGTTCAACATCCAAACTCTCTTTAGCAATTATGAAAGTGTCTGACCAGGTTAATCTCATTAATTCATCTATTGGTAAAACTGCGCAATGTCTCGATGAATCAAGATGCCAATTCATTGCATTTTGTAAAAAAGCTTTTGAAAATATAAAATTATACGCTTCGGAACCAAGTTTACAAGCGTAATAAATTGTTATTCCTTCCTCACAGCGTTTTATATGGCTATCGTAAATTTCTCTAGATTGTTCTTTCGTTAGAACATATCGAAATATTCCCCCTTTTTCAAATGCGGGAATTTTATCTTCTAAATCAACCATAGGTACTGATTGAGCTAAAACTCTACAGCTTTCGAGAACAATTATTTGTTTGACACAATTAAATATAAATTGTCCAGCTTTTATAATTTCATGACCGTTAAGTTGAAAAAGTTGATTGTCATTTTGATTTGCGCCGTGTCCAATAAAATTATTATTCCAAAATCTAAAATTTCATTTGACATTTTTTTACTCAGATAGGCCGACTCAGGTTCAATTAAATATTCGACTTCATTTGGATGATAAGCACCGCCAGCGGAACTCGTGAAGAATTCAGAATACCATTCGCAAAACTGATTATCAATTACAGCTTCTCTTTCAGTTTTAGAGTAACCTTTAACTATGTACACTTTTCTATTTATCACGTCGTTATATTGTTGTAGTGTTTCCGCCGTTCCTGAATAGCCCATAACGGTTGCGAGCAGGAATAGTTGCCGATGAAAGCGAACCGCGTACTGTCGGCAAGATAAAATATTCTTCGTGAAAATAAAGCTCCAACTATCTGAAAACTCGGCAATTATTTTTGCTTGCTGTTAGCAGCAGATTTATTTTAGTAATTACCTGCTTCTTTCATCAGCCTATATTTGCCGAAAAATATGACTTCGAATAATAAGATTAACGACAATATGAAACCAATATAAATAAAAGTATCAATTTTACGATTTTCAGAAATGTATGTTTTAATATCTGCAAACGCTAATTGAGATTTCACGTTATCCATTGTTGATGCTTGATCAACTACAAATTGAAAATCACTAGATCCCGAATAATGACTTATTTCAAAAAATATAATTTTATCTAAATCATCGATGCCAACGATCCAAAATTCAACGGCACCATCTATTTCCAAAATCGCAGCAAACTTTTCGCCACGATATATTGAATTGCCGCCGTAAACAAATCTACTTTTGCCCTCAAATACTGGATCGTCATATACAGTAATGTAGTATACTTGAATATTTTTGTTTAATGCGTTTGTAGTTGTTACCCAAATTGGAGTCGATTCACTTCCAATTCTTTCACCGGTAATTAAATAGAAATATATAATAGAAATTAATGAAACTACTAATGCAAACGATTTGAAATTATTTGATCCAGATCTTCTACTTTGGAAGCGTAAAATTAATGTTGCTATTTGGAAGAATATGATTATTGCTAATACGGTAATCATGCGCGGTGTATGGGTTATTCGTTCGAATCGTCGTTAAAATTTGCTGCTAACGGTTGCGAGCAGGAATAGTTGCCGATGAAAGCGAACCGCGTACTGTCGGCAATATAAAACTTTCATTGTGAAAATAAAGCTTCAACTACCTGAAAACTCGGCAATTATTTTTGCTTGCTGTTGTGTGCAGTTTCTATAAACAATTTAATAAGTTTCGAGTTTTTCCAATTCTATCGCTTACCTGTATTGTTGATAATATTTTCAGTTCGAACACATATTTTCAAGGTCTTTTTGTGAGATCTCCGCTAATATTTTGCTGTATATTACAAGTAACTATGGCCGTCATTTTTTTGCCTTTTTAATTCTTTAAATCTTTGAAAAATTAGGTAAAACGAAATTAATGGTAAAATAGAAGCGATTACGTATAAAGCGGTTGGTTTTACTTCAACATTTTGTATCGGACTAAGAAATAAGATTAAACTGATTACAAGCAATAGTACACTAAATCCGATCTTATTATAAACGTTACCTACAAATAAATTTACAAATTCCATCAGTAATTCACGGCAAATATTTTTAACAGTTTTATTGTTAGCACTATTCATTTTTAAAAATTTAAATGTTAATTAAACGAGAATTTCGATATTTCCAATTCTTGAAATTGCACACAACGGTTGCGAGCAGGAATAGTTGCCGATGAAAGCGAACCGCGTACTGT
>JADGMX010000043.1:2041-2392 GCA_015234525.1 Flavobacterium sp. | reverse complement strand
CATCGACTACGCCTGTCGGCCTCGCCTTAGGTCCCGACTCACCCTGGGCGGATTAGCCTGGCCCAGGAACCCTTGGTCATTCGGCGGCGAAGTTTCTCACTTCGCTTTCGCTACTCATGCCTGCATTCTCACTCCCACACCCTCCACACCTGGATCACTCCGATGCTTCCATGGATGCAGGACGCTCCCCTACCCACCCACACACCTAGCCAACACTCCGCAGAGTGAAGGCGGGCTATTGTGTGAGTGCCGCGGCTTCGGCGGTGTACTTGAGCCCCGCTACATTGTCGGCGCAGGATCACTTGACCAGTGAGCTATTACGCACTCTTTCAAGGGTGGCTGCTTCTAAGC
>JADGMX010000043.1:0-2031 GCA_015234525.1 Flavobacterium sp. | reverse complement strand
CCCGACTTACCCAGGGCAGATTAGCTTGACCCTGGAACCCTTGATCATTCGGCGCAGGAGTTTCTCACTCCTGATTCGCTACTCATGCCTGCATTCTCACTCGTGTCGCATCCACCACTAGATCACTCTGCGGCTTCACCCGCGACACGACGCTCCCCTACCCATCCACACACCCTTTCGGGCTCTCCACACAAGGTGGGTGCGAATGCCATAGCTTCGGCGGATGACTTGAGCCCCGCTACATTGTCGGCGCGGAATCACTTGACCAGTGAGCTATTACGCACTCTTTCAAGGGTGGCTGCTTCTAAGCCAACCTCCTGGTTGTCTGTGCAACTCCACATCCTTTCCCACTTAGCACACGCTTAGGGGCCTTAGCTGGTGGTCTGGGCTGTTTCCCTCTCGACTACGGAGCTTATCCCCCGCAGTCTCACTGCCGCGCTCTCACTTACCGGCATTCGGAGTTTGGCTAACGTCAGTAACCTTGTAGGGCCCATTAGCTATCCAGTGCTCTACCTCCGGCAAGAAACACGCGACGCTGCACCTAAATGCATTTCGGGGAGAACCAGCTATCACGAAGTTTGATTGGCCTTTCACCCCTATCCACAGGTCATCCCCTCAGTTTTCAACCTAAGTGGGTTCGGTCCTCCACGCGGTCTTACCCGCGCTTCAACCTGCCCATGGATAGATCACTTCGCTTCGGGTCTTGAGCGCGCTACTGAATCGCCCTATTCGGACTCGCTTTCGCTACGGCTTCCCCACACGGGTTAACCTCGCAACACACCGCAAACTCGCAGGCTCATTCTTCAAAAGGCACGCCGTCACAAGAACAAGTTCTCGCTCCGACGGATTGTAGGCACATGGTTTCAGGTACTATTTCACTCCCCGCCAGGGGTACTTTTCACCTTTCCCTCACGGTACTTGTCCGCTATCGGTCATCAAGGAGTATTTAGGCTTAACAGGTGGTCCTGCCAGATTCACACGGAATTTCAGGGGTTCCGTGTTACTTGGGATCCCGCACCAGAGCCGCATCCTTACGCATACGGGGCTATCACCCTCTACGGCGCCACTTTCCAATGGACTTCCACTTCGAATGCGGTTTATGACTCTGTACTCCACCGGCAGATGGAATCGCACGGTCCCACAACCCCCACTCCGCAACCCCTGCCGGGTATCACACGAAGTAGGTTTAGCCTCATCCGATTTCGCTCGCCACTACTCTCGGAATCACTTTTGTTTTCTCTTCCTGTCGGTACTGAGATGTTTCACTTCCCGACGTTCCCTCCACACACCCTATATATTCAGGTGCAGGTAACTGGACATGACTCCAGCTGGGTTTCCCCATTCGGACACCCCCGGATCACAGCTTGGTTGCCAACTCCCCAGGGCTTATCGCAGGCTCCTACGTCCTTCATCGGCTCTTGATGCCAAGGCATCCACCATGTGCCCTTCATAGCTTGTCTCACAAACACTCAACAAAAACTACAAAGACTTAACGACAACACCCACACACCACACCCCACCCACCCCCAAAAAAACAGAGGCAGCCAGAAGCGCACCGCATGAGCCATTGCCAACGAACAACACCCCACCGCAAAAAACCGGCAGGCATCATTCGCAAGATGCTCGCGTCCACTATCCAATTCACAAACAACCAGCCCACCAAGAAAAGCACCCCACCGCACACAACGGCCGGACTCCCCAAGGAGACCAAGAAACCAACCCCGCCCCCACACACCCCCACCAACGAGGACACGCACGAGCGACGCCTGATCCCTCAGACACCCAACAGTGTGCCAAACACAACCCACCACCACCAGCACCCACCAGGTTCCACACCACCACCCCACCAGCCCCCCACAAAGGAGAGACCAACAAGACAGCAGCAGTACTGAGACAGGCCACCAGCAGCACCAGGCCGCTTCATCGACGATTCCACTAGTGAACACCACCATGCGTGGCCAGACGTTCGCTGACCATCGGGGCGTGTGCTCCTTAGAAAGGAGGTGATCCAGCCGCACCTTCCGGTACGGC
>JADGMX010000042.1:20889-95960 GCA_015234525.1 Flavobacterium sp. | reverse complement strand
TGAACGAAGCGATAAATATTTTATTTGCAGTTGAAATTTGGCTGACTATAACGGTTGCGAGCAGGAATAGTTGCCGATGAAAGCGAACTGCGTACTGTCGGCAAGATAAAACATTCATCGTGAAAATAAAGCTTCAACTACCTGAAAACTCGGCAATTATTTTTGCTTGCTGTTACCTGCCGTTTTATATTCTAACATATTTTGAACCACTAACTTATTTAAAGTTTGCCAATTTTCATCGTCTGCAATTACAACTTTGATAGTTTCATTATTTATATTTCCGTATAATTTATGGGCTGGAAGACAATCTTTTTCTTTTGTATAGAAGAAAAGTACGTAATCTACAGTATAGATAGAAAAGGAGTTCGGAGCAGAATTATAAGCGCTGAAAATTCCCCTTGTTCTATTTTTGGGTTTTATAAAGCAAGTATAATACGCTGGAATTTTTGAAATCGTTCTTGCATTTAATAGTAGTTCTTTTTGGGTGTCGAAAAGATTTAGATTAAGAAAAGATCGCAGTTCTTCCTGAACATCGGTGCCAATTTTAAAAGTGTCAAATAATATATGTTTGGAAATGGAAGCTCTCCATAACAGTGAATAGAAGAATAGGTAAAATAAAGACGGAGTTATATCATCACAATATAAAAGATCTTGTTTTTCTGTAGGCACGATGGTATAATTTCTGACGGCATTTTGCGGCGAGTTAATTTCAATTAATACTCGTGAAAAATAGGTTTCAAGTTTTTCAAATTTAGTTTCGCATTTCTTACAAAAGACGTTATTTTCTTTGGGAACATCTTGGAGTTTGGATTGCTTTCCGTCTTTTGATATTTGAACGGAATGTCTTGGATTTGTATTCTCAAATAATCGCTTACACATAAATTTGGGAATTATGTGAGAATTTAGTTTGTCAGCCGTTCGTTCTTTGCAAAGGGTGCAGTTTTTCATTGTAGTTCAAAAATGGCAGGTAACTTACTTATATGTTCGGAAATATAGTCATTATATGCATACATGCGGGCGGTATGTGTAGAAATTTGGATTTTTTAGATGGACTAAAGGTCGTCGAAAGGGCTTTTAATGCGCTGGATATTGTGATTCGAAACATGGGTGTAGATCTCGGTGGTGCGACTACTATTATGACCCAACAATTCCTGAATGTAGCGCAGATCAGTGCCCGATTCCAGGAGATGCGTGGCATAACTGTGCCGAAGCCAATGTAATGTTACCGGTTTCGAAATTCCACTGCGCAAAAGAGCTTGTCGTAAAATACTTTGAAGCGTGCCGGTCGACATTTTTTCGCCGGGATTTAGCCCTTCAAAGAAGTATTTCTTGGGTCGGTAGAGTTTGTAATATTCACGAAGTAAATCGATCAATTTGTTGCTAATTGGTACGACTCGATCCTTATTCCCCTTTGATTGCCGTATTACAAGCAGGTTTCGATCTGATTGAAGGTCAGTGAATTCGAGGTTTATCGCCTCGCTTCTTCGTAAACCACAAGCATAAATGACGGTTAATACCATTCGGTGTTTGTGATTAATCGGAGCCTCGAGTATCATTTTGACTTCTTGCTTGCTCAAAACATTCGGAAGCAGCTTTATGCGTTTTGGCCTGTGAATCAAATTTGGGTCAATGTATTTTTCTTCGGCGATCAGGAAAAATAGTTTGAGGGCATTTACGACTTGGTTTTGGTATGCTGCGGAAAGGTTCCGTGCAATGATAAAGTCATTGTTAAACGTAATTATATCATCATTGGTAATGGTTGAAGGCGCGCGATCGTGGTAGAAAGAGAAAAAAGCAACGGCCGCTTCGATATACGTTTTTACGGTATTCGCGCTGTAACGGCGGGATTGCAGCCATAATTTAAATTTTTCAATTCGTTCAATGGCTTCCGGCGAAGGTTTAAATTTTGGGGCAACTTGAATGTTGAATCGGCGCCGATTTTCTTCGGTATCGGGCAGATGCCAACATTTGCGCGACTGACTCCAACGGGAGTCCTCTAATTCTCTTACAATATTCCAATCGTCGGAATTGGATTTTATTTGCATTGCAATTCGTGATTCACCTTTGTGAACAATTAATTTGGCTTTCCAGAGCATAATTTTGGCGTATAGTGATGTAATGTATTGAAGTATAAATATATAACAAAATCTCACCAGTGGGATGCAGGATATGTGTACAAAAAGTGAAAGTTAAGGCTTTGTCATTTTCGAATTCGGCGAAAGGCAATGGCAATTCGGGGTTGTCATGAGTAAAAAGTCGTAAATTTGCAGAAGATGTCATCTCAAAGGGAGTTCGGAAGCTTTAGCCCCGATGGGCAGCGATATCCTTTTTGAACGAGTATGCGAGGGCAAAAAGATAAAGCAGACAGCGGGAATAGCTCCTGAACATAAATAAAAAGATAAAGAAACGCATGGAACATAAGGCCGGATTTGTGAATATTATTGGTAATCCCAACGTGGGGAAGTCGACTTTGATGAATGCGTTTGTGGGTGAGCGATTGTCGATTATTACTTCAAAAGCGCAGACAACCAGACACCGGATTTTGGGGATCGTAAATGGGGATGATTTTCAGTTGATTCTTTCCGATACGCCCGGAATAATCAAGCCGGCCTACGAAATGCAGGCATCGATGATGAATTTTGTCAAATCGGCGTTTGAGGATGCTGATATTTTGATTTACATGGTCGAAATCGGGGAGAAGGATCTGAAAGATGATTCGTTTTTCAATAAGATTATTTACGCGAAGATTCCGGTGTTATTATTATTGAATAAGATCGATAATTCGAATCAAGATGAACTTGAAGAGCAGGTTGCATTTTGGAGCGAAAAAGTTCCAAATGCTGAGATTTTTCCAATTTCTGCGCTTAAGAACTTTAATGTTCCAGAAGTTTTCTCGAGGATCATTGAGCTTTTACCTGTATCGCCGGCGTACTATCCAAAAGATCAATTGACGGATAAACCGGAGCGATTTTTTGTAAATGAAACGATACGTGAGAAGATTCTTTTGAATTACAGCAAGGAAATTCCGTATGCGGTTGAAATAGTGACGGAAGAATTTTTCGAAGATGAGACGATAATCAGAATTCGATCGGTAATTATGGTAGAACGCGATACCCAGAAAGGGATTGTGATCGGACATAAGGGTGCGGCGCTGAAAAAAGTTGGTATTGAGGCGAGAGCGGAGTTGGAAAAGTTTTTCGGAAAGCAAATTCACATCGAATTATATGTGAAGGTGAACAAGAATTGGAGAAGTAACGCAAATATGCTGAAGCGTTTCGGGTATAACCAATAGCGTATCGTAATAGTTTCTGCGGCGATCCGGGCGGTAGGTCCCGCTAAAACTCGGATTAATTTACAATCTATGCGACTGTTTTTGGGTGTGAAAAATTCGAAAAGCACAGCTGTTTCTCGAGGGGATGTGCTGGTGACCGGATATTTTGTTTATGCAAACAAGGATAATCGTGACTTTAGAATGTGGTTGCGTGTTTCTTGCAGAGCGGACTCATAGTTTAGATCTTTTCCTCGGGTTCGATGTGAGTTGTGATATGTGAGATTTCGGGCAAATCGAGTTGAATCTGATCTTGTAGCTGGTGCGCCAGAAAATGTCCTTGCTGAACGGTAATTGAGCCGTCGACAATGACGTGGAGTTCAACCATATATTTCATACCGGCCTTGCGTACAAAGCATTTCTCGGTGCCTTTTATGCCGTCGACACGATGCGATATTTGTCGGATTTCTTCGACAATGTCATCATATAGATGCTCGTCCATGATTTCGCCGAGAGCTGGTCGGAAGATTAAATAGGCATTATATAGAATGAATGCAGAGGCAAATAATGCTGCCCAATCGTCGGCATTTTCATAACCTTTCCCAAAATATAAGGCGATCGAAATTCCGATAAACGCTGCAATAGACGTTATTGCGTCGCTGCGATGATGCCACGCGTCAGCCTGAAGGGATGAGCTATTGGTTTTCTTACTTTTGTTTAACACATAACGATATGAGAGTTCTTTCCAAACAATGATGCCGGCAAGAACGATTAAAGTCCACGATTCGGGAACTTCGTGTGGCGTTTGAATATTGACAATACTTTCATAGGCGATCACCGTGGCCGATGTCACGAGAAAAGCGACTACTAAAAATGTAATTAATGGCTCGATGCGCGAATGGCCGAAAGGGTGATTTTCGTCTGGAGGACGGGTGGCGTATTTAATGCCGAAGAGCACAAAAAGCGATGAGAAAATGTCGGCTGTCGACTCAATTCCATCGGCGATTAGGGCATATGAATTTCCAACTACACCGGAGAATAGCTTTATAACCGCCAGTAACGCGTTGCCAATCAAACTAAAGTAAGTCGCTTTGATCGCTGATTTTTCGTTTGTGGCTTCCACGGAATTAGCAGTTTAGTTGCAGCGCCAAAGGTACAAAAACGCGAGCGTCTATGCGAGTTCTACTCGTGATTATTAGAAGCCAATCCCGCTGTCCGCTTTATCTTTTTTTGCTTTCTGGTCTATCGGTTATCTGATATCCGAAATTTAGCATAAAAAGGATGCCGCTTCCATCGGGGCTAGGAACCTTGAATAAAGCTCATCAAAACAGAATACTTTTATACTGCGAAGTTGACTTATATGGTGCGGCTGACGATTTTGGGAGTAAGTAACTAACTTTTTGTATATTTAGGAAAATATCAGTTGATGAGCAAAACATCGGGGTTACAGAATATTTTCCGAATCTTACTCGGAGTCATGATGATCCTGCCGGGGATCGGCCATCTTACATTTCAACGAACCGAATTTTTAGCGCAAGTTCCATCTTGGCTACCTGATAATCCCGCGTTACTTGATTTTATAGTAGTCGCATCCGGGATTGTGGAAATTCTTTTGGGTTTAGCGCTGATCTTCGTCACAAAACACAAAGCTAAAGTAGGAATTGCTCTTGCAATCTTCTATGTCCTGGTTTTCCCCGGAAATTTATCACAGTATACAAACGGAATTGATGCATTTGGTCTTGATACCGATCTGAAACGTCTCATCCGACTCTTTTTCCAACCAATTTTAATTCTTTGGGCTTTGTGGTCAACCGGCGCGATAACTTATCTGAAACATAGACGTAAAGAAAAACGTGAAGCAAAATCTATATCGTTCTACGAATTTGAAGCTCTCGATATATCCGGCAAACCCGTACAAATGGAATCATTTCGCGGAAAACTTGTCGTGGTGGTCAATACGGCAAGCAAATGCGGGCTGACGCCGCAATACGAAGGACTCGAAACACTATACCAAAAATATAAATCTCAAGGGTTGGTGATTCTGGGATTTCCATGTAATCAGTTTGGAAATCAGGAACCCGGTGATGCTGAAACAATAACCGAATTCTGCCAACTCAACTATGGCGTGACTTTCCCGATGTTTTTTAAAATAAATGTCAATGGAGAAGATGCACATCCCATTTTCAAGTTTTTAAAGGCTCGGTTGGGCGGAATACTTAGCTCCGATATCAAATGGAATTTCACAAAGTTTATCATTGATCGAAATGGAACCCCCATAAAACGCTTTGCTCCGTTCACAAAACCCGAAGCAATGGAGGAGTTTATAAAATCACAATTGTAAGTCTTAAATCAACTACAGCAAAGTTTAGATTTCTTTAACGATCTAAACGGATATTTTGTTTAACTTTGACTTCAATTCGTTCAACAAACCATGAAGGTAATAATAATAGGTTCCGGTTTTTCAGGTTTATCAGCAGCGGCATTTTTGGCCAAAGCGGGTTGCGAGGTGACCGTTGTGGAAAAAAATAAACGAGCTGGCGGGCGGGCAAGCACATTTTCGGCCAACGGATTTACCTTCGACATGGGACCAAGTTGGTATTGGATGCCAGATGTTTTCGATCGTTTTTTTGCCCAATTCGGAAAAAAGACCTCTGACTATTATTCGTTAAAACGACTGGATCCTTCGTATCGCGTTTACTGGCCCGAAGATTACACTGACTTGCCAGCCGATTACAGCGAAATGCGGAAAACATTTTCGGGCATCGAGCCGGGTAGCGACGAAATGTTGGACAAATATCTTGCAGAAGCTGAGGTTAAATATGATGTGGGAATGACGCAATTGGTTTATAAACCCGGACAGTCGCTAATGGAATTCGCGGATTGGAACGTAGTCAAAAATGTTTTTAAACTTGATTTGCTGACATCGATCAAGAGTCATGTCAGAAAGCATTTTAAAGATAGAAAGTTGCAGCAGATAATGGAATTTCCGGTGCTGTTTCTCGGTGCTTTACCAAAAAATACTCCGGCATTATACAGTTTGATGAATTATGCCGATATAAAAGGTGGAACATGGTATCCGTCGGGCGGAATGTACTCAATCGTTGTCGCAATGCAATCGTTATGTGAAGAGCTTGGAGTCAAGTTTATATTCGACGAGCCCGTATCGGAAATAAAGGTCGAAGCGGGAGTAGCAAAATCGGTGGTGACGTCAAAAAACACGTACGCGGCTGATTCGGTTGTTAGTAGCGCCGACTATCATTTTACCGAACAGAATTTATTGGCTGAAAGATATCGGAATTACAATCAATCATATTGGGAATCGCGGACACTGGCGCCATCGTGCCTGATCTTTTATGTCGGATTAGATATAAAAATTGATCAGGTTTTACATCACTCATTGTTTTTTGATGTTCCGTTTAACGCTCATGCCGACGATATTTATGTGAACGAAAAATGGCCGGATGAACCTTTATTTTATATGTGTGCGCCATCTCAAACCGATCCGACCGTGGCACCTGAAGGTTGTGAAAATTTATTCATTCTAATACCGATTTCCTCCGGACTTACCGATGATACAGAAGAAACCCGCGATCTGTATTTCGACAAAATTGTTGATCGTCTTAAGCAAAGACTCGGCGTCGACATAAAAAAGCACATCATATATAAACGGTCTTATGCGACCACAGATTTTATTTCTGATTACAATGCTTTTAAAGGAAATGCTTACGGACTTGCCAATACTCTGAAACAAACAGCGTTATTAAAACCATCGTGCAGAAGCAAAAAGGTTAGTAATTTATTTTTTACGGGACAATTTACAGTTCCCGGACCAGGTGTTCCGCCGGCACTCATCAGTGGTGAAGTTGCCGCAAAAGAAGTTCTAACGATTAAAAGGAATTAACATGACCACAGCTTTATTCGACCACGTAAGTAATCTTTGCAGCAAAATGGTGACCGCTAAATACAGCACATCGTTTTCATCAGCGATCAAATTGTTGCATCGTGACCTTCACGCGCCAATTTATAATATCTATGGGTTTGTTAGATTCGCAGACGAAATCGTTGATACTTTTCACGAACACGATAAAAAACACCTATTAAGCGAGTTTAAATCGCAGGCTTTTGATGCCATTGAACGTAAAATCAGCATTAATCCGATTTTAAACTCGTTTCAGTTAACGGTGAATGAATACAAAATCGATCACGAACTGATTCACGCATTTTTTAGAAGCATGGAATCTGATTTGACCGAGAACACGTACAACCGACAGAAATATGAAGAATATATCTACGGTTCGGCCGAGGTAGTCGGACTCATGTGCCTTTACGTATTCTGCAACGGAAACGAACAAAAATACCATCAGCTAAAGGATTCGGCGCGAGCTCTTGGTGCGGCTTTTCAAAAGGTGAATTTTCTTCGCGACATAAAAGCAGATTACAGCGAACTTTCAAGAACGTATTTTCCGAATTGTAATTTTGAGAATTTTACAAGCTCGGATAAAGAGAACATCGAAGCGGATATCGAAGCGGATTTCAATGCGGCGTTTGCAGGAATTGTAAAATTGCCGCTAAAAGCGCGATTCGGCGTTTATGTTGCTTACAAATATTATTACTCGCTGTTCAAGAAAATAAAAATGACCAAGCCGGCGCATATCATGCAAAAGCGGATACGAATCGGAAATCATTACAAGGCTTACATTATCTTGCGAGCCGGAGTTAAAAATCAACTACGTTTAATCTCATAGATTATGATCTGGATTTATTGGATACTGCTTTTTCTTGCAACTTTTTTAATCATGGAATGCATAACATGGCTGACTCATAAATTTGTAATGCACGGATTTTTATGGGTGCTTCATCGCGACCATCACCAACAATCAGATGGGTTTTTTGAGAAAAATGATTGGTTTTTTGTCATCTTTGCAATTCCGAGCATTGCATTGATCTATAATGGTACAATGGAGTCAATTTGGTGGCAACAAGCAATCGGATTCGGAATCATGGCATATGGTGCCGCTTATTTTCTGGTTCACGATATCATCATCCACCAACGGTTTAAACTGTTTACAAAAAGTACAAATCAGTATGTACTTGGGATTAGATGGGCGCATAAAATGCATCACAAACATCTCAATAAAGAACATGGAGAAAGTTTTGGAATGTTGTATGTTCACCGAAAATATCGCGAAAAAGTTAAACGCGACAAATTGATGATAAAGCAACGCCAAATGCAAAAGGTTTCTCAGCCGCAGTTCAACGAATGAAAAAAGACTTCGACTATATTATCGCCGGAAGTGGATGTGCAGGATTAAGTCTTGCCGTCCGGATTGCGGGGTCGAAAGAATTAGCCGGAAAAAAAGTTCTGATCGTAGACAAACAACCAAAGAATCAAAATGACCGGACCTGGTGTTTTTGGGAAGAAGGCGAAGGTTTGTTCGAATCAATTGTCCACAAATCATGGCAACAGATCGAAGTTGGCAACTCATTTCTGAGGAAGCAGCTCGACATTCGGCCGTATCGGTACAAGCTGATCCGCGGCATCGACTTTTACGATCGTTGTTTGAAAATCTTAAAAACCAATTCGAACTTTTCATTTGAATTTGGCGATATCGAATCGGTTTTCCAGACGGGAATCACGCTAAATGGCCGCGAAATTTCTGCCGATTACGTATTCAATAGCATTTGGGAAAAGCCTGAATTAGGAAAAAGCCAATATTGGTTGTTGCAGCATTTTGAAGGGATTTATATAAAAACGGCATCATCCGCTTTCAATCCGAAGAAGGCGATGTTGATGGATTTCGATACGCCACAAATTGATGGAACGACCTTCTTTTACGTTCTTCCATTTTCCGAAACCGAAGCTTTGATCGAATACACCTTGTTTTCGCCATCGCTTTTAAATCGGAAGGAATATCAATCGACGCTGAAAAACTACATTGCAAAAAAGCTCGACATTCAAGATTACGAAGTGGTTCATAGCGAGAACGGCGTAATTCCGATGACAAATTACAAATTCCCGATTTCTGAGAGCAACATCATTAATATTGGCACGGCGGGCGGAATGACCAAAGGATCGAGCGGCTATACGTTTCAGTATATTCAAAAACATTCGGTTGCGCTTGTCGACGCGTTGTCAAATGGCGGTTCTTTAGAAAAAGCCTCCATTGTTTCTAAACGCCATCAGTTCTACGACAGTGTTTTGCTGAACATTCTTCACAATAAGACAATTCCGGGCGATCAGATCTTTATGACGCTTTTCAAATACAATAATGCCGGCAAGGTTTTCAAGTTTTTAGACAATGAAACCTCGTTGGTTGAAGAACTAAATATCATCAGTTCATTGCCCACTTTGCCATTTTCCAGGGCTGCAATCAAACAGCTTTTCACCTGATTTATTGACTTTTGCAGCACCTATAACCGTCATTCACGTAGCATTGACCGATTTTTTAAGTTACCTTTGCAGCCCTGAAAGCATATTTTTAGGCAGAAGTTAATTTTAGAATTGCGTTTTATGAATAATATTGTTGCCATTGTCGGCAGACCAAATGTAGGGAAGTCGACACTTTTTAATCGGTTGATCCAACGTAGGGAAGCCATTGTAGATTCGGTTGCCGGCGTAACGAGAGACCGGAATTACGGCAAAAGCGAATGGAACGGAAAAGAGTTTTCGGTTATTGATACCGGTGGATATATTAAAGGTTCGGATGATATTTTTGAAGGCGAAATCAGAAAGCAGGTTGAACTTGCGATTGATGAAGCCGATGTGATCATTTTTGTGGTTGATGTTGAAGAAGGCATTACGCCGATGGATGAAGAGGTTGCGAAAATGTTGCGCCGAATTACCAAACCGGTTCTTTTGGCTGTAAACAAGGTTGATAATGCAATGCGCGAAAAAGACGCGATCGAGTTTTATAACCTCGGACTTGGCGAATACTACACATTTGCGAGTATTTCAGGAAGCGGAACCGGCGATTTGCTGGATGCGCTGATTGAGTCATTTCCCGAGAAACCGGAACCGACTGAGGAAGAAACCGAACTGCCACGTTTTGCGGTTGTCGGTCGGCCGAATGCCGGGAAGTCGAGTTTTATCAACGCACTGATTGGAAAGGACAGATATATTGTTACAGATATTGCAGGAACAACCCGCGATGCCATTGATACTAAGTTCGACCGATTCGGTTTTGAATTCAACCTGGTTGATACTGCCGGAATTCGCAGAAAGGCGAAAGTAAAAGAAGACCTTGAATTTTATTCGGTTATGCGATCTGTTCGTGCCATCGAGCATGCTGATGTTTGTATCTTGATTATCGACGCAACCCGTGGATTTGAAGGTCAGGATCAAAGTATTTTTTGGCTTGCCGAGAAAAACCGAAAAGGTGTAATCATTTTGGTCAATAAATGGGATCTTGTAGAAAAAGATACGATGTCGACCCGCGATTACGAAAATAAGATTCGCCAGGAACTTGAACCGTTTACCGATGTGCCGATTTTATTCGTTTCGGCGTTGACAAAACAGCGACTTCTAAAAGCGCTTGAAGCCACAGTTCAGGTTTACGAGAGCAGGAAGCAGCGAATTCCGACCTCGAAATTCAACGATTATATGTTGAAAGTTATCGAAGGATATCCGCCACCGGCTTTGAAAGGGAAATATGTAAAAATCAAATATTGCATGCAATTGCCAACGCCAACGCCGCAGTTTGTATTTTTTGCAAACCTACCGCAATATGTTAAAGATCCGTACAAGCGTTTTCTTGAAAATAAAATCCGTGAAAAGTGGGATTTCAGCGGTGTTCCAATCGATATTTATATCCGCGAAAAATAAGATCAGAACCGAAGTTTCAAGCTTCGGTTTTTTTTGTGAAAAGCCGAAAATTAGATTTGCCGATTCGGGGTAACTTTTTAAAAATAACAACTCAGTTGGAGCCGTGGGTTAAGCTTCGGCTTTTTTACCTGTAAAGATTCAGCGCCAGAGGGACTGCGGCAGCGATGGAAGCGGAAATCCTCCTGAAAGGAGATTGCAGCAAACAGCGCGGTGCCGGAGTGATAACGGAGGAAGCCGCCAAAATACTTCAACACAACCAGTTGCAAATTATTTTCAGTTACAAATTGTTGATTATCAATGGGGTGTAAAATTGTACTTTCGGAATTAATACTAAAGTTGTTAATTAGCTGTTACTTATTAAAACAACTATCAAATTTATGATGAAGTCTCTGACAAAAGTTCTTTTCTTATTGATGACTGTTACCGGATTTTCACAGTCGATTACCCTTACCGGGAAAGTGACCGATAAAGCAACCGGCGCACCACTTGAGGCTGCAACAGTTTACCTTTCAGCAGTTAGCGATTCGACGATGATCGATTATACGATTACGGATAAGTCAGGGAATTTCAATCTTAAAATCAGCAAAATCCAGAAGCCGGTAAATCTGAAAGCGTCGTTTATGGGGTTTAAAGATGCCCAGATCCGGAGCGAGAGTTTGACGCAGGATCGCGATTTTGGGACGATTGCGCTGACCGAACAAGAGAATACGCTAGGTGAGGTGATTATAACTTCTGAGGCGCCGCCGGTGCGAATCAAGAATGATACGTTGGAATTCAATGCGTCGTCGTTTAAGCTCAGGCCCGATTCAAATGTGGAAGCGCTATTGAAGCAATTGCCGGGCGTTGAAATCGATACCGACGGAAAAATTACGGTAAACGGAAAAGAAGTAAATCAGATTTTGGTGAATGGCAAGCCGTTTTTTGACAAAGACGGGAAGGTTGCGTTGCAGAGTTTGCCGGCAGAAATCATCAACAAAGTTCAGGTAACCGACACGAAGACAAAGAAGGAAGAGGCTTCAGGACAAGCGTCGTCATCTAATAACTCGTCGATAAATTTAACTATCGATGAAGATAAAAATAAGGGATTTTTCGGAAAGTTTATGGGCGGATATGGTTCGGATGAACGGTATGAAAGTTCGCTTTTGATGAATTATTTTAAGGGCGACCGGAAGATTAGTTTGCTTGCCTCGTCGAACAATATTAACTCGACCGGCTTTTCGATGAATGAGATTTTTGACAGCATGGGTGGTGGCCGGAATTCGTCGATGTTTACCTCAAGTGACGGGTCGTTTGGAATTAATGGAATGCGGTTTGGCGGAAGCGGAGGCGGAATCACCCAGTCTGATATGATCGGACTAAATTATGCTGACGAATGGTTTAAAGGCTTTAACGCCAGTGGGAGTTACTTTTTTAATGAAGCTGATTCCCGAAATGTAAACCGCACGCGTCAGATTAACTTTTTGCCTGAAGGCGATTTTCTTACGGAATCGAATTCGGTTTCTAGATCGCTAAATTCGGCGCATAATTTCAACAGCGATTTTGAGTATGAAATTGATTCTACGTCGACATTGGGATTCAATCCGAAATTTTCGCGATCGCTTTCAAAGTATAACCGCAGTTCAGGCGAAGCTTCATATGGCGCCAATGGCGAAATTTTAAACGAGAGCGATGCAATTGAAGACGGCGACAGCGACAGCAATCAGTTCTCAAACAGCCTTTATTGGTGGAAAGGATTTAAGCAAAAAGGACACAGCTTTACGATATCATTCGACAATGAAAACAGCAAACAGGAGGGAAATGATCTGAGCCGCTCGAACAGTATTTTTTATAATTATGGTGAGAATGAGGGCGATCCGTTGACCACTACGGTGGATAACCGGAACCAGCGGCGTTTTACGCGGAATATTCGCGATACATATAATGCGGTAGCGCAGTATCAAAGGCCTTTGAGGGATTCACTTAGCATGTTGCTTGAGCTTTCGTATGATTCGAATCTGAGCATTGATGATAGACGAACGGTTGATTATGATCCGGGGACCGGCGAATATTCGCAAGTGAACGATTTGCTTACAAATTACCTGACTTCGGGTACAAAAGAGTGGAAGCCGATGATTGGAATTTCGATGAATCGGAGCAAACTTAACGGACGGGTTCAGTTAGGAACGACGATGACACGTTTTGAGAATGAAATGTTTTATCTGGGAGAGAATGTCAGATTTAACAGGGATTATCTGCTACCATCGGCAAATGCGTATATCAGTTATCGATTAACAAAGTCCAAGAACATTTATGCATACTACAATTATAACGTCAGTTTCCCGTCGCCGCGTCAGGTTTTGCCTGTGATCGACATTTCGAATCCGTTGAATACGGTGGTCGGAAATCCGGATTTGGATCCGTCAACCAGCCATTATCTTTATATGAATTATCGCAACTATGATTATGCGACCAAAAGCGGAATCAGTTTTTACGCCGGCGGATCGTATTATAACGATCAGATCGTGTCTTATGTAACTTATGATGAGAGTCGGAAGCGAAACACCACGTATGAAAATATTGCGGGTAATTATAGCGGATGGTTCGGCGGAAACTGGAGCAAATCGAAGAAAGTTGAAGCGCATTCGTTTAAATATGGCGTTGGACTAAGCGCGAATATCGGTCGGAATCAGGGATATACTGATGGCGAGTTGTATGATGCGAAGTCGGTTGGATTAACGCCCAGAGCCAATTTCACCTATGACTACGGTGAGGTTTTAACCGTTAACCCGACATATAGTTTGACGTTTAACGAGACTAAGTATTCAAATTTCATTACGGATGAGGTGTCGAATGTCGTTCATAGATTTAACCTTCAAACGACGACTTATTGGCCTAAAAATTTGGTTTTCGGAAACGATTTTGGATATACTTACAACTCGAATATCGCCGACGGGTTTAAAAAAGATTTTTATTTGTGGAACACCAGTTTGGGATATAATTTCTTTGGCGATAAATTGCTTGCCAAGGTCAAGGTTTATGATTTGTTAAACCAGAATCAGAGTGCGACGCGAACGATTACAGCGACATACATTCGCGATGAGGAAAATACCGTATTGCAGCGTTATGTGATGTTTTCGCTGACTTATAAATTGCAGAAGTTTGCGGGGAAAGAGTCGAGAAAACGCGAGTTTTTTCATTAATTGATGGTGGAGTTTAGCAGTTTATATTTTGGAGAAGCAGAATTAGCTTAATGCATAAAAATATATGATTAAATTCCATGTAAAAAATCAAAACTGCTGCAAAATAAATAGGTATTCACTTTTTTGGATTCTATACAGCTACTTTTTAATAATTTTTATGCTTCTTCCATCTAAGTACAATGGATTAACCTATGGTGCATACCCAGTGATTGCGCTATCAATCATAGTATTATTTTATTTATTACCCGTATTTTTTTTAGTAATTCTGGTTTTGGATATTGTACTAAAAAGATATAGACCGGCGGTGAAAAATATTCTCGTTGCAGTGTTGCTGTTTATTGGATGTTATTGTGTCAGAAATTTCATTTTAGAACCATATATTTATGATCAAAGCGAGGAATCACATTTACCTGCAGCAATGCCACCACTGAATACAAGATAGGGCGCACTTTCTTGTTCGTACAACTTAACGAAGTCTACCATGAAAGATTTTACCGTTGTTTTCGCCGCGATTATTGCAATATCCTGCAGCGCTCAGAGTCCTGTAAAATCGTTGTACGACGATACGATGGAAACACCAGAGGCATATTACAAAGACTTAAATAACGATCTAGACAATTTTGTAGGAACGTGGAAATATACAAGTGGTGATACTTCCTTAACTATTGTTTTGCAGAAAAAAGAAATGCAACATGTCGATTATGTTTATATTATTGTTTATAGAGATTATATTATTGGTGAATATAAGTATATTGAACAAGGAATTGAAAAGATTAATACTTTGCCAAACATAAATGTAAACTACAACAATGATCCATACAAGTATAATATTACGGGGTCTATTATACAAAAACCTACTGCTGGGAATCCTGACTATTGTAAGAACTGCGGTCCCAACGATGTTAAGTTAATATCGTTTTTTAAGGATCCAGAGCGGTCAATTTTAGGTTATGAACCTGAAATGATATTCCATTATTTTGTTGAAGGCGGCATCGAAAAACTTCGACTTAATTTTAGGGCGATTGGTGGCGAAAGCGGAGGCTTCGATGGCACACAAAATTTTTATTCAGAGTATAACATCCCATTCGGAGTTTATATTTTGGAGAAGCAGAATTAGCTTAATGCATAAAAATATATGATTAAATTCCATGTAAAAAATCAAAACTGCTGCAAAATGAATAGGTATTCACTTTTTTGGGTTCCATACAGCTACTTTTTAATAATTTTTATGCTTCTTCCAATCAATCAACTCGTTCAAATTGAGCCATCAATAAAAGCGTATTAGAATAAAACTCACTGATTCACCTGTTTAGCAGATTTTGAGTGCATCATTCATCAATAGCCTTTCTGTTTCGACTTACAGGTATAGCGTAAGTCAACAAGCCCGCACAAACTGAAACAAAAGCTGATGATATAAAGTCAAAATCAGCAAGAAAATACAAAGCAGGCGTCATTAAAATTGTTGATAAAATAAATTGAAACAATCTCCAGTACTTCAGCATTTTGAATGTGTTTTTGAACTTACAGTTTCATCATAATTATCCAATAGTTAATTTCGCACTTTCTGGCTGTCGCCGCTAACCTTTACCACTCAACCTTCCCCAATTACCATCCACCGCCAGCGCCGCCACCACTAAATCCGCCGCCGCCAAAACCACCACCAAAACCGCCGCCGCCGAAACCTCCGCCAGACGAGCCGCCAAAACCGCCGCCGCCGCCAAAACCACCACGGCCTAAGCTACTCAGAATTAATATATCCGCCAGGTCAATGCCGCCACCACGGTTACCCGAGTTGCCACCACCGCGCTTGTTACTGCGCGCGATCAAGAAAATGATTATTATAACAATGATAATGATAGGTAAAATGGGAAGTTCCTTTTTATTGTCTGCCTTTCGAACAGCTTTGTATTTTCCCTGTAAAACCTGAAAAATCGCATCAGCGCCTTTGTCGAGTCCGCCGTAATAATTTCCGGCTTTAAACTCGGGCAAGATCACGTTTCTAATAAGTTCGCCGTTGATTCCGGCCGTGAGCCGGTCTTCAACACCATAACCCGGCGCGATATAAATACGCCGCTCTTTTTCAGCCAATAAAATAAATACGCCGTTGTCTTCCTTCGCCTGACCAACGCCCCACGCATGTCCCCATTTAACGGTTAACTGTCCAATATCTTCGCCTTTAATCGTCGGCACGGTTACCACTACGATTTGGGTCGAGGTCGTGTCAGAATACCGAATAAGCTTCTGCTCAAGCGCCGATTTTTGATCGGGCTGTAAAATATTGGCATAATCGTAAAGACTAGTCTGCAATTCAGGTTTCTTCGGTATGTCGAATTGGGCAAAGCCAATCTGACCAACAAGTAAGAAACACAAAATTTGCAGCAAGGAAAGATATTTAAAAACCTGGAGTTTACCCATTCGAGATCTCATTTGGAAGTTCGTTCTTATCGCCCTCAAGACGAGGGAAATACTTTTGCAGCTGTTCGCCGGCGCGCTGAATGCCTTCAAGTAAGCCACGTTTAAAATCGTGGTTCTTGAAATGCATTACCATCACGTCCTTGGTGCAATCCCAAAAGTCAGGACTAACCACATCGTTTATGCCTTTGTCGCCACAAATGTAAAACCGATGGTCATCAACGGCCACGTAGATCAAAACGCCGTTCGCCAAAGCGGTTTCGTCCATCTTCAGCATATGAAAAACTTCAGCGGAACGCGTGACAAGATCAGTAGGGCAGTGGCGCTCGATGTGAACACGAATCTCACCGGAAGTTGCCATTTCAGCCTTGCGAATCGCATCTACGACTTCCAGTTCTTCGGCTTCCGATAAAAAGTTTTCAGGCTTCGGCATAATTGCTATTTAGAATTGAACTTCAACAGGTTTATCTGCACCTTCAACCGCATTGAAATACGTCTTTTTCTCAAAACCGAACACTCCGGCAAACATCGAGTTCGGGAAGCGAGAAATGTGAGTGTTATAAGGTCTCACAGCTTCATTAAATCGGGTTCGTGAAGTCAGAATCTGATTTTCAGTGCTTGCAAGCTCGTCCTGTAATTTTAGGAAGTTCTGGTTGGCTTTCAATTCGGGATAACGTTCAACGCTCACCAATAATCGGCCTAAACTTGAAGAAACGCCACTTTGAGCCGAGTTAAAAGCAGCCAATTGCTCCGGCGTAATGTTCGCCGGGTCGATCTGAATTGATGTCGCCTTTGCACGAGCTTCAATCACGTCAGTCAATGTCGATCTTTCGAAATCCGCCGCACCTTTTACCGTATTGACAAGATTGCCGATCAGATCGTTTCGACGTTGATACGCCGTTTGAACGTTACCCCATGATTGTTCAACCGCCTGATTTAGGTCGACCGCTTTATTGTTAAACGATTTTGCCCAGATAAATGCGATGATCACAAGTCCGCCGATAATGATCCAAGGAAGGTATTTTCTCATTTTTGTTTTTGTTTTAAGTTGTTATAGTTGGTTTTTAATGTTGATTAACTGTAATTTGATTGCTTCCAGTTTGCTGATAATTTCAAATTTGTCAAGCGTTTTCTTCTGACCTTGCTTCAAATGCGCCTTTGCACCATCAAGGGTAAATCCCCGCTCCTTGACCAAATGGTAAATCAATTGAAGATTTTTTACATCTTCCGGAGTAAACATTCGGTTGCCTTTCGCATTTTTCTTTGGTTTTAGAATGTCGAACTCCTTGTCCCAAAAGCGAATAAGCGACGCATTGACCGCAAAAGCACGAGCAACCTCGCCAATGCTGTAATACCTTTTGTCTGCCGATAATTCTATTTGCATTTAGTCGAGTGATTGGTTTTCCTGATTGGCTAATTTAGCAATTTCAATGTATTCTTCCGCAGATATATTTCCGTAATAGAAATTAAGCGGGTTCACCACCTCGCCACCTTTATGAACTTCATAATGCAAATGCGGAGCCTCACTTCGACCGGTGCTGCCAACATAGCCAATAATATCGCCGCGTTTCACCCGTTGGCCGCGCTTAATTTTGTACTTGCTCAAATGCGCATAAAGGGTTTCATAACCAAACCCATGTCTGATTACAATGCAATTTCCGTATCCCGACGCCGTATTGTCAGCTTTTACCACAACGCCGTCGCCGGTTGCGTAAATCGGAGTTCCGCTTTTAGCCGAAAAATCCATGCCCGCGTGAAATTTTCGCACCTTCGTAAACGGATCGTTTCGGTAACCATATCCCGACGCAACCGCTTTTAGGTTTTCATTCCGAACAGGCTGAATCGCGGGAATCGCAGCCAATAATTTGCTTTTTTCGCCGGCAAGTTTTATAATCTCGTCAAGCGATTTCGATTGAACCGATAATTCTTTCGAGATCACATCAACGCGTTTTGAAGTATTGATCACCAACTCTGAATTGTTAAAACCTTCAAGTTCACGATATCGGTTTACACCGCCAAAACCCGCCTTGCGCTGTTCTTCGGGAATGGGAGCCGAGTTAAAATAAGTCCTGTAAATGGTATTGTCGCGCTCAGCAATGCTGCCCAAAACCTGATCGATCTGGTCCATTTTTTTGTTCAACAACTTGTATTGAATCTTCAAATGTTCGTTCTCGCGCGTCAAAAGCCGGTCTTTCGGAGTTTCAAAAAACGGGGTGTTTAAGACAGCAATAAAGCATAAAAATCCAAATAACGCCGATGCAACCAGGAATAGCGCGACATACGCAAATTTCGTCCGCTTCTTTTTCGTAACTTTTTTATACGCCAAACTCTCCGGATCGTAGTAATATTTTACCTTTTTCATATTTTAAAATATCCTATTTTTGCGTGGCAATACGGGTTTTAATTAGATTTTCGCAGCCAAGCAAATTTAAAAATTTAAACGAATTTGATTGCGTTATATTTTAGAGCCTGTTCCTGCCATTCGTTGCAAGTTTTCGTTGTGTCGCTTTTTTTGCTAATTCCTACCCGGGCTTCCTTTCGGTCGCCGGGCATAAATTGCAAAAAATAGCTCTCATAACTTCAAAGCTTTCCACTGCTGTCAGGGGCAAGTTTAATGTACCAATGTATAAATGTACCGATGAATAAATTCATGGGTCGATACATAAATTTGCACATTGTTACATTTCCACATTTACACATTAAAGAAAAATGACTTCAAAACAAATCCGCCAGACATTCCTCGACTTTTTTCAAAGTAAAAATCATATGATCGTGCCTTCAGCGCCAATCGTTCTTAAAGACGATCCAACGCTGATGTTCAACAACTCGGGAATGGCTCAGTTCAAAGAATATTTTCTCGGAAACGCCACCCCAAAGAGCTCGCGAATCGCAGATACTCAAAAATGTTTGCGCGTTTCAGGAAAGCACAATGACCTTGAAGAAGTAGGTATCGATACCTATCATCACACCATGTTCGAAATGCTTGGAAACTGGAGCTTTGGCGATTACTTTAAAAAAGAAGCCATTCATTGGGCATGGGAACTTCTGACCGAAGTGTATAAAATTGATAAGGATATTCTTTATGTGACAGTTTTTGAAGGAAGCAAAGAAGAAAATGTTCCTTTCGATCAGGAAGCTTATGACATCTGGAAAACCCTAATTTCTGAAGACCGGATTTTACTCGGAAACAAAAAAGATAATTTTTGGGAAATGGGCGAGCAAGGTCCGTGTGGTCCGTGTAGCGAAATCCATGTCGATATCCGTTCAGCAGCCGAAAAAGCACAAACTCCAGGGAAAGATTTGGTTAATGCCGATCATCCGCATGTGGTGGAAATCTGGAATAACGTATTCATGGAATTCAATCGCAAAGCCGATGGTTCGCTTGAAAAACTTCCTGCGCAACACGTTGATACCGGAATGGGTTTCGAGCGACTCTGCATGGTTCTTCAAAATGTGCAGTCAAATTACGATACCGATGTGTTTTCGCCGCTAATCCAGAAAATCGAAAGCATCACCGGAGCAAAATATACGCGTAAGGCTGAAAACGACGACGACGAAAAAATCAACATCGCCATTCGCGTTATCGCCGATCACGTTCGTGCTGTCGCATTTGCCATTGCCGATGGTCAGCTTCCGTCAAACAACGGCGCGGGTTATGTCATCCGCCGAATTCTAAGAAGAGCCATCAGATATGGTTTTACATTTTTAAATACTAAAGAAGCCTTCATCTATCAATTGGTCGAAACGCTATCCGATCAGATGGGCGATTCATTCCCGGAAATTCGTTCGCAAAAATCGCTGGTGATGAACGTGATCCGCGAAGAAGAAAATTCGTTTCTGAAAACATTAGATCAAGGATTGCAATTGCTTGAAAAGGTAATCGCCGAATCAAATTCGACAACCATCGACGGGCGCAAAGCTTTTGAATTATACGATACGTTCGGCTTCCCGATCGATCTTACCGCGCTGATTCTTCGCGAACGCAACATGGAACTCGACGAGCAAGGTTTCCAAAATGCGATGCTCGAACAGAAAACCCGATCAAGAGCGGCAAGTGAAGTGCAAACTGAAGATTGGGTAATTCTCGCCGAATCCGCAGAGGAACCTTTTGTAGGTTATGATTTGTTGGTCAATGAAGTGAAAATTCTGCGTTACCGGAAAGTCGACTCAAAAAAGGACGGAACATTGTATCAAATCGTGCTCGATCATACGCCATTTTACCCTGAAGGCGGTGGACAAGTCGGCGATCGTGGAATTTTAAAAAACGACGCGGAAACAATCCGGATCATCGATACCAAGAAAGAGAATAACCTGATTATTCATTTTTCGAAAACGCTCCCAAACAATATTAACGAGCCGTTTCTGGCTATCGTTGACAAAACGCTACGTCAACATACGGCCGGAAATCACTCGGCTACGCATTTGATGCATTTGGCATTGCGAACCATCCTCGGAACGCATGTCGAGCAAAAAGGATCGCTTGTAAACGCCGATTATCTTCGGTTCGACTTTTCGCACTTTGCAAAAATGACCGAAGATGAAATCAAGCAGGTCGAAGATTTCGTCAATGCGCGGATTGAAGAGCAATTGCCTTTGATTGAACGCAGAAATATCCCGTTCCAACAAGCTGTTGATGAAGGCGCAATGGCGTTGTTCGGTGAAAAATATGGCGATAATGTTCGCGCAATTAAGTTTGGCGACAGCATGGAATTGTGCGGCGGAATCCACGTTCAAAACACATCCGAAATATGGCATTTTAAAATTGTCAGCGAAGGTGCGGTTGCGGCCGGAATCAGACGAATTGAAGCCATCACCGGAAATGCGGTTAAAGAATATTTTGCCTCTCGTGAAAAGATGCTTTCGGAAATCAAATCGGCGTTGAAAAATCCGCAAGATTCAGTGAAAGCTGTCGTATCGCTTCAGGAAGAGAACGTAAAACTCAAAAAGCAAGTTGACCAGCTGATGAAAGACAAAGCGAAAAACCTGAAAGGCGAACTCGTGGCGGAACTTCAAGAGATTAACGGCGTGCAGTTTTTGGCCAAACAGGTTTCGCTTACACCGGAAGGCGCAAAAGATCTTGCGTACGAAATCGGCAACGTTGGTAAAAATGTATTTTTAGTTTTTGCTACCGCAGAAGAAGGAAAGCCGATGTTAACTTGTTATATTTCAAAAGAATTAGTTGCTGAAAAAGGTTATAACGCCGGTCAAGTCGTCCGCGAACTTGGAAAGTACATTCAAGGTGGTGGCGGTGGTCAACCGTTCTTCGCAACTGCCGGCGGCAAGAACGTGGACGGAATCACTGAGGCGCTCGAAAAAGCATCCGAATATCTGAAATAACGCCATGCAGTTTACAACGCCGGTTCCGGTTCAGAAAGCAAATCGCCAGATCGATTATGATTCGGCTATCTTTTCTGTCGGAAGTTGCTTTGCTATAAACATTTCAGAAAAATTCGCGCACTATCAGTTTAAAAGCGACGTCAATCCGTTTGGCATATTGTTCCATCCGGTCGCAATTGCGCAACATTTTGATCGGGCGGTTTTGGAGATCGCATTTTACGAAGATGATATTTTTTATCATCAGGAACGTTGGCACGCGTACGACGCACATTCAGACCTGAGCAATTCGGATAAGGATGCTTTGATCAGCGAACTAAATTCGGCAGCGAAAAATACCCGTTTGAAATTGCAAAGCGCCTCGCACGTTATTGTAACGCTTGGAACTTCGTGGGTTTACAGACATCGGGCCGAAAACAAATTTGTCGCTAATTGTCATAAATTGCCACAAGCCGACTTCAATAAGGAACTGTTGTCGGTAGAAGTTGTTGCAGAATCAGTACTAAACACCATTCAATCGGTTCATTCGGTCAATCCCGACGCGCAAATTATATTTACGATCTCGCCGGTTCGGCATCTGAAAGACGGATTTGTCGAAAATCAAATGAGTAAGGCCAACCTGATCTCAGGATTGCATCAGGCGATGAAAGGTGTTTCGAACGTGAGCTACTTTCCGTCATACGAGATAATGATGGACGAGTTGCGCGATTATCGTTTCTATGCGTCCGATATGATTCATCCAAATCAGCTCGCCATCGATTATATCTGGGAAAAATTCGCCGACAGTTTTTTCTCGGCCGAAACCCGCGAAACAGCAGCACGCGTTGGCGATATCAGAAAAGCCCAAAACCACCGGCCATTTAACGCCGAATCATCAGCGCATCAGCAATTTCTATCTGATCTTCGCAAAAAAATCGACGCACTTCAATCGAAACATCCACACTTCGAATTTTAAAATACGAATATATACGTATTGATTGCCCATAGTCATAATTGCAGATTTGTAAAAACTAAAACAAATCACGTTATGAACACATTTGGAAAATTAAAAAGATTCGGCAAAATCGGAATTATGGCCATGACGTTGGTTGTGGCATCTTGCAGCGATGACGATGACAATGGCGGCGGCGGGCCTTCGGGAAATGCAGGCGGATTTATTTCGGCAAAAGTTGACGGTCAACAATTCAACTCATTAGAAATTCAAGGCGTTTCAACGGTTGTCGCTACAAGAACAACATCAATGGTTGGCGAGCTGATCATGATTCAGGGTTCGAGTTCAGATATGAAATCGGTCGTGATCAACCTTTTAGGCATCACCGCGACCGGAACATACACGATAAGTCCTGAAAACGACGGCAGCGTACTTGCATATGTTGAAACTGCAGAGTCGATGAGTTATGACACCAGCAATTGTTCTGGCGCAACAGGAACAATCACGATCACTAAACTTGACAGCGAAGTGATCGAAGGTACATTCAGCTTTGTCGGTAAAGTCGATGAAAGCTGCTCACAGTCCAAGAATATCACCGATGGATCTTTCCGCGGAAAATTCATGAACGCCGGAATGTAATCGGAAATTTAATAAAGAGAGGGCTGTAGTTATTACAGCCTTTTCTTTTCTGATAAAATTCATCCCATGAAAAATAATGTTCTACTTCTCACCGCACTTCTCATTTTAATGAGCATCAGTGTTTCCGCGCAGCGAGCGGTATTAAGCGACGCCGAATCGGTTCAGGCTGCAGTGGTTTCTGAAATTAATGGTGTGCTGAGTTCACCCGGATTTCTAAAACAGAAAAACAAAAAGTTCCCCGACGTCAAAGGCACCGTAACAGTAGATGTTGGCGTGTACCGCAACGGAAAAGTCTCATCGTTCTTTAAAGTTGACAGCGATATCAAGAACATCGATTTCTTAAACTTTATGTCCGATTACATCCTTGGGCACAAGTTTAATTTCAAACTTCCAAAACAGCAAAAATACAAAGTGCGCTATACCGCAAAAATTTAATATCATGAAAAAAATCACGTACATCATCATTACTTTGCTCTGCATTTCGGTGCCGGCAAACGCCCAGCTCGGGAAACTGATGGGCAAAGGTAAAGCCGGAAAGAAATCCGGGAGTTTCGCTACCGTCTGGGAATCGGAGTTCGACAACAAAGCAACACGGCTTGCGATCACTACCGAGAGCGGCGGAATGACGGTTGGCACCGATGAAAATTCAGCTTCGGTCATCGACTCTGAAGGGAAATTGATCTGGGCCGGCGACTATAAAAAGATCACAACCAACAAGACCAATAAATGCGAGTTTCAATACATTATCTGGAAGGATAAAGGCGGTTATCTTTTTCTTTTTGACGAACGCAGTTTAGGAAAAGACCGTGTCGCCGTAATCGATTTGGCGACGGGAAAAGAACTGTGGAATTCCGAACTTTATCAGAACCTGATCCAAAAAGGCACAAAAGGCGAAGAAGGTGTTGATGAGGGTGAGCTCGACACAGTCAAATACATTAACGAACTCGACGCTTTTTTGATTTCACAGAAGAACTCGGTTATCCTCGTAAATGCCGATACCGGTGAGCAGATTTGGGAAACTAACCGTTTCAAAGGCGGCGTCGGAAAATACATTTACAATGCGGCGAAAAATGAGATCGTCATGGTCAATTTCAAGCCTACCGCACTCGGAGCATTGTTCACCGGCTTCAAAAATCAGATCGTAAAAGTGAATGCCAAAAACGGTGATGTCATCTGGGACGCTACTTTTATGGGTTCGATCGAAAAAGAACTGGTTACAAAACGCGCCGTAGTTGATCTTTGGCTTCGTGACGATAAAATTTTTATGTACTTAAACGGACTTTCGGTATACGATTATAAATCAGGTACGAAACTTTGGGAATCAGTTTACGAAAACGACATGGACGGCGGCAACGGAAATTTCCTCACCGGCAAGAAACGATCAAAGATCTATCGCACCGTAGCCGATCCACTCTTTACGAAAGATGCGGTTTATATCGTAATCCTCGGCTCGCGCGACAAAACAAAATATGTTGAAAAGCACGACCTTGCGACAGGCAAATTGCTGTGGACATCCGAAAAAATTACCGGCGCCTTCTGCATGCCAAACATCTATAAAGCAGGCGACAAAGTGGTGGTTCAGGTCGGCGGCAAAGTTCAGGTTCAGGAATATCGATATGAAGAAGCGTCGACAGGAGCGGCGGGAGGTTTGATGGCACTGGGCGGAGTAGGGAATGGTTCCGCGAAGCAATGGGTTCCGTATATTTATTGGGATTACAAGACCCAGAAAAACAGCGTGCTCGCACTCGATGACGCCACCGGCAAAACGGCATGGAGATCCGAAAAATTCGATAAACGCATAACCGATTTCATCCTCGAAGGCGAATCACAATTATTTGTTGGCGATGGCGACGAGTTTTACAGCTATAACATCCAGGACGGCAATCAGAACTATTCGGTTAAACACAACGATGCGCGTGTTGGCAAAGCTACCGATGTGATCGATTTTGGTGAAAATGTGGTCGTTTTATCTGAAAAAGGGCTTGCGTCATATGCAAAGAAAGATGGCAAACGCAATTATGCCACCGAGAAAATTCGCGGCGTCGATCATTTCTACATCATTGGCGACAATTACTTCCTGCGCGACCAGCGGAACAACAAGAATATCATCTATGGCATAAACATGGAGAACGGCGAAACTAAAGGTTCAGTGCAATCCAAAGGTAAAGGCGGCAGCCCGAAATATGGCGATGGCATCGATATTACCAGCGACGGCGAATACGTATTTGCTTTCAAAGGCCGAAAGGTTGAAAAGATTCGAGTTAATAATTAAGCAAAAAAGGCTGGCGGAAACGTTCAGCCTTTTAAAGCTAAACGCAGGCTGAAACTACCCATTATGAGTTATTTCCTGATCTTTCTGATTGTGATTTTATCAGCCGCTGTCGTCGCTTTGGTGGTGGCACATCAACGGCAAAAAAGCGCACATCGGCAAACAGTCAGTGAACTCCAAAAGACAATTGCGATACTCGATGCGATAAACACCCGCGAGCAGGCAAAAGTCCAGCTTTCAAACGAAATGAAACAGGTTTTGGACAAAGCCCGCGCGTCGATCGACCAACAATTGCTTGCGATCATCTCGCAACAGCTCGAGCCTTGATTTTAGAAGCTATTCCCGCTGTCCGCTATATCTTTCCCGCGCTAAAGAAGCGCGAAAAAGGATGCCGCTGCCATCAGGGCTAGGGCTTTTTTATTTCGATGATCGATTTTCGGTTGCAAAAACACAATAATCCAAAAATAATATCATATTTGCGATTACTATATAAGTTAAAAATGAAGCGATTAGCGGCAATTTTATTGTTTTTATCATGCTGTCTTTCGGCCGGTGCTCAAACTAAGGCTGCAATCGATTCAATAAACAACATTCCGTTCGAAAAGCGGATTCAGAAAGCAGTTGCATTAACGCCGGTTTTCCTCAAAAATGCGCGCGCCGCAGAAAAGATCAGATATTCCCTTGGCATAGCCGACAGCTACAGCAATCTCGCGCTGGTTTATTACTATCAGGGAAAATATTCAGACAACGTCAGCTATTCGCTTAAAGCCATCAAAATCTACGAGCAGCTTAACGCAACCGACCGGCAGGCCTATGAATACGCCGGACTCGGTTATTCGATGAAACGGCGCGATATGGATATGGCGCAATATTACATGCAAAAAGGCAAGCAAATCGCTGAACGCTTCAACCATACAAAGCCGCTTTTGTCGATTTATAACAACTATGGCGTTTTGAAAGAAATGCAAAACGACCTCGACAGCGCGCTGTATTTTTATAAAAAAGGGTTGGTGCTGAAAGAATCGGTTAACGACAGTTTGGGAATTCCGTTTAGTCTGAATTGCATCGGCGGAGTTTACATCATGCAAAAGAAATATGATGAGGCGGCAAAGTTATTCCAAAGAGCGCTATCGATCCGAACTTCACGGAATGACACCATTGGCATCGCCGAAAACTACACCTGGCTGGGTGATTTGCATTATGCGCAACAAAAACATCAAACCGCTATTTCATGGTATCAGAAATCGTTGGAATTAGCGCTTCAGAACAATTATCTCTTTCTTGCACAATCCAATTATAAAAGTTTATCCGACAGTTATGACGCGCTGAATGACAAAGCATTGGCATTGGAAAATTTCAGGAATTATGCAAAGATCCGCGACAGCCTGACCAACAAGGAAACCAATTCAAAGATCGCCGAACTTGAAGTTCAATTTGACACCAACCGCAAGGAAAAAATGCTCGCCGAAGCTAACAATCTGGTTTTGATCAAGGATGCTGAAGCGAACCGGCAACGAACGATACTCGCCACCACTTTTATCGTCCTGTTCTTCGCTCTGCTCATCGGATATTTGTTGTATCGTCAGCAAAAGCTCAAAAACCTTCAGCTTCAGCAAGAACATTTTCTCAAAACTGCGATTCTTCAGATCGAAGCCCAAAACAAACTCCAGGACCAACGACTGGGCATTGCAAGAGACCTTCATGACAACATCGGGTCGCAACTTACATTCATTATTTCATCGGTCGAAAATATTAAGTATGCGTTTGACATTACCAATCAAAAGCTCGATCAAAAACTACAAAGCATCAGCAGTTTTGCGCGCGAGACAATCGTCGAACTCCGCGATACGATCTGGGCGATGAATTCCACCGAAATATCCGTTGAAGATCTCGCCACCAGAATCCTCAACCTTATCGAAAAGGCACGTGAAGCCAACGATTCAATTGCGTATAGTTTTCACTTTGACGATGAGCTGGCGAAAGTCCGATTCACATCGATCGAAGGAATGAATATTTATCGAACGATACAGGAAGCGATCAACAACGCATTAAAATACGCATCCGCATCAGAAATCTCGATTAACATCACTGACGACGGCAATTCGCTACTCATCCAGGTAGCTGACGACGGAAACGGCTTCGACACCGATAATGCAGAAATGGGCAACGGCATCAGAAATATGGAAAGACGAACATCGGATATCGGAGGAAATTTCAAAATAAGTTCATCAAACCAAGGTACTGCGATCACGATAAAACTTCCAAAACCAAATGCAAATGATTAGACTGGCCATTGTTGACGACAACGCATTTCTGAGAAAAGCAGTCGCAGAAAAACTATCGTTCTTTTCGAATTTGAGCTGTCGGTTTACAGCGTCTGACGGCAGGGAACTTTTGAGCAAACTCGACGAAAACCAGAACCTCGACCTTATCCTGATGGATATCGAAATGCCGGTGATGAACGGGATTGAAGCCACCGCCGCTGTCAAACAAAAGTATCCACAAATCAAGATCATCATGCTGACTGTTTTCGATAATGACGAAAACATTTTTCGCTCGATCAAAGCAGGAGCTGATGGCTATTTGCTAAAGGAAGTCAACCCCGAAGAATTGTACCGAGGGATTATCGACACGATCAACGGCGGTGCCACAATGACGCCTTCAATAGCTTTAAAAACATTGAAGCTTTTTAGAAACCCGGTCGATTTTGCAATGGAAAAGTGTGAAGAAATTAAACTTACGACCCGCGAGACCGAGGTTTTGGAGCATCTCAGCAAAGGTTTGAAGTATGACAACATCGCGAGTAACCTATTCGTTTCGGTTGGGACAATTCGCAAGCATATCGAAAACATTTACACCAAACTTCAGGTTCACAACAAGATAGAGGCGATTCAGAAAGCAAAAAACAACAATCTGATCTAAATTCCTTCTGGTTTTTGCGAATGAAATTTACCTTGTCAACATTTAAAAGTCGTCGCAGTTTCAAAAAGAAGCTAATTGCTGGCTGAGCACTACAATTTTGACTAACAGTCGTTCGTATCCATATTTTTTCTAAATTTATGGAATGAAGCGAATTCTCATCATCTTCACTGCGATTGTTGCGATTCTTCTCGCATTCCGATATTGCGAATTCAAAGATCGCGGCGATTCAACGCTCGAGAATGATACGGCGTTAATTCAGCAGCAAATCGTCAATGTCGGCAAACTTATCGTTACCGAAGGGCATTTTGCCGAAGTGCTCACCTACAAGGATCAGAATACGTATTTCATGAACATGATTTCTTTTGATAAGAAAGCTCTGATTGTTGTCAATGCTGATGTTACTGTGGCTTTTGATCTTCGTCAGATGAAGTACGAGATCGACGAAAAAAATAAAGTAATTACGATTTTATCGATTCCGAAAGAGGAAATTAAAATCAGTCCAAACATTAAATTTTACGACGTCGAACAAAGCAGGTTGAACCCTTTTACCGGCGAGGATTACAATAAAGTAAATGCGAGTGTTCGTGCGAATCTTGAAAAGAAAGTTGCGGCGTCATCGCTAAAATCAAACGCCCAAAACCGACTGATCAGCGAACTTTCAAAAATTCTGATTCTTTCAAATTCCATGGGTTGGACGCTTCGTTATAATGGGGAAGATGTGAACACCGAAACCATCGACGAGGTTTTAAATCCGGATGCAACATGAGCAATGACCGCAAAAACGAGATCGTAGCCATTTCGGCTAAATTGTTCAAAGAAAAAGGATATAGCGCCGTGACTATGCGTGATATCGCTCAGGCGCTGAACATCAAAGCGGCAAGTTTGTACAATCATATTAAGTCGAAGCAGGAAATTCTCGCGCTGATCATTATCGCCATCGCGGAAGAATACACAAATACCATCAATCTGATTGTAACCTCTGAAGCAAGCACGATCGAAATGTTGGATCGCGTGATTAAGTTGCACATCGACATTACCGAGCGCAATCCCGACGCTTTGGCTAGCCTCAACAACGACTGGATGCACTTACCAACGGCTGAACTCCGCGAGTTTCTCTCGATGCGTGACGAGTACGAGGAACGGTTTCGTCAGATCATAAAAAACGGAATTTCGAAAGGTGAAATCAAGAACGTCGAATCAGAGGTAATCATCTTTTCGATGTTGTCAACCCTGCGAACGCTTTATCTCTGGTATGGCAAAAAGAAAAATTTTAACGCGAAAACCCTCCGACGCGATTTGCGTGATATTTTGCTGAAAGGCATCGCCTGATGCGGTAAATTGTTAATTTCAAACGTTATCGTAAACTTACAGCATATTTTTTTAAATTTGCATAGTAAACTAACGGTTGTTAGTTAAGTGAAATTAAATAATCGATGGCGAAATTCGAACAGGTAAAAATCAGCGACATATATAAAGAAACCAAGGATTGTTCGGTGGTGTCATTTGAGATTCCGGATGATTTGCGGGAAGCTTTCAAATACACTCACGGGCAACATTTAACGCTTAGGGCGATAATCGACGGGGTAGAAGTGCGCCGCTCGTATTCGCTTTGTTCGAGTCCGACCGAGAATATTTGGCAGGTTGCGGTAAAGAAGATTCCGGGTGGAAAGTTCTCATCCTATATCAATGACACGCTAAAAAAAGGCGATTTGGTTGAGGTTTTAAAACCCAACGGCGTTTTTTACAAGGATGTTAGTCCGGATCAAGCGAAGCACTATATTGCCTTTGCAGCAGGAAGCGGCATCACGCCAATTCTTTCGATCATAAAAACGCACCTTGCACTCGAGCCGGAAAGTACGTTTCAGCTGTTTTATTTGAATAGAACGGTAAAAAGCATTATCTTTAAAGAGCAGGTTGAAAGTCTGAAAAACAGATATTTAGGTCGGTTTGAAGTGTTTCATTTCCTGACCAAAGAGCACCGGAATATTCCGCTTTTAAACGGTCGGTTCTCAAAGGAAAAACTTCAGGTACTGACCTCGCGGATTATTGATGTGCCGTCTGTCGATGAGTGCTTTATCTGCGGTCCTGAGGAAATGATTTTTCTGATTAAAGACGAATTGACGGCCGCCGGATTATCAGCCGATAAGATCCACTTCGAATTATTCGCGACGGGAATCAGTGAAGCTGATAAATTGCGCGTTAATAAAATACTGGAAAACAAAGTTGGCGGTACCGAGGTTACAATAATCGACGGTGGAAAAGAGTTCCATTTTACGATGGACGACGACTTCGATAACATCCTCGATGGTGCGCTTGCCGCCGGAGCCGATCTTCCATTTGCGTGTAAAGGCGGGGTTTGTAGTACTTGCCGATGCAAGGTTGTCGAAGGATCGGTCGAGATGAAAATCAATTACGCACTCGACGAAAATGAGGTCGCGAAGAATTATATCCTGAGTTGTCAGGCGGTGCCAACTTCTGAAAAAGTTGTAGTAGATTTTGGAGCATAACTTAAATTTAAAAATTATGTCGGAACAGGAAGCAAAAAATCTTGAGGCCATTTTTGAGGCACGGATTGCAAATGACGAAAAGATCGAACCAAAAGATTGGATGCCGGAGAAATATCGCAAAACGCATATTCGCCAGATTTCACAACATGCGCATTCGGAGATTGTCGGAATGTTGCCTGAAGGAAACTGGATTACCCGGGCTCCATCGCTACGACGAAAAGTGGCGCTTCTGGCAAAAGTTCAGGATGAAGCCGGACACGGATTATATTTATACAGCGCATGTGAAACATTAGGCGTTTCCCGCGATGAATTATACGAGCAACTTCACTCAGGTGAGGCCAAGTACTCAAGTATTTTCAACTATCCGACAATTACCTGGGCCGACATGGGTGCAATTGGTTGGTTGGTTGATGGGGCTGCAATCATCAATCAGGTTCCGCTTACAGCAACGTCATACGGACCTTATGCCCGGGCGATGGTGCGCGTTTGCAAGGAAGAAAGTTTCCACCAAAGGCAAGGTTTCGAGATCATGATCACTTTGGCAAATGGCACGCCGCAGCAAAAAGAGATGGCTCAGGATGCGCTTAACCGATGGTGGTGGCCGTCACTGATGATGCTTGGTCCTGTTGACGCCGAGTCGGTACATACCGAGCAATCGATGAAGTGGAAACTTAAACGCAAAACCAACGACGAACTCCGTCAACAATTCGTCGACCAAACTGTGCCACAAGCGGAACTCATCGGACTCACGATACCGGATCCGGAATTGAAATGGAATGAGGAAACCGGTCATTACGATTTCGGCAAACTCGATTGGGACGAATTCTGGCAGGTGGTAAAAGGACACGGCCCATGTAATAAACAACGTATCAATGCACGAAAAAATGCGTGGGATAACGGCAAATGGGTTCGCGACGCCGCAATGGCATATGCCGAGAAAAAAGAAAACAATAACCTTCAACAAGCAATATAATCGGTTAAGGGAAAAAGGTTAAGGGCTAAAGTCCCAAAACCCAATACCCAACACCCAACACCTAGGAAATGAAAAACTGGCCTCTATACGAAGTCTTCATCCGAAGCAAAAACGGTCTTGAACATCGCCATGTCGGAAGTCTTCACGCAAGTGACGCAACCATGGCAATTGAAAATGCTCGTGATGTCTACACCCGAAGAAGTGAAGGTGTGAGCATTTGGGTTGTTCCATCTGCACAGATAACGGCATCGAATCCTGATCACAGCGCAGAATTATTCGATCCGGCGCATGATAAGGCGTATCGTCATCCCACTTTTTACGAATTGCCGGAAGAGCTAAAACACATGTAAAATGAACGATAAACTCATTCAATACATTTATGGCATTGCCGATAATTCGCTGATCCTAGGTCAACGGCTTGGCGAACTTTGTGGTCACGGTCCAAGTCTGGAAACCGATATTGCGATGACAAATATTGCACTCGATCTTCTCGGTCAAACACGGAGTTATTATCAGTATGCCGCCGAACTTTCCGGTGGTGATGCAACTGAAGATACTATTGCATTTTTGCGAACCGAACGCGAATATAAAAACGTTTTACTGGTTGAACAGCCAAACACCGATTTTGCATATTCAATCGTTCGTCAGTTTTTGTTTGATCATTTCCACTTTTTATTGCTGGATCAACTGCAACAAAGTTCTGATGAAACTTTAGCCGCCATCGCAAAAAAAAGCATTAAGGAAGTAAGCTATCACAAGCGTTTTTCATCTGATTGGATCAAACGACTCGGTGATGGAACTGAGGAAAGTCGCCGACGGGTTCAACTTGCAATTAATGATCTTTGGACATACACCGATGAGCTCTTTCACCAAACCGATGCAGATCTTTTTATGATCATCGGCGGAACAGCGCCAGATGTCACTAAACTAAAAGATATTTATTATTCAAATATCAATCAGATTTTAGAAGAAGCCACGCTCGAAATTCCGTCGCTTCAATATTTTCAAAAAGGCGGTAAAAACGGCATCCACAGCGAACATATGGGATATTTGCTCGCCGATCTGCAATACATGCAACGTACATACCCAAACATGAACTGGTAAATGACAGCTACGCTCGAACATATCGACCCAAAACTTCGAAGCATTTTGCAGGATGTTCCTGACCCGGAAATTCCAGTGCTTTCGATTATGGAAATGGGAGTGGTGCGTTCGGCGGAATTTGTCGATGGAGTGGCGCATGTTTCAATAACGCCAACGTATAGCGGATGTCCTGCGATGGATGTCATTGGCGACGACATCAAAAAAGTTCTGAAAAGCAACGGATTCGAGGCTAAAGTAAAACTGGTTCTTTCACCCGCGTGGACAACTGATTGGATTACGCCTAAAGGTCGGAAAGCACTCGAGGAATACGGAATTGCCGCTCCGCTTGATGCCCAAGCCGATAAAGACGCTCTACTCGGCGGACAAAAATTAGTAAAATGCCCGCAATGTGGCTCGATAGATACAAAAATGATCAGTCAATTCGGTTCCACCGCATGTAAAGCATTCTTTCAATGCAACTCATGTCAGGAACCATTCGACTATTTTAAATGCTTAAAATAATGAGTTCAATCGCTCTTCAAATTGAGAATGGTATTGGTAAAATTACCTTAAACCGACCAGAAGTTTTTAATAGTTTCAACCGGGAAATGGCCCTTCAAATGCAGGATGCGTTAGATAAATGCGCTGCCGACGATTGTGTTCGGGCCATCGTAATCACCGGAACCGGCAAAGCGTTTTGCGCCGGGCAAGATCTTAAAGAAGTCACCGATCCTGAACTCAACCCGGGATTTCGAAAAATACTCGAAGAACATTACAATCCGATCATCGAGCGAATCCGTACCATTGAAAAACCGGTACTCGCCGCTGTAAATGGCGTAGCAGCCGGAGCCGGTGCAAACATTGCACTTGCTTGTGACATCGTAGTCGCATCTGAAAACGCTGCATTCATCCAGGCTTTTAGCAAAATCGGACTCGTGCCGGATAGCGCTGGAACTTTTTTTCTGCCGAGACTTATCGGTTTTCAAAAAGCATCCGCACTGATGATGCTTGGCGATAAAGTTGGCGCGCAGGAAGCCTTCAACATCGGAATGATTTACAAATTTTTCCCCGTCGCGCTTTTTGAAGAAGAAGTTCTCAAACTTGCTGAAACACTCGCGGCGATGCCAACACATGCATTAGCACTAACCAAGAAGTTATTAAACCGATCAATGATCAATAACCTTCAGGAACAACTCGCACTCGAATCAGATTATCAGATCGATGCCAGCTCTTCCAAAGATTATCTCGAAGGCGTCGCGGCATTTGTTGAAAAAAGAAAACCTGAATTTAAAGGATGTTAATGAAAGTAGCTGTCATAGGTTCAGGAACAATGGGAAGTGGAATCGCGCAGGTCGCCGCCGCATCAGGTTGCAGCGTGCAGTTGTTCGACACCAATCCCGATACATTGGCAAAAAGCCAGTCGGGTTTGAATGATTCCCTGACCAAATTGGTCGAAAAAGGAAAGATTACGGCCGAACATAAAGACCGTATTTTGAGCAATACCTCGTATGTTACCGCGCTATCCGGACTCGCAGATGCTGATCTCGTTATCGAGGCGATTGTCGAAAATCTGGACATTAAACAACAGGTTTTCTCGGCTCTTGAATCGATAGTTTCAGAAAATACGATTTTGGCATCCAACACATCGTCACTTTCAATTACCTCGATCGCCGCCGCATGCAAAAAGCCGGAGCGCGTTATCGGGATCCACTTTTTCAATCCGGCGCCATTGATGCAATTAGTTGAGGTGATTCCCGCAGTTCAAACATCTGCTGAAACTCTTGAAAGAACGGTTGATACGATTTCAGCTTGGAAGAAAACCGTTGCCGTTGCTAAAGACACACCTGGTTTTATCGTTAATCGCGTTGCCCGACCTTTTTACGGCGAAGCACTCCGGATCTACGAAGAAGGTGTTGCTGATTTCCCAACGATCGATTGGGCGATGAAGTCCTTCGGCGGATTCAGAATGGGTCCCTTCGAACTAATGGATTTTATCGGAAACGATGTGAATTATACGGTGACTGAAACTGTTTTTACCGCATTTTATTTCGATCCGCGATACAAACCTTCATTCACTCAAAAACGATTGTCTGAAGCCGGTTTCTTCGGACGAAAGTCGGGTCGGGGCTATTATAATTACACCGCCGGAGCCGAAATGCCATCGCCAAATCAGGATCAGGAACTTGGAAAGAAAATATTTGATCGCATCTTGGTCATGCTGATCAACGAAGCGGCCGACGCGTTATTTTTAAACGTAGCTTCTGCAAAAGACATCGACAGCGCCATGACAAAAGGCGTAAATTATCCAAAAGGTCTTTTGGCTTGGGCAGATGAAATCGGAATCGCAAATTGTGTCGAATCACTTGATGAATTGTACAATGAATATCACGAAGACCGATACCGATGCAGTCCGCTACTGCGAAAAATGGCCGTTTCAGATAAAACATTTTTCTAATGATGCAACCAACAGAAATAGTATCCAAAATGTTCGAAAACGACGCTTTTAGTCAGTGGCTCGGCATTTCTGTTGATCGTGTTTCAGTTGGGAAATGTGAACTTTCAATGATCATCCGATCTGAAATGCTCAACGGATTCGGCATTGCTCATGGCGCGATTACCTACGCTTTGGCAGATAGTGCTCTTGCATTTGCATCAAACTCGCACGGACGACAATCAGTTAGCATCGACACATCGATCAACCACATTGAAACGCTAAAGGCCGGCGACAGAATTACCGCCACAGCCAAAGAAGAAGCCCTCAAAAACAAATTCGGCTTTTATACCATCGAAATCAAAAAAGAAAACACAATCGTCGCACTTTTCAAAGGAACCGTTTTCCGTTCCGAGAAAGTCTGGCAGTAAATCATATTATGGAAGCATATATCATAGACGGAGTTCGTACGCCAATCGGAAATTATCAAGGCAGTCTTGCGGCTGTTCGTGCGGATGATCTCGCGGCTCTTGTCATTAAAACGATTACCGATCGCCATCCTGAAATTCCAAAAGGCGCTTACGATGATGTCATCCTGGGTTGCGCAAACCAAGCCGGAGAAGACAATCGAAATGTGGCAAGAATGAGCCTTCTTCTCGCCGGACTTCCAACATCGGTTCCGGGCGAAACGGTAAACCGACTTTGTAGTTCCGGACTTTCGGCAGTTATTCACGCGAATCGTGCGATTAAAGCCGGTGACGGACACGTATTTATCTCAGGTGGCGTTGAGAATATGACACGCGGACCATTAGTCGTCTCAAAACCTTCAACGGCTTATGGAACAGATTCAAAAATGTACGATTCAAGTTTCGGATGGCGTTTTATCAACCCGAAAATGAAAGAAATGTACGGCGTTGATGCCATGGGTGAAACTGCCGAGAATCTCGTTGAAAAATACAACATTTCACGCGATGATCAGGACAGATTTGCACTCAACAGTCAGCAAAAAGCAACTCGTGCGCAACAATCGGGAAGATTCGCAAAGGAAATTGTTGCCGTTGAAATTCCGCAGCGAAAAGGCGATCCGATCATTTTTGAAAACGATGAGTTCATCAAACCCTCGTCATCGATCGACGGACTATCAAAACTTCGCGCCGCATTCAAATCCGGTGGTAGCGTGACCGCGGGGAATTCATCCGGATTAAACGACGGAGCCGCGGCACTCATTGTCGCTTCATCTGAAGCTATCGAAAAATATAACTTAAAACCATTGGCCAGAATCGTCAGCTCTGCCGTTGTTGGTGCCGAACCGCGAATCATGGGAATCGGACCTGTTGAAGCAGCAAATAAAGCGTTGGCAAAAGCCGGACTGACATTAGATCAAATGGACATCATCGAACTTAACGAAGCTTTTGCAGCTCAGGTTTTGGCTTGCACAAGAGCGTGGGGAATTGCCGATGATGATCCGCGGTTGAATCCAAATGGTGGTGCAATCGCACTCGGGCATCCACTCGGAGTGACCGGCGCGCGTACCGCTTATTCAGCAGCACTCGAATTAAGTCTCACAGGAAAACGCTACGCACTTGTTACTATGTGCATCGGCGTTGGGCAAGGTTACGCAATGGTAATTGAAAAAGCATAAATCATGACAAAACTCGGAAATTACGTAAACGGAAAATGGATGGAAGGCGACGGCGATGGCGTGGCACTTCTTGATTCGGTTACCGGAGAATATATCACAAATGCATCAGCGGAAGGACTCGATTTCGAATCTATTCTTCATTACGGCCGAACCAAAGGCGGCGAAAAACTTCGCAAGATGACCTTTCAGGAACGCGGCAACATGATCAAATCGCTGGCGCTTTACCTGACAAAAAGAAAAGAACAATTCTACGAGATCAGCTACCGGACCGGAGCAACCCGCGTCGATTCGTGGATCGATATCGAAGGTGGTTTCGGAAATTTATTTGCCAACGCATCGCTGCGAAAATTATTTCCAAATCAGCCATTTGACGTTGAAGGCGACCCGATCGACCTGTCACGCGGCGGCCGATTCATGGCGCATCATATCCTGGTTCCAAAACCCGGAGTGGCGGTTCACATCAACGCGTTCAACTTTCCGGTTTGGGGAATGCTCGAAAAATGCGCGGTGAACTGGATGGCAGGAATGCCGGCAATCGTTAAACCGGCAACGTCAACGTCATACCTGACCGAAGCCGTCGTTCGCGAGATCATCGCATCTAATATTCTACCTGAAGGCGCGCTGCAACTCATTTGCGGATCGGCCACGAAAATTCTAGATCACGTCGAATCGCAGGATGTCGTAACCTTTACCGGTTCGGCTTCAGTTGGGCGGATGCTTAAAGTCCACCCGAAAGTCGTAGCCGAATCTGTTCCTTTCAACCTCGAAGCCGATTCGCTCAACGCCTCAATTCTGGGTGAAGACGCGGTTCCGGGAACTCCCGAATTCGATTTGTTCGTCAACCAGGTGCGAAGCGAAATGACTGTAAAAGCCGGGCAGAAATGTACCGCGATACGCCGAATATTCGTTCCTGAAAACCTGATCGAAGATGTTCAGATCGCCCTCGGAAAAGCACTCGATAAAGTCACCATCGGCGATCCGCGTTTAAAGGAAGTCCGAATGGGCGCACTTGTTTCTCAAGATCAGGTCAACGAAGTAAAATCGCGAACGCAGGAAATTGCCAAATCAGCCGAGATCGTTTATGGTAATTTCGACATTATCAAAACCGTTGGTGCCGATGCATCGAAAGGCGCTTTCATCTCGCCAATCTTACTTCGCGAAGACAATCCGTTCCAAAATATCGCGGTTCACGAAACCGAAGCGTTCGGGCCGGTTGCCACGCTGATGCCATATAAAAACATCGATGAAGCCGTCGAACTCTCCAAAATGGGACGCGGATCTTTGGTGTCGTCAATCGTTACCAACGACGATAAAATTGCCCGCGATTATGTTGTGAATGCCGCTTCTCATCACGGTCGCATCCTCATCCTCAACCGCGAGAACGCAAAACAATCTACCGGTCACGGTTCGCCACTTCCACAACTTGTTCACGGTGGTCCGGGTCGCGCTGGCGGAGGTGAAGAAATGGGCGGAATCCGCGGCATCAAACATTATATGCAACGTTGCGCGGTTCAGGGAACACCAACAACGCTGACCGAAATTACAGGCATTTATCAGCCGAATTCAAAATATACCGAAGCACCCGAACATCCGTTTAAATATTATTGGGAAGATATCGAAGCCGGAATGTCGATCAAAACGCATAAGCGAACCGTTACCGACACCGACATCGTCAACTTCGCAAATGTCACTTGGGATCATTTTTACGCCCACACCGACATTACCTCGCTCAAAGGCAGCATTTTCGAGAAAAGAACGGCTCACGGTTATTTCATTTTAGCAGCGGCCGCGGGACTTTTTGTTTATCCGGGGAAAGGTCCGGTTGCGGCAAACTACGGACTCGAGGAATGTCGTTTCCTGCGACCGATCTATCACAACGATACGATTTATGTGCGATTAACGTGCAAGCAAAAGGTGGAGCGCGACAGCCGTGGCGAGGAATTGCCAAGCGGAATCGTAAAGTGGTTTGTTGAGGTTTTTGATCAAAACGATGAACTTGCAGCAATCGCGACGATTCTGACAATGGTGCAAAAAAGGTCACCTTTTAAACCGGTCAACCGCCAGAATATAGAGGAATATCTGACAAAACTGACCGTTAATCACAAAGCAAATTGGGGAACGATGACGCCGCAGCACATGGTCGAGCATTTCGAAATGGGTTTTCAAATGGCTTCAGGAAAGATCCAGGGTTACGAAGTTTCTACGCCGGAAGAGCATCTCGAAAAATTCCGCGAAACGATTTTCAACCACAAACCGATGCCGCAAATGCACAAGCATCCGCTGTTGAAAAAGGACGCGCTCGAAGATTTGAAACACGCTGATCTTGAAACCGCCAAGCAAAAACTTCTCGAAGCTTTCGATCATTACGAGCAGTATTTCAAGGAAAATCCGGACGCCAAGACCAAAAATGCGGTCTTCGGCAACATGGATAAATTCGAATGGGACCTTTTGAACACGAAACATTTTAACCATCATTTCAAGCAATTTGGTTTGCTTGATGAGTAATATTTGAAGCTATTTCCCGCTGTTGGCTTTATCTTTTTATCGCCTCTTCAGGCTCAAAAAAGGATACCGCCGCCATCGGGGCTAGGGTTTTTAAACTAAACAAAATGAGTGAAAACATAACTGAAGCTTACGTAAAAACGGAAATAGAAACCGGCATCGCAACGATCGAGTTTTTTCATCCCGATCAAAATTCACTTCCCGGAAAAATCCTGTCGCAACTCGCAGAAAACATAGCGGCAGCAGGCCAGGACGACAACGTGAAAGTACTCGTTCTCAAAAGTGGCGGCGACCGAACGTTTTGCGCTGGAGCCAGCTTTAAAGAACTGATCTCGATCGATAATGCCGATACAGGCAAATTATTCTTTGCAGGTTTTGCAGGAGTCATCAACGCCATGCGAAAATGCCCGAAATTCATCATCGGAAGAATTCAGGGCAAAACTGTAGGCGGCGGCGTCGGAATTGCAGCATCAACCGATTATTGTATGGCGACGAAATTTGCATCGATAAAGCTAAGCGAACTCAACGTCGGCATCGGACCGTTTGTGGTTAGTCCGGCGATAGAACGCAAAATCGGAGTTTCAGCCATGTCGCAAATCGCCATCGACGCCAACAGCTTTTATGAAGCCGAATGGGCAAAGCAAAAAGGACTTTACGCGAATGTCTACGATTCGGTAGAAGAACTCGACAACGCTGTTTCAGATTTCGCAAAACACCTTTGCACCTACAATCCGGAAGCCATGTTCGAAATGAAAAAGATCTTCTGGCGTGGCACCGAAAACTGGGACACGCTTTTAGCCGAACGCGCAGCCATCAGCGGCCGACTCGTTCTATCCGATTTCACCAAAGAAACCCTCAAAAAGTTCAAATAAACTCACCTCTTTCGATACCCAACACCCAATACCTAAAACCCAACCCCCAATGATTTACTCCTTCAAAGGTTTCATTCCGGTCATCCACGAAAGCAGCTTCGTCCATCCGCAGGCTACGGTTACCGGCAATGTCATTATCGGTAAGAACGTGTATGTTGGTCCCGGTGCGGCGATACGCGGCGATTGGGGCGGAATCATTATCGAAGACGGGTGTAACGTCCAGGAGAATTGTACGATTCACATGTTCCCTGGAAAATCGCTGACCTTGAAAGAAAGCGCACACATCGGTCACGGTGCGATTATCCACGGTGCGAATATCGGTCGGAATTGCCTTATCGGAATGAACGCTGTGGTCATGGACGACGCTGAAATCGGCGATGAATGCATTGTTGGCGCGCTGACATTTGTAAAAGCCGGAATGAAAGTTCCAGCTCGCAAAATGGTAGTCGGAAATCCCGCGGTCATTGTAAAAGACATCACCGACGACATGATTGCGTGGAAAACAAAAGGAACAGAATTATATCAAAAATTGCCGGCCGAGTTGTACGAAACGCTTCGGCCCGTTGAGCCGCTTCGGGAAATTCCTGCCGACCGGCCAACACAAGAATCACTTTATCAAACGCTGGAGGAATTTCGCAAGAAGTAATCCCTCACAAAATATATAAAATGCCGATAGTAGAATTTAAAATGCCGAAAATGGGAGAAAGCATCTCTGAAGCGACGATCATCAGCTGGCTGAAGAACGTAGGCGATTTCGTTGATGCTGAAGAAACCATTGTTGAGGTTGCCACTGATAAAGTCGACAGCGATGTGCCGTCGCCGGTTAGCGGAACCATCACAGAAATCCGGTTTTCAAAAGACGACATTGTAACAGTAGGCGAGGTGTTGGCATTGATTGACAGCGACGGCGAAAGCACCGGCTCAAAAACTTTGAAAGTTGAAAAGCCCGTAGATCCAACAAAATCCTCACGCGAAGTAGCAGCAGCTACCCGACATCCAACACCCAAATGCTCCGCCAATTCGCTACCGCTCGGGTCCCAACACCCTGAAGCTTTCCTCTCGCCGTTGATCATCTCAATTGCCCAAAAGGAAAACCTTTCCCTCGAAGAAGTTCAAAGTATTCCAGGAACAGGAACTGATGGCCGAATCCGCAAAAGCGACGTTTTCAATTATTTGAAAACCAGAAAATATCCGCTAAAAAGGGAAGCGGTACAAACTGCGCCAACGACTAGCTATCCAAAACCGCAAATCAATTTTGTGGAAGGAAAAGACCATATCGTCGAAATGGATCGCATGCGCAAGATGATCGCCGATCACATGGTCTATTCAAAGCAAACATCACCGCACGTAACCTCATACATTGAAGTCGATGTGACCAACATTGTTAACTGGCGAAACGCAAATAAAGATGCGTTTCAACAAAAACACGGTGAGAAACTAACCTTTACGCCACTTTTTGTGGACGCGGTTGCAAAAGCGATTGCCGATTTTCCGATGATCAATGTTTCGGTTGACGGCAAAAATATCATCGTTCACAAAGACATCAACATCGGGATGGCGACGGCTTTGCCAAGTGGCAACCTGATTGTTCCCGTGGTTAAAAACGCCAACGAGAAATCGATTGACAAACTTGCGGCTGAAGTCAACCACCTTGCTGAAAGTTCACGTAACAACAAGCTCAAGCCCGATGAAGTTAAAGGAAGCACATTCACCATTTCTAATGTCGGAACTTTTGGAAGTCTGATGGGAACGCCAATCATCAACCAACCCGAGGTTGCTATTCTTGCCCTCGGAATCATCAAAAAACGAGCTGAGGTTATCACCACCGAAAGTGGCGATGAGATCGCAATTAGAAGCATGATGTTTTTATCGCTTTCGTTTGATCATCGCGTCGTGGATGGATTCCTTGGCGGATCGTTCCTGAGGAGAGTAGGCGATTACCTTGAGAAATTTGATTCAAAAACTGCAATTTAATTGCAAGAAAAAAATAGATTATGACACACAACATTACAATAAAAACAACGGAAAATTCGACTGCAACGAAGCACGACATCAACAATATCCCAATGGGTAAAGTGTTTACAGATCACATGTTTGTTTGCGATTACCGAAATGGAAAATGGGAGAATCCGCGTGTTGAACCTTTGGCTGAAATCAAAACGCATCCTGCTGCAATGGCGCTTCATTACGGCCAGGCAATTTTTGAAGGATTAAAAGCAACCATGGGGAAAGACGGTCCAATGCTATTCCGTCCGCACGAGAATGCAAAACGGTTAAACCTGAGCGCCGACCGAATGGGAATGCCATCTTTACCTGAAGAGATTTTTGTTGAAGGCTTAAAGGCGCTTGTTTCCGTTGACCATGAGTGGGTTCCGAGCAAGGATGGAAGCGCATTGTATCTGCGTCCGTTTATGTATGCTGATGAAGCGTTTATCGGAATGCGTGCCGCAACATCATACAAATTCATTATCATGGCGTCGCCGGCGGGACCATTTTTTAGTCGCCCGGTAAAACTATATGCCGAAACCAAATATGTTCGCGCGGTAAACGGTGGAACAGGTGAGGCAAAAGCGGCCGGAAATTACGCCGGGGCAATCAGACCAACCGAATATGCAAAAGAACAAGGATATGATCAGGTTTTGTGGCTTGATGCGCACGAATTCGAATACATTCAGGAAGTTGGCACGATGAACATCTTCTTTAAGATTGGAGATAAATTTATAACGCCAAACTTAAACGGGTCGGTGCTTGCGGGAATCACCCGAATGAGCGTCATCGCACTTTTACGAGATAGAGGATTTGAAGTTGAAGAGCGTCCAATCAGGATTTCAGAAGTAAAAGAAGCCTCAGAGAACGGAACGCTTGAGGAAGCTTTTGGCGTGGGAACCGCTGTTGGCATTGCGCTGATCGAAGAAATTGGAAACGACGATTTTTCGATAAAACTTCCAAAAGAAACTAAAATTGCGAATGAAATCAATCAAGCGTTAACCGAAATCCGAAGCCAAAGAGCGGAAGATAAATTCGGTTGGATGTTGCCGGTTGACGCGTACTCGCCGCAGCCCCGATAGCAGTGAAAATCCTTTTTTGCCTGGTGGTGGTTTTAGGATTACGAAGCAGTAAATGGCAAAAAAGATTGAAACGAATAGCGGGCAAAGCTGCCCAAATAAAAAACTATGGAAATAGCAGAAAAAACGCTCAATAAAACTATTTTATCGAAAGCATTCTCAACAATGGCAACCGCTAAGGCGATGAGCGAATTGTATGAGGAAAATTTTAAAATTGTTTCAAAATACGTGCATGCAACCTCACGGGGCCATGAAGCGATTCAGATTGCAACGGCGATGCAGCTTTTGCCACAGGATTACGCCTTTCCGTATTATCGCGACGATGCGATGCTACTCGGCATGAACCTGACGCCATACGATTTGATGCTTCAATTGCTTGCAAAAAAAGACGATCCGTTTTCGGGTGGACGAACCTATTATTGTCATCCGAGTTTGCGTGATGATGACAAACCAAAGATTCCGCATCAATCGTCCGCAACGGGAATGCAGGCGATTCCTGCAACCGGCGCTGCGATGGGATTTTGGTATAAAGAGCAAACCGGAATAGCGCAAAAAGGCGAGCTTCCAATCGTTGTTTGTTCGCTTGGCGATGCGTCTGTAACCGAAGGCGAAGTTGCAGAAGCGTTTCAGATGGCCGCGTTAAAGCAACTTCCGATCTTGTATCTCGTTCAGGATAACGGTTGGGATATTTCTGCAAATGCGAAAGAAACCCGCGCGCAAAATGCGTTTGAATATGCGCAAGGTTTTAACGGACTTGAAGCGATTTCGATTGACGGTGCGAATTTCACCGAAAGTTTTCAGACGATACAAAACGTGCTGAAGATTATGCGCAAAGAGCGCCGGCCGTTTTTGGTTCACGCTAAAGTTCCGCTATTGAATCACCATACTTCGGGCGTGAGAATGGAGTGGTATCGCGATGACCTTGACGAAGCCAAATCGCGCGATCCGTTTCCGGTATTGATTAAAGAAATGCTCGATGCCGGTTTTACGCAGGAAGAACTTGAGAAACTTACACAACGTGCGGTTGAAATCGTAAAATCGGATTTTGAACGCGCCCAACAAGCCGAAGATCCATCGCCGGAAGATTTGTTTACGCACGATTTTGCGCCAACGCCAATCACCGAAGAAAAAGGTGAACGCAGTCCAGAGCGTGAGGATAAAGTAGTGATGGTAGATTGCGCGTTGTTTGCCGTCGAAGAACTCATGCGAACACACCCTGAGAGTTTGCTTTACGGACAGGATGTTGGCGCGCGATTGGGTGGCGTTTTCAGGGAAGCCGCGACACTCGCTCAAAAATTTGGCGACGAACGCGTTTTCAACACACCGATTCAGGAGGCGTTTATCGTTGGGTCGACGGTCGGAATGTCGGCTGTTGGTTTAAAGCCCATCGTTGAGGTTCAGTTTGCCGATTACATTTGGCCGGGCCTGAATCAGTTATTTACAGAAGTCAGCCGCTCGTGTTATCTGTCGAATGGCAAATGGCCGGTGAGCATGGTTTTGCGTGTTCCGATTGGCGCATACGGAAGCGGCGGCCCGTATCACTCGTCGTCGGTGGAAAGCGTATTGACAAACATACGCGGAATCAAAATCGCTTATCCAAGTAACGGAGCTGATTTGAAAGGTTTGATGAAGGCGGCTTATTACGATCCGAACCCGGTTGTGATTTTGGAACATAAAGGCCTTTATTGGTCGAAGGTCAAAGGCACTGAAGCCGCAAGAACATTTGAGCCGTCGGAGGATTATGTGTTGCCGCTTGGCAAGGCGAATGTGGTTCAGGAGATCTGGAAGCAGGATGAAAAAGAAACTTTAACGGTTGTTACATATGGAATGGGCGTCCACTGGGCGCTGAATGCCTCGGCGGACATGAAAGACCAGGTCGAAATTGTCGATTTGCGGACCTTATTTCCACTCGACGAGGAAACGGTGCTGAAATCGGTGCAAAAGTGCAGGAAATGCCTTGTGGTAACCGAAGAGCCGGTGTCGAATTCGTTTGCGAGAAGCCTGGCGGGAATGATTCAGGAAAAAGCATTTAAAAGCTTAGATGCGCCGGTGATGGTGATCGGATCTGAAAACATGCCTGCGGTTCCGTTGAACTCGACTTTAGAACAGACTATGATTCCGAGTAGCGAAAAAGTCAGGGCTAAAATGCTTGAGCTGTTGAATTATTAGAAGCTAATCCGGTTTTTCATTTCAAGTTTTTGCATTTCAGCAAGTTTTGCAGCGGTTCAAAAAGCTTCTGTGGTCGCTTTTTCAACCGCGCAAAACTGGTGCTTCAATTGCCAAAAGCTTTTCATTTCAACCCGGGCTAGGGCCGAACAACATAAACCAAAGCCGCATCGGTTATGATGCGGCTTCGGTTATTTCTAACAAACTGTTTAATTCTTAGATGGCGGATATTGTGCCAGTATTTTTGCAACAAACTCCCGAATTCGCTCTTCTTTTTTAGTTGTATTCTGAGTTAAAACGCCAACGCCTTCGCCTTGCCAAATAAGTTCTTTGGTTTTGGCGTCGATCAAATCAATGTAAAGTGTGCCTTCAGTGCTGGTCGAGACGCTTGCGGTTCCACCCCAAAGATAGGGGTTGTAGCCCCAACCGTAACCCCAACCCCAGCCATAACCAAAGTGGTTGAACTGATTGACGTTTACGTTTTCGCGGGATTTTGTAAAAATGTTGATTAAAAGATCGGGCGATTCGCTTTTGGAGAAACCTTTGGCATTCATTTCAACTTCAACCGATCGGAGGATTCTTTTTTTGTCGAGGTCTGAAATTTCGACTTTGTCGATTCCCGATTTAAAGAAAGCATAGGATTTATACTTTGAGAAATCGGCAGAGGTGTCGTAATCTTGAGCTACTTGAACCGAGCTGCAGGAGCTCAGAATGAAAAGCAGGAGTAAGGGTAAAAATTTTAGCGCTTTCATGGTGAATCAGTTTTCTTGTTCTTCTTTTTCTTTAAAATTCTTAACAACAGCTGTGATATTCAGAACGATGGAAGCGATTAAAAGTATGCTTTTCAAAACTACATTGTCAATAAGCATCGACACCGGAAGTAATCCGGTGCCCATGACCATCAACGAAATGCTGTTAACTTTTTTCATATTCTTTTAAGGAATCCAGAATCTCATCCTGAACGATATTTGGTATGGTGACCTTCAACAACGGTTCAGCGTTCATTGCACGTTTAATCGCAAAAATCGCCTCGTCATTTCTGGCCCAGCTTCTTCGGGAAATTCCGTTGTTCACATCCCAGAAAAGCATTGATTTTAGCCGTTTTTCGGCCTCGGCAGAGCCATCAAGTACCATGCCAAATCCGCCATTAATTACCTCGCCCCAACCAACGCCACCGCCGTTGTGGATCGACACCCAGGTTGCGCCTCGAAAACTATCGCCAATCACGTTTTGAATCGCCATATCGGCTGTAAATCGTGATCCGTCGTAAATATTCGACGTTTCGCGATAAGGAGAATCGGTGCCGGAAACATCGTGGTGATCGCGACCTAAAACCACAAAACCGATTTCGCCCTTTGCAATCGCCTGGTTAAACGCTTCGGCGATTTTCATTCTACCTTCGGCATCAGCGTAGAGGATTCGCGCTTGCGACCCGACGACTAATTTATTTTGTCGTGCGCCTTTTATCCACTGAATGTTATCGTGCATTTGCTGGCGAATCTCAGCTGGTGCGGTTGTCGCCATTTCTTGAAGAACTCTCAAAGCTATCTGATCTGTTTTCTCAAGATCTTCGGGTTTTCCGGAAGTGCAAACCCATCGGAACGGTCCAAATCCGTAATCGAAACACATCGGTCCCAGAATGTCCTGAACATAACTCGGATATTTAAAATCGATTTTGTTTTGCGCAAAAACATCGGCTCCGGCACGTGATGCTTCAAGCAAAAACGCATTTCCATAATCAAAGAAGTAGGTGCCCTTTGATGTGTGTTTATTGATGGCAGCGGCATGCCTGCGAAGGCTTTCCTGAACTTTTTCCTTAAAAATCCCAGGTTGTTCCGCCATCATTTGATTTGACTCTTCAAATGAGATTCCGACCGGATAATAACCGCCTGCCCACGGATTGTGAAGTGATGTTTGATCCGACCCAAGATCGATGTACAGGTTTTCACGATCGAACTTTTCCCAAACTTCAACAACATTTCCAAGGTATGCAATTGATACAACTTCTTGGTTATTTTTTGCGTTTTGCACCCGACTAACCAACTCGTCGAGATCCTCGATGATTTCGTCGACCCAACCTTGGGAATGGCGGGTTTCAACGGCTTTGCGGTTGACTTCAGCACAAACGGTAATGCATCCTGCAATATTTCCCGCTTTTGGCTGCGCGCCACTCATTCCGCCCAACCCCGAAGTTACAAACAATTTACCTTCAAGACCTTCGCCGGTTGTACTGATTTTTCTGCCGGCATTCAAAACCGTAATCGTTGTACCGTGAACAATTCCCTGTGGTCCGATATACATGTAACTGCCGGCTGTCATTTGGCCGTATTGGGTGACTCCAAGTGCATTGAATTTCTCCCAATCATCCGGTTTCGAATAATTCGGGATCATCATCCCATTTGTAACCACTACTCGAGGTGCGTCTTTATGCGACGGATAAAGTCCCATCGGGTGACCGCTATAAACCGTCAGTGTTTGCTCGTCGGTCATTTCTGAGAGATACTTCATCGTAAGCAGGTATTGCGCCCAGTTTTGGAACACGGCACCGTTTCCGCCATAGGTGATGAGTTCGTGGGGATGTTGGGCAACCGCATGATCAAGATTGTTTTGGATCATCAACATAATCGCTTTGGCTTGCTCTGATTTTCCAGGATATTCATCGATAGGACGCGCCTTAAGCTCGTAATCCGGCATAAATCGATACATGTAAATCCGGCCGTATGTATTTAATTCGGCGTAAAACTCGGTTGCAAGTTCGGCGTGATGTTTTGGATCAAAATAGCGCAACGCATTTCTGACTGCTAATTTTTTTTCGTCTGCCGATAAAATTTCTTTACGCTTCGGCGCGTGATTTACCGAAGTGTCAAATTGCTTTTTTGGTGGAAGTTCAGTTGGGATTCCGAGTTGTATTTGTTCTTTAAAAGTCATTATTTAATTTGAAGATTTGAAATTTTGGAAATTAGCTGCTAGATGTTCAATTGACAGGAGGTTTTAAATGGTAAATTGCTTGATCTTCAATTTAACTTCGCTTTTTATCAAAACCGTAGGGGCAATGTTTGCAGCCACATTTGCAACAATAGCCGCGTTTCAAGTGGAATTTTTCTGTGAAAACCTTATAACCTTCAGGAGTCAGATAATAATCTTCGCCTTTTATCAGTTTATTTTCATTATTTTGTTCACTCATCCCACAAAGTTAGAAACTTTAAGAGAATGCTATTAATCGTGTCCCGTTTTTTCGTCCCGAAAGGCTATAGTGGCATCACAATTTTCCCGTTTATTATTCTTCGCGAGAGGCAAAATCAAAAAGGAACGCTTATCAACCATGAAAAGATTCATATTCGGCAACAATTAGAAACTGCTGTCGTCCTATTTTTTATCTGGTATACGATCGAGTTTTTAGTGCGTTATCTAATGGCTGGAAATAAACGTCAGGCATACCGCAACATATCATTTGAGCGTGAGGCATACGCCAATGATACGAATCCCAATTATTTAAAACAAAGGTCGACATGGGCATTTTTGCGTTACCTCTAGATTCTGATATTATATCTGAAAATCAGTTGATCGAAACCGGATTCGCTGATATTAAGCTGATGATTAAGCGCGAAGATTTGATCCATCCTGAAGTTCCGGGAAACAAATGGCGCAAGTTGAAATACAATCTTGTCCGCGCCCGCGAAATCGGCGAGCCGACGCTTTTAACCTTTGGCGGTGCGTTTTCAAATCACATAGCGGCTGTGGCTGCGGCGGGCCGATTGTACAAGTTTTCAACAATCGGAATAATTAGGGGTGAAGAATTATCTGACAAAATAGACGGTAATCCGACATTGAAGTTTGCGGCTGAATGTGGGATGAAATTAGTGTTCATTCCGCGTAGTCAGTACGCTTTAAAAGAATCGCAGGATTTTATCGAGAATTTGCGATCGAGGCTCGGAAAATTCTATTTGATTCCCGAAGGCGGCACAAATGCCCTTGCAATAAGAGGTTGTGAAGAAATATTGACCGATGCCGAACGGGGTTTTGAGTATATTTGCACGGCTGTCGGTACGGGTGGGACTTTGTCGGGATTGGTGAACAGCGCCGGTCCGAATCAAAAGGTTCTCGGATTTCCGGCAATCAAAGGAATTTGGTCAAAATCGGAGTTTTTGGCATTGGCCGATCGTGTTGATCAATGCGAATTACTATTGGATTATCACTTTGGGGGCTACGGAAAAACAACTGCGGAATTAATTGAATTCATCAACAAGTTTTATTCGGATTATCAGATAAAGCTCGATCCGATTTATACCGGAAAAATGATGTTTGGCATATTCGATTTGATCGCAAAAGGATATTTTAAACCTGGAAGTTCGATTCTGGCAATTCATACCGGCGGAATTCAGGGAGTGAACGGAATGAACAAACAACTATTAAAAAAGAAACAACCGATAATAGAATTTTTATGACTAGAAAAATTTGTCTCTTGTTGATTTTGATCGTGCTTGCAAGTTGTGGAGGAAGCAAACAGGCATCGAAAAAAAGAGGGTATAAAAAACCAGCAACAACCGTTAGGACTGTTCGAAAGCCGGTGTCGAAACCAGCAACATCAGCTCCCGTTAACAGGCCTGAAAGCGAAACCCTTGAAGCTACTTCACGGGTTAAGGTTACCACTGAACTGGTTTTGGATTACATCGACAGTTTTAAGGAAACTGCAAAGCAAAACATGCGTCAGTACGGCATTCCGTCTAGTATCATCATCGCACAGGGAATTTTAGAATCGGGTTCTGGAACGGCGGCTTTAGCCAGACAGGCAAACAATCATTTCGGAATTAAGTGTCATAAAGAATGGAGCGGCCCGAGTGTTTCGCACGACGACGATGCCGTGGGTGAATGTTTTAGAAAATATGCGGATGCGAGCGAATCTTACCGCGACCATGCTTTGTTCTTAACGACCAGATCTCGGTATGATTTCCTTTTCCAACTCGATAAGGACGATTACAAAGCTTGGGCAAAGGGATTAAAAAAGGCGGGTTATGCGACGGATCCGAAATATCCGGATAAACTTATCAGCATAATCGAGCGTTATCAACTTTACAGATATGATAAGGAAGCGCTCGGAAAGCCGTTTATTCCGGCAAATACCAATGAAGCCATCACAAGTTCCGATTTGTACCTAGTTGGAAAAGGCGATACGCTTTATTCAATTTCTAAACGCTTTAATATTTCGGTTGATGAATTGCGTCGGAAGAATAATATCATCGACAACAACATTTCGATTGGTCAGCAAATTAAAATCAGGTAATCGTGTTATATAAAAGAAGCAGCGAATTATTCGCCGAAGCAGAAAAGGTTATTCCGGGTGGCGTTAATTCGCCTGTCCGCGCTTTCAAAGGAGTTGGCGGAACCCCGCTATTTTTAAAAAGCGCAAAAGGACAATGGCTTTTTGATGAAGATGGAAATAAATTTCTGGATTATATCAATTCATGGGGTCCGATGATACTTGGTCATGCCTACGAGCCCGTGGTTGAAGCAGTTATCGAAAAGGCAAAACTCGGAACCTCGTTTGGCGCGCCTACAAAATTAGAAACTGAAATTGCATCGTTAGCAGTTTCAATGGTTCCTAATATCGACAAAATACGGTTTGTAAATTCAGGTACCGAAGCATGCATGAGCGCGGTTCGCTTGGCGCGGGGATATACTAATAGAAATAAAGTGATCAAGTTTGCAGGATGTTATCATGGTCATTCTGATTCGTTTTTGATTCAGGCCGGAAGCGGACTTTCAACCTTTGGCGTGCCGAACAGTCCGGGTGTAACTCCGGGAACGGCTCAGGATACGTTACTTGCGACTTACAACGACATTAACAGCGTAAGTGAATTGATTGACGCCAATAAAGATGAAATCGCTGCGATAATTATTGAACCTGTTGCGGGGAATATGGGATGCATTCCGCCCAAAGACGGCTTTTTAAGCGACTTGAGAACGTTGTGCGATGACAATGGTATTCTGCTGATCTTTGACGAGGTGATGACGGGTTTCCGGCTTGCAAGAGGCGGCGCGCAAGAGTTGTTTAACATCAATGCCGATATTGTGACGTACGGAAAAGTGATCGGTGGCGGGCTGCCAGTCGGTGCTTTTGCGGCAAGAAGCGAAATCATGGACCATTTATCGCCGGCAGGAAGTGTTTATCAAGCCGGTACTTTATCGGGGAATCCGCTTGCGATGGCAGCCGGTTTAGCGATGTTACAGGCGCTCGAATCTGATTTGGAAATCTACAACCGACTTGAGCAAAAAACAGCTTATCTGGAAAATGGAATGCGTGAAGAATTAACTAGCGCCAATATAAATTATACAATCAATCGCGTAGGAAGCATGATTTCGGTTCATTTCGATAAAGATTCCGTAGTTGATTTTAAATCAGCCGGAAAAGGCGATAACGATACCTTTAAGAAATTTTTTCACGGTTTGTTGGAGAACGGTGTTTATATCGCTCCGTCGGCATATGAAACATGGTTTATTTCCGATGCGTTGACTTACGAAGATCTCGATGCAACGATTGCAGCAGTCGGTAAAGTGGCCAGGACATTATAAAAAAAAGCTTCCAATTTGGAAGCTTTTTTTTGTTCTTATTTTTTCTTTAGATCCGCAGTGGTATCCGGTGCAGCTGTTCCTCTAACTTTAGCAAGTAATTCCGGACTAGCATCTAACTTGGCGATTTGCTCCGGAGTTAGAGAAGCGCGAACTTTAAGCTCAACGATTCGGTTCATCTCCTTTTTGCGTTCATCAGACATTTTCGGATCGTTCAGCACTTGATATTTTTTAACGAAAAGCTGTACGAATTCGTCTTGTCTTGTACCCTGAAGATTCAATGCTTGAGACATTTTATAAGCGTCAACCTTTGCTTGTTCTTCATTTGAAAGTTTTTCCTGAGCATTTCCTGAAACGGTAAAAGCGAAAAACAAAGTCAGTATTGCAATAATTTTTTTCATCTGAAATATTTTGTGATGTTGGAAACCAAAACTAAATTATTTTTAATAACCGACAAAATTTATTTTCGGTTATCTTTTAGTGACTGATAATCAAATTTTTAGATGTTATCCTAAAAACTCTACTGTTTTCGTGTCGCCGTCGACAACTATTTTCACCAAACCGTGTTTTGAAAGTCCCTTCATTGCAGAATCCCATTTTTTACCGCTCAATCCGGCTTGTGTCTTTAACAGATCTAGCACAAGCGATTTGCTGGTTTTTAAGATTTCAGCAATTAGTTTTTCATCTTCAGTAAGTTCCGGGCCTTTCTTTTCAGGTCGCATTTGTGGGAAGAACAGCACTTCTTGAATCGATTGATTGTTAGTCAAAAACATAATCAGGCGGTCCATTCCGATACCCAATCCACTAGTTGGTGGCATTCCGTATTCAAGTGCGCGCAAGAAATCGTGGTCGATAAATTGAGTGGCTTCGTCATCGCCTTTTTCGGCTAATTTAAGCTGATGCTCAAAACGTTGCTTTTGGTCGATTGGATCGTTGAGTTCCGAATACGCATTTGCAACTTCTTTCCCGCAGACCATCAATTCGAATCGCTCGGTAAGCTCAGGATTGTCGCGGTGTTTCTTGCAAAGCGGACTCATCTCAATCGGATAATCAGTGATAAAAGTTGGTTGGATAAAATTGCCTTCGCATTTAGCGCCAAAAATTTCATCGATTAACTTTCCTTTACCCATAGTAGCATCAACGTCAATTCCCATTGATTTTGCTGCATCAAACAATTCATTTTCCGATTTCCCCGAGATATCAAATCCCGTAAACTGCTTAATCGCATCGGTCATCGTCACGCGGGCGTAAGGAGCCTTAAAATCGACTTTATGTTCGCCAAAAACGGCTTCAGTTGAACCGTTCACAGCAATTGCGCAATGTTCGAGCAGGTTTTCGGTAAACGACATCATCCAGTTGTAATCCTTGTAGGCTACATAGATTTCCATTGCCGTAAATTCAGGATTATGGGTGCGATCCATACCTTCATTTCGGAAGTTTTTTGAAAATTCATACACACCGTCAAATCCACCAACAATCAATCTTTTTAGATAAAGTTCATTCGCGATTCGCATGTAAAGCGGAATGTCGAGCGAGTTGTGATGAGTCACAAACGGTCTTGCGGCGGCACCACCCGGGATCGGCTGTAGGATTGGAGTTTCAACTTCGAGGTAGCCTTTGTCGTTAAAAAACGAGCGCATTGCATTAAACAATTTTGTTCGTTTGATAAACGTTTGCTTTACTTCGTCGTTCACGGTAAGATCAACATAACGACGTCGGTAACGCTGCTCGGGATCCGCGAAAGCGTCATGAATATTTCCGTCGGCATCGGTCTTTACGATTGGCAGCGGCTTTAATGTTTTAGCAAGTACAGTCAGTTCGGTAACGTGCACCGAAATTTCGCCGACCTGAGTTCGGAAAACGGTACCTTTTACACCTATAAAATCGCCGATGTCCAAAAGTTTTTTGAATACGACATTATAAGTTGTGGCAGCTTCATCGGCAGAAACATCATCACGCGAAATATACACCTGAATGCGGCCATTTGCGTCCTTTAGTTCAGCAAACGATGCTTTACCCATAATACGTTTACCCATCAAACGACCTGCAAGCACGACTTCCTTTCCTTCAAACTGATCAAATTTCTCGATCACATCAGTGGAATGTGCGGTTACTTTAAATTCGTTTGCCGGATAAGGTTCGATACCAAGGTTCCGCAATTCGGTTAGTGCCTCTCGACGCAATAATTCTTGTTCTGATAATGCCATCACTTTTTCTTTAGGGCGCAAAGATAGTTATAAGGTAGTAAGTTGCAAAGCAGCATCGAATTGACTATTGCGGTAAAATCGTAACTTTGCTAAATGAATCGCAAAATTTTACTTCAGGATTTGGGTACACGCTCTTACAAAGAAGTGTGGGATTACCAGGAAAGCTTGTTCAAGGAAATTGTTGATACCAAAATCAGCAACCGTCGTGAATCTACTAATTTAGATACGAAGAATCATTTTCTGTTTGTCGAACATCCGCACGTTTATACGTTGGGCAAAAGTGGTGATCTCAGCAATTTGCTTTTATCTGAAGCGCAATTGGAGGAAAAAGGTGCGACATTCTACAAAATAAATAGGGGAGGCGATATTACATACCACGGTCCCGGGCAAATTGTAGGATACCCGATTTTAGATCTTGAGAATTTTTTTACAGATATTCATAAATACCTTCGATTTCTTGAAGAAGTCATTATTTTAACTTTAGCCGATTATGGATTGGAAGGCACTCGAAGTCCGGGAGAAACCGGTGTTTGGCTTGGGGTAAATACGCCTTTTGCCAGAAAGATTTGCGCGATGGGTGTCCGGGCCTCGCGATGGGTGACAATGCATGGATTTGCTTTAAATGTCAACGCCGATTTAGGATTTTTCGACAATATTATTCCGTGTGGGATTCGCGGCAAAGGAGTTACGTCACTTCACGTTGAATTAGGTGTGGATAACGTCGATGAAGCACAGGTAAAGGAAAAAATCCTGAAGCACTTTACGGTTTTATTTGAATCGGAATTTATTGATGCTAAATAGCATTTTGATCAAACTCCAGTTCCAATTGTTCCGGAAGTAACCTGAAAGACATTCTGTGGTATTTTGTCGTCCCGTATTTTCTGATGGCTTCACGGTGTTCAATGGTCGGATAGCCTTTGTTTTGCTTCCAATTATACATCGGGAACTCTTCGTGAATTTTGCACATATATTCATCGCGATACGTTTTTGCCAGAATTGACGCTGCGGCGATGCTCATATATTTTGCGTCACCTTTAATAATACAGTCGTGAGGAATATCTCGAAATGGTTTGAAGCGATTTCCATCGACGATGATGTGCATTGGTGTAAATGATAATTTTTCGAGGCATTCCTGCATTGCATGGATTGATGCATTCAAAATATTGATGTCGTCGATAATTAAAGGTTCGATATGTGTAACCGAATAACAAAGCGCCGATTTCTTAATGACTTCCCGAAGTTCCTCCCTGCACGAATGTGTTAATTGTTTGGAATCGTTTAAAATTTCATTGCGGAACCGTTTGGGTAAAATAACTGCCGCAGCTGTTACCGGACCCGCCAAACAACCGCGTCCTGCTTCGTCAGTGCCGGCTTCATAAAGGTGCTTTGTATATCGGGATTTTAACATTTTGAGGTAGAATTGCGAATTATGCAAATATACGTAGCACGTATTATTCTTTGATAAAAGATTTTTATATTCGCGAAAAGAATTTTTTCTTTTAGAATTTTTCTACTATTAATAGGCGCAAGTCCGCGCAAACAAATGCATTATGAAAAATAGAATTACAAAATTGATTGTCCTGGCCTTGGTGCTTGGCGGCAGTTTTTCGATTCACGCGCAAACCGATGCGCAGCGACGAGAAATTACCAAAAACTACAACAAGGAAAGGGCGCGTCAGTTAGCTGCCAAATTTGAGCGTGAGTTTTACGAGAAAAAAGCTGAAGCCTATAGGTTGGCGGAAATTAACAATTGGCCATTGGAAATTCGGGAAAATGGCAAAGTCGCAAAATTGATGTCGATCTCAAAGGAGGGAGTTCCGTTGTATTATACTACTTATAATACAGGTTCGGCAATTACGTCGAGGTCAAATCACTTGAAGGAAGGTGGGTCACTGGGTTTAAACCTTACTGGAGCCGGAATGTATGTTGGTGTTTGGGATGAGGATTATCCTCGTGTTAGTCATGTGGAGTTTGTTAATCGCTTTACAACCCAGGACGGACCAGCAAATCCTCAATCAGCCCACTCGACACATGTATTGGGAACAATTATAGGAGCGGGAGTTGATCCTAATGCTCGCGGGATTGCGCATCAGGCATTTGGATATATCAATGACTTCAACAATGATCTCGGTGAAATGTCAATTCAGGCAGAATACGGTTTGTTGTTATCAAATCACTCATATGGGTATCGTGCAAATATGATTCCTGAGTATTACTTTGGAGCTTATACAGAAAAGTCACAAGGTCTTGATGCGATTGCGTATGAATTTGATAGCTATCAGGCTGTACTTGCAGCCGGAAATGATGGAGATGGCAATTTTAATCACCTAACGGGGATGGGAACTGCTAAAAATGGAATTGTAGTTGCGGCCATCAGTGAAGTTCCAAATTATACCGGTCCATCAAGTGTTAATCTTGCAGGATTTAGTAACTGGGGTCCTACTGACGACAATAGGATTAAACCAGATATTGCGTCGAAAGGTGTCGGTGTTTTTTCTGCAACAAGTACGTCTAACACAGCTTACGGTTCTATGAACGGGACATCAATGGCGGCTCCGGGAGTGACGGGAGCACTTGTTTTGGTGCAAGAGCATTATTCCAATGTTAACAATGGCGAGTTCATGTTGTCGGCAACCGTAAGAGGTTTGTTGGCGCATACAGCCGATGAAGCCGGTGCATTTGACGGACCTGACAGTAAATTTGGTTGGGGATTGATCAATGCCAAAAAAATGGCGGAAGCAATTACCAATGATGGAACTACTTCAATCATTGATGAGCGTGTGTTAAGTCAAGGTGGTACTTACTCTATTACAGTTTCAAGTCTGGGTACTGAGCCATTGATGGCAACTTTATCATGGACTGATCCTGCGGCTGGTACTACAAGTGGTTCAACGGCACCGAGATTGATCAACAACTTGGACATCAAAATCACAAAGGATGGTCAGACGTTTTATCCATGGAAACTCAACAACAGTTTGAGCGGTGCGGCAATTCGCGGTGAAAACAATGTTGACAATATCGAAAAGGTGGAAGTGAACAATCCTACTGGTAACTATGTGATTACAATTTCACATAAAGGCAACCTGACAAATCCACTAAATATACCTTCGCAAAAGTATTCACTTATTGTAACAGGAATCGATGCTGAGTCGATGTCAGTCGGGGATGCTAATGTATCTGCCTTTAATGTATGGCCGAATCCTTCAAACACCAGCTTGAACATTTCCCTGGTTACAGAATTGGATGGGGCTATGGCTCAGATCTTTGATGTGCAGGGACGGATGGTCATTGAGCGAAAGCTGGACGGAATCGATACCACATTTGATGTGAGTCAGCTTAATGCCGGATTCTACGTCGTTCGTGTTTCAGGAAAAGGATTTTCAGAAACTAAGAAAATAATAATCAACAACTAAATTGCTATTAACTTGATTTAATGCAAAATTAACGCGAATTTATTAATTCATTCTTAGTGGCGATGTAACAATCCCAGTAAAGTCGCAATAAAAGTTAATAGTTTGTTATTAAAAATTAAATTAATAGATTTGCATCTTAACTAACTCTAATTATTTTAATATGAAATCAAAGTTTACTTGGATTTTTACGCTTTTACTTGCGTTCTTCATCCAGTTTTCATTTGCACAAGAGAAAACAATCACCGGTGTCGTAACAGATGAAAGTGGTATGCCGCTTCCTGGCGTAAATGTCCTTGTTGAGGGTACAAACAAGGGAGTGCTTACTGATTTCGACGGACGCTACACAATTAGTGCAGAAGTTGGTCAGAAATTAGTATTCTCTTTTATCGGACAAAAAACCCGAACTATGACAGTCGGTGCAGCATCAACCATTTCAGTTAAACTGGAAGAAGACGTTGCTGTTTTAAGTGATGTTATTATTGAGGGGTATCGTACAACTACTCGTCCTCGTTCAAATGTAGCGGTTACTACCATTACATCTGAAACGATCGAAGGTCGTCCGAATGCATCTTTCATCCAAACATTGCAAGGCCAGATTCCAGGTCTTAATATTAGTACAGGTTCTGGTCAGCCAGGAGCTAACAGTACTGTAATCCTTCGTGGTATGGGATCAATTAACGGTAACATCGAGCCGCTTTATGTGATTGATGGAGTGCCATTGAATTCTGATAACTTTAGAAGTATCAACCCTAACGATATCGAGTCAATTTCAGTATTGAAAGATGCTGGTGCGACTTCAATCTATGGTAACAGAGGTGCTAACGGTGTAATTATCGTTAAGACTAAAAGAGGAGGTTTCGATCAGCCGCTTAATGTGAAGTACACATCAATCAGCAGCTTTACAACTATGCAGGATAATGATTACGGCAAAATGAACGCTCGTCAATTGTTGTCACTAGAAAAAACTGCAGGTCAAGGTTTCGGTGCGTCTCTTACTGACGAAGAAATCGCTAACTACAATGGTGTTGATACTGACTGGTACGATTTTATTTTCCGTACAGGTGTTACTAATAACCACGTGTTAAGCTTAACCAGCGGTAGCAAGAACATGTCTTCATTTACTTCGTTTGGTTATTTTGATCAAGAAGGTATTGTAAGAAAAACGGATCTTAAGAGATTCAACTTTAGAAACAACTTAACAGGTAGAAGTGATAACGATAAGTTCAATTATGGAACATCGATTACTGTTAACTACTCTGTAAGAAATGAGGCTTCGAACTTAGGTCAAGGTTCAGTAAACATTAACCCACTAGTTGGTGCTAACAATGGTGTGCCGTACCTAGATCCTTCTTTGTATACAAACGGACTTGATCTGTATAACGAATACACTGGAAATGGATATGGTTTTGGTGGCGGAACGCTTTTGCTTTCACCATTAATGTTGATGGATATTTTGGAAAGAGGAGTTGAGCGTCGTAATGAGCTTAAAATGATTGGTAATCTTCAAGGTAGCTATAAGATTACTGACAACTTGACTTTGGGGGCTACTTTAGGTTCAGATTATACTGAAACGGTAATGCTACGTGTTCAAGATCCACAGTCTTTCAACTCATACTTATTCCAAGATCCGGGAGAAGATTACCTTGGTTTCCAAAACGAAGGTTTTACTCAGGAATTCGCGATCAACATGAATACAAGCTTGAACTACAACAAGACTTTTGGTGAAAACCATACACTTGATGTGTCAGTATTCTCAGAATACTACAAAGCTCACTTGAAATCATTCTCAGGTTCTCAGCCAGGTCTTGATCCTAAGACTTTTGAGCCAGGTAACGGTGCTGGTTTTATACCTCACAATCCGGGTAACAACCCTCAGTTCTATGTTCCTTTCTATGGTTCTGGAAAAGCTACTGCTGGATTGTTCTCTTACTTTGGTACTTTAGATTACGATTACGCTAGTAAATATGGTTTTGGTGCTTCAGTTCGTAGAGATGCTTCTTACCGTTTTGCTGAAACTAACAGATGGGGTACTTTCTGGTCGGTTTCTGGACGTTGGAATATCGACAAAGAAGACTTTATGCAAAATGCAGGTTTCGACTTGTTGAAACTTAGAGCTTCTTATGGTACGACTGGTAACCAAAATATCTCTGGACAGAGTGTATTTAACTTGCCAAACGCATCTAGAACTTTGTTCGCTCAAGGAACTGGTTATGGAAACTTCCCGTCATACGCTGTTGCTCAACTGGGTAATGCTGATTTGAAATGGGAAACTATTGCTCAGGCAAACATCGGTCTTGATTTTGAATTGTTGAACAGAAAACTACGTGGTACTTTTGATGTTTACCAAAAAACTACAACAGATTTGTACCAAAGTACACCGATATCTGCTGTAAATGCTACGTACACAATCAACGGTAACAACGGATCATTGAGAAACTCTGGAGTTGAAGCATTAGTTGCTTACGACTTGATTAAAAATGATGATTTCACACTTACCTTGAACTTCAACGGATCTTACAATAAAAACGAAATTACTGACATCAGTAACGACGAAGGTCTACTTGACTTAGGTGCTCAAATCCAAAAAGAAGGTGGTGCGTTATTCCAGTATTACATGGTTCCTTACGCTGGTGTTAACCCTGCAAACGGTAACTTATTGTTCGTTGATGGTAACGGTAACCTTACTGAAAACCCAAATCCAGAAACTGACCGTCGTGAAACTGGAAAATCTCCACTTCCAACTTACCAAGGTGGTTTTGGTTTCGATGCTCAGTACAAAGGTTTCTACCTAACAACTCAGTTCTCGTTCGTAGCTGATATCTACAGATTAGATAACGATTTGGCAAACTTACACGATCCTTCAGATATTGGGGTTTTCAACAAATCAACTGATTTACTACGTGCTTGGACTCCAGAAAATACTGTAACTGATATTCCTGCGTTAAACTATGTAAACCAAGGAGCGGATGCTGATTCAGATCGTTACTTAACTGACGCATCATACGTGAGATTGAGATATACTAGCTTAGGATATAACTTCCCTAAAAACTATCTTGACAGAACGTTCATGTCTAACTTAAGAATTTTTGCTCAAGCTGAAAACTTGTTTACATGGTCGAAGTGGAGAGGATGGGATGCTGAAAGTCCACGTGCTTCTGATGTTTACCAGTATCCAACCCCAAGAATCATTTCTTTAGGTTTAGAAGTTGAATTTTAATAAAAAAACAAAATGAAAAGAATCAAATTATTATTGGTTGTAATATCGTCTACGCTGTATTTCTCTTGTGAGGATGCAATCGATATCACACAACCTAGTGAACTTACTCCGGAGGCTACTTTCGAAACTGTTCAGGATCTTCAATTAGGTCTTAATGGTGTTTATCTTGCCGTGCCGGGCGAAAGCCAAATTTACTTTACGTCTCTATTTACTGACGAAGTAGCGCTTGGTAAAGCAAATGGTGGTCAAGGAACAGATGGTGAATTAGCGTTCCTTTTAAATAACAACTCTGGTGATGCTGCTTCAATCTGGGTAGAAAACTACGCTGCAATTAACTTTGCAAACAGATTGATCGTCGGAGCTGACAACGTAGAGGTTGAAGCTGGTTCAGCTGAAGAGGCTGAGAAATTGAACATTCTTGCACAAGCTCGTGCTATTCGTGCATTTGCAAACCTTCAACTTCTTACATACTTCTCTCCGGACATGAAGGATGACAACAGTCTTGGTGTTATTCTTCTTGATTTCGTGCCAAACAACACAACTCAACTTCAAAGAAGCACTACAGGTGAAATCTGGAACTTCATAGAATCTGATCTTGCGTTTGCTGAAGCTAATATCGAACCGACTGTTGTAACAAACAGAACTTACATCGGGCAAAACTTCATCCTTGCTTTCAGAGCTCGTATGGCGGCTTACCGTGGTGATTATGTTGCTGCAAAAGGTTATGTTGATCAATTAGACGCGGTTTATAACATTACTCCTCGTAACCAATACACTGCGATCTTTAGAGATACTGAAACTCCAGCTAGTGAAGTTATCTTTAAACTTGAAAGAACGGTTGCTGGTCAAAATGGTAACTTCTACCAATTCTGGTCTTCAGTTAACTCTTCTGTAAACGGATCTCCATTCTTCGAAGTGAACAGAGCATTATTCAATCTACTTGATGTAGATGGTGATATGACAACTAATGAAGATATTAGAAAATTAGTTGTGGCTGACGCTACTTCAACTATTCTTCAAGATTATACATCTGTTAGCGATGCAGTTTACAAAGAAAACGATGTGCTTCCAGTTGGTAAGTATTCGATCACAGAAGGTCAAAACTTCTTAGCTGATATCAAAGTTTTCAGATTTTCTGAAATGGTTCTGATCAGAGCTGAATATTACGCAAGCGTAGGTGATTTTGCTAACGTTGCTGCGGAAATCAACTCTATCCGTGCAAATCGTGTAACTGGTGCTTCAACCATTGATATTCCTTCTAACGAGCAACAAGCTTGGGCTGCTATTCTTCAAGAAAGAAGAATCGAACTTGCCTTCGAAGGTCACAGATATATCGATCTTAAGCGTTTAGGTACTCTTGCAAATGTTGGTGTTCAACGTGATCCACGTGATTGCGCATGGAACGGAGCTTGCTCACTTCCAGCAAATGATTATCGTTTTACTTTGCCAATTCCACGTGGTGAACAAGCAGGAAATCCAGGTATCCAACAAAACCCAGGTTACAGTAACTAAAAAATATTATTGAAATGAAAAAATTTTTAAAATCTGCCGCATTTGCTGTTTTAGCACTTGTTGCTATCAGCTGTGATAAGGATGGCGAAGTCTTCGACGTAGATGGCGGTCAAACGGCATACATGTTTATCGATGCTGAAAGCAACCTCGGAGTTAACACTGAATCAAACACCAGAGTGGTGAGAATTGGTGTAACTACCCGTTCAAACCAAGATCGTATTGTGCCAGTTTCAATCGACCCGGCGTCAACTGCAACTGCAGACCAATATGACCTTCAAACTTCGAACTTTGTAATTCCTGCGGGTGAATTCGTTGGAGAGGCTGTAATCACTGGTGACTTTGATGCAATCCCTGACGGTGTAACAGGAACAATTATCCTAAATATTGACGATTCAGTTGAAACTGTAGTTGGAAAGAATCAACACATTGTTTACTTGTTCAGATCATGTCCTACTGACCTTGCTGGTCAAGTGTATAGCGTGACTACAAATTACACTGCTCACGATTTCTTGCCGCAATACGCAACCAACACAATGAATGTGACGTTGCAAAATGCTACTGGTGATAACACTTACAGAGTTCCGGATTTCTCAGGAGGTCTTTACTCTGTTGGTCCTTACAACACGAACTACAACACTGGTTCTGCAGGTGCTGCTAACCAAATTGACCTTATCTTTACAATTAATTGTGATACTGTTACTTGGACTGGTCAGGCTGATCCATGGGGTCCAATCATTGCTACTCCAGGAGGTGTTAACTCTTACGATGCTGAAACAGGTGTGATCACGATTTCGTGGACTGCAACTGGATACGGTGAAACAGGAGTTTCAGTTTATACTCCAGCAAACTAAATTTAATTGTTTTGAATACCGCAAAGGCTGCCATTTGGCAGCCTTTGCTTTTTACAGGACATTGCATTTTCTCCTATTCACCTTGCCGATTAAATCTTATATTTGCGATACTATTTATACCAATGCTTCAAAAGACTCTATTTCTGCTTTTCGTGCTATTCCCCACGCTTATCTTCGCGCAGGTAAGGCCACGCAACAATCAGGGAACAAGATCTCCAATTTCGGAGTCAACGTCAAATTCGCAAAGGCCGGAAATCGTTGTTAAAGATACCGTCGCAACCATCGATCAGTATCGGATCATCACCTTAAACCGCGATACAACCTACGTCGATACCTCCCTTACCATCCAAAAAGAATATAAATTCAATTACCTACGGCGCGATCTTTTCGGATTACAGCCATTCGCAAACGAAGGGCATCCTTACAATATTCTGGATTTTGGCTTGGTTAATCATCCGGCTTACCCCGATTTTGGCTATAAAGCCAAACACTATAATTTTATGCAGGCCGGCCAAATAAATTACTATTCGGTGGCCACTCCGCTAACCGAGCTTTATTTTAAAAGCGTCATGGAACAAGGTCAAACACTCGACGCCTTTCTGACTCTTAACACCACGCCAAATCTGAATTTTTCTGTCGCATACAAAGGTCACCGCTCGCTCGGAAAATATATCAACCAACTGTCAAGTGCCGGAAATTTTAGATTTACAACCAGCTATAACACCAAAAACCGCCGATATTTTGCCAACTTTCACTTCGTAGCGCAAGACATGCTTAACGGCGAAAATGGCGGTATTGTCGACAATCAGGATTTCGAAAGTGACGACGCTGAATTCAACGATAGATCCCGACTTGAAGTCTACCTCACCGATGCGACCTCATTCCTGAAAGGTACACGGCTTTTCCTCGATCACGCCTTCCGAATCAACCCTTCCGATGCGGCAAATAATATTTTTATAGGTCACCAATTCAAATACGACTACGAATCATTCGAGTATAAACAACCCACCGTTTCGTCGACCATTACCGCTGACAACGGCACTACCAGTTTTCTAAACCGTTTCGGCGATTCCTATCTCCAAAACAACATTCACGATAAAGTGCGCTACAACCGAATGCACAACATCGCAAAACTTACCTATCAGAATAAAACACTCGGTCAGGTTCATTTTTTTGCAGACGACTTCCGTTACAATTACTATTACAACAAAGTTCTGTTCTTAACCGATCAAACCGTTCCCGACGCGCTCGAAGATCAAATCAATAGTATTGGAGGTGGTTACGACTATCGCAAGGAAAAATGGCGAGGAAATATTTCGTACGCTACCGCAATCGCTGGCTCATCGTACTCGGATTTGTCAATTTCGGCTAGCTATCAGCTAAACGAACGCAACCAATTTTATGCGAAATACTATAACCGAACGTCAATTCCGGATCATATTTACAACCTTCACCAAAGCGATCTGGTTGCCTATAACTGGTTCAACAATTTCAAAAACGAAAAGGTAAATGCCCTCGAAGTTACCGCCGAAACGCAGTTTGTTAACGCGTCACTTCAAGTGAAAACCATCAACGATCATCTCTATTTCTCAGATATTTCTGATAACGATCTCCAGCAAATCATCGCGCCCACGCAATATTCGGAGACTATCGGTTACTTATCGCTAAAGGTTTCGCGCGAGTTCAAATTTCGCAATTTCGCTCTCGATAATACCTTGCTTTATCAGCAAACCGAACAGCCCGATCCCATCCTAAACGTGCCAAAATTCGTCACCCGAAACACGATTTATTACTCGAACCACTTTTTTAAACGCGCGCTTTTCCTGCAAACCGGCGTCACGTTCAACTATTTTACCAAGTATTACGCAAATGCACACAACCCGGTGGTAGGCGAGTTCTTTGTCCAGAATTCAGAACAAATCGGCAACTTTCCGATGCTGGATTTCTTCATCAACGCCCGCGTCCGTCAAACCCGGATCTTCTTTAAAGCCGAACATTTCAACTCACCGTTTACCGGCAACAAATTTTATTCGGCGCCCGATCAGCCCTACCGCGACTTTCTAATTCGCTTCGGATTGGTGTGGAATTTCTTCAAATAATGATTTGGGCGTAGATTTCCCGCTGTCTGCTTTATCTTTTTTGCCAAATCACCCCAACTGATAACATATATTGTGGTAGCAAAAAAGGATGCCGCTTCCCATCGGGCACGCAATTCGCAAATTCTAAGGTTGTTCAGTTTCAATTTAATACCTTTGCATCCGTTTTAAACACTCCCATCTAGCATGAAATACGCAGAAAATATACTCGGAACAATTGGCAACACGCCGCTTGTTAAACTCAATAAAGTAACAAGCGAAATCGACGCGCTTGTTCTTGCCAAAGTCGAAACCTTTAATCCCGGAAGTTCAGTCAAAGACCGGATGGCCATCAAAATGATCGAAGATGCGGAAGCCGACGGCCGATTAAAGCCAGGCGGAACCATTATCGAAGGAACTTCAGGAAACACCGGAATGGGTCTTGCCCTTGGTGCCATCGTTAAGGGGTATAAACTCATTTGCGTAATCACCGATAAGCAATCTAAAGAAAAAATGGATATTCTTCGTGCCGTTGGTGCCGAAGTTGTCGTTTGTCCAACCGATGTTGAACCAACCGATCCACGTTCATATTATTCGGTGTCAAAACGTCTCGGCGAAGAAACTCCGAATTCATGGTATGTCAACCAATACGACAATCCGTCGAATGCGGTGGCTCACTACGAACAAACCGGACCCGAAATCTGGGAACAAACCGAAGGAAAAATTACTCACTTTATCGTTGGAGTGGGAACCGGCGGAACTATCTCAGGTGTTGCAAAATACTTGAAAGAAAAAAATCCAAACATCAAAATCTGGGGCGTCGATACTTACGGCTCGGTTTTCAAGAAATTCCACGAAACAGGTGTTTTTGACGAAAATGAAATTTATTCGTATGTCACGGAAGGCATCGGCGAGGATATTTTACCGAAAAACGTCGATTTCTCGCTTATCGACGGCTTCACAAAAGTAACGGATAAGGATGCGGCTGTTTACACACGTAAAATTGCAGTCGAAGAAGGTATTTTTGTCGGCAACTCAGCTGGCTCAGCCATCAAAGGCCTGCTTCAATTAAAAGAGCATTTTACTAAAGACGACGTGATTGTCGTACTTTTCCACGATTCGGGAAGCCGTTATGTGGGTAAAATCTTTAACGACGATTGGATGCGCGAACGTGGCTACTTGGATGTCGACTATAAAACAGCTCAGGACGTAATTAACGACCGCGAAAAGTCGCCGTTGATCATCGCCCGTACCGAAGAGCTTGTATCGCACGCCATAGGCCGGATGCGTCAACATAAATTGTCGCAATTGCCGGTCATCGATATAACGGGATTTGTAGGTTCTGTTTCTGAATCTGATCTCTTCCGTAGTTACGTCGATAACAAAGATATTGCCAACAAGCCAATTCGCGAAGTCATGGGAAAACCATATCCTATTGCTCAGGCTGGTGCATCGATCGACGAATTGTCGGCACTTTTTGCTCAAGACAACGACGCCGTTCTGATCGATCTCGGAAACGGAACTCATCACATCATCACTAAATACGATATCGTAGGTTCAATTAAATAATGACCTTTACCGCAATCGATTTTGAAACTGCAACCGGACATCCCGAAAGCGCTTGTGCTGTCGGGATTGTGACGGTTTGCGACGGAATTATTACCGAGGAATTCTCGACGCTCATTCAGCCGCCAAACAACGAGTATTGGTATCGCAACATCATGTGTCACGGCATAAAACCGGTTCAAACCCTAGAAGCCAAAACATTCGACGATTGTTTTCCCGAGATTCACCGCCGTTTGTATCAGCGAAAAATTGTGGCTCATAATGAATCGTTTGATAGAAATGTGTTGGCTAAAACCATGAAGTACTACGGACTTTACTACGATGAACTCGAGATTGCCGATAAATGGGAATGTACGTGTAGAATCTATCGCGGCAAAGGCTATAAACCTGCCAATCTCAAGTACTGTTGTGATCGCAACAACATTTCACTAAATCACCACGAAGCTCTTTCAGATGCGCGAGCCTGCGCACAATTGTACTTAATGCGCTGATATTTTGCGTATTAAATAATTTTGATTAATTTGGATGTATCTATTATACGCCATCTAAATTAATTACAATGAAAGAGGATTTCCTTCACTATCTGTGGAGATATAAGAAATTTGATTTGCTGAACCTGCGTGCGACTTCCGGCGATCTTATAACCATTATTTCAACAGGACATTACCTTCAACAAGCTGGACCTGACTTTTTTGACGCCCGAATGATTATCGGAAATCAAAAATGGGCGGGAAATGTCGAAATTCATCTCAAATCTTCCGATTGGTATATTCATCATCACGAAGCCGATCCTGCTTATGAAAACGTCATCCTTCATGTGGTTTGGGACCACGATGTTGATGTGTATCGAAAAGACAACAGGCCGTTGCCGTCGCTTGAGCTTAAACATTACGTGAAGCGTGAATGCATCGACAAATATCATTCGCTGACCACTCCGAAATCCTGGATTTACTGTGAGCGGAGTTTGAGTAGCATCACCCAATTCACCATCCGATTTTGGCAGGAAAAATTGTTTATCGAACGCCTTTCCCGAAAAGCAAGTACAATTGAGACGCTTTTGACCGAATCGACATCAGATTGGGAAGCGGTATTGTTTTGCCTGCTCGCAAAAAACTTCGGCTTAAACACCAACGGCGATCTATTTCTGGAAATCGCCAAACGCATTCCGTTCTCGGTTATTCGGAAGGAGTCAGATGATATCGAAAATCTCGAGGCATTGTTTTTTGGGTTGTCCGGTAGTTTGTCAATTGGTGAGGATAACTATCAAAACAAGTTGTTGAAAAAGTGGTATTATCTCAAGGAGAAGTATCAACTAGACGACACTTTTATTGGATCGCTCCAGTTCTTTAAACATCGTCCAGACAATTTTCCGACCATCCGTTTGGCGCAACTAGCAGCTTTGTATCATCACAATAAAACATTGTTTTCCGATATTATCAGCTGTCAATTGCCAAAAGGGTTTTATGAGATTTTTAAAATCGATGTTTCGGATTATTGGCTGACGCATTATCAATTTGGAAAAATCAGCAAACCAACCAAAAAGCATCTTTCGCAAAATTTCATTCAATTGCTTTTGATCAACAGCATTATTCCAATCAAATTTGCTTACGAAAGGAGTAGGGGTTCAAACGCCGAGCAACAACTTATCGAACTTCTGATGATGCTTCCGCCAGAGCAAAATTCGATTGTGATGAATTTTAAAACTTTTGGGATTCCGGCTGAGAACGCTTTCGATTCGCAAGCACTGATCCAATTGAAAAACGAATATTGCAATCTGTCACGGTGTATGAACTGTGCGATTGGCTCCGAACTCATTAGTTAATAACGTACTTTTGCAAAAAAACAAATCACATGTCTGTGGTCCATAACATCAAGTATTTTTTCGAAAAGCATGGTTTCAATGCGGCATCTCGATTAGCGGATAGACTTGGTATGCGTGCAAGCAGCGTACGGTTGTTCTTTATTTATATTTCGTTTGTCACTGCCGGACTTTGGTTCGGGGTTTACCTCACGCTCGCATTTTGGCTTAAGCTAAAAGATCTCATACGGGCTAAACGAAGCTCGGTCTTCGATCTCTGACAATTATTTTTACACGCAACACAATGAACTCTACGCCACACAAACCAGTATTTCACTTCACAAAATCGCAACGTATCGGAATCATTTTGTTGCTTTCGGTTATCATCGGATTACAACTTTTTGCGATGTACGGATTTCGTGAATCTCCTTCCGATCAGATAACGCTCGACGAAAAAAAATGGCTGGCTTTTCAGCCGCTGATCGATTCGATGAAAATTGCAAAGACAGCTCCTGTCCGAAAAGTGTATCCGTACAATCCCAATTTCATAAGTGATGAAAAAGGATATATCCTCGGAATGTCGGTTGCTGAAATCGACCGACTCCATGCGTTTCGCGCGGAAAATAAGTACGTGAATTCGGCTGCCGAGTTTCAGGCGGTTACAAAAATCTCGGATTCGCTTCTTGCCGTATTATCGCCCAACTTCAAGTTTCCGGACTGGGTAACCGATAAAGCGAGGTATAAAAGTTTTACAAAATTCGATTCGCCCAAAACTTTTAAAATAGTCGACATCAATCAGGCAACCGCTGATGAGCTGATCGCGGTGTATGGAATCGGGCCGGCACTTTCCGAGCGAATATTGAAACAACGTGAGATTTTAGGCGGATTTGTAAGCATGGACCAAATGGAAGATGTGTGGGGGATTTCGGAAACAGTAGCGGCAGAATTACGTAAAAAATTTCACGTATCGCATACGCCGGGGGTTGTTAAGATTAATATTAATGATGCGCCGATTTCGGCATTGTCTAAATTTCCGTATTTCAGATACCAATTGGCAAAAAATATTGTCACCTACCGAAGCATGAACGGAAAAATCAATTCTGCTGAAGATTTGGCAAAAATCAAGGATTTTCCTGCCGAAAAAATCGAGATAATTGCTGTATATTTGGAATTCTAAAATAAAATTTCAAAAAATGAACTTTGCACAGAACGAAACACAGTCGATGATCATTCAATCAATTCGCGACTTTGCCGAACAACATATACGCCCAAATATCATGGAATGGGATGAAGCACAGACTTTTCCGGTTCCATTATTCAAGAAATTAGGAGGGATGGGTTTCATGGGAGTATTAGTCCCGGAAGAGCTTGGAGGTTCAGGTTTGGGTTACCACGAATATATTACCGTAATTGAAGAAATAAGTAAGGTTGATCCGTCAATCGGTTTATCTGTTGCGGCGCATAATTCTCTTTGTACCAATCATATTTTGACTTTTGGTAACGACGAGCAAAAGAAACGTTGGATTCCAAAGCTGGCCACGGCAGAGCATATTGGAGCCTGGGGTTTAACGGAACACAATACAGGATCAGACGCGGGTGGAATGAATACTACGGCTGTTCGTGATGGTGATCATTGGATTGTAAACGGGGCGAAGAATTTTATCACGCATGCCATTTCAGGTGATATTGCGGTGGTGATTGTAAGAACCGGCGAGAAAGGTGATTCTAAAGGAATGACCGCTTTTGTATTTGAAAAGGGAATGCCCGGATTTTCATCAGGTAAAAAGGAAAATAAACTTGGTATGCGTGCGAGCGAAACTGCTGAGCTTGTTTTTGACAATTGCCGGATTCCCGATGCCAACCGCTTAGGCGAAGTTGGGCAAGGATTTATCCAGGCGATGAAAATTCTTGATGGCGGTCGGATTTCAATTGGAGCGTTATCACTTGGAATTGCAAAAGGTGCTTATGAAGCAGCATTAAAGTATTCAAAGGAAAGACATCAGTTTGGACAACCGATCAGCAGTTTTCAGGGAATTGCCTTTAAACTTGCCGATATGGCGACTGAGATCGAAGCGTCGGAACTTTTGCTTCACAAAGCTGCGTATTTGAAAGAAAGTCATCAGCCGGTAACCACTTTAGGTGCGATGGCTAAAATGTATTCATCCGAGATTTGTGTGAAAGTTTCAAATGAGGCAATCCAGATTCACGGTGGCTACGGATACACCAAAGATTTTCCGGTAGAGAAATTCTACAGAGACGCGAAACTTTGTACAATTGGCGAGGGCACAACCGAGATTCAGAAATTGGTTATTTCTCGGAATTTGCTTAAAGAGTAGTTTGACCAGAATGCAATAAAAAAGCGCTACCATTTGGTAGCGCTTTTTCTTTTAAACTTAACTTAACTAAACTTCTCACAATCTTTCGATCGGACAAATTATTTTTTAACGATCTTCTTGGTGATTGAAGATCCGTTGATAGTCGATGCTTTCAGAAGATATGTTCCTGGGGCAAGATCGCTGATATTGATGTTTTGAGTTTGAGTAGATGACAACACTTTTTTAGACAGCAAATCGAAAATTGCGACGTCGCTAATTTCAGTATTTTCAGGAGTTGAAATCGAAATAACGTTGTTTGCCGGATTTGGGTAAATTGCAAGGTTGCTTAATTGCCTGTCACTTGTTGACAGTGCATTGGTCGTAATCACAAAATTGTCATAGTATGCGTCAAATTCGAAATTATTGTGCAGCATATTGAAGCCTATAATTTCACTTTGTGTAAATGTAGGGGTTGTTGCTTCAAGGACGTTATTTATGTAGTATTTAATTTCTTCAGTAGTTACTTCGATGCGCACGTTTACCCACTCGTTCGCTTCATATGTCGTCTCAGCATAGACATGACCATAATCTTCATCCGTTATAAGATAAATTTCTCCAACAAAGTCCATTCCCACGCCTGCAACCGGCATATCATTGTCGGCAAATAGGGTAAACTCAAAATCGGAGCCGTTTAATGCGCTTACCAATACGTCATATGAAATAGTGAAATTTGAAAAATCTGCAGGAGTTTCAAAAAGTTTTGTGGTCCCGAAAATCGGATAAAATTGCCAGTCGAATGTTGGCTCGTAACCATTCTTAAATGAAAAAGTGCCCTCAGATGCCTGCTCCTCGCTAATGGTTTGATTTGTAACAAAACCTGAGCTTGCAGCTTCTGTTACTTCCCAACCATTTTGTTGATGAATGGTTCCAAGTGAGTATCCTTCCGATTCTTCAAAAGAGATGGTTTGTTGTGCAAATGTGGCTACTGAAAAAAGCGCCAATAGCGGAGTGTAGAATTTTTTCATGCTAAAATATTTAAGTTTTCAAAGGTAATTCATTGGGCGTGGAAAGGCTATTTGGCGTTTCTTAAAATTAACCTAATTCTTTTGCTGACGTGGCTTTCAGACTGATTTTTAATTAGCTACGGATTCGTTTTATGTCGATTTTTATCAGTTGATTGCTGATCGATTGGCGAGGTGTGTGTGAGATTTAAATTGCGTAATTTCTAGTGGATTGTGAAAAATAATAGCAATGGTTTAACAGGAGTTGTGGTTCTTTCGGGATGCTAAAAGGAGGGCGGATTATAATTGATGAATGTGTATTCAATGAACCGGTCGCGTTAGGGATAGAGGCAGGCACCACGTGCGGCCGAAAGCCCGGCGTGAGGTACGAGCGCAACGCCCAAAACTCTTCAATTATGGCAAAGCTTGCCCGTACTTTTTACCTTGAAAACTCATATAAAGGGAATTGTGGTTGTTAATTAAATTAAATGTGTTACTTTTGCAGCCTTAACGAGAGGAGGTGTCACATTATGTTAATTATACCAATTAAAGACGGAGAAAATATTGATAGAGCACTAAAGCGCTACAAGAGAAAATTTGATAAAACTGGAACAGTTCGTCAGTTGAGAGCTCGTCAGGCTTTTATCAAACCATCGGTAGTTAAGAGAGCTCAGGTTCAAAAAGCTGCTTATATCCAAAACATGCACGACAATTTAGAGAATTAGTAATAGTTCTTCGCGATTAAGCCGTTAGCAAACAAAGTTTTTATAATTTTGGTGCTAACGGTTTTTTTTATGCGCGATTTTAAGGTGGCATTTCGGCAGTATCTGGAGTTGGAGAAGAAATATTCAGCTCATACGGTGTTGGCGTATCTTGACGATATCGGATTTTTTGAGACTTTTTTGGAGGAAAATCTTGGAGCGCCGTTGCTGGATCAAGTTGAATATGGGCAGATCCGGAGTTGGATTGTGGCGATGTCCGATTTGGGTTTTGAGAATGTGACGATTAACCGCAAGATTTCGTCGTTGAAGGCTTTCTATAAATTTTTGATGAAGATCAAGGCGGTGGAGGTGAGTCCGCTGCTGAAGCACAAATCCTTGAAAACGCCGAAGAAGATTCAGATTCCGTTTTCCGAAAAAGAGTTGGAGCAGGTATTGAGTGCGATTGAATATCCGTTGGGATTTGAGGGGATTCGCGACAAATTGATCATTGATTTGTTTTATGCGACCGGGATTCGGAGAAGCGAATTGATAAACTTAAAGGTAAAGGATATTGATTCGGCTTCGTTGAAAGTTTTAGGGAAGCGGAACAAGGAGCGGATCATTCCGATACTCGATGTGATAAAAACCCAGATACAGGCCTATTTGTTAGAGCGTTCGCAATTAGAAGTGCTGTTAGACGATGGTTTTTTGTTTTTGAGCAACAAAGGTGTTAAACTAACTGAATCTTTTGTTTACAGATTAATTAATAAGTACTTTAGTCATGTCTCGGAGAAGGTTAAGAGGAGTCCGCATATCCTGCGGCATACTTTTGCAACCCATCTTTTAAACAACGGGGCCGATTTAAATTCAGTAAAAGAATTGTTGGGTCATTCGAGTTTGGCGTCGACTCAGGTATACACGCACAGCAGTTTGGCTGAGCTTAAGAAAGTTTACGGGAGTGCGCATCCTCGGGGGCGATAACAATTTGCTTGTATAACCATTAAATTTTTGATCATGAAGGTAAATGTGCACGCGGTTAATTTCACTGTAGACAGAAAGTTGGTATCGTTTATTCAGGAGCGAATGGATAAACTTGAAAAGTATTATGATAAGGTAGTTGCTTCAGATGTGTTTCTGAAAGTTGATAATACGAGCGATAAGGCTAATAAGGTATTTGAGATCCGAATGTTTGTTCCCGGCGATGATTTTATGGTTCAAAAGCAATGCAAGAGTTTTGAGGAAGCGACCGATCAGGCGGCTGAGTGTTTAGAGCGCTTATTATTAAAGCGCAAAGAAAAAGTTAGGGCGTTTGCTTAAAATATTTTTTTCAGAATTGTTTTGATTAAAAAACAAAAAGATATACATTTGCAGTCCGTTAGAAATAGCGGACTTTTTTTATTGTATAAGCCGATGTAGCTCAGCTGGCTAGAGCAGCTGATTTGTAATCAGCAGGTCGTGGGTTCGAGTCCCTCTATCGGCTCCAGAATTGGAATTTGTTCTTTTACTTATTGAATTTTGAAAAACGGGGAGATACTCAAGCGGCCAACGAGGGCAGACTGTAAATCTGCTGTGAGAACTTCGCAGGTTCGAATCCTGCTCTCCCCACTAAATTTTTTCGCACTGCGGCGTCGAAAGCTCCGCTTTCGTAAGCAGATGTGGGAAAAAATTTGGTAAGGGTCCACCCTTACAGGATCACCGAGCGTCAGCGAGGTAATCCGGTGGGATTGGATGACAGATTTTAAGCTTTTGCTTTATAAGTAAATGTTTAAAATTTTAGTAAGGGTCCACCCTTACAGGATCACCGAGCGTCAGCGAGGTAATCCGGTGGGAT
>JADGMX010000042.1:0-20789 GCA_015234525.1 Flavobacterium sp. | reverse complement strand
TGGATGACAGATTTCAGGCTTTTACTTAAGTAAGCGGGTCAGAGAAGTCTGGTAAAGCATTGCTTTAGCGAATTGTAAAAGTGATTCGCGCGAACGGGAATGATTGGCTGAGCATCGCGAGGCGTTTTTGATCTTGATGAAAATTGAGATTTAAAAGGGAAAAGATACTGCCGGTGTAGCTCAGGGGTAGAGTGCTTCCTTGGTAAGGAAGAGGTCACGGGTTCAAATCCCGTCATTGGCTCAAACTGTATTATTGGACACTGAATAAATATATAACTAAGTTTAATTTTAATTAAAATGGCAAAAGAAACTTTTAACAGAAGTAAACCGCACCTAAATATAGGTACCATTGGTCACGTTGACCACGGAAAAACTACACTTACTGCAGCGATATCTAAAGTATTGACTGAAGCTGGTTTTTCTAAGAATGCAGCTAAATCTTTCGACCAGATTGATAACGCTCCTGAAGAAAAAGAAAGAGGTATTACTATTAATACATCTCACGTTGAATACGAAACTGCTAACCGTCACTACGCACACGTAGATTGTCCAGGTCACGCGGATTACGTTAAGAACATGGTTACTGGTGCTGCTCAGATGGACGGTGCTATCCTTGTTGTTGCTGCTACAGACGGACCAATGCCACAAACACGTGAGCACATCCTTCTAGGACGCCAGGTTGGTATTCCAAGAATGGTTGTATTCATGAACAAAGTGGATATGGTTGATGATGCTGAGCTTTTAGAGCTAGTTGAAATGGAAATCAGAGACTTATTGTCTTTCTACGAATATGATGGTGATAACGGACCAGTTATCCAAGGTTCAGCTCTTGGTGGATTGAACGGAGATGCTACATGGGTTCCAAAAATTCTTGAATTGATGGAAGCTGTTGACAGCTGGATCGAAGAGCCGGTACGTGACGTAGCTAAGCCTTTCCTTATGCCAGTTGAAGACGTTTTCACGATTACTGGTCGTGGAACTGTTGCAACAGGACGTATCGAAACTGGTGTTGCTAACACAGGTGATGCTGTTGAAATCATCGGTATGGGAGCTGAGAAATTGACTTCTACTATCACTGGAGTTGAGATGTTCCGTAAAATCCTTGACAGAGGTGAGGCTGGAGATAACGTAGGTCTATTGCTACGTGGTATCGATAAAGCTGATATCAAAAGAGGTATGGTTATCATCAAGCCAGGATCTGTTAAGCCACACGCTAAATTCAAAGCTGAGGTTTACATCTTGAAAAAAGAAGAAGGTGGACGTCACACTCCATTCCACAACAACTACCGTCCACAGTTCTACGTACGTACAACTGACGTAACAGGAGTTATTTCACTTCCTGCAGGTGTTGAAATGGTTATGCCTGGAGACAACCTTACAATTGATGTAGCGTTGCTTAGCCCAATTGCAATGAACGTAGGTCTACGTTTCGCTATCCGTGAGGGTGGTAGAACAGTTGGTGCAGGTCAGGTTACTGAAATCGTTGAGTAATTATAACTGAATATCCAGAAACCAGTAGCTTCTGAGGAGGCTACTGGTTTTTAATGAACGGGCGTAGTTCAAGGGTAGAATAGCGGTCTCCAAAACCGTTGATGGGGGTTCGAATCCCTCCGCCCGTGCCACTAAAAAATAAACACAATGAAGGTATTTAATTATATATCTGAAGCATTCGAAGAATTACGTACCAATGTTACCTGGCCGGAATGGGCTGAAGTGCAGCGTCTGACAATTATTGTTGCTGTATTTTCTGTGGTTTTCGCTTTGGCAACTTGGGGTGTGGATGAGCTTTTCGCGAAGGCACTTGCGGGATTCTTTAACTGGATAAATGCTTAATTCTATTGTGATGACTGAAACTAATGTTAAAAAATGGTATGTAGTAAGGGCAGTAAGCGGTCAGGAAAATAAGGTTAAAGCTTATATCGAAACTGAGATCAACCGTTTGGGAATGTCTGATTATATTTCGCAAGTACTTGTTCCAACCGAAAAAGTTGTCCAAGTAAGAGACGGAAAAAAGATCACTAAAGACAGAGTTTACTTTCCTGGATATGTAATGATTGAAGCTAACCTTACCGGTGAAATTCCACATATCATCAAATCAATTACCAGTGTAATCGGATTCCTGGGCGAAACCAAAAATGGAGAGCCTGTGCCATTACGTGTTTCTGAAGTCAACAGAATGCTTGGTAAAGTTGACGAACTGGCGGTTAATACCGACAGCCACGCGATTCCTTTCAATATTGGTGAAACAATCAAAGTAATCGACGGACCTTTCAACGGTTTCAATGGAACGGTCGAAAAGATAAATGACGAGAAGCGTAAACTTGAGGTAATGGTGAAAATCTTCGGAAGAAAGACACCGCTTGAACTCAGCTTTATGCAGGTTGAAAAAGTATAATTTGTTACACTATTATAAACACGCGACAATCCGCTTCCACTGATTGTTGCAAATTATTTAAACAATGGCTAAAGAGATTAGTAAAGTAGTTAAACTACAAGTTAAGGGAGGTGCTGCGAATCCATCGCCACCGGTTGGACCTGCTTTAGGAGCCGCTGGAGTAAATATCATGGAATTCTGTAAGCAGTTTAATGCGAGAACCCAGGATAAAGCCGGTAAAATTTGCCCTGTGCAAATCACGGTTTACAAAGATAAGTCATTCGACTTCGTTGTAAAAACTCCACCAGCTGCAGTTCAGTTAATGGAAGCTGCAAAACTAAAGTCCGGTTCCGGTGAACCTAATCGTAAAAAAGTGGCAAGCGTGAACTGGGATCAGATCCGCGCTATCGCCGACGATAAAATGGTTGATTTAAATGCTTTTACCGTTGAGGCTGCTATGAGCATGATCGCAGGTACAGCTAGGTCTATGGGTATAACTATAACTGGAGACTCTCCGTTAAAACAAGCGTAAAGACATGGCAAAATTGACAAAAAAGCAAAAAGAGGCTGCATCAAAAATTGAGAAGAACAAACTTTACTCACTAAAAGATGCTTCGGCTCTTGTAAAGTCGATCGCTTCTGCAAAATTTGACGAGTCAGTTGATATCGCTGTTCGTTTGGGTGTAGATCCACGTAAAGCAAATCAAATGGTAAGAGGAGTTGTAACACTTCCTCACGGAACAGGTAAAGACGTTCGCGTTCTTGCACTTGTAACTCCGGATAAAGAAGCTGAAGCTAAAGCTGCTGGTGCAGACTACGTAGGTTTAGACGAGTATCTTCAAAAGATCAAAGACGGTTGGACAGATGTTGATGTTATCATTACTATGCCTGCTGTAATGGGTAAATTAGGTCCTTTAGGTAGAATCTTAGGTCCACGTGGACTTATGCCAAACCCGAAGACTGGTACTGTGACTATGGATGTTGCTAAAGCTGTAGCTGAAGTAAAAGCTGGTAAAATCGACTTCAAAGTTGACAAAACCGGTATCGTTCACGCTGGTATCGGAAGAATCTCTTTCGACGCTGACAAGATCACTGACAATGCTCAAGAGATCATTCAAACATTAATTAAACTTAAACCGACTGCGGCTAAAGGTACATACATCAAAAGCATTCACTTGTCTAGCACAATGAGTCCTGCGATTGCTCTGGATCCTAAAGCGGTGTAATTGGTAGTTAACAACTTTTATTATGACAAGAGAAGAGAAATCACAAGTTATTGAAGATTTAACTGCACAGTTAGCCGGGACCAATGTTGTTTATGTAGCAGACATATCCGGTTTAAATGCTGAGACAACTTCAAACTTGAGAAGAGCTTGCTATAAAGCAGGTGTTAAACTTGAAGTAGTTAAAAATACATTGCTTGAGAAAGCAATGCAAGCATCTGACAACGATTATGGCGATTTGCCAACTATCTTGTCGGGTAACACTTCAATCATGATCGCAGAGAACGGTAACACTCCTGCTAAGATCATAAAAGAATTCCGTAAAAAATCGGATAAGCCAGTCCTGAAAGGAGCTTACATTCACCAAGCAGTATTTATCGGAGACAACCAGATCGACGCGTTAATCGCTCTTAAATCAAAAGAGGAAGTTATTGGCGAAGTTATCGGATTGCTTCAATCTCCTGCTAAAAATGTTATCTCTGCCCTTAAATCAGGTGGTGGTAAGATTGCCGGAATCCTTAAAACATTATCTGAGAAAGAAGGATAATAGAAAACGCGCGCACTTAATAAATTATATTTTTTTACAAACTATTAAAATCGATAGAAAAAATGGCAGATTTGAAACAATTCGCAGAGCAATTAGTTAACCTTACAGTTAAAGACGTTAATGAATTAGCTGCAATCCTTAAAGAAGAATACGGAATCGAGCCTGCAGCTGCTGCTGTAGTTGCTGGTCCTGCTGCTGGTGGTGGTGCTGATGCTCCTGCTGCTGAAGAGCAAACTGAATTCACTGTAGTTCTTAAAGATGCTGGTGCTTCTAAACTAGCTGTAGTTAAAGCTGTAAAAGAACTTACAGGTCTTGGACTAAAAGAAGCTAAAGACTTAGTAGACGGTGCTCCTGCAAACGTGAAAGAAGGCATTACTAAAGATGAGGCTGAAGGTCTTAAAAAATCTTTGGAAGAAGCCGGAGCTGTTGTTGAGCTTAAATAATCCACACGGTTTTGAAGATTAGGTTTAGGCCTTGGACTCGCGTCCAAGGGCCTAAACCATTTTTCGTATAATAAAATTCACAGAATTTATTTGCGTTTATAATTTACCTTTTAGTCACTACGAAGAAAGAATAAACAGATACTTGGTTTATTTCTAAGATGTACTGACAATAAAAAGAAAGTATCATACATAGTGTTCTACACAACAATTACTTTTTTTTAAAATCAAAATTTTGTCCATTGATGATAACAAATCAGACTGAAAGATTGAATTTTGCCTCCACTAAAAATATTCCTGACTATCCGGATTTCCTGGATGTTCAGGTTAAATCTTTTAAGGATTTCTTCCAATTGGAAACCAAATCCGACGAAAGAGGCAACGAAGGCTTATACAACACCTTCATGGAAAACTTTCCAATCACTGATACCAGAAATCAGTTCGTATTGGAATTCCTAGATTACTTTGTTGATCCACCACGTTATACCATTCAAGAATGTATAGAGAGAGGACTTACGTATAGCGTTCCCCTTAAAGCAAGGTTAAAGCTATATTGTACAGATCCGGAGCATGAGGATTTTGAAACTATTGTACAAGATGTTTACCTTGGTACAATTCCGTATATGACGCCAAGTGGTACATTTGTTATCAACGGTGCAGAACGTGTCGTAGTTTCACAATTACACCGTTCACCAGGTGTTTTCTTTGGACAGTCTTTCCACGCAAATGGAACTAAACTATATTCTGCAAGGGTAATCCCGTTCAAAGGATCGTGGATCGAATTTGCAACCGATATCAACAGCGTCATGTACGCCTATATCGACCGTAAGAAAAAACTTCCTGTTACAACACTTTTCCGTGCAATCGGTTTCGAACGCGACAAAGATATCCTTGAAATTTTCGACCTTGCTGAGGAAATCAAAGTGTCTAAAACCGGACTTAAGAAATATGTCGGTCGTCGTCTTGCTGCACGTGTGCTGAATACTTGGCACGAAGACTTCGTAGACGAGGATACAGGAGAAGTAGTATCAATCGAACGTAACGAGATCATCCTTGACCGCGACACCATTATCGACAAAGATAATGTTGAAGAAATCATCGACTCTAACGTAAAATCGATCCTTCTTCACAAGGAAGATGCGAACCAAGGTGATTACGCAATCATCCACAACACGCTTCAAAAGGATCCGACAAACTCTGAAAAAGAAGCCGTAGAGCACATCTATCGTCAACTCCGTAACGCGGAACCACCTGATGAGGAAACTGCCCGCGGTATCATCGATAAATTGTTCTTCTCTGATCAACGTTACAACTTAGGTGAAGTTGGTCGTTACCGAATGAACAAAAAACTTGGTCTTGACATCCCAATGGAAAAGCAAGTGCTTACCAAAGAAGATATCATCACCATCGTAAAATACCTGATCGAACTTATCAACTCAAAAGCTGAGATTGATGATATCGATCACTTGTCAAACCGTCGTGTACGTACCGTTGGTGAACAACTTTCACAACAATTCGGCGTCGGTCTTGCACGTATGGCGCGTACCATCCGCGAGCGTATGAACGTTCGTGACAACGAAGTCTTTACACCAATCGACCTGATCAATGCCAAAACATTGTCGTCGGTAATCAACTCGTTCTTTGGTACAAACCAACTTTCTCAGTTCATGGACCAAACCAACCCTCTTGCCGAGATCACGCACAAGCGTCGTCTTTCTGCGCTAGGGCCAGGCGGACTTTCACGTGAGCGTGCAGGTTTCGAGGTTCGTGACGTTCACTATACGCACTACGGACGTCTTTGCCCGATTGAAACTCCGGAAGGACCAAACATCGGACTTATCTCGTCTCTTGGCGTGTACGCAAAAGTAAACGGAATGGGATTCATCGAAACACCATACCGTAAAGTAGAAAATGGTAAAGTTGATCTTACTTCAACACCAATCTATCTTAGCGCTGAAGAAGAAGAAGGTAAAATGATCGCTCAGGCAAACATCGAAATGGATGCCAACGGTGCAATCACAGCCGAAAATGTAATTGCCCGTGAAGAAGGCGATTTCCCGGTTGTGTCACCTACCGAAATTCATTATACAGACGTTGCTCCAAACCAGATCGCATCGATTTCAGCTTCCCTTATTCCTTTCTTGGAACATGATGATGCCAACCGTGCGCTAATGGGATCGAACATGATGCGTCAGGCCGTGCCGCTATTGCGTCCTGAAGCTCCAATCGTTGGTACCGGTCTTGAAAGACAAGTAGCTTCAGATTCACGTGTTCTGATCAATGCTGAAGGCGACGGAACGGTCGAATACGTTGATGCAAACATCATTACTATCAAATACGACCGTACTGAAGAAGAAAGAATGGTCTCTTTTGATCCGGATGAAAAAACATACAACCTGATCAAATTCAGAAAGACCAACCAAAGTACGTCTATCAACCTGAAGCCAATCGTAAGAAAAGGCGACCGCGTTGTAAGAGGACAGGTGCTTTCTGAAGGATATGCTACTCAAAACGGTGAGCTTGCTCTTGGTCGTAACCTAAAGGTGGCCTTCATGCCATGGAAAGGATACAACTTCGAGGATGCTATCGTGATCTCTGAAAAAGTAGTTCGCGACGATATCTTTACATCAATCCACATCGACGATTATTCTCTCGAAGTGCGTGATACAAAGCTCGGAAACGAAGAACTTACAAACGACATCCCGAACGTTTCTGAAGAAGCTACCAAAGATCTTGACGAAAACGGAATGATCCGAATCGGTGCCGAAGTGAAACCTGGTGATATCCTTATCGGAAAAATCACTCCAAAAGGTGAATCTGATCCAACACCTGAAGAAAAACTTCTTCGCGCGATCTTCGGTGATAAAGCCGGTGATGTGAAAGATGCGTCGTTAAAAGCGTCTCCATCACTACACGGTGTTGTTCTCGATAAGAAACTTTTCGCAAGAGCAGTTAAAGACAAACGCAAACGTTCTAAAGATAAAGATGATTTAGGCGCGCTTGAAATGGAGTTTGAAACCAAATTCGTCGAACTAAAAGACAGATTGGTCGAAAAACTTTTCGCTATCGTAAACGGCAAAACATCGCAAGGTGTCATGAACGATCTTGGTGAAGAAGTACTTCCAAAAGGAAAGAAATACACCCAGAAAATGCTTAACGCTGTTGAAGATTTCGCTCACCTTAGCAAAGGTCAATGGGTGGCTGATGACGAGACCAACAAAATGGTCAACGATCTTATCCACAACTACAAGATCAAGCTAAACGACCTCCAGGGTGCGTTGCGTCGTGAGAAATTTACAATCACTGTCGGTGACGAACTTCCTGCAGGTATCCTAAAACTTGCTAAAGTTTACATCGCTAAAAAACGTAAACTCAAAGTAGGGGATAAAATGGCGGGTCGTCACGGTAACAAAGGTATTGTTGCACGTATCGTTCGTCATGAAGATATGCCTTTCCTTGAAGACGGAACTCCGGTAGATATCGTACTAAACCCACTTGGTGTACCATCGCGTATGAACATTGGGCAGATCTACGAAACGGTTCTCGGATGGGCCGGTCAGAACCTGGGACGCAAATTCGCGACACCTATCTTCGACGGAGCTACTCTTGATCAGATCAACGAACTTACAGATGAAGCCGGAATTCCGCGTTTCGGACATACTTACCTTTACGACGGAGGAACCGGAGAACGTTTCCACCAGCCGGCAACCGTAGGTGTGATCTACATGCTGAAACTTGGGCACATGGTCGACGATAAAATGCACGCACGTTCAATCGGTCCGTACTCACTCATTACGCAACAACCACTTGGTGGTAAAGCGCAATTCGGTGGTCAGCGTTTCGGAGAGATGGAGGTTTGGGCACTCGAGGCTTATGGCGCTTCAAGCACACTACGCGAAATCCTGACTGTTAAGTCGGATGACGTTATCGGTAGAGCTAAAACCTACGAAGCAATCGTTAAAGGTGAGTCGATGCCAGAACCAGGCCTTCCTGAATCGTTCAATGTATTAATGCATGAACTTAAAGGTTTAGGATTAGACATTCGATTAGAGGAATAGTACATAGTTAACAGCTAACGGTTTGCGGTCTTCGGGCGGTAAACTGTTAGCCGATAACTAAAAATAATTTGAAGCTTTTTCCTGCTTTCCGCTGCAATCTTTTTTACTTTTTATCAAAAGCAAAAAAGGATTTCCACTGCAATCAGGGCTAGGGCTTTAAGGTAACAATAGGCTTTCAAATAACATTTCAAGAGTAATCGCTATGATGAACAATAGAAATAACAACAATAAAGATAAAAACCCGGTTAAAAGGTTTGACAAGATCTCTATTGGTTTGGCATCACCCGAATCAATTTTGGCCGAGTCAAGGGGCGAAGTCCTAAAACCTGAAACCATCAATTACAGAACGCACAAGCCTGAGCGCGACGGTCTTTTCTGTGAGCGTATCTTCGGTCCTGTTAAGGATTTCGAATGTGCTTGTGGGAAATACAAAAGAATCCGTTACAAAGGAATCGTGTGCGACCGTTGTGGTGTTGAAGTAACCGAGAAAAAAGTGCGTCGCGACCGTGTTGGTCACATCAACCTTGTCGTGCCAATCGCTCACATCTGGTACTTCCGTTCACTTCCAAACAAAATCGGTTATATCCTGGGCCTTCCGTCAAAGAAGCTCGATATGATCATCTACTACGAGAGATACGTAGTTATTCAGCCTGGTATTGCTAAAAATGCCGAAGGCGAAGCTGTAAAAAGGCTTGACTTCCTTACAGAAGAAGAATATTTAAACATTCTTGATACCTTGCCGCAAGACAACCAGTATCTTGATGATTTCGATCCAAATAAATTCGTTGCCAAAATGGGCGCCGAATGTATCATGGATCTATTGGCTAGAATCGACCTTGATGCTTTGTCATACGAGCTTCGTCACAGCGCAAGCAACGAAACTTCAAAACAACGTAAGACTGAGGCCCTTAAAAGGCTACAAGTAGTCGAGTCTTTCCGGGAATCAAACTTAAACCGCGAGAACCGTCCGGAGTGGATGATCATGAAAGTGATCCCTGTAATTCCACCTGAACTTCGCCCTCTTGTGCCACTTGATGGTGGCCGTTTTGCGACGTCGGATCTAAATGACCTTTACCGTCGTGTGATCATCCGTAACAACCGTCTGAAAAGACTTATGGAGATCAAAGCGCCGGAAGTCATCCTACGTAACGAAAAACGTATGCTTCAGGAGTCTGTCGATTCACTTTTCGACAACACCAGAAAAGCATCAGCAGTAAAAACGGAATCAAACCGTCCATTGAAATCGCTTTCAGATTCATTGAAAGGAAAACAAGGTCGTTTCCGTCAAAACTTACTCGGTAAACGTGTCGATTATTCTGCACGTTCGGTAATCGTCGTCGGACCAGAACTGAAACTTTTCGAATGCGGTATCCCTAAAGATATGGCTGCCGAACTTTACAAGCCATTCGTGATCCGTAAGCTTATCGAGCGCGGAATTGTGAAAACGGTAAAATCGGCTAAGAAAATCATCGACAAAAAAGAACCTGTTGTTTGGGATATCCTTGAAAATGTAATCAAAGGTCACCCAATCTTGCTTAACCGTGCTCCAACTTTGCACCGTTTAGGTATTCAGGCTTTCCAACCAAAACTGATCGAAGGAAAAGCGATCCAGCTTCACCCACTCGTTTGTACGGCTTTCAACGCCGATTTCGATGGTGACCAGATGGCTGTTCACTTGCCGCTAGGACCTGAGGCTATTCTTGAAGCGCAACTATTAATGCTTGCGTCTCACAACATCCTCAACCCGGCTAACGGAGCGCCAATCACAGTACCTTCTCAGGATATGGTCTTGGGTCTTTACTACATGACCAAAGAAAGATTGTCGACTGAAGCCGTTAAAATTAAAGGTGAAGGCCTTACATTCTACTCGGCTGAAGAAGTAAATATCGCGATCAACGAAGGTCGTCTTGATCTTAATGCACGTGTGAAAATCCGCGCTAAAGATTTCAACGAAAACGGCGAATTAGTATACCAAATCATCCAGACAACTGCAGGTCGTGTCCTCTTTAACGAGGTTGTTCCTGAAGCTGCCGGATTCATCAACGAAGTATTGACCAAAAAGTCGCTTCGTGATATTATCGGACGCATCCTTAGCGTAACCAATGTACCAACTACCGCGGCATTCCTTGACAACATGAAAGACATGGGGTACAAGTTTGCATTCACCGGCGGATTGTCATTCTCTCTTGGAGATATTATTATCCCGGAAAGAAAAGGCGAACTTATCGCTGATGCACGTGAGCAGGTTGAAGGTATTTCGGCAAACTACAACATGGGTCTTATCACAAACAACGAACGTTACAACCAGGTAATCGACGTTTGGACCTCTACCAACGCATTGCTTACTGAGCTTGCAATGAAGAACATCCGCGAAGATCAGCAAGGTTTTAACTCGGTTTACATGATGCTTGACTCGGGTGCGAGGGGATCTAAAGAGCAAATTCGTCAACTTACAGGTATGCGTGGACTTATGGCTAAGCCTAAGAAATCGACTGCCGGTGGTGGTGAAATTATCGAAAACCCGATTCTTTCAAACTTTAAGGAAGGTCTGTCGATCCTTGAATACTTTATCTCAACTCACGGTGCGCGTAAAGGTCTTGCCGATACCGCTCTAAAAACTGCGGATGCTGGTTACCTTACAAGAAGGCTACATGACGTTTCTCAAGACGTTATCGTGAACAGCACCGATTGTGGAACATTGCGTGGAGTTGAAGTTTCTGCCCTTAAGAAAAACGAAGAAATCGTTGAAACTCTTGGTGAAAGAATCCTAGGACGTGTTGTTCTTCAGGATTTGATCAACCCATTGACAAACGACGTCATCATCGAAGCTGGTCAGCAAATCGTCGAATCTACCGTGAAGGCAATTGAAGAAAGCCCGATCGAAAGAGTAGAAGTGCGTTCGCCACTAACATGTGAGGCATTAAAAGGTATTTGTGCAAAATGTTACGGTCGTAACCTTGCAACTGGCCGTATGACTCAAAAAGGTGAGGCTGTAGGTGTAATCGCCGCTCAGTCGATTGGTGAACCGGGAACACAGTTAACGCTTCGTACCTTCCACGTAGGTGGTACTGCGGGTAACATCTCGGAAGAATCAAGCATCATCACTAAGTTTGCAGGTCGTCTTGAAATTGAAGACCTTAAAACTGTAAAAGGTGAGGATACTGAAGGTGGAACAAGCGATATCGTAGTTTCACGTTCAACAGAACTTAAATTAGTCGATGTTAAAACAGGCATCGTTCTTAATACACACAACATTCCATACGGTTCAAGCATCTTTGTAAAAGACGGCGATATCGTAGAAAAAGGGACAACTATCGTGAAATGGGATCCGTACAACGGAGTTATCATCTCAGAATTTACCGGTAAGGTTTCTTATGAAGATCTGGAACAAGGACATTCATTCCAGGTTGAGATCGATGAGCAAACCGGTTTCCAGGAAAAAGTTATCTCTGAATCAAGAAACAAAAAGCTTATCCCAACGTTGCTTATTTACGGTAACGACGGCGAGTTGATCAGATCATACAACCTTCCCGTTGGTGCACACCTTATGGTTGAAAATGGTGAGAAGATTAAAGCTGGTAAAATTTTGGTTAAGATTCCACGTCGTTCATCTAAAGCAGGTGATATTACCGGAGGTCTTCCAAGAATTACTGAACTTCTTGAAGCACGTAACCCATCTAACCCGGCTGTTGTTTCTGAAATTGACGGTGTGGTTTCATTTGGTAAAATCAAACGTGGTAACCGCGAAATCATCATCGAATCTAAATTTGGTGAGATCAAGAAGTACCTCGTTAAACTATCAAACCAGATCCTTGTTCAGGAAAATGACTTCGTTAGAGCAGGTGTTCCTTTGTCAGACGGTGCAATTACACCAGACGATATCTTGAGAATTCAAGGTCCGGCTGCGGTTCAACAATATCTTGTTAATGAGATCCAGGAAGTTTACCGACTTCAAGGGGTTAAGATCAACGACAAGCACTTTGAAGTTGTTATCCGTCAGATGATGCGTAAAGTTAGAGTTGAAGATCCGGGAGATACGTTGTTCCTTGAGGAGCAATTGATCCACACAAAAGACTTTATTGTCGACAACGATAAGTTGTACGGAATGAAGGTCGTGGAAGATGCCGGTGACTCTGCTAACCTGAAACCAGGTCAGATCATTTCACCACGTGAATTGCGTGATGAGAATTCATTGTTGAAACGCAACGATAAGAATTTGGTTGTAGCCCGCGATGTGATCACCGCAACTGCAACTCCGGTTCTTCAAGGTATTACCAGAGCGTCGCTTCAAACGAAATCGTTTATTTCTGCAGCGTCGTTCCAGGAAACTACCAAAGTGTTGAACGAGGCAGCAGTAGCAGGTAAAGTTGATTACCTTGAAGGATTGAAAGAAAATGTTATCGTTGGACACCGAATCCCTGCTGGTACAGGTATGAGAGAATACGACAACACAATCGTAGGTTCTAAAGAGGATTACAACGAGATGATGGCTAATAAAGAAGAGTATAATTATTAATTATGGCTGATCAAAAACAAGCTCCGGCTCAGATTAACATCGAACTGGATGAGGCAACGGCTGAAGGAACTTATTCCAACTTGGCTATCATTAACCATTCAGCTTCTGAATTCGTAGTCGATTTCGTATGCATCATGCCCGGAACACCGAAAGCGAAAGTGAAAAGCAGAATCGTTTTAACGCCTCAGCACGCAAAAAGGTTGCTCAAAGCAATGGGTGAAAACATCCATCGTTTTGAAGTCGCACACGGTGAAATCAAAGACACCGAGCAAGCGCCAATACCGCTGAATTTTGGTCCAACCGGACAAGCATAATTTTTAAAAGCCTCTCAGAAATGAGAGGCTTTTTTTATGGATTTTGATTATCAGATGTTAATTCGTGCATTTAATCTGGATTTTCAGTGCTTTAGTCGGGTTAAGTTAGTGATTATCAATCTGTTAAGAAAATCAAAAATACCCAGTAGTAGGTATTTTATCTCATGTAGTCATTTTCTAAGTTTGACTAGCCTTACTTCTATCTCCTTTCAAACATAAACTTACTGCTTGTGTTGTGCAACAAACCATTCTGCTTATCAGAATGAAAATGTATAACCAACTTTTTACTTATGATTGAAAATTACAAATCAGTGGCGCACGCACATGGATTGAAGCGTCCCACACAGCTCAAATTGCTCATCAGGCAATTATCCGTTTTCTTTATTGCCTTCGCATCAACTGCAGCGTTTGCTCAACCAGAGTCGCTAGACCATTCGTACAATGCCGCAGATACAGGTTTTGGTAACGGATCAGGTACCAACGCGGCGATTCTTAAATCTGTAGTTCAACCCGATGGGAAAATGATTGTAAGTGGCTTATTTACGCTATACAATGGTGCGAACCGAAACCGTGTGGCGCGACTAAACGCAGATGGCTCGCTTGATGCGACATTTAACTCGGGATCGGGAGCCAACAGTCAGGTTACCTCGATCTCGCTGCAAAGCGACGGAAAAATTATTTTAGGTGGTTCATTTACGTCTTTTAACGGATCGGTGGCAAACCGAATCGTCCGACTCAATTCAGATGGATCGATTGACGGTTCATTTGCTGTAGGTTCGGGGGCGGGCAGCGCCGTTAGGACAACTCTGGTTCTGTCGGATGGAAAGATTCTGGTTGGTGGTAGTTTTACCACGTTCAACGGAATGGCGCACAACCGGGTAATCCGCCTAAATGCTGATGGGAGCATTGACAACTCATTCTCAGGTGTCGGTCCGAATGGTGATGTTAATTCACTCGCCGTACACACTGATGGAAAGATTCTGGTCGGTGGCCATTTTACAAACTACAACGGATCAAACCGAAATTATCTCACCCGCCTGAATACTGATGGCTCGCTTGATGCCGGTTTTGTAACCGGGACAAGTCTAAGCGGCGCCATTTATGCCATCGAAGTCGACGCTGACGACAAAATCTTAGCTGGTGGCGATTTCACATCTTTCGGGGCAACCGGCCGCAACCGGATTATACGCCTACAAAGCAATGGCGCGCTCGACGCTTCGTTTAATCCCGGATCGGGAGCAAATAATATTGTACGTGCCATCATGCGCAAAAGCGATGGTAAAATTACGGTGGGTGGAAGCTTTACGAATTTCGCCGGAAGCGGTGTTAACTACCTTACTCAACTCAACGCCGATGGTACTCGTGACCTTGGTTTCAATACTGCGGTAGGACCTGATTCAGGTGTTTATTCAATCAGCCTTCTTCCTACAAACAATCTGGCAATCGCGGGTGCGTTCAACTCATTTGCAGGTATGTCCAAATCAGGTATAATCGGAATTAGCGCCAACGGATCGGTTGATGGGAATTTCAATCCAACAACGGGGGTCAGTGATCCGGTTGACGTATTAATCATTCAAGGTGATGGAAAAGCTATTATTGGCGGGAATTTCCAAAGTTTTAACAATCAACAGCGAAATGATTTAGTCCGGGTAAATGCTGATGGTACGATCGATATGTCATTCATTGCCGGAACCGGTTCAAACGGAAGTGTTCGTGCACTTGCAATCCAGCCTGATGCAAAAATCCTTGTTGGAGGATCGTTTACGCAATACAACGGTCTTCCGAGAGGCGGCGTTGTTCGGTTAAATAGTGATGGTTCAGTTGATGCAAGCTTTGCAAATACTGTCGGAACTGCCGATGCTGTAAATGCCATTGCCGTTCAGCCTAATGGTAAGGTCATTGTTGCCGGCTCATTCATTTCGTTTAATAATACGGTCAGAAACCGAATCGTCAGACTTAATGTCGATGGAACGCTCGATGAATCGTTTGCGGTAGGAGCAGGGCCAAATGGCAGTATCGAATCAGTGATCGTACTTGTCGACGGAAAGATATTAATCGGTGGTGCTTTTACGTCATTTAACGCAATCCCGAATGGAAATATCGTACGGCTAAATGCTGATGGATCGCTCGACAATACGTTTTCAGCAGGTACCGGTGCTAACGGTGGCGTAAATGAATTGATTTTGCAAAGCGATGGTAAAATTTTGATCGGCGGTTCTTTTTCATTTTACAATGGCGCTACGGCGATGCGATTGGCAAGGCTTAACGCCGATGGTTCCCGTGATGCGAGTTTCTCAGCTGTGATGAACAATACCGTACATGCAATTGCTATTGAAAGTGATGGCAAAATTTTCGTCGGTGGTGATTTTACACTTGTGAATGGTGTAAGCCGAAACTACATTGCAAGATTGAATCCGAACGGAACGCTGATTTCACCTCCGATTGCAACGACTGGAGCTAACGATACCGTTCGTGCAATCGCGATGCAGAGTGATGGTAAAGTTTTGATTGGTGGCGATTTTACAGCCTACAATGGAACCGGAAGAAATCATTTGGCGCGAATCAACACCGTTCTTGACATCTCGCTCGAGGTCACCGGAATATCTGCTGAAAGTCCGCTTTGTCCAGAAGAAAATTTCAACGTAAACTACACTACAGACGGAACTTTCGGAGGTAGCAATATCTTTACCGCCGAACTATCTGATGCCGCAGGAAGTTTCGACACACCGGTTGTGATTGGAACTGTGAATTCGACTACCAGCGGAAGCATCATTGCAGCGATTCCTGAAGGTACTCCCGCAGGTTCCGGATATCGCATCCGGGTTACCAGCAGCAGTCCGGTATTTGCAGGAACCGATAACGGATCCGATCTGGCGGTTAACATGCTGGGTTCGTACTATGTTGATGCTGATGGCGACGGACTTGGAACAGGCGATCTGATTCAGGTATGTGTGGAAGCGCTCGAAGATGTTCCGGCAGGCTATTCACTTAATGCTGATGATTGCAACGACGATGATCCCGATAATATCGTATCGGTGTTTTACCTTGACTTAGACGGTGATGGTTACGGCGATCCCGAGACTGCAATCGAGGCTTGTATCGCACCTGAAAATCACGTTCTAAATGGCGATGATTGCGATGATAACATTGCGAGCATCAATCCGGGGATGGTTGAAATTCTATACAATGGGGTTGATGACAACTGCGACGGTGAAATCGACGAAGGAAATCAAATCGTAACACAAATTTCGGAAGCGCAATGTGGAAGCACACTGCCAAGTGTAAGTACACTGATCGTTGCTCAGTACGTTCCGCATATGACTCGATACAGATTCTATGTTCGAAATACAGAAACAGAAGAAGTGCAGATTTTAGAGCGTTATCAATACTATTTCCATTTAACCAGTCTGGATAACTACGATTATGCGACTACTTACGGGATATCCATCGAACTTCAACGCAATGGCGTGTGGCTTGGCTATAACGGACCTGAATGTTTGGTTTCTTCACCGGCTATCTTAGCTGATGGCGGAGCTGCACAAATCACGCTCTGTGGTAGCGTTATTCCATCGGTTAATACACTTATCGCATCGCCGAGTTTACCTGGTGCAACGGGGTACCGATTCAGAGTTACCAACGCCAGCGATCCTCTTGCGCCAAACCAGGTGCAAGTATTGACTCGCCCTGGAAACTGGTTCAAAATCAGCATGCTTGAAACATTTACCTATGGCACGTCTTACCTTGTTGAAGTGGCGGTTAAAACTACAGGCGATTACACTGAATACGGATCACCGTGTGAGATTATCGCGCCGGCTGTTCCAACAATAGTTGAATGTGGAATGGTAATACCGCTGGCAAGTACGCCGGTTTCTGCACCAAGCCTTCAGTATGCCACCTCTTACAAATTTGAGTTGACCAATATGTTGACCAATTCGGTGATTACCACGATCAGACCGACCAACTACTTTAGATTCAACCAAATTCCGGGTTATAGCAAAGGAACTCCGTATAGCATACGGGTTGCAGTGATGACCAAAGGTGTTTTCTCTGATTTTGGTGAGCCGTGCGAAATTACATCGCCGGGAGCAGCTTCTGCAAGATTCGAAGAGCAGCTAGTTGAAAAAACAGAATTTGGAGCGATCGCATATCCAAATCCGTTTGCTGACAGTTTCTCGATTGAAGTAACAACATCAATGACCGAAACCATCAATGTGAAGATGTATGACATGACAGGCAGACTTCTTGAATCGGCCAACATTGCTCCATCTGAAGCAAGCGCAATCAAACTTGGAGAGAAATATCCATCCGGAGTTTACAACGTAATCGTATCTCAAGGTGAGGTGGTTAAAACCTTACGGGTAATAAAGAGATAAACGTAAAATTGGGGTTACTTTGGGAAAAGTCCTTTCTGAAATATGGAAGGACTTTTTTTTGTGCGAATAAATCAGATCCAACAGAAGTCATGTCGGATTGAATCATGCCGCGCCAGGGATTGAGGCAGTGTGCCGTGCACCGCCGAAAGCCCGGTGCTTGCGGGACGTTAGATTACGGATTCTGCGGTAGCGCCCTCATTCAACGTTGGGCAAATCCGGAAGCAGGCGCCCAAACCATCGTCCGTTCGTCGATGAATTTAACATATTTTTTAGAAATTATCAACACGAAAACGTTGTAGTAATGGCGTAAAATTAATTGGTAGCTTAATACTAGTACTTTTATCTCCCCTTTCTTTTTCGAACCTACAGTTATTAACTTATACCTTTTTATGAAAAAACTATTACATTTTCAGTGGGTTGGTGCGCTGTTACTGTTGCTATTTAGCAGCGAGATGTTCGCTCAACCAGGTGTGCTGGGATCTGACCTTGGCAACGGAAACTATTTGACTTACAATCTTGTTAGTAAAGGTGGATTTAAACAGCATCGGCTTGTTGCGACTTCGGGTGCGGCAAGTGGTGCCAGAAAGTGGGAATTTGCAGGCGGGACGACATCAAATATTAATTGGGCTACTACCTGGCGTCCGTATAGTGGAGGTCAGACGTTGTCGGCAAACGCGTTTATTCCGACGTCTTACAATAATGGCGCGAAATTCAATTCGGGTGGTGGTGCCGGTGGTTTGCTTCCGGCTATAACTGCGGGACGGTATTATACGTTTAATGTCAGCAACAATGCTTCTGCCGATAATGTTATGGCGTTGTTGGAAACCAGTTTTCTACCTGCTGAAGTTACGGCAGTTGCGCATAGCACGAACGGCGTGGTATCGATAAGCATGGCTTCGGCTCCGGCTGCAGGTGAAAATATTTATGTTCGATATACCACAAACGCTTTTGCAGGTTCTACAATTGTTCAGGCAACAGGAAGCGGAACACAATGGTCGGCGTTGATCAATGCTCAGTCGCCTGTTACCTATTATGTCTATACGAGTAACCGCAGCTTGTCGGCAATTAATGCTGATGTGACGCAGTGGGGACAGTTGGTTCATGATATGTATACCCTGAATTTGAACAATAACAATGGACTGAATTACTCTTTCACGCCGGTGGCAGCGCCGGGTCAACCTTCTGCGATCAGCGGAAATTTGGTTGTTTGTCCGAATTCGGTTCAAACCTACAGCGTGACAAATGATCCGATGGCCACATCTTACGAATGGTCGCTACCTCAGGGTTGGACAGGGGCGAGCACCACAAACTCGATTACGGCAACGGCAGGAACAACAGGAGGTACGATTTCGGTAATGGCGATAAACAGCAGCGGATCAAGTGTTGTGCGATCTGCGACTATATCGTTGAACAATGGAACATTACTTACGACCCAACCTGACGCAGTGGCGCAGACCTATTGTTTTGGTACAACTCCGAATACGCTTTCAGTTGCGGTTGAAGGTTCGCAGGTAACTTATCAATGGTATCGCAATTCGGTTCAATCGACTATTGGAGGAACGGCGGTTGAAGGTGCAAATGCGGCAGCGTACGTTCCTGCGGCCATTGAAGGCACGTCGTATTATTATGTGATCGTTACCGGCGCGTGTGCTCCGACAGAAATTGTAAGTGAAGTATCGGGCCCGATTACATTTACCGGAATTCTGAACGACAACGCATTGAATTTGATTTACAATTCAGGAAGTTACCACGGGCTGAACGGCGGATCCGGTTTTGGACCTTGGAATGTCGTTACAAGCGGAGTTGCCGGCGCGTTTACGGCATCGTCTGATATTGGCGCGTCGTCATTCGGCCTTTATGCAACCGACGGAGGAGTGGCTACAGCTACGCGACCGTTTGCGCAACCATTGCAAGTTGGAGATTCTTTTAGTTTCAGTTTTGACAATGGCGGGGTCGACAATCCGGGTTCTCGTGTTGGAGCCAGATTGGTTAACTCACAAGGACAAACGCTAGCCGAATTTGGTTTTACACAAGGAACCTCTCAATACACAATTGTCGATGCTGGCGGTACCGCTTTAACTGAGATCGGATGGACCAGCGCCGGATTCAGCGACATTACCTATGCAATTTCGGCTGACGGACAGTATAGCATAATGATTACAAGTGGTGGCGCCACAAAAACGTTTAACTACCGTCAATTTTCCTTTGCCTCTGGCGGACAGGTTCCTGCTCAGATCGTCTTTTTTAACAACAATGCGGGATCGGGATCGGGAAGAGATTTATTTTTCAACAATTTAGCGATCGGTAAACCGGTGATAACGCGCGACATTTATCCCATGGAAGTTGTTGTTTGTATGGGCGGCGTTTACTTCAGCGTTGAGGCGGCAGGTAAAGATTTGACGTACCAATGGTATGAAAATACGGTTGCAACAAACAACGGTGGTACAGCGATATCGGGTGCTACGCAGTCAAGCTTTCTTACAGAATGGGTTGAACCGGGAGTTAGGTATTATTATGTGGTTGTCAGTTCGTCGAGTGGTTGCGCAACAACGGTAACGTCAAAGGTGAGCGGATCGGTTACTTATGCTGAATCTGTTACTTATTACAGAGATGCTGATGGCGATGGTTTTGGAACTTCAGCAAATGTAACAATAACCTGTACGGGGCAACCGGAGGGATATGTGACCAATAATTTAGATTGTGATGATTCGCAGATTTTTTACGCTGATGCGGATGGCGATGGTTTTGGCGGAAGCGAATACTCGCCTTGTAGTGGTATAACCGAAAATACCGATTGTGACGACAATGATGATGCAATCACGGTTGCTGATACGATTTATTACATTGACGCTGATGGCGACGGTTACGGTAATGCTGCGGTTTCAATCGCATCTTGCGTACCGGTTGAAGGTTATGTATTGGATGGAACTGATTGCGACGATCT
>JADGMX010000041.1 GCA_015234525.1 Flavobacterium sp. | reverse complement strand
TCGTCGGGCTACCGCCAGACTCTGAATGGTAAGTGCTTCCCGCCGGAAGTCCCGGAAGCGTATACGAATCACATTCAACTATGTTAGATTGAGTTGGTGTTGTTGGAACAAGGAAGGCTTGAACAATAAATGAAGTTGTTGAGAAAGAAGCCGGAGATGCTACCTCTTCCATTCTCACGTAAATTGTTTGCGGATTTACAGTATTTGTAAATGTAGTGCCGATTGGGTTTACGTCATTTTCAGCATCAGCTAATGAAAGATGATATGTTACATTGAAAGATGCAGCCGCGTTTGTACCCAATACAATTGGAGTCTGCACTGACAAGTCGAATTGAGCGATACCGTTGTCAAACGGCGCCAAATTATCACAAATCTTAATTGCCGGTGGTTCTACAGCCGGAATACAAATATTGAGATCAAAAGATAAGACAGTCACACATGGATCAGTGAAATTCTGAATACTTATATAAATGGTTTGTCCGTCAGTTCCCGGATATGCGCCAGGGTTTTGAATAGGGTTAACAACATACTGAGCATCCTCAGCGGTCAAGTGATATGAAATACTCCAGTTTCCTGAATCGAGACCAAAGTGAGCAAGATCGTTTGCAGTCAAATCAAAAATTAGCGGCTCATCGCATGCAGCAAGATTCATTGGTGGCGCGGTTGTTGGCGCCGGCTCCGATGCCGGTACTGTAGTTATCGCGCTTGCGTCGGCCACACATCCATCACTATTCACTACCACCGAATAATCACCCGGAGCAGTTGCAAAATAGGTTTCGGATGTAGCTCCTGCAATCGGAGCTCCGTTAAAATACCACTGGTAAGTTGCGGTGGTTCCGGTATCGTAGACCGCAGTCAAAATCGCAACCGGACACGCAGGAACACCGCCACCGTCGATTGAAAGCGGACAAACGATATCGCAGTTCGTCCCTCCGTTACCGCCGGTTTGCGTGAGGGTAATTTGCCCGGCCGCACCGTTGTAATTGGTAATTAATACGATATAGTAAGATCCTGTAACGGCGTTATTTATACTGAAATTCTCAGTCGCGGCAGTAGAATAACTACAACCCACAACCGGCGCAGCGTTAATATCTGCCGGCGACGGATTTGACACCGGGAAAGGTCCCCATGCGATAAAATCGACGTCGATGGGCGTTCCGTTATTTGAAACTTGAGAAATGTTGAACGTTAAGTTACCCGGTTCATCAATTTGGAGGAAGAACCACGCAGGATTGGGCTCGGATCCTAAACATCCATAGTCGATTCCGGATTGGGCTCCAGTTCCACTCGTTCCGTTATTAAACGTCAGTCCGGCGCCGCCCGCACAAAACGGTCCGGCATCTTCTAAAGTGCTTCCTTGCGCAGATACTTGTTGTGTAGGTACAATTGAAAGTAGCACAAGTAGAGCGAGATAATAAAGATTTCTCATTATTTACAAAATTTATAAGGGCGAAATTTACATAAAATTAGCAAAACTTTAATGTAATGAATGCTAAAATTTGCTTTTCAACTCTTAGAATGGTGTTTTTAATTAATTATCTTTGCGACTCTTAAATAAATATCACTCATTTTTTTATTGATGACAGAAGATACTGATTCACAGCACGATAACCAAGACGATCACTTCTATACCAAGGCATTCAACCCAGTTCGGTCGGATGCATTCGACTTATCTGACGATCAAAAGATCGATCTTATTAAGCACGATGTGAGGAACATACTCCAAACTTTGGGAATGGATTTGGAAGATGACAGCATTAAGGGTACTCCCAACCGTGTGGCCAAAATGTTCGTTAAGGAAATCTTTGGCGGGCTTCACCCTGATCGCAAGCCTAAACCCTCTACATTTCAGAACAATTACAAGTACGGACAGATGCTTGTCGAGAAAAATATTACACTATATTCGACTTGTGAACATCACCTATTGCCAATTATCGGAAAGGCGCACATTGCCTATATTTCCAACGGCTCGGTAATCGGACTTTCCAAAATGAACCGAATCGTTGAATATTACGCAAAACGCCCACAGGTTCAGGAGCGATTGACGATGCAAATTGTTCAGGAACTTCAGGACGCACTTGGAACCCCGGATGTTGCTTGCGTGATTGATGCCAAGCACTTATGCGTGAATTCGCGCGGAATCAAAGATATCGAAAGCAGCACCGTCACCTCTGAATTTGGCGGAAAGTTCATGGATCTTGAAACCCGTCGTGAGTTTTTGGATTACATAAAATTAGACACCAAATTTTAATAAACCGATAAAGCCCTAGCCCTGATAGCAGTGGAAATCCTTTTTTTATTGGCCGGTTGTTACCAATTTTAAACGTAAGTTGGCTACCTTAAAACCAGTCTGAAAACCAATAAAAAAAGATTGAAACGAATAGCAGGAATAGCTTCTAAACTAAATTGAAATATGCCTTTGTATAAGCAACAAACTATCAAAATTTACAATTCGCTTTCAGGTGAAAAGGAAGTTTTTACGCCAATTCACGATGGAAATATCGGAATGTATGTTTGTGGACCAACGGTTTATAGCAATGTTCATTTGGGAAATGTGCGTACTTTTATGTCGTTTGATGTGATTTTTCGCTACTTTCTTCACTTGGGTTACAAAGTGCGCTATGTTCGAAACATCACTGATGCCGGTCATTTGGAGAACGACGCCGACTCAGGTGAGGATCGGATTGCAAAAAAAGCGCGGATCGAGCAACTTGAACCGATGGAAATCGTTCAGCGCTACACAGTGGATTTTCACGAAGTTCTAAAAACATATAATTTTTTGCCGCCAAGCATTGAGCCAACGGCAACCGGACATATCATTGAGCAGATCGAAATCATCAAAAGCATTATCGACAACGGTTATGCGTATGAGGCGAACGGATCGGTTTATTTTGACGTCGTAAAATTTAATGAAACTCATAATTACGGAAAGCTAAGCGGCCGAAACATCGAGGACATGCTTCATAACAGCCGCGATCTTGACGGGCAAAGCGACAAACGAAACCCTCAGGATTTTGCGCTTTGGAAACGAGCCGAACCGCAACATATCATGCGTTGGCCTTCGCCGTGGAGCGACGGATTTCCGGGTTGGCACCTTGAGTGTACCGCGATGAGTACCAAATATTTGGGCAACCATTTCGATATTCACGGTGGCGGAATGGACTTAAAATTTCCACATCATGAATGTGAAATTGCACAAAACGAAGCCAGCACCGGTCAGGCCCCGGTAAACTATTGGATGCACGCCAACATGCTGACTTTAAACGGCAAGAAAATGGCCAAGTCGACCGGAAACTATATTTTGCCAAGCGAAATTTACACCGGAAACAACGCGGTTTTAAGCAAGGCATTCTCCCCTTCTACCGCCCGATTTTTTATGCTTCAGGCGCATTATCGCAGCATTCTGGATTTTTCTGATGACGCCATCGTTGCGGCTGAAAAAGGTTTTAACCGACTGATGGATGCCATGAACTCGGTTGACGATTTGAAACCGTCAGGAAGTTCGACACTGAACGTAGCCGAGTGGAAACAATTGTGCTATGACGCTATGAACGACGATTTTAACTGTCCGATTCTGATCGCTCAGCTTTTTGAAGGCGTTCGATTTATCAATCTGATTAAAGATGGCAAAGAAAGCTTGTCTGCAGAGGATCTTGCCGATTTTATCCAGGCGATGCGCGCGTTTGTTTTTGATGTCCTCGGACTTGAAAGCACGTCAGCAACAAATCTTGATCATGAAAAGCTTGAAGGCGCGGTGAAAGTGCTGATCGAAATGAGGAATAAAGCTCGGGCCGACAAAGATTTTGCGTCGTCAGATTATATTCGCGACCAATTGGCAGCCGTCGGAATTGAGCTGAAAGATGGCAAAGAAGGAACTACCTTTACATTTTAAAATCAGCTGATGACATTCAGAAAATTGATCGTTTCGCCCTTCATTTTTCTGGTGCGCGTGTATCAGGTCGTCATCTCGCCCTTATTGCCGTCAGCTTGCCGATATTCGCCTACCTGCTCGCAGTATATGATTGAGGCGCTTCGGGTACACGGACTCTTAAAAGGCCTTTGGCTGGGCGTTTCGCGAATTGCGAGATGTCATCCCTGGAGTCGCAGTGGTTACGATCCGGTTCCGCCAAAAAAATAATTCACCAAAGAATACTATATTAGCACTACTCACATGATAAATGCATTGAACATGGTCTGGAATCCGTCTGAAGGAATCGATTTAGGCTTTTTTATAATCCGGTTTTACAGCTTGATGTTTGTGATCGCATTTGGCTTGGGCTGGATCATCATGAAATACATTTTTAAGCGCGAAAACGAACCGATCGACAAACTTGACTCGCTTTTTATCTGGACGGTTCTATCGACATTGATCGGCGCGCGACTCGGGCACGTCTTCTTCTACGACTGGGAATATTACCGAAATAATTTACTCGAAATCATATTGCCCTTTAGTTTTTCGCCGTTCGAGTTCGTGGGTTTCCGGGGATTGGCGAGTCATGGTGCGGCAATTGCGATCATTATCGCTATGTATTTCTTTAGCAAGAACATCATGAAGCGTCCACTGCTTTGGGTTTTGGACCGTGTGGTGATTCCGGTTGCGAGCGGTGCGATTTTCGTTCGTTTGGGTAACTTTTTCAACTCGGAAATCGTTGGAAATGAGACAACTTCAAGCTTTGGGATAAAATTCATCCGCGACCATTTTTCAAATCGCGACGCCGTAGCGGTGACCGGGATTCAGGATTCAAATGAAGCATTTCATGCGATTGCGAATAATCCGCAGTTTAACGAGCTTTTAATGCAGGTCCCGGCGAAACATCCGGCGCAATTATATGAGGCTGCAGGCTATGTGATCGTGTTTGCGGTACTGTTTTTCCTTTATTGGAAAACATCTTTCCGCGAACGTCAAGGCTTTTTATTTGGCGTTTTCCTTGTGCTGTTGTGGACCGTCAGGTTCTTAGTCGAATATGTTAAGGAAAGTCAGGGTGGTTTTGAAAGTGCCCTCGGATTGTTCTCAACCGGGCAATGGTTAAGCATCCCGTTTATATTGGTCGGTTTGTATTTTATCTTTAATTCCGAAAAACCGATCGAGGTTTAAAAGAAAATATAGTCTCTAAAGTGGCTTTGGTCGGGATCGGCTGAAGCCATTTTTTTTACGCGAAATTCAAAGGCACGAAGAACGATTTGATTATGACAACACGAATCCCCGGTATACTCGAATAACCTTCGGAAAACGCCTGATCGGGTTTTAGGGCTATAGATGTCGGTTTGTTTTATTAGGAGCTATTTCCTGCTCTTGCCTATATCTTTTTTTGACAAAAAAGGATACCGGCTCGATCAGGGCTAACTCCATTCGCCTGATCAACCGAACTAGCTCAGCATCTGATCATCCGTCTGATCAATAGCGCGACAACTGCGTTTCATCAAACCAGAATCAATTGAAACGTTGTTGACACACCCAATTACATACATTCAAATTTACAGGATCCCTTCAACTTGCCGAATCAACGTAACGATAGTAATTCGACATTGCGAAAAATAAGTCATAAAAAAAGCCCGATCAAATGACCGGGCTATAACTTATATTATAGGTTAGCTGTTTATGCTTTTGCTTCAATAACTTCTGGCTCATTGTGCAAAGCTTCGATACGCTTGTGTTCAGATTCAGGAATCGAATCAACAAGGATTGGCGTAGCGATAAACAATGACGAGTACGTTCCGACGATCATACCAACAAGCATCGCGAAGATGAAACCACGGATTGATTCGCCACCAAAGATAAACATCACCAAGAGTACAAAGATAAGCGTCAATGAGGTGTTTACGGTTCTTGACATTGTTGCATTAATCGACTGGTTTACAATATCATTAAAGTTACCTTTCGCCTTTCCGGCAAGATATTCCCTTACACGGTCAAATACAATTACAGTATCGTTCATCGAGTAACCGATTACCGTAAGAATCGCCGCGATAAAGTGCTGATCGATTTCCATCCCGAACGGCATCACTTTCCAAAGCAATGCATAAATACCAAGTACAAAAATCACGTCATGCGCAACTGCAGCTACGGCACCAAGACTATACTGCCACTTTCTAAAGCTAAGCATTAGGTAAATAAATACGATAGCCATAGAACCTAGAACCGCCCAATATGAGTTGGTTTTGATATCATCAGCAACCGATGGACCAACTTTAGATGCTTGCAAAATACCATATTCTTTTCCTTCGTGCGGATTTACGAATTTCTCGTACGTCATATCGGGACCAAAATGTTTCTTCAGGTTATTGAACAAAATGGTGTTTGCAGCTTGATCAGCTTCGCTACCTGTTTCCTCTACTTTATACTTAGTAGTAATCTTGAGTTGATTATTTGAGCCAAATATTTTTGCTTCGGCGCTACCTCCGAAAGGCTCAACTAATTCTTCGCGAACATCTTCTGCAGAAACCGGCTTTTCGAATCTGATCTGGTATGTTCGACCACCTACGAAGTCGACACCCTGATTTAAACCGTTTATGGTTAAAGCAGCAATACTTCCAATAATAATAACGGCTGAAACAATGTACGAGTACTTCTTGACACCTAAGAAATCGTAATTAAAGTTCTTAAACCAGTTCTTCGAAATCGCCGTTGAGAACGTTAATTTATCACCTCTTCTCAAACTCCAATCCAACAACATACGAGTGATGAAAATCGATGTAAACATCGATGTTGCGATACCAATAAGCAATGTTGTTGCAAAACCTTGAATCGGTCCCGTTCCAAATAATAATAGAACGGCTCCAGTTAGAACGTGAGTTACGTTAGCGTCGACAATCGGACGCATCGCTCCTTTCCATCCAAACGCACTGGTAATAGCTTCAGCACCTGTGGCACCTTCGGCCAGACGCTCTTTTGCACGTTCATAAATAATAATATTGGCATCAACCGCAGTACCCATTGTTAATACGATACCTGCAATTCCGGGTAATGTTAATACAGCACCTAAGCTTGCTAAAATTCCGAAAAGGAAAAGTAGGTTTACCGCCAAGGCAACGTTTCCAAACCAACCTGCTTTACCGTAGTAAACAACCATGTAAAGACACACAACCAATAATCCAAGTACGGCTGACATTGTTCCGTTTTCAATTGCTTCCTGACCAAGTGATGGCCCAACCACTTCCGATTGAACAATCTCTGCAGCAGCAGGAAGTTTACCCGCACGAAGTACGTTTGCTAAATCTTTAGTTTGAGTGACGTTAAATGCACCAGAAATTTCTGAACGCCCACCTGAGATCGGACCGCTTGAAACGCCCGGAGCCGAGTAAACGATGTCATCAAGTACGATGGCGATATAACCTTTATCTGTATATGCTTTTCCGGTAAGTTCTTCCCAAGCTCTGGCGCCGGCACCATTCATTTGCATTGAAACTGATGGTTTACCTAGTTGGTCAAAGCTATCGCTTGCGTCGGTTACCACACCACCGCTCATTGCTGCGCGATTGTCTCTGTTACCTTTTAGTGCGTATAATTCAACTGCTTCAATGTTGTTTCCTTTGTCGTCTTTAAGATTTGTTGGAATACCCCAAACAAATTTTGCATAGCGCTTATCAGCAGGCAAAAGATTTCTGATATCCTGACGCTTTAAATAGCTGTTGATTACAGCAGTATCTTTTGGCGCTACCATTCCAAGAACAGGTCCGCCACCTTGCGCGATGAACTTGTCGAATAACGGGTTGTTTGCTGTTGCAGCCGAATCCGCTTTTGGATCAGTTAACAACGAGTCAATTCCAGTAGATGTGGTTTCCTTTACAGGAACGTTTGCCGTTTCGGTAGCTTTCAGCGCTTCGTTGGCAGCCATTAGGAAGTTACCAACTTCTTCGATTTTGTAAGTTTCCCAGAATTCTAACTGAGCAGTAGATTGTAGTAAGTTCTTAATACGATCAACATCTTTAGCACCCGGAAGTTCAACTAAAATTCTTCCTGACTGACCAAGACGTTGAATGTTTGGCTGGACAACGCCAAATTTATCGATCCTTTTATTAAGTACTTCAAAAGCACTGATAATCGACTCGTCAACTTTTTTTCTGATGATCGTTTTAACTTCGTTATCCGACATCTTAAAGTTGATCTCCTCACCCAGGATTTTGTTTCCAAAGATATCCGGTGATGCAAGTTTCGTTGATCCAGCTGAAGCTTTGTCGAATTCGGCAAAGAAAGCATCGATATAATCTTGATTTCCTTGTCTGTTTTTAGTTGCCTCAACAAGCGCCTGGTTGAAAACCGGGTTTTTAGTGTTGTTGGCAAGACCTTTTAAGATATCACGAACTGAAATCTCAAGAATAACGTTGATTCCGCCTTCAAGGTCAAGACCTTTGTTGATCTGCTTGTCGCGAACCTCGTTGTATGTAAAGTCGGTGAAGCCAAGATTGAAGACTTTTTCTTTCCCAATTGAGTCAAGATATTTTACTTCTTTCTGAGTATCCCCGGCTGCAAATTCCTTTGCGTCGTCTTGGATCTTTTGTGCTACGAAGGTGAAAGAAAGCTGGTAAATACTTACCAATGCAAATAAAATTGCGAAAAATTTAACAAGTCCTCTATTCTGCATTACTATTAGAAATTAATTAATTTTGTTCAGTTGCTGCTCGGTTTTTCAATGACCCACACTTACAATGGCTTAAGCCAAATTAGTATAGGTGCATTTTTCGAAACGTGCAAATATATAATTCTGATAAAGACTAACCAATTTATTTATTGATTAATCTGTAAAAAAAAGACCGCATCACTGCAGCCTCTTTTCATGTAATTTTAACTTTATTATTGTAAGACAGATTTTAGGTCGGCGTTCATGTTCCGAACCGCTTCTGCACTTTTCTCAAACAGCTGTTTTTCAGCATCGTTTAAGTCGATTGTTACAATTTCTTCAATTCCGTTCTTACCTATAATACAAGGTACACCTACGCAAATGTCGTTCTGACCATACTCGCCTTCAAGCATCACTGAACAGGCGATCATCTTTTTCTGATCGTTCAATATGCTATCAACAAGGTAAGCAACTGACGCTCCTGGTGCATACCAAGCCGATGTGCCTAAAAGTCCGGTAAGCGTTGCGCCACCAACCATTGTTGCTTTAGCAACGTTTTCCAATTGTTCAGCTGATAAAAATTCTGAAACCGGAATTCCGTTATATGAGGCCAAACGGGTAAGCGGAATCATGGTTGTATCACCGTGACCACCAATAACCATCGCTGAAATATCGTTGATCGGTTTGTTGAGTTCTTTAGCTAAATAGTATTTGAAACGCGAGCTGTCGAGTGCGCCTCCCATTCCGATGATACGGTTTTTAGGCAAACCTGTCGCTTTCAACGCAAGATAAGTCATGGTATCCATCGGGTTTGAAACCACCACCACAATTGTATCCGGCGAATGTTTCAAAACATTTTCAACCACATTTTTTACGATCCCGGCATTAATTCCGATTAGCTCTTCGCGAGTCATTCCCGGTTTTCTCGGGATTCCCGAAGTAATCACCACAACATCGCTGTCAGCCGTTTTCGAATAATCGTTGGTAACTCCCGAAACACGTGTATTAAATCCCGTATTCGAAGTACATTGCGAAATATCCATCGCTTTACCTTCAGCAAATCCTTCTTTAATATCAAGTAGCACCACTTCGCTGGCGATGCCTCTGTATGCGATCACGTCTGCACATGTTGCGCCTACATTTCCGGCGCCGACGATTGTAACTTTCATCTTATTTGGTTTAGTTGTTTTTGTTTATTGTGGGTGTTGAGTATTATGTGTTGAGTTAAAGGTAAAGGTGAAATGTAGCTGCCGAGATTCCAAGTTTTCATTTCCAAATCTTCAAACTCCTCCATTGTTACATTGCTACATTTTCACATTGTTACATTTCTCATCTTCCAATCTTCAAATCTTCAAATTCCCCCTTACTAGGCATCAATCTTAGCATATGCCGCATTCTTCTCAATAAATTCCCTTCTTGGTGGAACCTCATCGCCCATCAACATCGAGAATACGCGATCTGCCTCTGCAAGACTGTCGATAGTTACCTGACGAAGCGTTCTAAACTCAGGATCCATGGTCGTTTCCCACAATTGTTCGGCGTTCATTTCACCAAGACCTTTGTAACGTTGAATAGCTGCGTTTCCGCCCATTCTTTCGTTAGCCTGATCGCGCTGAAGATCATTCCAAGCATATTCTTTTTTATTTCCTTTCTTCACTAAATACAATGGTGGCGCCGCGATATAAACGTGCCCTTGTTCAATCAGTTCGCGCATAAATCTGAAGAAGAACGTCAGAATCAATGTTGCAATGTGACTACCATCGACATCGGCATCACACATGATGATGACTTTGTGATAGCGAAGTTTTTCTATGTTCAATGCTTTGCTGTCGTCAGCAGTACCGACGGTTACACCCAAAGCAGTAAAAATATTCCGGATTTCTTCGTTTTCGAAAACTTTGTGATGCATCGCTTTCTCGACGTTGAGGATCTTACCTCGAAGTGGCATAATCGCCTGAAATGCACGATCCCGTCCTTGTTTGGCCGTTCCACCCGCCGAGTCTCCCTCGACAAGGTATACTTCACATTTTGCCGGATCTTGTTCCGAACAGTCGGAAAGTTTTCCGGGAAGTCCACCGCCGCCCATGACCGTTTTACGCTGAACCATTTCGCGCGCTTTCTTAGCTGCATGACGAGCCTGCGCTGCCAACACAACTTTTTGCACGATGATTCTGGCGTCGTTCGGATTTTCTTCGAGATAGTTTTCAAGCATCTCACCAACGGCTTGACTTACCGGCGAAACAACTTCGCGGTTACCAAGTTTGGTTTTGGTTTGACCTTCGAACTGCGGCTCCTGAACCTTTACCGAAATGATTGCGGTAAGACCTTCACGGAAGTCATCTCCGGTGATCTCAAACTTCAATTTATCTAAAAGGCCGGAAGCGTCTGCGTATTTCTTAAGCGTTCTCGTAAGTCCGCTTCTAAAACCCTGAAGATGGGTTCCACCTTCGTGAGTGTTGATATTGTTTACATATGAGAAAATATTCTCAGTGTAGCTGGTGTTGTAGATCAAGGCAACCTCAACCGGAATCTCCCCTTTGTCGTGATCCATGCTGATAACGTGCGAAATGATCGGCTCGCGGTTACCGTCGAGGTATCTGATATATTCCTTCAGACCTTCATTGGAGAAGAAGGTTTCAGAAACAAAACTACCGTCCTCATTTACGCTGCGTTTATCTGTAAAGGTAATCGTAACGCCTTTGTTCAAAAACGACAATTCGCGCATACGGGCAGAAAGCGTATCGTAGCTAAATTCGATTGTTTGCGTAAAAATGGTATCGTCAGGGTAGAATGTCTGCATGGTTCCGCGTTTGGTGGTCTCACCTACTTGCTTAACCGGATAAATTGCTTTACCTCTTTCGTATTCTTGTTCGTAGACTTTACCTTCACGGAATACGGTTGATTTCATGTGACGCGAAAGCGCGTTTACAACTGAAACCCCGACTCCGTGCAAACCTCCTGAAACTTTATATGAGTCTTTGTCGAATTTACCACCGGCACCAATTTTCGTCATTACGACCTCAAGAGCCGAAACGCCTTCTTTTTTGTGCATGTCTACCGGAATACCACGACCGTTGTCTTCAACCGTAATCGAGTTATCCTCATTTATCGTAACCGAAATCGTGTCGCAATGGCCACCCATCGCTTCATCAATCGAGTTGTCTACTACTTCATAAACCAAATGGTGTAAACCACGTACTCCGACATCTCCGATATACATTGATGGACGCATTCTTACGTGCTCCATTCCTTCTAATGCCTGAATACTGTCGGCCGAATAATTTTGATTCTTACCTTCGTCGCTCATATTAATTTTAGTCTCTAAAAATGTAATTTTTATGTAACACGCAAATATAAGAAATAGGTAAGGATTTTATACTATCGGCGAACAACCAACCGTCGAAGTTATTAACATTTTGTTAATTTTTAGTGTAACTTGCGCCCGCTGAAAATACGCTTGCAGGAGTGTTTGACAAATAACCAAATGAACCAACCATTCTCAATCAATAACCATCTGGCAAATACCAACTCAGGTATTGAAATCACCCGACTTTGTGCGGTGATCCTCATTACGTTTACCCATACAACTCATTCGGTTGAAAGCGGACTTTTATTTGTCATCCTCGAACAACTTCCCACATTTGGCACGGCAATTCTATCGGTCATATCGGGCTACTTATACATTGTGGTCTCAAGTAAAAAACCCGATCTTTTTCAAAAGAAGGTGAAAAGCTTGCTCGTACCTTATTTAATTGCCAATGCGGTTGTACTTGCGCTGGTCTTGATTGCGAATTACGGATTTGGCCACAACATGCTGAACCGGCTGGCGTTCGACGAAAATTTGATTCTCGATGGTTTGCTGGCTCTAAATCGCGCGCCAATTAATCCGCCTACCTACTTCATCCGCGACGTTTTTGTGATTTTCGCGATTCTCTCATTAGTTTTTCAACGAGAAGTCAAAGCACTTTTTGTACTGGTTCCGGTGTTGGCTTTTGGAAGTTTATTTTTAAATCCGGGCATTGTGTTTCTTTTTGCGGCCGGATGTTTTTACGCACAATTCGGCGGGCGTTTTGAAAAGCAATCGGTCATTATTTTATTTTTCATCCTCTCGGTTGCAACGGCGGTGTTTGCGATCGAGTATTTGAAATTCCCGGTTGCGATATTGCTTTTTATCGCGATTGTAGATCTAAAATTTCCAACATATAAAACCGGAAGATTCTCCTATCTTTTACATTTGTATCATTCGCCGGTTATGATAGTTGCATATGCGGTATCAGTCCGATTTGTAGATGATGTACTGAGTTTGGTGCTTATTCAGATTCTGGTAGCGATAGTCACCGCATATGTGATTTTTCTGGCATCATGCGTCTACAAACCGCTTTTAATCTTAAGTGGAGGAAGGTAGTTTAACTGACGTCTGTGATTGTGTAAACCGTGTTGTTTATCTCGAAACTATCGCCAGCATATTTCCCCAGAAGATGCTGCCCAAGTGGCGATTGTGGTGAGAGTGCGATGATTGTTTTTCCATCAACCGTAATTTTGGGCAAAGCGGCGCTTAAATATAAATAGATTCCGTTTGCAATTACCAAACTACCAAGGGTAATGTTTGCAGTGGGCGTTGCGAGGCCAATTTTATCCAGGATATTCTTCTGATCTAAAAACTCGCTTAACTTAGTATTCAACTTTTCCTGCTCGATATGCATCATCGATAGCGCTGTTTCATGCTTATCGCCCGCTGATCCTTTTGCGTCATTTTGCGCATCTGTCGTCAAGGCTGATATCATATCGCGAAAGGCGTCGATTTTGTCCTGAACGAGCTCAAGATATCTTGAGTGGACGTGGAGTTTGAAAGTCATTTTTGAAAAGAATTTGAAGGTTTAGGAAATGTAGCAATGGAACAACGTAGCAATTTGAAAATTTGAAAATGGGAGCGGCCGGAGGAAATGTAGCAATGTAAAAAAATGCAACAACTAACCTTTTACCTTTCAGCTTTTACCTTTCACCCTGCTCCGTTTACCATTCACCTTTCCCGTTCACTTCTGACCTAACAACCAACACCTCAAACCCAACCCCCTTCGCGTGAAGGATGGCAGCGGATATCCTTTTCAGGTTCGGCCGGAGCCTTGCGGAGGCGGAACCTGAAAAGATAGCAGCGAACAGCCTGACCCTTGTGGGCACGCCCAAAAAATCTTAGAAATCGAACTTGTAGCTAGCACCTAAAATGGCTTGAAAACCTTGAACCTGGTAATCTAACCAGCGTTGGTAATCCTGGTTTGCGATATTTTGCAACCTCACAAAAGCGGTTAACCTGTCGTTGTATTTGTAGCCCACATGCGCATTTAAATCGAAGTAACCATCGATGGTTTGCGTTACCGGATTCAGCATAACCGCTGCATCGGTGCTTTGCATAAAACGTGCATCTTTACGCTCGCCGATGTAAAACAGGTTCGCTCCCGCATACCATTTTGGCGTGATATTGACATCTACTGACGATCCGACGCGAATGGCCGGAAGGTTCCACGCTTCTTGCTCGCTATCGACACTGTAATCGCTAAAGGTTGCATCGATACCAAAAGATACTGTTTTTGAGAAGTCAGCTTTTAACTCGCCGAAAAAGCTCAGCGTAGTCATCTCGTCGTAAGCAATCCCAAACGAATTTCCGTAACCGAAGTTCTCATTTCCGAGTTGCTCGAAATACGGCGTGCTTTTGAACAACGCCCGGTTTTGCTCGCTTGCAAATGATCCGCGAATGTTGTAGCTCACGCTCCCCGCAAGTTTTCCTTTCAGACCCGCAAAAACATCATACTGACGATCGGTTGGCGCAACCGCGATTCCGGGTGTCAAAAATGGGTTGATATTTGTAAAATCGCGATACGAATTTTGCTGCAGCGTACCTTCAGCACCAGCGTAGAAAATCATCAGATCACCGACCACATTCAACGACGCATTGATCTGCGGATAGATGAAAAATTTATTGTCGCTGTTTTCCATATCCATGGAATAGAATGCTGCCACACCGAAGTCGATAGACCAATCGTCGCGAACCATATTAAAGCTTGGATGGATTCCGATATTTGTAAAACCGTATGATGCCGTCGGGATTCCGATAAGATCCTGATCAAATGAACCGCCAACGTAATCCACGATTACATCAGTTTTGATTCGTGTGTCGTTAATCTCGAAGGCAAATTTTGGCTTGATGAAAAATCGGTTTTCTTCAGCGCCATAAGAATCCCAGAAGCGGTTGAATTTAGCACCGACCTCGCTGACAATGGCATCGGTAAATTCGAAGTTGGTTCCAACATTTAAGTTGTGATATGCATGTTTTGGATCGATGGCGCCGATCATTGCGTCGCGATCTTCCTCAACAAAGGTCGATCCGAAAAACTCAGGTAGGCCGTACCAGTTATAAGCCTGGTTTTGGTAACCTAAATTGGCGTTCCACGAAAGTTCGTTGGTATTGCTGCCATAAATTAAATCGAGTGAGGTATCGCGAAAACCATCTTCGAGCAAAACACCGTCGATGCCGCCTTCAGATGAAATGTGACGAAACATTCCGCCCACAAAACCGCTTTCTCCAACTTCACGCGTGACGAACAATTCGCCGATAACGGTTCCGTAATTCCCGAGTCCGAGTGTTGCGTAATTGTCGTAAAGTTCCAATTGTTTTTCTTTGTCGACTGTAGCCGCGCGACCTTTTGCGGGTGCGAATGTCGATGCAACCGGAAACGAGAAGATATTATAGGTGATCTCCTCTTTTTTGGTATTCTCGTCGTCGTCGAGCGTTGGCGTTTCTTTAACCTTGAAAGCGTCGGAAATGGTTGGCGTATATGGTTTAACTACGTTTACGACCTGTGTTCCGATGTTTTCGTCTTTTTGAGCTTGCGCTGATTGGATAGCAAAAAGGGTTATGATTGATATTGTGAGAGCTGATTGTAATTTCATTTGGATCAATTTTGATAAACCGGGACTTAGTTAGTAACTGATGAGTTTGTTTTGGCTTCTTGAGCTCGGATGATGCCGAGTTCGGTTTGTGCTTCTTCGACCACATCAGGATATGTCGTAAAGTTCTTGATGACGCTTTCCAGAATGTATGTTGCCTGGAAGCTATCGTTCAAACCGTAATAGTTTTTAGCCATTACGATCAAGCCTTTTGCACCATAATACTTGTAACCCGAGTAATTCTTTGAGAGTTTCTGAACCGCCGTATTCGATGCGTCGTAACGTTTGTCGGCATTTTTGAAGTATGCATCGTAGTAAAGCGCTTCGGCCGCAAGTTCACCACTGGCCATGGCTAAAACTTTTGCATAAGCCGCACGAGCTTTTACTTCGTCATTGGTTTTAATCGCCGAACGGGCAACGATCACTTGTGCATCAGCTTTAATCGACTCGTCGGTCTTCGCGTTGGCAAGAACTTTATCCGCATAGATTACCGCATTCGAATAATCCTTCTGATCATAATATACTTTCATCAAATTAGCTTGTGCGAATGTGATATTTTGAGGATAATCAGCTTCAGCTTCCAACCTTTTCAGGATTGACGTTGTTTTTGCAACATCAGTTTTCTTGATGTAAATCTGCGCCAAACGTGCAAGTGATTGCTCGGTGAATTCATTACGTGGCCTCGAAATCACAAATTCGTAGTTGCCAATCGATTTGTCGACCGCACCATCGGCAAATTGCAACTGTCCCAAGTAGAAGTTCGCTTTAAGCGCGTGAATCCCGTTTGGAAATTGTGAAATGTATTTTGAAAAACCGGTAATTGCCGCTTTCGGATTGTTTTGCAGATATTGTTTCTCCGCCGCCGTGTAAGTATCGTTGTCTAAATCGGCATCGGTAACTTCGATAAAATCAAGTGTTTTCACCCACGACGCGTATTCGGCTACATTACCGCTGTCAACATAAATAAGTCGCGCGGTTGCAACAGCTTCAACAGCTTCAGGTGTTCCCGGATAATCGGCTGCTACTTTTTTGAGTTTTGTCAGAGCAAGCTGATTTTTCCCACCGTTATAATAAATCAGTCCCTGACGAAGCATCGCCCGCGAACCGTAAGAACCGTTTTTGAATTCGGCTATTAACTGATCATAGGTTTTAATTGCAAGATCGGTTTTCTCTTCATTGACGTAGGTGTTCCCAAGTTCAAACAGAACATCATCGCGGTATTGCGACTTGCTATAAGTCTGTAAAAATCGGTTTAAATCCTCGATCTTGCGATCGTTTCTCGCCACAAAGCCGTAGCTGATCGCTTTTTGGAACAACGCATAATCTGCATCAACACCTTTCATTTCGATAGCTTTGTTATACGCTTCCATTGCCGGCCAGTATTTCGCAGTCACAAAACGGCTGTCACCCAATCGCAGGTAAGCATCGTTTAGGCGCACCCGATCTGATTTATTCCCATCGATATATGCCTGAAAGTGATTTCCGGCCTGATCGTACTCCTTTATTTTAAAGTACGTATAGGCGATATTGTAATCGATGTTTTTGATTTCAGGAGTCGATTTTGCTTCAGCCGAATTCAGAAATTGCTTGTAGCTGACCAACGCCTCATTGAAGTTTTCAAGCACATATTCGGTTTCGCCACGCCAGAACGTTGCACGAGCGGTAAACTTAGCATCACGAGGTTCAGCAATTGATTTCTTAAACATCGACAACGCATCCTGGTAACTTCCGTCGGTAAATAATTCGATCCCCCGATAAAAAGTCACTTTTTGATATGCCTCGCGGTTGTGGCTTTTATTTTTCTCCAGAAGGTCGAGCGCACCTTTGTAGTTTTTAGCTGTAATAAACGAGTTGATTAACAAATTCTCAATTTCCGGTCGGTTTGGATTCGACGGATATTTCGCTACAAACGCCGCTAAAACATCAGGAACCGGTTGATATGAGTTACCGAGTTCGTAGCTTAATTTGGCATAATTTAAATTCGCATCTTCCTGAATCTTCGCATCAAACGCCATTTCAGATGCCGTTTTAAATGCGTTTAAAGCTTGTTGCTTGCGGTTGGTCTTCAAATAACTTTCACCTAAGTGATAGTACGCGTTCTGAGCAACCGAATCATTACCACCAATGATTTTATTGAATTGTGCGATCGCATTTTCATAATCGTTCTGCTTGTAATACGCATAACCAAGTTGGTAAAAATCTGTGTTGCTCCACTTGCCTTTTTTACCCTTATATTGGGTCAGATACGGAATCGCCTCAGCGTATTTCTGCAGGTTAAAATAACTTTCTCCGATGATTTTGTTGAGTTCAGACTTCTCTGCCGCAGTCGATTTAGGCATTGCCGCTAAACCAAGATCGATCGCTTTTTGGAAATTACCCGATTTAAAATTCATGTCGGCTTGAAAATACGAGAGCTTTTCCTTGTATTTTTCTTCGTCAGCAACCTCGTCAAAATACTTCGAGGCTTCCTGATAATTATCACCTTCATAAGCCATAAAACCGAGGTAATATTTGGCTTGCGACCCGTATTCGGGCGAATTCACTACCTGATTGAAATACTTTGATGCCGTTTTTTGATCTTTTGCCGCAAAATAGCTGTACCCTTTCTGGAAATTGAATTTGTCGGTGTCGTTTTTTGAAAGCGAGCTCTCATCAACCTTGTCAAACCATTCCAACGCTTGCGGATAACGACCTTGCGAAAAGTAAAACTGAGCAACTTCGGCGAAAGCCTGATTTTGCTTGGTACTTGTGGGATAATCCGCAACAAAATTCTCCATCTTCGTATCGGCATTCGGCTGCTCGAGCCTGATGGCACAATTGGCGCTATAATAGGCGCAATCGGCCTCAATGTCGGTGTTTTGCGTCTGCGTCTTCACCCGGTCAAACAGGATTTGAGCCGAAAGATACTGTTGATTTTTGTAGAGCATCAACGCGCGGTTATACTCGTCGGTATCCGGATTGTAGATCGCCGATTTCTGGGCCGAAGCCGTTGAAAAACAAGTAATGACAATCAGAAAAAGTAAACATGAAATTTTTCGCATTTTGCAAAGCATTTTTGTGGTTCTAACAAAGATATTCCTTAAGCAAAGGATAACGGGTGCGGTTTCGCCTTTATTATAAACATTGTTTTTAACATCTTGACGCTGCACGTTAGACGGTTGATTAGGCGTAATTTGCACAATAATTTTTAGGCAGCTTTTCCTGCTTTCGCCTATATCTTTTTTGCCCAAAAACCTACTTTGTCAGATTAAACTTCGGATAATGGCAAAAAAGGATGCCGTCTCAATCAGGGCTGGAACCCGCCAAAGTAATGATGTAGCCACATCCAACTTCAGCGCGACATCTCCTTTCACCTATTACCCAAAACCCAACACCTTTCACCCTTCATAAAAAATTTTGATATACATTCATAATCTTCTACTTTTACGAACATAAACCGACTAACATGCCACAGCCAATAGTTTCTCTTCAAAATGTGATGATTTATCAAGACAATCGCACGATCATATCGAATGTCAATCTTGAGGTCAATCGCGGAGATTTTATCTATATCATCGGAAAAACAGGATCAGGAAAAAGTAGTTTTATGAAGACGCTTTACGCCGATCTCCCACTAACCGAAGGCCATGCATCAATAGTCGATTTTGATTTGGCAAAACTCAAAGAACGCGAGATTCCCTACCTGCGACGAAAAATCGGAATCGTATTTCAGGACTTCAAACTACTTCCCGATCGTTCAATTCACGACAACATGCTTTTTGTCCTAAAAGCGACGGGCTGGAAGGACAAAGTTCAGATGGAAGATAAAATCTCAGAGGTTTTGGACAAAGTCGATTTGAAGCACTTTTCTAAGAAAATGCCACACCAACTTTCCGGCGGCGAACAACAACGCGTTGCAATTGCTCGTGCAATGCTTAACGATCCGGAACTAATCCTTGCCGATGAACCAACGGGAAACCTCGATCCGCAAACCAGCGTTGAGATTATGGATGTTTTGAGAAAGATCAATGCGAACGGAAAAACTGTCATTATGGCCACTCACGATTATGCACTGATCATGAAATTCCCGTCGAAAACGCTTAAATGTGAAAATTCAACTATTTTTGAAGTTGTTCAGCGTACGGTTTAAGTAATTTCGGCATTTGCGCCAACAAACTCGTCAAATGCTTTCAATCCTAATACCGACATACAACTACGATTGCACCGAACTTGTGTTTGAATTAAGTCGGCAATGTGTCAATCAGTCGATCGATTTCGAAATTCTGGTAATTGATGACGGATCGCGTTTGTTTCAGAGCCAGAATCAAGCGATCAACTCGCTAGCCTTCTCTTCATACGAAATTCTTCCTGAAAATGTCGGCCGAAGCCGTGTCAGAAATCTACTGGCTCAAAAGGCAAAATTTGAAAATTTACTCTTTCTCGATTCAGATGTAATGCCGACTTCCACCGAATTTATCGGTAACTATTTGGGAGAAATTGGCGGAGAAAAAGTGATTTCAGGCGGACTAACATACGACCAAAAAAAGCCGGCAACCGAGTTCATGCTGAGATGGAAATACGGCCATCAGCGCGAGGCTCGGAGTGTCGAAGTTCGGTCTGGAATTCCACATCAAGCGCTTTTGTCCTCGAATTTTATGATATCGAAATCGGTGATGCAACGCGTACCTTTTAATGAAAACCTTCCAAATCTCAGACGTGAAGACACGCTTTTTTCATACGATTTAATGAAAAGAAAAATTGAGGTTGTTCATATCGATAATCCGGTAATGCATCTCGGTGTGGATTCATTTGAAGTGACGATACAAAAAGAACACGAATCGCTTACGGGCCTGAAATATATTTACGATCACCAGCTGATTGCGGACGATTACTTCAAGCTTTTAGAATTGTATTCTGTTTTACGAAAACGCCGATTAACCTCAGCTTTCGCCTTTTTATTTAGGAAATTCCGATCAAAAATGCTTAAAAATTTGGCAAGTGACGATCCGTCATTAAAAATATTTGATCTTTACCGAATCGGATTTTTATGTCAAATCAGCCAAAATGAAACCTAGATTTTCAGTCGTAATTCCGCTTTTCAATAAGGAGCAATATGTTGCAAACACGATTCAAAGTGTTCTTGCGCAAACCTTCGGCGATTTTGAACTGCTGATCATCAACGACGGGTCAACCGATAACAGCCTTGAAATCGTCAAACAAATTTCTGATCCGAGAATTTCGATAATCACTCAGGAAAACAAAGGTGTATCAGCAACTCGAAATCATGGAATCTCGGTATCTAACACCGATTACATCACGTTTTTGGATGCCGATGATTATTGGTACCCCGACTTTCTATCGACCCTTAACTCCTTAATCGATTCCTATCCATCTGAAAAAGTGTTCTCAGCCGCCATCGAGCGCGAATTCAGACACTCGGTTGTTGCAGCCAAATATTCAGTTAATCTGGAAAACGAAATTGTCGTCACCGATTATTTTTCAGCAAGTTTAAAAGAAACTGTGATTTGCACCTCAGCGGCGGTATTTGAAAAATCAGTTTTTAGTGAGGCTGGAACTTTCGACGAAAATCTCAAAAGTGGCGAAGATACCGATCTTTGGATCCGGATCGGATTACAGTACAAGGTGGTTTTTATCCAAAAAATTTTGGCGAGATATATTTTGACAGCAAAAAGTTTGTCGGGAACAACCATCAGCAATATCGACCTCGACAAATATCGCGATCGCGAAAAGAACAATCCAAATCTTTCGAAATTTCTGGATCTGAACCGGTATTCATTGGCGATTCAGTCAAAAGTGAATGGCGAATCAGAACGCTACCGACAGTTTTCAAAAAACATTTCATCGCTACCGATAAAAAAGAAAATAGTGCTGAAACTTCCGGCTTTTATTTTAAAGCTTCTTATCAAGTTACAGAAAAACCGACTATAATTCCTTTCTGAAATTCTGGTAATCAACATATTCCCGAATGTAATCAGCTTCATCAAAAACATCCGAAGCGATCACCAAACAAACCGAACCTGCTGAGAAATTCTGCAGTTCGCGCCAAATTCCGTGCGGAATCAACAATCCCTGATAAGGTTTGCTAAGTGTAACCGTTTTTTCGGCGTCCACATCTTTTACGCTAACTTCAAAACTTCCACTAAGAGCAATCAAAAGCTCGACTTGCTCCTTATGTGCGTGACCACCACGTTCAGCTCCCGCGGGAACGTCGTATAAATAATAGACGCGTTTCATCTCAAATGGAATCACATCCTTTTCGACTACCGAAAGATTGCCGCGAACATCGTGGATTTTAGGAATATCGACGAGTCGGACATCGTGTATAGAAGTAGTCATGGTTAATTGTTTAGAAGTTGATTCCATTGGGCAGAAATTTTTTCGATAGCCAGATGCGTGATGCTGTTTTTGGCATTCGACTTACAAATATGGTATAATTCGTTGTTTTCGGCAAATTCGCTTAAAGCAGATGCAAGCGCATCAATGTTGTGATTCTCGATTAAAAGTCCGTTTTCGCGATTGATTATAAGCTCGGCTGGACCCGATTTACAGTCGACTGAAACAACCGGCGTTCCTAAAGCTAACGATTCGATGATCGACATTGGAAAACCTTCAAACCGACTCGTCAAGACCGTAAACCTGGCGTTTTTAACATAAGGTCTTGGATCGTTTTGGAACGGCAAAATGTGAACGTGTTTATCAAGATTTAAGTCGGCAATCAGCGAAACCAGAAGCGCTTTGTCAGGACCATCACCCATTAAATGTAATTTGAGTCCGTTTCGGTAAATTTCCGATTTCCTATACGCTTTCAAAAGCAGCGACAGGTTTTTGACTTTGTCGTCAAATCGCCCGAAGAACAAAATATAGTTCGAGGTTGAAACTTCCGTAGAAACATCAGCAAAATCAGCCGCGTTGTAAATGGTAGTTGAATTCAGCTTTGGATAATACTTTTTGATTTCGGCTTCGATGGTTTTCGCAACGCAAATCAGCGTACTTTTTTGATAGAGAAGATTGGCAAGAAACTCGGATTTTGGCAAATAACTTTGAATATTATAGCTGTGAACCATGTTAAAAATTTTCCGATTGCCGTAAATTCGTGTGGCAATGAAATCGCGGACAAACACATTCCGCGCCCGATTATCGATAATGGTATCAATCGCATTCGAATTTAAGTACCGATTGAGCAGAACACCTTTCTGAATTTTTCGCTGTAGCGGATTCATCTTAGTACAGAGCGCCCCAAGATTTAGCAAGCGACCGCCAAAAGCAAAATCGATACGATCTTCGATGATGATTACATGCACTTCATATCCGCCAGAGTCGAGCATCAAACTCAGTTTGGCAGCAAAACGTTCAGCGCCACCTTCACCTAAAGAGTGTGAAATGAGGGCAACTTTCTGAGACGCTTCGGCCATTATTGGTTAAATGAAGATATATTTGTCAAATATAACAATACACAACGCAATAGCTCTAATTACATCGGATGAAAATCTTACTTGTTGGCGAATACAGCAGACTACACAATTCATTAAAAGAAGGGCTTATTGCTTTGGGTCATGAAGCGGTAATTGTTGGTCACGGCGACGGATTCAAGAACTATGATGTTGATTATCTGATCGAAAAAAGATGGGATTCAGGATGGAAGAAGAAAGTTAAGGTTGGAATTTTTAAACTCACCGGATTCGATATTTCGTCGCATTTAACCTATCGCGATTTTAAGAGACAGCAGCGTTTTTTCAGCGGATTTGACATCGTTCAACTTATCAATGAAAATAGCTTTAATTGTCAGCCAAAGTACGAAAAACGCATGCTTTCATACTTGTTTGCAAACAATAACAAGTCGTTTCTGCTTTCGTGCGGTGATGATTATTTGAATGTAAAATACAATTTTGAAAACCCGAATTCTAAATCGGTGCTTCAGCCGTATCTAGCCGGAAAAATTTCGGATAAGAATTTTCAGAATGTTCTTAAATTCAGGAAGAAATCGTTTAAAAAGCTGCACGATTTTATCATCAATAACGTAAGCGGAATCATCTCATCTGATCTTGATTATCATATTGCGCTTCAAAATCACCGCAAATATCTAGGAATGATTCCGAATCCGGTGAATGTGGATAAGATCAAGTTTATTGAACAAAATCAACACAAAGCTGTACGTATCTTCTTTGGAATCAACACCGAGACTTATCATAAAAAAGGGCTTGAATTTTTTGAGCAGGCGCTGACTATCATTAAAGCTGAGTTTGCTGAGAAGGTCGACATCAAAATTACCCGAGACCTTCCGTACGCGGACTATATTAACTTATATGACAAAGCCAATATATTGCTCGATCAGGTTTATGCAAATGATCAGGGATATAATGCGCTTGAAGCGATGGCAAAAGGAAAAGTCGTTTTTACCGGCGCAGAAAATGTGTTTATTCAACATTACAACATAACCGATGACGTTGCAATCAATGCCGTTCCCGATGTAGATGAATTGGTAACTAAAATCCGACTTTTACTTCAAAATCCGACTCAAATTGATGCGATCCGACGAAGCGCCCGAAGTTTTATCGAACGTGAACACCATTATGTCGAAATTGCCAAAAAGTACGTTCAAACCTGGACCAAAGCGTAGATTTTAAACAATCAGCCACTTTTGCATTTCGTCTTTTTCGCCTTCCCAATCGCGGGAAATATTGCTCTTTAAGTGTTTAGCCGGAATTCCGCCGATCAGGCAATTTTCGCCGAGTGCAAAGTAATCTTTATTGCAAACCGTATTTGACGCAATGGTGCAAAAGTTCGGCGTTTTTGTATTTTGCATGATGGTAACTCGATGTCCTACATAATTGTAATCACCGATGGAGATTGGCGCAGCAATTTCGTACTTTTCGCCGGTGTCGGTATTTATCATTGTGTGAAAATTTGAGTCCATTACCTGCGATTCAAACCCCAATCTGGCATACGTGCCGAATTTAACATGATCGGTACATATAATTTTTCCGCTATTGCCAAGTGATGACATATGACCCATTTCGCAGACAGCATGTTGACCGACATAAATAAAATAATCCTTGCCAAATTGCACATGACCCGAAAACCGCATGGTCCCTTTTACATAAATCTCAGCAGTTCCTTTCGACTTGCTGAGTAATTCGAACGGCTGACCAAATCCAATCATTCCGGGTTTAATTTCACCGAAAATTTCGATTTTTCCGCTTAGATCCTGAAAACTCACTTGTCCGTAAAAATAGACCGGAAGTTTTTTGGCGATTTTATATGGGAACATTTTGAAATTGAAGTATACAGTCTTGATCCAGTTTACCGTTCCGAAGATTCTAAATCGGTTGTAATAATCGCGCAAATCGGATTTAGATTTAATCATTTTTTGATAGTTTACTGCTGACAAATTCCCTCAAATTGATTCTCTTATTAAGTTGAATCAATGCATATCCAATTGTGGTGATAGCTAGTACTGCAAATAAAAGATATTTTATTAAAGGATTATCAATGTACGAGGTCATAAGTGTTCCAATGCACAGCAAAAAACACAAACCGAACATCAGCAGGAAGTCGCGAGAAAAATACAAGCCGTATCGTTTCTGTGCGATGAACTTTAAGATTATAAAATGAAGAATATAATGAACGGCAAAAGCAGCACCTAAACCGGTTAATCCGTAGAAATAGTATCCCATCACGTGAAGAAGCAGAAATATTGCATTGAAACCGAATGCGCTTCTGATAAACAACTTCGAATCTCCTTTGGCGATTAAAACATAGCCAACTGACCATGACGCGGCGCGAAACAACATGCCAATGATTCCGAGGCTGATCATCGGAATGATCGCGAGAAAATCGGATGAAAATAAAATTCGGACAATCAATGGTGCGAAAATCAGAAACAAAACAATGATCGGCGTCAGCAATAAAACACCGATTTGAGCCTGATGACCCACAGTTTCGCTCACTTTCGAATTGTCGTCTGAAATGGCAGCCAACCTCGGAAAATAATCGGTTCCCATCGCCGTAAAAATCATCCCGACATATGAATTTAGCAGTAAAAATCCGGCATTGTAGAGACCGGTTTCAACTAAATCACTTTTCGAGCTAATATAAATCTGAAGAACATATAATGAGAACGTTGCGATCAGCCCGCTCAAACTTAGCAGAACGCCTAACTTAATCATGCCTTTTCCCTCTCGCAATGCTTGCCGGTTTCGAAGTTTAATCGTATCAAAAACGACATCTCGCGAATAGTACCACGAGAAAAACAAAGCCGCCAGCGAGGAAACAACGATTGCAGGAACAATAGCGTTTATGCCGTAGTACCAATAAATCGGAATCGAAATTAGAAATCCAAACAACGATCCCATAAAATTTGCGTTTGCCAATTGCTTCAACTTTCTAAGACCTTGCAAAACTGCAAACTGACCGATAGTCAGTTGTTTAAACAGCAAAGTCACCGACAACCAAATGAACCAATAGGTGTAATCGCTGTTGCCAAATGTCAGAATACTTAACCATGGCGATAAGATAATGACACTAAACGCACCCGCAAATCCGGTAAACCAAACTGTTTTACGTAGAACAGCAACAATTTTGTTCAACTCCGCTTTGTCGTCAAGTTCGTTTGTCTGCGAGATATATTTGACCGCGCTGGTTTCAAGACCAAGGCTTGTGATGCCACCAATTACACTGATTGCCGCATTGAGAAGACCGGCGATTCCCATTCCGAGTGGCCCGATTAACAACGCAATCACCTTTGATCTGGCGACTGATATAATGATATTAAAAATCTGAACACTTCCAAAAAGCGTCGTCGACTGCAGAATCTGACGGTAAAGCTTTTTGTTATCGCTCATTAATAATTATTTAGGGCGTCAACTACGCGGGCGGCCTGATCTAACGTAAGAACCGGACTAATCGGCAAACTCAAAACTTCATGATGAATGGCCTCGGTAATCGGAAATTCAAGCGTGTTAAATCCTGAAAGCGCCGCTTGCTTATGGGGTGGTATCGGATAATGAATCATGGTTTCTACGCCTTTCCCGGCAAGATATTTTTGAAGTTCATCGCGATGCTGCGTTCTGATAATGTATTGATGAAACACATGGCTTTCGCCCGATGGAACTCGGGGTAGTGAAATCTTGCAATTGCTGATATTCTCGCGATAATACGCTGCAATCGCCCGCCGATGTTGATTGTCGGCGTCCAAATCTTTGAGCTTGACATTTAAAAAAGCAGCCTGAAGTTCATCTAATCGGCTGTTGATGCCAATTCGGTCGTTCTGATATTTTGCAGCGGAACCGTAATTTCTAAGTGATCGAATCATGCTGGCAACCTCCGTGTTATTAGTCGTAATCGCGCCACCATCGCCCAAAGCGCCCAGATTCTTCCCGGGATAAAAACTAAAACCGGCGGCATCGGAAAGATTTCCGGCGAGTTTTCCAGCCGTATTTCTGGCCCCATGAGCCTGTGCCGCGTCTTCGAAAAGTAGTAAATCGTACCTTTTTGCAATCTGCGAAAGCGCATCCATATCGCATAATTGACCATATAAATGCACAGCAAGAATGGCTTTGGTTCGGTCGGTAATTTCGATTTTAGCTTTTTGCGGATCGAGGTTAAATGAGTCGTTTGAAGGCTCCACTAAAACGGGGACCAAACCCGCTTCCAAAATAGCAATTATGCTCGCAATGTAAGTGTTGGCAGGCACAATCACTTCATCACCGGGATTGAGAATTCCGAGATTTATATGAGCTTTAAAAATCAGGATCAACGCGTCGAGCCCGTTACCTACTCCGATGCAAAATTCAGTTCCGCAATACGCAGCAAACGAACTTTCAAACTTTTTCACTTCATCGCCTAAAATAAACCAGCCGCTTTGCAAAACATCGGATAACTTCTGCTGGAAATCAGCTTCGTAGCGCAAATTTATTTTTTGCAGATCGAGGAACTTTATCATATCAGCACGTTTTCAAGTTTGTGAAACGAATCGGTTTCAACCGTATAAAAGTCCTGCACAATAGTACTTGCGCCAAAACTTTCCTTCCAAAATACTATTCCGCCATTGAGTTTTCGGCCTTGCTGTTCGTTAGAAATCCCAAAATCAAAATATCGTTTTTCTTTGAATACATCACTGATTAAATGATGGTATAAAAAATCGAGCGAACCTAATTCATTTTTATCCTCATTTCCCGAAATATACTGCGGATGCGCCACATTATCCGTCACAAAAACTGTAGTTCCTGCCACGAGTTTATTTTCGTGATACACATTAAAATGCCGAATGTTTTCCGGAAACCTATGATGTAATAATTTTATCTCGTCAAGCGAATGAACCGGCGAAGCGTGATGTTTTTTTGTAAGGTTCGGAATCAAAATTTCGTTCCAGAATTCGTCGAAAATTGCTTCTTCTTTGATGACAAGCTGTTTTTTTCGTCCGCGAAGTGCACAACTGCGCCGATCTTTAGACGGAAAATACCCATTAGTTTGGTCAATAACCGACAGCGAATCCCGACGGGTCAGCGTTGCATCAACAAGGAATAACGCATATTGAAGTTCAGATGACGGTTTCGAAACATAAATATCCGGAATCGTCTTAATGTGAAGTTTCTGAATGTTTTCAGCATTTAAAAACTGAAGCGTCGCTTGAAACATCGCAATAACTTCAGTCAATTTAGCCTTCTTTTCAACAACCAACCCACCATAAGTGAGTCCGTTATGTGAGTAAATTTGATTGTCAATTTGATGAGCCGGCAAAATTGATACGAGTTTATCCCTTTTAAAAATCATCAGTGAAAAGTCTGAAAAACGATCCTGATGGTAATCCATAAAACCGCGGTTAAACAGAAACGTCGCGTTTTTAGCAGTCGCCACAAACAAATTCCAGATTTCGAAATCAGAGGATTGATATTTACGTACCGAATAATCTTTCACGGAAGTGTTTTAATGCCGGAAAATTACGCAATTTTTACTTTTTTAGGTCGCATGCCAGCCTTACAAATCGATTTTCGGATAAATTAGTATCTTTATTTTTTTCAAAAGTGCGCCACTGTGAATGTAAGAGCCTGTTTATTATTACTTCAACTCATATTTTTTACGACTTCGGTGGATGCCCAAGATGTAAATCTTTATCAACAATATATTGGCAGGTACAATTTTACGATTTTCGGAAATACTCTTAATCTTACTGAGAATGGTTTAAATACCCAGTGCGCAATCAGCACATCGTCGTCAGCGTCACTCGAAATTTCGGCTGAAAATACCATTATTGGCGCTTATTTGTATTGGGCAGGAAGCGGAACCGGCGATCTATCTGTAAAAGTAAATGGACATGAATTTGAAGCTGAGCGGAGTTGGAATTTGACTCAGGATACTTCCGGACTGCGGTTCTTTGGCGGTTTTGCAGATGTAACTGAACTCATTTCCGAAGAAGGTCCAGGTTTATATGTTTTCTCTGATCTCGATCTCACTAGCGTCATTTCCAATTACTGCGTTAACGCAACCAACTTTGGAGGTTGGGCGATTGTGGTTGTTTATGAAAATCCGCAGTTGCCGATCAACCAACTCAATATTTATGATGGATTGGAATATATTGGAGAAAACCATCCGTTGACAATTAACCTTGAAAGCCTTAACGTGATAGACAACGATGGAGCTAAAATTGCGTTTCTTGCCTGGGAGGGCGATCGATCGATCCAAGTGACCGAGACACTTTCTTTCAACGGAACTGTGTTGAGCAATTCGATCAATCCGCAAAATAATGCTTTCAACGGCACCAATACATTTACGGGATCAAATTCATTGTACAATATGGATATCGATGTTTACGACATTCAGAATCTGTTGGTTCCGGGCGCTGAATCGGCAGAGATCAAACTTTCATCAGGACAGGATTTTGTGATGATTAATACCATTGTCACGTTATTGAACAGTGAGCTTCCGGACGCGACGGTTTCAGTTGAAAGCGTGGAAACCAATTGCGACTCGCGGTATGTGATTGCACATTACACCGTTCACAATATCAATAGCAGCGATATACTTCCCGCAGCCACGCCAATTGCGATTTATGCCGACGGAATTTTTATCAATTACACCGAAACAATCACTCATCTGGACGTTGGCCAGAGTGTTTCAGATGTAATTTCGCTGGTAATTCCGCCAGAAGTGCCGTCAAATTTCACACTGACTTTTGTTATTGACGACGACGGATTAGGAAATACATTTGTGATTGAGATTGATGAGACTAATAATCAATTTGATTTCGACGTTTACATGCCACAAGATCCGATGTTCAATGACATTCCGACACTTTTCTCGTGCAATTTGGGACAGACGCGGGCAATTTTCGACCTCTCCGATGTTCCGGGTCAGATTAGAGTTGACCAAAATGATATCGTCGAAATTTATCAATCAGCTACTGATGCCGAGATGGGAATCAACCCGATCCTCAACCTTGAAGACTTTGAAGCGCCCGAAACTCCGATGCAACTTTTTGTAAAACTTTCAAACGCCGACCAATGTAGTGTTATCACCAGTTTTTTATTGCAATCACGCAATTGTCCGCCAACGGTTTACAATTTTATCTCGCCAAATAACGACGGTGTAAACGACACCTTTTTCGTTGATGGGCTCCGCGATATATTTGTGAATTTTAAAACCTCGATCTATAATCGCTATGGCGTTTTGGTCTGGATGGGAAACAATAATACGGAAGATTGGAACGGAACGCCGACCAGAGGCCTTTTGTTGGATAATGAGCAAAGTCCGGATGGCACATATTATTATGTAATCGAACTCAACGATCCCAATTATCCCGAGCCGATGACCGGATTTTTATACTTAAATCACTAATTGTGACGGACCGGTTTTAAACTCCAGTGAAATTTCACTGCGAGAAGTCGGATGGAGATCATGATCAGCGAGGTAATTAAGTAAATCAAGTCATCTGAAAGTTGAAACTCCTGAAGCACAAAGAAAATCATACCGCCTAAGATACAAATGGTTGCATAGATTTCGCGACGGAAAATCACCGGAATATCATTGCAAAGAATATCGCGAAGAACTCCGCCGAAACACGCGGTCATGGTTCCAAGTGCGATGCAGATTATGGGATGTAAACCGGTTTCGACTCCTTTTTGCAACCCGATTAAGGTAAAAACGCCAAGTCCGATAGTATCAAACAGCATGAGCGACACCCGCATCCGATCTAATTTCTTTCTGAAAACCAACGCGAGTATAAAACCCAGAAGAATCAAATAAACATAATCCAATTGCAACATCCAGGCAACCGGCGTGCGACCGATCATTACATCGCGAAGGGTACCGCCACCAACGGCAGTTACAAAGGCAATGACCAATACGCCAAATGGATCGAGTTTTTTACTCATCGCAGTTAGTGCGCCTGAAATGGCAAATGCGACGGTGCCGAGAATTTCTAGATAGTGGAACAAGTGCGTTGTTTTGAACAAAAGTACATATAAGAGTTAAGTTGGCAGTGCAAAAATTTACCAGCAAAAAAATCCTTGTATATTTACCTAAATTTTCAGCATTGAAATCGATAACCAGCATTCACAACAGCTTTATTAAGTCGGTTGCCCTACTACAAGAAAAAGCGAAAGAACGCAAACAAACCGGAACTTTTGTCGTCGAAGGCCGTCGCGAGATCGAGTTGGCCATTAGCGGTGGATATCAAATTGAAACTTTGTTGTTCAATCCGGAGTTGTTTTCAACAGAACTATTGCGATCGATCGATTGTAACGATATTGTCGAGATCAGTCGTGAGGTGTATTCAAAATTAGCGTATCGTGACACAACTGAGGGAGTAATTGCCATCGCCAGAGCGAAATCACATCAACTATCCGATCTGAAATTAAGAGAAAATGCGCTCATTTTAGTTGCTGAAGCGCCTGAAAAACCCGGAAATATTGGCGCTTTGTTGAGAACCGCCGATGCCGCAAACCTCGATGCAGTTATCATTGCAAACCCGATCGGCGATCTTTACAATCCGAATATCGTAAGATCTAGTGTCGGTTGTTTGTTCACCAACCAAATTGCTGTTGGAACCACAGGGGAAATCATCCGTTTTTTGAAACAGAGCGAGATTGCGATTTATTGCGCGGCACTTCAGAATTCAACTCCGTATCATCAGCAGGACTACACCGGATCATCGGCGCTTGTTGTTGGCACTGAAGCAACCGGACTTTCACAAGCCTGGCGCGAGGCCTCATCGGCAAACATCATCATTCCAATGCAAGGTCAAATCGATTCGATGAACGTTTCGGTAGCCGCGGCAGTCCTGATTTTTGAGGCCAAAAGACAACGAAATTTCAACTAATTGCATAACATAAAACAATTGCAGGAACAGATAGTTCTTCCTAAATTTAAACGTTGAAGCACAAGTTATGGTAGAGATTGATATTGAGAAGGAGAACAAAGCAATTGCTCAGGAATATAAAGAATTATTGCGTATTAGTTACCAAACCTTATCTGAAGATGATAAGAAACTGATTCGCAAGGCATTCGACTACGCGGTTGAAGCACATAAAGATCAACGTCGAAAATCGGGTGAGGCGTATATTTTCCATCCGATCGCTGTGGCGAAAATTGTCGCATCGGAAATTGGCTTGGGCGCAACTTCAATTGCGGCCGCGTTGATGCACGACGTGGTTGAAGATACTGCTGTCACGGTTGATGATATCGCAAAGGCTTTCAATCCGAAAGTGGCGCAAATCGTTGAAGGTTTGACGAAAATTGCACAGGTAAAGAAAGACCTGAACATATCGATGCAAGCGGAGAATTTCCGAAAGATGTTGCTCACTTTAAATGATGATGTTCGGGTAATTTTGATAAAGCTTGCAGACCGGCTTCATAATATGCAAACGATGGCCTCGATGCCTGAAGACAAGCAGGTAAAAATCGCGTCTGAAACATTGTATATTTATGCGCCTCTAGCCCATCGCCTCGGACTTTACAACATTAAAATGAAACTTGAGGATTTGGGCTTAAAGTACACCGAGCCTGAAGTTTATCATGATATTGTCAGCAAAATCAAGGAAACAAAAGAAGAACAAGACGCTTATATCACTGATATTTCGAACGTTTTAAAATCGGCTCTCGATGCGGAAGGCGTTGATTATATCATTAAAGGCCGACCGAAATCAATTTACTCGATCCGCCGGAAAATGCGAGCTCAAAATGTGTCTTTCGATGAAGTTTACGACAAATTTGCACTTCGCATCGTTTACAAATCTGAACCTCACGACGAGAAATTTCTTGCCTGGAAAATTTACTCCATCGTAACCGATTATTATCGTCCGAGTCCGAGCAGGCTTCGCGATTGGATTTCATCGCCAAAATCAACAGGTTATGAAGCCTTGCACATTACGGTTATGGGTCCGAAAGGACGATGGGTGGAAATTCAGGTCCGAAGCGAACGCATGGACGAAATCGCCGAAAAAGGTTACGCTGCACATTACAAGTATAAGCAAGGCGCTACCGAAGAAAGCGGTCTGGATGTTTGGCTGAATCTGCTACGGGAGGCGCTTGAGAATTCCGAGACCAACGCCGTCGATTTTGTACAGGATTTTAAAATGAACCTGTATGCCAAAGAAATATTTGTGTTTACACCGAAAGGTGAGATTAAATCGCTGCCGAAAGGCGCAACATCGCTTGATTTCGCGTTCAGCATTCACTCTGAGATTGGCGTCCGAACTCGCGGAACCCGTGTAAATGGGAAGCTTGTACCGCTGAATCACGAGCTGAAAAGTGGTGACCAGGTTGAAGTCATCACCTCGCCAAATCAGAAACCGACCATCAACTGGTTGGATTATGTGACCACGTCGAGAGCGAAGAACAAAATCCGTAACGTACTTAACGAGGATACTAAAAAGATTGCCGAAGAAGGCCGGGAATTGCTGAGCCGAAAACTCCGACATCTGAAAATCTCGCTAAATGAAAGTACGGTCAACGAACTTGTCAATTACTTCAAGCTACGAACAAGTCTTGATCTTTTCTATCGCGTCGGAATTGGCGCCATTGAAAATCAGCAATTAAAAGACTACGCGGCCAAGAAGAACAATACATTCATCAACTTTTTCAAGAATAAAATTCGCCGTTCACCAAGCACGGCCGATGAAGACATCCATCGTCAGCAGCTAAGCAGCAATTTTGACATGCTTGTTTTTGGCCCTGAACAGGACAAACTCGATTATACATTTGCAAGTTGTTGCAGTCCGATTCCGGGGGACGAGGTTTTCGGATTTGTGACGATCAACGAGGGAATCAAGGTGCACAAAAAAGACTGTCCGAATGCCATCAGCCTTCAATCAAATTACGCCTATCGAATTATGCAGGCCAAATGGATTGATTCGAGTCAGCAACAATTTAAAGCGGTATTGAATATCACCGGAATGGACACACTTGGACTTACCAATAAACTCACAAAGGTGATTTCGAACAACATGCATGTCAATATTCAGAGTATTTCACTTAAGGGTGAAGCCGGAATTTTCAACGGTCAGGTAGCGGTAATCGTACAAAACAATGTAATTCTCAAAAAGCTGATCGAGAATATCAAGAAAATTGACGGCGTCGATAAAGTAACCCGGGTTCATAAGGATTTATAGAACGTTAAAAACTCGCGTGTAAAAGCATTAAGGTCAAGCTTAAATTGCGGTTTGATTTCAAATTAATTATCTTTGCCAGATATGACACTAATATCCGTAGATAACAGCAAAAACCAGGAAATTGTAAAAAATGTTTTTACAAAATACCTGGAAAACAAGGGTCATCGGAAAACACCTGAACGCTATGCGATCCTTCAGGAAATTTACGAAAGCGAAGAACATTTTGATATTGAAAATTTATATATCAAGATGAAAAACAAGAACTATCGTGTAAGTCGCGCTACGTTGTACAACACGATTGAACTTCTACTTGATTGTGCACTTGTCAGAAAGCATCAATTCGGACAAAATCAATCGCATTACGAAAAATCATATTTCGACAAACAACACGATCATATTATTATGACCGATACCGGCGAGGTGATTGAATTTTGCGATCCTCGTATTCAAACCATTAAAAAAACTATCGAAGAGATATTTGACATCGAGATTCACAACCACTCGCTATATCTCTACGGACATAAAAAAACCACGGCGATTGAACCGCCGTTGGAAACACCCGATCAAACTACACAAACTACAACTTAACACAACTAGAATGGCCGTTGATTTACTACTTGGATTACAATGGGGAGATGAAGGAAAAGGAAAAATTGTCGATGTATTAACATCGAATTACGACATCATCGCCAGGTTCCAGGGCGGCCCGAATGCAGGTCACACATTGGAATTTGACGGAATCAAGCATGTACTACGTACGATTCCCAGTGGTATTTTCCACAAAAACTCAATTAACATTATCGGAAATGGCGTGGTCATAGATCCGGTGGTTTTTCAAAAAGAAATTGAAGGTCTTGAGAAATTCAACCTCGATTTAAAATCCAAACTACTGATTTCCCGTAAGGCTCACTTAATTTTACCGACACACCGTCTTTTGGACGCGGCATCAGAAGCAGCAAAAGGCAAAGCAAAAATCGGCTCGACACTAAAAGGAATCGGGCCGACGTATATGGACAAGACCGGGCGAAACGGCATCCGCGTAGGCGATATCGAAATGGCCGATTTTAAAGAACGCTACAGATCTCTTGCCGATAAGCACGAATCGATGATTGCGTTTTACGATGTTGAAATTCAGTACAACCTTGCTGAACTCGAGCGCGAATTTTTTGAATCTATCGAGTCGTTGAAAAAGCTTGATTTCATTGATAGCGAAGAATATTTGCACGAAGCACAACGCAACGGAAAGACAATTTTATGCGAAGGCGCTCAGGGTTCATTGCTTGATGTTGACTTTGGAACATATCCGTTTGTAACCTCATCAAATACCACGGCAGCCGGAGCTTGTACCGGACTCGGAATTGCACCAAACAGGATTAAAGAAGTATATGGGATTTTCAAAGCATATTCAACCCGTGTTGGTAGCGGACCGTTCCCGACCGAACTTTTCGATGAAGATGGTGCTACAATGGCGCGTGTTGGAAATGAATTTGGATCTGTCACAGGTCGCCAGCGTCGTTGCGGATGGCTTGATTTGGTCGCACTGAAATATGCGGTAATGATCAATGGTGTCACTCAGCTTATGATGATGAAGGGCGATGTGCTATCCGGATTTGACACCTTGAAAGTTTGCGTGGGTTACAACTACAAAGGCGAGCAAATTACACATCTTCCGTACAACATCGAACCGGAGAACCTGGAACCGATTTATCGCGAGTTCAGCGGTTGGAAAGCCGATCTTACCGGAATGTCTTCTTACGACCAGCTTCCTGCCGAACTTCAATCGTATATCGAATTTATCGAAAGTGAAGTTGAAGTTCCGATCAAAATCGTATCGGTTGGTCCCGACAGAAAGCAGACCATCAAAAGAGATTAGACTAAAACTTTAGAATAACCGACTCAGAAGGCGGTAGTGAAACAGCAACTCGGCCAATGCCGTTTGTAACTTTCAGTACCGCTTTTTTATTGGCTACAAGTTGATCTGTCAGCTCGTAATTCCCATCGGATAATTGCCATTGAGCGATAATTTCGGCCGGAATGACCAGTTCGAATGACGAGCTGGCAGTTTTTGAAATATTGGCGCTGATGATTAATTTCTCGTTGTCAGACCAGCGAACGAAGGAATAAACGTTTTCGCCATACGCCGGATTTTTTCGGTTTACTTTATGAATTTCACCAAATTTCCCGACAAGTGCCGAACTTTTTGTTGAAAAATTAAGCAGCGTTTTATAAAACTGACGAAGTTCTTTTTGCGTTTGCGAAAGTTGACCGCCGTCGAATTTGCCGCCATTCATCCATTTTTGATGCTCAGGAACACCGATATAATCAAAAATCGATGTACGAGAACGCGTTCCGAAGCCGGCGTTCTCATTTCCGGGCTCCCCTACTTCCTGGCCAAAATACACCATCGTAGGTGACGAACCCAAAGTTGTTGAAATGACCATCAGCGACTTTCCCGCTTGAGGATCACCGGCAAACTCCGGACTCGCCAGCCGCTGTTCGTCGTGGTTATCGAGAAAATGAAGCATATGCGAATCGATGTCGGATAATCCCGCTTGGATGTCAGAGATCGCATCAGCATTGCTTTTGCCCTGAACGATTTCTTTTAATTTATCGTACAATTCGACCTTGTCGTACAAATAATCCATTTTTCCCAAATGAAGATAATTCCGGTATTCTTTCGGATTGTAAACCTCAGCAAGCAGGAACGCGTCCGGATTTTGCATTTTGATAGCCGAATTCATGTAACTCCAAAACTCGTATGGGACCATTTCAGCCATGTCATATCTGAATCCGTCAACACCTTTTGAGGTCCAATACAAGGCAATGTCGCGAAATTTTTTCCATGAATCCGGAACGTCCTTTCCGATCCAATATCTGTAATGATCCCTGTAAGTCTTGCGGTCGTAGCCGATAGGAAGTTCCGGAAAATCTTTTAAACCATCAGGTCTGACGCCATAATTAATCTTTACGGTTTCGTACCAGTCGTTGATATCCGGCTTTGCAAGTCGCGATCCATTACCGGTCCATTTTGCCGGATTTTCATCAAAGACTCCATCAATCATCGGATGTTGCTCGCCGTTAAGTGGCTGATAGCTATCAGAGGTCGGAACTTCAAATGCTTTTCCCGGAATGTAATAGAAATTGTTGTCGCGTTTGTATTCGACCGAAGTGTCATCGTCTGCACCAAAATCGCGGACGCCTTTCGGATTTATTTTACCTTCATATTTGCGGGCAACGTGATTTGGAACAATATCAATAATCACCTTTAATCCCGCATCGTGCGATCGTTTAATCAATGCTTCAAATTCCTGTAATCGTTTCTTGGGATTTACCGCGAGATCCGGATTTACATTATAATAATCCTTGACCGCATAAGGCGATCCTGCGCGGCCCTTTACCACTTCCGGATCGTCATTTGAAATTCCGATTGACGTATAATCGCGAATCACCGCATGATGCGGAACCCCGGTATACCAAATATGAGTTGCCCCAAGATCTTTGATTTCACGAAGTGCGGTTGGCGTAAAATCATTAAACGTTCCAACACCATTTTCTTCAATCGTTCCCCAGGCTTTATTGGTTGTGTTCTGATTGCCGAAAAGCCTTGTGAAAACTTGATAAACAACTGCTTTCTTAGGTGTTGAAATATCAGTGGTATTATTTTGTTTTGAAGCCGAGCATCCAACAATGATTAGCGAGAGCAGACTGATCGAAATTTTTTTCATGGTAGGGATTTTTAAGCCAAGAATGCAAATATAAGAGTTGCATTCGGAACCGTTGATAATTTATTCTTAATGCGCCGTTAACTACTTACAATTTCCGTAAATTTGCTAAAAATTTCGCGTTGAATAAACTCTTGTTTCTAACCTTTATATCGTTGGTTTTCTGTGCGTTTTCCAATTTATTTGCGCAAGAACCAAAGAAAATTGTAATTGAATATTCTGATTACGCCGACATCAATCAAACTGAAATTCCCGACGCCTTCTTACTTACCGGAAACGTCCGAATTAGTCACGATGGCGTGATCCTGACTTGCAACAAAGCGTATTATTTCCAAAAAGAAAACTACATCAAAGCTTTTGGCAATGTTCAGATGAATCAAGGCGATACATTGTTTATGTCGAGCCGCTACGCCGAATATAACGGAAACGTTCGTCAGGCGTTTGCTACTGGAAATGTTAACATGCGATCGCCTGAAATGACATTAGTGACCGATACCATCAATTTCGATCGGAACTCACAACAAGCGTATTACACAACCGGAGGAACGATCAAAGACAAAGAGAATACGCTTCGAAGCAAATCGGGTCGCTATTTCATGGCTGAGAAAAGATATCGTTTTACGACCGCCGTCACGATCACCAATCCGAAGTATGTCATCAAATCGAATCATCTGGATTATTACACCAATTCAGGTCACTCCTACCTGTTCGGCCCATCAACCATAACTAGCGACACCAACTACATTTACACCGAAAAAGGATTTTATGACACCAAAAAGAACGTGGCACATTTCCTTAGAAAATCATATATCAAATACAAAGACCGATTGATTGAAGGCGATAGTTTGTACTACGACCGCAACCGCGAATACGCATCGGCGACCAACAACGTAAAAGTCACTGATTCGATTAACCGCGGAATTGTAAAAGGTCATTATGCTGAAGTCTTTCGGAACAAAGATTCGATGTACGTCACCAAGCGTGCGGTTGCGATAAATTTGGTCGAAAACGATTCGGTTTACATCCACGGCAAGCGGTTGATGGTTACCGGAAAGGTTGGAAATCGCGTTATCCGGGCCTTTAATAATGCGCGTTTTTTTAAATCCGATATGAGCGGGAAGTGCGATTCTATCCATTCCGATCAATCGTCCGGATTGACAAAACTCATCGGCCGACCGATTATGTGGAATTTCGATAACCAAATGACCGGCGATGTCATGCACTTGATCGGGAACAATCAGACCGAAAAACTCGACTCGCTTAAAGTATTGAACAATGCGTTTTTAGTTTCCAAAGACACTGTCGGCACCGGATTTAATCAAGTGAAAGGCCAAAACTTATACGGAAAGTTTCGCGACAACAAACTCTATGATGTCGATCTTGTCAAAAATACCGAGGTCGTTTATTACATGCGAAACGAAGATCAGGAACTCATCGGCATCAACAAAAATGTCAGCAGCAAAATAAATCTGACACTCGAAGGCAACACCATAGAAACCATTACTTTCTTTAAAACCGTTGAAGGCGATATTTATCCCGAAAAGGATTTGCCGGAAAATGCGAGGAAACTACGCGGTTTCATATGGCGTGGCGATGAACGCATCAGAACTAAAGACGACATTTTCCCGGAAGAAGAAAATGAAATCCACGAGCAAATTGTAAAACTAATTGAGGCTGAAAAACTTAAAGATGACGTCCCGATGGAGATTCGCAAAGAAACCCTCGAATACGATCAGAACAATCCACCCGCAAAAAGCAAAGTGAACTAAAATTGAATCAGAATTTCTTAAAATATCAGGCGCAAACCTCTCCGTATCCACTCGGAATGGAGGTTTCTCATGCAGAAGGATCATATATTTACGACACCAAAAACAACAAATATCTCGACTTGGTTGCAGGCGTTTCGGCATGCTCGCTAGGTCATCGGAACCAGCGCGTGAACGACGCCATCAAAGATCAGCTCGACAAATATTCGCATGTAATGGTTTACGGCGAATATTCGCAGAGCCCGGCTGTTGAATATTGCAAACTATTGGCATCGTTGCTACCACAGCCTCTTGAAACCACATACCTTGTCAACTCGGGAACCGAAGCCACCGAAGGCGCGCTTAAACTCGCCCGCCGCGTTACCGGACGAAGTGCACTTGTATCTTGTTACGACGCTTATCACGGCAACACGATGGGATCGATGAGCGTCATGGGTTTTGAAGAACGAAAACGCGCGTTTCGGCCATTAATTCCGGACGTTTCGTTTATCCGATTCAACAACGTCGAGGACTTGCAAAAAATCACCACACAAACCGCCGGAGTGATTCTTGAAAGCATTCAAGGCGGCGCCGGATTTATCGAACCCGCAAACGGATATTTAAAGAAAGTCCGCGAGCGCTGTAACGAAACCGGCACGCTGATGATCATCGACGAGATCCAACCCGGATTTGGCCGAACCGGAAAACTATTTGGTTTCGAAAATTACGATGTTGTTCCCGATATAGTGATTCTCGGAAAAGGAATGGGCGGCGGAATGCCGGTTGGTGCCTTTACAGCCTCGTCTGAAATGATGAGTTTACTGTCAGAAAATCCCAAACTCGGACATATCACAACCTTTGGCGGACATCCTGTCATAGCGGCAGCTTGTTTGGCAACTTTAAGAGAAATCACTGAGACCAGCATGATGGAGCAAACCTTAGTCAAGGAGGCATTGTTCAGACAACTTCTGGTACATCCTTTGATAGAGGAAATCCGCGGCAGAGGTCTTATGCTTGCAGCAATGACTCCGTCTGCCGAAATCACCAATCAGGTTATATTACAATGTCAGGATAAAGGCGTAATTTTATTTTGGCTACTTTTTGAAGGACGGGCTGTCCGGATCACGCCGCCTCTTACTATTTCAGAAGAGGAAATTCGCGAAGGTTGCGCCATAATCCTAAAAGTGCTCGACGAGATCGAAGCCGCGCAATAACTTGCAACTCATGTTGGTCGTTGTTAATTAAATTGTTCACAAGAACTCCAGATTTTCACCATAGGCATGAATGCACACCGTACTTTTAGTATGGATAATTTAAAGAACAACAGTATGCAACTAAGCAACGAAGAAGAAGATTATAATTTATCCCTGTCAAAATTTGAGTCGATGCTGAAAACCAACAAAGTACTCTTTTTTGATTCTGAAGAATTCGAAGAGATTATTTTGCATTATCTCGACATGGGAAAATCATCCCTGGCAAAAAAAGCCTTAAAACTCGCACTTGAACAGCACCCAAAATCAACCGGGCTTAAATTAGTCCAGGTTGAAATGCTCGTTTATGACGATAAGCTCGACGCGGCCGAAAAACTGCTCAACGAACTCTACGCCTTTGAACCGCACAACGAGGAGATTTACATTCAAAAAGCCAACATCTACTCCAAACGCGACAACCACGAAAAGGCAGTTGAACTCTTGAAAATTGCACTTCAATATACCGACGACTTTGCCGATGTCTACAACCTGATCGGTATGGAATATCTCTTTATGGACAATCTCGAACTCGCAAAAGAGAATTTCATCAAGTGTCTGGAAGAAGATACCGAAGATCAAGCCGCGCTTTACAACGTGGTCTATTGCTTCGAATTCCTCGATCAAAATACCGAAGCTATCGATTACCTGATGAAATACATCGAGCGGAATCCGTATAGCGAAATTGCATGGCATCAGGCAGGCCGACTACACTACGGGCTAAAACAATACGAGCAAGCCGTTCGCGCATTCGAGTTTGCAACTTATATCGACGACGAATTCCTCGGTGCGTTTATGGAACGCGGTAAAGCGCTCGAGCGACTCAAACGCTACCAGGACGCCATCGAAAGCTACAAACGAACTATCGAACTTGACGACCCAACATCATACGCGCTGTTGCGGATCGGGAAATGCTACGAGAAACTTGGCGATAAGGTCAAAGCCCTCAAGTATTTCAACAAAACCGTCCACGAAGATCCGCTTCTCGACAAAGGCTGGATCGCCATAACCGACTATTACGTTCGTCAGAAAAATTATCAAAAAGCCCTTTTTTACGTCAATAAAGCACTTGCAATCGACAATGAAAACCGACTTTACTGGAAACGTTACGCAACTATCAGCAAGGCGCTAAACCTTTTTGAAGAAGCCGAAGAAGGTTATCGCAAAGCAGTCGAATTCGGCGATTACCAACTCGACACCTGGCTTTTCTGGGTCGACATCCTCCAATATTTAGGCGAATGGGACGCAGCCGTGCAAACCCTTATGCAAGCAACCGAATATTTCCCGAACGAATACGAAGTTTCATACCGACTTGCCGGACTTTACCTGATGATGGAAGAGTCGACAAAAGGTTTGTATCACCTGGCTGAAGCACTTCGCCTGAACTACGACAATCACACGCTTCTCAAGGAGCTTTTTCCTACAATTTGGGCAAAACGCGCCATTCAGAATTTTATCAAAAAGCAGAAAAAATAAGGTCCGGTTATCCGGACTTTTTTGTGCCCAATTCATAACTTTGATGATGAGAAGCTGATTCCCGCTGTCCGCTGTATCTTTTTTGCATTTCGCACACTCCACGCAAAAAAGGATGCCGCTTCCCATCGGGGCTAGGGCCAAATTGGTCGTTTAACGCAAATCGCTTTTGATCTGGAACCTTTTGGTGGATTAATACCCGTAAAATGGAAAAACAAATTTTCGGCCTTCTTGGCAAAAATATCGCCTATTCGTTCTCCCGAAACTATTTCAATCAGAAATTTGAACGCGATAACATAAACGCTCAATATGTAAATTTCGACGTAACCAATATTTCTCAGCTAAGCGACGTTTTGAAAACCAAAAACCTACGCGGACTCAACGTTACCATTCCATACAAGCAAGCAGTTATCCCGTTTCTCGACGATTTATCTAACGATGCCAAAACAATCGGCGCGGTAAATACCATCGAAGTCGCCGATGGAAAACACATCGGTCACAACACCGATCACATCGGATTTCGGGATTCGATCAAACCGTTATTGAAACCACATCATCAAAAAGCGTTGATTTTAGGAACCGGCGGCGCTTCAAAAGCAGTTGCCTTTGCACTTGATTCGCTTGGAATCGGCTATAAATTCGTGTCGCGGCAAAAAGTAAACGATACGCTTTTATACCGCCAACTCGACCCGGAAATCTTATCTGAACATACCGTAATCATCAACTGCACGCCGATTGGCACTTCGCCGGAGATTGACCGCGCGCCTGAAATTCCGTTTCAGCACTTAGGCAAATCGCATTTGCTTTATGATTTAATCTACAATCCCGGGAAAACACGCTTTTTACAACGCGGCGAAACAGCCGGAGCTACGATCATTAACGGCTACGAAATGCTTGTTGGCCAGGCTGAGGCGTCGTGGAAAATCTGGAATAATTTGTAAGCGAACCCGATTGCTCTAGCCCCGATAGGAGCGGCATCCTTTTTTTGTGCCGACAGGCCGAAAAAAGATATAGCGGATAGCGGGACCAAGCTCCTGAACATCGAAAATTTCGAAAAAAAACCAATGTCGCTTATCGACTGCCGACCTTTTTCTTTGAATTTAACGTCGCGTTTAGTATCTTTCGCAGTATTTTTTATCAGCAACCTTAAACATTTAGACGATGTTAGAAGAAAAGAACGACAACCTGCAAAACGCAGACGGACAGATGACACCGGAGAATCCGACTCAAAATTCAGCGCCAGATGCGCAAAATGAAATCATCGATGAGACGCCACAAGAAGAAACGGTAGCGCCACTTGATGCGTTTTTTGCGGCAGAAGCCAAAGAAAACGACGATGTTCCGGAAGACCTTCTAACTGAAAATAATGATCAGCCGATCGAAGGTAACGCTGAAAACGAGCCGATTGAAATTGACGATGAGCGCGAAGAGGCTATTGCTGAGGCTATTGAAAAAAACGACAACATCGACCAGACCGGAAATGTGATCGACCGTGTTGAACATGCGGGCGCGACCGAATTGCAGGAAACTGTTTTATCGATGGCGGAATCTGCCGACAACGACACCTCGACACGCGAAATGGAATCGCTACTAATGCCTGAATATCAGGATTATGAAATGGATACTTTGGTCAATGAGCTTGAAAAACTTGTTACCAATTACGGAATTACTGCGATTCGCGATCATGTTGAGGAAATCAAACGAAACTTTTTATCGAAATATCACGCGCTAATCGAAGAAAAACGAGAAGCACATCATCGGGAAAACCCTGATGACACTGAGGATTTCGACTATAATTATCCGCTTAAAGCGCGATTTGACCAATTGTACGGACTTTACCGCGACAAGCGAAACGCGCATCACAAAAGCCAGCAAAACAACCTTCAGGCGAACCTTGAAAAGCGTCTTGAAATTGTTGAAGAGCTCAAAAACCTGATTAATCCACAGGAGAACATCAAGGATACGCTAAAGCATTTTAACGAAATTCGGGAGCGCTGGAAAAACGCCGGACCGATTCCGAAGGACAAGTATAACCACGTTTGGAACAATTACCATTTCCACGTTGAGAATTTCTACGATTACCTTCACTTAGACCGTGAGGCGCGCGATCTGGATTTTAAACACAACCTCGAATTAAAGCAAAAAATCATTGCGCGGGTTGAGGAATTGGTGAATGAAAATGATGTTAACAAAGCGTTCCGCGAGCTTCAGGATCTTCACCGGATCTGGAAGGAAGAGATCGGGCCCGTTTCCAGACAACACCGTGAGGAAATCTGGAATCGCTTTAGCGAATTGACCAAGCAAATGCACGACAAACGCGAAGAACTTTTTGAAAAACAACGCGGTTCGGAACAGGAAAATCTGGAGAAAAAGCAGGCAATCATTGCCCAACTTCAGGAACTTTCGAAGGAGAAAGTCGGCACACATTCAGCCTGGCTTGGGCAAATCGACAAAGTTGAAGCGTTGCGAAATGAATTTTTCTCGCTCGGGAAAGTTCCGCTCGAAGTTAATGAAGAAACGTGGTCTAGCTTTAAGAATGCGGTTCGCGAGTTTAACAGCCTGAAGAACTCGTTTTACAAGGATATTAAGAAAGATCAGAACGACAATTTAAGCAAGAAGACTGCGCTTGTTGAAAAAGCCAAAGAACTTCAAAATAGCGACGATTTTGCGACTACAACGCCAATCATGAAGCAGATTCAGGAAGAATGGAAGCAAATTGGGCATGTTCCGCGAAAATATTCAGATAAACTTTGGAAGGAATTCCGCGGCGCCTGCAACCACTATTTCGAGCGTTTGAAAGAAAGCCGTTCAGAGGAAAACGCCGAAGAACTCGAAGCTTTTGAAAAGAAGAAATCATATTTGGAAAAACTCCGCGAGTTTCAGATGACAGGCGATCATAAAACCGATCTGGCTGCGATCAAGGAACATATAGAAAATTGGAAAGGTTTGGGCCGTGTTCCGTCGGCGCGTCGTCATATCGAGGGGAAATTCAATAAAATATTGGATGCCTTATTCGAGAAGCTCAGCTTGAGCAAGAAAGATGCGGACATGATGCGATTCTCAAACCGATTGGAGTCGCTTGCGGAAGGAAATGACACTCGTAAATTGGAGAACGAAAAGATTTTCTTGATGCGAAAAATCGACGAAGTTCAGTCGGAGATCCTGCAGCTTGAGAACAACATTCAGTTCTTTGCGAATGCTAAAGGAAACAATCCGATGGTAAATGAAGTTCGGAAGAACATTGAAAACCACAAGGAAGAATTAAATACGCTTCGCACGAAGTTAAAGCAGTTACGAAGCATTCAAACTGAATAGAAAAAAAGCCATCCTGTCGGATGGCTTTTTTTTATTTGTCAAATTGTTTTGAAGAGTTCCAATAAACGTCCATTTCGGCAAGAGTCATCTCGCTTAAGGGCTTTCCGATCTCGGCGGCTTTGCTTTCGAGATATTGAAACCTTTTGATGAATTTTTTATTGGTTCGTTCTAGCGCGTCTTCAGCACTGATGTTCAGGAATCGGGCGTAATTAATCAGGGAGAATAGCACATCGCCAAACTCACCTTCAATCTTGTCGTGATCGCCAGCGGCAACCTCGTTTTGAAGCTCCTGAAGTTCTTCGTTGACTTTGTCCCAAACCTGATTTGGTTCTTCCCAATCGAATCCAACGCCTTTTACTTTATCCTGAATCCGAGACGCCTTTACCAGTGCGGGCAATCCGGCCGGAACGCCTTCCAACACCGATTTTTTACCTTCGGCTAGTTTAATTTGTTCCCAGTTGCGTTTAACTTCTTCTTCATCTTTAACCTCAACATCGCCATAAATATGTGGATGTCGGTTGATGAGTTTATCGCAGATTCCGTTAGCCACATCCGCCATGTCGAACGCTCCTGTTTCACTACCGATTTTGGCATAAAATACGATATGAAGCAACAAATCGCCGAGTTCTTTTTTGATCTCGTCGTGATCGTTGTTTAGGATGGCATCGCCAAGTTCATACGTTTCCTCGATAGTGAGATGACGCAAGCTTTGAAGGGTCTGCTTTTTATCCCACGGACACTTTTCCCGCAAATCATCCATGATATCGAGAAGACGCTCATAGGCCTCGAGTTGCAGTTTTTTAGTATACATAGGCTAGATGTTTATCGCAAAATGCGATTGAGTTAAAAGATTACTCCGCTTTCTTTTTTGCAGCCGCTTTTTTCTTTGGCGGAGCTGCTTCAGTTGCAACCTCTTCAGCGACCATTTCTGGTTCTGCTTCTGCGGCAGCCGACTTAGCATCAGCCTTTGGCGCTTCTTTAGAAACCATTCCTTTACTTTGAAGAAGATTGTACCAGTTAAGTACCTTCTTGATATCTGATGTATAAACACGATCTTGATCGTAATCGGGAAGAATTTCTTTAAAGTAAGCGATCAGTTTGTCGTTATCCTCTTTATGAGACACTGCCGGTCCGTTATCTTCTTTTTCAGCGATGTTACGCATTACTTCAGCCAACGGTTTCTCAGCAGTATTGGTGTACATCGAAATTTCCGATAAAAGGCTGACATTACTTCTAAGACCTACTGTTATTTTCTTTCCGTCAAGCAATGATTCAGCTACGAAACCTGATCTTGTTTGCACTTTTAAAACATATAATCCCGGTTTGCCAGAAATGGCCAATACTTTCTCTAAGTTCATAATAAGCTATTTATTTTTATCTGCCTTTTTTGGCTACAAATTTCATTTTATAATCCGGACGGGTTTTGCCCTCCATGATATTGTGTAATTTCTTGGTGATCAGGCGTTTTTTCAACGACGAAATTTTGTCGGTAAAAAGAATGCCTTCGATATGATCGTACTCGTGCTGAATCACACGGGCGATGAAGCCGTCGTAAACCTCAGTTTTTTTGTTGAAATCGGCATCGAAATACTCGATTGTAATTCGCTCATTGCGATATACGTCTTCACGAACTTCGGGAATGCTCAGACAACCTTCGTTGAAACCCCACTCCTCACCTTCTTCTTTCAGCATTTTTGCATTGATGAAGGTTTGCTTGAAGTTTTTCAATTGTTCGCGTTCTTCAGTCGAAAGCTCGTCGTCTTCGGAAAACGGTTTGGTATCGATCACGAAAAGTCTGATCGCCAATCCGACCTGCGGCGCCGCCAATCCAACACCATATGCGTTGTACATGGTTTCGTACATGTCGGCAATGATGTCTTTCAGATGTGGATATTCGGGTGTGATTTCAACACCTACTTTTCGCAACACCGGGTCGCCATAACCAACTATTGGTAAAATCATTTGTTCTTATTTATTGAGTTCCGCCAAAAAAACGGGAACCGCGCAAAAATAGTGAAAAAATGAACAATGGTCGGCCGAGACCTTACAATTAGCCTTTTTTTATAATTTTAACCTAAATGCAACAATGGTGTAATGCCAACATTCATTCAATACGTACCTTTGTTCTATGGTTGAGAAAGTCAGATTTTTCGCAGAAAGTTCAAACTTCACAAATGCGTTGAAAGTTACCCTAGCATCAGTGGCCCCGGTTGTGGCATTCGCGATGTTAGGTCATTTCGAGGTTGGTTTTACAATTGCAATCGGCGCATTATTGGCGTTTCCGAGCGACATTTCGAGCAACCTCAAACACAAGGTTAACGGACTTCTTGCGGCATCTTTCATTTTGGCGGGAAGCGCTTTTTTGGTCAGCATCGTGTATCCGTTTAAATACATTCTTTATCCGGTTGTTGCCATTATGATTTTTTTACTGGCGATGATCTCGGCGTACGGACCACGGGCGACATTGATTTCATTCTCAGGATTACTGTCGGTTTCGCTGGTTTTTAGCAATATTTATGCGGGTAACGAATTGATTATGCACACGCTGTTGATGCTTGGCGGTGGACTTTTCTACACCTGCGTGTCGTTGCTTTTCTACTACCTGCGACCGAATCGTTATGCCGAGCTTCAAATTGCCGAATGCATCCGAATTACCGGAAAGTATCTGAAGCTTCGCGGTGATCTTTGGAATATCGATGCCGACCGAAAGAAAATCGTCGCCAAACAACTTGAACTTCAGGTTGAACTGAATACCATCCACGAAAGTATCCGCGAAATCCTTTTTAGCAGCAAGCACGCATCCGGACCTACCGGGCAAAACCGCAAAAGGCTGATCGTTTTCGTCTCATTGCTCGACATTCTGGAACTCGCATTAGCTACTGGTTTCGAACACGAGAAACTCCAAGAGAAATTTAAAGACCATCCGCAGGTTTTGCGAACCTATCAGGAACTCGCCTACCGATTGGCGTCAACGTTAAAGCGGATTTCAAAAAGCATTGTTCAGCGAACTAAATACGTTTCAAAACACCGATTGCTAAACGAACTCGCGGCGCTGCAAGATGCCATCAATGAATATGAAGCAACACTTGGCGCCGCAAAAAGCTCGGAAGGCGTTTACATGCTGACAACAATGCTTGACTATGCCGAAAAGCAGGCGGAAAAAATCAACATCATCGAAAAAGCAGTTTCGCTGACGTCCTTCGCACACGATCTTAAAGGCCGCGATAAAGACCTCGACAAGTTTTTGACACCACAATATTATCCGCTTCGAACGCTACTCGAAAATTTTAGCTTTTCGTCAGCCACATTCAGGCACGCACTGAGGCTTACTATTGCCATTCTATGCGGAATGATCATCGGCGAACTGCTTCCCTTGCAAAATTCGTATTGGATACTGTTAACAGTAGTGGTCATCCTGCGACCAGGTTATGGATTGACGAAATCGCGATCCTTTGAACGTATCATCGGCACCGTAATCGGCGGAATGGGCGCATTTGGAATTGTACTTTTGATTGATGACGTTTATGTCATTACGTCGCTTGCAATTATTTCGATGATTCTCGGGTACTCGATGTCGAATATCAATTATAAGGTTGGCGCTACCTTCGTTACGATGTACGTGGTCTTTTTGTATAGCATGCTCACACCGGACGTGCGCGATGTTGTTGGCTACAGAATTATCGACACCGTAGTTGCTGCAGCAATAGCATTTCTGGCGAATAATTTCCTGTGGCCGTCATGGGAGTTTTTGAGCATTCCGGTTTATCTTAAAAAAGCTGTCGCTTCAAACCGCACTTATCTGAAAGAAATTTCAAAATTGTACAATCAAAAAGGAGAAGCGCCGGTTTCATACCGACTTGCCAGAAAAGCCGCATTTATCGATATCGGCAACTTAATGGCGTCCTATCAGCGAATGATTCAAGAGCCAAAGCGCCGGCAGAAAAATCTTTCGGAAGCCTATCAATTAGCCGTTTCAAATCATACGCTGCTCTCGTCATTGGCATCGCTCGGAACTTACATCCAATCGCACGACACCACAAAGGCTTCGGAAGCATTCAACGTGGTAGTAAAAGCCGCCCTGAAAAATCTGGACGAAACCGTTGAAATGCTCGACGGGAAATCCTCTGAGGATTCGCAACAAGCCGACCTCGACCTTCGTTTCAGCGAAATGCGTGATCTAACCGAACAAACCTTGGCGGAAGGCCGCGAGCTTTCCCTTCTTGAACGACAACTCATCCGTCAGGAAGCGCAACTGATTATTGAACAATTGATGTGGCTCATCAACCTCACCGAAAGCATCCGGAAGGGCGTTTACACGATGAACCACAAACATTAATTGACCAACTTCAGCGTTTCAGACGTATAGGTTCGGATTTGTTCCAATAGCGCGGCATCGTCATTGAGCTTCTGACCGTACGACGGAATCATCTCTTTTAATTTTGCTTGCCACTCCGGAGTTTCAGCCTGCGACTTAAAACACTTTTTAATCAAATCGATCATGATTGACGCTGAAGTTGACGCTCCCGGCGACGCTCCGAGTAAAACCGCAAGCGTACCATCTTCTTTGGTGACAACTTCGGTCCCGAATTCAAGTACACCGCCGCCGTCTTTGTCTTTTTTAATCACTTGAACCCGTTGTCCGGCTACCTCAAGTTCCCAATCTTTAAGTTCCGCTTCAGGCATATATTCGCGTAAAGCATCCAAGCGTGCTTCAGGTGAAAGCCGAACCTGATCAATAAGATACTTTGTTAAAGGAAGGTTTTTGAAACCCGCCGAAAGCATCGGGAAAATATTGTTGAACTGGATTGACGCGGGCAAATCCAGGTAAGATCCGTTCTTCAGGAATTTAGTCGTAAATCCGGCGTAAGGACCGAAAAGAAGTTCTTTTTTGCCATTGATCATTCGGGTATCGATATGCGGAACCGACATTGGTGGCGCGCCAACCGACGCCGTTCCATAAACTTTCGCCTCATGTTTTTCAATGATATCCGGATTGGTACAACGCAACCATTGACCCGAGACCGGGAATCCGCCATAACCGTCGCCTTCCCGAATATCGGCCTTTTCAAGCAATCGTAGCGAACCACCACCGGCGCCAATAAAAACAAACCTAGTTCTGATTTTACGTTTTTCACCCGTTTCAAGGTCTTTTACGACAACTTGCCAACGGCCGTCAGCTTTTTGCTTTAGTCGGCGAACCTCATGGTTAAAATGCATTTTCACACCGTCGCGTTTCATAAGATCGCCGAACATGCTTCTGGTTAATGAGCCGAAATTAACATCAGTTCCGAGTTGCATTCTGGTGGCAGCCGTGGTTGTAGTTTCATCCCGACCTTCCATTACGAGCGGCATCCAATCTTTTTGCTGATTGAAATCAGTGCTGAATTCCATTTTCGCAAACAACGGATGTTTGACAAGCGCATTATAGCGGTTTTTGAGGAATATCAGATTTTTCTCGCCCCAAACAAAACTGATATGTGGCACGCTTCGGATGAATTCGGTTGGCGATTTCACCATTCCGCTTGTCACCAAATACGACCAGAATTGACGAGAAATTTCAAATGATTCGGCTATTTTCAGCGCTTTGGTAATATCGATGTCACCATTCTCGCGCTCAGGAGTATAATTGAGCTCACAAAATGCTGAATGTCCGGTACCGGCATTATTCCATGCATCCGAACTTTCCGCTGCGGCAACATCAAGCCTTTCGTATATTTCTATTTTTAAGTCGGGTTGCAGTTCTTTCAACATGACACCTAAAGTGGCACTCATGATCCCGGCTCCTATTAAAACGACTTCTGTAGATTGTGTTGAAGTAGATTCAGACATGTCCTTTTACACGCAAAGTTAAGTCGAAATTATGTTATAGCTTTACTAAAACTTCAGAGAAAACAAATCAATTTTAGTTGCGGCTTAAGTAATCTTGCAACATAATCGTCGCCGAAATTTCATCAATTAGCGCCTTGTTCTGACGCTGTTTTTTCTTCATTCCACTATCAATCATCGACTGAAACGCAATCTTTGAGGTAAAACGCTCGTCAACTCTCTCAACTTTTCTACCTGGAAAAGCTTTTTCAAATTTCGCAACGAACTTCTCGATTTCCGCCGCACTTTCCGATGGCTGATTATTCATCTGCACCGGTTTGCCGATAAGCACAGCATCAACTTTTTCAGTCGCAAAATACTGCTCCAAAAACTTTAAAAGCCCGGGCGTTTCAACGGTTGTCAGCCCCGAAGCAATAATTTGCATTTCATCGGTGACGGCAATTCCGGTACGCTTCGAACCATAATCTAATGCGAGGATTCGTCCCATTTTTTTTGTTCAAAATTACGATTTTTTGGGCATGCCGGCCTTCAAGTAAAAGCTATTAAAGATGTAAAGTGGTCCGGCCGTCGCGCTTTCCGCTGCAAGTCCTCGCAAGCTCCGGGCTTTCCCGCTCCAATCGCTCATGCAAATGTTACATAATTTTAGACTATTGTTATATAATTTCTATATTGCTCGATATTTTAGCTTGATGAGATCATTGTTTCCTGCCTTAGTGTATTTAGTAACTGCGATTGGTTTCGCACAGGATAAAACGTTTACTTTCAACCAAACCCAAATTCGCATCAGCGAAGCACAATGGGAATCTCAGGCGGAAGAATCAGAGCGAACGGTTTTGTTCTCAAACAACAAAATCGGATTGCAATTTCGCGACGAAATATTCGATCTCAGCATTGTTTCGATTAGGTTACTACCTGAAAACGGCGCTATCTATTTATGTAAGGATCAGTTTCAAAAAGACATTACGGTGATGCTTATCACCGACCAAAAAATGTATGTTTACAATGACCGCAAGCGCTACTTGATCGACCTTTGCTTTCAAGATCCGTCGCCAAAATATTCGATTTCTAAATAATCGCCGTACGATCAATTAAAAAATTGGGTTTATATTTGTCAAAAACTAAATATGAACCACCTCAAATCAGTTATAGAAGCCGCTTGGCTCGACCGATCGTTACTTGCCAACTCAGAGACTACCACTGCAATCAGAGAAGTTGTTGATCTTTTAGACCGTGGTGAACTTCGCGTTGCCGAACCTACATCTGCCGGATGGCAAATCAATGAATGGGTTAAAAAGGCGGTTGTTCTTTACTTTCCCATTCAGAAAATGGAAACACACGAGGTTGGCATATTTGAATTTCACGATAAGATTCCGCTTAAAACAAATTACGCTGCTCGCGGCATCCGCGTGGTTCCATCAGCAGTGGCAAGACACGGTGCCTATATTTCAAAAGGTGTCATTTTAATGCCGAGTTACGTTAATATCGGTGCTTATGTCGATGAAGGAACAATGGTAGACACCTGGGCAACAGTTGGCAGCTGCGCGCAGATTGGGAAAAATGTACATTTGAGTGGTGGCGTCGGAATTGGTGGCGTTCTTGAACCGTTGCAAGCCGCGCCGGTTATCATTGAAGATGGCGCATTTATCGGTTCGCGTTGCATTGTCGTTGAAGGCGTACGCGTTGAAGCCGAAGCCGTACTTGGCGCCAACGTTTGTCTGACAGCATCAACAAAAATCATCGACGTTACAGGAAACGAGCCGGTAGAAATAAAAGGTGTTGTTCCGGCAAGATCAGTGGTGATTCCGGGTAGCTATACCAAAAAATTTGCAGCGGGAGAATTTCAGGTTCCATGCGCACTTATCATCGGTAAACGCAAACCGTCAACCGATCTCAAAACTTCGCTTAACGACGCACTTCGCGAATACGACGTAGCGGTATAATGAAAGTTCTTGTCATCCAACAAAAGATGATTGGAGATGTGTTGGCAAGCACCGTAATCTGCCAGGCCATCAAAGATGCAATGCCCAATGCTGAAGTCCACTACATGGTTCAGCCGGCCACCCGACCGGTTGTAGAAAGGAATCCATATATTGACCAACTAATTGATTTTCATCCGCCAAGGAAAAATCGGTTCTCGACGTTAATCTCCTATGGCGAAAAACTGAAACGAGATAAGTATGATGCGGTTATTGATGCTTATGGCCGATGGGAAAGCATTCTGCCTACGTATTTTTCAAAAGCACCGATCAGGATTGGTTGGAAAAAATGGTACACCGGCATTTTCTACACCAAATTGGTCATACCCGCAAAAAATGTCAGCGGCTCATCAATTTTTCATAGACTGCAACTTGCAAACGCGTTAACCGAAAAGATGATTACGCCGGTTTTTCCAAAAATATATTTGTCGGATCCCGAAATATCAGCGGCAAGGAACAAACTTCAAAATCTCGATCAAAACCTTCCGGTGATTATGATCAGCATTTTGGGAAGTGCCAAAGACAAAAGCCTTCCGGCAGAAATCATGGCTAAAAACCTGGACATGATTGCATCAGCTGGCGATATGGTGTTGCTGTTCAATTATATTCCGTCGCAGGCGAAAGAAGCCAACGAAATTTATAATTTTTGCAGCGAATCAACCAAAACTAAAATCCGTTTAGATCTTTATATCGGCGGCCTCCGTGAATTTCTAGGTGTGCTTTCACAATGTAATGCGTTAATCGGAAATGAAGGCGGAGCAGTCAATATGGCAAAAGCTCTCGACATTCCGACCTTTACCATTTTCTCGCCATGGATCAACAAATCTTCATGGGATATGCTCGCCGACGAATATCGTCACGTGGCGGTACATTTACAGGATTTCTACCCGGAAATATATGGAAGTGATCACCCTAAAAAGTTTAAGAAATGCACGTCTGAGCTCTATCAAAAGCTGACACCTGAACTTTACGAAAACCGCCTGAAAGACTTCGTGAATCGGATTTTGAAAAAGTAACTACAATTTTTCGATACCCGTCGGAGTGCGAACGATCTTATTGATCTTAACGTTCTTGCGGATGTTGTAGTTTTTCTGCCAAGTTTCCTTATTGACATAACCTCGGGCATGATCCAAATGGATGCAAATCGCACTATATCTGATTTGTTTCGACTTTAGCCCTTTATTGAACAACCGCTCGCCAAGTTCCCGATCTTGTCCGCCATATTGCATGTCCTCGTTAAAACCGTTAATTGCTACCAGATCTTCTTTCCATCCTGACGCATTGTGACCATTCCACGACGCATTTGTTGGGGTTATTGAGTTTAGAAATTTTGCAACGGAACCCGAAACGCGAAGTTTGGTGTTTTTAAATGTTCGTTTTAAGCCGTTTCGCAAAAGCCATTTGATATCAAAGCAACGTTGTGATACGATATCATCTTTGGTAATCGCCTTTGAGATATCCATCGGCAACATAAAATAACCGCCAGATAAAAAGTAGTTTTTTTCACGATAGTTCAGATGCGTTTCAACAAAATCTTGACGCGGAATGCAGTCGCCGTCGGTAAAAATCAGATAGTCAGTTGAAGACGCAACAATTGCTTTATTGAGGATCCGCGACTTTTGGAAGCCTTCATCCTCTTGCCAGACGTGAACCAGCGGCATACTGATCTTGGTTCGCAAATCGTCGATCAGCTGCTTGGTTTTTGGCCTTGAACCATCGTCGGCAATGATAATTTCAAAATCCTGTTCAGTTTGTACGCTAAATCCCCAAATGACTTTTTCGAGCCATTCTTCAGAATTATAGGTACTCATGATAACAGATGCTTTCATACTTTATTTTTTACGCCAGAACAAAAGCTTTTTCTTCAGCCATTTCTTATTAACGAGTCTCTTTTGAAAATTTTCAGTGTGTTGAATCAGACAATTATGAACTTCCGCTGCTGGTCTTCCGTATAATTTCGCGTACTCATCGCTCATAACCGAAATGATCTGATCAATATTGGTCAGCTTGCTCATATTGGCAATCCGCGTGTTAAAGTCGATCGAGTTGTGAAACCTCATCCGATTCAGATCGACCAGGAAAAACTCGTATTTGCCCTCATCAATTTTTCGGATTAATGTGTTACCCGGCGTGTGATCGAGAAATTCAATTCCTTTCTCGTGAAGTTCGAAAGTGAACTGCGTAAACTGCCGCAAAATATTTTCGTGATCGGGATAGTTTAAATCGTTTGTGAGTTCACGAAAAGTCAGATCAGCAACCAATTGCTCGCTAATGTAGTAGCTTTTGGACAATAGCGCTGAACCACATTCGAAGTACGCAACCGGTTGAGGCGTGCCAATTCCTTTAGCCAGCAAAACATTCGCAAAGTCGAACGATCTGCGCGCTTTAGAACGTCTAAAATATTTGTAGGCGATTTGATTTACAAGATTCGGAATCCGGAACGACTTAACATTTAACGTGACATCGCTTAAGTGAAAAAGCTTGATCATGTTGCGTTGCCCCGCGATAAAGAGTTCACCTTGAGTGTCAAAACCAGCTATCATCGTCGTGATTTCCTGCGCACGGTCAGTATAGGTTTTGCTGAATACACTTTTCATAGCGCTAAAATACAACAATGTTTAAAATATGGAATCACTTTAGAAATTTATGGGTAATATTGTGCAAACGATTTTGTGAATGAAAACGATTTTTTTAGAGTCGCATCATATTAAAAACCTGTATTTTGGATTCGGACAGTTTAATTTACACTTACTCCGAAGTTTGCGAGATGTGAATCAGGACGAGTTCAAATTTGAAATTCTCGCTGAAAACCTCAATTATCTAAAATCCGAGTTTGGCAAGTCATTTTCTTACAAACGGTACTATTCGTTTCAGCGATATCCTGCTTTTCGGATCAGAAAGAATTACGACCTCTGGCATTCGTTAAATCAAAACACTAAGATCGAGCCGCACGGTAACGTTCCGTATTTATTAACGGTTCACAACACGCCATTTGTTCGAAATCCTGAAAACTACATGCAATTTGAAGAGCATCAGAAATTTCAGGAGAAACTCAGCAAGAGCGTTGCAATCACGTATATTTCGAACTTTGCAAAATCGTCAACGCACCAGTGGTATAAGGTTCCAGATGTTCCGCAATACGTTATTTACAATGGAAATCCGATTAAAGAGATCGTGTTTCCTGAAAATTACCGTCCAAACTACGTTCCTACCAAACCCTTTTTATTTGCGATTGGCGAAATAACCGGACGTAAAAATTTTATTACCCTTGTCGAAATGCTTGCGAATATATCTGGTTATGAACTTGTCATTGCCGGCAAAAATTCGACTAAAGAAGCCGAAGAAATTAAAACCCGGGCACAATCGCTTGGCATTGCTGATCGTGTGACGCTAGTCGGAAAAGTATCCGATATCGAGCGGCAATATTACTACAATAATTGTAAGGCGTTTGTTTTTCCGTCGTTGCGGGAAGGTTTCGGGCTTCCGGTAATCGAGGCAATGCGATTTGGCAAGCCGGTATTTATTTCCGATAAAACATCACTTCCGGAAATCGGTGGCGATCTGGCAAACTATTGGGAAGATTTCGATCCGCAATACATGGCGTCGGTTTTTAATCGCGGAATGGCCGAATTCGAAACTAATGCCGAACTGATTGTACCAAAATTGATCGCCCGCTCAAACGAATTCACTTGGGAGAACGCCGCAAAACAGTATTTTGAGGTTTATCGGGATCTTCTAAAGTAGTTACCGCTTTCTAAGTTTGACGATTGCTTTTTGGAGATAATCCTCACCAAGCAATACTTTCTCATCAACATGTTTGAGGTTATAGAGCGCAGTTGAATAAAATGATACAGCTCTTTCGATCATCAAATTTTTAGAAAGGTTAAAAACCTCGAGTGGAAAATATTTCGGCAAATTGTACAAGCCATCTTTCTCGTAGGAATAGACTGTTCGTTCGCGTGGATGTGTTTTGAGATAGACCATATGTCCGCTTTCGATCTCGGCATCGATAATATCTCCGTAAAGTTTTTTCTTTTCGTTTTCGGTACAGATTCCGTCTTCGGAAATTGGCTGCGTAATTACAATGGTGGCGCGCTCACGCATTACTGATACGTCGCCGATAATTGAAGTTATAACTTTGCACTTATCTTCTTCCCTGATGCCGTCTTCAAGCGCCTGAATGTTGAGTTTTTTCAATTTCGGAATCAAAACTTTATCGACAACTTTTTCAGGAAAGCTCACCACGACTTCTTTAATCTGAGGATCATGTCCTTTTAACACCGGAAATTTGGTAATGTATTTTCGGTTAAAGTGACGCATTGCCGGAAGCTTCTGAGTGTAGGTTCCGTAACCGTCTTCGTACATTCGGAAATGGTTTTCGGGATATTTTATCAGAAAGTACGCCCGGGTGCGATTGATTTGAAAAAGATTAATCTGAGAATTGGCAATAAAGGCATCATATTCGACCAGTTCCGGATTGCTTTTCTGATAAAGATCAACCACGATTGAGGCACGTTGAGTAAAATACCTCCACGCGCCGTATCGTTGCTTTAAATTTCGGATTAACGTGTAACCCTGAATCTTGAGGACTTTCTTGAACACGCCGATTTTCGCGACGTTATCGACAAATTCCTCAATACCTTCAATATGATCGACAAAAAATATCAGTATCGAATCGTGGCCTTCGTACTTGAACTTATAGGCTTCGATAATCGACAAATAAACATGATAGGTCGAGCAACAGACAAAGGTTTGATTCATAAATTAAACTTTCTTGTTTTTTAATTTGTCTCGTTGAACTTGCTCGATATCGAGAATGTCTTTCTCTTTGTAGCGAAGCGCTTCGTACGTAGCTTCAAGATCTCGGGAAAGCTTGCGAAGTCCCATTGGCTCAAGCGATGCAGCGTGATCGGTCCCTTTCCAGGTGCGGTCTAACGTATAATGTCTTTCGATGATATTTGCTCCAAGGGTGTAGGCAGCAATGTCGACTGCGATTCCGAGGTGATGACCCGAAAAACCAATTGATTTTACTTTATCAGCATATTTTTCCTGAAGAATCAAAATATCCAATAAGCAAACATCCTTAAACGGCACAGGATAACCCGAGGTGCAGTTATAAAGTACCAAATCCATGTTGCGTCCTCTTTCCATAAAGAAATTCACAAGATCTTCGGTTTCGTCCTTGGTCGTCATCCCGGTTGAAATATGAATTTCACCAGTGTAATTTTTGCAAAGCCAGTCAAGCATCTCGTAATTGTTATTACAAGCTGATGGAATTTTGATGAACTGCGGATTGATCGATGTGATTTCTTTAGCTGAAGTCAAATCCCAAACTGAGGTCGAATATATAATCCCCAATTCCTCGCAATATTCTTTTAATTCTTTGTTTTGAGCAACATCAAATTCCAGGAATTCACGGTGAGCTCCATACGTATCTCCGTACGAATTTGCCGGATTTGGATGTGGCGCGTTGTATTGTTCTTCAGTTAGAAGTTCGCGATTGTTTCTCTTTTGAAACTTAACCGCATCGGCACCGCAAAAGATCTTTGCAATTTTGATGAGTTCTTTTGCGAGTTCCATTTCTCCTTTGTGATTGCAACCGATTTCGGCAATAAGGAATGGCTTTTTATATTCCGTTTTTTTCATAGCGTTTGTTATATTTCATAATATGGTCGCAAACAGTACGGATTGCACCGGCGGCCGAGTTTGTATTTACCGTAAAATCAGCATTCTTTTTTATAATATCCATTGCGTTGTTTGGCGCAAAAGACCATCCAACAGTAAGCATCGATGCCAAATCGTTGATATCATCACCGATATAGGCAAGATTTCCGCTGCTGAGATTTTTCTCAAGCATCAAATTCTGAAGAAAGGCATATTTGTCTTTAACTCCAAAGTAAGCCTTATCGATTTTTAATTTCTTCATCCGTTGTTCGACCAATTTCGAATTCTCGGAAGTCATCACCATCACCTCAACATCATATTGTCTTAAAACCTCAAGCCCCATTCCGTCGCGCATGTCGAACTTTTTGAGCAATTCGCCTTCAGGGCCAAAGTAAACACAACCATCGGTAAAAACACCGTCGACATCGAGCAGCAAATGCGTAATTCGATCCGACTTCTTTTGTGCGCGCAATCGGTCGATCAACAAATTTTCAACAATTCCCCAGTCGCTCATGCTATCAATTTCCATCAGCGTTTCTTCAGGCATTTCAACAATTGCGATCTTTCCGCCAAGGCGATTTCGGTTTTGCTTTACGACATCTGCTTTAGCGACATAAACAGCACCATTTTCGATCAAAAGTCCGTTAAAATCCTGTCGACGTGGCCGATTCAAATAATCGTAATTTGCAGGCGAACCGTCTTCATTCCAAATAAAACGGTGCGTTCGGACAACTGTTAACGCAGAATCGCAGTCTTCGGTATAAATTTTAGAAATGCAAGTGTTAATATCGTGCCGGGTGGTTAATGGTGATGTGGCTTGCAAAAGACAAAACAATGAAAAATCGAAATTGATTGATTCACAATATTCGAGCATCGCCGTCTCAGTTGAAGCCGTATCGGTGGCACTTTCAGCACTTCGCATCACTGCGTTGACTTTCGTCGTCCAATGATACTCAGCCGAAATATAATCGATGATTTCCTGATCGTCGGTATAAACAATGATCTGGTCAAGATCCGATAATAAGGCTTCAGTCAGAACCCAGGAAAATAACGGCCGACCAGCCATCTTTTTTTTGTTTTTATTCCGAATCCCTTTTGATCCCTTGCGGAGCGGAATAAAACCGATTTTTTTCGACATGTGCAAAAAGTTTAACGCGAATTTGAGACTACAAATATATAATACTTGCCAATACAACTAATCAATACTTGAATAATTGCAATTCTGCTAAGAAAGTTATGATTAACTTTGCGCAAAATTGAGCTAAAACCGATGATTAGTCAGGAAATACACAATGCATATGAGGTAATTAAGGAAGGTGGAATCATTTTATATCCGACTGATACGATCTGGGGAATTGGGTGCGACGCCACGAACGAAGCGGCAATTCAGAAGATTTTCGCGTTGAAAAAACGGTCGGAAGCCAAGTCGATGATCGTTTTGATGAACGGCGAAAAAATGATGTATAATGTATTTCACGAAATTCCAGATGTAGCTTGGCAAATTCTCGATTTTTCCGAAAAACCAACCACACTGATTCTCGACAAACCAAAAAATATCGCCAAAAGTTTAATCGCTGAGGACAATTCGCTTGGCGTCCGTCTGGTTAAGGAACCTTTTTGTTTTAAGCTGATGGAGCGAATGAAAAAACCGCTGGTGTCGACTTCGGCAAATATTTCAGGAATGCCTTCGCCGGCCTCGTTTTCTGAAATCAGTAAGGAAATCATCGATGGCGTCGACTATGTCGTTAACCTCGATCGGGAGCGTGTTGGCGGAAAACCGTCGGCAATCATCAAACTGACTTTGGACTCGCAGGTAAAAATCATCCGAAAATAGCCCGCGGCATCATCAAAAATTTCTGGCCTTGAAAAATTATAAAGAAGCACTTTCGAACCCCATATTTACTGTGATTTCGAATGCGTCGGCCCAACTTGGGATCGATAGCTATGTCATTGGTGGTTTTGTTCGCGATCTCCTCCTTGAGCGCGGCAGCAAAAAAGACATCGACATTGTTGCCGTGGGCAGCGGAATCGAATTGGCATTAAAGGTTTCTGAGATGTTGCCTAAAAAACCAAAAGTTCAGGTATTTAAAAACTACGGAACCGCGATGCTTCGGTATGAAGACACCGAAATCGAATTTGTTGGCGCCAGAAAAGAATCCTACCATTTCGAGAGTCGCAATCCGGTCGTCGAAAACGGGACCTTGCAAGATGATCAAGATCGTCGTGATTTTACCATCAACGCGCTCGCATTATCGCTGAATCAAAATAATTACGGACTGCTTCTCGATCCGTTCGACGGTGTTTCGGATCTTAATCGCAAAATTATCCGGACGCCACTCGACCCATCAATCACATTTTCAGATGATCCTCTGCGGATGTTACGTGCAATCAGGTTTGCCGCACAGCTGAATTTTACGATCGATCAAACTGCAATTACATCAATCACCGAAAATGCGTCACGGATAAAAATCATTTCCGGCGAACGCATTGTCGATGAACTCAACAAAATTCTTTCAACTGACACGCCTTCAATCGGATTTTTGCTTTTGCACAAAACGAAATTGCTTGAGATCATTCTGCCTGAACTTACCGCACTCCAGGGCGTCGAGGAAGTTGAAGGGCAAACACACAAAGACAATTTTTATCACACACTTGAAGTTGTCGACAACATTTCCAAAAATACCGACGATGTTTGGCTTCGATGGTCAGCGCTTTTACACGATATTGGCAAGGCTCCGACCAAGCGGTTCGATAAAAAAGTGGGATGGACGTTCCACGGGCACGAATTTGTTGGCGGAAAGATGGTCAAGAAAATCTTCGAACGACTTCATATGCCGTTAAATCACAAAATGAAGTTTGTCCAGAAAATGGTGATGATGAGCTCGCGGCCGATTGTATTGGCGCAAGACCTTGTGACCGATTCAGCCGTTAGACGTTTGGTTTTTGATGCCGGTGAAGATGTTGAAAGCCTGATGACTTTATGTGAAGCCGATATTACCACGAAAAATCCGAATAAATTCAGACGCTACCACGACAATTTCAAAACTGTTCGCAACAAGATCGTCGAAGTTGAAGCGCGTGATCATATTCGGAATTTTCAGCCACCGATTAGCGGCGAGGATATTATGCAAATATTCAATATTCAGCCTTCGCGTGAAATCGGAATGATCAAAGAAGCCATTAAAGAAGCCATACTCGAGGGCGAAATCCCAAACGAATATGAAGCCGCATACGAGTTTATGTTAAAAAAAGCTGCGTCATTAGGTCTCAAAAAAGACGCGTAACAAATCCCATCTTATGAAAAAATACTTTCTTCCAACAGCTAAAACTGCTCTGGTGCTGATTTATCTTGTAATTATGGCAGGTGCGCTGGTTAGGATGACCGGCTCTGGCATGGGCTGTCCCGATTGGCCAAAATGTTTTGGTTATTATATTCCGCCTACGGATGTTCAAGAGCTGACCTGGACGCCTGATCGCGAGTTTGAAAAAGGTCAGGTCATTATCAAAGACGAACAATTGTTGGTGGCGACATCCGACTTTACAACCAAAAACGAGTTCAATCCCGAAAATTGGCGAGAATACACAAAACACGATTATGCTATTTTTAATCCGACACACACCTGGATTGAATACATCAACAGGCTTGCGGGCGCATTAGCGGGACTTGCAACGCTTATTATGGCGATACTCTCATTTGGATTTAAAAAGGTGAATAAACGCATTATTTGGCTGTCGTGGCTATCCGTTTTTTTGATGGGCTTTCAGGGCTGGCTCGGCGCTACGGTAGTGTATTCGGTTCTGAATCCGGTAAAGATTACTCTTCATATGATTGTTGCCTTGTTGATCGTGGCTCTGGTCATCTACATTATTAGGATCGCATCGCCACAGAGGAAAGTTTTTAAGCGCGATAAATTATTCACAAGCTTTGTAATCGTCGCTTTAATTTTAACAATGATCCAGGTAATCACCGGGACGCAAGTTCGCCAGTTCGTGGACGAGCAAATTAAATTGTTGGGCTATGATCGAATGAGTATGATTTTGAGTGAGCCGACTTTCAACTTTTACTTTCATCGTACATTCTCGATTTTAGTATTTGTGGTGAATCTTTTTTTGTATCTCCGAAACCGATCTCTAGATATTTATCACTCTAAGATGAATTGGGTGATGGCGGTCCTGCTCGTTGAGATTGCAAGCGGAATTGCCATGTATTATTTTGACTTTCCATTCGGCTCTCAAGCAATTCACTTATTTGCCGCAAGCATCCTTTTCGGTATCCAAATTTACCTGATTTTCGAGCGAAAAACCGCCATAGAATAAATCTATAACTATGACCTAAGATATTGAACACCAAATTAATTAACTTATTTCACTTAAAGCATTACATTATTATCAATTCCAGCAAAGTGGAAATCATGCAAGTTTAGAAAATAATTGTATAACCCTCCTTCTTTTGTGTTATCCTACCTTTGAAAAACACACAACAACTTAAATTTTTTATCATGACAAATTCAAGAGAACTCGAAGGAAACTGGGACGAATTCAAAGGTAAGTTAAAGCAGAAATTTGCTGATCTTACCGATGACGATCTACTATACGAAGAAGGAAAGGAAGATGAACTTTGGGGACGACTTCAACAAAAACTTGGAAGGACTGAAGAAGAAATTCGAGATTTCCTTAAACGATAATTCCGAATCCATTCAATTGAAAATCTCTGCCGATCGTTAGTTTCATATTCGCGAACCTGCAGTTAAACTAAATGAAAATGCATTCGATACTGTTTCATAAGAAAACCTAATTAGGTTCTTTTGTGAAACAGTTTTTTTTTAGCCTATGTTACTACTCTGGAAATATCTCAATCCGTACCGTTGGTGGGTTCTGCTTGCCTTGCTGCTTGCCGGATCTGCACAGATATTATCGCTATATGATCCGATTATTTTTGGAAAGATCATCGATCAGTACGCTTTAAACCAGAATGGCAAGAGCAACACGGAATTGGTCAACGGCGTTCTGCAGCTTTTGGGACTCGCCATCGCAATCGCCCTCGCATCGCTACTCTTCCGGTCGTTTAAAGATTATGTGCTGCGAATGATCGTGCAAAAATTTGGCATGCAGATCTTTAATGATGGTTTGCGACAAACTCTGCGACTCCCCTTTCAAGAATTTGAAGATCAAAGCAGTGGCGAAATATTGTCCATTTTGCAAAAGGTCCGTTCCGATACCGAAAAATTCTTGTCATCTTTCATCAATATCTTATTCTCGTCAGTCGTTTCCATCGGCTTTTTAATGTGGTACGCCATCACAAAACACTGGGCTTTAATACCTGTTTTCCTCGTCGGAGTCGTCATTCTCGGCGGATTAACAAGCATCCTCAGCAAATCAATCAAAACGCTGCAGCGAAGCCTTATCCGTCAGAACCGTCAAATGAGCGGCACCATTACCGAAAGTCTGCGAAACATCGAACTTGTAAAAAGCCTTGGCCTCACCTATCCCGAAATCCGGCGGCTAAAAGTTCACACCCAGGAAATCTACGATCTCGAAATGGCCAAAGTCAAGAAAATGAGGTCGCTCACTTTTTTACAAGGCAGTGTGCTTATGCTGCTGAAACAATCAGTTTTGTTTATTTTGCTGTGGCTGATCTTCAGAAATGTGTTGTCTCCGGGTGAACTGATATCAATGCAGTTCATCTCAACAGGAATCATGGTTCCGCTTCAGGACCTTGGAAGTATTATCATTTCATATCGCGAAGCTGAAACTGCGTTGACACTTTTTAACGAATTGATGCAAAAACAGCCTGAATTCCGCCCAGCCGAACCGGTCGACATTGGTCCGATCTCTTCACTTTCGTTCAGCGGCGTCGTTTTCAGGCACAAAAATGCACAACACGATGCGATTCAAAACATTTCATTCAACATAAAATTGGGCGAAACCATTGCGTTTGTCGGACCTTCAGGTTCAGGAAAATCGACTTTGGTTAAATTGCTCGTTGGTTTGTACCGACCTATTTCAGGCGATATTTTTTATGACAATGTATCAATCAACGATCTTCGATATAATAGAATCAGACGTCAACTTGGCTTTGTAACGCAAGACACACAATTGTTTTCGGGAACGATTCGTGAAAATCTGCTCTTTGTAAAGCCCGACGCAACTGACGAGGATATGCTTGAAGTCATGCGAAAAGCATCAGCGCTGAATATTCTTCAAAACTCGGAAAATGGCTTAGATACGATTCTCGGCGAAGGCGGCAAGCGACTTTCTGGCGGGGAAAAACAACGGCTTGCAATTGCACGCGCGCTGCTGCGTGAACCCAATTTATTGATTTTTGACGAAGCAACATCGGCGCTCGATTCTCTAACCGAAGAGCAAATCACCCAAACCATCAAGGAAATCTCAAACAATCGGAAGCAAATGACAATTTTGATCGCGCACCGTTTATCTACGATTATGCATGCCGACACGATCTATGTGCTTGAACGTGGCCAGATCACCGAACATGGCAGCCACCACGAATTGCTGAGCCGAAAAGGGCTGTATTACGCGATGTGGCGTCAGCAGATCGGCGAACGAAAGGAAATTCCGGTTTAACCAAGCCACTTTTTAAAATCGGCTACCTTTTCGCGGCTTACTATGACCTCGTCATCTTTATAGGTTGGAAGCACGATCTTTAATCGCGAATTGCTGTAGACTACGATGTCCTTGATCGATTTAAGCGGAACGATAAATTTGCGGCTGACCCGATAAAAATCAGACGGATCGATATCTTGTTCGATCATTTCCAAAGTCTGTTCGATCAGATAATTCCGGTTGTCGACAGTATGGATATAAGTACCTTTATTTTCGCTGTAGAAACATTCTATCTGATCTGTTTTTAAAACCTTCAGCTGCGGCCCTATTTTTACCGTAAATCGCGTTTTATATTGTTTTGCCGCCGACTGAAGGAACATGTTTTTGATCTGCTCAAAATCGATTGCCGTTGATTTGTCGCGCGACCTCGCCTTGTATTTCGCGACTGCAATTTCGAGATCTGCCTCATCAATGGGTTTTAAAAGATAGTCGATGCTGTTAAATTTAAAGGCTTTTAGCGCATATTCATCATAGGCAGTCGTAAAAATGACCGCACTATCGATAGTGCACTTTTCAAAAATCTCGAAAGACAAACCGTCTGATAATTGAATATCAAGAAAGATTAGATCCGGATGCGGGTTTTCGGTAAACCATTGCACTGCTTCTTCAACTGAGTGCAGCATAATGTCGGCTTGGATGCCGAGTTTCAGCAGTTTTCGCTGCAATAGCCTTGCGGCAGGCTTTTCGTCTTCTATGATGAGTGTGTGCACGGCTTAGTTGTATTTTCGTTTGATTTCGTTATCCATTATTTCTGCGATCTTTCGCTCTTCCCATTGATTACCGAAAACCAGTTTGGAACCAAAGATGCCAACTCCGTGAAAAAACAAACCTATACCCCAAAATATAACAGTTGAAAAATTACTGAAAGTCAGCATACTTTCACCGGCGCCGAGATCATAGTATTTAATTAGCAGCAAAATGGCATTGACAATTACGTAGGCCGCCAAATGCTTGTAAAAACCCGATAGCGCCCTGACGCGTTTCTTGGCGCGCTCATACTTTTGCTCGTTAATAAATTGCTGATCGATCATTGTATTTCGGTTTGGTATTTTTGTTTTTCGACTTCCATGAATTCCCTGATCTTGCGTTGCTCCCAGTCGCTGCTTAAAAAAGGAAAATATCTGAAGGCTGTCAATCCGTGTATCAATAATCCGGCGCCCCATCCTGCCATCGAATATATAAACCAGTATACGCCGCTAAAAGTCGCAAGATTAATAATGATAAGTAATGGAATAACAACGAGATAGCAAGTCAGATTGATATAAAAACTTTTAATCTCCTTAACCTTCTTTTTAGCAAGGTTATACCTTTGATCTTTAAAATTTTGCATAGCTATTTCCATTCAGATTTGTTCTCTTTTTCAAGCATTTCAGTGATCTTTTTTTCTTCCCATTCACTACTGAGAAATGGCATATAATTGAACACTGTCACAGCATGCACCGCCACCCCGACACCCCATCCCAATGCCGGCCATAAAAACCATAAATAAGACGGTGTTGCAGTAAAATTAATAATAGCCAGCGCCAGCATCACTATCACATACGACATCAGATGCCCGTAAAACCCTTTTATATCTTCAACTTTTTTCTGTGCTCGCAGATATGCTGCGTTCTTGTCGTAAAAATCGTTTTCCATGATCGAAACTTGTTTTGTTAGGATTGGTATTTTCACCGTAAATTCATTTTCTGACTGCGTAATCAAAACCTTTCGTTTTGTGATTATACCGTAGCGACTAATGATATTCTGAAGGCCTACACCTTGTTTGCCCTGCAAAACTTCTTTTTTCTGATAATTATTAGTGATACAAAGCATATCATTATCGACGGTAATTTTTATGTGCAACGGGCGCTTTTGGCTCACTACGTTGTGCTTCACTGTATTTTCAAGCAATAGTTGCAATGATAACGGAATTACTCTGGCCTCAGGATTAGGCACATCATTATCGACCTCGTAAGTCAGGCTGTCTTCAAAGCGCATTTTTAATAGATCCATGTAAATTTTGGCAAACTGAAGTTCCTCTTCTACCGAAACTAGATCTTTATCTTTTTGTTCAAGTACGTATCTATAAATCTTTGATAATGAAGTCGTGAATCTCTGAGCGTTATCCGGATTTTCCTCTATCAGTGAACTCAATACATTGAGACTGTTGAATAAAAAATGTGGATCGATCTGATTCTTGAGGCTTTCAAATTTTGCCGAAGCGGTGCCTGCGATGATCTTTTGTTCTTTAAACTTTTTCTCCTGAAGCGCCTTATAAAAATATACCGCATGCATGAACAGGCTGACGAAAAGATATACGATAATCGCCACCAGATAATTTGCAAGACGCTCGTTCTGCCAGAATTCGGCAAAAGATTTATTTTCAATGTAAACTTCTTCAAAGATGCGCAACATGAATATGATCACGACTGTAGCAGTAAAACTAATCACAAACCCGATCGACAGCCTTTTAACCGGAAAACGATCATTTTTAAAGCGGCGGTCAAGCATGATGAAAACCGAAGCATTAACCATATAAATGCTGACGGTATAAAGCATCGTCATCAAAAATCTGTACAAAAAGATGTCGTCAAAAACCAGTTTTGTACCTGCAATCAGATTTATACCCTGCAGCACCAGAAAAAGGACGCATCCTAAGACAACCGATTTTAAAAATTCTTTCGTAAACCTGTTCATATCTATTTTTTACATTCAGACTGGGTGGCAATTGCGCGGTCAGCTCCCCATTTTGGGTGGAATGGAGTTTTGGGTTTAAATGTAGCAAAAAGTTCAACTGCGCTGTCGATGCGTGCACAGATTGGCGCAATATCGGCATTGAAATATTTAGCAGAGTGAAGTTCGAACTCCGCCCAACCGTAAACCGCACGAGGATTTTCCGGTTCAAGACTCAGCGCTTTTAGATACAGTTCTTTTACTTTTCCCGAAAGCGTTCGTCCGTAGGTCATCGGATCGTGTGCGATATATCCGGTATGTATCATCGCCTGCAATACCAGCAGTTCTGCATTATTATGCTCTTTTAAAGCTGCATTATCATAAGCTTGTTGAGCTTTTGTCAGATAAGCGAAAACTTCGTCTTTGTTTTGAGTTTGAAATGCCGCGATGGTATTGATCAATGACGCATAATAATCCGGAAGCCATTCGCCCTGCTCAGCTGCAGCAATACGTTCAAACATAGCGGCAGCTTCGGTATTCCTGCCTTCGCCCCACGTAGCGAAAGCTTTGCCCATCCCCTGTTCAAATTTGGTTTGGGCAGTTGCAAAAATTGAAAGTAGCAGCATCGGAAGTGTGATTAAAATTGTTTTCATGATCTTATTTTTAAATGATTTGTTATTTGATTAGACAAAGGTTCTTCTGTAAAAATGATTTTGAAAAGAAAGCTGACTCAACTGTAGAATTTCGGGGACGAATCGTACTTACAGGTTTTTAAGCTGATTATTTGTTTTGTCATTGCTGATGGTCCAGAAGAAACCCACAAAGAAAAACCTGTCTGCAGTTTGGTTTATGGCGCGCCTGCTCAGTTGGCCGCTTTCATTTGGCGTTGCAGAATATTCGTAATTGAAAACATTTTCGGATCCTAAAACATTAGAAACTGAGAAATACAATATTTTCTGCGCTGTCAGCAAATAAGCCCAGCTCAAACTTAAATTATTATAGGCCCTGGTTTTGCTTTGAAGGTAACCGGCTTTGTTAGGATCGTGGAACGGCCGCCCCGAAGCGAAAGAGTTCGTCACGCTCAACTGCGACCTCAAGCTGTTGATCCAATACTTTCCGACAGCCGACAGCGTGTGCTTGGCAGCAAAGTTGGGTGTGGCCTCAACCGGAAAATCGCGATATTTTCGTTTGGTATCGATATAAGAATACGACAGCCAGTATTCGACGTTAGTAATCGATTTGTTATCGCGCCAAAACACATCAACACCTTTGGCAAAGCCATAACCGCCATTAGATAATCCGTTTGCAAAAGCCGATTCACTTGCCGCAAAAGTTATCAGATCAGCATATTTTTTATAGTAAATTTCCGTTCGAAGCAAACGTTTTGAAATACTGAACTGATGGTTTACAATATAATGTTCAGACTTCTGATTTTTAATTGAATAACTGTCAGAATATTTCAAAACATCGTTATCAGGAGCCTGCGCATAATCGCCATAAGCAATCGATAATTGATGATGTTTATTGATCTGATATCCAAGTGACATCCGCGGCGAAATATTGCTCTCATTCAAAAGGTCATTATAAGAAGCCCGCAAGCCGATGCGACCGGCAAGATTCCCGACAATACTAATGTCTGTTTCGACAAATGCGGCAGTAATGGCGGAATTAAAATTTGCAGTAACATTATCGTTTTGAGGTTGCTGATAACCTTCGGCAAATCTGGTCTGAAAATGCTCGACGCCCGCTGTCAGCCTGACTTTTCCAGAAAATTTCTTTATCAATTTGACCTTGGCATGAACCGCATGTTCATCATTTGATAGATTATTTGCATCGATATCAATGTCATTGTTTGAATAGCCATAGCTTAATCCGCCGCTAATATTCCAGTTTCCGCCAATGTATCCGCTGTAAGTCGAATTCAGATAAAAATTATCATTATTTAAGTTAATCCTGCTTTTTGGCAAATCGATACGTTGCTGGTTGAAATCAAATTTTGAAGCATCAAACGCTGCATAAATCTTTAACAAACCGTCTTCAAACTTTTGCCGGAAAACCGCCTCGCCCGACAGCGACCGAAATGCGCGGTTCCAATAGACATTCTGAGGAACAGCAAGATGATACGGCTCAAGGTCGGTGTATGAAAGGTTGATGCTTAAAGAACGTCGATCCCACTTCTTTGTATGGCCAATGCCGAGGCCCACGGTCATCAGTGAAATGTCGGTAGCGTCTTCTTCGGGTTCGTTGATGGTGTTGAGCAGCAGTACGCTCGACAGCGCATCGCCAAACTCGGCGCCATAACCACCGGTCGAAAAGGAAATTCCACTAAATAAAAATGGTGAAAAGCGGCCACGCGTTGGCATATTGTTGACCTGAGCGCCGTATGGTTGAGCGACGCGTACGCCATCAATAAAGGTTTGAGTTTCGTTGGCTTCGCCGCCACGCACAAATAGCCGGCCGTCATCAGCAGCCATTTGCGTCCCCGGAAGTGTTTGCAGTGCCGCAATAATATTTCCCGCCGATCCGGCTGTAGTTACTATATCTAAAGGCTTTAACACCGCTGCCCTCGATTTGTCGCCTGTCTCAAATGTGCCGGCAGTGATCACCACCTCGTCGAGTGCGTTGCCAGCCTTTTTCAGAATTATGGTTACGGGCTGAAGATCTTCGGGCGTGACTGCGATCTGCTGCGACTCATATAGAATTGCATTCACGGTCAGTATCTGAACACCCGACTCAGTAGTTGTAAATAAAAATGCGCCGTTCTCATCAGTAATATCGCCGTCGTAAGTACCTTCGATAAAAACGTTTGCGCCAGTAACCGCTTTTCCTTTGTCATCGCTAACAATACCGGAAATCTGAGTTTGAGCCGACATCTGCAAACAAATTAAAATCGTCAAAAATGTAATGATTGCTTTCATAGTAAAGATTTATACTGCGAAAGTGCAACGCGGCGCCGAGTGTAAAAAATGAGTTGTACCGAAGTGTCGGATTTTAGTGATGAACTGTAGGAAGTTGACCGCAGCTTTATTAGCTTTATAACTCATTTGAAAATAATAATTATGAAAATTCCATCACAGTATCTCCCGGTTATGCCGTACCTGATCCTGAACGATGCCGACGGTTTCAGCACATTTGCCAAAGTTGTCTTTCAAGCTGAAGATCAATTAATCGTTCCCAACAACGAAAATCACATCATGCACGCCGAAATCACAATTGGCAAGGCCGTGATCATGTTTGCACAAGCAACTGAAAATTTTCCGGCAAAATCCGCAGGCATGTTCATCTTTGTTGATAACGTTAGCGATATCTATGAAAAAGCGCTTCACAACAACGCGATCAGCCTATATGAACCCAGTCATAAAGATTACGGTTTCAGCGCCGGCTTCGAAGATCCTTTTGGCAATCAATGGTGGATCGCCGAGCCATAACACATCCTTTTGTTAATTACTTTTTTCAACGCACCCGATTATTGTTTTAACTTTGCCGCCTAACAAATTTTGAGCACCATGGTCTATAAATTCAGGGTAATCCTAGACGCTGAAGACGATGTTTTCCGCGATATCGCTATACTTGAAGAGGATTCTTTAGAGGATTTCCACAACTCCATCGTCAATGCATTTGGTTTCGACGGTAACGACATTGCCTCATTTTACACTTGCGACGATCAATGGAACCAGGACGAAGAAATCTCACTATTCGATACCGGCGACATTCCGGGCGAACAAAAAATAATGAGCGATTACCAATTATCGGAATTGCTCAATGAAGATCAAACCAAAATCATCTACGTGTACGATTTCCTGAACATGTGGACATTCTTAATCGAACTCGCCGCCATCGAAGAAACTGAAGTCGGAGCCGACTATCCAACCGTACTTTTCTCCCACGGTCAAATGCCCGCCGAGGCACCGGAAAAAGAATTCTCCGATTCGTCTGCCGATTTTGATTACGACGAAGACGATTATGATGAAGACGATCTCGACATGCTCGATGGTGGCGACAACTTCGAGGACTTCGGATTTGATGAAAACTGGAATTAACTAATTGTAACCGGCCACAAGCCTTCTATAAATGATCAACCTTTTTAACGCACAAATCGAGACGCTGTCCATTCACCGCGTCGGTAACAAAAGCCGTAACGAGCCTATTTTTTTATCGGAGCAACCAACCTCTCTCAACGACGAGATCGTGCCTCTGCTCAAAGAATTCTTTCTAAAACCGTTTCGCGAGAAAGAGGAAAACTATTACCAATTTGCACACGATGTCGACCTCGAGTACAACGACATGTACAATTTCTCAAACGAGGTTTTTGAGAATTCAGACAATTTTCACGCTGTTTCAGCAAAGATCACACGTCATTTGTTCGATCAGTCAAATCACCCGCATATCAAAAACGGTGAGGTTTACGTCGCGCATTTTACAAACATCAACATCGATAATAACGTAGTCGACGCTATCGGAATCTTTAAAAGTGAAATCCAGGCCGATTTCCTTCAATTCACCGAAAAAGAATCGCAACTCGAAATGATGCTTCAGCAAGGCGTCAGTTTGAGCAAACTCGACAAAGGCTGTCTGATCTTCAATTACAAAAAAGACGAGGGCTACAAGATTCTCACCGTTGATAGCAACCGTTATGATGCGCGCTACTGGCTTGAGCATTTCCTTTCGGTTGATGCTTTCGAGGACGAAAATTTCATCACCAAAAAATACCTCAAATTCTGCCAAAACTTCGCGAAAGACGTTGTTCTTCCCGCCGAAGACAAAAAAGAGGAAGTGATGTTTATGAACCGGTCTGTGAATTATTTCGCTAAAAATGACCAGTTCGAAGAAACCAATTTCCTGAACGAAGTCCTGGATAACCCGGATCTTATTCCCGAATTCAAGAACTACAAAGTCGACAAAGGTGAAAAATACAGCATCGAAGACGTAACCTCGTTCCCGATCGCGAATGCCGCAGTTTCAGATGCGCGGAAATCGATCAAAAACGTTATCAACCTCGACACCAATATTCAGATTAAACTCGATTTCATCAACCCTGAAAGCGCCGAGAAATTCGTCGAAAAAGGTTGGGACGAAGAGAAACAAATGTACTATTATCTGGTATATTTCAATAAAGAGCAAAAATCCTAAATTTAGTTTTTGGGCATGCCGGCCAGATATAAGTTGTTCACATTCAACCTCGTATTTGGCCGTCGCGCTTTTGCTGCAAGTCCTCGCCAGAGCTCCGGGCTTTCCGCGCCAATCGCTCATGCAACTGACGTAATCTCAACTATCTCATTTGTAAGAATATACATTGAAATTATATAAATTCGTGTATTTAGTCGATTATTTTAGTATTTCATAGATGTTTTTGTATACGTTTGACTTCCAATATCAGCGTAATGAAATCGATAATCTACACCGAAGGTTGTTTGCAAGGCGAAGTTCTATGTGTTTTATTTGGTCATAAATATGTACCGATAGTCTCAAAAAACAATAGTCTTGAAAAACTAAAATGCAAAGTTTGCAACTCTGAATTTTCATCAGAATCGCCTACAGCCAACTCCGCTTCCGATCCGACTTCTGTATCGGGCAACTAATTCTTGAAATATTTGCGGTAACATTTGGTTATCTTAGTCGTCCAATCCGACAAACCAACCAAATGCAAGAACAGCCCATTCTCACCATCACGAATCTCAATAAACGTTACGGCCTGGTTCACGCGGTCAAAAACGTATCACTCGAGATTCACAAAGGCAATGTTTACGGAATTCTCGGTCCGAACGGCAGCGGGAAATCCACCACACTCGGAATCGTCTTGAACGTGGTCAATAAAACTTCTGGCGACTATCAATGGTTCGGCGGAAAAGTTCCCACCCACGACGCGCTAAAAAAAGTAGGCGCCATTATCGAACGCCCGAACTTCTACCCATACATGACCGCGCGCGAAAACCTTCAACTGGTTTGCAAAATCAAGGGAATCAGCTATAACAAAATCAGTGAAAAACTGGAAGTAGTTGGGCTAACCGATCGTGCCGACAGCAAGTTCCGGACGTTTTCACTCGGAATGAAACAGCGTTTGGCAATCGCATCAGCATTGCTTAATGATCCTGAAATTCTGATCCTCGACGAACCGACCAACGGACTTGATCCACAAGGTATTCATCAAATCCGCGATATCATCAAGCAAATCGCTTCACACGGAACGACCATTTTGCTGGCCTCACACCTTCTAGACGAAGTTGAAAAAGTTTGCAGCCATGTGCTTGTTCTTCGAAAAGGCGAAATCCTCTACTCGGGAAAAGTTGACAATATGTCTGCCAACGACGCCCACTTTGAACTTAATGCCTATGATCTGGTTTCGCTCAAATCGGCGTTAAAACAACATCCCGATCTGGCAACGATCACCGAGGAACCTAAAACGGTAATAGCCACTTTTTATAAACCTGTGGATGCGGCCGACCTCAATCGGTATTTTGCGCAAAACGGCGTGTATCTCAACCATCTGGTCAAGCGAAAAATCAGTTTAGAAGAACAGTTCTTACAATTAACAAGCACAACCAAAAATTAATGAAACGTCTGATATCAATTGAACTCCAAAAGATCTGGAAAAACCGTGCAAGCCGCATACTTCTTATCAGTTATTTTGTTCTGCTGTCATTTATCGCGCTTATTGCTTCGATTAAAATCAACATCGGAAGTTTTAAGCTGCATATCGCCGAACAAGGCATCTTCAATTTTCCGTATATCTGGCATTTTAATACCTATGTTGCCGGCGGACTCAAATTATTCCTCGCAATTGTCATCGTATCGATGATGGCAAACGAATACAGTTATGGGACGCTGAAGCAGAATTTGATTGACGGAATGAGCAAAAAAGAGTTTGTTCTCTCAAAATTCCTGACGGTTTTATTATTTGCTTTTGGGTCGACCGTATTTGTCTTTATATTGTCGCTGATTCTCGGGTTATCATTTTCGTCATATACCGAAGTCGGCATCATTTTTAGCGACCTTGAATATCTCCTGGCCTACTTTTTAAAACTGACCGGCTTCTTTTCATTTTGCCTTTTCCTTGGAATATTGGTCAAACGATCGGCATTTGCGTTGGGTTTTCTGCTTATTTGGAATATTATCGAAGGAATTATCTACGCCTTACTCCGCTTTACCTTTCTTGGATCGAGTGAACAGACAACGGCAGTTACTCAATTTTTGCCCCTGGAATCGATGTCAAATCTGATCGTTGAGCCAATAACGAGAATTTCAGCGATAAAAGCCATAGAAAACACCATTTCCGGACAACAAAATTTCAAGGATTATAGCGTTCCTTTAAGTGCAATTATCATTGTAGTGGCGTGGACTGTTATTTTCGTGTTAATGTCATATAAGATTCTAAGAAAACGCGATTTATAGTATCTTTGTTGCCGCTATGAAACTCGTTAATAAGGCGATTCTCCTATTCGCCATCCTCCTATCAACCGTAGGTTTTTCACAATACATTCAGGTAGATGATTCCTATTCTGCACAATATCTTGTTGAAAACGTATTACTCAGTAACAGTCCGTGTGCTCAGGTATCGAACTTTTCGGTAACCGGTGATCCTTTTAGCAATGGCGAACAAAGCTATGGCTATTTCGTCGAGCCGACAGGCGCATTCCCGTTCTCGAGTGGAATCGTTTTAAGCACTTCGCGCGCTTCAAGGACCGAAGGACCAAATAACAACCTGATTGACGAAGGTACTGTGGACTGGCTTGGCGACTCCGATTTGGAACAAGCTCTCGGAATTGGCCGAACCTATAACGCTACCATCCTCGAATTCGATTTTACGCCATTAACCAGTTTTTTTAGTTTTGATTATATTTTTGCGTCCGAAGAATATCAAGGGAATGCACCCTGCCGATATTCAGACGGGTTTGCATTCTTGCTTAGGGAAGCAAACAGCACCCAACCCTATCAGAATCTGGCAATCATACCAAATACAAATATTCCGGTTGCCGTAACTACCGTGCGCCCTTTAATTGGTGGCAACAACGGCTGCGAAGCTCAAAACCCACAGTATTTCGGCGGATTCAACAGCGCCAATCACCCGACTAATTTTAACGGACAAACCGTGGTCATGACCGCTCAGGCGAATGTGACTCCGGGTGTCACTTATCATATAAAATTAGTTATCGCCGACGAAGAGAACATTCGGTATGATTCGGCAATTTTTCTTGGTGGCGGAAGTTTCAACGTTGGGACGAACATCGGTCCGGATCGCTTATTTGCAACCAATAACCCTGTTTGCGAGGGCGAAACCGTAACCTTAGACGCCACTGAAGCCGGGAACAACACCTATCAATGGTATGTTGACGGTGCGTTGATTGCAGGCGCTACAAATGCGCAATATGTTGTTACCAACGGCGGAACATATACGGTTGATGTTAATTTGGGATCGGCTGGATGTATTGCCAGAGGCGAAGCGACAATCGAATATTCCCAGTTGCCGGTGGTGAATAGTCCGACGACACTTGTACAATGCGATGAAGATGGCGATGGATTGGCGTATTTCAATCTTCGCATCATCGATGACCTTATTCGCAATAACGACCCGAATTTAAGCGAGGTTACGTACTTCATTACATTGAACGATGCCGAAAACGACGTAAACGACATCCCGAATCCGACCAATTATTACAGCGGACCAAGAACGCTTTATGCAAGAGTTCTAAATCAATATGGTTGTGTTTCTGTGGCAACAATTGTGCTTTCGACGGTCAATAATCCGTTGGCAGCACCGGCTCCAATCAGAGTCTGCGATGTGACAGGTTTGCAGGATGGATTTACGACCTTTAATTTAAATCAGCAGATTACACCCGCATTGTTGCCTTCATTGCCGGCGGGAATTGCAGTTGAATACTATTTGTCGGCGGCTGATGCGCAAACTCAGACGAATCCTATTGATGACGATTTCGTAAATACGGTTGCTTTCCAACAAACCATTTATGCCAGATTACTGAATGGTCCTGATTGTTACGGAATTTTACCAATTACCTTAATAATAAGTACCTTTTCGCCGAACGACTTTGGCGATGAGATGGTTTACATCTGCGATTCATTGCCTGCAACATTATCGGTTCCGGGTGGATATGCCGGTTATGATTGGAGTACGGGCGCAACAAATGTATCGAGCGTTGCTGTTTTGGCGCCCGGAAGTTATAGTGTGACCGTAACTTCGACTGATGGTTGTTTGGCGACCAAGAATTTTACGGTAATTCAATCTGGAATTGCGATAATTACCAATGTTAGAGTCGACGATTTCCGTGACTCGGGAAACACGGTTACGATTGAAGTCGGCGGATTCTCCGACAACTACCAATACTCAATTGACGGAATCAATTTTCAATCAGGTGCCACTTTTACCAATTTAGCGCCGGGAGACTATTTTGCTTTTGTAAATGATGCGAACGGATGCGGAAATTCGCTTCCGGTGGCGTTCACTGTTTTGGATTACCCTCGATTTTTTACGCCGAATGGCGATGGTTACAACGATTTCTGGCGCATTGAAAATCTTGAAGCCAGTGCGGTAGTTGATATTTTCGACCGGTATGGCAAATTGTTATATCGATTTTCGGGCGATGATTATGGCTGGAACGGAATTTACAACAATGCGGCGTTGCCTTCAACCGATTATTGGTTTGTGATCAGCCGTTCCGGCGGCAGAACGGTTCGCGGTCATTTTTCCCTGAAGCGTTAATTAAAAAAGCACATAAACAACTTACGACAGCAGCCCTGATAGAGCCGGCATCCTTTTTTATTTGAGGCTTTTAGCCGAGAATAAAAAAGATACAGGCGAAAGCAGGAAATAGCTGCATAAAAAAAAGCCACTCTTTCGAATGACTTTTTCTATTTATTGGACTGAAATTACATTTTGAAACGCTTGCGATCGTTTTCGTTCAGGTAGATCTTACGCAAACGAATTGATTTTGGCGTAACCTCAACATATTCGTCTTTTTGGATATATTCGAGCGCTTCTTCGAGTGAGAATTTGATTGCCGGAATGATACGCGCTTTGTCGTCTGCCCCTGAAGAACGAACGTTTGAAAGTTTTTTGGTTTTGGTTACGTTAACAGTCATATCGTCGCTACGAGTGTTTTCGCCAATAACCTGACCTTCATAGATATCTTCGTTTGGATCGACGAAGAATTTACCGCGATCTTGAAGTTTATCGATTGAGTAAGGAATTGCTTTACCATTTTCCATTGAGATTAAAGATCCGTTGTTACGACCGGGAATTTCGCCTTTGTACGGCTCGTATCCGATGAAACGGTGCGCCATGATTGCTTCTCCGGCTGTTGCGGTAAGAAGTTGGTTACGGAGTCCGATGATTCCACGTGACGGGATATTGAATTTTACGATCATACGGTCGCCTTTGCCTTCCATTGAAAGCATTTCGCCTTTACGGATGGTTACGAATTCGACTGCGCGACCTGATAAATTTTCAGGAAGGTCGATGGTTAATTCTTCGATTGGCTCACACTTTTTACCGTCAATTTCTTTGATGATAACTTGTGGCTGACCGATTTGAAGTTCGTAGCCTTCGCGGCGCATTGTTTCGATAAGGACTGACAAGTGAAGAACGCCACGGCCAAAAACCATGAATTTATCAGCTGAATCGGTTTCTCCTACTTTAAGCGCGAGGTTTTTTTCAAGTTCTTTTGCCAAACGGTCTTTGATATGTCGAGAAGTAACGAATTTACCTTCTTTACCGAAGAACGGCGAGTCGTTGATTGTGAAGAGCATGCTCATTGTTGGCTCGTCGATGGCGATGGTTTGAAGCGCTTCGGGATTGTCGAAGTCGGCGATGGTGTCGCCAATTTCAAAACCTTCGATTCCAACCACGGCGCAGATATCTCCTGCTACAACTTCGTCTACTTTTTTACGTCCAAGACCTTCGAAAGTATGAAGTTCTTTGATACGTGATTTGATTACTTTTCCGTCGCGTTTTACGAGTGAGATCGGCATACCTTCTTTAAGGACACCGCGCTCAAGTCGGCCGATAGCGATACGACCTGTAAACGATGAGAAATCCAGTGATGTGATTAGCATTTGTGGTGTTCCTTCAGACACTTTTGGTGCGGGAACGTTTTTGATAACCATATCGAGAAGCGGTTCGATATTTTCGGTTTGGTTTCTAAAGTCGTCAGACATCCAGTTGTTTTTGGCAGAACCGTAAACGGTTGGGAAGTCGAGTTGTTCTTCAGAAGCGCCAAGTTCGAACATCAGGTCGAATACTTTTTCGTGTACTTCTTCGGGAGTACAATTTTCTTTATCTACTTTATTGATAACCACGCATGGTTTTAGTCCGAGGTCAATTGCTTTCTGGAGTACGAAACGCGTTTGTGGCATTGGGCCTTCGAAGGCATCCACAAGAAGGCAAACACCGTCGGCCATGTTTAGGACACGTTCTACTTCCCCACCGAAATCGGCGTGACCGGGCGTATCGATAATGTTGATTTTTGTTCCTTTATATACTACGGAAACGTTTTTCGAGGTAATTGTGATACCTCTTTCACGTTCAAGATCATTGTTGTCAAGGATTAGGTCGCCGGTATTTACATTCTCTCGGAAAAGCTGGCAGTGGTACATGATTTTGTCAACTAGCGTCGTTTTCCCGTGGTCGACGTGTGCAATGATAGCAATGTTTCTTATAGATTCCATCTAATTTTTTTTAAGGGTGCAAATGTAGGATATAATTTTTTAAAAAAATGCATTTATTTGAACCACGAGGAATTAAGAATAAATAATTTGTAATAAAATAGGATTGCACCTGCCTGAATTACAGACAATACTTACAAAATAAGCGATTAAATGCAATATTGGGCGCTATTAGTCTATAATATTTGTAGTTAACCGAGCCTCAGCGACTAAACCGTTTTGGGCATATTAAAATTCCTTACTTTTATTTGTACGACGATCAAAAGAGCGGTGAGGCACATGTGGTCGAAATAGGTCACGATGTTGTGTAAAACCTAGTATCAAAGGATTGTTTTTAGTAATAAAATGTGAATAGTTTATATATATTTGCCCAACCCAATCTCAACAAAACATGGCGCCAGTGCATATCTTACTAGTGGAGGATAACGAAGGTGACATCTTACTAACTCTGGAAGCACTTCATGAGGGAACGCTCTCTATTGAAGTCTCGGTCGTTAAAGACGGTCAGGATGCGCTTGAGTTTATCGCGCAAAGCGGATCTTATCAATATGCGAAAGATCCCGACCTGATCTTGCTTGATGTCGACTTACCGACCCTTGACGGCTATGATGTTCTGCGGAATATCAAAAGCAACGTCAAGACGAGCAACATTCCGGTGATAATGCTCACCAGTGGCAGCAACCGAATGTTGCGCGATAGTGACTATGGATCGGTAACAACCGTTCAGAAACCTGTAGATCCTGCTGATTTTAAGCGGGTGATCAACGCAGTTGAGTTGTTTTGGGCCACTCATCAACCAAACACAGGTAAAACATGATTGCTACCGAACTTGATTTTAACGTTTTGGTACTTGGCGATAGCCACGAAGACTTTGCACGCATAGAGAGTTTCATTACACAGGGTTTTCCATCGGTGGAAATTCGCTTAGCTGAATCACTCAACACCGCAGTCTTCTCAAGTGACGCGATCGACATCATCATTGTGGATTTGGCCATTGAAGACAATTGGCGCGAGTTGCTGGAAAACGTTAAGAAACGTTCAGGAGACATTCCGATTATAGTCTTAACCGATATCAAGCTTTCTTTTTCTTCAGACCTACTTGCGGCCGGAGTTGCAGATTATCTCGTTAAAGAAGAATTGACGCCGTTTCAAATCCATAAAAGCATTACCTATTGTTTAGAACGAAAGTCCTACTTAAGCAGAATAAAGGCATCTGAGGAAAAGTATAAGATGCTTTTTGACCAAGGTCCGATGCCAAAATGGATTTATCATCGTGATACACTCAGATTCCTGGACGTGAATTTTGCGGCAGTAGAACACTACGGATATTCGCGGGAAGAATTTTTGGAAATGACCATTAAAGACATTCGGCCTGAAGAAGAACTGAAAATTTTACACAAATCGCTACGGGAGATTGAAGGCAGTACGAAAGCGGTTCGTGGTTATTATAAGCACAGAAAAAAGAACGGCCAGATCATCGATGTACAGCTCGACGCTACCGAACTGGAGTTCCAGGGCGAACGTGCCCGATTGGTGGTATCTCTGGATATAACTGAAAAATTAAAATCGGAGTCGGCGCTTGCGGAAAGTGAACGCCGGTTTAAATATCTTGTTCAGGAAAGTGGTGATGCCATCTTAATTATGGCGGCCGATGGCGTCGTAAAATATGTCAGCCCGAACCACAAAACCATCGTAGGCTATTCTCCCGAAGAATTACTCGGAACAAATATCCTCCGACACATTCACCGTGAGGACATTCGGTATGTAATCAAATTATACCGAAAAGTTCGCAATAAAAAGCAAATTGTATCCAAACCGTTCAGATTTAAACATTCGAATGGAACCTATGTTTGGTTGGAATCAATTGCCAGCAACGCAACAGATGATGCGATAATCGATGGATTTTTGATCAACTCGCGTGATGTTACTGCCAGAATTGAAAACGAGCAGAAAGTTCGTGATGCCAATGAGAGGTTTGAGGCGGTTGCAAAAGCAACGAGTGATGCCATTTATACCTACGATTTCATTACCGAGCAGATTTACATCACCGGATCGACCTATCATATTATGTTCGGCCACGAGATTGACAATCATGTAACCGATCTTGCGTTTTTCATCAGCCTGCTTCATCCCGACGATATCAAGCGGGTGCTGACTTTCTTTTCGGCGGCAATTGAATCCGACAAGAAAACGCACTTTGAAATCGAATACCGAATGAGACGTGTAGATAGTTCGTATGCGGATATTCTTGATCGGTTTAAGATCGTTTGGATCAATGGCGTGCCCGTTAAAAAAATTGGTGCGCTTCAGGATGTTTCGGTTCGGAATTACCAAGAGCGAATCTTGAGCTTGGAGAAAAACATTTACGAGCTCAACGCCGATCCAAACGTGAGTTTCAACGATGTTATTGACAAGTTGGTTGAAAATTTCGAGCATCTTCTGCCGCTTTCACACTGCTCGATAAATATGATAACCGATACCGGGACACTCACTAAATTATCAGCAAAATCCCTCGATCCTGAATACGTAAATATTGTTGAAGGAACAAGCCTTGAAAAGATTTCGGTCAAGTATACCAAGCAGTTAATGAGCGGAAATTTCATTTTCCTAACTGACATTGAAAGCGACCCTGAGTGCATCGAGTTCTTAAAGATGGTTGTGCCGTTTGGATATAAATCGTGTTGGCTAACGCCGGTCAAGAAGCGGAATGGCAAAGTAGTTGCGACGTTCTCGACACATTTCCCAATTGCGAAAACACCGTCAGATCAGGATCGGATTTTACTTCAACGCGTTGGCAATCTCATCGGGCTGCTGCTTGAAAATAAAGATGCGCTGGAAGAAACGGCTCAAGCAAAAGAGCGATACGACATTGTTGCAAAAGCGACTAGTGATACGGTTTGGGATTGGAAGATACAGGAAGATCATGTGGTTTGGAACCGCGGAATTCAGGGTATTTTTGGCTACCCGCGGGAAGAGATCGGCAATACCTCCAAATGGTGGTTTGATCGGATTCATCCTGAGGATAGTTTGCGAGTATCGATCCGGCTTTACAGCTTTCTTGAAGACAAGTTGGAAAAATGGCAGGATGAGTATCGTTTCGCTTGCGCGGATGGTACGTACAAACATGTATACGATCGTGGTTTCCTAGTCAAAGATATAAACGGCCGGCCGATCCGAATGATTTCGGCGATGCAGGATGTGACCAAACAAAAGCAGGAAGAACAGCGACTGAAACTCCTCGAAACAGTTGTTACTCAAACCAAGGATTCGGTTGTGATTACCGAAGCTGAAAAAACAAACAACAGCGTTCCGAAAATCGTATTTGTCAATCCGGCATTTACCCAGATGACAGGTTTTTCGCCTGATGAAGTTGTTGGAAAATCGCCTTCAATCTTTATGGGTCGACAGTCGGTAGCCGGAGAAATTACCAAATTGTCTCAGGCCTTAAAATTTAAAAAGGAATTTAAGTTTGAGACGATAAATCACAAGAAAAACGGTGAAGAATATTGGGTGAACTTCTCGATGATCCCGATTACAAATAAAGAAGGTGAACATTCGCATTGGATTTCGATTCAACGTGATATTACAACTGAGAAGCGTCAGGAGAAAGAAAAAGAGCAATTGATTCAGGAGTTGACTCAAAACAACAAAGATCTTAAGCAATTCTCATATATAACGTCACACAATTTGCGAGCACCGCTGTCGAATCTCATCGGATTATTGGATTTGATTGAAGACATGCCGGTGGAAAACGAGGAATTAAACGAGATTATCAATGGTTTTTCAAAATCGACTCACCTTTTAAATGAGACCATTAACGATTTGGTAAAAGTCGTCATCATCAAAGACAATCCGTCGATTGAAAAAGAAGAAGTAACCATTAAAGATGTTTTTGAGAATGTCTTTAACCAGCTGAGTTACATGATTGGGCTTCACAAACCAATCATCAAGATCGAATTAAAAAAGATGACGCTTGTCAATATGAATAAAGCATATCTTGAAAGTATTTTGCTTAATTTGCTGACAAATGCCATTAAATACCGATCGACAAACCGACAATTGAAGATTAATATTTCGTCGAAAGAGATCGGAAGTAATACTGTGCTGATTTTTAAAGATAATGGGATTGGAATCGATCTGGTCCGAAATGCGGAGAAGATTTTTGGATTATACCAAAGATTCCACAATTATCCGGACAGTAAGGGACTCGGGTTGTACTTGGTTAAATCGCAAGTAGAAACTATGGGCGGAACCATTTCGGTTCAAAGTGAAGTAAACAAAGGAACAACATTTACATTAACCTTTAAAAACAGGTAATATGATCGGAAAAATACTATGTGTTGATGATGATCCAATCACCGTGATGCTGTGCCGAAAAGTCATCAATAAAGCGGAATTTGCAAAGATTACAGATTCAGCAAACAATGGCGAGGAAGCATTACAATATTTTGACGCGTTGATTTCGTGCGATCGAGATACGTATCCTGAATTGATATTGCTGGATTTGAACATGCCGGTGATGGGCGGTTGGGAATTTTTAGACAATTTTTCAAACGGCATCTACCCTACCTATTTCAGTAACACGAAAGTGATTGTTCTCTCCTCGACAATAGATCCGCGCGATGTTGAGAAAACAAAGAATTATCCAATGGTGGTCGAATTCCTGTCAAAGCCGATAACGACAAATGTGCTTGAGCAATTAAAACAACTGATCTAAACAAACAAACTGTAAACATAAAAAAAGCTCCCGTTAAAGGAGCTTTCAGTTAGTATCGATCGGTTACGATTACAGCTTAGCTACGTGCTTAGTCAATTTAGACTTAAGGTTTGAAGCTTTGTTATCGTGAATGATGTTTTTCTTAGCCAATTTGTCGATCATAGAAATAACTGCAGAAAGTTTAGATGTAGCATCTGATTTTTCAGTAGCCAATCTCAATGCTTTGATTGCATTACGAGTTGTCTTGTGCTGGTATCTGTTTAATACTCTTCTTTTTTCGTTAGATCTGATTCTTTTTAAAGCGGACTTATGATTTGCCATTTTTTCTTCTAAGATTATTATATTTTATTGTAGTCCGTAGGGGAATCGAACCCCTGTTACCAGGATGAAAACCTGGCGTCCTAACCCCTAGACGAACGGACCATTGTTCTTCTAAGGCCTTCGCTCTTTTCAGTAAAACTGAATTTGTAGCCCGTGGGGGAATCGAACCCCCCTTACCAGGATGAAAACCTGGCGTCCTAACCGATAGACGAACGGGCCTGCTCTCTAATTCGGATGCAAAAATACAACTATTTTTTATTCGCGCAAGAGTGTAGCAGCTTTTTTTTGAAAATTTAATAGGCTTTTGCAAAAAGTGCCCTTTTCGTCGAGGGTTTCCCCGTAAATACGCAGCTTCCAGTCTCCTCAACCGCGTCTAAAGCCACACAACGAATAGTTGCTTTTGTTAGGTCTTTTATCTTTTCTTCCGTTTCCGGTGTTCCATCCCAGTGTGCGGCGATGAATCCCCCTTTAGTTTCAAGCACTTCTTTAAACTCATCAAACGACTCTACATGGGTTATATGCGAGTCTCTATAGTCACGCGCTTTAACAAATAAGTCGGATTGAATCGTTTCAAGCATTTCACTAATGTACTTAACGATATCTGCTTTAGCTACGATTTCCTTGGTTAACGTATCGCGACGAGCCACTTCAAAAGTCCCGTTTTCAAGATCATTCGGACCGATTGCTACACGAAGTGGTACGCCTTTAAGTTCGTACTCATTAAACTTGAATCCCGGCTTGTGCGTTAATCTGTCGTCATACTTAACCGAAATGTCGAGTTTTCGCAGCATTGCTACCAGATTATCCGCTTCTTGAGAGATTGCGGCGAATTGTTCATCTGTTCTATGTATCGGAACGATAACCACGTGTATTGGCGCGAGATTTGGCGGAAGCACTAATCCCTTATCATCTGAATGCGTCATGACCAAAGCTCCCATCAAACGTGTCGAAACGCCCCATGAGGTTCCCCATACATATTCCTGTTTACCTTCTTTATTGGCAAACTTCACGTCGAATGCTTTGGCAAAATTTTGACCTAAAAAGTGAGATGTCCCGGCCTGCAACGCTTTTCCATCCTGCATTAAAGCCTCAATACAATAGGTTTCTTCGGCACCTGCAAAGCGCTCTGATTCAGTTTTCAGTCCTTTTATTACAGGCATTGCCATAAATTTTTCGGCGAATTCGGCATAAACGTTCATCATTTTCTCTGATTCCTCAATCGCTTCCTGACGGGTGGCATGAGCCGTATGACCTTCCTGCCACAAAAACTCGGCAGTTCGAAGAAATAATCTGGTTCTCATCTCCCACCGAACAACATTCGCCCATTGATTAATTAACAGCGGAAGATCGCGGTAGGATTGCACCCAACTTTTATATGTACTCCAAATGATGGCTTCACTTGTTGGTCTTACAATCAGCTCTTCTTCAAGGGCCGCATTGGGGTCAACCATCAGCTTGCCCGGTCGATCCGGATCGTTCTTTAAACGGTAGTGCGTAACAATCGCACATTCTTTAGCAAAGCCTTCTGCATTTTTCTCTTCAGCTTCAAACATGCTTTTTGGCACGAATAGCGGAAAATATGCATTTTGATGACCTGTTTCTTTGAACATTCGGTCTAATTCTCGTTGCATTTTTTCCCAAATAGCATAACCGTACGGCTTAATCACCATACACCCTCTTACCCCTGAATTTTCAGCTAGATCTGCTTTGACAACCAACTCGTTGTACCACTTTGAATAATCTTCTGATCGCGTGGTTATATTCTTACTCATACTGATTGTTTTGGCATAAATATTGTTTCAAATTTTTTAACTAAATAGTTTAGCAAAACTAACTAAATTTGTTTGTACAACAATTAAAATGCTATCGTTATGAAAACTAAATACTTCACAAAACGGTATTTGTCCGCCTTCACACTGGTCGGACTTTTGGCGTTTATGGCAACTTCTTGTGGGTCTTATAAGAACAGTTCTTATTATGACAGCGATGGCATCTATGTTGATGGTCAGGCAAGAAGATCAGAACCTGCTGCTCAAGAACCAAACAATAGATACAAAGACTATTTCAGTTCTTTAAATGAAGATGCTGAAATTTTTACTGATGTTGATTCTTATAATAGTTATACTGACACCGATGCCTCAACAGAATCGTATTCAGGCGGCGATGCGGGATGGGGTTCTGAACCGGACAATATTACGGTAAATGTTTACGGCAATAATTGGGGATACGGTCTTTGGAATAATTACTGGTATTCAAATTATTGGGCATATCCTTGGTACGGCCCATCTTGGGGACTTGGGTGGAATTCATGGTACGGACCTTCATGGGGTTGGGGATGGCACGGCTATTATCCATACTACAACTACGGATGGGGTTCGCCTTACGTAAATAACAATTACTATTACAACAATTCATATCGCGGTTCTCGCCGTGGTGAGTCCTATAACTCTGCCAGGAATTATTCAACTTCACGTAGCAGCCTGAATACCGCTAATTCCGGCAGACGCACTTATACTACTCAGGGCACTACCGGCAGACGGAATGATACTTTTATCAACAGCCGTAATAGTAATACCACACGTTCAAATTCGTCTACCAGATCACAAAATACATACACGCCTTCAACCAATTCAGGTACGCGAACTGTAAGACAGCCTTCTACTTCAACACGAAGCAGCAACTATACGCCAAGCAGCAGTCCGACTCGTTCGTCAGGAACCAGTTCAGGATCACGTGGCGGAAGCAGTAGCGGTGGATCTCGTGGCGGCGGACGGCGTTAATTATCTCAAATTACCTATGTAATCAAAGGGTTGCATAGGTTTTTTTTCAACCAATCATTTATTCATCATGAAACGCACATTATTACTTATAGCGGCGCTAAGCATTACAGGTGCCCAGTCACAGGAAATTTCTGATGCGATCAGATATTCAACCGACAATCTAAACGGAACAGCTCGTTTTCGGGCAATGAGTGGTGCTTTTGGTGCGCTCGGGGGCGATTTTTCATCGCTTTCTGTCAACCCGGCCGGATCAGCAGTTTTCATCAACAACCAGGCAGGATTTACCTTGAGCAGTTATAATAAAAAGAACGAATCCAATTATTTTGGAACAAAAGAAAGTGATAAAGAGTCAGCTTTTGATCTAAATCAAGCGGCGGCAGTTTTTGTTTTTAATAATAGCAATCCCGATAGCGACTGGCGAAAACTTTCAATCGGAGTTGCGTATGAAAACACAAACGACTTTGACAATTCTGTTTTCAGTGCCGGTATGAATCCGAACAATTCGGTTGCAAACTACTTTTTAAGTTATGCAAATCAGGGTGGCGGAATTCCGCTTGCCGACCTGCAAGATTTCTATTACGAGGAACTTTCGTATGGCGCAGGTCAGGCGTTTTTAGGTTATCAATCGTATTTGATTGATCCGGCAGAAAGCGGTAGCGGATATGTTTCAAATGTCCCGGCCGGCGGGAATTTCTACCAAGAGAACTCACTGATATCAACGGGATACAATGGCAAACTTTCGTTTAATGCGGCAACCCAGTATAAGGATAAAATCTATTTTGGTCTGAATCTTAACTCGCATTTTACCGATTACAGAAAATCGACTAGTTTTTACGAGCAAAATTCAAACGATGCGACGACTGGAATTCAGCGGTTGCGATTCAACAACGACCTTTATACCTACGGATCGGGATTCTCGTTCCAGCTTGGCGCGATTGCCAAAGTAACACGCGAGTTCAGATTTGGCTTGGCGTATGAGTCGCCGACCTGGTACCGACTTAACGACGAGCTTTCTCAAAACATTTCAACTGTTCGTGTTGAAAATGGCGCATCACTTAATGAATACGTTGATCCGGGAGTTACCATTGTTTACGACGTTTATAAGTTGCAAACACCCGGGAAATGGACAGGAAGTTTGGCGTATGTATTTGGAACCACTAGTCTAATTAGTGTTGATTACAGCATTAAAGATTACAGCAATACAGAATTCAGACCAAGTGAAGACTTGTATTTCCAGGCTATAAATTCGCAGATGTCGGACTTGCTGGATACTGCGGGCGAACTTAGAATTGGAGCCGAACACAGAATCAAGCAGTTCAGTTTGAGAGCTGGTTACCGAATGGTGGAAAGTCCGTATAAAGATGGCCGAGTTGTTGGCGATCTTACCGGCTATTCAGGTGGTATTGGTTACAATTTTGGCTCTACCCGACTTGATTTGTCATACTCTTACGCAAAACAGGATTTCGAGCAATCAATCTTTTCGCAGGGGTTTGTTGATGCGCCGGAGATCAAAAGTGTAAATAACAATGTAAGCTTGTCGCTGGTTTTCGAGCTATAACAGTCATTGAAGAACATTTATTAAATCCGTTTCATATTTTGATGGAACGGATTTTTTTAGCCCCGATGGCAGCGGAAATCCTTTAGGCGCGGGGTTCGCGACTAAAGATTGAAGAGAACAGCGGGAATAGCTCCTAATCATCACAAAAAATGCAAAAAGCCAAGTTGGGCCAAAATAATTGCCTAATTTTGCACTCCAATTTACAAATAAATGAGAGCCAGGTCTTTAAAGAAAAATAAAATAAATGTTATTACCCTTGGATGTTCGAAGAATGTCTACGACAGTGAGGTGTTGATGGGTCAGTTGCGCGCAAGTGGAAAAGATGTTGAACATGAAGCGCCGGCTGAAAATGAAGGAAATATCATTGTTATAAATACGTGTGGTTTTATCGATAATGCCAAAGCTGAATCGGTGAATATGATCCTGGAATATGCGGATAAAAAAGAACGTGGTCTTGTAGATAAAGTGTTCGTTACCGGCTGTCTTTCTGAGCGTTATCGTCCGGATTTGGAAAAAGAAATTCCGAATGTCGATCAATTTTTTGGAACGACCGAGCTTCCACTATTATTGAAAGCACTTGGTGCGGATTATCGTCATGAACTTCTGGGCGAGCGTTTGACCACTACTCCAAAGAATTATGCATACTTAAAAATTGCTGAAGGTTGCGATCGTCCATGCAGCTTTTGCGCGATCCCGTTAATGCGTGGCAAACACGTTTCTCAGCCGATTGAAAAATTGGTAAAAGAAGCTGAAGGTTTGGCGAAAAACGGGGTGAAAGAATTGATTCTGATTGCACAAGATCTTACGTATTACGGACTTGATCTTTACGGAAAGCGGAATCTGGCTGAACTTCTTGAAAACCTTGTGAAGGTCGAGGGAATTGAATGGATCCGACTTCATTATGCCTTTCCGAGTGGGTTTCCGATGGATGTTTTGGAACTGATGGAACGGGAGCCGAAAATTTGCAATTACATTGATATTCCGCTGCAACACATTTCGGACTCGGTGTTAAAATCGATGCGTCGTGGGACTACTCAAGCCAAAACTACCAAACTATTAAAACAATTCAGGGAAGCTGTTCCGGGAATGGCGATTCGGACAACTTTAATCGTAGGTTATCCCGGTGAGACTGAAGCAGATTTTCAGATTTTAAAGAATTGGGTTGAAGAAATGCGTTTTGAACGTCTTGGATGTTTTACGTATTCGCATGAAGAAAACACGCATGCGTACTTGCTTGAAGACGATGTTCCGGCAGAGGTTAAACAGCAACGAGCTAATGAAATTATGGAAATTCAGTCGCAGATTTCATTTGAATTAAATCAGGAAAAAGTTGGCAAAATCTTCAGGTGTATCATTGACCGTAAGGAAGGAAATCACTTTGTGGGCCGAACTGAATTTGACAGTCCTGATGTTGATAACGAAGTTTTGATTGATGCTACCAAACAATATTTAAAGACCGGCGAGTTTGTCGATATTCTTATAACCGAAGCAACCGAATTTGACCTTTACGGCGAGGCTGTAATTTTGCCGAACGAGGTTAGTCATGTTGCTGTAAACATGCAATAAGTGATGAAAATACTGATTCTTGTATTGATGATCGTGACATTCTACAACGCGTCGGCCCAGTATGGTGGTGTAGATCGTCGAATCGGCCGCAACCCTACTCCGATTGGTAAAAAAGCGAAGGAAAAGGTTGATTATATGGAAGTCGGCATTAACAAACTCGCCGAAGATCTTGAACTTGATGCCTTTCAAAAAGCGGTTGTCACAGATTTGATGGAGAGCAATGTGGAAGAATCGCGAAAGGTGCAAATGATGGATATTTCAAACGATCTTAAAATCGAGAAAATCGTTGGATTGAGAGAAAAGCTTAACGCCGATATCATCAAGATTCTAAACCCGGTACAGATCGAAAAGTATGAAGCGCTTCGCGAGAAACAATCCAAGAAAAAGAAGAAGAAATAACTAGAGTTCGAGTAAACCGACTTCCCGCAATTTAGCAACAGGTTTCGAGAACCAGAATAATTCAAAATCTGCTCCGACAGAAGATTCATAATCACTTTTGATATCTTTTGTTGTGAGCAGTTTTTCGTTTTGAGGCGCTAACTTCCCGAGCATTTCAAATAACCATTCGCCTTCAGCTTTGTCGAACATGAGTTCCAGAACTTGTTGTTTGCTGTGGAACGTAAGCTGCGCACTTTCGCGAACAAATCCTTTTTTGGTCTTTGTCGTAAAACGAATAAAAGGCGTGGTTCCGAGAAAAACTACTTTAGAATTCGGTCTTAACACGAGATCACGATTTTCCTGAATCGCATCTGAAATGAAATTCGGATTAATGGAAGTACGCGGAATTTTGAACTCAAACCAATCCTGAAGTGGGAAATCATAGCACATTCCGTGCATGTAGTTGTAAAGCGATTTTTTAAGTCCGAAGCTAAACTGATCGTGATCGACACCTGTTGGATCAACATAAGTGACATCGTTATTGGCGAAGGTTCCGATCAAATCCGATTTGACCACGCCGAATTTTTCAGGAAACATTCCAACCGGACTGTGAACCGTCATCGCAAACTGATGCCAATAGGCGGATTGCAACACTCCTTCTTCAAACAACTGCCGAACCATTTCCAAACTATCAACAGTTTCCTGAACCGTTTGGGTTGGATAGCCATACATCAAGTAGGCATGAACCATAATTCCGGATTCGGTGAAATTGCGGGTCACTTTTGCAACCTGCTCAACGGTAACGCCTTTATCGATTAATTTCAGCAACCGATCAGATGCAACTTCGAGGCCGCCTGAAACAGCAATGCAACCTGATGCTTTTAGTAATAGGCATAAATCGGCAGTAAAACTTTTCTCGAAGCGAATATTTGTCCACCACGTCACCACCAATTTCCGTCGCAAAATTTCGAGCGCAAGAGCTCGCATTAATGCCGGCGGAGCCGCTTCGTCGACAAAATGAAAACCATTTTCCCCGGTTTGTGCGATAAGTTCTTCCATCCTATCGCATAACAATTTCGCCGCAACCGGTTCGTAGATTTTAATGTAGTCGAGAGAAATATCGCAAAACGTACATTTTCCCCAATAACATCCGTGCGCCATGGTGAGTTTGTTCCATCGCCCGTCGCTCCAAAGGCGGTGCATCGGATTGATGATTTCGATTACCGAAATATACTTGTCAAGCGGCAAATCGGAGTAATCGGGAGTTCCGACCTCGGATTGTTTATAGTCGCGGATCTGCGGATTATTATAATATTTAACCTGCGATTCTTCAAGTAAAAAGGTTCGTTTGAGGCTGCCAACCTGACTATCGCCGGAAATAAATTTGATTAAATTTTCGACCGGAGCTTCGCCATCATCCAATGTAATAAAATCGAAGAATTCGAAAACGCGAGTATCACATACCGACCGAAGTTCAGTATTTGGAAAACCGCCACCCATTGCGATTTTCATCGTTGGATGATTTTCCCTGACGTATTGGGCGATTCGGAAAGCGGCAAATAAATTACCGGGAAATGGAACAGAAATCAATATTAAATCAGGTCGAGAATGCTCGAGTTTAGCTTCGAGAATCCTGATTGTTATCTTGTCAATGAAGGATAATTCGGTCTCGAGAGCTGAGTAAAGTTGGTCAAACGAATTTGCACTTCTAGCCAATCGTTCAGCATACCGGCTAAAACCAAAATGAGGATCGATCGCTTCAACGATAAAATCAGAAATGTCTTCCAGGTAAAGCGTCGCCAAATGTTTCGCCTGATCCTGAGTTCCCATCGTCCCAAAAGCGTAGTCAAGTTCGGCGAGTTGGTCAAATCGGGACGCTTCAGGCAAGAAGTTTCCGCTGCAGATTTGGAGCGCCATAGTCGGATTTTGGCCCTGAAGAAATTTGATCACACTATCAATGGTCGAAACATAATCATCCCGAAGAGCAAAGATTCGGGCTGAATTATCCGAAAGCACCTGGGAAAGACTAACTGTATTAAACATTTCAGTCAATCCTCCTTTACTGAAAAGCTGGAGAATAACTTCAATTCCAAGATCCGCCTGAAGCGCAGACTGGTTAATCGTATTTAAAAAACCCTTTAAATATGCGGTTGCCGGATAAGGTGTGTTTAATTGTGTAAACGGCGGCGTTATAAGTAATGAAGTGAAGCCCAAACTGTTGTTTTTGCAAAAGTACGTTATCTTGTGATTAGTTTTTTATACAAATAGTTAATCTGTGCTCTAACGCATTTTTCGTAAATTTACGCACCTTAAGCCACAAATATGCCGAGCGATTGTATCAGTTATCAGAAGACGGGATTTTTCACCGAGTTGATTCTCGATTATTTAGACCAAAAGCAGAACATCGCTCCTCTCTATCATCGTTTCCCAAAGTTGGAAAATTTTAAGGCCCAAATACACGAGAAGCAGTCGAACTATTCAGCTGATCGAAATAATCTTGCCGACGTACTTCTGCGACAATATGAGAATGTCGAAACTTCTGAAGCCACAAACAGCAACATCGAAAGTTTACGAGCTGTAAATACCTTTACGATTACCACAGGTCATCAATTGAATTTATTTACGGGTCCGATGTATTTTTTGTATAAAATAATATCGACGATCAATCTCACCACAACGCTTAAAGCGGAATATCCTGAAAATAATTTCGTGCCGGTTTATTGGATGGCTACCGAAGATCACGATTTTGACGAAATCAATTACTTCAATTTTAAGGGCAAAAAATTTCGTTGGTCACGCGAGAGTTCAGGCGCTGTTGGCCGATTATCAACCGACGGGCTGGACGATTTTTTCACCGTATTTTCGGCGAATCTTGGGGTCGGAAAAAATGCTGCTGAATTAAAGCGGCTATTTTCAGATGCGTATCTCAAAAATAAAAATCTAACTGATGCTACACGGTTTCTGGCGAATGAACTCTTTGGCGATCACGGACTGGTTATTATCGATGGTGACGACAGAGAGTTAAAACGCGAGTTCATTCCGTTTGTCAAAGAAGAGCTTGAAACTCAAATTTCACATCAAAAAGTAGCTGAAACATCACTGCTTCTAAAGCAATACAATGTTCAGGTAAATCCGCGCGAGATCAATTTGTTTTACCTCGACGAGAATTTGCGCGAACGAATCGTACTTGAGAACGGCCAGTACATTGTTAACAACTCCAATCTGCGCTTTAGTAAAGAAGAATTATTAAAGTTGGTCGACGCCGAACCTGAAAAGTTCAGTCCGAATGTCATCATGCGACCCCTCTATCAGGAAGTGATTTTACCAAACCTTTGTTATATTGGCGGAGGCGGCGAGATCGCGTATTGGCTTCAACTCAAATCGTTTTTCGAGGCATCCCGGATCACGTTTCCTATGTTACTGTTACGAAATTCAGCGTTAATCGCATCAAAAAAGCAGTCGGAAAAACTTGAAAAACTGCATCTGAATTGGGAGCAACTTTTTCTCAAACACGATGATCTACTCAATAATGTGATTGAGACACTTTCCGATAAAGAACTTCATTTTACCGATCTCAAAAAAGCACTCGAAGTTCAATTCGACACGTTAAAATCTATTGCTGAACAAACCGATAAATCGTTTGTCGGCGCTGTAAAAGCTCAAGAACACAAACAGTTACGCGGACTCGAAAATCTCGAGAAAAAATTGCGGCGAGCCGAAAAACGAAAACACGCGGAACAACTTGAACGCATTATTTCGTTGCAAGATGAACTGTTTCCATTCCATTCACTTCAAGAACGATTTTCCAACTTTTCGGAATTTTATCTCGAATATGGCGGTTCGCTGATTGAAAACCTTATTGCAGAATTAGACCCTACGGATCTGAATTTCAAAATCGTAGTCGCCTAGCAATCAATCACAATTAAAAACTTTTCAACACGAAATCGATTTCGTAACTTTGTTTATGGCTGGGTTTTAACGACCGTACCTTTAATTATTTATTTTTAACGGAATATCTAACAATCTTACTTATGAAAAGAAAATTACTTTTAAGCCTATTGGCAATTTTAACATTTGGATTCACACAAGCGCAAGATGTTGTGTCTATCGTAGGTTCAGGTGTTAATGGATGGCCGGGCGCGATGACAGGTGACGAAATCGACCTGACGCCGATCGGAAACGGAGTTTACACCATTTCAAACCTCGAGGTTACCAGCGGAGAAATTAAGTTCCGTTTAAATCACGATTGGGCAACAAATTGGGGAAACAATGCATCTGTTCTTGCGGACGAATTTCCGGCAGGAACGGCAACTTTAAATGCCGGAAACATTCAGACTTTGGCCGGAACGTATGATGTAACTTTTGACATCAATACACTTAACTACAGCTTTGTCGGTTCATCCTCGTTTTTCGATATCGGTGTCTGGGGTCCCGCGGTTAATCCAACTCTTGGTTATGATGGACCAGACGTATCAATGATGACCAACGATGGCGTAAATTACATTTTATCGGCTTTCAACTTTGCAACCGGTCCGGCAATGTTTAGACAAGACGATGACAGCGCGATCACTTGGGGAGATCTTGAATTTCCTGTCGGAGTTGCTTACCCGGATGGTCCTGCGATTCTTGTCGAGGAAGGTCTTTGGACAGTTCGTTTTGAGCGAATGAGCGGCGAATATTCTTTTGAACATCCGAGCATCGGAATCATCGGAACTGCAGTAAACGGCTGGGAATCGGACGATACCGATATGACAACAACCGACGGAATAACCTACACCTTGTTTAACCAAACCCTTACCGAAGGTGTTTTAAAATTCAGACAAGATGATATGTGGACGGTAAGTTGGGGCGGAACGATTTTCCCTGCAGGCCAAGCATCAGATAACGATCTTGAGGTAGTACCCGGCACGTACAACATTACATTTAACCGCGCCGATCAAACCTACAACTTTACGCCGTCATTAAGCGTTAACGAATCTCGCATCGCATCGCTGAGCGTTTATCCAAATCCAACCGAAAATTCCTGGAACTTTAACGCCGACGATCAAATCCAGAGCATTTTGATCCTGGATGTTACCGGAAAAGCAGTTTTGTCGACCAAACCGATGGACAATCAAACAACAATCGATGCTTCGGAATTGGAAAGCGGACTTTACTTCGCGAAAATAGCTACCGCAAGCCAGATGCAAACCGTAAAATTGATCAAGAAATAATCCTTTCAGATTCTAAGTAAAAGCCTCTTTTTTAAGGGGCTTTTTTTTGTTGATGAATCATTCGCAATAAAAAAATATTTCGTATTCTGCTGAAAAACGCTACTTTTGCACCCACTAAAAAAACATTAAATGGCTACGAACAGAACTTTTACAATGATCAAACCCGATGCGGTTGAAAATGGTCACATCGGTGGAATCCTAAATATGATCGCTGAAGGCGGATTTAAAATTGTTGCACTAAAACTTACTCAGATGACAATTGCTGATGCAAAAGCATTTTACGCAGTTCATTCAGAGCGTCCTTTCTACGGCGAATTAGTTGAATTCATGTCTAGAGGTCCAATCGTTGCAGCAATTCTTGAGAAAGAAAATGCAGTTGAATCGTTCCGCACACTTATCGGAGCTACAAACCCGGCTGATGCTGCTGAAGGAACAATCCGTAAGAAATACGCGACATCTATCGGTGAGAACGCGGTTCACGGATCAGACAGCGACGAAAATGCAGCTATCGAAAGCGCATTCCACTTTGCCGGAAGAGAGCAATTCTAATCGCGACAAAACATAAAAAAACCTGCTAATTTTTTCAGCAGGTTTTTTTTTATCTTAAAACCACCTCTCGAACCACATCGCGCCGAAGTTCGCCATTAATCATCCTGACGATTTTTTCCTTGCCGTAAGTCAGCTCCTCCCGCAATACCGCCGAGGAAAGTTCGACATACAATATCCCGTTTTTCAAAACAACATTTCGCGTGTAGCTATTCACGCCGTTACCCATCAGATTGCGCCACGCGTCCTTGACCGATATCTCATCAATACCCGGCTGCAGCCTGTTCTGCTGAATAAATTCCTTTAAAACATCGCCAATCGGGCTTTCGTTACTGAGTCGCTTTGCCATATTATTTTACCGAAAACGGAATTGGTTTTTTATAGTGATACTCGGCGTTATTCATTCGCAATACTAATTTTTCATCAGTCAAATCAACAACTTCTTCCGAGTGTCCGCCAAATTTACTTTTATATTCCAGGAACGTTCGGCCGTCTTTACCGTAGACTGTCAAGTTCTCAAGATCGCCATTTTCAAGATAAGTTCCGTCAAATTGTGGCATCACTTTTTTCCTGTAACCGACGCTGTCAGCAACCTGAAAATAATCAATGGTTTCATTAATCTTGTAAGTTTTTTCATCGCCACTTTCAAAAACAACCTTCTCAATTTCCCAATAACCGGTCATTTTCTCAAGCGCAATCGGTTTTGGATCATTGCACGAAAGCACCAAAAAAGCCATCGCCAAAAATAAAATTTTCTTCATCTCACAAAAATACGGATTTGTTTGAGTTTTATCAGGAGCTATTCCGGCTATCCGCTATATCTTTTTTGCCTCGAGCAATAACACACAATCAAAACTGGAAATGGCAAAAAAGGATGCCGCTCCTATCCGGGCTAAATTCGTAAGCTGAGGCTTTATTAATAACAATAACATTTACCCAAAGCACAAACTACGCAAGGGATTCAACTGCTATGAAAAGCGTATCTTAGCCATTCAACCAAATTACCGATCATGAAAATAATATTTATTGGCCCTTATTCTGAAGCGATGATTCTAAAAAATCTCTTGGAAAATTCGGGTATAACTGTTTACACGCAAAATGAAGCCATGTCGACTATCGAGCCGGTGGCAATAAGCGCGGGTGGGTACAATACGGTAACGTTAAAAGTAGCGGAAGAAGATTCAGCAGGCGAATGAAATACTTACCGGTTATAACAGCGGCGCATTTGATCTTACGGATTAGTCGCGCTTTTTAAAATACAATATGATTCCCAAAAGCGCGATTAGGCAACCGACCAGTATTATTGCAGTTCGCAGTATTTCATTTTGCTCGTCGACAAACCGGCTAAGTTGCGCGAAGAGTCCGCCAAAAAGCCATAAGTATATTGGATTGACGCGCTTAAACATAAATTTTACTTAAAGAAAGAATCTACAAATTCATATTTATTGAATACCTGAAGATCGTTGATGCCTTCACCGACTCCGATGTATTTCACCGGAATCTGGAATTGATCCGAGATACCGATTACAACACCGCCTTTAGCCGTACCGTCGAGTTTGGTCACTGCCAACGCGGTTACTTCGGTTGCGGCGGTAAACTGTTTTGCTTGTTCAAACGCATTCTGTCCGGTCGACCCGTCTAAAACCAGAAGAACATCATGTGGCGCATCGGCAACCACTTTTTGCATCACACGTTTAACTTTGGTCAACTCATTCATCAAATTCACTTTATTGTGAAGTCGGCCTGCAGTATCAATAATCACCACATCGGCGTTTTGCGAGACCGCATGCTGAATGGTATCAAAAGCCACTGAAGCGGGATCGCTGCCCATTTGTTGCTTTACGATCGGCACGCCAACGCGATCAGCCCAAATCTGCAACTGATCGATTGCAGCGGCGCGAAACGTATCGGCAGCTCCCAAAACAACGCTATAGCCAGCTTTTGTAAACTGATTGGCAAGTTTTCCGATGGTGGTTGTTTTTCCAACTCCGTTTACGCCAACTACCATAATTACGTAGGGCTTTTTGTCTTTGGGAATTTCAAATTCTGTCGAATTACCGGTATTGGTTTCAGACAGCAAACCTGCAATTTCCTGCCGAAGTATCGAATTGAGTTCGTCGGTTCCGAGATATTTATCTTCGGCAACGCGGTTTTCAATCCGTTTAATGATTTTAAGGGTGGTTTCAACGCCCACATCCGACGATACCAAAACTTCTTCGAGATTGTCCAAAACCTCGTCGTCGACTTTAGATTTTCCCGCTACAGCTTTCGTCAGTTTCGAGAAAAAGCTGCTTTTTGTTTTTTCAAGTCCTTTGTCTAATGACTGCTTCGCCTCCTCTGTAATGTTTGTCTCTTTTTTATCTGAGGAAAATATTTTTTTAAAGAAGTTCATGAGTGGGTGTTGGGTGTTATTTTGGGTGTTGGGTATTAGGTGTTTGGTGTTTTGTTTTTGGTCAAAGATGAACTACATTATTACATTTTCAAATCTACACATTCCTAAAATTGGTACATTGTTACATTGCTCCATTGTTGCATTGTTCATTTTAAAATTGTCAAATCTTCAAATTACCACATCTTACTCCTAGCCCCGATTGCAGTGGAAATCCTTTTTTGCTTTTTGAGAATTCCCGGATTACGGCATCATTTGAGCAAAAAAGATTGCAACGGAAAGCGGGAATAGCTCCAAACGATAAATATATAAATTAAAAAAGCTACTTCCGAAAGAAAGTAGCTTGATATATAATGTATAGCTGATTATTTCTTTTTCAAGAATTCGTCAACTAGTTCAGGAGCCATAATGCTTTCAACAAAAGTATAAGCGCCAGTTTTTGGAGATTTCACCATTTTGATGGCTTTTGATAATCTCTTTGAAGATGTCTGTAACGATGCTACGGTTTTCTTTGCCATGATGTATGGAATTTGAAATCTTTACCTAAGAGTAAAAATTCCTGATTATTTAATTTCTTTATGAACAGTTACTCTCTTAAGAACCGGGTTGAATTTTTTGATTTCAAGACGATCCGGAGTGTTCTTTTTGTTCTTGGTAGTAATGTAACGTGAAGTTCCCGGAACACCGCTGTTCTTGTGCTCGGTACATTCAAGGATTACCTGGATTCTGTTGCCTTTCTTAGCCATTTCTCTTTATTATTTTTGGAAAAGATTATTTAATAAATCCTTGCGACTGTGCTTTTTTCAAAACAGCAGCAATTCCGTTTTTGTTAATCGTTTTTATTGTAGACGCAGCTACTCTGAGTGTGATCCACCTGTCCTCTTCAGCAAGGTAGAAACGCTTTTTCACTAAATTTACAGAGAACTTTCTTTTAGTCTTGTTCATCGCGTGGGAAACGTTATTTCCTACCATCGCTCTTTTACCTGTAAGGTCACAAACTCTTGACATTATCCTTTATCTTTTATCGTTATTCAAAATCAGGGTGCAAAGAAACAAAATTTTATCATTTGCACCAAAAAATTACACGCTCTTTTTTAAAATTTCTTTTCTCACCAATTCCAGGCTTTTCATAACCGCCCGATCAATCACTTTTTCACGGGGTTGACCAAAGTTAAACTCGGCCGAAAACACCGTGTCAGATGTTGCAATCGCGATAAAAACAACACCAACTTCAGCGTCTGAATCGCCCTTCGACGGACCGGCGTTTCCGGTGGTCGCGATGGCGTAATCCGACTTCATCAACAACCTTGCATTTCTGGCCATTTCTTCGGCAACCTTCGCGCTTACAACCGAATGCGTTTTAATAACTTGCGAAGTAACTCCTAAAATATCCGTTTTCACATCGGTTGAGTAGGCCACAATACTTCCCCTAAAATAGGCTGATGCGCCCGGAACCGAACTCAACATTTGCCCAATTTTTCCACCCGTGCAACTTTCTGCCGTGGCAATCGTACTTTGTTTTTCGGTTAGTAATTTCGCCAAACTGACCTCAAGCGAATCCTCGTCTTCAAATCCGACGATAATGTCCCCGATGATTTCTGTCAGGCTTTTTACTTGATCGTCAATCGACTTTTGCAACGCTTCCCTATCTGTTGCGCGACCCGATAGTCGGAGGCGAACGCGACCCGGACTTGGCAAATACGCCAGCCTGATCATTGGTGGCAAAGCATCCTCCCACGCCTCAATTCTTTCAGCTACGCGACTTTCGCCTTCGCCAACAGTCAGGATGGTTTTGTGTAAAATATAAGGTCGTTGGTATTCGGCTACGATTTTAGGCAGAATCTCGGCTTCTACAATTCCTTTCATTTCATAGGGAACTCCGGGTAGTGAGATAAAAACCGTTTTGTTTTTTTTCATCCAGATTCCGGGTGCTGTTCCAAAGTCGTTTTTTAAAACCGTACACTTGGTTGGCACCAACGCTTGTTCTTTATTGATCTGGCTGATAGGTCTTTTGTAGAAATTTTCAATCAGATTGGTGACATGAGCCAAAACCTGTTCGTTCATTACCAAGGTGTCTTCGAAATAATCGCAGAACGTTTTCTTGGTTATATCGTCTTTTGTTGGACCTAGTCCACCGGTTATGATAACCAGATCGACCCTATCCTGCAACGCGGCAAAAGTTTCCAGAATCTGTTCCCGATTATCAGCGATTGAGAGCAACTGCGACACTTCGATGCCAATCGAGTCGAGTTTTTTAGCGATAAAAGCCGAATTGGTATCGACGATCTGACCAATCAGGATTTCGTCGCCAATGGTAACTATTGCTGCTTTCATAAAGTTGAACTAATGGATCCGGTCAAGGAAAGTTTGGGGTCATTTGGTTGCATCCGGCAAGAAAGAGGATGAAAATTTTAGAAACGCGCTGATGTACCGACAATGCGTGAGGGATGGAAAAGGACATCCTTTTTTGTGCTGATAAGCCAAAAAAGATGGGAATGAACAGCCCGACCTGAAAGGGCACGCCCAAATAATCTTACAAATTAAAATCCTTTTTGATCTCTTTTACCGCTTTTTCGATCTGCGATTCAATGCTGTCGAAAGTATCGTTGATTTCCTTTCGTTTGCCTTCGCGCTTTGTCCAGGCTTCTACCTGCAGAATTTCCTCGAAAGCGAGGTTCATTCCCAACAAATCGAGTGTAGGCTTGATTTTGTGCGCGTAACTGTATGCAAGTTTATGATCTTTTGCTTTGATTCCGAGCTTGATTTGCGTCAGATCCTGTGGTACTTCTGTGATAAAAAGTGTGATAATCTGATTTACAAATTCAGGATCGTTGTCTGAAAGTGCGTAAACTTTTGCTAAATTGTAATGTAAAGCCATTATTTTACCTGTAATCTGAATAGTTTGTTGTTTTCTATAAATCCTTCTAAAACGTCGTTGGGTTTTATCGCGGCAACGCCTTCAGGTGTCCCGGTAAAAATAATATCGCCAGTTTTTAGTGTAAAATACTGAGAAATATAGGCTATGAGTTCGTCGATTTTCCAGATCATATGAGCTGAATCCCCGCTCTGCACCGTTTCTCCGTTTTTTTTCAATTCAAAATTAATGTTTTGTTTTGACAACAAACTACTTTTCGGCAAAAAATCCCCGATGAGCGCCGAGCCGTCGAACGCTTTTGAAATTTCCCACGGAAGGCCTTTATCCTTAAGCTTTTGCTGAAGATCGCGCGCGGTAAAGTCGATTCCCAAACCGATTTGGTCATAATATTTATGCGCAAATTTCTGATCGATGTACTTCCCGACCTTGTTGATTTTAACCAAGAGCTCGACTTCGTGATGCACATCATTGGAGAATTCCGGAATGTAAAACGGCTGATCTTTGGCATGAATCGCGGTATCCGGCTTTAAAAAAATCACCGGTGAATCCGGACGCTCGTTGTTCAACTCTTCGATATGTTTGGCGTAATTGCGGCCTACACAAAGGATTTTCATTCTTTTGGGTTTTGGGTGTTAGGTTTCGGCTGTTAGGTTTTGGCTAAAAGGAGAAGAAAGGTGCTCATTGCTACATTTCCAAATTACCTCCGGCCGCTAATTTTCAAATCTTCAAATTTTCAAATTTCCCCAACATCAACTCACCTTCGTATTCAATTTTCTCAATTTGATTGCCGTCAGTACTTTTTTGGTATAAAGCGGAAAGTCGGCGTTCTGAATCCAACCGTAATAACCGGGTTCAGCTTCGAGGACTTTTGCCACTTTAACACCTTTGTGCTTGCCGAATGAAAAACATTCCTCGCCATCTTTGTCAAGAACGATAAATCCGGCAAAATCAACCGATTTCTTTCGCGTCGTAAACTCGGAAAGCGATTTAATGTCATTTTCCAAATCCGGATATCTTTCCAATTGTCCCTTTAAAATTTCGTAAGTCGCCATCGTATCAGCCTCGGCACTATGCGCGTTTTCAAGGGTTTGATTGCAATAAAAACGATAGGCCGCGCTAAGGGTACGTTCTTCTTTTTTGTGAAAAATCGTCTGAACATCGACACTCACACGACTCTTCATATCGAAATCCAGTCCTGCGCGAAGCAGTTCTTCGGCCAAAAGCGGGATATCGAAACGGTCTGAATTATAACCGGCCAGATCCGAATCCTTGATCATATTGTAAATCGTATGCGACAATTCTTTAAACGTTGGTTCGCCGGCAACTTTTTCGTTCGTAATTCCGTGAACCGCAGTGGTCACCGCCGGAATCGGCATTTCCGGATTCACAAGCCAGGTCCTGCTTTCCTTGTTACCATTGGGATAAACCTTAAATATCGATATTTCGACGATCCGGTCTTTGCAAATGTCCATTCCTGTTGTTTCCAGGTCGAAAAAGCAAATTGGTCTTGTGAGCTTTAATTCCATTTTCAAGTATTAGATTGCAAAGATAAGAAACAGATGCGGGCAAAGCTTTATGGCTACCCCGATTTTGATCAGGAGCTATTTCCTGCTGTTCGCTGCAATCTTTTTTTCACTCCGCGATGCTCCGCTTAAAAAAGGATTTCCACTTCCATCAGGGCTAGGGCTTTGGCCAATGTCATGAAATATCTGCTAATCCTCGCGACTCCCGTCGTCTGCCATCCTCACGATCTTCGGCGTAAATTTGGCCACCACATCCACAAGTTCTTTTTGAGATGCCATTACCAGATTAATATCTTTATATGCCATTGGCGCCTCGTCCCTGCCCGCACCAATCAGCGATACGCCATAATCACTCAACACCTGCTTCATTTCGGCTCCCGTAATATTCTTGATCGCTTGTGTTCTGCTCATCTGCCGACCCGCGCCATGAGAAGCCGAATTGATCGATGCCTGCTCACCTTTCCCGCGAACTAAAAATCCGGGTGCGGTCATGCTTCCGGGTATGATTCCCATAACGCCTTTGCCTGCCGGTGTTGCGCCCTTGCGATGAACGATGACTTCTTGGCCATTAACAATCTCCTTCCATGCAAAATTGTGATGATTTTCAACTTTTGCAAGCAGGTTTCCGCCGATCGATTTTGAAATCTTATGGTGAATCACTTCATGACACGCCGAAGCATAATCGCCGGCAAGATTCATTGCCATCCAATATTCCTGACCGGCGTTGGTACTGAGGTCGAGATACGCCAGGTTAATGGCTTCTTTTGGAAGTTTAGTGATTTCCTTGGCAACTTTTGTATAATGCCCGGCAATGGTGGCGCCCAAGCCCCGCGACCCGGAGTGTGTCAATAAAGCCACATAGCTTCCGCGGTCGATGTTTAGAATTTCGTCGCGCGCTTCAAAATCGATAATGCCAAATTCGACAAAATGGTTTCCGCCGCCCGAGGTTCCGAGTTGCGCCCAAGCTTTATCTTTTAGGTTTTTAATAAAAGGCACCAAATTAAATTCAGGTTTATCTAAAACCGCATGATCCGCCCGGGCGTTGCCAGTAAAATTTTGTCCCGCGCCAAATTTGGTGTTCGCCACAATCTCACGCTTAAACTTAGCCTGGTCGGTTAATAGTTTCTCAACCGGAATATCATAAATCGACAGCGCCATCCGACAGCCGATATCGACGCCCACACCATAGGGAATAACAGCATTATCAACGGCAAGTACGCCGCCAATCGGGAGACCATAGCCCTGATGCGCGTCAGGCATCAGCGCGCCGGCAACCGAAACAGGCAATTTCATCGCAATCTCCATCTGATTTCGCGCGCCTTCTTCGATGTGTTCAGCACCGTAAATGGCAAACGATTCCGGCGTTTCCAAAAGGGAAATTGATTGGTTTTTCGGAATAGCAGCTTCAGCAGCCAATTCCTTGGCAATCGTTCCCAAAATTTCGTCGTCGAGAAAATTCTCAGGATATAGGACAAGTTTTTTTAATAATCGCAGGACTTCCGGCTTTGATTGATTCCTGTAGCTATTGTTCGCAATGTCAATAACTTTCCCAAGAATAGCCGACTGTTTAAATCCGATTTTAATCAGGTTTTTTCCGGTTATAGGCTTTTTCATCACGTTTTTATTTCAAGATACGCAAAGAATTGAAATCAGAAAAACCTAATCGTGCTTTTGAATACGCACTGTTGAAACCCGGTCGCCTGCAGAAATATTCAAATAATACATGCCGGCCGATAAGGTATCTGGAAAGTTGATGCGTTCTGAAACGCCTCCTTTACCGCCAATTTTTTCCGGCACGACAGAAGTCACATTATTACCTAAGGCGTCGCGAACCTCAATCACGATCGGTTCGTTTTGGATCATGTTGAATTCGACGTCGATATATTTCTTGAATGGATTCGGACTAACCGAAAAAGAATCAGCTCCAAATTTAAAGTTCGATTTTAAATGGGTTTTGACTTTAGTCAGTAAAAAATCCCGCTTTGAACCTCGTCGGGATCCACCGCCCAAAAGAAGCGAACCATCAGCCAAAGGGAAAATGACATTTGCCGTTTCGTCAGCACCGCGATCAATTGTCAACTGACCGTCGAAGCCGAAAGAAACATCAGGCGTTCCATCAGCATTAAATCGCTGTAAGAAAAGGTCAACCGAAGTGTTATCGACGTAACCGCCAACAATCAACTTTCCGTCAGGCTGTAAATGTGATGCGAATGCAAAACCGGAGTTCGCATCGTTATTAAAATCATTCACCACTTTACCATTGATGCCAAAATTTGTGTCCAATGTTCCATCGCTATTATATTTTGCCAGACAAATCTTCTGCGAGGCGTCGTCGTTATAGTAGTAGATTCCGCTTAAAAGGATTTTACCATCATCGGCAAGCTGAATCGATTCGGCAATTTCGCCCCGGCCAAAATTGGTAATCACGCGACCGTTCTTGCCGAAAGTCGTGTCTGGGCTGCCGTCAAAATTTAACCGCAGCATGGCAAAATCTGAAGTGCTGTTCGAGGGTTCGGCAAAAGTAAATCCGGCGGCAATTATTTTTCCGTCTGGTTGGATTTTTAGGGAATGAACAACGTCTTCACTCACCACATGCCGGTTGGTCGTTGTACCGAAATTGATCATCGTAAAACCGTTTACGCCAAAACTTTCATCCGGAGATCCGTTTGGAAGGAAACGTCCGACAAGAAAGTCTGTATAATCAAGTGAATATTCTTCAGAGATTTTACCACCAACAATAATTTTTCCGTCAGATTGAACAGCTATTGATGAGGCAACTGACTTTTGCGGCAGATTTACGCGAGCGATTCCGTTCTTGCCGAAGTTTCGATCCTGACTTCCGTTTGGGTGAAATTTAAGCAAGACGATATGCTGATCCGACTTGGCGCCATCGGTTGCCGCTACGAGAATTGAATTGTTTTTTAGAATGTGAACCGAATTTGATTCGTATTGCATGTACGTTCCAATCGGTAAAACCACTCGTCCGGCAGTTCCAAAGGATTTATCGAGAAGTCCATCGGTGGAATAGCGTGTCAGTACCAATTGATTGGAGCTTCCGTCAAAGGCCGAACCGCATGCAATTATCTTTTTATTGGACTGCAAACCAAGCGATGCGATACTTGCTTGACGATTTTTAATTGAAGTTATTGTGTGTCCGTTTTGTCCAAATGCATTGTCGGTAGTGAGGTTCTGTGCAGTTACAGAACATCCGATAAGAAGAACCACAAACGCAACAAGTTTCTGCATAGCAAGACTTTAATACTCAAATATAATTTTTTTTCTGCCGTTGGTAAAACAAGTGCAAAAAAAAAGCGGACTAATTGTCCGCTTCTCAAATTATATGCTTCTGTTCTCGTCGAATGCTTCCATGTATTCGGCAACGCGCTTTACGAAACTTCCGCCTAGCGCGCCATCAACAACGCGATGGTCATAACTATGTGACAGGAACATTTTTTTGCGGATTCCGATAAAATCACCTTCCGGAGTTTCAATAACAGCCGGCACTTTTCTGATCGCACCAAGAGCAAGAATTCCTACTTGCGGTTGGTTAATGATCGGTGTTCCGAATACGCTGCCAAAAGTTCCAACGTTAGTCACGGTGTACGTTCCACCCTGAGTGTCGTCCGGCTTTAATTTTCCGGCTTTAGCACGAGCTCCTAAATCGTTTACGGCTTTTGCCATTCCGAGTAGGTTCAGCTGATCGGCGTTCTTGATTACCGGTACAATCAGGTTTCCGTTTGGAAGTGCAGCTGCCATTCCGAGGTTTATATTTTTCTTCTTGACGATGTACTCGCCATCAACCGAAATGTTCATCATCGGGAAATCTTTTAGCGCTTTTGCTACGATTTCCATGAATATTGGTGTAAAGGTGAGTTTTTCGCCTTCACGTTTTTCAAATACATTTTTGTTTTTCTCGCGCCAATCCCAGATTGCTGTCACGTCGACTTCAATAAAAGACTGTACGTGAGCTGATGTTTGAAGCGATTGAACCATGTATCCAGAGATCAACTTTCGCATTCGGTCCATCTCGACAATTTCGTCCTGGCCGTTTACGGACACCGGAGCTGGTTTTGCCGGAGCTGGTGCAGACGATGCTTTAGGCGCCGAAGGTTGTTGTGTTTTCGCTTCAGGAGCTGCTGCAACAGGCGGTGGCGTTTGTGCCACTTGGCCGTTTTTGCGTTTTGACAGGTATTCGAGGATATCGTTTTTGGTCACTCGTCCTTCACTACCGGTTCCGCTGATGCTATCGAGTTCTTCGATAGAAACACCTTCTTCTTTAGCAATATTTTTAACTAGCGGCGAATAGAATTTTTCTGATTTCGAAAAGTCCTGATTAATTGCGACCGGTGCGGCAGTATATGACTTTGCTGCTTCAACTGTCTTTTCAATTTCAGTTACCGAAGCGGGCTCTGCCGAAGGGGCGTCAACCACTACTCCACCTTCAACCTCGATGATTGCAATGGTTTGGCCAACCTGAACCAGATCGTCCTTTTCAAAAAGTTTCTCGACAAGTTTTCCTGAAACTTCAGATGGAACTTCGCTGTCAACTTTATCGGTAGCGATTTCCAGGACAGCCTCATCAGCGTCGATGTGGTCGCCAACTTCCTTTAGCCAATTGGTGATGGTAGCTTCTGCGACACTTTCACCCATTTTTGGTAACTTTAATTCAAATCTTGCCATAATGAGAAACGTAGAAATTGTTGATTTCAGTGCGAAAATACTAAAAAATATTAGCTCTGACCTTACAAAGATAAATTTTCGACAAAGGTTTAGGTTTAGTGTGCGATCAAATTTGGATCACCTGACCGCGGTCGTCACTCGAATTACTGCCGATTAAAAACCCGGCATCAGTATGTAAATTTTTAAAAGTCACATTCAATTTGCCATAATCCGACATTATTTTGATGATATCGCCGTAGCGGATCGATCTCGTATCAAAAATGATTTCGGGATTTAAGCCGAGTAAGATTTTATGGTGAATTTGATCAATAGATATGATTTCAACCTTCAGTTTGAGATGCTTTTCAAGTCGATTCTTCAAATTCGCATCCTCAGAAAGCAGCAAGTAATTTGAAACATCGCGGGTTTTGACTTTTTTCTTTGACTTGGCAACAGCAAAAACATAAGCCCCGATCTTCATCATCGCATTAAAAAAAGGTGACGGCCGGAAATGCTTCCTATAAAAGAAATTCATGGCTTCACTAAATCGGCGGATATAACTTTCGTCCTTTACCGTGCTTTCACCTTTGTAATGGATTACGGTTGTTTCAGGATAATAAAAATTTTCTTTACCTGCTTTTAAAACAGTGTACGAAAGATCAATGTCGTCTGAATACATAAAGCAATCCTCGTCGAAACCACCAACTTCTAAATATAAGTCACGTTTCATCACCATAAAAGCGCCGACAAGAATATCGACTTTTCCGGTTTGATTGTGATTTAAATGCCCGGCGTAGTATTGATTCAGTAATTTCAGATTTGGAAAAACGCTGTACAACCCAGCAATCTTTGTCACGGCCACGAAAGGCGTTGGCGTTCCGCGTTTGGATTCAGGAAGGAAATTTCCACGCCCATCTACGAGTTTTGCACCGACAATTCCCATGTTTTCGCGATTTGCAACAAAGCTGAGAATTTTACTAAAAGTATCTTCTGCGACAACCGTATCCGGATTTAGAATGCAGATTTGTTCGCCTTTTGCGATAGAAACACCAATATTATTCCCTTTCGGAAATCCGGCGTTTTCTTTATTCTCGACAAGAATCACATTGGGGAAAAATTGCTTAACGATCTGACAACTATCGTCGGGCGAATTGTTATCGACGACGATAATCTCTGCGTTGATTCCGATCAATGCCTTTGAAACACTATCAATGCATTGATGAAGGAAGTGCCTTACATTATAGTTAAGAATGATTACCGAAAGCTGCATGCGGTAAAGATAAGCCAAACCGCAGAAAAGACAATTGCGGTCAAAAAAAAAGCGCCGTAACGGCGCTCTTGTTAGTAAAATGGCAACTTATGAAATGCTGATTGAACGTTTAGGTTTAGGAAGTGCTTCTTCTCTTTTTGGAAGAGTCACCCTTAAAATTCCATTTTCGTAACCCGCATTAATTTCATCCTGATTTACGGTTTCAGGAAGTTTGAACGATCGCTTGAACGACGAAGATGAAAACTCTCTTCTTGTAAATTTACCTTCTTCTTCGGTGGTGTTTTCAGTTTTAATCTCAGCTGAAATGCTCAACAAGTCGTTGTCGATCTCAATCTGAAATATATCTTTGTTAAATCCGGGTGCCGACAACTCGACTTCAAAAGTGGTTTCCGTTTCTCTTATATTTACCGGCGGAACCGTAAGCGTGTTTAAATTCTGACTTCCGCCCATCCAATCCGGTCTGAAGAATTCTTCCATTAATGCCGGAAATAAATTACTTGAGCTGTTGTTTCGTTTTACCAAGTTCATAGCTATATACTTTTAAGTTATACGTTAATTCATTGACGCCCGCCGAAATACAAATGAAATGCCAGTGGAAAATTTCGGAAAAAATGGCATCTTAAAATGACAATTTGACATTGTAACTTTTTGTATTTTTAAAAAAATGAATACTTAATGTTGTCAACCGAATTATTACAAGATTTCGCCGAACTCTCTGATGAACTCACATTAGAAGATATTTCTGAATTGTTTGCAAAAGCGAGTCCGAGGCAACTAAACGCTGGTGAAACCTATATTTCAATTGGTGATCGGAGCCGGATGCTGGCCTTTATCGAGAAAGGATTGATTCGGGCGTTTGCCGAGAAAGACAACGGTGAACAAGCTACGTTACTGCTTCGGTGGGAAGATCAGTTTGTTGGCTCGCACGATACGATTATTTTTAATCAGCCGTCAAAATTTGCATATCAGGCGATTGAGTCCACCACGATTCTCGAACTTGATTATGCTTTGGTTGAAAAAGCGATGGAGGAAAATCCCAAATTTGAATCGGTTCGGAAATCGGTTTTGATGTCGATGCTTGGCGGTGCGCTTCAAATGCTTGAAGATTTTGTACTGCTTTCACCCGAGCAGCGATATATTAAACTTGTCGACGAGAAAATGGACATTGTAAATCGGGTTGCCGATAAGCACATTGCCTCGATGCTCGGAATTACGCCGGTTTCGCTTAGTCGGATTCGGAAAAGAATTGCCAATCGAAAAGATTAATTAGCTTTTGTTAACTCGCCATGGCCCACATCACCGATAATTTTGCCCTAAAAAGCAAAGTCATGGAAGACGGATTTTTAATTTTTGCAGCAATACTTTTTGAATCGGCTGCAAGGTATTTTCTGATTGCGGGAATCGCATTTCTAATTTTTTACAATTTGTTCTCTGACAAATTCAGATTGCAAAAGATTCAAAAGCGAGCGGCGAAACGAAAGGATTTTATCCGTGAGATCGTTCACTCCGCAAGCAGTACTCTAATTTTTGCGATAATTGCATTTCTGCTGCTGGCCACGCCGTTGCGCGATTACACTCAGGCGTATTCAGAAGTCGGTGACTATCCGATTTGGTGGATTGGTGCAAGTTTAGCGCTGAGTTTGATAATTCACGATACGTATTTTTATTGGATGCACCGATTGATGCACCATCCAAAAATTTACAAGCACGCGCATTTGGTCCATCATAAAAGCATTAATCCGACGCCGTTTGCCTCGTATTCGTTTCATTGGCTTGAAGCCATAGGCGAAGGATTGGTCCTGGTGCCGTTACTATTTTTACTGCCGATGCATGATTTAACGGTGTTGCTTTTTACCGCATCGAGTTTTGTGATTAATGTTTATGGTCACTTGGGGTATGAGATCATGCCGAAATTTGTTCGGAAGACCGCGATATTCTCAATTATCAATACCTCAACGCATCACAATTTGCATCATAGCAGGTTCAACGGAAATTACGGCCTATACTTTAGATTTTGGGACAGAATTATGGGAACCGAGATTCCTGAATATGTTGAGATTTACGATAAACTCCGGATGAAGCGCAAACCAGAAGCGTCATTCAAATAGGGAATTTGGGTGGAACGATGCGAACTTGCCCGATTCAAACAGCAATCGGGAGTTTAAAACCTAGCCCCGATTGAGCCGATATCCTTGTCGCGATTAGCGGCAAGATAAAGGCAAAAGCGGGACATTGGCCGAAGTGAATGAGCGAGTTACTGCTCCTGAAAATAAATCGCATCTTAATGCGTACTTTTGCAAAAAAACATATTGTGAATTACCTTTCTGTAGAAAATATTTCGAAGTCGTTTGGCGAGCGTACCCTGTTTGAGAACGTGTCATTTGGTATAAATAAAGATCAAAAAATTGCGTTTATCGCGAAAAATGGTTCGGGAAAGACCACTATAATGAACATTATTAATGGCGAAGATGAACCCGATTCAGGTCAAGTTGTGATTCGGAAAGACATTAAAATGGCGTTTTTGTCGCAAGTGCCGAATTTGCAGGACGAACTTACGGTTGAGGAAAGCATCTTTGCGTCGGATAACGAAGTTCTGAAAGTGATTGAGCAATATGAAAAAGCGCTTGAAAATCCGGATGATGCTGAAGCGTATCAGCTTGCGTTTGACCGGATGGATCAGCATAATGCGTGGGATTTTGAGACGCAATTCAAACAGATTTTGTTTAAACTGAAGCTTGAAGATTTCAAACTCAAGGTCAAAAACATGTCTGGTGGTCAGAAAAAGCGACTGTCACTTGCGATTATCTTGATTAGTCGGCCAGACCTTTTGATACTTGATGAACCAACCAACCACCTTGATCTTGAGATGATCGAATGGCTTGAAAGTTATTTCGCCAAGGAGAACATTACACTTTTTATGGTAACGCACGACCGGTTTTTCCTTGAGCGCGTATGTAATGAAATCATTGAACTCGACAACGGAAAACTGTATCAATATAAAGGTAATTACTCGTATTATTTAGAGAAGAAAGAACAGCGGATTGCGTCTGAAAACGCGAGTATTGACAAGGCACAAAACTTGTTTGTAAAAGAGCTCGAGTGGATGCGTCGTCAACCAAAAGCACGAACCACCAAATCTAAGTCGCGTCAGGACGATTTTTTCGTCATCAAGCAGAAAGCAGAAAGTCGCCGGAAAGAAAACCAGGTTGAGCTTGAGATCAACATGGAGCGAATGGGTAGCAAAATCATTGAACTTCACAAAATCAGCAAGCGATTTACGGACCGGGTGATACTTGATAATTTCAGTTTTGATTTTCAGCGTGGCGAGCGGATCGGGATTATCGGCAAAAATGGAACGGGGAAGTCGACATTTCTGAATTTGATTACAGGGACAATTCCGCCTGACTCGGGTAAAGTTGTGGTTGGCGAGACGATCAAGATCGGATATTATACACAAAGCGGAATCAATCCGAAGCCGATGCAAAAAGTCATCGACGTGATAAAGGAGTACGGCGAGTATATTCCGCTGATGAAAGGCAGAACGATCTCGGCCGGACAACTTCTTGAACGATTTTTATTCGACCGCAAAAAACAGCACGATTATGTTGAAAAACTGAGTGGTGGTGAGCTTAAGCGATTGTACTTATGTACGGTTTTGATCCAGAATCCGAACTTTTTGATTTTGGATGAGCCGACAAACGATCTTGACATTGTGACGCTGAACGTTCTTGAGAGTTTCCTTTTGGATTATCCGGGATGTTTACTGGTTGTGTCGCACGACCGATATTTTATGGATAAAATTGTCGATCACCTTTTTGTGTTTAGGGGAAATGGTGAAGTTGAGGATTTTCCGGGCAACTATTCCGATTTCCGTGCTTATGAAGACAGCGCCGACATTCAGCAAAAAGAAGACAACAAAGTTGAGAAAAAGGCCTGGAAGCAAAACAATCCGACCGGGAATCTGACCTTTAACGAGCAGAAAGAATTTCAAAAGATCGAAAAAGAGATCAAGGAACTCGAACAAGAGAAAGTGCGGATAGAAGCGCTTTTTTCGGAAGGAAAAGTAGCGGACGCCGACATCGAAATGCGCGCTAACGAACTTCAGACAATCATCCAGAAAATGGAAAGCAAGGAAGAACGCTGGTTTGAGCTTTCGGCCAAAATGGAAGGTTAGTGAGAAATGCGATTTTTCATATAAAGTCGTATTTGCGATTTTTATCGCGGTCAGTGAATGAGCACGGCTTGCATTCGCCTTTCCTCTTTGATTTGGCGACTAAGTGTTTTTATGATAAAAAACAATATCCGGAATACGAACTCATTAGGAAATACCGACAACGTTTACTTGGGTCTGAAACTACGATCGAAGTTTCCGATTTTGGAGCGGGTTCACGTGTTTTCCGGTCGAACAGCCGCAAAGTAGGCCAGATTGCCAGGAACGCGGGAATCTCAGCAAAGCGATCCGAATTATTGGCTCGGCTTGTTCGGTATTTTAATTCGAAAAGCATCCTGGAACTCGGAACTTCGGTTGGCCTTGCTACGGTGTGCCTTGCCAGTGGTAAAAATCGCCATGTGATTTCGATTGAAGGCTGCCGGGAAACTGCAAAAGTTGCATTTGAGAATTTGCAAGCGTCAGGCGTCGACAATGTACAGATTGTTGTGGGCGAATTCGGACCGGTGTTGAGCACACTTGAAGAGAACAACAAATTTGATCTGATCTATTTTGATGGCAATCACCAAAAAGACGCGACACTGACCTATTTTGATTTATTGTTAAAGACCGCGCACAATGATTCGGTTTGGATATTTGACGACATACATTGGTCTGAAGGCATGACCGAAGCCTGGGAACAGATAAAAATTCATCCAAAAGTCACCGTTACCATCGACACTTATCAATGGGGACTGGTGTTCTTTAGGCAGGAACAAGTCAAAGAGCACTTTGTGGTGCGAACGTGATTAGTTGTTTCGCAGCGCTTTGATCAATTCGGCTTTGGTCATTTTAGAGCGACCTTCGATACCCACTTTTTTGGCCTCGTCGTAAATCTCCTGCTTGGTCTGATCTTCGTAAGATTTTGATTTGCCGCCTCGTTTTTCCGCGCCTTCACTATTTGAAATTCTGGCTGCTTTTTGTTTGCTGTATCCTTTATCTTTTAACGCTTCATATTGGTCGGGGTTTTTAACCTGCGGACCCGGATCTTTCTTTGGCATGGCTAACTTTTTTTGTTACTTAAAGTTACGAGGAAAATTTGGCGCGTTATTTAAAAGTATCGTTAAAAAAAAGAGCAACCATAGTGGCTGCTCTTCTGAAATAAATATGAAAACGATTATTTTTTAGCATCTTCGTTCTCGTCTGCTTTCGCGCCCATTCTGTTCCATTTGAACTTCGGAGCAAATTTCAACTTAAGTTCTGCGATTTTACGATTATCAGAAGACGAAAGACCTTCTTTTTCTACCGTGTTCTTACGAGCATCAAGAGCTTCGTACATCGCTTTGATTTCGTCAAAATCCTCACGGCTGTAGTTGTCCTTGTTTTCGTCGAATTCGTTATAGAAATCGTTGTACACTTTCAAGATGTTGTCTTTGTTTACCCAATCAAAGTTCATGTCTGAACCCATTTGTGAACCAAAGAACGCTGAACGTAACGAGGTCGCTCTGTCACCAGATGCGTTGTCTGAGGTAGCCTCCTGAACCGCGTATTTAGCTCTTAACTCTTCGTAACGCGCTCTGTTTTCAGCCAATCTCTTTTCAGCTTCAGCACGATTTTCCATAGTTGCAAGTGCGGCTTCAGCCTCCGAATTACGACGCTCATATTCAGCTTCGATCGCAGCCCAGTTCGCTCTCGCGTCTGCTTCAGCTACATTTCCGATCGAGTCAACGTAAGTTGTGTAAACTTCCACTGATCGTTCCATTCTTTTTTCTTCTTCACTCTTACATGAAGCAAAGCCCGCTGCAAGAACAGCAACGCCAAGTAATAAATTCTTAGATTTCATAGTTGTTGATTTAATTAGTTACTTATAAAATTAGGAAATAACTTGCCAAAATGAACTTGATCCCGCAAAAGATTAAGAATAATTTAGTACTAAGATTTTTGCTCCAGCTGCAGATAATCAATTAAAAACTAATGACAGCCTGACTCTTTCAGAATATTAATCCGTATTTTTAGCCCAAATTTTTTCTATGGAAAAGCCTCTTATCGAGATTACCGATATTAAACGCGACTTTATTCTTGGCAACGAAACCGTTTATGTATTAAAAGGTATTAACCTACAAATAAATAAAGGCGAATATGTGGCTTTGATGGGACCATCGGGTTCGGGGAAGTCAACTTTAATGAACCTTCTGGGTTGTTTAGACACGCCAACTTCAGGTGAATACATTCTCAACGGAAAACACGTCAGCCAAATGTCGGATGATGAACTCGCCGAAATCCGCAATAAAGAAATCGGATTTGTTTTTCAGACCTTTAATCTTTTGCCACGAACAACTGCGCTCGACAACGTAGCGCTGCCGATGATTTATGCAGGCTACTCGAAATCGGAGCGAAATGCACGTGCCACCGAAGTGCTGAAGCAAGTCAACCTCTCAGACCGGATGGATCACCAGCCAAACCAGCTTTCCGGCGGGCAACGTCAACGTGTAGCTGTCGCTCGGGCGCTGGTCAATCGGCCTTCGATTATTCTGGCGGATGAGCCTACGGGAAACCTCGACAGTAAAACTTCAGTCGAAATTATGAACCTTTTTAACGACATTCACAAACAGGGAAACACCGTTATTTTGGTTACGCACGAGGAAGATATCGCGGCTTATGCGCACCGAATCATCCGACTTCGCGACGGACTTATCGAAAGCGACAACGCAAATCCAAATATTACCACACATTAATGAAGATCTATACTAAAACCGGCGATGACGGCACCACCGCACTTTTTGGCGGAACACGCGTTGCCAAACACAACATCCGAATCGAGAGTTATGGCACAGTCGATGAACTTAATTCGTATATCGGATTGCTGCGAGACCACAATATCGCGCCTGAACACAAAAATTTCCTGACACATATTCAGCATTTGCTGTTTACCCTTGGCGCAATTCTGGCAACTCCGCCCGAAAAAGAAGTTTTGAAAAACGGGAAACCCCGATTAAATATTCCGCTGGTAACTGACTCTGATATCGAAGCTCTTGAAATGCAAATGGATACAATGGAGAATAAGCTGAAACCCATGACGCATTTTGTCCTTCCGGGTGGTCATATTACCGTGTCAACTTGTCATGTGGCGCGTTGCATTTGCCGCCGGGCAGAGCGATTAACGGTTAGATTAAACGAGATTGAACCCGTGGATCCACGCGTTATCAAGTACCTAAACCGGCTCTCAGACTACCTGTTTGTGCTGGCACGGATGTTGACTACCGAGCTCGGCGCCGAAGAAATTAAGTGGATTCCACAAAAATTATAAGGCGTTTTTTGAGAAGCTGATCCGGCTATCCGCTACTATCTTTTTTCACGCGTCGCTATCGCTTTGCGTTAAAAAAGGATAACCGCTACTATCCGGGCTATTTTACTGGTTCTCATTAAGTTAATCCCACGTTCTTAACTTTATTTAAAATAAGTACAATTTTACTTGACTTTTTGAGTATAAAAATTATTTTTGCATAAACTAAAAAATCGACAGAAGATGTATTGGACATTAGAATTGGCATCATACCTCAGCGACGCGCCGTGGCCTGCAACTAAAGATGAACTAATTGATTATGCGATACGCGCAGGAGCTCCGCTCGAGGTAGTGGAAAACCTCCAGTCGATAGAAGACGAAGGCGAGATCTACGAATCAATGGAAGAGATTTGGCCAGATTATCCAACAGACGAAGATTACCTTTGGAACGAGGATGAATATTAAGAATAAACACATATAAAAGTCTCATCACGAGGCTTTTTTTTTGCGTAATTTTGCGCACCTATTACATATTTAATTTATAATTATGAGCTTTATAAATAGCATTCTGAAGGTCTTTGTCGGAAACAAGTCCCAAAAAGACGTCCAGGCATTGCAAGGAAACATCACCAAGATCAAAGGCTTTGAACAAGCTTTAATGGCTTTGACAAACGATGAACTCCGTAATAAAACAGCCGAATTCAAAGCGCAGATCGCCAAGGCACGCAGCGAGAAAGACGCCAAAATCGCAGCATTAAAAGCTGAGGTTGAAGGTATCGCCGATATCGATAAACGTGAAGATATTTACACTTCTATCGACGCCCTGGAGAAAGAAGCGTACGAACTTTCCGAAAAAACACTAAAGGAAATTCTTCCCGAAGCTTTTGCCGTCGTCAAAGAAACAGCCAGAAGATTCAAGGAGAATTCTGAAATCACGGTTCTTGCCACAGCTAAAGACCGCGAATTGTCAGCCACTAAATCATATATCACCATCGACGGCGATAATGCCATTTGGGCCAATTCCTGGAATGCGGCCGGAAAACAAATTACCTGGGACATGATCCACTACGATGTACAGCTCATTGGTGGTATGGTTCTTCACGATGGTAAAATCGCCGAAATGCAAACCGGTGAAGGTAAAACACTCGTGGCTACACTTCCACTTTATCTTAACGCATTAACCGGAAATGGCGTGCACCTGGTGACTGTCAACGACTATCTTGCAAAACGTGATAGTAGCTGGAAAGCACCATTGTTTGAATTCCACGGACTCACAGTCGATTGTATCGACAACCATCAGCCAAACTCGGAAGCTCGTAAAAAAGCATATAACGCTGATATTACTTACGGAACCAACAACGAATTTGGTTTTGATTACTTGCGTGATAATATGGCGCATTCGCCTAACGATCTTGTTCAACGCAAACACAATTATGCGATTGTCGATGAGGTCGATTCAGTATTAATCGACGATGCCCGAACACCACTTATCATTTCTGGTCCGGTTCCGCAAGGCGATCGTCATGAATTTAACGAGCTAAAACCAAAAATCGACCACCTTGTTTCTCTTCAGCGTCAACTTGCAAACGGTTTCCTTGCTGAAGCTAAGCGTCTTATCCGCGAAGGAAATACTAAAGACGGTGGATTCAATCTTTTGCGTGCTTACCGTTCGCTTCCAAAAAATAAGGCATTAATCAAATTCCTAAGTGAAGAAGGTGTTAAGCAACTATTGCAAAAGACCGAAAACCAATATATGCAGGACAACAACCGCGACATGCATATTGTCGACGAGGCGTTGTACTTTGTAATTGAAGAAAAAAACAATCAGGTAGAACTTACCGACAACGGAATCAAATTCCTGTCTCAGGATACCGACGATTCGTTCTTCGTATTACCGGATATCGGTTCTGAAATTGCAAGAATCGAAAAATTGAATCTTGAAAAAGACGCCGAAGCCGAAGAAAAAGAAAAACTTTTCCAGGATTTTAGCGTGAAAAGCGAGCGAATCCACACCTTAACCCAACTTCTCAAAGCGTATACATTATTTGAAAAAGACGTCGAGTATGTAATCATGGAAAACAAGATCATGATTGTCGACGAGCAAACCGGTCGTATCATGGAAGGTCGTCGTTATTCAGACGGACTACACCAGGCGATTGAAGCCAAAGAAAATGTAAAGATCGAAGCCGCTACCCAAACATTTGCTACCATTACGCTTCAGAATTATTTCAGAATGTACAGCAAGCTTTCAGGTATGACCGGAACGGCTGTCACTGAAGCAGGCGAACTTTGGCAAATCTACAAATTGGATGTTGTCGAGATTCCGACCAACAAACCAATGGCGCGTAAAGACAAAGAAGATCTTATCTACAAAACTACCCGTGAGAAATTCAACGCCGTTATCGAAGACGTAACCGAACTCTCAAAAGCCGGTCGTCCGGTTCTTATCGGAACAACCTCAGTAGAGATTTCGGAACTTCTTAGCCGAATGCTTAAAATGCGAAATATTCCGCACAACGTATTGAACGCGAAAATGCATAAGCAGGAAGCGCAAATCGTTGAAGAAGCTGGTAAAGCCGGAGTTGTAACCATTGCCACAAACATGGCAGGTCGTGGTACCGATATTAAGCTTTCGCCGGAAGTTAAAGCTGCAGGCGGATTAGCGATTGTTGGTACTGAACGCCACGATTCACGCCGGGTTGACCGTCAGTTGCGAGGACGTGCCGGTCGTCAGGGTGATCCGGGAAGTTCACAATTCTACGTATCGCTTGAAGATAACCTGATGCGTTTGTTCGGATCGGAACGCGTTGCCAAAATCATGGACCGAATGGGTCTAAAAGAAGGCGAAGTGATTCAGCATTCAATGATGACAAAATCAATTGAAAGAGCTCAGAAAAAAGTTGAAGAAAACAACTTTGGCGTCCGAAAAAGACTTCTTGAGTACGATGATGTTATGAATGCACAACGTGAGGTTGTCTACAAGAGAAGACGTCACGCGCTTCATGGCGAGCGTTTGAAAGTTGACATCGCCAATATGATGTACGATACTTGCGAGCTGATTACTACTCAGAACAAAGCAACCAACGATTATAAAAACTTTGAATTCGAATTGATCCGTTATTTCTCGGTAACATCACCGGTTACGGCAACTGAATTCGAAAAGATGGGCGACATGGAACTCACTGCTAAAGTGTATAAAGCAGCAATGCATTATTATACTGAAAAGACGGCAAGAAGCGCCCGTGAAGCGTTCCCGATTATCAAAAATGTCTTCGAAGATCAAAACAACCAATTTGAGAGAATCGTTGTTCCGTTTACCGATGGCGTAAAATCGCTTAATGTGGTGACCGATCTTGCAAAAGCATACGAATCTGAAGGTCGTCAGTTGATTGCTGATTTTGAGAAAAACATCGTACTTGCGATTGTTGATGAAGCCTGGAAAAAACACCTCCGCAAAATGGATGAGTTGAAACAATCGGTGCAACTTGCGGTTCACGAACAAAAAGATCCGCTTCTTATCTACAAATTTGAAGCTTTCAAATTGTTCCGAAGCATGCTTGATGGTGTGAACAAAGAAGTTATTTCGTTCTTGTTCAAAGGCGATCTTCCGCAGCAAAACACCCAACAAATTCAGGAAGCTCGTGAGGTAAAATCAAAAGAGAACTACAAAACATCAAAAGATGATCTGGATTCTCAAACCATCCCGAACAGCGAAACGGCAGCAGCGCAGAATCGCGAGGCCGGACAAACTCAGCCGCGTCAAGTAACTGAGACCATCACCCGCGAGATGCCAAAAATCAACCGTAATGACAATGTTACGATCAAACATGTGATCAGTGGTAAAACTGAAACGATGAAGTACAAAAGAGCAGAAGCGATGATTGCGTCAGGCGAATGGGTTGTCGTTAACAACTAATCTATTTTAATCCATTATAGAAAATGTCCGGTAATTACGCCGGACATTTTTTTTGCGTATAAATCACAATTTAAAGACATACATTTACATAAATCAAAAATCTGCAATCATGGCAAAGTCGATGGACTCAAAGAAAAACGTAAAAAAAGAACCTTTGAAAACCGCTAAGGAAAAGAAGGAAGAAAAACGCGAAAAGAAAAATTCACCTAAACGCGATTAGAAACAGCTTAAGGCTAGCTCAGCGGAAAAATTTTACCCGGATTCAAGATTCCGTTTGGATCGAAGCTGAATTTTATGGCTTTCATCAATGCGAGTTGCGTTTCTGAAAACGCGATATCCATAAAATCTTTTTGCACATATCCGATACCGTGTTCGCCCGACAAAGTGCCTTTGAGAGCAACTGTCAATTCAAATATCTCGCGGATGCCTTTAGGTATTTCGGTTTCCCAGTTCTTGTCGGACATGTCGCCTTTAACGATATTTACGTGCAGATTTCCGTCGCCGGCATGACCGTAACAAACCGATTTAAAGCCGTACTTATTTCCGATGGCTTTGATGCCTTTTAACAGGGTCGGCAACTCATATCTTGGCACAACAGTGTCCTCTTCCTTGTAAACTGAATTTGATTTGACCGCCTCTCCTACCGCCCGGCGCAGTTTCCAAAGCGCGTTTTTTTGATCTTCCGTATCCGCAAACAGAATCTCATCTATATTGAATTTCTCCAGGACCATGCTTATCTTTTCGGCATCTGAAAATAAAACGTCCAAATGATTGCCGTCGACCTCAATCAGTAAATGCGCTCGAACGTCGTCTTTGATAACCAGACTTACATGGTCGACATAGCGCAAGGTCCAATCGATAGCGTCGCGTTCCATAAATTCGAGTGCGCTTGGAGTGATTCCCGCCCGAAATATTTCGGCTACGGCTTCACAGGCTTGTGCGGCATCGAAAAATGGAACCAGCATTAAAATATTGTGATTGTTTGCCGGCAACAGTTTCATGACGATTTTGGTAATTATTCCCAGGGTTCCTTCGCTACCGACCATGAGCTGGGTCAGGTTGTATCCGGTGGAATTCTTTAACGTATTTGCGCCGGTCCAGATGATGTCGCCGTTTGCCAAAACAACTTCAAGATTGAGCACGTAATCCTTTGTGACGCCGTATTTGACAGCTCTCGCTCCTCCCGCGTTTTCAGCAACATTTCCTCCTATTGTACAACTTCCCTGACTACTTGGATCGGGCGGATAAAACAATCCCCTTTCAGCTACTGTTTCGCGTAGCACTTGCGTGATAACAGCCGGCTCGGTAGTGATCTGCAAATTTTTTTCATCAATATGAATGATTTTATTGAAGCGTTCCATTGATAATCCGACGCCCTGATAAACGCACAAAGCACCGCCGCTTAGTCCGGTTTGACCACCAATTGCCGTAAGCGGAATACAATTCTGATTACAGATTTTGGCAATTTCGGACACTTCGGATGTTGAACCCGGTTTTAGTACCACTGAAGGCGGAAAAATAAAATCTTCAGTCTCGTCGTGCCCATAGCGATTTCGCGTTTCCTGATCCAGAAAAATATAGGATTCGCCTACAATCGAGCTGAGTTCAGAGATAATTTCGGGAGTTATATTAGCTGCGCTGACTTGATGCATCTTCGTAAAATTATGCTGTAAAAGTACTATATATTTCAGTTGAACCAACCAGTCCCAGCCCCGATGGGAAGTGGCATCCTTTTGGGTCGGCGGTTTTGCGGCGAGCAAAACCGCCGACCCAAAAGATATAGCGGACAGCGGGAATAGCTGCATAAAAATTTTAAGTACTTTTACACTGTGGAGGCAAAAAACAATCATAATTCAGCTTTGAGTGAAAAGGACGGCGTGGCAAAACCCGACCAGATAAGTGTCGCATCTGCCGCTCGAATAGTGGAATTGCGTCAAAAAAAGCACGATCCGAAATCGCTCGTAAACGGCATTCTTTCAGGAAATATAACGTCTATTAGTCGCGCGATAACGCTAATCGAGAGTTCAAATCCGATTCATGCTTCGCTTGGCGGTGAGATCATTTCAGAATGTCTGCCACATGCCGGAAAATCGATCCGAATTGGGATTACCGGAGTTCCCGGTGTTGGAAAAAGTACTTTTATCGAGGCTTTCGGAAAACATCTGACGGGATTGGGTAAAAAAGTTGCCGTTCTTGCTGTAGATCCCAGCAGTTCGATTTCGCGAGGCAGCATTTTGGGAGATAAAACCCGGATGGAAGAACTTGTTAAAGATGAAAATGCGTATATCAGACCCTCGGCAGCGGGCGAAACCCTGGGCGGTGTGGCGCGAAAAACCCGTGAAACGATTACGATTTGTGAAGCTGCCGGATTTGATGTTGTCATTATCGAAACCGTTGGTGTTGGTCAATCAGAGACGGCGGTACATAGCATGGTTGATTTTTTTCTGCTCTTAAAAATTGCAGGCGCCGGCGATGAATTACAGGGAATTAAACGCGGAATCATGGAAATGGCTGACGCGATTGTGATCAACAAGGCTGATGGCGACAATGTCAAAAAAGCCCGACTTGCCAAAACAGAATTTAGCAGAGCACTTCACTTATTTCCGGCCAAAACTTCTGGATGGACGCCCAATGTTGCCACTTGCAGCGCGATTACGGGTGATGGAATTGAGGACGTTTGGCAACTTGTACAACAATTTGAATCGCATGTAAAGGAAAGCGGATTTTTCGATAAAATGCGAACCGATCAAAACCTTTATTGGCTGTCGGAAACCATTAATGACGATTTAAAAACGCGTTTTTACGGCGATGTTAACGTATCGCGGCACTTAGATGAATTGGAAAAGAAGGTGACAAACGGCACTATTTCGCCATTTGCCGCCGCGCAACAATTACTCGATACGTACTTGAAATAACTATTCTTCGTAGCGCTTTACCTCGCGATCGTAGAACTCGTTTGCCTGCGTGATTAGCTGCTCCATTTCTTCGTTGAGTTCAGCCTCGTCGAGATCTTCGGCTTCTTCCAGAAACTCGACTTCATCATCTTTAAGATTAATGATAAATCGCGGATAATCCAGGTGAATGATAAAAATGTCTTCAGGGAAATCGGTGTTGTCACCGAGTAAAAATTTAGGAAGTTCCATAAGGTTCTGATTGGGATTTTTGGACGATTAACCGCCGTGTCAGTTTTTCAAAACGAATATACAAAAATAAACCTGCTGCTGTAAGTCCGGCCAAAAGTCCGATCCAAACGCCAACAGCTTTAAGGTCTGTGTAGAGTCCGAGTACAAACGAAATCGGAAATCCGATAATCCAATAAGCTACAAAAGTGATATACATCGGCACTTTAACGTCCTGCAATCCCCGGAGCGCTCCGAGAACAACAACCTGGATTCCGTCTGAAATCTGGAAAATCGCGGCGACAATAAGTAGCTTTGCCGCAATGGCTATTACTTCGGTATTTGTCAGAATCTGTTCGGGGTTTTCCATATTCAGGAAAAACTGCGGCAGGAATTGATGAAGCGCGATAAATAAAAATGCAAATAATATCTCGATCAGCAATACCAAAATGAAAAGTGACCGCGCCACGATCAGCAATTGCTTGAAATCGCCCCGACCTTTTTGGTTGCCAACCCGAATCGTTGCCGCAACGCTTAGTCCCATCGCAAACATAAAGGTCACGGTGGCAAGTGTAAGCGCGATTTGATTTGCTGCCTGCGATTCCGGCCCGATATTTCCGCTTAACCAAATCGCGGAAGTAAACAATCCCATTTCAAAAAGCATTTGCATGGCTGATGGGAAACCGAGTGACGCAATTCTGACCATCATCACTTTTTTGATCTCACGTAAGTGAAATTCCTGAAAGAACGCTCTTATTTTGTGATTGTTGAATAAAATCAGATGCATGAATACCACCATCAAAATCCGGGATATTACCGTTCCAAGACCCGCGCCGAGCATTCCCATTTCAGGAAAAATCCAAATTCCGTGAATCAGCAAATAATTCAACGCCACATTTACGACATTCGCCATTACAATCGCCCACATGGCATACTTTGTCAGCGATAAACCGTCGGCAAATTGCTTGTAACCTTGGTACATGATCAGCGGAATCAGCGAAAATGCCACATAATCCAAATACGGCAAAGCCAGCGTAATCACTTCCTCGGGTTGCTGCAAATAAATCATCAGCGGTTTCGCAGCTACAATCACCAAAAAAAGCAACGCACCCAAAACCGTACAAAGGAACATACCGTTCTGAAAGATGCTTCTGATTCGGGTCGTGTCGCCTTGCGCATCGGCTTCAGCAACTAGCGGAGTTATGGATGTTGAAAATCCAATTCCAATCGACATTGCGATGAAAATCATACTATTTCCGAGCGATACGGCGGCGAGTTCGGTACTTCCGATGCGGCCAACCATTATATTATCAACGATTCCGGTAAGCGTATGACCCAGCATTCCCAGGATAACCGGATATGCGAGTTTTAAATTATAACCAAACTCTTTCGAGTAAACTTTAAGATTCACCTGCTAATTTTTTGCAAAGGTACGCTTTGAAGCCGGTTTGTTATCACTCGGCAAAATATTTAAAATGTCCACAAAAGTTTTAATTTTCTCTAAAACCACATCAACTCCAACTAATTGGCTTTCCGAAACTTACTAAAAATCTTACATTTTTCACAACTCGATTTTAACATTTACTAGAAATTATGTAAAAGAAGCCTGAAAAACGGACATTATCTTTGCCTTAACATAACCAACAAATCACAAATATGAAATCGATCAAATTATTATTAGTGGCCGTAGTTGCCATTTTTACCACAAATGCAAGTGCTCAGGACACGGTGTTCGGCGATCCTACAAATTACGATCAAGGCTTTAGATTAGGCTTCGGCTTGAACGCCGGATACGTTCCGGACGACTTATACGACTGGGCTGGTGGTATCGACGTTAGAGCGCAATACGATTTTAGCAAGCGTACATCGATCACATTGACTACCGGTTTCACAAATTTGTTTATCGGCGACGACGTTAAAGACCTCGGATTTATCCCGGTTAAGGCTGGTTTCAAATTTTTCTGGTGGGAAGATCAGTTCTACGGACTTGTTGAAGCTGGTGCTGGTTTCCCGGTAACCAACGATTATAGCGGAGCCGTAGACAATACAGTAATCCTTTCTCCAGGTATCGGTTACGCTACGAAATACATCGACCTTAGCTTGAGATACGAGCACTACTCGGCTTTCCCAACCGAAGACGGTGGTGAAGGAATGGGCCAAATCGCACTCCGATTGGCATACGGATTCAGATTGTAATCATGCAAAACCCCTTAATTGGGGTTTTTTTTATGCCTGTTCCGAAATAATTCAGCAGTTCGTGCACGACGATCTTTTCAAATTTATGCCTAATTTTATTGATGATCAGGAGCTGATTCCCGCTTTTCACTACAATATTTTTACCCTTCGGGATAAAAAGGATTTTCGCTTCAATCGGGGCTAGGGGCTGATCGGTAATTTAATCAAAATGCAAAAATTTAAACTGGAAATATGGTTTCGAATCGTCGGAATCGGTTCTGCTTCGGGACTGATTTTTTCAGATCAGACTTTGTATGTCATTTCCGATAATGCCGGATATCTCTATCAATATCACACCGAGTCGCGAATTCTCGATCGGATTCCGGTTGTGCTTTCAGAAAATCCGGAAAACATCGCCAAAGCGCTTAAACCCGATTTTGAAGCAGTTGTCAAATATCAAAACTCAATTTACTTGTTTGGATCCGGTTCAACCGACGCGCGTCAAATTTTGTATACGGTAAATCTCACCAATAAAGCGGTCCAAAAGATCGACCTCAGCGCATTATACGATAGAATGCGATCGGTTAGTTTAATCGACATCGAAGACTTTAATATCGAAGGCGCGGCATTCCACAATGCAAAATGGTATTTGTTTCAACGCGGAAACGGCGCCAAGGGAGAAAACGGAATATTTATCATCGACGGTAAAATCGCAACCGACTCGCCTATCGCCTATCAGTCGGTGACTTTACCAAAAATTAACGGCATTTCATCCGGATTTACGGACGCTGTAGTTCACGGCGACCATTTTTATTTCTTGGCATCTGCCGAAGATACGCCATCAACCTATGAAGATGGAGACGTTGCCGGCAGCGCAATCGGAAAGATGTCGATCGCCGATTTTAAAGTGGAACGTTTTCTAGAAATTTCAGATTCGGTCAAATTCGAAGGGATCACGTTTTATCAAAACACCGACGACAAGATCACTTTTCTGTTGTGTGAAGACAACGACAGCGACATTCTGGAATCAGCTATTTATAAAATCGATCTCGACGATTGATCTATTTTTCAATCTCACGCAGATTTTCCATTTTCTTGAGCTCGAGAAAACCTTTGATGTCTTCAAAATGTTCTTTCACTCGCTTGTTGCCAAATTCAAAGACTTTTTCGGCCAATCCGTCAAGGAAATCCCGATCGTGCGAAACTAGTATCAGCGTACCGTCAAAATCACGAAGCGCATCCTTGATAATGTCTTTGGTCTTCATGTCGAGGTGATTGGTAGGCTCATCCAGAATCAGCACATTTACAGGCTCGAGTAGTAATTTGATCATCGCTAAACGAGTCTTTTCACCACCCGACAAAACTTTGACTTTCTTGGTTGTATCATCGCCACCAAACATAAACGCGCCAAGTAAATCTTTAATTTTCGAGCGGATATCACCTACGGCAATGTAGTCGATGGTTTCAAAAACGGTCAAATTCTCATCGAGCAACGATGCCTGATTTTGCGCAAAATATCCGATCTGAACATTGTGTCCGATTTCAATTTTGCCTTCAAATTCAATTTCTTTCATCAACGCCTTGATCATAGTCGATTTACCTTCGCCGTTCTTACCGACAAATGCCACTTTCTCACCGCGTTCGATTACCATATTGGCATTCTTAAACACGACGTGATCGCCATAACTTTTCGACATTTCGCTGACCACAACCGGATATTGACCGCTTCGGGGCGATGGCGGAAATTTTAATCGTAACGCTGAATTATCGACTTCGTCTACTTCAACAATTTCAAGTTTTTCCAACATTTTTACCCGCGACTGAACCTGCAGGGTCTTTGAGTACGTTCCTTTGAAACGCTCGATAAATTCGGTGTTCTCAGCAATCATTTTTTGCTGCTCTTCGTACGCCTTTTGTTGATGAGCACGACGGTCTTTTCGAAGTTCGAGATAATGTGAATACTTGGCTTTATAGTCGTATATGCGACCCATGGTTACCTCGATGGTTCTGTTTGTAATATTATCTACAAACGCGCGGTCGTGGGAAATTACCATTACCGCTTTAGCCGAATTGATTAAAAATTCCTCAAGCCATTGAATACTTTCGATATCCATGTGATTGGTTGGCTCATCAAGCAAAATCAGATCGGGTTTTTGCAGGAGAATTTTTGCCAATTCAATTCGCATGCGCCAGCCACCTGAAAACTCAGAAGTAGGCCGAATAAAATCTTCGCGTTCGAAACCCAGTCCTTTTAAGACTTTCTCAACTTCGGCTTCGTAATTTACCTCTTCGATCGAATAGAATTTTTCACTTAGTTCAGAAACGCGTTCGATCAGTTTCATATATGCATCACTCTCATAATCGGTTCTGATGGTAAGCTGCTCGTTAAGTTCATCAATCTCTGATTTCATCTTAAAGACTTCCGAGAAAGCTTTCGATGTTTCTTCAAAAACAGTAGCATCGTCCTGAGTCAATAAATGTTGTGGCAAGTAAGCGATGACAGCTTCTTTTGGAGCCGAAATATTTCCGGTTGACGGTTTGCTCGCACCGGCAATAATTTTTAACAACGTCGATTTTCCCGCGCCGTTTTTGCCCATCAAGGCTATTTTGTCGTTTTCGTTGATTGCAAACGAAACGTCACTAAAAAGTGTTGTGCCGCCAAACTGAACCGAAATATCATTTACTGTAATCATGCTTCTATTTTGAAGGCGCAAAGATAAGCGAATTGAAGGTTAAGAATTTATCGAAAATAAAAAAGCACGTCATTAATAACGTGCTTTTCAAACTAACCCTGAAAAACTTAATTTTTGGCAAATCTCTTTTTAGTGATTACACCATTACTTTTGATATTCATCAGATAAATGCCCGTTTCAAAATCTGAAACATCGATATTAAATTCAGATTGACCAACGCTTATAGATTTAACTGATTGACCAAGCATGTTGACGATCTCGACCGTGTCGATTGCCGATTCCGATTTAATTGTTATGTAGTTGCTTGAAGGATTCGGAAAAATTGAAATTGCTTTTCTAGAAATATCGGCAAGACTCAATGATTGATTGGTAAAATAGACATTGTCGATGTAGGCGATTCCGGCGCCAGCTGGAGTTCCGGAAAAAATGATTTGTGCGATATTCGAGCGCGAAGTCAGATTGACAAAGTCGGATAGCAAGATGTCGTAGCTGTTCCATGTGTTTGGTGTTGGCGTGAAAACCAGTTCATGCTCGGTATCATCGCCACCTGCAAATTCGCCATCAGCGCCAAAATCGACCAGCTTGACGCGGAATAGGTTCATGTTAGGCGTCCATACATCAACGTGAAAATATTCCATTGTTCCGGCATCGATCATATTTGGCCCAACTGTTTCAACACCGACGAAACTAAGTGATGTATAAAGTTTTGTATCGTTGCCGGCAATCTGAACATCTTCGAGTGTCGCAACCGACCAATCAGTTCGCCAGGAGTCAACCTCAACGTTTGAATAGGCGTTGCTAAAGAGCGAGATCACGTTTTCGGCATCGCGGGTTGGTGTTGGCGCAGCGATACTTGGCACATCGGATTGCACTTCAATGGCACTGAAATAGACATTATCAATGTACAGTGTACCTTCGCCGGCCGGGGTTCCGGCAAAGATAATCTGGGCAATATTACTTCGCGAAGTAAGTCCGACAAAATCAGAAAGCGGAATATCAAACGAATTCCACTCCGCCATTTCAGGCACAAAGGTGATTTCGTGTTCCGTATCGTCATCGCCACCAAAAGCGCCATCAGCACCGAAATCAACTAATTTGATTCGCACAGACGTCATATTTGGGGTATAAACATCGACGTGAAAAGTTGCCATTTCAGATGCGTCGATCATATTTGGACCAACGGTTTCAATGCCAACGAAGTTGAGATTTGTGTACTTTTTGGTGTCGTTACCGTTAATTTGTATTTCCTCGAGATCACCGATTGACCACTCAGTTCGCCAGGTATCGACCGAGACGTTTGTGTAGGTGTTGCTAAATAGCGAAATTACATCTGACGCAGAAGCCGTTGGGTCGGTGGGTGGCAATGCCGGATCCTGAGCAAACGACGAAAAGGCTAGCAATAAAGTTAACCCTAAAGTTAGTTGGGTAGTTTTTTTCATGAGTTTAAAGTTTTTTGTTTGCTTTAAAAATACATGAAAAAACGATGCATATTTTTTATAAAAACTATACAACAAGCACTACCACAGCAATTTAGCTAAGACGCGGCTTTAGTAGTAGCTTTTACTAAATTGTTGTGGTAATGTATAGGTAAATTGATAAATCAGAAAGGAGCGAAAATTAAATTTCCGATACTTGATCGTGATCCTCGTCATCAAATTCAAACCAATTTGGTTCTTCCATTATTTTGTCGGCGAAGAGCTCAAGTCGCTCAGTAACAACGTCTGAAAATATTAATCTTTGAGTTTTACTGATAGCATCAGAAATTCTGGCAATTTTAGTATCGTGGCGCGCTTTCAGGATCGCATTGGCATCATCGACGATGAACATTTTAAGCCGGTTGACATTATAACCTGCCGATGAAAACATTTCGTTGAGTTTATTTGGCGTTCCGATTAAAACATCGATACCGGTCGAGATGTAATTTTTGTCGTAGTCGATATCGCCGCGATCATGCACACCGTAAACCTGTAATGGCGTATCGCCGCCAAATTTTTCAAAAAGCGCTTCAAGTTCGAGAACTTTTTCTTTGGTTTCTGCAAAGATAATTGCTCGGGGCGATTCCTCAGCTTCACTGACAAGTTGTTGAATAACGTTAATTACGATGGTGGTTGTTTTACCGCTACCGTCGGGTGCGATGATGACACAATCGGCGCCACTTTTAATCGTTGCAAAAGTCTCCTGCTGAAGTTCGTTGCTTTCTGTCAGTCCGTTTTCTTCAAGAGCTTGCTGAAGTCCTGGTTTTATTTTCTTTAATTTCATGTTATTTGCTTGCAAAAAGCTTTACGTCGGTTTCTGAAATCTCAGTTCCGCCAAGGATTATTAGTCGTTCGACAACATTTCGGAGTTCACGGATGTTTCCGGTCCAATCGTATTCCTGCAACAATTTAATGGCTTCAGGCGAAAATTTCTTTAAACCATTACCTTGTTCAGATGCTATGTTTTCAGTGAAATGCTCGATTAAAAGCGGAATATCGTCGCGTCGGTCGTTAAGCGCAGGGACCTTAATCAGAATGACCGCCAAACGGTGGTACAAATCTTCCCGGAAATTCCCGGCGGCGATTTCTTTTTGAAGGTCTTTATTAGTAGCTGCAACAACGCGAACATCGACTTTAATATCTTTATCGGCTCCAACACGCGTAATTACATTTTCCTGAAGCACGCGAAGTACTTTTGCCTGTGCAGACAAACTCATATCGCCGATTTCATCAAGAAATATGGTGCCTTTGTCGGCAGCTTCAAAACGTCCGGCGCGATCTTTAACTGCAGAGGTGAACGCACCTTTAACATGACCGAATAGTTCGCTCTCGATAAGTTCAGACGGAATTGCGGCACAATTCACCTCAACCAGCGGTGCGCCGGCGCGCGAACTTTTCTCGTGAAGTTGGTGCGCAACCAGTTCCTTTCCGGTTCCGTTTGGGCCGGTAATGAGAACGCGGGCATCGGTATGCGCTACCTTTTCGATAATGTCTTTGATATGGTTGATGGCATTGCTGTTGCCGATCATTTCATAATGTTTGCTGACCTTTTTCTTTAGTATTTTATTCTCGACCACCAATTGCTTTTTATCGACAGCGTTTCGGACCGTGTTAAGCAGTCGGTTTAAATCAGGTGGTTTGGAAATATAGTCGAAAGCTCCAAGGCGCATCGTGTTGATTGCCGTTTCCATATCGCCGTGACCGGAAATCATTACCATTGGAATTTCGGGTTTGATTTTTTTGACCTCTTCGAGAACTTCGACACCGTCCATTTTCGGCATTTTGATGTCGCAAAGTACAAGGTCATATTCGTTATTGCGAATTTTCTCGAGACCTGCCAGACCGTCTTCGGCCTCTTCAACCTGGTAGGAATCGCTTTCTTCTGATAATATTTTTGTGAGCACACGTCTGATTGACGCTTCGTCTTCGATAATCAATATTCTTGGCATAGATAGTTTTTTTGTAACGCGGCTACAACTTTTGATAAGGCCCTAGCCCCGATCGTAGCGAAAATCCTTTTTATTGCTTTTTAGTAAATGTACGAAACAGCCCAAAGATTGGCAATAAAAAGATTGCAGCGAGAGCGGGAAAAAGCTTCAAATAATCGGTATTGAAAACTAGTATTTAAGCCATTTGTAGAGTTCGCGATAGGTTGGTTTTTTGCCATACATCAGGATTCCGACGCGGTAAATTCGGGCGGCAAACCAAACCACGAGAAAAAATGTGCCGAAAAGAAGCACGATTGACAAGACGATTTGCCAGATTGGAACGCCAAACGGAATTCGCATTAGCATTACAATTGGCGAGGTGAACGGGATTAGTGAAAATACGGTTGCGACATCGCCGTGCGGATTGTTGATGACGGTGAAAATTCCGATGTAGACGCCGAGTATCAAAGGCATTAATATCGGAAGCATGAATTGTTGCGAATCGGTTTCATTATCGACAGCGGCACCGATTGCGGCATAAATTGAGCTATAAAGAAAGTATCCTCCGACAAAGAAAATCAGGAATGAAGCCAGCATTGTTCCAACGGGGAGACTCCAGATTTCGGCGAGATAAAGTTGGAGTGTGCTAACATCTTGCGAGGCGTGTGCAATTTCTTCTGACATTCCGGGTTGCTGACCGACATTTACGCCTAAAACCGATGTTGCAATAAACATAAGTGCGATTCCGAGGATTGCCCAAATGAGGAATTGAAGAAGTCCGGCGAGCGATGTTCCGATGATTTTACCCATCATGAGTCGGAATGGCGTGACAGATGAGATGATGATTTCGACGATGCGATTTGTTTTTTCTTCGATGACACTACGCATTACCATATTTCCATAAATGATAATGAACATCATGATGAGATAACCGAAAGCGCCGCCAATAGCCACTTTTATTTCGTTCAAACCTTTGACGCTTTGTTCGCCTGTGGCTTTGGCAAGAGCGATATTGACCTCGGCTGAAGCGTTTTTGATTGCGGCAGTGTCGAGTCCGGATTGGATATAATTCTGCTGGGTTTGCTTTTTGGAAATAACGTCTTCGATGTTTGCGATGAACAATAATCCAGGGCTATCATTGGAAATATAGTTGATTTTTGTGACCGGATTCGATGTGAATGCGTCTTTTGGAATGTGGAGAATTGCTTCGAAGAATTCAGATTGAAGGCTATCGCGAAGCGTTTGCAGGCTTGTTGAGGAATGGTCGACAAATTTGGTTTCTTCGTCTGATTGAAATTCGGCTGCAAATTGTCCGGTTTCATCGTGGATGGCAATGAGTTTCTGATCGGCTTTAAGCGACGAAAGATAGGTTATCAGGACGCCGATTGCGACAAATAGCAACGGACTTAAGAATGTCATCACGATAAAAGACTTGTTTCGGACTTTAGCGATGAATTCGCGTTTGATGATTAGCGTTAGGATGCTCATGGATGCTTAGTCTTTTACGGTTCGGATGAAGATTTCGTTGGCACTCGGAATTTTCTCGACAAAGTGGGTTACCTGGCCACGTTGAACCAGGATTTGCAGCAGGTCGTTTGGCGCGGCGCCGTTGAGTGAAATTTCGAGTTTGAGTTCGTTGTTAAGCGATTTGAAGTTGGTTTGTTGAACTGTAAACCGCTGGGTAAGATCGAACATGAGTCCTTCGACATTGCCGGAAATGATGCCAACCTGAAACGTATTCTCGCGATACTGACGTTTTACATCGTCGAGGCGACCTTCGATCAGTTTATTGGATTTGTGGATTAAGGCGATATCGTCGCAGAGTTCCTCGACAGATTCCATTCGGTGTGTCGAAAATATGATGGTTGCGCCACCGGCTTTTAATGCAAGGATTTCGTCTTTGATGATGTTGGCATTAACCGGGTCGAATCCTGAGAAAGGCTCATCGAAGATCAGCAGTTTTGGCTTGTGAAGAACAGTAACGACGAATTGAATCTTTTGCGCCATTCCTTTTGAGAGTTCTTCGATTTTCTTATTCCACCAACCTTTGATTTCGAGTCGGTCGAACCAATAGTCGAGTTGCGCTTTGGCTTCGGATTTTGAAAGGCCTTTAAGCTGAGCCAGGTAAAGACATTGCTCACCGACTTTCATGCTTTTATAAAGACCACGTTCTTCGGGAAGATACCCAATTTCGCGAACGTGTTTCGGACTGAGTTTTTCGCCGTCGAGGGTAACGCTACCGCTGTCTGGCATTGTAATTTGGTTTATGATTCGGATCAGTGAGGTTTTGCCGGCTCCGTTCGGTCCTAGTAGTCCGTAGATGCTGCCTTTGGGTACGGAGATCGAGACATTATTGAGCGCAGTGTAGTTGCCGTATTGCTTGACTACATTGTCGACTTTGAGAATGTGTTCCATTAAAAAAATTTGGATAAAAGTACAGAAAAATCGCAGGGAGAATGGGATGTTTCTAAAAAAAACCCACCCTTATTTGCATAAGGATGGGAAAAATTGCTATGAAAAAGAAATTACCAGTTACGCACTAGTAACGTCCCAAATATAAAAAATTATCTATAATCAAGAAAACATATCCTTAACTTTTTCAAAAAAAGATTTGTCGTTTTGTTCCGGATTTGGATTAAAATTTTCGTTGTTCAGGTTTTTCTCGAAAAATTCACGTTGGTCGCGAGTCAGGGTTTTTGGTGTCCAGACGTTGATATGAACAAGCAAATCGCCGTTTCCATAACCGTTGATGCTTGGCACGCCTTTACCTTTCAGTCGCAGAATTTTTCCGGATTGAATACCTTCTTCAAGCTTGATGCGGACTTTTCCGTTTACTGCTTCGATGTCTTTTGAGACTCCGAGCACTGCTTCACTGATCGAGATGTAAAGATCAAGATGAAGATTTTCGCCTTCACGTTTAAGTGTTGGATGTTCAACTTCTTCAATCGCAACGATCAAATCGCCGGGAATTCCGTTACCGGGTGCATCATTTCCTTTATTGGAAACTTTCAATTGCATTCCGTCTGTAACACCTGCCGGAATTTTGATTGATACGGTTTCGTCTTCAGTGATCATTCCGTACGCATCGGCTTCTTTTGGTTTGCTTTCGATAATCTGACCCGATCCGTTACAAGTCGGACATGTGGAAGCAGATTGCATGCGACCCAAAATCGTATTGGTCACGCGCATCACCTGACCTTGTCCATTACAAGTTGAACAGGTTTTATATCGAACGCCTTTAGCTTGAACTTTTCGTTTAACCTTTATTTTCTTCTCAACGCCGTTTGCAATCTCTTCCAGAGTTAATTTAACTTTAATGCGAAGGTTGCTTCCTTTCATGCGTCGTTGTCCGCCGCCGCCATTAAAGCCGCCGAAACCGCCACCAAACGCGCCGCCGAAAATATCTCCAAACTGGCTGAAAATATCGTCCATGTTCATCGAACCACCGCCAAAACCTTGTGCGCCGTCGAATGCCTGATGACCGTACTGATCGTATTTCGCCTTTTTGTTGGGATCGCTGAGCACTTCATAAGCTTCAGCTGCAAGCTTAAAATTTTCTTCAGCCGCTTTGTCACCCGGATTCTTGTCAGGGTGAAACTCGATTGCTTTTTTGCGGTAGGCTTTTTTGATTTCCTCCGGTGAGGCGCCTTTGCTGATGCCTAGTATTTCGTAAAAATCTTTTTTCATTTTCTGTTTAGATTAAGCCTGGTTATTCGCCGATAACCACTTTCGGGTATCGAATGATCTTGTCTCCGAGTTTGTAACCCTTTTCAAGTACATCGACCACTTTACCTTTAAGTTCAGGCGATGGCGCCGGGATTTGCGTAATTGCTTCAGCGAAGTCGGCGTTGAAAGCATCACCTGTTCTCACTTCAACTTCTTCAAGGCCTTTAGAATTTAGTGTGTTTTTCAACTTTTCGAAAATCAATTCAACACCTTTAACAAGCGCGTCGTCATCAGACTTTCGAATTTCTGCCAAAGCGCGATCAAAATCGTCCACGACTGGCAAAATGGCTAATAAAACTTCTTGGTTGGCAGTTTTAAAAAGCTCGATACGTTCTTTTGCGGTTCGTCGTTTATAATTCTCGAATTCGGCAAACAAACGCAGGAATTTATCTTTTTCTTTCTCAAGATCGGCTGCCAATTTATCTTCAACAGATATTTCTTCTACTACAAGTTGCTCTGCATTGGCATTTGCTTCGATTGTAGCGTCATCAAGTTCCTGTTGGTTTTCAGTGTTTTCAGTAGTCATTCCGGCTTTATTTTTAAATATTTTAAACTTCATCTCGCGGCTTTTAGCAAACTTGTTGCCATTTCGTGTTCTGTGCCAAATTGTCACATCGGGATCGCGAAAATACCATTCCGTCCGACTTTAATAAAATTTTAAGAAAGTTATTGATGTGGTTTGTTATGTTTGCTTTTTACAATTATCTGATGAAAAGAAATTTACTATTGGTCGCGAGCGTTCTATCATTCGCATTTGCCACATCGTGCAAGAACGACAAAAATCTGAATGCCGATAATGCTGTTGAAGCCGGCGCAGCTTCTGACGAGGCAGTTAGCTATATGGTAGACACGGCGGCATCTGTAATCGAATGGACAGGTTCTAAACCGACTGGTAAACACAATGGAACCATCAAACTTTCGGGTGGAAATTTGTTCATGAACGGCGATGTTCCGGAAAGTGGAAATTTCACGATCGACATGAGCACCATTACGGTACTGGATTTAAAATCGGGTGACGGAAAAGAAGATCTGGAAGCGCATTTAAAAGGCGCAAATCAGGGTGCTGACGCCGATCATTTCTTTAATACCGGTAAATTTCCGGTAGGTCGTTTTGAAATTACCCGTGTTAATAAAGCCGATGGCAAAACGCTGATTGAAGGCAATTTGACGATCAAAGAAACTACTAAGAATATAAAAATTCCGGCATCAGTAACCATTCAGGGAGATCAGTTAACTATTGTAAGTGATGAGTTTGCAATCGACCGAACGTTGTGGAATGTAAACTACGGTTCGAAATCGGTTTACGATAATTTGGGAGATAAATTTATCAACGACAATATTGATTTAAAAGTTACAATCAAGGCTTCTAAATAATTATTAATTCACCTTTACTTTAAAGCTTCGTTTTACGCGAGGCTTTTTTGTTGGAGTAAATCGCGAAGTGCGTCGTTGATATCGCTGAATTGAAAATTAAATCCTGTTTCTGAGATTTTATCGGAACTGACAAATTGCCCGGTAAACAGAAGTTGATGCATTTCGCCTAATGCAATTTTCATGGCGAATTTAGGGACATTTGGAAGAATGATGTTTTTTGAAAGCACATTGGCGATGGACCTAGTAAGATCCTGATTTGATACCGGGTTTGGCGCCACCGCATTATAAACTCCTTCCAACTGATTGGTGAGTGCAAAAAGGTACATTCGCGCCAAATCGCTGATGTGAATCCATGACTGAATTTGTTTCCCCGAACCAAAAGCCGCTCCAAGTCCGAGTTTTACCGGTTTTGCCATTTGTGGCAGCGCGCCGCCTTTATCCGACAGCACCAAACCGGTTCTGAGTTTACAGACTTTGATGCCAATCCGGCTGAATTTATCCAGACCGTTTTCCCACTTTACTACGACGTGGCCCAGAAAATCTTCTGCGCGCGATTGTGAAGCTTCGGTGTAAACTTTTGAAAGGCTGTCGGGGTAGATTCCGATGGCCGATGCGGCAACAATCTGCGTTACCTGATGTGGGTTGTGTTTTAAAGTGGTGTACAATAGATTGGTTGAAAAAACCCGGCTTTCAATAATCTCTTGCTTATAGGCTTCTGTCCAGCGGTGATCTATCGAAGCGCCCGCCAAATGGATAATGGCGTCAACACCTATTAATGCGTTTTCGTCCATAATCCCGCCTTGCGGATCCCAATAAAAACCTTTGATGCGATTATCGCCGGAGAGTTTGTCTTTAGAAGTAGACAAAAAATGTATTTCCGTGTTGGTTTGTTTTAAGATCGAAACTATTTCGCTGCCCACAAGCCCGGTAGCGCCCGTAATCAATATTCTCATAGTTTGGAAGCAGCTTTTTTGCTGTCAGATGGTAAAGTTACGCCCGCGGTGAAGCAATAAAATGTTAATTAAGGCAGGTTTAACGGAGGCGATTTAAGCTTTATTGACCACTGAAAATGCGATTCCGAAACCAATTCGTTTTGCTGATTTACGGCGGTGCTTTTAAGCCATATTTGTTGCGGTTGATTATGGTCGATCGCATCTCGAATTGCTTGACGGATCAACAGCCTATCGCGGCAACTAAAAGTTATCCGACCGGTTGCTTTTTTATGGTATTCAGATTTATTGGCGGTAATGATTATTGAGATTTTCGCTTTTGATCTTGCGACTTCATCAAATACCAACGCTCCGGTACTGAGTTCAGCCGCCATAGCTTGAACGGCAAAGTACATCGAGCGAAACGGATTTTGATTGATCCAACGGTGTTTTACGGATGTGACGCAGGAATTTTCGTCGATGAGTTTGACGCGTACCCCGCAAAAATATGCTGCCGGCAACTTCCGTAGAAGAAAGAGATTCATTAATGATGGTGTGGCTTGCATCCTTTTTTTTCCAAATATACCTATTATCCAACTGATTCTAATCTGTTAAAATTAAGTTAATATTTACTACTATGTAAAACAAGATACCGGTCTTTAGCCATATATTTGTCTAAGCTAATACTATGAGTACGTTGCAGCCCTGATGGAAGCGGCATCCTTTTATAAACATTTTGGTTTATAAAAGATACAGCGAACAGCAGGAAATGTCTGCCAAAATAATCAACAGGAATCAGTTAATCATCAATCATCAATCAAAAAACGAACATTATGAAAACAATTTTAATCGCCGCCGCTGCCCTAGCCACATTTTTTGCGAACGCACAAGAATTTGAGCAACGAAAAATCGGGAATTTTACCTCGATCGAGGCCGCAAATCACATTGAAGTCGTCTTTACGGAAAGCGACAAAAACGAACTGCGAGTTGTGGCACCTTCCGAGCTTCAGGAAGGCATTGTTACCGAATTAAGAGGAAGCGACTTACGGATTTACGCTCGAAATGGTGAACGTACTCAAAAAGTAAAAGTGCTTGTCAGCGGACAGAACATATCGAAAATCAAGGCGAAATCAGGCGCTTCGATAGTTTTCGAGAAACCGCTATTTGCCCGGAATGTTACGGTTGAAGTTGGCTCCGACGCGAAAATTTCAGCTACGATCGCTGCGTCAAATATTTCACTCACGGCCTTATCCGGATCGATTTGCAACGTGCGAGTCCAGAGTCGCACTCTAAACGCAAGATTTGCCGCTGATGCTAAAGTCAATTTGTCAGGAAATGCCGTTTTTGCCAATTTATATGGTGAGGGACATTCGTTTGTAAATGCCAAGAACTTTATTGCAAAAACACTTGGGATCACGGCTAAAGATCGCGCTGAACTTCAGGTTTACTCAGGTGAGAATTTATCACTAAAACTAGACGATCATGCCAAAGTGGTTTATAAGGGAACGCCGTTGAAACTTGATATGAATGACCGTGCGGTTGCCAGCAAATCACAGCCAAATACAGTAATTGCCCAAAATTGACTCGATGTCTACTAATTTAAAAATGATGGAACCATGAATATTGAGAACACAAAAGCCCAGATGCGTAAAGGAGTATTGGAGTTCTGCATCTTATCGGTCTTAAAAGAAAAAGATGCGTACACTTCGGAAATACTTGAAACGCTAAAAAGCGCAAAGCTCCTTGTAGTAGAGGGAACGGTTTACCCCTTACTGACGAGACTAAAAAATGACGGATTACTAAATTACCGATGGGAAGAATCGACTTCCGGCCCGCCGCGAAAATACTACGGGCTGACTGAAATCGGACAAACATTTCTCGACGAACTCAGCGGCACCTGGACCGAACTTTCCGACGCTGTGAACATAATAACAACTAAAAACCGATAGTCATGAACAAGACAGTAAATATAAATCTAGGCGGAATGTTCTTCCACATCGACGAAGATGCGTTCCAGAAGCTGACACGCTACTTTGATGCCATCAAAAGATCGTTGTCGAATTCAAATGGACAGGATGAGATTATTCGCGATATCGAGATGCGGATTGCGGAACTCATCAGCGAGAAACACACCAGCGACAACCAAGTGATCAATTTGCGCGAACTCGACGAGATCATTGCAATCATGGGTCAACCTGAAGATTACCGACTTGAAGACGAGCCAACTGTTGAAAGTGCGCCGAGTTTCGAAGAAAAACGCAGCACCCGCAAATTGTATCGCGATACTGATAAGGGAATGATCGGTGGTGTTGCAACTGGTCTTGGCCATTACTTCGGAATCGATGCCGCGTGGTTCAAAATCTTGTTTTTAGCTGTTGTGATTTTTGGTTTCGGATCGGGAATTGTGGCATATATCATTTTGTGGATCGTGGTTCCGGCTGCGATAACTACCAGTGAAAAACTTGAAATGACCGGCGAACCGGTGACGATTTCGAACATCGAAAGAAAGGTTCGTGAGGAATTTGACGCGATGTCGGAAAAATTTAAAAACTCGGATTTTAAGGGTGCTCGCGTTGATGCCGATCGAGTGGCGCGAAACGTTGGCGGATTTGTACTGACAATTTTAAACGTTTTCGTCAAGATTCTTGGTGCACTGATCATTGTTTTTACATCGGTGGCGTTGGCAAGCATGATTATCGGTTTGTTCACCTTTGGATCAACTACGATTGTAAACTTGCCGGGAAGCCAGTTTCTTGCCGCGATGAATTACACCGACCAGCCGCTTTGGTTGATTAGTCTTCTCGGTTTTGGAGCGTTTGGAATTCCGTTATTCGCCTTGATGCTGCTGGGTTTTAAATTATTGATTAGCAACATGCGATCGATTGGCAGCGTTGCAAAATATACGTTATTGGCGCTTTGGATTTTGTCGGTGATTGGGTTTATTATCATCGGAATCAAGCAAGCTACCGAAATGGCTTTTGATGGAAAAGTGACCTCTAAAAGGGAATTGGCCTTGCAACCGACGGACACACTTTCTGTAAAATTCAGATACAACGAGTTTTATGCAAACGGCATCGATGATGATCCTGACTATTTATTTGCGAAAGATGAAACGGGAAAGGACATTATATATATGACTGATGTTGATTTCCATATTAGAAGATCAGCTGATGCCAAAGCTTACATTCAAATTGAGAAAGTAGCCAACGGGCCGTCGTTAATTGATGCAAAGGAACGCGCAAATAAAATTTTGTATAACTACTCGATTGAAGGAAACCAGCTAATTCTGGACAATTATTATTTAACCGATCTTGCGAATAAATTCCGCGACCAATCCGTTAATATTTACCTTTATCTTCCAAACGGAATGGTTTTCAAGCCCGAGAGCAGTTTGCAAAATTTCGATGAATCTGATGATGATTTTTTCAATTTGCATTTTTCAGGCGACTATATTTACAAAGTTGAACAAAATCGCGTGATGTGCCTTGATTGTCCGGCGGATGAAAACGATCATGGCGATTCAGCAACAAAGATCACCATTAATGAAAATGGCGTGCGAGTTGAACAAAACGATTCGCTACGTACGATAAGTAAAGGTCTTACTCTTGACGCAAACGGGATTGTAATTAAAACCAAGTAATATGATACGATTTAGTATTTCATTAACCAGACTGATCGTTGTAGCGGTTGTTGTCACCATCTTCACATCGTGCAATTCGGGTCGCGATCATTTTCTCGGCGAAACGCTTACCGGAAGCGGTAATGTTGTGTCACTGAACAGAGAGGTTTCACAAGCTTTTACAGGCATTGATGTCAGTTCGGGATTAGACGTCGTTGTGATTCAAGATCCCCAAACCTCAATTGTGGTCGAAGCCGATGATAATATTCAGGATGCCATTGTGACCAAAGTTGAAAACGGCGTTTTGATTATTCGGACAAGCCGGGTGAGTTTACTCAGATTCAAAAAAGCAACGGTAACGGTGAAAATGCCGACTATTTCTTCGATTGAATCTTCTAGTGGAAGTCGGGTTAGAAGCGGAAATACAATCATATCAGAAAGGTTGATGGTTCGCAGTTCCTCGGGAAGTAAGCTTACTGTTGATGCGGAAGCCAACGAATTGATTGCAGAATCCTCAAGCGGAAGCTCGATAAAATTGCGAGGGAAAGCGTTAACACTTGAGACCTCATCATCAAGCGGAAGCAGTAACGACGCAAGCGACTTAGTGGCAAACAACGTCGAATCTCAATCTTCCAGCGGAAGTTCGACCAGAGTCAAAGCGTTGCTGAGTTTGGATGCCAGCGCGTCGAGCGGAAGTTCGATACGATATTCAGGGGAACCCAAATCGGTTAATCGCTCTGAGAGTTCCGGTGGTAGCGTCTCAATGTAAAATCAAGAATCCCGTTCAATTGAATGGGATTTTTTCTTTTTAGCCGATTAAATCCGATCAATGTTATCTGCTTATTTCTATATTTGCGACCAAACGACTAACATGATGAAAAAAATCCTAGTCTTGTTTTGCGTACTTTGTATCAGTTCGATCGCACTTGGTCAGAAGAAGGAAAAGATCAAGGGCTCGCGGGTTGTCACAACAGCACAAAGGGACATAGCCACATTTGAAAACCTGGAGATCGAGGATAACATCGAGGTGTTTCTGCAAAAAGGTGATAATGTGGGATTCGAAATCGAGGCCGACGATAATTTGCATGACATTATTAAGGTCGAGGAAAAAGGCGGAGGACTCAGATTATCATTAACTAAAGATTTTTTCGGTGCGAAGAAAGTCAGCGTCAAAATCACCTACACCTCGAATTTTAAAATGCTTGTTGTTAAAGATGATTCGTATGTCACGGCTTTAAGCGATGTGATGCTTGATAATTTTACCGTGAAAAATTTTGGCTCAAGTAAGTTTTTTGGAAATATCCGCGGAAAAGCGTTCACGTTGATGAGCAACGACAAAGCGAAATCGGAGTTGAACATTGTATCGGGAAATGTGATTATTGAACTCAGTAAGAATTCGCAGTTGAAAGCGTTGATCACTTCGCAAAAGCTGAAATTCGACATGTATCAAAAATCGCTTGCCAACATTGAAGGCGATGTAAATTCATTAACCCTGCGGCTCGACAACGGCACCAATTTTACCGGTAAGAACTTAACGGCGAAGGATGTTGATATTGTTACTGAAGGCAACGCCAATGCAAGCATTACTGCAATGACAAACATAATCGTCGAAGCCTCGGGAACTTCTGAAATCGAATTGTACGGATCGCCAAAAATCATCATGCGGAAGTTTGACGATGCGGCGACCTTGAGAAAGAAAATGACCAAAAAATAAAAAACCGGCTTTAGGGGCCGGTTTTTTAATAAAAGATATAATTGATTATTCGAGAGTAGCAAGGTAACGCTCAGCATCAAGCGCTGCCATGCATCCGGTTCCGGCAGCGGTAATTGCCTGACGGTATTCGTGATCCTGAACATCGCCGCAAGCAAAAACTCCAGGCTTGTTGGTCTTGGTTGATTTTCCGTGAGTGATTAGATATCCTGTTTCGTCCATTTCAATTTGACCATCAAAAATTTCGGTATTTGGCTTATGGCCGATGGCGATAAAAAGTCCGGTGATCTCAATCTCTGATTTTTCTCCGGTTTGATTATTTACCATTCGCAAACCTTCAACAACCTGCTCGCCAAGAACCTCGTCGACTTCAGTATTGTAAAGAACGGTAATATTTGGTGTGTTATTTACCCGGTGTTGCATCGCTTTAGAGGCTCTCATCGATTCTTTTCGAACAAGCATTGTGACACTTTTACAGAGATTTGACAGATAAGTCGCTTCTTCAGCGGCGGTATCACCTGCTCCAACAATCGCTACATCCTGACCTTTATAGAAGAAACCGTCGCAAACTGCACAAGCTGATACTCCTCCACCGCGCAAGCGTTGTTCGCTCGGAAGTCCGAGGTACTTTGCTGTTGCTCCGGTTGAAATGATCACAGTTTGAGCCAAAACGGTTTTACTGTTATCGATTGTAATCTTATGCCAGCCACCTTGCTGATTGGATAGTTCAACTGCGGTTGCCATTCCGATTCGCACTTCGGTACCAAAACGCTCCGCTTGTTGTTGAAGCTGCATCATCATTGTTGGACCGTCGATGCCTTCGGGGTAGCCCGGAAAATTGTCAACTTCGGTTGTGGTTGTTAACTGACCACCAGGTTCCATCCCGGTATAAACCACTGGTTTCAGGTCGGCTCTTGCTGCGTAGATTGCTGCAGTGTAGCCTGCGGGACCTGATCCGATGATCAAACACTTTATTTTTTCTTGTATTTCAGCTTGCATTTGAGTCTATTTTTGTGGGGCAAAGGTAAGTTTTTAAATAAAAATTTTAGTCGCAAATGCATCACTTTTAGCTATTCCGAAATAAAGCGAGTAATTTGTTGAGATTGATTTGCTGGAATAAAATATAGTTATATATTTGCATCCACTTTTCGGGGTGTAGCGTAGCCCGGTCATCGCGCCTGGTTTGGGACCAGGAGGTCGCAGGTTCGAATCCTGCCACCCCGACAAAAAAATCCTCTCTGCCCACGCAGAGGGGATTTTTTGTTTTCAGCCATTTGCGTGGAGCTTGCCCAAAACAAAAAGTGAAAACAAAAAAATCCCCAACATCTTCTAAGAAAATTGGGGATTTTTTTACGTCTGCCAAGCGTTTTTCGAATTTTCACCGAAAGTTGGCGCGATCCAGCATTTCAGCTTACGGGTTCGTAGACCACATCGACACATCTTTTAACTGAATTCGGCGGTTAAGCTTGAGTTGCGCGATTAGGATTTCAGCAAGATCTTCCGGCTGCATTACTTTTTCAGCGTTGCCGTCAGTAAGTTTGTTTTCGAAAGCGAGTTCGGTTGCCACCGTACTTGGCGTCCAGGTGCTCACACGGATATTGTGCTTACGTACTTCCTGCATCAAAGATTCAGATAATCCGATTACCGCAAATTTTGACGCACTATAGGCGCTGGTCACCGCGCCTCCACGTAGTCCGGCTGTTGATGAAATATTGATGATATCGCCGGTTTGACGCTCGATCATAGCAGGAAGCGCCGCGCGGGTAACATAATAAACACCCATCAGGTTCACCTGAATAATATTTTGCCACTCTTCAGGAGACAGTTCCATGAACTTGCCAAATTTTCCGATTCCGGCGTTATTGATCAAAATGTCGATTGGGCCCAACTGATTTTGCACGTCTGCAACTGCAGTATCAACCTCGGATTTAGTACCAACGTTGGCGGTTACCACAATGGCTTTGCCTCCGTTGCTTCGGATTTCGGTTGCAACTTCTTCCAGCTGACTTTTGGTTCGGGATAAGAGAGCTACCTGAACTCCTTCGGCAGCAAGCGCAAGTGCAATTGCCCGGCCGATGCCTTTTCCGGCGCCGGTTATGAGTGCAGTTTTACCTTTTAATGATTCCATTTCTAATGATTAAAATTTACGGCAAAGGTAAAACATTATCGGTCGGATTCCTGCATTGGCCAAGCCCTAGCCCTGATGGTAGCGGCTATCCTTTTGAGCGACCACCGGAAGCGCAAAAGATAATAGCGAACAGCAGGATCAGGCTCCTAAAAATGCTCAACTCCGACGAAAACGGCAATCGATAACTCTAAAATATTCCTACTTTTGCCAAAAATTTACTCTATGCTGATCATTGGAATTGCCGGTGGGACCGGAAGCGGAAAAACCACTGTTGTTCACCAAATCATGAACGAACTACCCGAAACTGAGGTAGGGATTATTCACCAAGACTCTTATTACCGCGAAACAAATGGCCTGAGTTACGACGAGCGGGCGCTGATTAATTTTGATCATCCTCGGGCGATTGACTTCGAACTGCTTGTTACGCACCTTCAGGAATTGAAAGCCGGAAACATTATCGAACAGCCGGTTTACTCGTTTGTAACCCACAATAGGACTGAAGATACGGTTTTGACGCATCCCCGAAAAGTGATGATCGTTGAAGGAATTTTGATTTTGTCGAGTCCGGAGCTACGTGATATGTGCGATGTGAAAGTTTTTGTACACGCCGATTCAGATGAGCGATTGATCAGACGAATGAAACGCGACATTGCGGAGCGCGGGCGTGATATGGAAGAAGTTCTAAGCCGCTACCAAACAACGCTTAAGCCGATGCATCAGCAATTTATTGAGCCGACAAAGGCCTACGCCGATATTATCATTCCGAACGATAAATACAATACGGTTGCCATTGACGTGGTTCGTGCGGTAATCAACCAGCGACTGACATAAATTCGTATATTTAGCACAACAATATAGAACATGGCGAAATTCAATTTCAGCAACAAATGGATCAGGTTTCTGAGCAACACTTACGTGCTGGTGATTTTGTTTTTTGCCATCTGGATGCTTTTCCTGGACAACTATTCCTACTTTAATCATCGCGAACTTGATAAAAAGATCGACGAACTCGAGAACAACAAACGATATTATCAGGAAGAGATAAAAAAGGACGAGAAGAATATCAAATTACTTCAAAATGACGAGCACATCGAGAAGTATGCGCGCGAACAATACTATATGAAGCGCGATAGCGAAGACATTTACATCATCGAATTCGACGATGATTCGCTCGAAAAATAACTGCAAATCAATTTTATATGCCAGACACTTTATTCAGTGAATTTCCAGCGGTTTCATCAAAGCAGTGGAAACAAAAAATTCAGTATGAACTCGCCGGTGCCGATTATAACGATACGTTGGTTTGGGAAAGTCCGGAAGGCATAAAAGTAAAACCTTTTTATCATCGCGATGAAGATCAGTCACTCATGTCGGCTGACACTAGGCAAGAATCTTTTAGAATTTGCCAGGAAATATTTGTGTTTGACGTGGCTAAATCAGCGCTCCGTGCCAAAGATGTGGTAAACCGCGGTGCTGAAAGCATTCGATTTATCATTGAAGACGCTCAAACTGACATTGAAGCCTTAATAAAGGAGTTGCCCGAGAATCTAACTTTGTTTTTTGAACTGAAGTTTCTTTCGGCCGAGTTTACAACCAAACTGCAAAAAGCGTTGTTGAGTCGGAGTTTTAGATGGTTTGCCGATACCGATCCAATCGGACATTTTGCAAAATCGGGAAATTGGTACACCACCGAACCAACAGATAATCTGGAGGTTTTACAATTGGTTGCCAAAAACACGAATGCAATTTCGGTCAACGCAGCGCTATATCACAACGCCGGGGCAAATATTGTTCAGCAACTCGCCTATTCGCTTGCGCATGTTAACGAATATTTCAACAAATTCGAATCGATTGATCAACCCATTTTAATCAAAATGGCAGTTGGGTCGAACTATTTTTTTGAGATTGCGAAACTTCGTGCGATGCGAACGCTTTTTATCACGTTGGCCGCTGAATACAATCACAAGCTTTCGTGCCACTTATTGGTGTCGCCCGGAAAACGAAATAAAACTCTTTACGATTACAACGTGAATATGTTGCGGACAACAAGCGAGTGCATGAGCGCAATTTTAGGTGGCGCAGATACCGTAGCCAATATGCCTTACGACTCACTTTATCACAAAAGCAACGAATTTGCGGAACGGATTGCCAGAAATCAACTTTTGATTTTAAAGCACGAAAGTTATTTTGACAAGGTTGCAAATCCAGCCGACGGAAGTTACTATATCGAAAGCCTTACCACCCAATTAGCCGAAAAGGCATTGGCGCTTTTTAAAGAAATCGAGGCCGCAGGTGGTTTTATAGCACAGTTAAAATCAGGTACCATTCAGCGTAAAATTGCTGAAAGCGCTGAAAAAGAACAGCAGCTTTTTGATAGCGGTAAGGAAATACTTTTGGGAACCAATAAGCAAATCAACAAAAACGACCGAATGGCGCACGATCTCGAATTGTTCCCATTTGTCAAAATCAAGCCGCGTAAAACGCTGATCACGCCAATAATCGAAAAGCGACTGGCCGAAAAAATGGAGCAAGACCGACTGGAATCGGAAAAAGCGTAAATCAAACAAGATGAAAAATATACTGCTTGGAATTTGTTTGACGGTATCCGGATTCTCCGTTGCGCAACAGCCGGCAATCAAACCGGATTCGCAGACGATGAATCAGATCGATGACAAGGTTTACGATGTTTCAGGTATCGATGTGAAACCTTTGTATCCCGGCGGAATTGAAAAATTCTACGCCGATATCAAGCAGCATCTAACCGGAAAAACATTGAAAGCCGGCAAGTTATATTTAATGTTTATTATTGAAAAAGACGGAACATTATCGGATATAAAATGCGTTCGGTCGACTGTTGGAATTTCAGGTCCTGAGGCGGTGGCGATCGCTGAAAAATTGCCAAGATGGTCTCCCGGCTCAATCAACAGAAAAGTCGTCCGCACCTTAAACACAGCCGTAATTGAAATTGAAGCACAAAAACAATGAGAAAAGATCTTCAGCATATCACAATTAAGTCTGAAACCAAAAATAATCAAACCGACCAAACTGACTTTGAGACTGCCGAAGGCATTGCACTCAAGCAGGTATATTCGGAAGCTGATTTACAAAATATCGAACACCTTGATTTCACCGCAGGTTTCGCACCGTTCCTACGCGGGCCGTATGCAACCATGTATGTTCGCCGCCCGTGGACAATCCGTCAATACGCCGGGTTTTCGACTGCCGAAGAAAGTAATGCTTTCTATCGCCGTAATCTCGCCGCGGGACAAAAAGGACTATCAATAGCTTTTGATTTGCCGACGCACCGCGGTTATGATTCAGATCACGAACGCGTTGTGGGCGATGTTGGAAAAGCAGGTGTTGCCATCGACTCGGTTGAAGACATGAAGGTGCTGTTTGATCAGATTCCGCTTAACGAAATGTCGGTTTCGATGACAATGAACGGCGCCGTTTTACCGATTATGGCGTTTTATATTGTGGCTGCAGAAGAACAAGGCGTGTTGCCAAAACAACTGACAGGAACCATCCAGAATGACATCCTAAAGGAGTTCATGGTGCGTAACACGTATATTTATCCGCCGTCGCCATCGATGAAAATCATTGCCGATATTTTTGCCTATACCAGCAAGAATATGCCAAAATTCAATTCGATTTCGATTTCAGGTTATCACATGCAGGAAGCCGGCGCGACAGCGGATATCGAACTCGCATATACGTTGGCTGACGGACTTGAATATATTCGCACCGGACTTGCAGCCGGAATGAAGATCGATGAATTTGCACCGCGGCTTTCGTTCTTTTGGGCCATCGGGATGAATCATTTTATGGAAATCGCAAAAATGCGCGCCGCACGGATGATCTGGGCAAAACTTCTGAAACAATTCGATCCCAAAGACGAGAAGTCGCTTGCTTTGAGAACGCATTGTCAAACCTCAGGGTGGAGTCTAACCGAGCAGGATCCTTTCAATAACGTTGCTCGGACTACCATCGAAGCCGCTGCAGCTGCATTTGGCGGAACACAGTCGCTTCACACCAATGCGCTCGACGAGGCCATAGCGCTACCAACTGATTTCTCGGCTCGAATTGCACGAAATACCCAGATTTTCCTTCAGGAAGAAACCAAAATAACCAAGACTGTCGATCCTTGGGCCGGAAGTTTTTATGTTGAAAAACTCACCGCCGAAATCGCACAAAAAGCTTGGGAACTAATCGAAGAAGTCGAATCCCTTGGCGGAATGACCAAAGCCATTGAGGCAGGAATTCCGAAACTTCGAATCGAGGAAGCTGCCGCTAAAAAGCAAGCGCGAATCGACTCTAATCAGGATATCATTGTCGGTGTGAACAAATACCGGCTTCAGAAAGAGGATCCGCTCCACATTCTGGACGTCGATAACCAAATGGTACGTCGCAGTCAGATTGAGCGTCTCGAGCAAATGAAATCGGTTCGAAACAGCGACGAGGTTGCCAAAGCACTCGAAAACCTTACCGCTGCCGCCAAATCGGGCGATCAGAATTTGCTGGAACTTGCCGTGATTGCAGCTCGCGCACGGGCAACTTTAGGCGAAATAAGCTCAGCTCTTGAGGTGGTTTACGGAAGGTATAAAGCACAAATTAAATCCTTTAACGGCGTGTATAGCAAAGAAATCAAAGACGACGAAAGCTTTGCAAACGCAAGGCAAAAGGCAGACGAATTTGCCAAGATTGAAGGCCGCCGACCCCGAATTATGATCGCAAAATTGGGTCAGGATGGTCACGATCGGGGCGCAAAAGTGGTGGCTACCGGTTATGCCGATGTTGGTTTCGACGTAGACATTGGTCCGCTGTTCCAAACTCCTGCAGAAGCCGCCAAACAAGCAGTTGAGAACGATGTGCATATCCTCGGGATTTCGTCGTTGGCAGCAGGTCATAAGACACTGGTGCCGCAGGTTATAGCCGAGTTAAAAGCAAGGGATCGCGAAGATATTATGGTCATTGTGGGCGGAGTAATTCCGGCGCAGGACTACGATTTCCTGTTCGATGCGGGCGCGGTTGCAGTGTTCGGCCCGGGTACGAAAATCAGTGAAGCCGCGATAAAAATCTTGGATGTCCTGATCAAAAGCGCGTCGTAAGGAAATGGCATATTGATGATGATTCGGGCGTTGCCGAAGGCCGGGCTGTCCGCTAAATCCTCCGCGATGCTACGGGATATCGCTTCCCATCCCTAACGCACAATATTGCAACTAATTAGCAAAATCGTGTAAAATCTGCCCTACTCGATTGTCCTAAATTTACATTAGTGAAAAAGAAATAATTACTAATTTAAATCAAATCATTATGGCAGTTTTAAAAAACGACCACAAAGAAGGACCAGTAGCAAAAGCAATTGAGAGTCAAACATCGAAATTACCATCAGATCTTTTCCTTTGGGCAGCTCTGGGATCAATGGCAGTTTCAGCATCATTGAAAGTTATGGGTAGAAACCACACCGCTTTATTCGTAGGTCAATGGGCGCCATCATTCCTTTTACTAGGTATTTACAATAAGCTTGTAAAACAAGACGGACACGATGCCGAAGGCGGAAACAGAATCGACGATCCAATGTCGTAATCAGACAGATAAGAAAAAGAAAACCTGCCATGTCGCAGGTTTTTTTGTATCCATTCCTATCTAAGGTTTGCTATCTTAGCAAAAACAAACCAAATGGATTTCTCAAAAAAAATGCTGCGTGAGGATGCGCTTGCCGGCAAAACAATAGTAGTTACAGGTGGCGGAAGCGGACTCGGCAAAGCCATGTCGAAGTATTTTCTGGAACTCGGCGCCAACGTTGCCATCACGTCCCGCGATCTGGAAAAGCTGAAAACCACTGCGGCCGAAATCGAACTCGGCACCAATGCAAAATGTCTTGCCGTTGCCTGCGATGTTCGCCATTATGACCAGGTAGAGAAAATGCTTGAAACCGTTGTAGCCGAATTTGGCAATGTCGACGTTCTCCTGAACAACGCGGCCGGAAATTTCATTTCGCCCACAGAACGGCTGTCGTCCAATGCTTTCGATACCATTATCGACATTGTTTTAAAAGGCACTAAGAATTGCACACTTGCTTTTGGCAAACACTGGATTGACAGCAAACAACAAAGCGCCACGATATTGAATATTGTAACTACGTATGCCTGGACCGGATCGGCGTATGTGGTTCCGAGTGCAACAGCAAAAGCGGGCGTTTTGGCGATGACCCGAAGTCTGGCAGTTGAATGGGCAAAGTACGGAATACGATCAAATGCGATTGCTCCCGGACCGTTTCCGACAAAAGGCGCCTGGGATCGGTTGCTTCCGGGCGATTTGAAAGAAAAGTTTGATCTGGCGAAGAAAGTTCCACTGCAACGTGTTGGCGATCATCAGGAGCTTGCCAATTTGGCGGCTTATCTCGTTTCCGATTTTTCGGCGTACATAAACGGCGAGGTGATTACCATCGATGGCGGCGAATGGCTGAAAGGCGCAGGTCAGTTTAATCTTTTAGAAGCAGTACCTGAATCGATGTGGGACATGCTTGAACAGATGGTCAAGAGCCGTAAAGGTTGAAATTTGCCTAAAAAGCCCTAGCCCTGATTGAGCCGGTATCCTCCTTTTCCCGCGCCTTAGCGGGATAAGGAGATAAAGGCGAAAGCGGGAAAAGCTTCTAATCAAAATTTTCGATTTCGCGCTATCCGATAACGCTATTTTTAAGATTGAAAACCCGTAAATAGTTGTATTTTTACCGCTCAAAATTTTAGACTTTAGATGGGTAAAATTATTGCTATTGCGAACCAAAAAGGCGGTGTGGGAAAGACCACAACTTCGGTAAATCTTGCGGCCTCACTGGGTGTTCTTGAAAAAAAAGTATTGCTAATCGATGCTGATCCACAAGCCAATGCGAGCTCGGGGCTTGGTATCGATGTTGAATCTGTTGAAATCGGCACCTACCAGATTCTTGAACATAGCAGTTTGCCGTCGGAGGCGATTTTGACCTGCAGCGCGCCAAATGTTGACGTTATCCCGGCACACATCGACCTTGTTGCCATCGAAATCGAATTGGTGGACAAGGAAAACCGCGAATACATGCTGAAAAAGGCGCTTGAGGAAGTTCGCGACAAGTACGATTATATTTTAATTGATTGCGCGCCGTCTCTCGGACTTTTAACCTTAAACGCGTTGACTGCTGCTGATTCAGTTGTCATTCCGATCCAGTGCGAATATTTTGCGTTGGAAGGACTTGGAAAACTTTTAAATACGATTAAAAGTGTACAAAAGATCCACAATCCGGCGTTAGACATTGAAGGCTTGCTCTTGACGATGTATGATTCGAGGTTGCGACTTTCAAATCAGGTTGTCGAGGAAGTTCAAAAACACTTTGCCGACATGGTTTTTAAAACCATCATTCAACGTAACGTGAAATTAAGCGAGGCGCCGAGTTTTGGTGAGAGCATCATCAATTTTGACGCGACCAGCAAAGGAGCAGCGAATTATTTAAGCTTGGCTCAGGAAATTATTAAGAAAAACAGCATTTGATTTAAATGGCAAAAGCAATAAAAAAACAGGCTTTAGGACGTGGATTATCAGCATTGTTGAAAGATCCTGAAAATGACATTCAGTCTGTTACCGATAAAAATGCAGATAAGGTTGTCGGGAATATCGTTGAACTCGATATCGACGCCATTGAGATTAACCCGTTTCAACCACGAAGCAATTTCAATGAAGAATCGCTTCAGGAACTGGCAACGTCTATTCGTGAACTGGGTGTTATTCAGCCAATTACGGTTCGAAAAAATGACTTTAACAAGTATCAGCTTATTTCGGGCGAACGCAGGTTGCGCGCCTCGAAAATTGCAGGTCTTACTACTATTCCGGCGTATATCAGGATTGCGAACGACAACGAATCGCTTACCATGGCGCTTGTTGAAAACATTCAACGGCACGATTTAGATCCGATCGAGATCGCGCTTTCTTACCAGCGGTTAATTGATGAAATTCAGTTGACTCAGGAGCAGATGAGCGACCGCGTTGGCAAGAAACGTTCAACCATTGCCAATTACTTGCGTTTGCTGAAACTCGATCCGATTATTCAAACCGGAATCAGAGACGGATTTATTTCAATGGGTCACGGTCGTGCGATAATCAATATCGAAGATCAGGACGTTCAAACCGATATTTATCAAAAAATCGTCAGCAAAAACCTTTCGGTTCGCGAGACTGAAGCTTTGGTAAAAAGTCACCAGGAAGGTTTAAAGCCAAAATCGGCTGCAAAAGCCAAATCGACCAACTTTAGCGGCGAGGAAAAGCAAAAAGAAGTTGCCGAATTTTTGGGCGCGAAGGCCGACATAAAGTTGAATGCGAACGGAAAGGGAAAAATCACGATCCCATTTAAATCGGAGGCCGACCTGACCAGAATCTTAAACCTAATGATCAAGCGTGATTAAATACGCCTACATATTTTTTATTTTCCTGTTGTGCTTTTCAGCAAAGGCGCAACCTGTTGAGATTTTAGTTGCCAAAGACAGTGTAGTTACTTCTGAAATCGATCCCTTACGACCGGCAAAAGCTGCGTTCTTTTCCGCAATTGTTCCCGGACTTGGTCAGGCTTACAATAAAAAATATTGGAAAATTCCGATTGTCTACGGGGCAATGGGAACCAGCATGTATTTTTATATCGAAAACAACCGATTGTATCATCAATATCGCGATGCTTACAAAGATCGTCTTGCGGGAAAGCAGGACGAATTTACGTTTTTGGACAACTCGAGGTTGATTGCGGCACAGCGACTTTATCAACGAAACCGCGATATGTCATTACTTGTAACCGGTTTGTTTTACATTCTGAATATTGTTGACGCTAATGTTGATGCGCATTTGATGCAATTCAACGTCGACGAAAACCTCTCACTTGTGCCTTCGGTCAATCAGAATCAGCTGACCGCGGCGCCCATTGTAGGATTCACTCTAAACTACACTTTCTGATGAAAATCGCATTATTGGGTTACGGCAAAATGGGTAAAGCCATTGAAAAGATCGCGTTGGAAAAAGGACATGAAATTGTGTTGAGAAAGTCGGTTGACGATAGTTACGACGGACTCGAATCAGCTGATGTTGCGATTGAATTCAGCATTCCCACTTCAGCGGTAGTAAACATCACAACTTGTTTAAATGCGGGGATTCCGGTGGTTTCAGGTACCACAGGCTGGCTTGATGATTATGAGATTGTCACCAAATTATGTGAAGAAAAAGGCGGGTCGTTTATTTACGGATCGAACTTCAGTCTGGGCGTAAATCTGTTTTTTGAACTCAACGCCTATCTGGCCAAAATGATGGCGAAATTTCCGGACTACAAGGTTTCGATGGAAGAAACGCACCATACTCAAAAACTTGACGCTCCGAGTGGAACGGCAATTTCTCTGGCGCGCGATGTCATCAAGTATTCTGACTACTCGAGTTGGGCGCTTGAAGATGCTAAAGAAGATGAGATTTTAATCGATGCCAAGCGAATTGAGAACGTTCCCGGAACACATATCGTCAGCTATAACTCAAATGTTGATAAAATAGAAATCTCTCATACAGCGCATAGCCGCGATGGCTTTGCACTTGGTGCTGTTCTGGCGGCTGAATGGATACTGGGCAAAACCGGCGTTTATTCGATGAAAGATGTTTTAAATTTAAAATAAGCCGAAAGGCATAAAATACGATACCATGACACTAATGCAATGGCTCATCTTTTTTCTGATCGTTCAAATTATTCATTTTGCCGGAACGTGGCGATTATACGAAGGGGCAGGTAGAAAGCGTTGGGAAGCGGCAGTTCCGATCTACAACGCAATTGTATTGATGAAAATCATAAACCGCCCGACCTGGTGGACAATTCTACTTTTTGTGCCGATTGTAAATCTGGTAATGTTCCCGGTGGTCTGGGTCGAAACCCTGCGAAGTTTTGGAAAAAATACGACGGTTGATACAATTCTCGGAATTGCCACATTGGGATTATATATCGTTTACGTCAACTATACTGAACCGCTAAATTACATTTCAGACCGCAGTTTACAGCCGAACACAAAAGCCGGCGACACGATTAGTTCGTTGTTGTTTGCCATTGTCGTTGCCACGCTTGTTCACGGGTATGTGATGCAGCCTTTTAACATTCCGACAGGATCACTCGAAAAAACATTGTTGATCGGCGATTTTCTTTTTGTCAGTAAATTCAATTACGGTGCTCGTACGCCGATGACACCGATTGCTGCTCCGATGGTTCACGATACGCTGCCGATTGTAAACACAAAATCGTATTTGAGCTGGCCGCAACTTCCCTATTTCAGGCTTCCCGGGACTGAAGCTCCTGAGAAAAACGACATCGTGGTTTTTAACTGGCCTGTTGATACGGTTTACAAATTTTTCGACCGTTCCGGAAGACGCGCATACAAACCGGTTGATAAAAAATCAAACTATGTTAAACGTTGTGTTGGTACGCCGGGCGATAGCTTGTCAGTTATTGACGGGTATGTTCACATTAATGGCAAGAAACTTATTTTGTCAGATCGCGCAAGACCGCAGTATGCGCATATTGTAATCACGAACGGCACTCCGCTTGACCCTGCGTATTTGCTATTCGAATTAGGAATTACTGATGGTTTCAGACAAGTAAATGCGACTGCTTACGAATTTCAGGCAATTACCGAAGAAGCTGCAGAAAGACTCCGCAACAATCCTGTTGTCACGTCTGTCGAGAGATATGTGATGGACACCCCTGATCCGCGAACATTCCCGTATAGCAAGAACTGGAACATCGACAATATGGGTCCGATTTACATTCCGAAGAAAGATGTTACAGTGGATTTGAACGTTGAGACACTTCCCTTCTACAAGCGCATTATTCAGGAATATGAGCAAAATGAGTTGATTGTTAACGGAAATGAGATCCGCATTAACGGTCAGCCGACAACAAAATATACGTTTAAGCAGAATTATTATTGGATGATGGGAGACAACCGTCACAATTCGGAGGACAGCCGTAATTGGGGTTATGTTCCAGAAAATCACATCGTTGGAAAACCGGTCTTTATTTGGTTGAGTCTGGATCCGCATAAGCGCGGTTTGGATAAAATCAGATGGGAGCGAATGTTTACCACTGTTGGTGGCGATGGCGAACCTGTCTCGTATTTTAAATTCTTTTTGATCTTACTCGGCGCGTACTTCGCAATCGATTTTTTCATCAAGAGAAAGAAAAAAGCACAGCAAAATTCGTAATGAAAGAAGTTCTGATCTATCCGACCTATTTTCCGTCGATCAGCCATTTTGTGGCGATGGCAAATGCAGAAAAAGTCATTTTTGAAGTTGAAGATAATTTTCAAAAGCAAACCAACCGCAACCGGATGTATATTTATAGTCCGAATGGCAAACAGTTGCTAAACATTCCGGTAAAGCACACAAAAGACCGTCATCAAAAAACAAAGGATATCAAGCTGGAGACCGCGTTCGATTGGCAGAAGCAACATTATAAATCGCTTGAAGCTGCTTATCGCTCCTCACCTTTTTTCGAGTTCTTTGAAGATGCGATCATGCCTGTTTTTGAGAAGAAATACACGTTTCTACACGATTTGAATTTTGATACGATTGATATTATTTCGAAGTGTCTCAAGATGTCGTTATCATTCGAAAAAACAACCGAATATTTCCACGAATCAGGATCTAAAACCGATCTTAGATTACTGGCGACCGGCAAGAAAGACGAGTCGGAATTTGAACAATATACTCAGGTTTTCGGCGAAAAATACGGGTTTTTAAACAATTTAAGCACCCTAGACCTGCTTTTTAACGAAGGGCGACATGCACTTGATTATTTGCAAAAGCAGCATTTAATTACTCGATAAATAGTCGGGTCATGATTGGATAGTGATCTGAATTGACGAAGTTCGGAAAGTTTTTAAATTCCTTTACTTTCATCTTTTTATCTGCAAAAATATAGTCGATTCGGGCCGGATAGTACTTAAAATGGTAGGTTTGGCCAAAACCATTTCCGCCTTCTTCAAACGTATCATTCAGGTCACCTTTGATGCTTCGATATACGTACGAAAACGCGCTGTTATTCATATCCCCGCAAATGATAACCGGATAAGGCGACTCTTCTTTGTGCTTGCGAATGATTTCAGCCTGAAGTTGCTGTTCGCGAAAAGCGATGCTCATCCGCCTAAAAATTTGTGACGACCGTCTTTGATCGAGTCCGTTGATATCCTGACTTATGCCGTCGACATCGGGTGTAATTTTAGTGGATTGCAGATGCATGCTATAAACCCTGATCGTATCCAAACCTTTTTTGAGATCGGCATAAACGACATTGTTATCCGAATTTGGGAAGTCGATGTTGCCCTGATCGATGATTTTGTATTTTGAAAAAATTCCGTGACCGGTTTTAATTTTATCGCCACGCATCAAAATGAATTTATGCGGATAAGCTTTTAAATCGATGTTTGCGGCCGACGAATATTCCTGAATACACAAGATATCCGGATTTTGTTCATTGATAAATTTCTGGATTTCTTTTGGTACATCGTCGGATGCAATCCACTTAAAGAGATTAAACAGTCGTGCGTTGTAACTCATCACCGTAAAATCGCGTTCATGTTCCGGCAAATCGATTGACGAGAATTTGTAAAATTTATTGATAAATGTAATCCCGATCAAGAGAACGATTCCCGAAAGCACAACTTGTCGTCGGAGCTGAATTGCCCAATAAAAGAAAAAGATGCCGTTTAAAATCAGAAATAGCGGCAGAATAAAAGTGAGAACGGATAAGATCGGAAAGAGCTTCGGGGCAAGAAACGGCAAAACATAAGCGAGGAATGTTAGTACCGCTATCAGTATATTAAAAAAGAACACCGTCTTATTAAACCACGAAAGTCGTTTCATTGCTTATTGTTTTCCGGCGCGGAACAAAAATTCCTTTTCGTCCTTTGTCAGGCTGTCGTAACCTGATTGACTTATCTTATCGAGAATTTCGTCGATTTGTTGTTGCGTTTTGTCTTTTGTGACGATCCGCGATGTTGTTTTTGGCGGCGTTACCGGACTATTGCGGTGCACCTTCGTGAATGGTACTCTGTTCTTCGAAAAGCGCTTTGAAACAGCATCTGAAACCATCGTAAAAATCTTGCTGAGATCTGTTCCGTTCTGCAACAATTTGATATAGGCAAATCCGAAGAAAGCTCCTGCTAAATGTGCGATATGTCCACCGGTGTTATCTGCAAATATATAGATGAGATCCAATAATACAACTACGGCTGTTAATTGCCACAACCGCACGGTTCCGATTAGCAGCAAACGCAATTGCATCATCGGGGCATATGTGGTTGTAGCGACCAAAATAGCCATTATCGCACCTGATGCGCCAACAATCGTCGAGCGAAGATCAAGGAGATAATACGAAAAGACAAAGATAATCCCAGCAAAAATTGCACTCAAGATATACAATCCGATAAACTGAGATTGCGTGAAATACGTGATAAAGAGGCGGCCTGCAAAATTCAGGATGATCATGTTAAAAAGCAGGTGAAAAAAATTGGCGTGAAAAAACGCATAAGTCAGAAACGTCCATGGGCGCGTTATTGCAGTACCGAAATCAGAATGCAACGCCAACCACGACGGATAATCGAAGTAGCCCGCCTTAAACTTAAAGAATAAAACGAGTGAGATCAGAAAAACAGCCACGTTCCAATAGATTACTTTTTGCTCGAATCCACCGGATTTATACTGCCATTTTAATTCATCTAAAAAATTCATCTTAGTACCATCTGTTGTTATCGAATTGAGTCTTTTTCCAGAAATACATCATAATAAAGCCGACTAATGCACCACCGATATGTGCAAAGTGTGCGATTCCACCGCCGCCTCCAAAGATAGATTTTCCGGTGATTCCCAGATAAAGATCCAGCAGTAAAAGTCCGGGTACAAAATATTTGGCTTTAATCGGAATTGGAATGAAAAGCATCATAAGTTCGGCATTCGGAACCATAAACGCAAAGGCGACCAAAAGTCCGTAAACCGCTCCTGAAGCGCCAACGGCCGGAACGTGATACGCGCTATAAAAATTCTGCAACAAAGCCGAATCAATATTCTCGCGAGTTCCCAAAGGCACTTGTCCGCCGTTTAAAAGCGACATGATTTCGGTATCTGAAAATCCGGCGTTGATCAGTAAATCATAGCCTTGCAAATATTCGTAGTAATTCACCCCCGTATGAAGAAGCGCAGCGCCGAGTCCGCACGAAATATAAAAAAACAAAAACTTCTTCCCGCCCCACATTTGTTCCAGAGCCGAACCAAAAGAAAAAAGCGCAAACATGTTAAAAAAGATATGCATCAAGTTTCCATGCATAAACATATGGGAAAGCGGCTGCCAAAACTGAAAGTTCGGATTTTCGGGAAAGAACAGCGAGAATATCCGATAGGCCTGGTCGCCAACGAATTCTGTTCCTATAAAAAATAGAATATTGATTATCAAAAGTTGCTTGACAACCGGTGTGATATTCATCATACTGTAAACTTTTTATCGAGATCTTCTACACTTACGGTGATGAAGGTCGGTTTTTGAAATGGTGAAACATTTGGTTCCTTACACGCAAAAAGGTTATTCAACAGATTTTCCTGTTCCTTTTCGGTTAGATAAGTCCCGGTTTTTACGGCGAGACTACGCGCCATTGATTTGGCAATCGAATCATTCTGGCTAAAACTGCTCTCCGGAATGCCGTCGTGAAGGTCGCTGAGCAATTGCTCGAGTACGATCGACACTTCGCTTTCAGTCACATTGACGGGAACTCCGGAAATAATCACGTGATCGGCAGCGGTTTCTTCAAACACAAAGCCAGTGTTGACCAATGACGGTTTCAATTCGTTTATCAGCTGTAATTCGCCTGACGAAAAATACAAATTTAAAGGGAATAGTAACTGCTGACTTGACGCTTGAAAAACGGTCATGCTCGTTAAGAATCCTTCATACAAAACCCGTTGGTGCGCGCGCTGTTGATCGATAATCACCATTCCTGATTTTATTGGACTGACAATGTATTTTCGGTGAATTTGATAAGTCTTGTGAACCTGTGTCGCGATTGGCTGATCATCGAAAAGCGACGATGTGACTTCCTCGTTTTCAAACTGAATGTCGTTAAAATTTCCGGTCAGCGTTTCGGTATCGGTTTTCAGATCGGTGTACATTGATTCCCACGATGGCGATTCGTTTTTATACGGTCTAAAGTTTGTTCCGGTTGCGGTTCGCTCTTGCTTTTGGTCGATAAACGGATTGTAGTTGCTATCAACCTGAATCAGCGGATAAGCAGCGTCTTTGTTTTGATACGAATACGGAGTATCGAGATTTGAATCGCGATCAAAATCGAGCACCGGACTTACATTAAACTGACCCAGACTATGTTTGACTGTTGATCGAAGAATGGCATAAAGCGCATGTTCATCGTCGAATTTAATCTCGGTCTTGGTTGGGTGAATGTTGATATCAATCGAATGTGGCGGAACATTTAAATAAATAAAATATCCGGGTTGGCAGCCATCTTTTAACAGGCCTTCATAAGCCGACATTACCGCATGATGCAAATAGCCGCTCTTGATATACCGGTTATTGACAAAAAAGAATTGTTCACCGCGATTTTTCTTGGCAAATTCCGGTTTGGTGACAAAGCCCTGGATGCTGAGAATTTCGGTCTCTTCCTGAATCGGAACGAGTTTTTCATTGGTTTTTCCAGAAAAAATTCCGACGATACGCTGTCGCAGATTTGATGGCGGAAGGTTGAACATTTCACTTCCATTGTGATACATGGTAAAGTGAATTTGTGGATGCGCCAGAGCAACCCGCTGAAATTCATCGACGATGTGACGCTGTTCGACAACTTCCGATTTTAGAAAGTTCCGGCGAGCGGGAATATTGAAAAACAGATTTTTTATTGCGAATGAGGTTCCTTTTGGCAGAACGGCCACATCCTGACTCACAAATCGGCTTCCTTCGATGATAATGTGATGACCGAGCTCGTCGTCTTCCTGACGCGTTTTCATCTCGACATGCGCGATTGCCGCAATTGAAGCCAATGCTTCTCCGCGGAAACCCTTTGTGAAAAGCGTGAAGAGGTCTTCGGCTTTGCGAATCTTGGAAGTTGCATGTCGCTCGAAGCAAAGTCGCGCGTCGGTAACACTCATTCCAACGCCATTATCAATGACTTGAACAAGCGATTTTCCAGCGTCTTTAATGATTAATTTTATATCGGTTGCCTTTGCATCGACCGCATTTTCAAGAAGTTCCTTGACTACCGATGCGGGCCGTTGAACAACTTCTCCAGCCGCTATCTGATTGGCAACGTGGTCGGGAAGTAATTGGATGATACTAGACATGAATGGCGTTTCGAATAACGTGTAAAGTTAGTCAAATTAGTTGAAACGAGGTTTGATGTTAACATCTGAAAATGCACCGACCTCGCCAAAATTTCTTTGCGAAACCGCGACTCCCTCAGCTCGCCTTTTCAAATTCTCAAATTTCCAAATTGTGAAATTTCCACATTGCTACATTTCCACATTGCTACATTGTTACATTATCACATTTCGCGTTAGTGATGGAAGCGGAAATCCTTTTTAAGCTACCTGGAATGTGAAATAATGGCAACTGATATCTGGCTTAAAAAAGATTGCAGCGAACAGCACGGGCCGCAGGTAACGCCCAAAAACTACGCGTTTCGACGCAAATCCGCCATTTTAATTGCAGCGATTGCGGCTTCGGTTCCCTTGTTGCCGTGAGCACCACCGCTTCGATCGATTGATTGCTGCTCGTTATTATCGGTCAATACGCAGAAAATGACCGGAATATCGCCGTGAACATTGAGGTCCTTGATTCCTTGGGTAACGCCATCGCACACAAAATCGAAGTGCAGCGTCTCGCCTTTAATCACGCAACCGATGACGATCACCACGTCTACATTTCGGGCTTGCGACATCAATTTCGCGCCGTAAATCAGCTCGAAACTCCCGGGAACGTTCCACCGAATAATATTTTCGGCAACCGCGCCACAGTCTAATAGTGCCGCTTCAGCACCATTGTAGAGTCCGTTGGTAATGTGATCGTTCCACTCAGAAACAACAATCCCAAACCGAATGTCCTTCGCGTTTGGGATTGCATTTTTGTCGTATTCTGAAAGATTTTTATTTGCTGTGGCCATCTTATTGTGCCAATCCGATCATGGCGTCGATGGTAGCGCCTTCCGGAGTTGACATGTATTTTTCTTTGATCTCAGTAAAATTCTTAAGTGCGTCTGCTTTGTTTCCGAGTGCCAATTGAACCTGACCGGCTTTTAGCAAGAAACGTGGTCTTGTGAATTCATTTTCCTCAACATCAGCAGCTTTTACGTAGTATTCAGCCGCTTCTTTTAGTTGGTTACGCTGAGCAAAAGCATCGCCAATTGCGCCTTTTGCCAAAGCATCAAGCATTTTGCTGTCGGCTTTGAACTCGTCAAGATATTTAATCGCGTCAACGTACTTACCTGTGTGCAGGAATGAAACTCCGGCGTAGTAATTAGCAAGATTTCCGGCATCAGTACCTGAATACTGATCGGCGATTTGAATAAATCCTAGTTTTCCATCGGCACCGTTAAGGGCAAGATTGAAAAGTGAATCGCTGGCAACACCGTCAATAGCTTGTTGGAAATTTTGTTGTGCAACGAACATTTCGTTTGCTGCTTCAGTTTCCTTTGGCTCAGCAACAAATTTCTGATAAACGACATAACCGACAGTAAGCAACGCTATTGCTCCAAGTATGATAAGAATATACTTTTGATTTTTAGCTACCCATTCTTCTGTCTTTGAAGCACCTTCATCCAGTTTAGAAAAAACGCCTGCTGTGGTACTTTCAGTTTCGTCGATCATTACGTCGTCTTCGATATATTCGTCACCTTTTTCCGCTTTTTCCTTAGGAAGTTTGTAACCTCGTTTGTTATACGTTGCCATTTATTTTAAATTAGTGAGCCGCAAAAATAAAATTTTTATTCAAACTCACACAAAAATAACCGACTTTAATCTTTTCCTCTGATTTTTCACTATCGGAAATCAGCTGAGAACCGCGAAATTCAAGATTTTAAAACCACTCAAATCCCTTTTTTTTCAATAATTTGCAGACGTTTTGCGATGGCGTAAATCCGACGTACTTTTGCACCAATCTCCAACGTCTTCACGAGGAATGCATTTAAAGCGACTTTCACTTTTTAACTACAAAAATATTGACGAGGGCAACTTCGATTTCGATCAGAAGATCAATTGTTTTGTTGGCCGAAATGGCATTGGCAAAACAAATGTTCTGGATTCGATATATCATCTCGCGCACGGCAAAAGCTATTTTAATCCTTTAGCGGTGCAAAACATTCGGCATGGCGAAGAATTTTTTGTTGTTGAAGGCGCGTTTGAAAAAGACGGCCGTGAAGAAACTGTTGTTTGCAGCTTGAAAAAAGGACAAAAGAAAATCCTAAAGCGAAATGGCAAATCGTATGACAAATTTTCGGAACATGTGGGCTTTATTCCGCTGGTGATGATTTCGCCTTCCGATCGCGATTTGATTACCGAAGGCAGCGAGACAAGACGCCGTTTTATCGACAGCGTGATCTCGCAGTTAGATCCGATGTATCTTCAGCGATTGATTCAGTATCAAAAAGTATTGTCGCAGCGGAATGCGCTATTGAAGTATTTTGCGGCGAATCGCACGTTTGACAAAGAAACCCTGCAGATTTACAACGAGCAACTCAACGCGCTTGGTCAGCCGATTTTTGAAAGCAGGCGAAACTTTATCGGCGATTTTATTCCGATTTTCAACAAGCATCATCACGCCATCACCGAATCTGCCGAGAACGTCCAGCTGATTTATCAAAGTGACCTCTCCGACAAGGATTATTTGGAATTGCTCGCGCAAACGTTCGATCGCGACAAAGTTTTGCAATATACCTCAACCGGAATCCACAAAGACGATTTATTGTTTGAGATTGATGGTCATCCGATCAAAAAATTCGGGTCGCAAGGCCAGCAAAAATCGTTTCTGATTGCACTGAAATTGGCGCAATTCGAATTTCTTCGGAAGAAAAGCGGCCAAAAACCGATTTTGTTGTTTGACGACATATTTGATAAATTAGATGAATTTCGCGTGAGCAAGATCGTCGAAATGGTCAACAACGACGATTTTGGCCAACTGTTTATTTCTGACACGCATCCGGAACGCACCGAAGCCATTGTCCGATCGACTCACCAGAGTTATAAAATGTTTAATATCTCCAAATCATGAAAAACTTACTTTACGTTTTAGTCGCTTTTATCGCTTTCGGCTGTCAGGGTCAATCTGAAAAATCAACCGATCTTTCACCCGACGCATTTGCCGAGAAAATGAGCGGCGATGTTCAAATTTTAGATGTGCGGACAAGCGAAGAATTCGGCCCTCAACATATTAAAAATGCACAAAACGCCGACATAAAATCAGCTGATTTCGAGAAAAACGCGGCAAAACTCGATAAGTCTAAACCGGTTTTAGTCTATTGTCTTTCAGGTGGAAGAAGTTCATCGGCAGTGAAAAAGCTTAAAGCAATGGGATTTCAGGAAGTATACAACCTTGATGGCGGCATCGTAAAATGGAACGCAGCCGGAAAACCAACCGTAACCGCTTCCCATCGCGATAGCGGAATGTCGGTTGCCGATTTCGAACAACTTGTAAAATCAGATCGAAAAGTTCTTATCGATTTCTACGCCGAATGGTGTGGGCCGTGCAAAAAAATGGCGCCGTTTCTCGCGAAAATGAAAGACGAACTCAAAGACAGCGTCATCATTGTTAAAATTGATGCAGATAAAAATCCGGATCTTCTAAAATCGATGCAAATCGACGCACTTCCTACCTTGCTTTTGTATGAAGATGGAAAGCAAATCTGGAAAAACATTGGGTTTATCACCGAGGCGGATCTTAAAAAACAGCTGTGATGGTATCAAAGGAAACACTCAAATTTCAGGCGGATTTGACCAAAAACAACAACCGCGATTGGTTTCTGGAAAACAAACCGCGTTATGAAAAATACAAGCAGGAATATCACGCGCTGATTCAAAAATTCCTGGATGCGATGATTCCGCTTGACGAAAATCTTCGCCATCTTGAAATCAAAGATTGTTCGTTTAGGGTCAACCGCGACATCAGGTTTTCAAAAGACAAGACGCCCTATAAAACGCATCTGGGAATCTGGATGTCGCCGGGTCAGAAAAACACCAATCTCGCCGGATATTACATCCATATCGAGAAAGGTGCGAGCTTCATAGCGGGCGGTGTTTATTGGCCGGATGCAGCCGATTTGAAAAAAATCAGGGCCGAAATCGATCACTTTCAGGAAGATCTTGAGAACATCGTAGCCGATAAAAAATTTAAAGAAGAATTCGGCGGATTCGACCGCGACGAGAATAACTCGCTAAAATCGGCTCCCAAAGGGTACGACAAGGAACATCCGGCAATCGAATTTTTGCGATTAAAGTGTTTCACGGCATCGCAATCAATCGATGACAAGCAACTTGCCGAAAAAGATTTTGTCGAGAAAACTGCCAAAAAGCTCATCGCATTAAAGCCGCTAAACGATTTTCTAAACCGCGCCCTAACCTCACCCCAATAATGGAGATTATCAGCAATCAGTCATTAAAAAATTACAATACATTCGGAATCCAGGCTTATGCCAGAAAGTTTGTCGCTGTGCATTCGGTTGCCGAGTTGAAGCAAATTTTATCCGAAAATAAAGAGGAGCAAATTTTTATTCTCGGCGGCGGCAGCAACATGTTGCTCACCAAAAACATCGATGCATTGGTTATCCATATCGATCTGAAAGGCAAAAAGATTGTTGAGCAAAATCAAAATCACGTCATTATCGAAGCAGCGGCGGGCGAAAATTGGCACGAATTCGTTTTATTTGCGATTGAGCAGGGTTTCGGCGGACTCGAAAATATGTCCCTGATTCCCGGAAACGTAGGCACGACGCCTGTTCAGAACATTGGCGCGTATGGAACGGAGATCAAAGACACGTTCGTTTCCTGCGATGCGCTAAACATCAACACCCTCGAATTGCGCACGTTTTCAAACTCTGAGTGCCGTTTCGGTTACCGCGACAGCATTTTTAAGAATGAGGCCAAAGATCAATATATTATTACGGCGGTTCGGTTTAGGCTGACCACGCAAAATCACAGGATAAACACCTCGTATGGCGACATTCAGGCCGAGCTTGCCAGTCAAAACGTTACCGATCCGACGCTGAAAGATGTCAGCAACGCCGTGATTGCCATCAGAAAATCTAAGTTGCCCGATCCAAAAGAGCTCGGAAACAGTGGGAGTTTCTTTAAAAATCCGATTTTAGTAAAGGATGAGTTTGACAAAATTCACCAGAGATTTCCCGAAATGAAATTTTTCCCCGTTTCTGATTCGCTTGTAAAAGTTCCGGCGGGCTGGCTTATCGAACAGGCCGGATTTAAGGGCAAACGCTTTGGCGACGCGGGAATTCATGCAAAACAGGCGCTGGTTTTGGTCAATTACGGCAACGCAACCGGCCAGGAAATTCTTGCAGTTTCACAAAATATTCAGGATACGGTCTACAAAAAATTCGGCGTCAGGATCGAGGCTGAAGTCAATATTATTTAGGATTTGGGCGCCACCCAAGGGTCGGGCTTTGCGCTTCACTCTTTCCGCTAAAGCTCCAAGGAGTTTCACTTCAATCCCTGGCGCAAACCTATAGTTTCAGAAGTTTGGTGGTAACTGAATTGCCGCTTTCCAGTTCCGCTTTAACAATGTAAGTACCGCCGGAAAGTTGACTGATATCGATACCGTTTATCGCCTCTGCAATCGTCATGACTCTATGTCCGACAATATCGTAAATTGAAACGTTTTGGAGTCGGTCGACCCCTGAAAACATCAGATTTTCGTGCGCCGGATTCGGATAAAAACTGATTCGGTTTTGGTAGCTTTCCGAAATCGCTAACGGATTATTGGCATAGTACGCTTTATCACCATCTGAATTGGTCACAATCATTTCGAGATGATTGTCTTCTGAAATGATTTCATAAGAAAAAGTTTTTGGATCTGCCTGATCAGCATCGTAAAATAAATAATCCCTAAAATACCATAGTGTCGCTTCGGGACTACAGCCAAACCCGAGGAGCGTTGCACCGGGATGCGCCATGGTAAATGTGGTTTCAGTTGCATTAGAATCGACGACGAAGACTTCCTCGCACTGCACGTGTTGGAGCACCGCCTGATTATTTGAAAAATACAATACCGCATCGCTGTGTGGAATGGGCGATTCATAAACTTCGTTGTCGAGAACCAACGTCCTTAGATACCAACTATTCTCAGTAAGCTGTGTTTGGGCAACCGCATTTACTGACAGTGCAAACAGTAAGAAAATAACGTATTTTTTCAGCATAACCAATTCGATTTTAAGCAAATGTACCGAATTTTTGTTGCGAATTTTACGGCTGAAATCAATAAAAATTAATTAGCCATTACATATTACTAAGTAGTAATTACATTGCTTACCTTTGCACACGTTTTTTAAAACAAACTGCTTATATGCTGACCATTACTTTCTACATTTTTATCGGCGTTGTTGCCATTCAGTTGTTTTACTACATCGGCATTTTCGGAAAATTCGCATTTGCGAAAGCACAAAAAAATTCGCTTAAACGCATTCCTGTTTCGGTGATCGTGTGTGCCAAAAACGAAGCTGAAAACGTAGCGCGGTTCGTACCGATGCTTGCTGAACAGGATTATCCCGATTTCGAAATTGTTTTAATTGACGACGCTTCAAGCGATGATACACTTGATCTATTCGAGGCGTTCGAAAAACAATATTCGAATGTAAAGTTGGTAAAAGTTAAAAATAACGAAGCGTTTTGGGGAAATAAGAAGTTTGCGTTGACACTCGGAATCAAAGCAGCCAAATACGAATACCTTTTATTCACGGACGCCGATTGTCATCCGGTATCAAATCAGTGGATCAAGGAAATGAGCTCTAATTTTACGCTCAACAAAACCATTGTCCTTGGTTATGGTGCTTACGAGAAAATCCCGAATTCCATTCTGAACAAACTCATCCGCTTTGAAACCATGCTTACGGCTGTTCAGTATTTTTCATGGGCAAAAGCCGGAAAACCATATATGGGTGTTGGCAGAAACCTGGCTTACAAACGTGAGGAATTTTTTAAAGTCAACGGTTTTATCGACCATATGAAAATCCGGTCTGGCGATGATGATCTTTTTATCAATCAGGCCGCTGACCGCAAAAATACGACGATCTCATTTTCACCGCAGAGCTTTACGTATTCGGAGCCAAAGAAAACCTTTAAAGATTGGTTTACTCAAAAACGCCGACATGTATCGACTGCCGGACATTATAAGTTTTCAGACAAATTGCAGCTTGGCGCATTTTACACCACTCAACTTTTGTTTGTTTTGCTACCAATCGTACTTCTTTCCTTTATGCATCAGTGGATTATCGTGTTGGCGCTAATCGGATTCAGATATCTTTTTGCATGGATTACGCTTGGGTTTGCGGCGGGAAAACTAAAAGAAAAAGATGTAATTTATTGGTTTCCTTTCATCGAAATTGTGCTTATCTTTACTCAACTCAACGTTTTCTTCAGCAATATTTTTTCAAAACCGGTACATTGGAAATAAACTCATACATAGACAAAGCAAAAACCGGCGATCAATCGGCTTTTACTTTTCTATTGGATAGTTATTGGAATGAAGTGTACGGTTTTATGCTTAAACGAACCGAAAACGAAACCGACACTGAAGATATCGTAATTGAGACTTTTGCAAAAGCGTTTGACAAACTTCACACCTATCAGCCAGAATTTCAGTTTAACACCTGGCTGATTGCAATTGCAAAGAATGTCCATATCGATATGTTGCGAAAGCGAAAGAATACGCATTTTATCGACATCACCACCGATGATGATCATTTTGCAAACAACATCCCTGACACGACATTATCTGCCGAAGATGAGCTGATCCGCAAACAAAACCTCGCAAGGCTACTTGAATGCATCAAGGAACTCAAACCACATTACCAGGAAGTGATCCAGCTTCGCTATTTTCAGGAACTCAGTTATCAGGAAATCGCAGATGAACTCGGCGAACCGTTAAGTAACGTTAAGATTAAACTTCTTCGCGCGAAAAACCTACTTGCAGACATTATCCGCAGCAAGCGGTGAGCGTAAATTTGAAAATTAAGTGCCGCGTGTTTTTATGATATAAGGTCTTCTCAATTTTCAAACCGGTATATCTTCAAATTCATCATTGTCACATTGTCACATTGTCACATTGTTACATTGTTACATTGTTACACTGTTACATTTCCTGAATTTTCAAATTGCTACATTGCTACATTGTTACATTGTTACATTCTCTCTGAATTTCACATCCGTACAATTTTTTACACATTTTCTTAGTTATATGTTAAAAGACCTTTTATGCAACACTGATACCTAACCAAGTAATTCAAATCTTATGAAAAGTGTTGACATTTTAGATCAGAAATGGCTCGATTTGGTATTCGAAGGCCGTAACCAAAAATACGGTGCGTACCAATTGAGACGCGAAAGTCCGACCACCACTCTATTCGCATTTTTAATTGGCGTTAGCATTGTAGCTGTTGTGATGACTGCCGTTTTGCTCTCGCGGACAACGGTTTCAGACAGCGAGATTTACTCGCCGTTGGCAACTCCGGTTGAATTGTCAAACATAGAACTTCCTCAACCCAAACCGCAAGAACCAACTCAGGCAGCAGCGCCGGTTAGCCGGAAGCAAGAAGCTGATGAAAACCAGGAAGATGTTGCTCTTGTCGATCCGGAAGTGGTGCGTGCGATTGATGCCGAGCAAAATATCGCACCAAACAATCAAAACAATCAGACTGACAATGAAGCAACCGGAAGCGATCTTGGTATTGCAACCGGATCGGGAAGCGGGACAACTACGTCTGCCACAACAAATACCGGCGGCGGCGAAACAGGAGCGATTGAAGGACCACGTGGCACTGCAACTTTAGACAAGCAACCTGAATTTCCGGGCGGAATCAATAAATTTTACAATTACATCAGTCGCAATTTTGCAAAACCCGAAATCGACACTCACCGAACCATTAAAGTTTATGTGTCGTTTGTAATTGAAAAAGACGGAACGATGACGGAAATCAAAGTTCCAAACGATCCCGGATACGGATTGGGAAAAGAAGCCATCCGTGTTTTAAAATCGCTTAAAACAAAGTGGAAACCGGGAATATACAAAGGTCAACCGGTTCGAACAGCTTATAGTTTGCCGGTGGTTGTAGTGATGAACTAAAAAAAATGCCTTCCGTAAAGAAGGCATTTTTCTGTTACTGTTTATCGGCTTTTTGTTTGTTGTAATTGTATGCGGCGAGAATCGCGTTGAACGATCCGAAACCTATCCCCATAACGGCAAATTTTAACCAATTAAACGAACCTGTATCGTAATAATCAAATGCAGCCATAAATGCACCGAAGATTATTCCGGTAACAAAGAACTGAATCAAGATGGTTTTGTACTTGGGGCTCATTAGGCTTTTTTCACAAATTCGGTTCTCAGGACCATTGCAGTTTTGTTGACGCGGCAATCGATTTCTGCCGGATCGTCGGTAAGGCGAATGTTTTTAACCATTGTTCCGCGTTTGATCACATCAGATGATCCGCGAACTTTCAAATCTTTGATTACGGTCACCGAATCGCCATCTTGCAAAACATTACCGTTACTGTCTTTTACTTCCATGATATTTTGAGTTTGGACAAAAATAGAAAATGTTTTAAGATTTCACATACATCGAAGTTCAAATGCCCTAGCCCCGATTGAAGCGGCATCCTTTTTTTTAGGAGTTTGCGACGACAAAAAAAGATATAGCGAAAAGCGGGATTAGCTTCTAAAATAAATAATATCGAAACTTTTAGCGCTCCAATGTCGCCCAATCAAACCGAATTATAAAACATTAAATCCGTATCTTTGTGACCTCAAAAATTTCCTTATGGAAGACGTATTAAGCACATCAATAAAGACTGCCAAGCCGAAATGGCTCAAAGTAAAACTGCCGATCGGGCAAAAATACACTGAGCTTCGCGGACTTGTAGATAAATATAAGCTCAACACCATTTGCACCTCGGGAAGTTGTCCGAACATGGGCGAATGCTGGGGCGAAGGAACCGCAACGTTTATGATTTTGGGTAATATCTGCACACGTTCATGTGGTTTTTGTGGTGTAAAAACCGGAAGACCTGAAACTGTGGATTGGGATGAGCCGGAAAAAGTAGCGCGTTCAATCAAGATCATGAACATCAAGCACGCCGTTGTAACCAGCGTTGACCGCGATGATCTAAAAGACATGGGTTCGATTATTTGGTACGAAACCGTTCGTGCAATTCGCCGAATGAATCCGAACACCACACTTGAAACCCTGATTCCTGATTTTCAAGGTGTCGAAAAAATTATAGACCGAATTGTTGAAGCTAATCCCGAAGTGGTTTCGCACAACATGGAAACCGTTCGACGTTTAACGCGTGAGGTGCGGATTCAGGCAAAATACGACCGAAGCCTCGCCGTTTTGAAATATCTGAAACAACAGGGAATTCGCCGTACAAAATCGGGGATTATGCTCGGACTTGGCGAACTCGAGGAAGAGGTAATCCAAACCATGCGTGACCTTCGCGATGCTGATGTTGACGTGGTAACCATCGGTCAATATTTGCAGCCGAGTAAGAAGCATTTGCCGGTGAAGGAATTTATCACGCCGGATCAATTTGCGAAATACGAAAAAATCGGTTTGGAAATGGGTTTCCGACACGTTGAAAGTGGCGCGCTGGTGCGGAGTTCATACAAAGCTCAGAAGCATATTTTGTAAAAATGGAGCAATGTGAATTTGAAAATTTGAAGATTTGAAAATGTAGCAATGTAGCAATGTGAAAATGTAGCAATGTGAAATTAGGGAATTTGAAGAGTTGCAAACACTTCATCCTTTAACCTTAACCCTTTACTTCTTCCACCTTCAACCTTTAACCCTTTCCGCCAAACCTAATACCTGATTTCATAAATGATCAAAGTTGCAATAAATGGCTTCGGCCGAATCGGAAGAAATCTCTTTCGTCTTTTGCTTGATCACCCGACAATTGAAGTTGTCGCCATCAACGATATTTCCGATCCGAAAACAATGGCTCATTTGCTGAAATATGACAGCATTCATGGGGTTTTGCCTTTGGCGTGTTCATCCATGGATCAAGCCATCATCGTTAACGAAAAAATTTATCCGTTTTTTAGCGAAAAGAAAATCAGCAACCTCGACTGGAAATCGCTCGACATTGATTTTGTGATCGAATCCACCGGAAAACACAAAACCTATGAAGATATCTATCAGCACATTTCTTCGGGTGCAAAAAAAGTAATTCTATCGGCGCCATCTGAAACTGACGCGATTAAAACCGTAGTGATGGGTGTGAATGAACATATCCTGGATGGTTCGGAAATCATTATCTCGAATGCGAGTTGTACAACCAACAACGCAGCGCCGATGGTAATGATCATCGACGAGTTATGCGGAATTGAGCAAGCGTACATCACGACCGTTCACTCGTATACTACGGACCAAAGTCTGCATGATCAACCGCACCGCGATCTTCGTCGTGCGCGTGCAGCCGGCCAATCAATTGTGCCAACAACGACCGGTGCCGCGAAAGCAATCACAAAAATTTTTCCGGAAATGGAAGGGAAAATCGGCGGCAGCGGAATCAGGGTTCCCGTTCCCGACGGATCGCTGACAGACATTACGTGTTATGTGAAACGCGAAGTTTCGATTGAAGAAATTAATCACGCGTTTAAAAAAGCTTCAGAGGGCAGTTTAAAAAATATTCTCGCTTATACTGAAGATCCGGTTGTTTCAATTGATATTATCGGCAACCGAAACTCGTGCCTTTTCGATGCTCAGCTCACATCAGCAATAGGGAAAATGGTGAAAGTCGTAGGTTGGTATGACAACGAGATCGGATACTCGTCACGATTAATTGATCTGGTTTTACTTTCAGCCAACCAAAATAATTAGCTATATTTGAAGCCCTTAACTGAAACTTTTTAATGAGGTTTTTACTGACTTTTCTGCTTTTAACGGTGTCGCTTCTACAAGCCCAGCGTCAATCAAATGAACCGATTGACAGCGTAAGTTATTACATGCAGATGGCAAATTACAGCACCTCGATTAATAACTTCCGAAATACTTTAGAGTATACTCAGAACGCCATTGATTTTGCCCGGTCGCACGGAATGCCAAGAGCAGAAGCTGAAGCTTGGTCGCGACTTGGGTCAACGTATTTCGAACTCCGAAAATATAGCGACGCCATAGAAAGTTTCAACAAAAGCATCGCACTTTACAATACATTCAATCCGTCTGATGATCAAGCTTACGCCTATTATCAACTCGGTTTGAGCTATATGCAAAAAGAAGATTACTCGGTCGCCGAATCCAATTTCAACAAGGCGATTAAAATTTACCAAACGATAAAAATTCCGGATGCCATCGTATTGGTAAATCTTCAGAAAGGAATCGTTTATCAAGCCAAAGGCAAAAGCCGACTCGCCACACAAATCTTCAATACCATCATTGCAGACCCAAACGATCCCTATAAGATTAAAGCTGAAGCGCTTTTTCAGATGGGATTGATTGAGGCTGATCGGAGCCGGAGTAACCTGGCGCTAAACTATTTGAAACGCGCACTTGAACTCAACGTGCAGACTCAAAACGTCGATTTAAGATCAAAGATTTTAAAGGCGATGAGTGATGTTTCAAACGAAATGTCGGATATCAAAAATGCGTATTTGTACTTAAAACAGCATTTGGAACTTGTTGACAGCATTTCGCGCACCGATCAGGAGCGATTGGGAACAGAAGATTACAATCAGTTTAAAGAAGGTGAAAAACTCAAGATGATCGCTGAGATGAACCGCCGAAACGATCAGCAGGAAAAGGACAACCGATTGAATAAAGTGATCAGCATTCTGGCCATTGCGTTGATCTGCATTTTGTCGCTGCTCAGTTTGTCCTTATACAAAAACAATATCATCCGAACGCAGTCGAATTTGATGCTGAAAGAGAAAAACAGTGAACTTCAGATTGCCAAAGACAGAGCCGAAAAAGCTTCAAAAGCGCGAGCCGAATTTCTTTCAACCGTTAGTCACGAACTCCGCACGCCGCTCAATGCCATCAACGGAATCACGCACTTGCTTTTGGAGGAAAATCCGAAGAAGTCGCAGATGAATTATCTCACATCGCTGAAATTTTCAGGAAATTACCTGCTGACATTCATCAACGAAATCCTTGAAATAAACCGAATCGAATCTAGTGTGATTGTTCCCGAGCAGATAAATTTCAACTTAAAATTATTGCTTGAGAACATCCAGAATTCGCTCAAGGAAATGGCGCTCGCCAACAACAACAAATACATCATCGACATCGACCAAAGCATTCCGGACAACTTGCTTGGCGATCCGACAAAGCTTTCGCAGATTTTTATCAACCTGATTAATAACGCGCTTAAATTCACCAAAAACGGCGAAGTTAAGGTGATCGCAAAATTAATGTCGGTTGATGACGAACACACATCGGTTTACTTTAAAATTGTCGATACCGGAATCGGAATTCCCGAAGATCGTCAGGAAGCAGTGTTCGACAGTTTTGCACAGGGATCGATTGAGATTAACCGCAAATACGGCGGTACCGGTCTTGGTTTGAACATTGTCAAAAAATTAATCGAAATACTTGGCGGTCAGATCAGACTTGAGAGTAAAGTTGGAAAAGGATCGACGTTTTCATTTTCGTTAAAGTTCAAAATCGGTAGTGAAATGCCGTTTGAGAACGATAAGGAATACGACGAAACGGTATTTGTCAACAAAAAAGTCCTGTTAGTCGAGGACAATAAGATCAATCAGATGATCACCAAAAAAATGCTCGAAAACAAGAAGATGTTGTGTACGATCGTCGACAATGGTGAAGATGCGATTGAGGCGGTGAAAAACGATTATTACGACCTTGTATTGATGGACGTTCACTTACCCGGAATCAACGGAACTATCGCTACCCAAACCATTCGAACATTTGATTCGCATACCAGAATCATCGCGCTTACCGCAATTTCGCTTAATGAAAACCGGGAGATGCTTTTGTCATACGGAATGAACGCGGTGCTTACCAAACCGTTTAATCCGGAGGATTTCTACAAAGTATTAGCGCAGCACGTTTAGTAATTCCCGATTAAGGTTTTGATTAATCGACAAACTTTTGGGCCGGCTATGCGAGCGGCTTCAAGTACTTCGTCATGCGAAATGGTATCGATGCTTTCTTCATTACCCATATCGGTGATAACAGAAATTCCGAACGTTTCCATCTCCATGTGACGCGCCACAATAACTTCAGGCACAGTCGACATTCCGACGCAATCGCCACCTAATGCTTTTACCATTTTGTATTCCGCCAGCGTTTCGAAAGTTGGCCCCTGAAGTCCGAGGTAAACGCCATCGTGCACTTCAATGCCAAGTTGAGTAGCCAATTCCTTTGCGGCAGCGATCATTTTCCGGCTATAAGGTTCGCTCATATTAACGAATCGCGGTCCAAATTTACGCTCATTCCGACCACGCAAGGGATGTTCAGGCATCATGTTGATATGATCCTTAATGATTACGATTGAACCAACCTTGTAATCGCTGTTGACACCGCCCGAAGCGTTAGACACGATTAGTTTTTGAACTCCGAGTAGCTTCATCACCCGAACCGGAAATGTTACCTCTTGCATCGAATAACCTTCGTAATAATGGAATCGGCCTTGCATGGCAACCACATTTTTACCGGCGACTTTTCCAAAGATCAGCGCGCCCTGATGTCCTTCAACCGTCGACACCGGAAAATCCGGAATCTCAGTGTACGGCAAGGTATATTCGATATCGATATCATCTACAAATCCGCCCAAACCGCTTCCAAGAATAACGGCGTACTCCGGCTTTTCGTTGATAATGTTTAGTATGAAGTCGGCAGTAAACTTAGCTTTTTCCCACATAGTTCAAAATAGTTTTATTAAAATTTTCCGAATCCAAAATGCGACTCCGGATTGCAAGATAGTATAATTGGCTTGATGGCAATTTGCCTTTCAACCGAACATAATCTTTTTCAGTGGTAATGATCAATCTGCCCTCAGCTTTTTTCAGAATGGCCGAAATATCGCCTGACGAAAAATCGTGATGATCCGGAAATTCGAGAACCTGATCGTCATTACTTTTCAGAAAATCGAAAAAGGGCTTTGGCTTTGCAATTCCGGCAACCAAAAGTTTAGGCACTTTTTTTATATCGCTTACTGTTAAATGCCCATCGTTAGACAAAACCTTATCATCATATGCAACTTTAGAAAAATAGATTTGCTGATGTGATGCTATCTTCAATTTCCTGATGGTAGTTACTTGTTCAGATTCAGATAGTTCTTGCGGGCATTTGGTTACGATGACAACATCAGCGCGTTTCGACCCCGACGAAGCTTCCCGCAAATTTCCCATTGGAAGCAAATAATCATCTGAATAAAGATCGTTGTATGCCGTTAAAAGCACGTAGAATCCGGCCTTCACCTTCCGATGTTGGAATGCGTCATCGAGCAGAATCACATCAACGCCAAGTTGCATCAGCTTTTCGATTCCGTTGCGCCGATTGCTATCAACTGCCACAACTACATCGGTAAACTTTTCGAAATATTGAAACGGCTCGTCGCCAATCGTCTCAGCCGTCGCCGTATCGTCAGCCAGAATGAAACCTTTGGATTTTCGTTTATACCCGCGACTCAACACTGCCACTTTCTGGTCTTTGGAGAGTAGTCGGATGAGATATTCGATTTGCGGTGTTTTGCCGGTTCCGCCCACATTTAGATTTCCGACCGCAATTACCGGAATGTTGTAGGACGCCGAATGAAAGATTCTTTTGTCATAGAAAAAGTTACGTACCGCAGTCACCACCCAATAAATGAGCGCAAACGGAAAGAGCAATTTTCTAAGTAAAAGCATGCTGCGAAAGTAGCGAATTTTTATCTTTACGGGAATAATCAATGCCATGAAGAAACCGTTCCTTTATATATTAATCCCATTTTTATTACTTGCCAACGTTGGTTTTTCACAAACAGAAGACAACGCCGCGATCCTAAAAGTTTTATTGTCGAAATATTACGCCAACGAAAAAGTAATCAAACCCGGACGATTGCAATTACTGAGTTTTTACTGCAATCAATCGCCGAACAACGAGGAAGTTTACGAAGTAATAAACAGTAGCGAAACTTTACAAAAACACGCCGCCGAAATCAAAAAGCAAATTAAACCGTCGTTGCAACGGGACTGGTCGGGCGAATTCAATCTGCTTTTTTCAACTGAAAACCAATATCTCAAAAGCAAGGTCAACGACTGTCTGAGCCTGGAAGCATTTCAGGAATATTCAAAGCGGCTGAATCTCAATAACCAGCGACTTATGATTGTCGGCATTCCGATGTTTTTCGGAAAAAATCAATCGCTTGTCAAGGTCACTTTCTACCGAAATATTGAACACAACAGCGGCTCGTATTTTCTGCTACAAAAAGAAAACGGCAAATGGATAATTAAAGAAACACTTAACGCCTGGTCAACGTAATGAAAATCAACCAAATTACAGCGGTGCTCGAACAAATGGCGCCACAAGCATACGCCGAAGATTTTGACAACGTGGGCTTATTGGTCGGCGACGCAAATTCGGATGCAACCGGAATTCTGGTCTGTCACGATTCGCTTGAAGAGGTAATCGACGAGGCGATCGCAAAGAACTGCAACCTTATTGTGTGCTTTCATCCGATTCTATTCTCAGCACTAAAAAAAATCACCGGCAAAAATTATGTCGAACGTGCCATTCTCAAAGCGATCAAAAACGACGTCGCGATTTACGCCGTTCACACTTCGCTAGACAATCATATGAATGGCGTCAATAAAATATTTTGCGACGCATTGGGATTAACTGATACGAAAATCCTGATTCCAAAGGAAAATTTCATTCGCAAGCTGGTAACTTTCACGGTTGCTGAAAATGCCGATAAAATCCGAGATGCCATGTTTGAAGCCGGCGCGGGAACCATCGGAAATTATGATCATTGCAGTTTTAATTCGGTTGGATTCGGAACGTATCGCGGCAATGAAGACAGCGATCCGGTTGTGGGCACCAAAGGCGAGTTTACCAAGACCGACGAAGTGAAAATCGAGGTCACTTTTAAAAAACACCAACAACAAGCCATTTTAAAAGCGCTTTTCGAAAACCATTTGTATGAAGAAGTTGCGTATGAATTATACGATTTGCTAAATCAGCATCAAAATATTGGCATGGGAATGACCGGAATTCTCCACGAACCGATGGACGAGCGCGACTTTCTGGAATTTGTCAAAGAAAAAATGCAATGTGGCGGAATCCGGCATTCGGCCTATACCGGCAAAAAGATTTCAAAAGTTGCGGTTCTCGGCGGATCAGGCGCATTTGCGATCAAACAAGCCATCTCAGCAGGTTGCGATTGTTTTCTGACGGCCGATTTAAAATACCACAACTATTACGAAGCCGAAGGAAAATTGCTGCTGGCTGATATCGGTCATTACGAAAGTGAACGCTATACAAAAAATTACATAGTTGAGTATCTTACCGAAAAAATCCCTAATTTTGCAATCATTTTATCGGAAACAAATACAAATCCCGTTAAGTACTTATAAATATGGCTAATACAAAAGAATTGAGTGTCGAAGACAAGTTAAGGGCATTATATGATTTGCAGTTGATTGATACACGAATCGACGAAATCCGCAATGTCAGAGGTGAATTGCCTCTCGAAGTCGAAGATCTGGAAGATGAAGTTGCTGGATTGAGCACCCGATTGGATAAGCTAAAGAATGAGCTTGAAGTTATTGAAGAAAGCATCAAGACCAAAAAAATTGCGATCGACGATCATAAAGAGTCAATAAAAAAATACACCAAGCAACAGGAAACTGTTCGCAACAACCGCGAATTCAACTCGCTTTCAAAAGAAGTTGAGTTTCAAGAGCTTGAAATCCAACTTGCCGAAAAGCAAATCAAGGAGATGAAAGCGTCAATCGAACACAAGAAAGAAGTGATTTCAAACTCAAAAGAAAAACTTGAGCAGAAATCAACGCACTTGAAGCACAAAAAATCAGAGCTTGAGGCAATTATGTCTGAAACTGAAAAGGAAGAAACGTTCCTTTCTGAGAAGTCAAATGAATTCCGCGCTCAAATTGAAGACCGTTTGCTTGCCGCTTACGATCGTATCAGAAACAGTGTTCGCAATGGCTTGGCAGTCGTATCGATCGAAAGAGGCGCTTCAGCCGGTTCGTTCTTTACCATTCCGCCACAAACTCAGGTTGAAATTGCAGCTCGCAAGAAAATCATCACCGACGAGCACTCAGGTCGAATCCTGGTTGATTCGTCGCTTGCCGAAGAAGAAAGACAAAAAATGGAAGAGCTTTTCTCTACCATCTAATTTTACGGTCCCGATCTTTATCGGGACTTTTTTTTATGAAGAAACTTAAATACTTTCTCCTTACTAAAAGCATTGGCCTTTACCTAAACATACTGAGTTATGTAAAGCCCAAAAAAGCCGCACACCTCGCCTACCGCCTTTTTAGCGAACCTCGCGATGGAAGGCTTTCTAAAGATTCAATTCCGGATGTCCTGAAAGACGCCGAATTAAATACGTTCTCCTATCAGGATTACCAGTTCAACACCTACACCTGGCCGGGCAACGACAATGTGATCGTGCTGGTTCACGGCTGGGAAAGCAACGCCTCACGTTGGGAACGGATGCTGCCGTATCTGAAAGATAGCAAAAGCACCATTGTGGCTATCGACGGACCGGCACACGGACTCACATCAGGCCTCGAGTTTAACGTTCCGGTGTACGCCGGTTTCATCAATGTTGTGGTCGAAACGTTCAATCCAACCATCCTTATCGGACATTCGATTGGCGGCGCGGCTTGCATGTATTACCAACACAAATATCAGAGCAAATCGCTTCAAAAGATGGTGATTCTCGGCGCACCGTCGGATCTTCGGGTGCTGCTTCGCAATTACATCAGGTTGCTTAACTTAAACAGCCGAATAATCAAGCTTCTCGACGCGTACTTTCTCGAAAAATTCAGTTTCGCGCCAGACGATTTTTCTGCAACGGTTTTCGGACCGACACTTGCCGTTAGCGGATTCATCGCGCACGATATCGAGGATTCGATCGTGGCTTTCGAAGAAAGTCAGAAGATCATAAATCACTGGAAAAACGTGCGGTTTACAGAGACACGCGGACTCGGCCATAGCCTTCACGACGACAAACTTTACCGCGACATTTATCAGTTTTTGATGGATTAGAAGCCATTTCCAGCTGTCCGCTATATCTTTTATGGCCACCTTTCAGGATGTCCATAAAAGGATGCCGCTTCCCATCTGGGCTAGGGCTTTTTCAATATAGTCACCGAGCAGATTTCTTGAATCTAAGGAATTTTTCTCAACCCCCGACTGTTTGAAAATGGTTTCCATCCCGGACCTTGTTGGTTAAATCTGCAGAAAGTCGGGGTTTTTACGTAAATTACTCCTGATAAAAAAAGCAATCTGCATGCGGTGGACCTACAGCATTAAAAACAAACTTGTAGCCTCATTAGTTCTATTGGCATTATGCCTGTTGGTGCTGTTGAGCAATTACCTCGATAGGATTCACACCCAAAGCGTCAAGGCGTCGATTACAACCATGTATGAAGACCGGTTGATCGTTGAGGAATACATCCTTAAAATGACGCGAAACGTATATCAAATTCGCGAAATACTGCAATCAAACAAGGAAAGCGATCAGGAAAAACAGCAGGTTGAAGGATTGATTAGCGAAATCAAATCGACGTACCAGACATTTAGCAAAACCAGACTAACCGAAAATGAACAGGCAACCGCCGAGGAACTGATCGCGCAAATCAATTTATTTGAAAAGATCGTGCGATCTGAAAAGAATGTCGATCCACAGAATACCAACAATATTCTCTCATCGCTGAGCAAGCTTTCGAACATCCAGCTTGACGAGTCGAAATTGATTATGAAGGAAATCGAATCGCAATACGCCACCATAAAAGCGTCGTCGGAATTTGCGTTTGCAATTGTGCTGATTATTTTAATCGTTCTTCAGATTTTGGTATTTTCAGGCGAGTCGCTGATTCCGATGTTCAAACCAAAAGATCCAACGCTAAATTAGTTGGGAAATTCCATCCTGACAGGGCAAATTTAAAACCAGTAGACTTGATTCAGTTGTAAATCAGCCGACACAATTATTGGATCGCGCCAGGGGTTGAAGCAAAGTGCCGTGCACTGCGGAAGACCCGACCCTTGGGTGGCGCCAAAATCATCGCGCAGATTTACACATTTTCAAATTGCGACATTGAATTTATGGCTAATTTTGCAACATGGAAGATTTGAAACGACTTAACAAATATATTGGCGAAACCGGTTTTTGCTCGCGTCGGGAGGCCGATAAACTCATTGAAGACGGACGTGTAACCATTAATGGCGCGGTTCCGGAGCTTGGAACTAAAGTTGGTCCCGACGACGAAGTTCGGATTGACGGCAAGCTAATCGGGGCAAAACGCGAGCGACATGTGTATCTTGCATTTAACAAACCAGCCGGAATTGAATGTACTACAAATCAGGACGTTGCCAATAATATTGTCGATTTCATTAATTATCCAAGCAGAATTTTCCCTATCGGCCGATTGGATAAAGCCAGTGAAGGCTTGATTTTCATGACCAATGATGGTGATATCGTAAATAAAATCTTACGCGCCAGAAATAATCACGAAAAGGAATATACGGTGACGGTAAATAAACCGATTACCGAAAGATTTATCCAGCGAATGGGTAATGGCGTGCCGATTTTGGACACGGTGACTAAAAAATGCAAGGTTGAGCAAATTAGCAAGTATATTTTCAAGATTATTCTGACTCAGGGGCTAAACCGACAAATTCGGCGGATGTGCGAATATCTGGGTTATGAGGTGACCGCGCTAAAACGAATTCGGATTATAAATATTTCGCTCGATGTTCCCGTTGGACGTTACCGCGAGTTGACTCCGGCTGAAATTACTGAGCTCAACCAACTTATTGCGCCGTCAAGCAAAACCGAAGAAGCGAGTTTACCTGTGCCGGAAGTGATAAAACGCCGAGCCGAATTCATAAAGCCAACTGATCCGAGGTTTCGCAAAAAAGGCGATTATTAACATACTTTTCCTGCTAATATTTCGTTAAAATAAAAAACGAGAGTCATGCGGAAAGTCATTTTATTGGTTGTTCTGGTTATTATTGCGATGGTTTGCGTGGGTTTTGCCGGCATGTATACGTTTACCAAAGCGGTTTACAACGAGAAAGGTTGCGATTGGGCAAACATTGATCATATTGAAATGCGGACCGGTAGCGACATTCCGCCAACGATTGCCCGCAACTGTGATTACAACTCGGTTTCCAACACCAGGACGGCTCGTTTCGAATTAGACATGAATCAGTTGGATGTTATTTCGTTTGTAAAAAACAACGGTTATCAGAAGCTGCAAAGCAACCAGCAAATGTCAGTTTCCGACTTTATCAAAGGCGATTTTACCGATGCCGAATTAGGTAAACTCCAACTTTATTTTCGGTCAGACAACAGGCAAGATCATTCATACCGAATGCTGTTTGATGCAGCATCGGGCGAATTACACGTGGCGATTCAGTACAAAAAATAGCTTATAGGTTCCGTTTTTGTTCGCGTGCCAAAAGCGTATTTTTGAGTAGCATTGCGATTGTCATCGGTCCTACTCCACCCGGAACCGGCGTAATATAAGATGCTTTTTTGCTCACGTTTTCGAAATCGACATCTCCGGTAATCTTATACCCTTTTTCTGAATCTTTGTCTTCAACGCGCGTGATTCCAACGTCGATTACCACCGCATCGTCTTTGATCATTTCTGCTTTCAGATAATTCGGAACGCCGAGCGCGGTAATAATAATGTCGGCTTGAGTGGTGATTTGCGCGATATTTTTAGTGTAGCTGTGCGTCAGCGTTACGGTTGAATTTCCGGGAAAACCTTTTCGACCCATTAAGATGCTCATTGGTCGGCCAACGATATGGCTTCGGCCAATAACTACGGTGTGTTTCCCTTGCGTGGTTACGTTGTAACGTTCGAGAAGTTCGAGAATTCCGAATGGAGTTGCCGGAATGAACGTGGTCATATCGAGCGCCATTTTTCCGAAATTTTCAGGATGGAACCCGTCGACGTCCTTGCTTGGATCGACCGCCATCAGTACCTTTTGAGTGTCGATTTGTTTTGGCAGCGGAAGTTGAACGATGAAGCCGTCGATATTGTCGTCGTTGTTGAGTTGGCGGATCTTTTTGAGCAATTCAGCTTCAGAGGTTGTGCTTGGCATTTTGATCAACGTCGATTCGAAACCGACACGCTCGCACGCCTTAACCTTACTTCCGACATAGGTTAAACTTGCGCCGTCGTTTCCGACGATAATTGCGGCAAGATGCGGCACTTTTTCGCCGTTGCGTTTCATTTGTTCGACCTCAGCCGTAATCTCATTTTTGATTTCCTCAGAGATCTTTTTCCCGTCAAGTATTTGCATTGTAGTTGTGTAGTGGTTGTAGTTGGTAGTTAGCTATTCGAAAGGTTTTAAAATATTAATGATTTGAAATGTCGGGTTTGAGAAACTTCATTATTTCATTCCTTTCATTCCGCCCATCATTTTCATCAGATTTTTTCCGCCCGGACCTTGCATCATTTTCATCATCTTGCTCATTTGATCGAATTGTTTCATGAGTTGATTGACTTGCTCGATTTTGGTTCCGCTTCCTTTTGCGATCCGGTTTTTACGTTTAACGTCGATGATTGATGGTTTCTTGCGTTCGATTGGCGTCATCGAGTGGATAATCGCTTCGATATGTTTAAAAGCATCATCTTCGATCTCAACATCTTTCATGGCTTTAGACGCGCCCGGAATCATTCCGACCAAATCCTTCATGTTACCCATTTTCTTAACCTGTTGGATTTGGTTTAAGAAATCGTCGAAACCGAATTCATTTTTGGCGATTTTCTTTTGGAGTTTGCGAGCTTCTTCTTCGTCGAATTGTTCTTGTGCGCGCTCAACAAGCGAGATAACGTCTCCCATTCCGAGGATTCGCTCCGCCATACGTGAAGGATAAAACACGTCGATTGCTTCCATTTTCTCACCCGTACCAACAAACTTAATCGGCTTGTTGACAACAGATTTAATTGAAATGGCCGCACCACCGCGCGTGTCACCGTCGAGTTTTGTCAGGATCACACCGTCAAAATTGAGTCGGTCGTTAAACGCTTTTGCCGTATTAACCGCATCCTGACCAGTCATGGCATCAACCACAAATAGGGTTTCCTGTGGCTGGATCGCCTGATGCACATTTGCAATTTCATTCATCATTTGCTCATCAACAGCTAAACGACCGGCCGTATCGACAATGACCACGTTAAAACCATTTGCTTTGGCATGCTTGATCGCATTTTGAGCGATTTCGACAGGATTTTTATTTTCGGGTTCAGAATAAACCTCAACACCGATTTGACCACCAACCACGTGTAATTGGTTGATTGCCGCCGGGCGATAGATATCACAGGCAACAAGCAGCGGTTTTTTGTTCTTTTTAGTTTTCAGATAATTGGCAAGCTTTCCCGAGAAAGTTGTTTTACCGGAACCTTGAAGTCCTGACATCAGGATGACGGTCGGATTTCCGGAAAGGTTGACGCCGGCAACATCGCCACCCATTAATTCGGTTAATTCGTCTTTAACGAGTTTTACCAGAAGTTGGCCGGGCTGAAGCGTGGTCAATACATTTTGTCCGATCGCTTTCTCCTTTACTTTAGCAGTAAATTCTTTGGCAATTTTAAAGTTGACATCGGCATCGAGTAGCGCACGTCTAACTTCCTTTAAAGTTTCGGCAACGTTTACTTCGGTGATTTTCCCGTGACCTTTTAATATGTGAAAGGCTTTGTCTAATTTTTCGCTTAAATTATCGAACATGTTCTGAATTTTAGCTGCAAATTTAATGATTTGATTTTTAAGTCGCCGAGTAAATTTGACAGTAAATTATATAAGACAATCGGCGAATTTTGTAGGGTGTAGTTATGGGTGTTGTGTACTTTTAATAAAAATTGAGTGTTATGAAAAAGCTACGAACAAAATGGTTGGCTTTGATGCTGATCGCAGTATTTGGAATATCGTGCAGTTCGCAAAACAACATTCGCGGATCTGCCGCCGACCGGACCGGAACAAACGGTGCAACCAACGGAACCGGCAAAATACCAAAAAGCCTTTAGCTGATTTGCTAAAGGCTTTTTTTATTAGTTCTTTTCAAACGTTAGAAGATCAGTTCCGCCGCCACCATCATTTACATTTCGCAACCGAATTTTAGTAGTTGTCAATTCGACAATGTCCCAGTCTTCGGTAAGCTCACTAAAATTTCCGGCTCCTGCAAAGATGATGTTGAAATCTACATCGTCGTCATCATCGTCATCGTCAACAGACCATATTCCGACTTGAGTATCGGTTCCGTTTGTTGCCGTAAGGACGTTTGATAGACCAAAGGTAAAATCGTAATTCGTGAAATAATCGGTGTGATTGGTTCCGGCTTCACTAAAATTGGTTACTCGCCAATCACCGCCTTGCATTACTTGTTCAACTTGCGCGCGACTCGGTCCGTTGTTGATCGGATTATCCTCATCGTCATCGCAACTTGAAAAAGTCACTAATGTGCCCGCTGCCATAAATAGCATGATCAGATAATTTCTCATAAATATTAATTTTTTAGTCAATTTCAACGTTAAATATTTACAAGTTATTGTGCTACATACGCTCGGGAACGCTAATTCCGAGAAGTTTTAATGCCGATTCGATAGTATCTGCAACGCGTTTTGAAAGCGACACTCTAAAAGTTTTAATAGTCAAGTCGGCTTCGCCGTGAATCGGCACCGACTGATAAAAAGAATTATATTCTTTAACCAAATCGTACGTGTAATTTGCGATAAGCGCCGGCGAGTGTGTTGCGGCAGCGTTCTGAATCACATCAGGAAACATCGCCAATTGCTGAACCAACGTTTTTTCCTTTTCGTGTAATGTTTCGATCGAGGCGTCAGTATCATACGAGAAATCAGCTTTTCGCAAGATTGACATGATTCGGGCATAGGTATATTGAATAAACGGACCGGTATTCCCCGCGAAGTCGACTGATTCAGCCGGATCGAACAAAATTCGCTTCTTAGGATCAACCTTTAAGATATAATATTTCAGCGCGCCCAAACCGATTATTTTATAGAGTTCCGCTTTTTCCTGATCAGAATATCCATCAAGTTTGCCAAGTTCCTCAGAAATCGACTGTGCGGTATCGACCATTTCGGTGATGAGATCGTCAGCATCTACGACAGTACCCTCGCGCGATTTCATTTTGCCCGATGGAAGGTCAACCATTCCGTATGACAGGTGGTAAAGATTTTCGGCCCATTCAAAACCGAGTTTCTTAAGTATCAGAAAAAGTACTTTAAAGTGATATTCCTGTTCGTTACCAACGGTGTAAACCATACCGGTTACATTTGGGAAGTCTTTTGTACGCTGAATCGCCGTACCAATGTCCTGAGTTATATAAACGGCGGTATTGTCTGAGCGAAGTACAATTTTTCGGTCAAGTCCGTCCTCGGTAAGATCGATCCAAACTGAACCGTCGGGATCTCTTTCAAAAATACCTTTCTCGAGTCCGTATGCCACCACATCTTTACCTAACAAATAGGTATCACTTTCATAATAATTTTTGTCGAAGCCAACGCCTAAGCTGTCGAAGGTTTGTTCGAATCCGTCATAAACCCATTGATTCATGCGTTTCCAAAGTTCGATCACTCCAGGATCTGCAGCTTCCCATTTCTGTAGCATTTCCTGAGCTTCAACCATAATCGGCGCCTGCTTTTTGGCTTCGTCTTCAGATTTACCCTCTGCAATCAGCGCATTGATTTGATTCTTATATTCTTTATCAAACGCCACATAGTAATTTCCAACAAGCTTATCGCCCTTTAGATTTGACGATTCCGGAGTTTCGAGATTGCCGAACATTTTCCACGCAAGCATCGACTTACAAATGTGGATTCCGCGGTCGTTGATAATTTGTGTTTTGTAAACTTTATTTCCTGCGGCTTTCAGAATCTCGGCAACAGAATTTCCAAGTAATATGTTTCGGATATGTCCGAGGTGAAGCGGTTTATTAGTATTTGGCGATGCGTATTCGACCATGATGGCCTGACTTTCGTCGGATGAAGTGACGAACCCAAAATTTTCGGCATTCCGGATCGAATTGAAATATTGGATATAGAATTGATCCGATATGACGATGTTCAAAAATCCTGAAACCACGTTGAAGGCTGACACTTCGCTAACGTTTTCAACCAGGTACTCACCGATCTTCTGACCAAGTTCAGCCGGATTGCTGCGCGTGAGCTTGACAAGGGGAAACAGAACAACAGTAATATCGCCTTGAAAGTCCTTGCGAGTCGCCTGAAATTCAATTTTTACAGATTCAAGGTCAAAAAGCGAATTGATCGCGGTTTGTACGTGCGGCAAAAGTATTTGCGTAATGGTCATCGGATAAAAATTTAAAAGCGCAAAGATAACGCAAAACCGTGAGGTGAAAATTGAATTTACACGCTAAAAAAAACATCGACAAACAACATATTATTGTGCGAAACTTCTTTCATATTATTTTATTTTGTGCATTTTACCGATTTTATTTGCATTTTACCGATTTTTGAGTAAATATTTGCCTTGTCAAAATAAACCCCATGAAAAAATTATTACTAATCGTGTCTTTATTCGCCGCAGTTTGGGCGCATGGACAAGCAATCGAAGTCAGCACAACTTCTCACACAGTCCCCCAACTGGTGAACAATGTGTTGATTAACTCACCTTGTGTATCGGCTACAAACATTACGTGGTCGACAGGAAGTAACTTTGGATCGTCTAACGGTATTGGATTCTTTCAAAATACGAATCCGAATTTCCCAATGACTGCCGGGGTCGTCCTGTCGACCGGTTCTGCGGCGAGCGCTCAAGGACCGAATACCACATTCTTAAATGAAGGGTCGCAAACATGGCCCGGAGATTCTGATCTTGAGAACACCTTGGCGCAAGCCGGAATTTCAATGTCGTCTGTAAATGCCACGGTATTGGAATTCGACTTTACGCCGATTTCGTCTCACTTTAATTTCGATTTCGTATTCGCTTCTGAGGAATACGGAAATTTTCAGTGTCAGTTTTCTGATGCGTTTGCCTTTTTGTTGACCAACCAATTAACCGGTGTCACTACAAACTTGGCGATCGTTCCCAATACTAACACTCCGATCTCAGTGGTAACCATCCGCGATTTCCTGTACAACTCATCTTGTGCGTCTGCTAATGCGCAGTATTTCGGAAGCTTTAACGGTGGATCGGCAGCGGCAGAATCGGCTACAAACTTTAACGGTCAAACCGTTCTATTGAACGCGGCAGCTGTGTTGACGCCAAACACTCCGTATCACATCAAACTCGTGATTGCGGATCGTTCTGACTACGAATCAGATTCAGCCATCTTCATTTCATCAGATAGTTTTAACATCGGTCAGGACGTACTTGGTCCGGATTTGCTGGTTGCCAACAGTACGGCAGTGTGTAGCGGCGAATCATATACTTTAACTACTGATTTGACTGCCGAAGGTTACACATTTGTGTGGACGAAAAACGGCGTGACAATTTCTGGCGCAAACGGACCAACGCTAAACGTTACAACTCCTGGAACATATGGTGTAACTTATACGAACGTTGCCGGCGATTGTATTCCGGTTAGCGATCAGATTGTAGTTGAATATTTTACGCAGGTTTCAACGCCAAATCCGAAGAATATTTACAAATGTGACAGCGGAAATCCTACCAACATTTTTGATTTATCTGCAAACTCAACATTAATCAACGCCGGTTTTGCGACGCCACCGGTTATTTCATATCACCTGACCCAAGCTGATGCGGATAACAACGTGAACCCGCTTCCGTTAAATTATGCAAGTGCAGGAAATCAGACGATTTATGTCCGAGTGAAAAATCCGCAGGGATCGTGTTTTGTCGTAAAGTCGTTCGAATTGCTAGTCACACCTCCGGCTGTTGCGCATCAACCTGCTGACCTGGAAATGTGTGAGCGATCACGTACGTTGCACAACGCATTCTACAACATGAACAACATTATTCCGACGATTCTAAACGGTCAGTCGGCTACTTATAATAAAGTTACCTTTTACACTTCAGAGGCAAATGCAATTGCTGGAATCAGTCCGATTCCGAATCCGCATCATTATAATTCAACCGGTCAAATTATTTATGTTCGCGTTGAAAACATCAATGATCCGGCTTGCGTCAGCTTTACAAGTTTTAATCTGATTCTAAACCCCGTTCCGGCTGTAGACGTATTTCAGGATATCATTGTCTGCGAAAGTTTCATTTTACCGGAATTGCAGAATGGAAATTATTTCACGGCCAACAACGGTTCAGGGGAGCAAATGTTTGCCGGTGATATGATCGCAGAAACTCAGACTATTTTTATCTTCAACCAACCGGGTGGTCCGCCAAACTGTGCTGCAAACTCGAAATTTAAAGTTACGGTTATCGATCCGTTGACACTATCTCCCGGAAGTGGAAGCTACTGCGGAAGCTATACGTTGCCTACTTTAGAATACGGAAAATTTAGAACTCAGCCTGCCGGCGGTGGAGAAGTCCTCAACCCGGGAACTGTTTTAACAGAATCTCAGCGCGTTTATATCTATTATGAAACACTCAACGAACCGTTTTGTATCATCGATATTTATTTTGATGTAACAATTCTGCCGGAAGTTGAAGTCGGAACTTTTGAAACCGTATTTGATTGTCAATCATATGTTTTACCGGCGCTTACGGTTGGTAAATACTACACACTGCCAAATGGCGAAGGTGATGTAATTCCGTTTGGAACGCCAATCACATCTTCTCAAACAATTTACGTGTACGCTGCAACAACCACAGATCCGGTTTGTAGCGATACCGCTTCGTTCGATGTTGTAATAGGCGTGGATCCTCCGACTGATATTCATCAGTGCAATCCGTATACGTTGCCACAAAGTTCGGTTGCAAAATACTTTACCGGACCAAACGGAACGGGTACCGAAATTCCGGGTGGAACTATAATCAGTCAATCAACATTGGTTTATATGTACATTCCGAGTGGTTCAGCTGATTGTATCATCAATTTCCCGATCAACATTACTATTTCGCAACCAGAAGTCGATACGCTTCCGCACGTTTCAGCATGTGAAACTTACGTTCTACCTGAAATAACTAATGGTACGTATTATACGCATCCAGCTGGTCAAGGTACTCAACTTTTCCCAGGCGATGTGTTGACTCACACACAACGTGTTTATATCTTTAATCAGGTTGTTGCCGGATGTTACAATCAAACAAGTTTCATCGTCACGATCAATGAAGCGCCGGAAATCGATTCGCGTTCTGACATCGATGTTTGTAACGGATATATGCTAACACCTCTTGGTGCCGGAAACTATTACACAGGACCAAACGGAACCGGCGAAATGCTTGCTGCAGGTTCAGTGGTTACCGAGTCTCAAACCATCTACATTTTTATCAGAGATGAGGAAACAGGTTGTACAGCTGAAAACAGTTTTGAACTATTTATTTTCTCAGTTCAGGCCGACGAACCTCAAAATGTTAGCGCATGTGACAGTTATACACTGCCAGCGCTGAACATCGGAAATTACTATGCAAATCCGGGTGGCCCGGCAAATAATGCGGCAATGTTAAATGCCGGTGATATCATCACTGAAACTACAACACTTTACGTATATACTGAGAGTGGTGAACGTATCAATTGTAGCGATGAGAATGTTTTTACAGTTACGATCAATAAAACACCGGTGGTTGAACCAATGACTGATGTCTATGTTTGTAATTCGTTTACGCTTCCGACAATTGCAGTAGGAAACTACTTTACTGCTCCAAACGGTCAGGGGGAAATGCTTCATGCGGGCGACGTTCTTACCGCTAGCCAGCAACTTTACATCTATGCTGAAACAGGCACTGAAGTAAACTGCTTTGATCAGGAATTGTTTATGGTAACTGTTTACAATGTAGACGAACTAGAAGATGTTGTTACTTGCGGAAGCTACGTTCTTCCTACACTAACCCTTGGCAAATACTATACAGGACCATTAGCCACCGGAACACAGCTTTATCCTGGAAATGTAGTTAATGTTTCAAAGACGATTTACATTTATGCGGCATCACCTTTTACGCCGGCATGTTATGATGAAAGTTCTTTTGATGTAACTATCATTAATCCACCGGTTGCACATACGGTTCCGGCATTGCTGACAAAAACATGTGATGAAGACGGAACCAACGATGGTATTTTCAACTTCGAACTAACGCAATTAACCGCTTCGGTGCTTGCATCGCAAACTGGTCCTGAGTTTAGTGTGACTTACCACAACTCCCAGAACGACGCAAATAGCGGACAAAACGCGGTCACTTCATCAACGTCACCAACCGTTTATGTTCGCGTGGTAAATTCGCTTGCCCCTGATTGCTATACCACAAAACCAATCAATATTACGGTCATCAGATTACCTGAGCCAACTCCAACTGACGGATTTATCTGTTTCGATACGGAAACTCAAACGCTTTTGGGCACATACACAATCTCAAGCGGATTATCGTCAAGCGGACATACTTTCGTGTGGCGAAACGAGGCTGGAACTGTTGTTGGAACAGCAAGCAATTACACGGCATCACAACCCGGAGTTTACACGGTTATTGTAAAGAACACGTCTACCGGATGTGAGTCGGTTGCAACGCCTGTAACGGTATCGATCTCAGAGCCTGCAACAGTGGCTTACACCGTAAGTGAAGATTTCGCGACAGTCCAAAATATTACAGTAATCGCAACCGGAACCGGAAATTACGTGTATCAGTTAGATGGCGGCCAGTTCCAAAGCGATCCGGTTTTCCACAACGTCTCTTCGGGAATGCACACCATTACTGTTCGTGACCTTAACGGATGTGGCGTAACAACCATCAACGCGATGGTGATTAACTATCCGCGATTCTTTACGCCAAATGGCGACGGTATCAACGATACCTGGAACATTGTAGATCTTCGCGACCAATCAGCTGCAGTTTCGATTTTTGACAGATACGGAAAATTGATTACAAAAATTAAAACCGACGGCGCAGGTTGGGACGGAAGCTACACCGGAAGCAACCTTCCATCAACAGATTACTGGTTTGTGGTTGAATACGACGACGAAGGAATTAAAAAAGAATTCCGCGCTCACTTCGCAATGAAACGATAATCAGGCAACATATTAACTAAGAAAGGCTTTCAGAAATGAAGGCCTTTTTTTTTTGCGATTTGACCTCAAATTATTTCCGCTCGATTGTAACATTACCAATTCGGATTAGTCTACTAGAACAGAAAACCGGATTTCAATCATCAATCAATCACTAACCATCTCCCAACAATGAAAATTAAAATTCTGCTGTTATGCCTTTTTTCGGTCTTAACTGCAACCCAAGCACAATCCCCTTCCCTAACCGGAAAAGTTCTCGACAAAACTTCTAATCAACCTATTTCTTACGTAACCATAGTTGTGAAAAAAGACGGTGCGATTGCCTCTGGCGGAATCACCGACGACAACGGATTGTTTGAAGTAAAAAAACTTGAAGCTAAAAGCTATCAGGTCGAAATCTCATTTATGGGTTATAAAACCTATACGACTACCGCCGATTTTTCTACCGGACAATCTTCAATCTCACTTGGAACGATTCTGCTTGAAGATGAAACTACGCAACTTCAGGACGTCACCATTATCGCTGAACGATCGACCATCGAACAAAAGATTGACCGAAAAGTGATTAATGTGGGTCGTGATCTTACGACCGCAGGCGCGACAGCTTCAGATATCATGAGCAATGTTCCATCGGTAAATGTCGATCAGGACGGGCGGATTTCCCTTCGTGGCAACGAAAATGTTCGGATTCTGGTTGACGGTCGGCCTACAAACATTGACGCAGCACAATTGCTGAAACAAATTCCGTCAACATCCATCAAACGCATCGAACTCATCACCAATCCGAGTGCAAAGTACAACCCGGAAGGAATGTCGGGAATCATCAACATCGTCCTTCATAAAAACAGCAACGACGGATTTAACGCCAGCATCAACACCGGAGTCACGTTTGCCGAATCACCGAAAATCAACAATTCAGTAAATATGAATTACAGACGCGGAAAGGTGAATTTCTTCGGAACGTACGGAAATAATTTTGGAGATCAATACAACGACGGATCGATATCGCGACTCGACGATAAACCGAATCAGCAAACACTCAACATCGTAAACGACAACAATTCACATTTGTTCAAAGTGGGAATGGATTACTACATCGACGATCGCAACACGATTTCGATTTATACCAACCAGAATTTTTACAGCGGCGTCGGACTGATAAATGTTGACCTTCGCGATCCACGTCCGGGCGAAAGTCTGTTCCAACGATCAAAATACGTAACCGACAACACAAACGGAGCCTACAACCTCGCCTACAAACACTTGTTCAAAAAGGAAGGTCAGACGCTTGATGTCGAACTCAATTATTCGGACTATGTCGAAGAGCAAAAGGCGTTTTTCGATACTGCTTTCGACGATGCAACTATGCCCGGCAGAGCGTACAGAGATGATATTCTCGACGCCAGACAAAACACCACTGTAAACCTTGACTATGTGTCGCCAGTCGGAAAGACCGGAAATCTGGAACTCGGTGCAGAAGCGCGGCTGGTTCGGACCCAAACCGATTATTTCAATACCGGCGCATCATTCGAAGACGCGATTTACGATTACGACCTCGATATTTATTCGGCGTATGCCACATTCGGACAACGATTCGACAAATTCAGCTACCAACTTGGCGCCCGTTTCGAGAGCTACAAAGTGAATGCGGTTTTAAATGGCGCTGAAGTTTACTCAGACGATTACGTCACATTGTATCCATCGGCATCACTTACCTACTCGCCACGCGAAAAAGACATGTTCCAACTAAGCTACAGCCGTCGTGTTGACAGGCCAAGTCTTGAGCAAACAAAACCGGTACGCGAGTTTGCAACCCCAAAAATGATCTCATTTGGTAATCCGGAACTCGATCCGCAATTCACAAATTCAGTTGAAGTCAACTACACCAGATCACTTGAAAAAGGATCAATCTCCGGAGGTCTTTTCCTTAGAAGCATCAACGACGAAATCAATCGATACATCTATCCCGATCCCGAAAATCCCGATAGCCAAATTATGACGTATGATAATTTCGACAACAATACTGCTTTTGGTTTTGAGTTATCGGCAAATTACAAAATCACAAAATGGTGGGACGTGCAACCGGCAATCGATTATTCGAACATCTCGCAGCGAGGCGTAGTATCGGTTGAAGATACGAATACAGGAAATTACACGTTTATTGAAAGAGAGGCCGACGTTGCAGCATTTAACGCGCGATTGAACAGCAACTTTAAAGCAACAAAAAGTTTGCGATTCCTAGTGTTCGGATTCTTCCGAAGTGGCGTTGAAGGCATCCAGTTTCACACAAACGACATGTACAAAATTGACATCGGAGCACGTTATTCGTTCCTAAAAGACAAAGCGTCACTCAGCTTGCGATTCAACGATGTATTTGACACCATGGAGTTTAGCTATGACACTCCCTATCCATATGCTCAAAAAGCCAGATTTGGTTGGGAAAGCCAGTCGGTTTTTATCAATTTTAATTATAGCTTTGGAGCCGGAAAAAACTCGGCGTTGCAACGAAAACAAAGAGATGACAATACTAAACAAGGTGGCGGCGGAATGTTCTAGAACGCCTCGTCGTAAAGTCAGTTAAATTGGGTTAAATGATTTGAACACATGTTTATAGAAAGCCTCGAACTTATCCAATTCGGGGCTTTTGCTTTTTATGATATCGTGTTCTGATTCCCGCCTACTACCACTTAATTATCACACTTCCCCAGGTAAATCCGCTTCCAAAAGCCGCAAGCACAACCGTGTCGCCTTCTTTCATCAGATTTTTTTCCCAAGCTTCTGTAAGTGCAATCGGAATTGATGCCGCTGTCGTGTTTCCATAGCGCTCAATGTTGTTGTAAACCTTATCGTCGGTCAACTTGAACTTCTGCTGAATAAATTGCGAAATCCTCAAATTCGCCTGATGCGGTACTAATAAATCAATGTCTGAAACCTGCAAATTATTCGCAGCCAAACCTTCCATAATCACTTCGCTAAATCGAACAACAGCGTTTTTAAACACAAATTGGCCATTCATATGTGGCAGGTAGCTCTCATCGTTCGGATCGTTGTCAGCCAAAATATCGCTCACCCATCGTCCGCCCATTCCCGGCGCCTTAACAATCAGTTCCTCGGCATGCAATCCCTCGCTATGTAAATGCGTCGATAGGATTCCGCGGCTCAAATCTTCCTCGCGACTCAACACAGCCGCGCCGGCACCATCGCCAAAAATTACCGAAACACTCCGACCACGATCCGTAAAATCCATTCCGGCCGAATGCACTTCGGAACCAATTACCAGAATATTCTTATACATTCCGGTTTTAATATACTGATCAGCCACCGATAACGCATACACAAATCCTGAACACTGGTTGCGAACATCAAGCGCACCAACCGTTTTCAGTCCAAGATCGCGCTGAACAAGAACGCCGGGCCCGGGAAAATAGTAATCCGGACTCAACGTGGCAAAAACCACAAAGTCGATATCGTCATACGCAACACCACTTCGATCAATCGCAATTCGCGCCGCTTTTACACCCATCGAAGTCGTCGTATCCTCGCCACCTTTTACAATATGCCGACGTTCCCGAATACCGGTTCTCTCCTGAATCCACGCGTCATTGGTATCCATAATCTTCGACAAATCGTCGTTTGTCACAACATTTTCCGGCACATAATAACCAAGTCCGGATATTTTTGAATGATACATCACTACTAAATTTTCTAAAATTACAAGCCGAAAAGGTAAGCCTTTTTTGCAAAATAGTTCACACTGATTTTTAGGAGCTTTTTCCTGCTGTCCGCTTCTATCTTTCGCGCTTACTAACGTCGCGCAAAAGGATAACCGCTCCCATCAGGGCTAGCGAACAGTCGTTAAATTCAGCATTCGCAACAAAAATTCAAACTCTTTAGGCTATTTTAGTGCAAAATTAAACTACATGAGAATCAAATTCGCAATTGCACTCGTTTTTTTTGTCTTTTACGGCTATTCGCAAGAAAATTTAACGTACCAACTACCTCCAAAACCAATCCTCGATCTCGCTGACTACCAACGCGCCCCGTCGGTTTCAATGGATTCAGATAAGAAATACATGCTGCTTTCTTATCGAAACACGTACAAAACCCTCGACGATCTTAACCAGGATGAACTTCGTTTGGGCGGACTCCGGATCAACCCAACCACCAACATTTCTGCAACGGTTACCTATATCAATAACATCAAGCTGCGAAAAATCGGTTCAAAAGACGATGTTCAAATCACCGGACTTCCACAAAACCCACTAATCAGCAACATTTCCTGGTCGCCCGACGAAACCAAAATCGCATTCACGCACACCACCAATAAAGGTGTTGCGCTTTATGTTGTAGATGTCGCATCGGCAAAAGCCACAAAACTCACCGAAGATAACCTCAACGCCAATCTGGGCAATCCGACGAGCTGGTATCAGGATAGCAAGACTTTGTTAGTGCGCGCGCTTCCTTCAAATCGTCAGCCGCTTATCGACGGCAAAAAGAATCTGCCAACCGGTCCGATCATTTCAAATGCCGACGGAACGGTTTCACAAAACCGAACTTATCAGGATCTTCTGAAAAACAAAGCCGACGAGCAGAATTTCGAAAACATTATTACGTCTGAACTTTACAAAGTTGATCTTTCAGGTGTCAAAACGCTTTTCATGAAAGCTGACATGTATGCCGGTGAAAGTTTCTCTCCCGACGGGAAATATTTGATGATTTCTACAATCAAAAAGCCGTTCTCTTATATTGTGCCGCTAAACAGATTTCCATCAACAACGGCGGTTTATACCAGCGCCGGAGCTTTGGTGTCGGTCGTAAACGAAACTCCGCTTAACGAAATCATGCCGAAAGGTTTTATGGCGGTACGAAAGGGAAAACGCAGTATGAGCTGGCGCGCCGACAAACCATCAACATTGTTTTTTGTTGAAGCATTAGACGAAGGCGATCCGTCGAATAAAGTTGCGTTCCGCGACGAAATGTTTCTATGGGACGCACCGTTCACGTCAACTCCGACATCGATGGCCAAAACTCAGCAGCGTTACGACGGCATCATTTGGGGCAACGACAATCTCGCGATCCTTTCAGATGAATGGTACGACACCAGAAACACCAGAAGTTTTATCGTCAATCCATCGAATCCGACTCAAGCGCCACTTAAAATTTCTGACCGGAATTCGCAGGACATCTATTCCGATCCGGGAAGTTTTGAACGCAAAAAGAATCAATTCGGCAGGTATGTTCTTGCCATCGAAAACAATTCGGCGTTCCTGATCGGCGACGGCTTTACAAGTGCCGGACAGTTTCCGTTTATAGACGAATTGAATCTGAAAACGTTGAAAACAAAACGCTTGTATCAGTCAAAATTAAAGGACAAAAAAGAAGATATCATCACCATCACGAATTACAAATCCGGCGATGTATTGGTTATGATGCAATCGGCTGTCGATTACCCGAATTACTATTTCAGAAACATCAAAAAGAATAAACTTACGCCAATCACCAATTTCAAAAATCCATTTGAAAGCATCAAAAATGTGTACAAAGAAGTAATTAAATACAAGCGAAAAGATGGTGTTGAACTTTCCGGGACGCTTTATCTTCCTGCCGGATACGATCGGAAGAAAAAGGAGAAACTACCGTTACTTATCTGGGCATATCCAGCCGAATACAAGGATAAAAACAGTGCGGGGCAAACAAGTCAAAATCCGAACGATTTTACATTCCCGTATTACGGTTCGTTTGTTTATTGGGTAACTCGCGGTTACGCCGTTCTTGATGATGCGGCATTTCCAATCATAGGTGAAGGAACTACTGAACCAAACGACAGTTTTATCAGCCAACTGGTAGATAACGCAGAAGCGGCGATTGACGCGGTCGACAAATTGGGATATATCAACCGGAAGAAAGTTGCGGTAGGCGGACACTCATATGGTGCCTTTATGACCGCAAATTTGCTCACCCACTCCGATCTTTTTGCATGCGGAATTGCCCGAAGTGGCGCTTATAACAGAACATTGACACCATTCGGATTTCAACGTGAACAACGTAATTACTGGGAAGCGCAGGATGTTTACAACACGATGTCGCCTTTTATGAACGCTCATAAGATGAAAACTCCGATGCTACTCGTTCATGGCGAAGCGGATAACAATCCGGGTACATTCACCCTGCAAACAGAAAGGTATTTTCAAGCGCTGAAAGGCTTGGGTGCGCCGGCTAGAATGGTAATTTTACCAAAAGAATCACATGGATATGCCGCCAAAGAAAACATTTTGCACCTGCTTTGGGAACAAGATCAATTTTTGGAAAAACACCTAAAAAACTAAAATTGTAATGATAAAAATGCCATCGATTCAGGTGGCATTTTTATTTTGCTTTTAAAGTAAACTATCTGATTGCCGTAACTAGCTTCAACAAGATAACCATCACCTTGAAAATAATTCGCGACTATTTTCACTTTTAGGCCTGAGGCTGCAACTTTTAATTGATGAGGATAAACCAGAAGCATATCTTCAATACGATTAAAATAACTTCCTCTAATCAGGTTGACATCGCCAAATAATGAAGCCACATAGGGCGATGCAGGATTATTGAATACCTCAGTCGGAGTGTCATTTTGTACAATTTCACCATCTTTCATCACTAAAATTCGGTCAGCAAAACCAAGCGCATCATTCCGATCATGAGTAGCAACAATACAAGTAATCGCTTTGGATTTTAAGTATGAGAAAATGCGTCGGCGGAGCGAGTTTGTCCTAAAGACATCAATTTGGCTAAATGGTTCGTCGAGCAAAAGCAATTTCGGTTCGGCTGCTAAAACCATTGCAAGTGCGATGCGTTGTTGCTGACCGCCACTTAAAAATTGGGCTTTTTGATCCGCGTATTCTGTCATGTCGACAAGATTGAGTAGCCCGCGGATACGATCGCTTTTTAATGTTTTATCCTGATTTGACAGGTATTTGCCAACATTTTCAGCAACGGTAATATATGGCATCAACCCAAAATCCTGCGCCAAATATTTTACGAATTTCGTTTCAGGCAAAAGCGCCGACTTTGGACCTTTTACGCGTTGCTGGTTGAAAAGCAATTCGCCCGAATCCAAATCGTAAATACCAAAAATCAACTTTAGCAATGTGCTTTTACCGCAGCCGCTCTCTCCAATGATCGATACATTTTCGCCTTGAGCGATATCGAAATTTACGTTTTTGACAACGTGTAAATTGGGATATGAAAAATTGATTTGCTTAGCAGATAACATCAGAAGTAAATTAAAAATTGATTAAAAAAAACAAGAGCGGCTTCCAAAAAACGGAAGGCGCTCCTGCCTAACAAAACCAATAAACAAAACAAAACAATCTTATTTTACTGTCACTTTCTGACAGAATAACCGACCACTTTAACAGCAATCGGTTATTGGTTTTATTGTTATTATTTTCCGGCTTCTTGTTTAGCCTGCTCAACCATCCTTTCATTTGCAACGATTGCAAATTCAACGCGACGGTTTTCGCTTCTTCCCTGAACCGTTTCGTTCGAAGAGATCGGATCAGCGATTCCCATTCCGGTAGTGCTGAATCGGCTTGAAGAAATTCCTTTACCAACTAGATAATCACGAACCGATTTAGCTCTGTCTCCTGACAAAGTTAGGTTGTAATCAGCAGGACCTGTGCTGTCAGTATAACCGTAAATCATAATATTTGTGTCACCATATTCTCTGAATACAGGCACAAGTTTGTCAAGATTTTGTCTAGCTTCTGCCGTAAGAGTTGATTTGTTGGTGTCGAAACGAACCGCATTTTCTTTCAGCGTCAGTTTGATACCTTCTCCTACTCTTTCAACTTCTGCACCAGGAAGTGCATTGTCAATTTCACGCGCTTGTTTGTCCATTTTGTTCCCGATAACGCCACCGGCAACCCCACCAACAACGCCGCCAAGAACAGCTCCAAGAGCACCTTTCCCACCTTTTCCGGCGTTATTTCCGATAACTCCGCCAAGTACGGCACCACTAGCGGCACCGATTGCTACGCCACGCTGCGTCTTGTTCGTATTTTTTACAGCTTCGCATCCGGTGAAAACCGTACCTAGTGCGAATAACCCACTTAGGGCATAAATTGCAAGTCTTTTCATTTTTGGTATTTTAAGTTAGTTAGTTTTTTTGAAATCTGTATGTAACATTGGACTTATTACCGCCAACGGTTACCATATCAATTAGTTCGAAAGAGGTTTCAGTTTGGTTTGCAACATCTAAAACGTATCCGTCACGAACTTTCTTTGCCTTGTCGCCGGCGTTTAATACCTTCAACACAAATTGGTTGTTGTTATTTCGGTACCATGTAATCGGAGAAGTGAACGCCGGACAGTTCGCACCTGAGTTCGAAATTGTCATGTTTCCGGTATTGTTGTTTGAAACCAGTTTCCATTGACTTCCTTCAAAACATTTTGAATCGGCTAGTTCAAAGGCATTAACTTGGATAAAATCTGATCCCGGATTTGTCACTGACACCAGGGTCCAGGTTCCGTTCATCATTCGTTCGGCTTTTTTGTCAAGTTTGACACTTGCTGGGGAAGTTGATTTGCAACCTATTGCGATCGCAGAAATCATCATTAGCATTAATAATCTTTTCATTTTCAGTTGGTATTACAGGTTAGTTCCTAACAAATATACAAGTAGAAATCGCGATATGTTAAAAAATGGCGGATATTTAAAACTAAATTAACATCCCGACATTTTGTCACACTTTTGCGAATTGGTCTTTTATTTGAAAAGACGGCGCCAGAGAATTTAACAAAAAAACGAAACCCATGACAACAGGAAAAATTAACGTTTCAGTTGAAAACATCTTTCCCCTTATCAAGAAATTTTTATATAGCGACCATGAGATTTTCCTACGTGAATTAATCTCAAATGCTACAGATGCCACGCTAAAGTTGAAACACCTGACCAGCATTGGTGAGGCTAAAGTTGACTATGGCAATCCGATGATCGAGGTCCGAATCGACAAGGAAAACAAAAAGCTCATTATCAAAGATCAGGGAATCGGAATGACAGCCGAAGAGGTTGAAAAGTACATTAACCAAATTGCGTTTTCAGGTGCTGAAGAATTTTTGGACAAGTATAAGGACTCTGCCAAAGATTCAGGTATTATCGGACATTTTGGACTCGGGTTTTACTCAGCCTTTATGGTGGCCGAAAAAGTTGAGATCATCACCAAATCGTATAAAGATGAACCGGCAGCGCATTGGACTTGCGATGGCAGCCCTGAATTTACACTGGTTCCTTCTGATAAAACTGATCGTGGTTCCGAGATTGTTCTACACATCGCAGAGGATTCACTTGAGTTCTTGGAAGAAAATAAAATAAAAGAACTTCTAAATAAATACAACAAGTTTATGCCGATTCCGATTAAATTCGGAACAAAATCGGAAACACTTCCAAAACCGGAAGATGCGCCTGAGGATTACAAGGCTGAAACCATCGAGGTTGATAATATCATCAACAACCCAAATCCGGCATGGACAAAACAACCTGCGGATCTTTCTGATGAGGATTACAAAAATTTCTACCGCGAATTGTACCCGATGCAATTCGAGGAACCACTTTTTAATATTCACTTAAACGTTGATTATCCGTTTAATTTGACCGGAATCTTGTATTTCCCGCGACTTGGGAAAGACCTTCAAATTCAAAAAGACAAGATCCAGCTTTACCAAAACCAGGTTTTTGTGACCGATAATGTTGAGGGAATCGTACCTGAGTTTTTAACCATGTTGAAAGGTGTTATTGATTCGCCGGACATTCCGCTTAACGTGTCGCGGTCTTACTTGCAGGCAGACGGGAATGTAAAGAAAATTTCGAATTACATTACCCGAAAAGTTGCCGATAAACTCAAATCGCTTTTCACTGAAAACCGAGAGGATTTTGAGCAAAAATGGAACGACATCAAAATCGTGCTTGAATATGGAATGTTAAGCGAGCCTAAATTTTACGAGAAAGCCGGCGCATTTGTGCTTTACCCGACGGTTGACGATAAATACTTCACGCTTGAAGAATTGAAGGAAAATCTTAAGGACAAACAAACGGACAAGGATGAAAAACTTGTGATTCTTTATGCCGGAAACAAAGAGGCTCAGCATAGTTATATCGCTGCTGCGAAGGAAAAAGGGTATGAAGTATTGCTGTTAGATTCGCCTATCGTTCCGCATTTGATCCAGAAACTTGAGGCTGATAATGAGAAGTTGACTTTTGTCAGAGTTGATTCAGATCATATCGATAATTTGATTAAGAAAGAAGATGAAGTTATTTCCAAACTTTCGGACGTCGAAAAAGAGCAATTGAAAACTGTAGTTGAAGAAATTGTTCCTAAAACGACTTATTCGGTTCAACTTGAAGCATTAGACAGTTCAGCTTCGCCGTTTATCATCACCCAACCTGAATTCATGCGTCGAATGAAGGAAATGAGTCAGAGTGGCGGCGGCGGAATGTTCGGAATGGGCAATTTCCCTGACATGTACAACTTGGTTGTCAATACAAATTCGGAGTTGGCAACAAACATCCTTGCAACTCAGGACAAAACGCATCAGGAACATTTGGTTAAACAAGCGCTCGATTTGGCGAAGTTATCTCAAAACCTACTGAAAGGCGAGGAACTAACTGCATTCGTAAAAAGAAGTTTTGAGCTCATCAAATAAAATAGGTATCAATAAAAAAAGCCCGCAAATTGCAATGCCCCCAAAAAGTTAGACACTATTTGGGGGCATTTTTTATTGATAAGACTAACGGTGAATTTCCTGAGCTCTGTGAGTTCTCCATGAGTTTTCGATAAAATCGGCGTCTTCATCATTTCGAGGATGAACACCCATTACGACGTGGCCATCCTTAATTCCCGATTCGTATTTTTTAGCACGGTCTTCAGGGATTCCGCTACCTACAAGCGCACCGATAATTCCGCCCGTCAAACCACCGGCTCCTGCGCCGGCAAGTCCGGCTGCCAAAGGTCCGGCGATAATAAGTCCGAGGCCGGGAATCGCCACACTTGTTCCTATTGCGGCAATCACTCCGGCGATAGCTCCGATAGTCCCACCAATTGCAGAACCTTTTCCAAGTCCTTCAGCGGCTTTTGTTCCGAGATCAGATTTGTCGTCTTTATCTGAAAAATGTCTTTTGCGGGTTTCGTCAGACATGATCAAATTGACGTCATCTTTTGTATAGCCGCGTTCGTGTAGAGAGCGATACGCGTTCTCCGTGCTTTCGCGGTCGCTAAACATTCCGGTTACCATTGAACGTCTGGAGTTTAGGCCATTGTTGTCGTTGTTGTGCGTATTTTCCATTGTAGTTAATTTTTGATTCGGATTAATTTCCGGCTTCAAAGTTCAGAAATGACTCTAAAATTTACGTTACAGAATTTTAACTATCGTTTATACAAATCCGCTATCATTTTAATGATTTTTAAGTTGCCTTCTTTAAAAAAGTATAATATATTTTGACAATCTTGTAAGAAGCAAGATTTACCAAAATTCTACTTTTGAAGTAAACGATGTTTTATGGGATCACATGATAAACCTTTATGGTCAAATGTTGGCGTCTTTGAGCGCGTGCTTTCGGGTGTAACCGGTTCGGCTTTGTTGTTAATCAACAGAAATAAACCAAATACTACGATTCAAAAAGCAGCAGGCGCTTACTTGCTTATGCGAGGTGCAACAGGTTATTGCATGTTGTACGATTTGTTGCAGAGAGACCCGATTGATCTTAAAACGCATAATGTAAATGTGAAAACCAAAATAATCGTAAACCGACCAACACATGAAGTTTACCGATTCTGGCGTCAGATTGAAAATTTGCCGCTGTTTATGAAGCATTTGAATTATGTTAAAGTTCTTGACGAACACCATTCGGAGTGGTCGGTTAATCTTCCTGGAATTCCGGGTCACATTACCTGGCAAAGCGAGATTGTTCTTGACGAAGTTGATCAGCGTATTGGATGGCAATCGCTTACGGGTTCGACGTTGATGAATGCCGGAAATGTCCATTTTAAAGATCTTGGCAACGCGACCGAAATAAACGTCGCATTATCCTATGCTCCATCAGGGAAGTTGACTGAAGAAGTGTCCAAACTATTCAGACCAATGTTTAAGAAGATGGTTAAGAAAGACATCGCGGATTTCAGGAAATTTATGGAAAGCGGCAGGGAGTTGTCGGCTACAAATTATTGACGAGGATTCCGGCAGGCCTAGCCCTGATGGAAGTGAAAATCCTTTTATGCGGTTGTAGCTTTGCGAAAACCACATAAAAGATTGTAGCGAACAGCAGGAAACAGCTCCTAAAAATCGGCTGGCACTGCTTGAACAATTCACAAAAAATGTCAACCAAATTTTGACGACTGAATAATTTTATATTTTTAGCGCAGCAATTAGTCTTGCTGAATAAAATTTTAAATACGTGCAGAAAAAAAATCAATCAAAATCCGCCGGAAAATATGTTTTTCCCAAGGCTCCGACCGGCGTTGAAGGGCTAGACGAGATTACCGAAGGCGGTTTTCCAAAAGGCAGACCAACGCTGATTTGTGGCGGACCGGGATGCGGAAAAACGCTGCTTTCAATGCAGTTCATCATAAAAGGTATTATTGAATACGACGAGCCCGGCGTATTTATGTCGTTTGAGGAACCTTCGAATGATATAACCATGAATGTGAAATCGCTTGGTTTTGATCTTGAAAAATTGAAGGCGGATAAGAAGCTGGTTGTTGATCATGTGCGGGTTGAGCGATCTGAAATCGAGGAAGCCGGCGAATATGATCTTGATGGCATTTTTATCAGATTAGGCTATGCGATTCAGACCGTTAAGGCGAAACGTGTGGTTCTCGATACATTGGAATCGTTATTTAGCGGATTGGATAATCAGAGTATTTTGCGTGCTGAACTTCGCAGGTTGTTTCATTGGTTAAAAGATCAAGGCGTGACGGCAGTGATTACCGGTGAAGCGGGCGAAGCAACACTAACGCGTCAGGGACTTGAAGAATATGTTTCAGATTGTGTCATTGTGCTGGATCATCGGGTGATTGAACAAGTGTCGACCCGACGGATGCGGATCGTTAAATACAGAGGATCAACGCACGGAACCAATGAATATCCATTTTTGATTGATGAAAACGGAATTATGGTTTTGCCGATAACGTCGCTGAAGCTTGACAATATGGTTTCGTCCGAGATTGTCAGTACCGGAGTACCCGGATTGGACGAAATGTTTAGCGAGCATGGTTACTATCAAGGCAGCAACATTTTAATTTCGGGAACTGCCGGAACGGCGAAGACTACGATTGCCGCATATTTTGCGCATGAACAATGCTTAAGAGGTAAGAAATGTGTGCTTTTTGCTTTTGAAGAATCGCCGCAACAGCTGATTCGGAATATGAGTCGGATTGGAATCGACCTGGAGCCACACGTAAAGAAAGGATTGCTGCTGATCCAGTCGTCCAGACCCACAATAAACGGGTTGGAACTGCATTTACTGACTCTGATGAAATTGATCAAGACCTTTCAACCATCGACGGTCATTATCGATCCGATCAGCAATTTGATCACGATTGGCAGTTTTCAGGAAGTGCGCTCGATGTTGATTAGATTGATCGATATGCTGAAGATAAACAATATTACTGCGCTGTTTACAGCATTGACGCCACATAACGGATATTTCGGACCCGATCAGGGCTCAGATTCGATTTCGTCGCTAGTCGACACATGGATAACCGTGCGCGACATGGAGGGAATTGGCGAACGAAACCGTGGGATTTTCATCGTAAAATCGCGTGGGATGGGTCATTCGAATCAGGTTCGCGAGTTTACGATTTCTGACCTGGGAATCAACCTTTTGGATGTTGAGATCGGACCGAACGGAATATTGACTGGAATGGCGCGACATGAAAACAGGGTAATGAACGAAATTAGTGCGCGAAAACTTCAGGATGAAATTGACCGAAAGGATCGCGAGATCGCTCGTCGTAAGAAAACGCTTGAGGCGAATATCGAAAAATTGAAAAACGAATTTGAAAGTGTTCAGGAAGAACTCGGTTTGTTGCGGGCTTCTGAGGAAATGCAGGCTAAAATCGCCTCAGACCACAAAAATAAACGACAAAAGAAATGACAAAACAACCGGCTGAATGGCAACTACTTCTATATATTGCAGGCCAGACCCCAAAATCGATAAAGGCATTGAGCAATATTAAAAAGTATGCTGAAGAACATCTCCACGGAATCTATTCGATTGAGATCATCGACCTTTTGGTCAGTCCACAACTAGCGGAAGGCGATCAGATTTTGGCGGTGCCTACGTTGGTTCGCAGGTTTCCTGAACCGATTCGGAAAATTATCGGTGACCTTTCAAACGAGGAGCGAGTTCTTGTGGGGTTAAACATCAAACCCCTAAACAAATAACGTGGAGCAAAATCAACATCCTATATCAAAAAAGTACAGTTTCATGCTGTTCATCGCGGGTATGTCACCCAAGTCAAGTGATGCAGTGGATAACTTGCGCAAAATCTGCGACAAATATTTGGATGACAACTATGAACTCAGAATCATCGACATTACCCTGGATAAGCATTTGGCGGTCGACTATCAAATTATTGGAATTCCAACATTGATCAAAACCCATCCCGGTGCCCCACGCACCATTTTAGGCGATTTGTCTGATACTGAAAAAGTGCTCAAAATATTAGACATAGAATAAAAGTGGACAAAAACGAAAACATTGAATTTCTCTGGACTTTAATCGACGATCTTAAAGCTGAACTCTTTGAGGCCAATAATGTGATTGACGCTATCCGCGAAGGTGCCGTTGATGCATTGGTTTTAAACAAAAACGGAACCCCTCAGGTCTATTCGATGGAAAGTGCGGATTATACCTACCGGGTCCTGATCGAAAAAATTGGAGAAGGCGCGCTGAGCTTATCGCACGACGGATTAATTCTGTACTGCAACGATTACTTTGCACAAATGATCGGTGTTCCAGCATCAAAAATTACCGGAACTTTCTTTACTGAATATACCGATGAACCGGAGATTTTCACCGAATTATTAAACGGATTGGAGGACGGTCCGCGCAAAGGCGAAATCTTACTGAATATAGACAGCAAAAAAATCCACGTCTATATCTCGCTGACTGATCTGCGACCGAATGTTCATGCAATCGGAGTGGTTATTACCGATCAAACGCAGAAGCGATTACACGAGGAGGCACTAGTTGAGTATCAACGCCAACTCGAGTTGAAAGTCCACGAGTTACATTTAACCAACACCAATTTGGAGCAGTTCATTCATGTGATTTCGCACGATATCAAAGAACCGATTCGAAAAATGCTGACTTACACATCGCATTTGAGTGAAGCCCGGTCGGAAATGTTTGGCGCAAGGGAATTAAACAGTTTGCAGGTGATCAACAATTCGGCTATGAGACTGAATTCGCTAGTTGACGATTTGGTAAAATATGCATTTAGCGCCAATAAAGTCGATTCCGGCAAAGTCGATTTAAATGATATTTTGACTGAAGTTCGTGACGATTTGGAACTGATGATCCGCGAACGAAATGTGACAGTAACATCTGATGCTCTGCCTATTGTTGAGGCGACAAAGGTGCAAATGCGACAATTATTTTCTAACTTGCTGTCGAATGCCATAAAATATTGCAAAACTGACCACAAACCGATTATTGAAATAAAGTCGAATGTGGTCACCAGTCAAGACGGCGAAAAAATGTATCGCATCGATGTTTCGGATAACGGAATTGGCATGGAAGCCAATCAGTTGAACAAGATATTTACGATTTTTCAGCGTCTTCACATGCGCGATGAATATTCCGGAAACGGAATTGGCTTAGCGATTTGCAAAAAAATTATGGAGAATCATAATGGCTCAATTGAAGTTGAAAGCGTTCCTGATAAAGGAAGCGTTTTCAGGCTGTATTTTCCAATGGTTAAGAGATGAAAAATTTGCACATTCTTATTGCCGAAGACGATCCGGATGATGGCGAGATAATGCTTGAGATATTTTCGCAGCACGGTTCGTATACGCAAATAAATTTAGTGAAGAACGGACTCGAATTGCTGCAATATCTTTCACAAGGAACCGAAATGCCGGATGTGATATTAACCGATATCAACATGCCTATCATGAGCGGAATTGAAGCTCTTGAAAAATTGCATGAAAGCGATAATCTGAGTTCAATCCCGACAATTGTTTACTCGTCGACCTTAAATCCGGCTTACCAAATAAAGTGCATGAACCTTGGCACCAAAGGCTTTTTGGTCAAACCGCTAAAAATGACCGACTACAAAAAAATTCCGGTTACCATTCTGGAAATACTCGCCGGCCAAAAATAAGCGCATTGTTCTAACTAATGACGTATCTTTGCCGGCTTTTCAAAATTAAAAAATGAAACAATCTTCAGTTCTTAAAGGCGTGGTTCTTGTCGGAATCGGCGCCGCCAGTTACGGAATGCTGGCTACTTTCGTAAAAATGGCGTACTCGGATCTTGGCGTTCACGGAACCAAATTCACCCCGGCGGAAGTTATCTCTTCACAATTTGCAATCGGAATTACTTTAATGCTTTTGATCAACGCTTTTAATCGTTTTAAATTGAAAGATAACGTAGTGAAAGCTACCAAAAAACAAGTTTCACAGCTAATGATCGCCGGAACTTCGATGGGACTTACGAGCATTTTCTATTATATGTCTGTAAAATATATCGACGTGTCGATTGCCATTGTGCTATTAATGCAGACCGTGTGGATTGCGGTAATCTTAGAAATGTTCCTTGAGAAAAAACTGCCATCCAGATTAAAGGTTATAGCGGTAATAATTGTACTGTTTGGAACTGTTCTCGCTGCCAAAGTTTTGGATACTACAAGCAATTTGGATTGGCGCGGAATGGTCTTCGGATTACTTGCAGCCACGTCATTTACAGCGACAATGTTTACGGCAAACCGTGTAGCACTCGGAGTTTCATCTGCACAACGCAGTTTGTTTATGCTTTTGGGCGGTGCAGTTATCGTGACAATTTTCACAATCGCCACCCAGGACACGCCCTATAACTACGATATTCTATACAAATGGGGAATTCTATTGGCTTTGTTCGGTACGGTTATTCCGCCTATTTTGTTAAATGCCGGTTTTCCTCATACCGGAATTGGTTTGGGAAGTATTGTATCCTCGTTAGAGTTGCCGGTTTCGGTTCTGATGGCTGCTTTTTTCCTTAGTGAACAAGTGTTGCCGTTGCAATGGGTCGGAATTCTGATGATTATTTTGGCAGTCGTGCTGATGAATTTACCTTCACGAAAAACCGTCGAAGCGTAACATATTTTCTCTATTTTTACTGCAAAAGTTCCTTAAATGCAGCAAATTGTAGATTACTTCTCGACTATATCGTCGTTGCACCGGGGATTGATTCTAGCCGGCGGAATTGCGATATTCTGGCTGCTTGAAGGCATTCGGCCGCTTGCGCACTTCGAGTATAAAAAGTGGAATCATGCGTGGCTGAATATATTTTTTACGATAACTACGATTATTGTCAATTTCCTGCTCGCGTTTATACTATTAATGGCGGCTGCATGGACAACTGAAACCAAGTTCGGTTTGTTAAATTGGCTTCCGCAGATGCCACTCTGGTTGTTCGCTGTTATTGGTTTGCTCCTGCTCGATTTGATTGGGGCATATTTCGCACACTGGATTCAGCACCGGACGCCGTGGATGTGGAAATTTCATTTGATTCATCACACCGACACTTATATTGATACTACATCGGCTAACCGGCATCATCCGGGCGAAAGCATTATTCGATTTGTATTTACCGTTCTCGGTGTACTCCTTATCGGAACGCCAATGTGGCTCGTATTTTTGTACCAGTCCGCATCGGTTGTTTTCGCACAATTTTCACACGCCAATATTTCGCTTCCACCACAAATTGACCGAATAATCAGCTACATTTTTGTGTCGCCGAACATGCATAAAGTTCATCATCATTATGTGCTTCCATACACGGATAGCAATTACGGCAATATATTTTCGATTTGGGATCGGCTATTTGGAACGTTCTTGACGATGAATCCGGCAGATATCCGCTATGGCGTGGACACACACATGCAACCCGAAGAGCACAATAACCTGCAGAACCTCTTGAAGATACCTTTTCAGAAATCGAAACCGAAGTCTTAAAATTCGCCGATAAAATATTTTTTTTAACATGAAGAAAACCAATTAGAATTTTTCTTAATATTGATTAGAATTTGCATTAATTTTTTTGGCGATGAGAAAGAGTAATCGGGTAGCGCTTGACAATGAACAACTTGAAAGACTTGTCAGCATGGCTCAGGAAGAGCGAAAACCGTTTGAAGTTATTAAAGAGGAATTTGGGATTCCGGAGAAAGATGTGATCGAGATCATGCGAAAAATTCTCACAAAGCCAAAATTTGAACTTTGGCGTCAAAAGGCCAGCGCGAGCAAGCCAAAACCAAAGCCGATGGTGATTGACGACTTTGACGAACTTGACGGAAAATATTATATCAAGAACAAGTTCGCATAGTTCTGCAAAACGCATTTTTGCGTTAATCAATTCTAAAAATCAAATTTCAGAGTTTCAATTTTATATTTTCGCATCATATCTGAAAATATAAATATGAAGAAATTCTTTTTGTTACATGTACTTTTGATCACCTTTTTAGCATCTGCACAAAAGGCTGATCAAACTCCGATTGACGTTTCGCTCGATCTAACTTCCGTAAAAGACGACAAAGTAAAAGTTGTTGTTCTTGCGCCACAATCGGCTTCCAATCAGATTACCTACCACATCCCAAAAATTATCCCCGGAACGTATTCAGCTGACGACTATGGCCGGTTTATAGATGATTTTCAGGCGTTGGACAAATCCGGAAAATCACTTAAAGTTGTCAAGACTGATGATAATTCGTGGTCGATCAGCGATGCAAAAAAACTTCATCAGATAACTTATTGGGTGAATGATACCTATGATATTGAAGGTACGCATGACATTTTTTCTCCGGCGGGAACCAATATTTTGGCCGGAACGAATTTTATGCTGAACCTTCACGGATTCGTAGGTTATTTTGCGGGGAAAAGTTCACTTCCTTATCGATTGACGATCAAACACCCATCGGATCTTTTCGGAGCAACATCCTTAGTTGACAGCGATCCTTCTGCAACTGTCGGTGTCTTCACCACGGCGAGATATGCGGATTTGGTTGATAATCCGATCATGTATTCGAAGCCCGATTTCACCAAATTCATGGTCGACGACATGGAAATCCTTTTTAGCGTCTATTCGCCAAGCGGAGTTTACACTGCGAAGGGACTCACACCGGAGATTGAAAAAATGATGATTGCACAGAAGAAATTTCTAGGCCCGGCGAATGCCAACAAAAAATATACGATTCTTCTGTATTTGAGCGACATGGAAACCCCTGACGCGCAAGGGTTTGGCGCACTTGAACACAACACTTCGACTACGGTTTTGTTTCCTGAACAAATGCCACGTGAGCAATTGGTAAAAGGGCTAATCGATGTAGTTTCGCACGAATTCTTTCATATTGTGACACCGCTTGAGATTCATTCGGAGGAAATCCACAACTTCGATTTCAACAATCCAAAAATGTCTCAGCACCTTTGGATGTATGAAGGTGTCACCGAATATTTCGCAAACTTGTTTCAGGTTAATCAGGGTTTAATTTCCGACGATGAATTCTTTACCAGAATGGCCGATAAAATGGAGAATGCCTCGAAGATGAATGATATGATGTCGTTTACTGAAATGAGCGCAAACGTCCTTAAAGAGCCGTATAAAGCCCAATATTTAAACGTGTACGATAAAGGCGCGCTAATCGGAATGTGCATCGACATCATCATCCGTGAAAAAAGCAACGGATCGCGTGGAATATTGGATTTGATGCAAAAACTTTCGGCAGCATACGGACCTGCAAAACCGTTTAAAGACGATGAGCTATTTGCCAAAATCGTCGAGCTCACGTATCCTGAAGTTGGCGAATTTCTGAGAACTCATGTTCAGGGGACAACACCGATTGCGTATGATCAATTTTTAGCGCGCGTTGGCGTGTTGAAAACAACGAGACAAATTCCCGAAAACGTGTTTTTAAAAGGCGAAAAACCATACGTACTTATCAGGCCCGGCACAAAAAGCATTGTAGTTATGAACGGGATTCCGCTAAACAGTTTCTTTAAAAGTTTGAAACTTGTAGGTGGCGATGTAATCAGATCGATAAATGGCGTGAGTTATAATCTCGACAACATTTATGAGATGGTGATGACAAGTCAGGAGTGGGAAAAAGGCGATCCGATTACCCTCATTATTGATCGCGACGGCAAAGAAATGACGATTACCGGCAAGGTTGAACCTGAATTTCGGGATGCGATTGGGTATTCGGCAACGGATGATTCCAAAAAGGCGCTTCGCGAAAAATGGCTTCGCGGGTAGTTTGAGGCCGCATCGTATTTTTAAAGTTGTTTTGAAGTTGAGCTATGTGCGGTTTGCGTTAGCGATAGGAGCGGAAATCCCGCAGCGATAGCGAGGAATTGAGCGGATAGCGCGGCCGCAGGCAACGCCCAAATCATATTATCAATTAATCCCTTTGAAGGTCAACTTCGGGGATTTTTTTTGTTATTTTGCCGAAAACCAATCTAGATGAAGCATTTTATTCAGGCCGTTTGCATGGCCGTTTTACTGACCTCGTGTGCTGAGGAAAAAGCGACAAAAAATTTAGTGATTACCGGAAATATTGCCGGTTTGAAGAAAGGGACGCTTTATTTGAACAAGATCCAAGACAGCTCGCTTGTGGTGGTCGATAGTATTGTGGTGAATGGCAGCTCGGCTTTTAGAAGTGAGATCGATATTGAGTCGCCAGAAATGTTCTACATGTTCCTCGATCGTGGTGCTACCACCAGTATTGACAACAGTTTGATGCTTTTTGTGGAGCCGGGCGTGATGAATATTGAGACGACATTGGACCAGTATTACGCTAATGCGAAAGTGACCGGATCGAAAAATCACGATTTGTATGAAGAATATAAAAAAGTAAATAGCCGATTTAACAATCAACAATTGGATTTAATGGAAGAAAAGCTGACGGCAATGCAAAAAGGTACGGCATTTTCTGAAACTGAATTTGAAAAGAAATCGAAGGAAATTACCAAGCGTCGTTATTTGTATGCGATTAATTTCGCGGTGACCAATAAAGATGCGGAAATCGCGCCTTACATAGCTTTAGCGGAGATTAGTGATGCGCAGGTTAAATATTTGGACACCATCAATAAGGTTATGACTCCAAAGGTTGCCAAATCCAAGTATGGCAAGATGCTGACGGAATATGTTGGCGAGTTGAAAAAGCTAGAAAAGTAGTAAAAACAAAAAAACCAACACAAATGTGTTGGTTTTTTTTGAGCCGATAGAGGGACTCGAACCCACGACCTGCTGATTACAAATCAGCTGCTCTAGCCAGCTGAGCTACATCGGCAATGCTGGTGCAAATATAAAAGTGAATTTTGAATTTGCAAACCTTTTAAAAGCTTTTTTTAGCTCAATTTATTGATCTTTTCAACCAGCTTCGTTGCTACGTCTTCTAACTCGCTCTGAATCTGCTTGAAATGAGTTTTTTTGTTGTCAACATTTTTTGCATTTACCTTGTTGATTAGGCTGTCGAAAGCGGCAATTGCCTCATCAATTAGTGCATTTGACGTATCAGTTGGCTTTCCTGTAGTCGACATTTCCCACAAATAAACCGCTTCAATAATATCACCTAGTACGTAATTGATATCTTTTTTTAATGTTCTAACATTTGCCATTTTTATATTTTTTTTTAATTGCGATTGCAAAAATACGCAGAATTTATCGAGTTAGGAAATATATATTTCAAGGAATGAGGCTTTTCCGGATATGTTGTAGCTTCGAAGCGCTGCAGGAAGTAAAATCGTTTGACCTTTTACCAAATGTATTTTGGCTGAACCGGTTTCGATGGTCATCACACCAGAAACACACATTAAAACGACAAAAGAATTACCTGTTTTGGTGAATTCCATTGTGCCGTGAAGCGGAATCAGGCAGGTTGTAAAGTACGGACAATCGACCACCGGATTGATTGTATTTTCTTCTGTTTTATAATCTTGCTTTGCTGAAACCCTGTCGTAGTTCATCGCTTCAAGGGCGAGATCGGTATGAAGTTCCCTGGATTTTCCGTCGCTATCAACACGATCCCAGTCATAAACCCGATACGTAATGTCGGAAGTTTGTTGAATCTCGGCCAGCATCACTCCTGCTCCAATAGCGTGAATTGTTCCGGTTTCGAGAAAAAACACATCACCGGTTTCGACTTTTTGTTCATCGAGAATGTCGAGCAACGATTTTTTCTCAAGATGTTTAACGTACTCTTCCGAGCTCGAATCTTTTTTAAATCCGACGATGATCCGCGCATTTTCATCGGCTTGCATGATATACCACATTTCGGTCTTGCCAAACGAATTGTGACGTTTTTGTGCAAGCGCGTCGTTGGGATGAACCTGAATCGACAAATCTTCGGCAGCATCGATAAATTTAAACAACAGTGGAAACTGCTTTCCAAATTTCTGATAGACGTCTTTTCCAAGAATTTCCTCTGGAAACAGATCGATCAAATCCGTTAGGCTTTTATTTTTGTAGAGTCCGTCGCAAACAATGCTGACATCGCCATCAACTGCGGAGATTTCCCAGCTTTCACCGGCCGAGTCGCTATCAGTTGGCTTGTTTAAAAATTGTTTTAATTTTTTACCACCCCAAATTTTGTCTTTCAGGATAGGATAAAATTGTAATGGATATGCTGAAAATTCCATGTTCATCGGTTTTAAAATTCCTAATTCCCTGAATACGAAACTGAGTTTCGCGGGGTTTCAAAAAGTGTGACTTCAAGTTGCATTTCGTTTGGAATACGGTTTTTAACTTTATTCCAAATAACGACAGCGATATTTTCGGCAGTCGGATTTAGATCTGCGAATTCGGGCACATCTAAATTCAGGTTTTTGTGATCGAGCGGATTTTCAACCTCTTCCAGAATGATGTCACTTAAAATTTTAAGATCGATGACAAATCCGGTTTCGGGATCGATGTCGCCGGTTACGCTGACAATCAGTTCATAATTGTGTCCGTGAAAATTGGGACTGTTGCACTTGCCGAAAACAGCCTGATTCTTCTCAAAATCCCAATCCTTTCGGAACAATCGGTGAGCTGCGTTAAAATGGGCACGTCGACTTACGGTTGCTCTCATAATTTGTGGCTTTCGAGATAGTGATAGAATTTATCGAAAATGATTTTGAACCAAACCGTGTAAACGTCGGGGTTTACTTCCATGTCGAGTTTAATCTGATCGATGTCGACCCACTTCCAACTTTCGACTTCGCTCGTATTGATTGATGGCTCTTCGTTATGGTAACCGATCATTACGTGGTCGAGTTCGTGTTCGGTAAGACCGTTTTCAAATGGTGCTTTATAAATAAAACTGAACAGTTCTTTTAGTTCGGTTTTGATTCCCATTTCTTCATATAACCGGCGGTTTCCGGCTTCAATATTCGACTCGCCTTCGCGCTGATGGCTACAGCAAGTATTCGTCCATAGTAACGGCGAATGATATTTGTCACCGGCACGCTGCTGAAGCATCACCTGATTTTTGTCGTTTAGGATAAATACCGAAAACGCGCGGTGAAGTGCGGCTTTTTCGTGCGCTTCCATCTTTGGCATTAGGCCGATCGGCTCGTCATTTTCGGTGACGAGGATAACATTTTCTTCTTTCATAGCAGATTGTAGTGTGGTAAAAATACGAAAAAGGGCTGTAAATAAAAGCGCTAACCGGTTATTTGGCTTTCAGCGATTCGGCAATCATTAGCGCGCATTTTTCGCCGTCGATAGCCGCTGAAATGATTCCGCCTGCATAACCCGCTCCTTCCCCACAAGGATACAATCCCTTAATTTGTACGTGCTCGAGCGAAATTGGGTCACGCGGAATTCTAACCGGTGATGATGTTCTTGATTCGGGAGCATGCAAAATAGCTTCGTTGGTCATGTAACCACGCATTGATTTTCCGAATTCGACAAAGCCTTCACGAAGAATTTGAGTCAGAAAGCCTGGAAATACTTCGCCCAGTTCGACTGATGTTGTTCCGGGAAGATAGGATGTTTTGGGGATGTCGGCTGACAACTTTGAATGCGTGAAGTCGGCTAATCGTTGCGCAGGAACACGCTGAGTTTCTCCGGCGAGATGCCAGGCGCGTTGTTCAATCGACTTTTGAAATTCCATTCCGGCAAGCGCGCCGAATTTTGCAAAAGGTTTAAAATCGTCGGGTTTTAGTTCGATTACTATTCCCGAATTTGCAGTTGCCTGATCCCGTTTAGACGGTGACCAACCGTTGGTTACCACTTCACCCGGACTGGTTGCGCACGGTGCGATTACGCCACCCGGACACATGCAAAACGAGTACATTCCGCGACCGTTTACCTGTTTTACGATCGAATATGGCGCCGGTGGAAGATGTTCGCCCCGGAAATCACAACTATATTGAATTTTATCGATTAACTGTTGTGGATGTTCAGCCCTAACGCCAAGTGCAAATGGTTTCGCCTCGATGTGAATTTTCTTGCGGTCAAGCAATTCGAAAATATCCCTGGCCGAATGACCGGTTGCCAAAATAATTTTAGTTGCCAGGATCTTATCGCCTGATTGAGTAACAACGCCGGCAACCGCAGTACCTTTTAATATAATGTCGGTGATGCGAGTTTCGAATTTTACGACGCCACCAAGTTCGATGATCTTATCGCGAATGTCGCTGATGATTTTCGGCAATTTGTTTGTGCCGATGTGTGGATGTGCGTCGACTAAAATATCGGTTGATGCCCCGAACGCCACAAAAAGTTTAAGAATCCGGTCGACATCGCCGCGTTTTTTGGATCTGGTGTAGAGCTTTCCGTCTGAGTATGTTCCTGCGCCACCTTCGCCAAAGCAATAATTCGAATCTTCGTCGACGGTATGATCCTGATTGATCGCTTTTAAATCGCGACGTCTTCCGCGAACATCTTTACCACGTTCGATAAGGATCGGGCGAAGTCCAAGTTCGATAAGTTGAAGCGCCGCGAAGAGTCCGGCGGGACCAGCACCAACAACGATTACTTCTCGCTGATTTGATACATCGCGATAGTTTGGCAGTTGAATATGTGGAATGTCGATTGGCTCGGTTCCGACAAAGACGTTGACCTTCAAGTTGATCAGCACACTTTTCTGACGCGCATCGATCGAGCGTTTCAAAACATTGATGCCACTGATTTTTTCCTGGTTGATGCGAAGTTGTTTTGCGACCTCTTGTTTTAGAAGTGATTCGCTTGCGGCAATTTCTGGCGATGTTCGCAGTAGGAGTTCTTTTGGCATCCGGCAAAGGTAGAAATTTGTTGGGAAACGGAAAGCGCGACACGGATTGAAGCGGCATCCTTTTGCGAAGCTTCAGCGAAGCAAAAGATACAGCGGAAAGCCGGCCCGTCGCCCTAATCCATCGACTGATAAGCCAGCAATGCGAAAGATGCCAACCAGTGTTCACCTTCGTAATTCCCGTCGGCAACCGAGACCATGGCGAACTGAAGATGCTGATCGGCGATGGTTTTGAGGTGCGCGAATAGTTGTGGATATGGCTTAGCGATGCGGTAAAAATTATACGCCCGGCTGAAATTTAGTCCGTCGAGATGCACCAAATGTCCATCGGTCCGATCGGAAACCTGCGCGGTTGTAAGTGCAAAATCACGCGGAAAGATTTGCGGCAAGAACTTTTCGGTCCACTTGATAAAATTATCCGAGGGCAGGATTCGCTGCATCAAGGCAAGCTCTTCAAGGCAAGGCGAAAGGAAATCGGTTCCCGAAGGCTCCCATGAAAGCGGGCAATTCGCATCCTTCCAGTACAGTCGCAACGCCGAATCGGTTATGAGATTCCGAAGTTGTTCGTTCTTCGAAAAAATGGCGTAATCGTAGGCGAGATTTAGCGCGAAAGCCGTGTTGTTGTGCGTTCCGGCGCGAACCGGGTAAACGAGTTTAGGCAAAAATTCGGTGTAACGGGAAATAATGAGATCGGTTAGCGGCTGAAGATTTTTGGAAAGTTCGGCGGCAAACGGTTGGTTTGAGGCGTCGAGCTCGTGTTGGAGTTTTAGCACCCATGCCCAGCCGTAAGTACGTTCGAAGGCTTTTTCGTGCGATTTTGAAAGGTACGCCACTTCAGCAGCAATATTTTGTTTTGAGAGATTTTGCTGAAGCTTTTGAACGATTTCGGATTTGTTAACCAGATTCGGAAATTTATTGAGCAGGTAAACCAGACTCCAATGTCCGTGAACCGATGAATGCCAATCGAAGCAGCCGTAAAACGCGGGATGAAGTTGCTTTGGCGATTGCAGTTCAGAGGTGTTTGCGACCACTTGTCCGAGTTTATTCGGAAACTCCTGTTGCATGCATTTTAGTGGCAACGTTGAGAGTTGAAGTGCCACTTCCGGCGAAAGTTGTTGCGAGAAAATTGGTGTGGCGAGCAAAAATGCGATGATCGTAACTATTTTCATTGTGTATCTTTGTAAAAAAATCATGCGACAAATTAAAATGATCTGGGATTTCAGAGGCCCGGAATCAGAGAAAACAGCCGAGCACCACGAGATTCATTTAAAGCAATACATTGCCGCTGAGGGCATTTCGCCGCAAATTACGGGATTTGAAACTTATGGCGAAATGCATGCGGTTGCTTTTATGGTTGTGACCGATGAACATTTGATAAAAGTTCGTGATTCGTTGCGGCCACATCGTGCAGAACTTTATCAGGGTTAATTTGCGACTTCGCTGATAAATTTGATTCGCATCAGGCGAAGTTCGTTGATGTCGTAATCGCCTTCAAACTCTTTTAGCGCGTCTTCGATTTTGTCTGATTCAGATTCCATGAAGTATTCGTAAATTTCTTCCTGTTGTTCATCGTCGAGAAGTTCGTCGATTGAATATCGGATATTGAGTTTTGTCCCTGAATAAACGATTTGCTCCATTTCTTTGATCAGGCTTTCCATGTTCATTCCTTTGGCACGTGCGATATCTTCGAGTGGAAGTTTCCGATCGATGTTTTGAATGATGTAAAGCTTGTTGATTGAGTTGGCACCGGTGGATTTCACAACCAGATCATCGGGACGAACAATATCATTATCATCGACATAGCGTTTGATCAGATCCACGAATTCGCGCCCGTATTTTTTGGCTTTACCCTCACCTACCCCATGAACATTTGACAGTTCTTCGAGTGAGATCGGATATTTCAGTGCCATATCTTCAAGCGATGGATCCTGAAAAACGACGAAAGGCGGAACTGAAAGTTTTTTGGCGACTTTTTTCCGCAAATCGCGAAGCATGGCCATCAGATTTTCGTCGGCGGTGGCGGTTGATTTTGCCGCAGTAACGATTGAGACGTCTTCGGCAACGCTGTATTCGTGATCTTCCGACATCATAAACGATGTTGGATTGTCGATGAATTTGAATCCCTTTTCGGTTACTTTCAGAATTCCGTATGTTTCGATGTCTTTGCTAAGCAAGCCGGCAACCAGCGTCTGACGGATGAGTGCCATCCAGAATCGGTCGTCGCGTTCGATACCTTTGCCAAAAAATTGCTGCGTGTCTGTACGATGCGCTTTGATCACGGCGTTCACGCGGCCGGTAAGTGTGAAGATGATTTCGCGCGATTTATATAGGTGTTTGGTGTCGCGGACGGTTTTGAGCAATGTTACCACTTCGTCCCGGGCTTCGATTTTTGGTTTTGGATTTCGGACATTGTCGTCCATATCGGCACCTTCGCCGGTTTTTTCGTCGAATTCTTCCCCAAAGTAATGCAATAGGAATTTCCGTCGTGAGATTGAAGTCTCGGCATAGGCAACAACTTCCTGCAAAAGCGCAAAACCGATTTCTTGTTCTGCTACGGGTTTTCCCGACATGAACTTTTCGAGTTTTTCGACATCTTTATAGGAGTAGTATGCCAGGCAATAACCTTCGCCACCATCGCGGCCGGCGCGACCGGTTTCCTGATAATAACTTTCGAGTGATTTCGGAATGTCGTGATGAATGACAAAACGGACATCCGGTTTATCTATTCCCATACCGAATGCGATCGTTGCCACAACCACATCAACATCTTCCATTAGAAACATATCCTGATGTTTGGCGCGGGTTCGGGCGTCGAGGCCAGCGTGATAAGGGACGGCGCTGATGCCATTTACCTGTAAAAGCTGAGCGATTTCCTCAACTTTTTTGCGGCTCAAGCAATAAATAATTCCGGATTTGCCTTTATGTTGGCGGATGAACCGGATAATATCCGACTCAATATTTTTAGTTTTGGTGCGTACTTCGTAGAATAAATTCGGCCGGTTGAACGACGCTTTAAAGGTACGAGCACCAGTCATTTCGAGGTTTTTCAGGATATCTTCCTGAACTTTTGGCGTTGCCGTAGCGGTTAATCCGATCACGGGAACATCGCCGAGTTGTCTGATAATGTGACGAAGATTCCGGTATTCCGGGCGAAAATCGTGACCCCATTCGGAAATACAATGCGCTTCGTCTATGGCAACAAACGAAATTGGAACACCTTGAAGAAAAGTGACATATTCTTCCTTGGTAAGAGATTCAGGAGCAACATATAAAAGTTTGGTGATTCCCGAAGTTATATCCGCCTTAACCTGGGCGATTTCAGCCTTGGTCAGCGACGAGTTGAGAACGTGTGCGATACCATTTTCTGAAGACAAACTTCGAATGGCATCCACTTGGTTTTTCATTAAGGCAATCAGGGGAGAAACTACGATTGCGGTTCCCTCACGGATAAGCGCCGGAAGTTGGTAGCAAAGCGATTTTCCACCGCCTGTCGGCATGATAACAAAGGTGTTTTTTCTTGAAAGAATGCTCTTGATTACGTCCTCTTGAAGTCCTTTGAACTGGCTGAAACCAAAATACTTTTTTAATTCTTTGTGAATGTCGATTTCGCTAGAATTCATTATTAGCTATCGGTATTTTATATAAATTTGCAATATTTAAATATACGACTTCTTTTCAGACTTACAAATTATATAAATTTTCCGTATTGGTCACAACCGAAGAAATTTTAGCAGCTGCCAGAAATACCATACTTGCAGAAAGTGAGGCCATTGCAGGAATGATCGAATACTTAACCGGAGATTTCGCGGAGTCTGTTCAAGTGATCCTCGCTTCAAAAGGTCGGCTTATCGTCACCGGAATCGGCAAAAGTGCCATCATCGCGCAAAAAATCGTTGCCACGATGAACTCGACCGGAACACCTTCAATCTTCCTTCACGCCTCTGAAGCAATTCATGGCGATCTCGGAATGGTTCAGCCGGAAGACGTGGTAATCTGCATTTCGAAGAGCGGCAATTCGCCCGAAATCAAAGTGCTTGTTCCAATCTTAAACCGCTTTGGAAACACGCTTATCGCAATCACCGGAAATCCGACGTCATTCTTGGCAAAAAACGCCGATTACGTCCTGAACGCTTACGTAGCATCAGAGGCCGACCCGATTAATCTCGCGCCAACAAACAGCACCACCGCGCAACTTGTCATGGGCGATGCGCTTGCCGTTTGCCTGATGAAAATGCGCTCTTTCACGGCAGCCGATTTTGCAAAATACCATCCGGGTGGCGCATTGGGCAAAAAGTTATTGCTCCGCGTAGGCGACATGCTCGATCAAACCCATCGACCTGTGGTCTCGCCTGACACCAACATCAAACAAGTGATTTTCGAAATCTCGGAAAAGCGACTCGGCGTAACCGCAGTAATCGAATTCGACAAAGTAGTCGGAATCATTACCGATGGCGATATCCGCCGAATGTTATCCAAAACTGATGACATCCGAGATCTTGTAGCACGCGACATCATGACGGTCGATCCGAAAGTGATCCAACTGACAGATATGGTTGTAGATGCGCTGAACATTCTCGAGGATTTTTCAATCACGCAACTCGTCGTCGTCGAAAACGAACAATATAAAGGTGTACTTCACCTTCACGATATTTTAAAGGAAGGCATTATATGAAAAGGAAGAATGCAGATTCAATGTCATTCATCGATCACTTAGAAGAACTCAGATGGCTTTTGATACGCTGTTCAATAGCAATCGTCATCATGGCGGCCGTCACGTTTTTCTTCAGCGGCTTTATTTTCGACGAAATCATCTTTGGGCCTACCAGTCCGCAGTTTGTCACCTATCGTTTCTTCTGTGACCTTTCGCAATCACTTGGTTTTGAGGATGCGATCTGCGTTACCGAAATGCCGTTCATCATTCAAAACACCGACATGGAAGGACAAGTGTCGATCCTGGTCTGGGTTTGTATCACCGCCGGATTTATCCTCTCCTTTCCGTTTATCTTATACCAAATCTGGAAATTTGTCGCACCCGCACTTTACGATAAAGAACGCAAAAACGCTCAGATTTTTCTAGTCATTGCATCGCTATTGTTTTTCATCGGCGTCTTGTTCGGATATTTTGTGATCGTTCCGATGTCGGTCAATTTCTTTGCAACATTTACGGTGAGTGATATCATCAAAAATGAATTCAACCTGCAATCGTATATCTCGCTGATAAAAACCTCAGTGGTCGCAACAGGACTATTCTTTGAACTGCCGGTTGTTATTTTCTTTTTGGCGAAACTCGGATTGGTAACCGCCGAATTTCTGCGGAAATATCGCCGATACGCAATTGTCATCGTATTGATCGTGGCTGCGATTGTAACACCACCGGATGTTGTCAGCCAAATTATCGTAACCATCCCAATGTTGATCATCTACGAAGCATCAATCTATATTGCCGCATACGTCAACAAAAAAAATCAATTAAAAAATGTCTGATATCGTAAACGAATTCAACGATTATCGCTCGAAGATGAACGAAAAACTTCTGGGCGACAACAATAAAGTCATCAAGCGAATCTTTAACCTCGACACCAATGCATATGCTGCCGGCGCACTCGATGTTAAAACCAAAGAACTACTCGGACTCGTAGCATCAACGGTGCTTCGTTGCGACGATTGCATCAAATATCACCTCGAAACGAGTTTCAAAGAAGGCGTTACCAAAGAAGAAATGATGGAAACAATGAGCATCGCAACACTTGTTGGCGGCACGATCGTGATTCCGCATCTTCGCCGGGCTTACGAATTCTGGGAAGCGCTTGAGGAGGATGTAACAATGTAAATGTAGCAATGTAGCAATGTAACAAAGCAAGGTGGCCTGAGTGTGGTCGAACTGAGCGAATCTACAACTCGAAATGCGTCGTTTTATAACTTTTTGTGGTTGGGGACATATTAATTATTAACTTTTCACCTTTATTGCTACGATTACAGTCGAAACTAGCAAAGTCCAATTTCCAAATTCCAAATCAAACATGATTCTACGAGCTGAAAATCTCATCAAAACATACAAAAAACGAAGCGTCGTAAAAGGCATTTCGGTCGAGGTTAATCAAGGTGAAATCGTCGGTCTTCTGGGCCCGAATGGCGCCGGAAAAACCACATCGTTTTACATGATCGTAGGTCTGGTAAAGCCAAATAGCGGAAAAATATTTCTGGATAATCTCGAAATAACCGATTTCCCGATGTATAAACGCGCCCAGCACGGCATTGGATATCTTGCTCAGGAAGCGTCGGTTTTCAGGAAATTGAGCATCGAAGACAACATTTTAAGCGTTCTTCAACTCACAAATCTTTCAAAAGCCGAGCAGGAAGCCAAAATGGAATCGCTTATAGACGAGTTTAGTTTGCAGCACATTCGCACCAACCGCGGCGATCTTCTCTCTGGTGGCGAGCGTCGACGAACCGAAATTGCGCGCGCTCTGGCTACCGATCCCAAATTTATCTTACTCGATGAACCCTTCGCAGGTGTCGATCCGGTTGCCGTTGAGGACATTCAGCGCATCGTGGCGCAACTCAAAAACAAGAATATCGGAATCCTGATTACCGATCACAACGTCCAGGAAACACTGGCAATTACAGACAAAACTTACCTGATGTTCGAAGGCGGAATCCTCAAAGCGGGAATGCCGGAAGAGTTGGTTCAGGACGAGATGGTAAGGCGCGTCTACCTCGGTCAAAACTTTGAACTTCGTAAGAAAAAGCTGAATTTTTAGAAGCTGATCCGGCTGTTCGTTACAATCTTTTATTGCGTTAATTCCTCACTCCGATTAATATCATTTCAGCAATAAAAGGATTTCACTTCCATCCGGGCTAGGGCTTTATTTTTTCATCCGCGCCCAATGTCATCCTGATAATATCTTCCCGAGTGCCGTTGTAAAGATTCAAATCGACGTTGCCCTCAATCCCGGGAACATTGGCTTTTTCTGTAAACTGCCAACAAAGCCACGAGTCGTCCATCCGCTCGACAAAAAAGTTGTAATTCGCAATCCAAAACTTATATTCGGGAAATTCCTGTTTTAAGAAATCCTCATAATATTTCTGGCCCGAATAAATAATCGGACGCACTTTATAGTGTTTCTCAACCGCATCAAGCCAACGCCGAAGTCCCTTTCGCAAACTATCAAGCGGCTGTCGTCTTGGCAATTGCTCAATATCCAAAACCGGCGGAAGATCGCCCGGCCGAAGTTTAACGGTATTTATGAAATTCAACGCCTGTTCCAGCGAAGGTTCATCCGGGCGGTAATAGTGATACGCACCCCGAATCAAATGCGAATCTTCAGTGTTTTTCCAATTGTAGTTAAACCGGCTATCAACCAAATCCTTCCCGGCCGTCGCTCTGACAAACACAAAATCAAGTGGAAACGTGTTTTCAATCGAATCGGTTTTATCCCAATCAATGTAACCTTGGTATTGCGAAACGTCCAATCCGATCGCTTTGTTTCCGCGCTCGCTCAAAACCTGATAGTTCCGAACATCAAACAGTTCCTGATCGTGAGAAACTTTTTTGGATTTAAAAGCAAAATAGTACGCCAACGCCTCACGATAATGATAAATGGTTGCAGCGAATACTAAAAGCAAACTAAATATAATCAGGAATTTTCGCCCTTCCGAGCCAAGCCAGCGCTTTTTCTTAGCCGTCTTTCTGCTCGCCCGACCGCGCGAAATTGGCTTTGCTTTTTTCATCAAACATCAGCGCGTTTACTTTTGTTCAAAATCACCGATAGGGCTACATAGGAAAGAATCACAATCGGAACACCTGCAAATCCTAGTAATAGAATCAACGCCGCCGAAAACAATAAAAACAATATTTGAAGTTTGTTTTTAGCAAACGACGGCGACTTCACTTTTAGCGAGAAAAGCGGAATTTCGGCATTCAACATATAGGCGCTTAATGCGGTTACAACCAATAAAAAGTACGGATTAATTAAAATTTCAAGGACAATCAACGAATCCGATGTCAATTTTATAACCAGCAAACTCATGATAAAAAGTGCATTTGCTGGTGTTGGAAGTCCGATGAAACTGGTAGTTTGCCTTGTATCAATATTAAATTTCGCAAGTCGATACGCCGATCCGAGGGTGATTATAAATCCGAGAAACGGAAAAAACGAACCGAACTCTGCTACATTTTCGGCGTCAGCCAACAAAAGATACATGGCAAATCCGGGTGCGACACCACTGGTTACCATATCGGCAAGCGAGTCGAGTTGCAAACCGAGTTCACCGGTCACATTGAAAAGACGCGCAAAAAATCCGTCGAAGAAATCAAGGAAAATTCCGAGACAAACAAAGTAAAACGCATATTCGATGTTGCGGGGTGCTGTTTGATAATCGTATTGCGAAAGTAAAATGATGGCAACGCAACCACTGGCAAGGTTTAAAAGCGTGATAAAGTTCGGAATGTGTTTTTTGATCGTCATTAAGCAGATGTTGGTTAGCAAAGTTAGTACAATAACTTTAAGCCGCTAACGTTTTTGAATATAGAATTCGCGTGCCACAGCTTCAGAATTAGCATAGTGAAGTTACGGTTTCGGATTAAATTAATACTTTTGGCACGGCAAACCCTTTGGCACAACCTTTCACTTTGAAAAAATTATTTCTGCTGTTTCTACTGTCTTTCTTTGCGTCTGGTCAAGCTCAGATCGTAAGGAAATATTCCAATGAATTTATGAATATCGGTGTTGATGCCGCGGCGCTCGGCATGTCGAATGCGGTTACGGCAAGCACCAACGATGTAAATGCGGGATATTGGAATCCGGCCGGACTGATGAAACTTGAGGATTCTCAGGCGTCGCTTATGCATGCCAGCTATTTTGCGAATATCGCCCAATACGATTACGCGGGTTTTGCAATGCCAATTGACAGCGAAAGTGCGTGGGGCGCGTCGATTATCAGATTCGGTGTCGACGATATTTTAAATACAACACAACTTATTGACAGCGAAGGCAACATAGATTACAATCGGATTTCGCTTTTTTCAACCGCCGACTATGCGGTGACCTTTTCATATGCAAGGCGACTTCAGGTTGAAGGTCTTCATTACGGTGTGAACGCAAAGATCATTCGCAGGATTATTGGCGATTTTGCAAGTTCGTGGGGATTTGGCTTTGACGCCGGAATTCAATTTGAACGCAATGACTGGATGATCGGACTTATGGTTCGCGATATTACAACCACCTATAATATTTGGACCATCGACGAAGAAGCGTTTGCGGCGGTTCAGGATGCGGTTGAAGGTCAGAATCAGGAACTTCCGGAAAGCAGCGAACTGACGCTTCCGAAAGCACAATTGGGTGTGGCTCGCAAATTTTTGTTTCACAATGACATGAGTCTTTTGGCGGCTGCGAATTTAAACATGCGCTTTGCACGAACAAACGACATTATTTCAACCGATATCGTCAGCATTGATCCCGCACTCGGGTTTGAATTCGGGTATACCGATCTTGTTTTTTTACGCGCCGGAGTCGGGAATTTTCAAAATGTCCAGCAACTTGACGGCTCGGATAAAGTTGGTTTCCAACCCAATATCGGACTCGGATTTAAGTATCGGGGGATTCAGATCGACTACGCTTTGACAGATCTCGGCGACCAAAGTGCGGCGTTGTATTCGAATATCTTCTCATTGAAAGTCGATTTAGGCATCTTCAGATAACTATTTTGTAGATTTGACTATGCGACGTCTCAACTTTCTATTTTTCCTGCTTTTTTCATTTTCCGCATTTGCTCAAAATTTTTCGCTGTCCGAAAATTCGCGGATCAGCATTTTAACTTGTGATGTCGGGAATGAAGTTTATTCGCTTTTTGGCCATACGGCGATTCGGATTTCAGATCCAAATACCGGGATCGACATTGTGTACAATTATGGCGCGTTCGATTTTGACACGCCGAATTTTGTCGCAAAGTTTGCCAAAGGCGATCTGCAATATTTTGTGGCTGTCAGCAATTTTCAGGATTTTTTCTATCAATATGTGGCTGAACAACGATCGGTTTATGAGCAGGAATTAAATCTGACACGTTCACAGAAGCAAAAATTATTTGACGATTTGAATCAGGTCGTGCAATCTGATGAAAGATATTACACATATAAATTCATCGATCGGAATTGCACCAATATGTCTGTTGATATTTTAAATCGGAGTTTAGGCGAGAAAGCGGTTTATAAAACAGGCGATACCACCAAAACCTACCGAAGCGTTTTATACCCGTATTTTGACCGGCACTTTTACGAGCAACTCGGAACCAGCATTATCTTCGGAACTAAAGTAGACCAAAATGCGACGTTACTGTTCCTTCCGTCGGAGTTTATGCAAAGCCTGGAATCTGTAACTATCGACGGCAAACCGTTGGCAAAAAAAGCCGAGAAACTGTTGACTTATGAAGTTCCGAAATCCGACGGGACGTGGTGGAACAACATTTACACCTATCTTGGTTTGTTGTTGCTCATCGGAATTGTTAGAAAAACCCGAGTTACCTTTGTTTACTTTGCGCTTTTGGGACTAATCGGATGCTTCTTTGCGATTGCCGGAGTGTATTCGCTTCACGAAGAACTTGCCTACAACTACAATATTCTACTTTTAAATCCGCTGCTGCTTGCGGTAATCATTTTGTATTATGCCCAAAAATACGAGTGGTTAAAGCGAACAATTTTTGTTTTATGGATTATGCTTGCCATTTATGTCGTGGTGATGATCAATAAAATCCATTTCCTGATTGTTTTACCGATGATCTTGCTAAATGCGTATTTGTTGTTTGGCTTCTACCGATCAGCAAAACGCGGAGCGACAAAAATGCGTTAGCACGATGCGCTACAACTGAAACTATTGTGCCTAGCCCGGATGGGAAGCGGCATCCTTTTGCGGAGCTTGCGTAGCAAAAGATATAGCGGACAGCCGGAAAAAGCTTCAAAAAATCAGACAAAAAAATTATTGTCCGCGGTAAAAAAGTACCGTGCTGAAGGTTTTTACCATGATATTGACGTCGAGGAAAATGCTGCGATGTTTGATGTAATAAAGGTCGTATTGCAGTTTGATCAGGCTGTCGGTGATGGTTTGGCCGTACGAATAATTGACTTGCGCCCAACCTGTGAGTCCGGGTTTTACCACGTGTCGGGTTTCGTAAAATGGCATGACGCGGGCAATTTCTTCAACAAAAACCGGTCGCTCCGGCCGTGGACCGATTACCGCCATATCGCCTTTTAAGATGTTGAAAAACTGGGGAAATTCGTCTATTCGGGTTTTTCTCAGAAATTTTCCAAAAGCTGTTATTCGGCGGTCATTGGTTGTTGTAAAGACGGCGCCGTCCTTTTCGGCATTTTTGACCATGGTGCGGAATTTCAAAATCTCGAAAACCTTTCCGTTTCGGCCAACGCGTTGTTGTGTGTAAAAAAGCTTGCCGCGGTTTCCGAGAAGATTTCCGACAACGATCAGCGGCAGGAGAATAAGGCCGAATGTTAGTCCGATTAGCGCTGTAAAAATCTCTAAAATCCGCACAACGACAAGGTAAAGGTGATTTTGATTGCTTCGGCTAAAGGGGAAATATCGGTAGAAATCGCGTGCTACGTATTGAACCGGAATTCGCTGTGTGATGTGTTCGTAGACTTGCGTATACTCGCGGATGATATAGCCGTTTTCGAGCATTTGTATCAGCTGATTGTAGAGGTTAACGGTGATTCCGTCGGTGTTTTGGGAAGCGATTACAATTTCTGACGCCCGATTTTCTTTGGCAAATTGCAACAGATTATCGATCTCGACAAGCTGAACGAGTTTGTAAAGTGCGCCGTTGTTGGCAATATCTGAATTGACATAACCCACCACGCGGTAATGCGGATCGGCACTTTCAAGACTATTGACCAATTCGCCGAGTTGTTCGCCATCGCAGATCATGATTACCCGTTTCACAAACCGTTGTGACGCGAAATACTTGACATATAGCATCCGCCATGTAAAAAGCGCACCGACTACCGAGAGAAAAAAGAACAGGATTTGAAGTCGGTTGCTAGGTAAAACCGGTGTGTAAATTGGTGTTAAAAGGTAGAAAAGCACGGTTGACGAGGATGTCAGGATGATGCTTTTGGTGACTTGATACTGATTGCTGGCGACTTGCAAATTGTACATTTCGAAGACACTGCCGAAGATGGTGATGTAAAGTGCAAGTACGATTGTCCAGTAAAAATTTGATGCGGTAATGTCGAAATAATCGAAGTTGAAAACAGTTCCGATCACGGCCAGCATGAGAAGAACTGACAATACGTCGAAAATTCGCAGAAGAACTTTTCTTTCGCTGATCTCGAAATGTATGCTTTTTTTCTTGGACACTGAATTTGTTTGATGACGGCGCAATTTACACAATATATGAAGATTAGCTAATGGCTCAAATTAAAATTTCAGCCCATTTGGGTTTAATGTTGACCCAATCGAATTGTTCAGCGTCGAGTCGGCCACGCTGACTTAATTCAGTCGCTAAGTTCTGATTTTTCGCCAGTTCCGATATTGCATTGGCCATTGCCAGATGATCATTATCGTCGACCACAAGCGCATTCTCGCGGTTGCGAAGGAGAACTTTTAGTCCGCCTACATTTGTTGACACAACCGGCAATCCAAGCGCCATAGCTTCGATCACACTTACCGGAAGATTGTCGTAATGCGTGGTATTGATAAAAATGTCGGATTGTTCAGATCTTTTGATCCAATCAGATTTTGTGAGGACACCGGTAAAAGTTACCTCGACGCCGAGTTCAGCCGCAAGGGTTTTTAGAGATGGCAAAAGGTTTTCCTTGTCGGGTCCGATCATGCATAATGTGGCGTGAGGACATTCGGTTTTGAGCTGATGCAAAACATTGATCGCCATTTTGGGATTGTAAATTTCGGCAAGCGATCGAACCCATAGAAGTCGGCAATTCTGGGTATTCCGGGACTTAAATTTATAGTTTTGGATCTCGATGCTATTTGGGATATACTTGATTTTATGAAATCCAGCCGACTCGAATTCGGTTTGCAAATATCTGGATGGCGAAACGTTAATCCACGCATTTTTAAATAAAAGTCGGGATAGTTTTGGCGTGTTTTTGAGTCGGTTTGGGAGATCGCCGCCGTGAAGAAGCGGAATGTATTTTAGGTTAAAAATCCGGCAAAGTTGACTGATGATCAACGCATAGTAGAAGTTGGCGGTCGAATAGGTATCGATTAGAACAACATCGGTTTTACGAGCTGATTTGATGGTTGTAACAATCATGTCCAGGAGGCGGACCATTTTGTTCTTTGCCGATGATGCGTAAGTTAAGTGATGTCCTTCAGCTTCGAGTAGTTTGCCAAGCGAATCAATGCTGGTAACATTGTTGCCGTGCTTTTCGAGTTTGTTGCCGATGTAGAGAATTCGCACTTTATTTGAGTTCAATGTGTTTAACATCAAAATACTCCTCCCAAATATTATTTGCCAATTTATTGTGATTTTCCGGCCAGCGTATTGGTAAAATTAGCGGCTTTTTAGCAATTTCGTTGACATAAATGGTATCACGGTCGGTGGTTTGAAGCTGTTTGTACGTTGTTATCACCTGATTGTGATATGACGATGCCTTACCCGATGTCAGATCGACGTAAGCGTTCATGATATTTGAGTTGTGCGACAACGCCATAATCAGAATGACAAGGAAAATTCCGGATAATTTTACCGAGCTCGAGATTGATTCGTTTAGTTTAGAAAGCCCGTGCGAACGTTTTAGGATTAAGACCACAAAAGTTGAAAACACGATCGTAACAGTCACAAATATTGGCGTGTATGCCCGTTGCGGAATCCATTTGGTTGTGTACAGACTTGGGAAAAATCCGATAAAAATTACGCCAATTAAAACAATGATACCGATTAGAATCAGCGATGGCAATTTCGAAAACCGGCCGGGTAAAAAATTAAGTTCAATCGAATTTCGGTTTATTCCCGGTATGCAAAGCAGCATCAGAAGTAATGTCGGAATCCAAAAAACAAGTACAAATCCACCACGTGCTAACGCGTTAAATGAGGTTTTTAGAATATGGAATGACGGCTTTTCGAAGAGTTCGGCCCGGGCAAAATTTCCATCGGCAAAAATCATAAAATATGAAAGAATGCCTGTGATGACCAAAATCGGAAGAACGTACCAAAGATTTTGTCGATTTCCAAGAACCGATAAAACCATCAAAATAAAATTTAGCGCACAAACGTAAACCACAATCAGTTCATTCGACCCAATAATTATAAAAAGTGCGATTGCGGCCAAAACCGAGTAAAGAACTTTTGTCGGAACTGAGTCAGAACGTAGGAGTCGAAGGATGATACCGAGATATAGAAAGAGAAAAATTACCGGAAGCTGATAGGTGTAAGCGCCAGCCATCCAGTAAAAACTTTCGCCCAAATCGGGAACATAATTTAAATAAAAGAACAAAAAAACACTTAAAACCAGCCACTTATTAACGTCAAAATTAAACTGATTGATTACTGTATTAAGTAGAAATCGCATGCTGGCGGCCGTGGCGAGAAGTAGAATCAGCGGATGCAAAAAAGCCAAATTGAGATAGCCGTAAGATGAAGGGTTCACGGTTGAAATCAGGAAAGTAGCCATATAGCGTCCAGACCATTGCTGATACCAAAGTTGCTGCGTCTGGATCAAACCGTGCGTCCGGAAAGCCTCTGCATACCAGAGATCATCACCGATCGGAACGTTATAAACACATAATCCGAATAGCGGCAAGAGCGTAAAAGCCAGAATAAACCAAGCCGGATTTGCAGTCGATAATTTCCGAAAAACGTTGATGAGTGGCGACATTATTTCTTAGTATAGTAATCGTTTACAAAATATATCGGGCGTTTTTTGGTTTCCGAAAAGATGATTCCGATGTATTCACCCAAAACTCCGATCGACAATAATTGAATTCCGCCCAAAAACAAAACCGTACTCATCAGCGATGGATAACCCGCAACAGGATCGCCGTAGAAGAGCGCTGTGAAAACAATTTTTATCAGAAAAATAAATGACACAAAGGAGATAATCACACCCGAAACAGAGATCATTCGCAATGGTTTGGTCGAAAAAGCCGTAATTCCGCGCACCGCCAAATTAAATAGCGACAAGTAATTCCACTTGGTTTTACCTGCAAATCGTTCGTCACGCTCATAAAAAACCGCTTTCTTTTTAAAGCCGATAAACGAGAAAAGACCTTTCATGTTTCGCTCGTTTTCGCGAAGATCTTTGAGTGCTTTGATTGCTTTTTGGCTCAGCATTCTAAAATCGCCGGTGTCTTTTTGAATTGGCACGCTCGACATGTAGGCAAGCACTTTGTAATACCATAGTGACGATGCTTTTTTGAACCAGGTTTCGCCTTTTCGGGAAATTCGTTGCGCATAAACATCATCGTAACCATTTTCAATTTCGGTCAGCATTTGAGTAAGCATTGCGGGATCGTCCTGAAGATCGGCATCAATGATTACTAATGTATCGCCTTTCAGATAATCGAGTCCGGCGGTCATGGCAATTTCTTTTCCGTAATTCCGTGAAAGATCGACAATTGCCACGCGGGGATCTTCGGCTTGAAGCGTTTGGATAATGTTCAAAGTATTGTCTGTACTGCCATCGTTGATAAACAAAAGTTCACAATCGCATGGAAGTGTGATCATCACATCTAGAAGTCTCGCATGTAAATCGCGCAAACACTCTTCTTCGTTGTAGACCGGAATCATGATCGTTAACAAACTGACTTTGGACATTCTGGAATTGAATTTAAACTATTATCGGCAAATATAACATATATGAAAGAGGACGGTATAAATTGGGTATTTTTTTCGGCATACGCCAATGTTACTCATTCTCTCGCGCCGTGGCTTCAACGATATAAAGTGGCGAAGTAAGAACCGTAACGACAAACAGAAATAAACCGACAAGGCCAAACAGCGCCCGGTAAACGTAGAGATGTTCGCCAAAAAATAACGTGACCAGCATCGCGAGTACCAATCCTTTTGATGCCATATTCATTTGCGGAAAATGCGTCATTCTGACAAACAGATAACTTCCAAGCCATCTGATATATAATAAAGCGCCTAACAATCCGACCTCGTTGATCAGCGACAAATAAATATTATGTGCCGAGGACGGCGTTTCAAGCCTGTTGTTAAATCCGCGGCCAAAAGGAACCAGATGTAAATTGTTTGACAGTATATCGACGTACAACAGCGATAATTTTTTTCGGCCCGCGCCAAGATCTTCGTAAAGCGCATCAACTCTTGCTTCTTGAACATCTTCCGGGTTTTCGATCTTCTTCTCAACCCTATTTTCATAAACCTCAACAGCCATTTGAATAAGCGTGTTATCGATTGCAGCCGTAACGGTAAGGACGGCGATGAGCACAAACGATGAAAATACAAAACTTCTGAAATCGCGAATCAGAAAATAAACCAGAAACACCGCGAGTCCGAGATAGGCTGTTCTGGAACCTGTTATGATGGCAACAATTATAGAAATACAAATCGTTGAAATCAAAAGCGTCTTGTTGATTTTTACCCGTTTATCATTTAATAGTCCGATGCTCATGGCAAACATCATCACACAGGTCATACCCAAAACGATTTTATTCGGTCCAAAAGTACCGGAAAGGAAGCCGTGATATGCGCGCAAATATGAAGTATTCCAGAGATACGGAACCAATCCGAGGTTTTGTAAAATGACAATAATGAAGGAAATCAACGCGCAAATCAAACTAAATTGAACCAGATTTTTGAGATGCTTTGTGTCCTGAATCATGATAATCATCAGCAAACACGTTAGAAAAAACACATAGAAATGAAATAAATACAGCGTCGTCTGAACAATCCAAACCATGCGGTTCAGGTAAATGCTGTGAAACGTTGTAAAGAGCATGGTAAAAGTGGCCCAGAGTAAAAAATCGAACAGGTATGAGAGAAATTTGTATCGGCGAATGACATCATTCAGCAAAGTGAAATTCCTAAAATAAACGATCAAAATTACAAAACCGGCAAAGTCATATAACCGCAGTTCGTTGTTTCCGGTTGCGCTGTAGGTCATCACCGGAAGGTTGTAGAAATAAGACAACACCATCGCATATACTGAATAGATGATGACTTTCGAGTTGCGCAGCTCAACAAGCCGATCCTGAATCGATTTCCGATCTTGCTCCTCGTAAAGTGCTGTTAAGTCTGAAGACGATTGTCTCATAAATTATCAATCCAGTTTAAATATTGCGAAATTACGTTGCTTCCAAAGTTATTTCGCATAATAGTTTGCTTTAATGCCGAGGCGTATTTTTGGCGAAGATCCGGATTTTCGATTAAAGTCGTCAGCGAATTGTAAAATCCGTTTGGATCGTCGGGCGCAACCATGAGTCCGTCGACACCGTTTGTGATGATTTGCGGAATTTCGCCCACCGTTGTTACGACGATTGGTTTTTGATGCAATCCGTACTCGAGAAGCGCAACCGGAAGTCCTTCAGATGATGACGTCAGAATCGCAATGTCGGCCTGACTTATAATTGCTGAAATGTCGGTGCGACTATCATATAAAAAAACCGCCTGTTGAAGATTTAGCGAGCTGATTTGCCGTTTTATTTCAGTTGAATAGTCGTCCTGAAAATCTTTGCCAACAAGGTGAAACGTCCATTCGGGATGAGTTTGCTGCAGTTTTTCGGCTATTTGCAAAAGCATCAGATGATTTTTCTGTGATCTGAGATTTGCCAGGCAAAGGATACGTTTGCCTTGCGATCCGTGCAAAACGGTTGAACGTTCCTGATTTTGATCCACGGCAGTGAAATTTGGCAGATAAAGCACTTCCTTACAATGAAGTTTTGATGCTGCCCACATTTTTAGATTATTGTTAACAACAATGATTCCGCGGAAAAATCGCGACGCATGCTTAATCATCGCCGATTCGCGCGAATTGAGAAATTCACTCATGCCGTTATGGTCATGCCAAACGATTTTCAATTTTGGATACGTGAGTTTAACAAGAGTCGCTAAAAAATAAGAACTGCTGTGCGCATGAACAAAGTCGATTTTGTTGTCGATGCAAAATTTTCGCAACCGAAATATCGCTTTCAGATCGAGTGTTCTTTTACGTTCCAAAAATAAAAAATTGACTTTCGGATTGATGAACTCCTTCAGGCTTCCCTCCGCTCTGCTGCAAACCAGTCCAGAAAAAGCAATTTGAGCCGAAAGTTCGTTGGCGTAATTAACTGCCATGCGTTCTGCACCACCGGCTTCAAGCGAATCTATGATTTGAACTATTCTCATCCGTGAATCAGTCTTTTAATTTCAAGTTCAAAGAAATCCATTGTGTAATTTCGCGACCAACTCATTGCTTCGTATGCCATCGCTTCATATTTTTCAGGATCATTTATTAGGTCCAGAATCTGCTGGGAATCGTCGTCTTCAGACAAATTTAAAAGCATCCCACGCGAGCCGTTTCCGATCATGAATGGCACGCAAGATATTGAAGTCGAGATTGGCACGCTTGCCCAAAACATCGATTCGGCAACTACTTTTGGCCAGCCCTCGCTTTTAGATGGCAAAATTAAGAAATGCGATTGTTGATAGGCTTGTCGCAACTGCTGTTCTGGCTTATTTCCGTGCAGATGAATTACATGATGTAGTCCATTATCGGCTACGTATTTTTCAATGGCTGTTCGCTCTTGACCTTCGCCATAAAAATCCAAGGTTGCTTTTATACCATGCCGATGTAACTTTTCGACCAGTTTCACCGCATAAAGCGGACATTTTCCTTCCGACAACGTTCCGGCGAACACAAATTTGATGACACTATTTAATTTTCGCGGCTCGCAGTCGGTTTTATCCGATTCGTAATAGGTAGCCGTAAAAAACGACTGAATATTTGACGAACTTCCCTCCCATTTTCCATATGCCATTACCTGCATATTTCGGGTAAGAAAGGTGTTGTTCAATATCCATTTTTGTAATCGGTAGCTAAATGGCTGATCGGCGCTTGGATCCCAATTCCCGGCGTATTTGGCGGTTTTTTTCTTTTTGGGAAACAAGATTTGAACGATACAACCCAGTAATCCCATATTTCCGGGACAACGCAGATGGATGTGATCGGCACCGCGCATTGACTTAAAAATAGTAAGTAGTAACGTGGGAAGTTTAAAAATTGTTCTTGCGATTTGGGTAAATGAAGTAAGGCTTATGGCCGGCACTTTGGTAAAGGACAAACTTTTTGCCTGATAACTCAAATCAATATGATCAACATCGCGACTTTCCAACGGCGCTACGATTTCAACCTGGTCAAAAAAGGGAAACCACATATTCATCTCACGAACATAGGGACCATAGCCGTAAATTTTGTCGCCTTTTTGACAGTGAATAACATGTGAAAAAACAGCTAGCTTCATTAAAAGTGAAAGTAAGAAAATAGCGGATTCAATCCATTAATAGCCAGAGATGTCGATATTTTCGAATGCAAATTGTGGTGTTCTGACGGAATACAAACCCAATTTTTATTTGACTTCACGGTAAAATCGGAAATATCAACCTTATCAATTCCCAATTTATTAATGTAGAAACAATTGTAATTATTATCAGTAAAAAACTTGTAGAATGTCTCCAACGACAACCCGGCTCTTTTTCGTAAATAATTCTTATTGACCTCTACGATAATCGCAGGTCGGTTAGTCATTATACTATTTTTCGCACCGGTCATAACCTGATATTCAAAGCCTTCCACGTCAATTGCGATGATCGACACCGGCATATCTTGTAAAATATTGTCGAGTGTTACAACGGAAATTTCTTCAACATCTTCTTCGGCATCATTGGTAGTAATATGTCCGGAGCCTGAAAAATTTGCCTCCGGGATTTTGAAGTTGGCGGTTCCAATATGGTCTGAAACTAAACATTTATGAACTTGAACGTTGGTGGTTCTGTTAAGCTTTATGTTTTCAGTGAGCACCTCGAAATTAGACGTTAGCGGTTCGAAGGCTACAACCTGACGACCGACCTTTTGTGCAATGTCAGAAAACGAAATGGTTTCAGTTCCAATGTTTGCTCCAACTTCAATGATATTTCCAGGTATATTTTTCAAAACAACGTTGGCAATAACCACATTCCGCCAATCAAAATAACCATGAATGCTAATTCTGAACGCGTGAAAATCAGCGGTATTTCCTGTAAAGAGACTTCCGGTAAAGCTTTTTGCCACGAACTTTTTGTTCAGTATCAGTCCATCGGAATTTGGTATTATTAGATGGCGCACCGTCTGCGAAATAATCGGTGGAAGCACTTTGCAAACCAATTTGGCAAAATTATATTTCAAACCTCTCATAGTAACTTTTTAAAGTATTGAAAATCGCGTTCAACTGCAAAATCGACTTCATAAAGATCACAAAATCGCTTGTAACCATTTATGGCTAACGAATCACGTAAATTACGATCTGAAAAAACTCGTTTAATTTTTTCGCTAAGATCTGCGAAATTGCCAGTTTCGAATTGCAACCCTGATTCGCCATCAACGATGATTTCTTTTATTCCGGTATTGTTGGCGCCAATTACACATGTCTTCATACTCATCGCCTCGATAACAGTAAAACCGAAAGCTTCAGTAGCGCTCGGAATAACGGAGCAATACGCACTTTTAAAAAACTTTAAAACCTGTTGTTTAGGAACAAAATCCAGAAACGTAACACTATCTAGTTTCAGATCCTGAACCAAGTTTTCGAGATTGTTTTTTTCGGGTCCATTTCCTACAATCAGCAACTTTGCCAAGGGGAAATCAGCAATAACTTGTGCAAAAGCCTTCAACAAGACATCGACGCCTTTCGACTGATGTAGCCGCCCAATATAAACAATTAAATCATTATCAATCCCCGAGGTTTCGATCGCGGAATAATAATTCGGCACCGCATTTGGCAAAACCGTAATTTTCTTAGGCGCTACTTTATAAACATCAATCAGGTCGTTTTTAGTTGCAGCAGAATTTGCAATCAACAACGTTGAAAGTTTGTAAACAAGCCTTTTCCTTAAAATCATTATTCGTTTTTGAGGAAATTGTGTGCTTAAGGTTCGTACCCAAGCAACGCTATTGCGAATATTTAATAGCCATCCACAAATCAGAAAAATATTGACCGAACCGAACATTGAAATAGCAAGTTTTGGCCGTTCCGCTTTTAACAATCTATATAAAAATCGGAAATCTTCAAATTTCGTAGGTCGTCGTGAAGGCCATTTATGCAGTTGAATGTCAGAATTAAGTAGTTGCGAATGTTTATCAATATTATCGGTTACGATGACAACTTTAAATTCCTGCGCAAAACGGTTGCTCAACCTGATAAAATAATCTGAGGCAGACGAACCGGCAATGCTAAATGAAAGAACTATAGTTTTCTTCATAAAATAAAAAGAATTAGGCGTTGATAAGCAGCGAAATTTTCTTTGAAACCACTTCGGCAACATTATCAATCTCATATTCTTCAGCGAATCGACGATGGCAATTCTGACCAAATTTATCGCGCAACTCCTTATCTGCGAGCAAATGTAGCATCTTTTCGGCTAAATCGTCGGAATTACCGGTTTCAAACAGAAATCCGTCCTGACCATGTCGAACTACCTCGGCTATTCCGCTACTGTTTGATCCGATTACCGGCGTACAAACCGAAAAACTCTCAATAATCACAAATCCGAATGCCTCCACTACCGACGGAACCAACGAAAAGTAGGATCTTGACAATTCGCGCAAAAGTACATCCTTGGTCTGCCTTCCACGGAAAACTACGTTATTTGACACCTGAAGCTTTTCGGCAAGTTCGACAAAAGGTTGCTGATCGCCGCCGCCAATAATTTGCAACCTGATTTTCGGAAATTTTGAAACAACTTTCGGCATCGCCTTGAGCAAAGTATCAATTCCCTTTGACGGGTGCATTCGGCCGACAAAAGTTATCAGATTATCATCAACCGAGGTCTGAAATTCCGGCTTTCGCACCGCATTTGAAATCACCGTAATTTTATTGGAAGGCACATTGAAAGTTTCAATTAGATCATTTTTTGTTGAAACCGAATTCGCAAAAATTCGCGATGCCAATTTGTAAACTAAACTTTTACGTTTCGCCAGCGAACTTTTCAAACTGAATGCAGACGAAATCGTCCGTGCCCATGCAATTCGGTGTTTGATGCGAAATATGAAACCAGCGACCAGAAAAATATTGACCGAACTAAACATCGACAGCATCAAAATCGGCCGGTATTTTTTGATCAATTTCGCCAGAAAAATAAAATCCCTGAACTTGGTTGGACGTTCAGATGGCCATTGGAAAACTCTTATCGATGGGTTGACGGCAACAGGCTGCGTTTCGATTTTATCGGCGATTATCACGACCTGGTACTTTTTTGAAAGTCGGTTTGCAAGGTTCAGAAAAAATTCGGTTACTGAACCGTCGTTGATAGTCATTCCGATAAAAATTGTTTTCATGGCTTTGGCGCGTTAAAAAACAATTTAACATATGCCGACAATCTCCCAAAAGTTTCAGACGCAGCTTCTTTGCGTTTAGCTGTCGTGAAGATATTTACGAATCTGATTCCGGTTAGTAATAACGTGATTGCGTGCCATTTCAACTTCGATTTCAAATCGGGATCAGGGTGACCAACCCGCCACACATAATAGCCGTTTCGCACCACCATTTCGCCGTATTTAAACATATTCGGCCTTCCGGAACTGTCGTGGTGATGTTCAACTTTTGCCGCAGTATTCACGTATAAACTTCCGATTTTCGAAACTCGTAATGTAAAATCCGCGTCTTCATACAATCCGTAACCTTCGAAGAACGTTGAAAAGCGAATATTTTCAAAAACTGACCTTTTAAACGACGAGACACCACCCATCATTTGCTCGACCCTGTAGGTTTTTCCCGTTGGAGGTAAGTATCCTGTACTTCTTCCATGCGAGAATGTCGGCATAAAACCCGGTGGAACATCGCTAATTAGATTCAGCTTTTTTCGTAAAATATTCCGACTCGAATCCGGCCGGATAAAACCATCAAAGTAATATTCGTCGATTTTAACACGGTAGTGATCACCCATGTATTTCCAAGCGCCACCTTCATTGGTAATATAACCGCTCACGCCAAGTGCATTCGGAAATCGGTTGTAGGTTGCCAGCAAGTTTTCAAAATATTTTGCATCTAAAATCGTATCATCATCCAGAAAACACAAGATTTCACTTTCGGCACCAGACATATCAATGCCGACATTCCGTTGTTTGGTGAGTCCGCGTTGGTCGTCAGATACTTTAAAATAACGCAGATTTTGATAATGATTAGATTCCAGCATCGCCGAAGTTTCATCATTCGTCGAACCGTCTACAATTAGTATTTCATCGGGATAAAGCGTTTGAATCCGTACCGACTCCAGTAAGATTTGTAGCGATTTTGGCCGCATATATGTGCAAATGATCAGCGCAAATTTCATCGTCTATTGTTTAATAACCATTGCGCATAAAATACACTTCTGCTCCATTGTTTCGACATCGATTTAAAATAACGGATTGGATTTCTAATGCTTTGTAACGGATAATACTTAAAGAACAAGATGATTTTATACCCTTGCAATTGTTCCTTTGTATGGTTCTTCATTTTGAAAAGCATCACTGTTGGCGATGGTTTCGGTTGAATTGAATCGGCTGCCCACGCATGAACAGGTTTAATTCTAAATCCACCCATCGGCGCTTTGAGGTGCAATATAATCGGTTTCGGCAAATATTCGATCGAATATCCCTTATTCATCAATTGACAACCAAAATCGCTGTCCTCACCAAAGCCAAATTCGAACGCGGTATTGAATGTCGAGTCGCCAATACTCTTTGCACTGACAATCGAGCACCCTGAACCGAAAATCGTGGTCTGATGGACGATTTTGACCTCTGACTTTTGTCCCTTTTGCAAACAACAAATATTATTGACCTGGTTTCCATTCTCATAAATCTGATTCATGGCGCGCTCCAGAAAATCACTTTCGATCCGAATATCGTCGTCAGCTAAAAAAACCCAATCATTCTTGAGTTCGCTCAAAGCCAAATTCCTCGCATTGCAAACGCCACTTTGATGAATAAAAATATGTTTAATCGCAAACGGCCACTGACGATCGTATAAATATTCTAACGCGGACTTGCTTCCCTCAAGCGGATTTTGCTCAACGATAATGATGCGTTTCGGCAAAAGTGTCTGACTTTTTAAGTCATTCAAAAAATCGAGCAAATATGACTCGCGGCCTATCGTCGGAATCAAAACATCGATTGTTTTTTCTAAGGGCATTTCAGTATGCCCCTTTACGGGAATGGTACTCAGTTCTATGAATGACAGTCGTCTGCGGGCATAAAATAAACTCCTTATCGCACTCCAAATCGGATATTTCTTTTGATACAAAATAAAATTTAGCAACATGAGAAAGACCCAACTCTTTTTGTAATGCTGACCGACAAATTCGAACAATTGAGCAGTTGAAGCCGATCGGGTGACGACTGATGCCTTACCGTTCAAAAATCGAGGATCAGAATAACATCGAAGTCCATTTGGCATTCCGAGTTTTGCCACCGAATTCAAAAAATAGTCAAATGAGATGGAACGCAGTTTTTTGACGCTTTTCAAGTTGAGTGTTGAGGCATGAATTCCACCTACCAGACTACTCATCCTCCATGTGGGAAACCGCACACTTTTGTTGACTTTTATGAACGAACTTTCCTCAACATAACCGATTGATTCGGGAAGAAAATTGGAAGTTGGATTGTAACTCGCCAACATATTGTTGTGTGTGAAAATATCCTGAATGGATGCTACATCAAGTAGATTTTTACAATCGTCATGACACCAAATAATCAGTTGATCCGGATGGTTTTGCGCTAACTCAAATAACACATCACATATAATTTCGCTGCGAAAAAGTGGCTTGAAACTTTCGCATAACGTTTCAACCGAAGTAACTTTCCGACTGTCCTGATAAACGAGAATCATGATTTTGAAAGCGATTTATACAACTCGATGTTTTGATAAACAGTTTTTTCGATGTTAAATCTTTCATCAACACGTTCTCTGGCATTTTTCCCAATCGTTTTGCAACGTTCAGGATCGCTTAACAACGAAAATATTCTTTCTGAAAACAAATCATGGTCTGCGGGATCCACTAAAAATCCGCTTTCACCATCAGTAATGATTTCCTGCGCCCAGCCATAATTGCTGTTTACGACCGGCTTTTGCATCGCCATGGCTTCAATGGTAACCATGCCAAGGGTTTCAGCAAATGTTGGAAACACGCAAACATGTGCATTCCTGAGATATTGCTGCACTTCCACATATGGCACTTTACCCAGGTATTTTGCATTCCCGTCAAATTCTGCTTCGATCATCTTCCAGGTCGACGATGAACCTGTACTAATATCAGGCGAATCGGCGCCGATTAAAACCAATTTTGCCCGGGGAAACCGTGCCGATACTTTTTTCATGATCGATGGCAATTCAAGCACACCTTTTTTTCGGATGACCGTACCAATATATAAGATCAGTCCATTTTCAAAATTTTCAGGCTGCTGATTTTCGAATTTTGAAAGCGAGATCCCGTAATGGATTCTGGTGAATTCCTTCTGAAGATTGAAAATTTCAGATGTCACTTTTCCGGCATAATTCGTCGGACTCACAAATGCGTCGGCACCTTGCAATGCCAGCCATTCAAAGATAAAATTCTTAATTTTTTGACGTCGGTTTTCGAGTTTGCAGAAATAGGCATCACTTCCATGAAAACGGATTACCAGCGGCGCATCAAACTTCATAAACGCCGTAAAACCCGTCCAGTCAGGGGCTTCTACGACATCAATTTCACTACGGTGAATCTGCTGATTGACATACTTTTGAACGTATTTCCGATACTTATAAAACGTAAAAATTGAATATTTTCGGGATTTTATCAGATGGATCTCAACGTCTTCCTCGGTTCTAACCTCATCCTTATCTTGCGAGTGTGCAAAAACACTTACCCGAACGCCACATTTGACAAGTTCGACTGCCAGATTTTTGATGCTGGTTCCAATGCCACCACTTCTGGGCGAACCTTCATAAGGATATTCAGATGTTAGGAGTCCAATGTGCATAGTTTACAATTTACCGGCGGGTTGTAAGTTAATGATTTCCGATACCGAATTTAGAATACGTGTCGAGGCTTGTTCGATCGGATGTTGATTGATGATTTCAAACCAGCGTTTGGCTTCAGTTATGCTTTCACGCGGATTTTGAAGCGCCAATCCCAATTTCGATGCAATTTCAGCAGGATTATTCAGCCAAACGACACTGTTTTTTGACGGCATCGAGCGGAAATGAACATATTTGTAAATTTTATCAACAGACCAATTTTGGTGTTTGCTATTCGGAACATCGTAATTTATAAAAGCGCAGGGTTTATCAAAAGCGGCATAATCAAACACCATCGACGATCCTAAGTTTACCACCATTTCTGTATGAAAAATGGTATTGATCTGCAGAATCATATCGTGCTGCGTTGGCAAAATAGTATTCCAACCCTCGCCGACTTTCTTCCATTTCGGCGCAATCTGAACAATGATATCCTCATTTTTGGAAAGGACATGGTCATATCTCGTTGAAAAATCGACCGGACATCTTCTAAAAATCAGTCCCAAATTTCCACCTTTCTCGTTAATGGACCGAACAGCATCAGCAACATCGCTTAAATATTGCGGATCATTTGGCGAGGTTGTAATGTCGTCTCCCGAGTAGCAAATGTATTTTTTACTGAGATCGAGTTTATGCGCTTTAAAAAACTCGGATCGGGATTGCACCAACGACCCATCGGCGTGAAGCTCGAATTGTGGCGTACCAGTTATAAAGATTTTTTCAGGATCGATATACGGATAATATTCAAGCAACTCAGCTTTCATGTGTTTGCTCCACACAAAATAATAATCGGTTTCAATGACCATTGTTGCTTTGGGCAAATTATCCCACGAAAAAATAAAAGTTGCAGTCGGGATTCCGAGGTCCTGCGCGGCTATTATTGGCGAAATTGCAGTTAACGGTCGTTGATTGGTGCACAAAACAATATCCGGACATTCGGTTTTCAGGGTGGTTAAACACTGACGATAATAATCACTTTGTCGCTCTGAATCAACAATTTTTCGTCGGATTTTAGTTACTCCAGCATCAGACGAATGAAAGGCAACAAGAACTTTTACAATCGCATTTTTGATAGCCGACTTCACATCGCGATAAGCCATCGGAAAAATATAACTGTCGTAAACCGGATCTGAATTTCGTCGTTTGCTTAATTTTAAATCGATTCGCGTTCGGCTTCTTTTGAGCAAGTCAGTAAAGGGCCGGGGTTTTGCATTATTGATCTTGACTTCCTGAAATCCGAGCGAACTAAGATCAAACGGCGTATTATTCCAGAACTTCATTTCAAATCCCATTTCGAGACCTTTTTTGTAAAAATCGGTGTATGCGAAATTGCGCAGACCAATTCCATCAGGTAGAAGGATAAGAACTTTTTTGCCGCTCATATTAAAGATCTCTAAATTGCTTTTGATGGCTTAACGTCCATATTTCGGGATTTTGCAGCGATTCCAAAAAAAGATCGGTACTGTTTCCATTTCCAAAAACATTGCGATTATCAGATATTTCCCGCGAATCAATACTATCGAGCGCTTCAGTTATTTCGCTTTTGTGATAACCGACATTTAGGATTTCAGCATTTGTAGCGCGATTCTGCTGACGGGTTCCGATATTGATCACCGGAATTCCGTAATAAGGTGCCTCGCGAATACCGGCGCTGCTGTTTCCGATAATAAATTGACTGTTTTTAAGCAAGGTTAGAAAATATTCGAATCGAACCGACGGGAAAATCCTGAATCTTGGATTATCTTTTAGTCGGTTGTAAGAATCAATTATAAATCGGCTTCCCAGATCATTATTCGGAAAAATGACCACATAATTGTGACTGTCGTTTTCAAGCGATTCAACGAAATTGTCAGCATAATTCTGCATTTCGTCGGCCTCAGTCGTTACCGGATGAAACATCGCAACAGCGTAATTATCAAATTCGATTTGATAGTAACTCTTTACTTTCTCGAGTGATGGCAGCGCGTCGGAAAACATGATGTCGATATCGGGCGAACCGATTTCGTAAACCGACGATTCGATCTCGCCCATTTGAAGCAAACGCTTCTTTGCCTCTTCGTTCGACACAAAATGAATGTGGCTAAGCTTGCTGACGCTATGCCGTATCAATTCGTCGACAGTTCCGGAAAGTTCGCCACCTTCGATGTGCGCCACCAGAATGTTGTTGAGTGAACCCGTGATGGCGCCGGCAAGCGTTTCAACACGGTCGCCATGAACGACGATCATATCCGGTCGAATTTCATTACAATATTTCGAGAAACCCTCAATGGTTTTGGCTAAGGTCAGATCCATTGTAGTCTCATGAGTATGATTCTCAAAAGTATGGACATTACTGAATTTACAACGCTGAATCTCAATCACCGTATAGCCGTATTCTTTTTGAAGATGCATTCCGGTCACAAATACAAAGGCCTCAAAATCAGGATGCGAATCCAATTTTGTGATCAGCGATTTGATTTTGCCAAAATCAGCACGGGTACCGGTTAGAAAGAGAATTTTTTTCATCAACTACGTCGAATCTGTATATTATTATAAAACTATATCCGACCAATCCAGTTGTTTGTCGCTTTCGATATCTTGTGCAGCCCTTTTTCCAATGATATCTGTGAATTTATCAGCTAGGATTTTTCCGGTGCCGGGACGTTTTACCCAAATATTTTCCATCGTAAAGGCTTCACCTGCGCGGATCGGCGCGATGCTGCAAACTGTCGCAAATGCAAAATCGATTGTTACCTGCTCTTCTTTGGCCGGTTCCTTTACACCGCCTCGCATCAACTGAATTTCACGTGAGCTTAAAATCAATTCGGCACATGCTTTTTCATCCATGCTGCAAACGATATCCGGGCCAGTTCTCTTCATGGTATCAGTAAAATGACGCTCTAATATCGACGCACCGAGAGCAGTTGCCGCAAGACATGCGTTGTTGTTCAGCGTATGATCGCTTAAGCCAAAAACTTTATCGGGAAATGCTTCGTGAAGTTGCATCATTGCACCCAGACGGACCAAATGAATTGGTGTCGGGTACAAATTCGTGGTGTGTAAAAGCGCAACCGGAACGTTGTGTCGGTCAAAAATCCCGACCGCTTTTCGGACACTTTCAATCGTGTTCATTCCCGTACTCAAAATTACCGGTTTGCCAAAAGAAGCAATATGTTCAAGAAGCGGATAATTATTGCATTCGCCCGAGCCGATTTTATACGCCGGAATATTAAACGATTTCAGTCGTTCTGCGGCAGCTCGCGAAAAGGGAGTTGAGATAAAAATCATCCCTTTGCTTTGCACATATTCCATCAGTTCGCGTTCGTCGGCTTCGCTGAGCGAGCAACGTTCCATGATTTCATAGATAGAAACATCGGCGTTGCCCGGAATTACCTTTTTGGCAGCACCACTCATCTCATCTTGCACGATATGCGTTTGATGTTTTACCACCTCAACACCGGCACGATGAGCAGCATCTACCATTTCCTTTGCAGTTTTAAGCGAACCTTCGTGGTTGATGCCGATTTCTGCAATGACAAGTGGCGGATAATCAACGCCAACACGACGACCGGCAATTTCTATAAATGGATTCATCTGAAAATTATTATTCGTGCGCTAATATACAATATCGAATCAAAATACACTTTGGCTGGTGTATCGTAATAAATTTGGATGCTATTTGTGTGAATTGACTTGTTCCTATATCTTTAACCAAAATATTTGTAGTGAACACGCCGCTGGTTTCGATCCTCATTCCCGTTTTTAATGCCGAAAAATATATTCGGGCGACATTAGGCGGAATTTCCGGGCAAACATATTCGAATTGGGAATGTATATTGGTTGATGACGGTTCTACTGACGCATCAGCTGACATTATCCAGGATTTTATTGCCGATGACAGTCGTTTCCAACTGATTTTACGTCCGAACGGAGTTAAAAAAGGCGCAAATCCATGTCGGAATTTCGCGTTCGCTTTAGCTAAAGGCGAATGGGTGAATTGGTTTGATGCCGACGATGTCATGCTGCCTGATTTTATATCTGAAAAAATAACGCTAATCGATAGTGACGTTGATTTTGTGATTACAAGCGGTTATAACGCTGATGAAAATCTCGCCACAAAAAAACCAATAAATCTTTATCCGACAACCGATTTATATGTTGAGTATGCACTGTGGAAGCTTAAAATTTTGACACCTTCGATCATGTTCAGGAAATCATTTCTCGACAATAAAAAGCTGTTTGACGAAAACATTCTCAAGGGTCAGGAAGCTGAGTTTTTTTCTCGTTTATTTTATGGTTTAACACAAAACAATTACGTCATCGGTGACGCAAAAACGTTTTTGTACCGGAACCACAACGACTCGTCAACGGCACGAAACCGAACTTACCGGGCTGATTACAAAGCGTCAGAAATTCAGCATGTTTCGCGAAATTTGTCAAACGCAATTGTCTTGAAGAGAGCGATATTTGCTGAGTCATCCTATCGATTGCTTATTAATTTACTTCACAAAGCCATCATTCATCGCGACAAGCAAAACGCCAATCAGATTGTGTTGGTGCTATCGCAACATCTAAAAAGCAAAAACCGATTGTTGATTCTGGCATTGCAATTCGTTGTATTTCTGCATAAAGCGATACCAATTCGGCAATTTCGCTGGGACGCCGCATTTAAAAAACTTCCAATAAGAATCTGATGAAAAAAACGATCGCAATAATTCCGGCGCGAGGTGGCTCAAAGCGTTTGCCTAGAAAAAATGCGTTGACACTCGGCGATCATCCGCTGGTGGCTCACAGCATTTTATATGCGAAACAAAATGCTCAGATTATTGACGACATTTATGTCTCGACCGACGACTCTGAAATTGCCGAAATTGCCATTAAATACGGAGCTAAAGTTATCACTCGGCCTCCGGAAATTTCGGGCGACAACGAACCGACAGTTTCAGCATTAAAACACGTTCTGCTTTCCGTTGAGCAACCGGTTGATTCAGTTGTATTATTGCAGCCAACAAATCCGCTAAGGCCAGCTACACTGTTAACTGAAGCGTACGCAATATTTTCATCACAGGAAATTGAAAGCCTGTTTACCGTTTCCAGAAGTCATCACAAGTTCGGGAAGATATTGAACAACCGATTCAGTCCGTTTAATTATGAGCCGGGGCAACGAAGTCAGGATCTTGAACCGTTATATTTCGAAAACGGACTTTTGTATATCGTAAAATCGGATATAATAATGGAGGAAAAAATCATTACCGACGACGCATTTCCGATGATTGTTGATCATCCGTTCGGTGAGGTGGACATTGATACCGAAGAAGATTTTAGATACGCCGAGTTTCTGTTGAATATCAAATAATTACTTTTCGAGGGTAAGCTTGACCGATGAGATAATTTCGTTCATACCGTTATTCCAACTTTTGGTAGAATAGATTTCTGAGGATAGCATTGGAGCCAGTTTCGGATTTTGCAAATACTCGGTAATGGCCGCTACCCATTCGGTCACAAAATGCGGATTTGCGACAAGAGTTCCTAATTTCCCATTTTCGAGAACTTCCGGAACGCCACCCAACGCTGAAGCAATACTGTAGCATCCGCAGTGCATGGCTTCAATCAGACTCATTCCAAAGCCTTCATGACACAAGGTTGGAAACAAATAAACATCAGCAGTTTGGTAATAATAAGGAAGCGAATCATTGTCGATTTCGCCGATAAATTTCACGCCATTAATCGGATTTTTACAGTTTCCACCAATAACCAAAAGTGCAATTTCCGGATGCTTTGGATAAACATGTTTCCAGGCGTCCAAAATCAGTTCAAGACCTTTTTTGCGTCTGTTTCGCGAACACCAAATGAACACGGTTTTCCCCGATAAGCCCAATTCAGATTTATGTTTGTTTTTCTGACTTTGATCAACCGTGGTGAATTTCGAGGTATCGATTCCGTTTGCCAATATTGAAACATTACAAGGTAAACTGTTATAATACCTGATAAAACTTCGGTAGCTCGCTTTGGTAAGAAGCACAATTTCGTCGATATGCGCAAAGAATTTATCGCCGTGGTAATTGTTGTAAAGCGGACTAAATCCGTGGTAAAAGAACTGAATTTTACAATTTGTACGCAGGCCGTTTTTCTTCAGGAACTCGCTTATGAATGGAACCATTCCGTGGTTATCGACAACTTGAATGATATATTTTTCATCGTTTTTGATCACTTTTTTAAGCGCGCGCGTATATTCAAGGTAGGTGTAACCGAAAAGGCGTCGGCTGATGGCTGTCGACAGATCTTTTTCGACATAAGAATATTTTACATTCGCATATTTTACCTCGGGTTCCGGGCAAACGATGATGTCGATCTGGTGATCATCTGAAAGATAATTCCCGTATAAAGTTGTCCAGCTACCAATCTGCTGATATGGAAGCGAGAACTGCGAAATAAGAATGACTTTCACCACTGCAAGTTGTTTATACTTAATACAATATATAACTTATCTCAAAAAAGTTTCACCTTTTCCAAATATTTTAAAGGAAAGAATCGAAATGTACAATTTTGCCCATAAAATCACATACGAGGGCGAGTTGCCGCCAAGTAATTTTAAAGCAGACTTTAGCGTTTGAAAATCTTCGTTTTTAGCTCTAACATATGGATAATATCGCATAAGACTTTTAAACAGATGCATCCGGGTTTGACTATTTAGCCGCTTTCGTTCCAATAACATCTTGATCAGTCGTCGTGTACTATATAAGTGTGATATTTTTAGTGAACGATGTTTAATACTATTAAATTGAGAAGTAATATTCTGATCGTGAAAACGGTACATCGTCAAATATACGTCGATCACTTTTAAATTAGGATCAAACATTAACATCCGAACAAAAAATTCCCGATCCTGACCTGCTAACAATACTTCATCAAAAAGTAATTTTCCTTCAAGAAATTGGCGCGTCCACATCACATCTTGAAGGTACCAGGAAACTTTTAGCTGAAGGAAATCATTAATTACATCCGGAGTGATTTCAGTTCGTCGTTCATAAGCGTAAACTTCGTCGGGAGTATTTTTAAAAAACGCTCGTTTAGAAATAATGCCGTCGAGAGTCCGATTTTGAGATATTGCTTTGTGTTTTTCATCGATGAAAGTCGGAGCCATTATATCATCACTATCGAACCAATTAATGTATAAACCTGAACTGACTTCAAAACCGTAGTTCCGACACGCGTTAGCACCTTTTGGCCGATTTGTTGGCCGCAAATAAAGGTTGAACCTGTTATCACTTGCTGTGAACTGCTGAATAATCTCAATGGTATTATCAGTAGAACCATCATCGACGACAATACATTCCCAATTTTGATACGTCTGATTTTTAACAGAAGTCAGTGTCTCTGCTATAAATTGAGCACGATTGTAGGTCGGAATTATAATGGAAATTAACGGGTCATTCATTTTACTTCAGTAACGCAGAATCAGCTATCTACGACTTTTTTTTGAAACTAATTGATAAAAGTTGCGCCTGCTTGCATGCTTGCGGTTCGACTTTTCGAGAGCTGCGCCCAATTGGCATTATTAAAAATCCGAATCCTGTTTTTCGCAAAAGCAAACGCTTTCTTGTCCAGGCGCAAGGTAGCTTTTAATAAGTTTTTGATAAGCTTTGATCGCTCTTTCTTTAAATCCATTTCGGCGAACGGATCTGAAGCCTTTGTAACCAAAATCCTTTTGTAGAGTAAATCATCATCGGCAAAATGAACGCTTCGGGCACGCGATTCCCGATCGTGTCTAATCGAAATTGTTGGCAAAATACCGACTTTTAAATTGTGGAATTTAGCTCGCATGATATAATTATCGTCTTCGCTATAATGTAGGAAATTGGGATTGAAACCTCCCACTGTTGCTAAACAGCGCCGGGTAATCAACCATGCGGCCGCGTTCACGAACTGAGTTTCATAGAGATTGGTCTTTATCGTCTGTAAATAAATATCCGAAAGCAAACCCGGACAACTGTCATCATTGATCCATTGTAAAAAATTGCGGTCAAAAGCTGTTGCAGAACCATTGAGATGCATCGGACTGATTATACCGTACTGAGGTTCATTTGCAGCAGCGGAAATCAGCAAGGAAATCGTGCTTGGAGTAACATAAACGTCTTGGTTAACTAAAAAAACATATTCGGCTCCCGCGTTATATGCCTGAGCAATTCCGACGTTGTTAGCTCGTCCAAAACCCAGATTTTCTTCTAATTCGAATATCTGAATTTTGTCGGTGTACGTCTTTAAAAGCTGTTTTGTACCATCAGAACTGCAATTGTCTACAACGATAATGTCTAAATTAACATCGCTCATCAACAAATGATCGATGCATTTTTCTATCCATTTTTTTCCATTGTATGTTACGACTACTGCGGCTACGATCATTTAATAGGTAAAATTTAGGTTTTAAAATTACGTTAATCATCAAGGTGTTCAGTGGTTTAAAGCTTGAATTTAAACAGCATGCTAAATTAGTTTAATTATTTAACCTGTCATATCAAATGCCCTTTTATGGATTGTTGCCGACCGATTTCAAACTCACCTCGCAGATTCAAAAAATTTAATAAACTTACTACACACTGCTTTTAAAAAACGTGAATTATATCGCATCAGATCTCGTTTGATATAATAATTGCGATGAAGATGTGGATGGTATTGCGAAAATTCGTTTGAAATTCCTCTTCCCGGTAGTATCGCAATTTTGCTTTTGTATTTCCATTTGATGAATGGCAACGCCAATTGATCCCGACGCGTATACTTTTGAATATTGTGCCACCAAGTGTCATACAATGGGACGTTGATAGCGGCTGTTTTTCTAACTAGTATTCCAGTTTCGAAGAGTCCGCTATTTTTGGGCAATCCTTTAACAAAATAGACAAAAGCCTGAAATAAAATTTTAAGCGAAAAATCCTTGTCGAGTTGGATGCAAGATCTGGCCTCCTGATAAAAACTATCCCGTTCAGGATGTTTAAAAACGGCCATATGTTCGCCGTCGCTGACGTATTGAATAAGTTTTGAAACAGCATCATGCCGAATCTGAATATTAGCATCATGCCAGATCAGGTAGTCATAATCTGTAAAAATTTCAAATCCCAATATCTTGTAGTATCGGGCATTTTTAGCTACATCATCAAATTGACTTTTTTTGTAAACGAGTTGGTAGGCGGAAGTCGATTGAGTGTTATTGTCGGAAATGACGAAATAATCGATCGTGTCTGAAATCCGGTAGTTAAGCGGATCTCTAATGATATCTTTGCCGCCAAAATTTGCGGTATACACGGCAATTTTCATAACACCTTTTGATTTTCTCAGTAATGTATCGGCAACGGATTAAAACTTTCGTGTTTCTTAAAAATGCCCATTGTCTTACTTAGCGTACTATATTTCAACCCTTTATTATTTTCCCTAACGTGATTAATGATTGTTTGCTCGCCTTCACGATTTACATCATCCAATATTACGCAGAAATCGTCGCTGACGAAACTATTAATGTTTAAAAGCACCGGAAATCTTGAATGTCGTGTGGTTTTTAAATAAGCCGGCGGCCCATCAACGATAATCAAATCAAAGCGCTTTCCGTTAACCTCGGTCTTAACTTTAGAAATATCGTAGCCATTTACAGTTCCTACTGGTGTTTCAAAGGGAACCAGATCTGTGTGAATTAGCGTAACAAAGTTTTGTAATCCTTCCTGATCAAGGTAGTTTTGGACAATTCCCGCCCAAGTGCTATTGTGTTCGACACTGTGAATTGTTGCTGAAATATTATTCCTTTTCAGCATTCTGGCCATCATAATTGTCGATAGTCCGCAGCCGAATTCGAGTATTGTTTTTCGATTGTTGATGATAATTTCATTCAGAATATACGCGATACAAATTGGTCGTAAAGCACCACCATTGAATGGAAGATATGGCTGATTATTTAATAGTGGCTGCAATATTGCCATCGCATAAATATCATCTGACTTTTTACTATTGTGCAACAGTTCCCGGCTGCTTTGGTTTGCACCTTTGAAAAATTTTCTAAATTTTGATATCATGATCGGAATTTATGATCGATTAGCAAATTGCCTTGTTTTGATGCGATGAGTTTTCCGCTTTTGAAAAAATCTCCATTTTCAACCTCAAACCTGGTCGCGTTTGGCACCCAATCTTCATTTTGACCATCCACAATCAAATTAGAAGTTAGCGAATAGCTGCCGGCAGATAGTGGAAGATTCGGAATTTCCATCGTAATTTTAATTATGGAGTCACGCTCAAAACTATGTTTTCCTGTGAAAAGAGAAGTGCTAAACCAAGAAATCCGAGTTTCACTATAGTCGTTTAGTCCAAAGTCAATGCGGAGATCGCTTACGGGTTGTCGATTCTTATTAGAAACCTCAATTTCAAAGAAAATACTATCGCCGTTTAAAAATACGTCACTTTCTAACCCTTGCCGGTTTATTTTTTTAATTGAGCTGATCATAAAATTCCCGGCTCCTTTTCGGTCTGTACGCTTGCTCAGATCATCATCCGAAACTTTAGTGGAATTTTGCAGATAATACTCGACGCTTTTTACGACGTCGCCCGTATACTCCAGGCGCCCGTTAACCATCACCAATCCTTTTGAACAAAGATTTTGCACCGCGGCCATATTATGACTCACAAATAAAACAGTTCGGCCTTCGCCTTTTGAGATATCGCCCATTTTTCCGAGACATTTTTTTTGAAACTCGGCATCACCAACGGCTAGCACCTCATCGACAATCAATATTTCGCTCTCAAGATGCGCCGCAACAGCAAATGCCAAGCGAACGTACATTCCGGATGAATACCTTTTCACCGGAGTGTCAATATATCGCTCGACGCCTGAAAAATCGATTATTTCATCAAGTTTGCGAGTGATTTCCCTTTTTCGCATGCCGAGAATCGCGCCGTTAAGATAAATATTCTCGCGACCGCTAAGTTCAGGATGAAAACCGGTACCAACTTCAAGCAGACTGGCAATTCTTCCCTTAACTTTAATTTGACCTGTTGTCGGACCTGTAACCCGAGAGAGTAATTTTAGCAACGTACTCTTACCCGCGCCGTTCTTTCCGATAATCCCGACAGCTTCTCCTTGTCGAATCTCGAAATTCAAATCTTTTAAAGACCAAACAATATCGCTTGTCCCTTTTACAGATCGGTCGTTAGCCTCTCCTATTTTTAGGAATGGATCTTCTTTTCCGCGGATTTTTGTCGTCCAAAAGCGCTCAAGGTCACGAGACAATGTACCTGTCCCAATCTGCCCTATTTGATAAGCTTTTGAAACATCTTCAATTTTGATAATTACTGGTGCATCCATTAAATAGTATCTACAAAATTTTTCTCAGTCTTGTTAAAGATCAAGATTCCGGCGGTTAACAATACAATGGTGCATAAGGCTGAATATCCTAAACTTGACGATGTGAATTCGCCTTTGCCAAGTAAGGCATATCTGAATGCTTCTATAATCCCGGTCATTGGGTTGAGTTCAATCAGCCATGCAAAATCAGGATATTTATTTTTGGCTTCGCTAAGCGGATAAATGACGGTCGTACCATACATCAACAGCTGAACGCCGAATGTTACCAGAAAGGTCAAGTCGCGATATTTGGTTGTCATAGCCGTAATGATCAGTCCAATTCCGAGTCCGAGTAATGCCATTAAAACAATAAGTACCGGTAATATTAAAATGCCTGTGGTAACTTCAAATGAGCCTTGTCCGGGATTCATCCAAAAGTAAACCATCATCACCAATAGCAACAGAAATTGCACACCGAAACGCACCAAGTTACTAACAACGATGCTTAGAGGCATGATTAATCGTGGAAAATAAACCTTGCCGAATATATTGGCGTTGTCCCGAAAAACGGTACTTGTTTTATTGAGGCAATCGGCAAAATAATTCCATGCGGTGATTCCGGATAGAAAAAATAAAAACTGAGGAAGACCATCGGTGCTGATGCCGGCCAATTTTCCAAAGACAAATGTGAAAACGATCGTAGTGAATATCGGTTGGATAAAAAACCAAAGCGGACCGAGAATGGTTTGTTTGTAGAAACTTACGAAATCGCGTTTGACAAACATAACGAGCAAATCCCTGTATCGCCATAAATCGTGAAAACGAAGATCAAACAGCGACGTTCTTCCTTTGATGATCAGATCCCAGTCTGTAGTTTGATTACTTTGCTTTGTTTGCTCCATTTATCGAAATTTCGATGCGCTGCAAATATACAAAAAACAAGATGCGACCATAATGAAAGCCTCTAAAAGTCAAACAACAAACAAAATACATAACTTTACATTCTAAACCTACGACCTTGATTTTCCACTTTTCGAAAAAAACGTTTTTAGCTGATCTTATTCCGCCGAACTTCGTTGACATTCATTCGCATTTATTACCCGGAATCGACGATGGTGCCAAAAACCTTGAGCATACCGCATCTTTATTAAAAAAACTAACCGAATTGGGTATTGGGAACTTCATTACCACGCCGCATATCATTCATAATGTTTATGACAATAACCGCTCAATCATTGAGTCCGTACTTAATAATACCAAAGCGGGTCTGGCGGAGAAATACGAAATTCGCGTTGCGGCTGAATACATGCTCGACAGTAACTTTTTGTCGCATGTACACGAGGGAAATCTGCTAACCCTTAAAAATAATGAAGTTCTAATTGAGATGTCATACCTGAGTCCGCCAATTCAACTATACGACTTTATATTTGACTTGCAAATTGCGGGATATGTTCCGGTTTTGGCTCATCCGGAACGCTATTCATTTTATCACAATAAGTTATCAGAGTTTACGAAACTTAAAAATGCAGGTTGTCAGTTTCAGCTCAACTTGCTATCGTGCACGGGTTACTACGGAAAAAAAGTGACCGAATGTGCCGAACAACTTCTAAAAAGCGGCATGATTAATTTTGTGGGTTCAGACGTGCACCATCACAAACACATTGAAGCGCTTTCGTCAAAACTTCTTATAAAAGACAACGCGCCCCTGAGAGACGCGATGCAAAATAACTTATATTTCCAGTGACTTACGACTTAGAAAAAAGTCGTTTATACCAGGGTTTTTTCTCGACTTCCTGATTATAACCGTAGCCATAGCCGTAGCCATAACCGAAACTGGTTTTCCAGATGGTATCGTTCAAAACAACCGACATGTTCGGCAATTTCTTCTCGCGATAGAACGACTCACTGACTCGCAACATACGTTTATCAAGATAGTTGGCACGCATTACGAAGATAAAGGCATCCGCGTTTTTCGCAATCAACAACGTATCCGTAACCACGCTTACCGGAGCGGTATCAACGATGATATATTCAAATTCATTTTTCAATTCCTCGAACATCGAATCAACCTTCTGATTCATTAAAAGTTCAACCGGGTTCGGCGGAACCACACCCGAAGGCAGGACATACAAATTCTCAAAATTATCCATCTTCATGATATAATCCCGAATGTTTCCGCCATTTTGAGCGATATAATTGGTAAGTCCGTTTGCCGGCAACGCCATATAATGATCGATCTTCGGATTTCGTACATCAAGTCCGATCAAAAGAACTTTTTTATTTGAAAGCGCTATGGTTGTTGCAAGATTGACAGCCACAAACGTCTTTCCTTCTTTTGGCAATGTCGAGGTTACGAAAATGGTCTTAGCCCGACCTTCCTGCACGCCACCAAGCATAAACTCGAGGTTGGTTCGAACAATCCGGATTGCTTCAGCAGTACTCGAGCGACTGTTGATGTTGATAATTTCGTCAACTGATTCAGATTTGGGAATATCACCAAGAAACGGAATCGACACTTTTGCCTCAACATCATTACGCGTTTTAATTTTAGTATCAAGGAGTTGAATCAGGTAAATGATCAGAAACGGAATAGCAAGTCCGATGACAAAAGCCGCCAGATAAATGATTCTTCCTTTTGGTGAAACCGGCGAGTTCGACGACATTGCCGGATCGATAACTTTTGCGTTCGGAGCTTTAACGGCAAGCGATATCGCAATTTCTTCACGTTTTTGTAACAGGTAAAGATAAAGCGATTCCTTAATTTGTTGCTGACGTCCGATGCTTCGGAATTGACGCTCTTGCGATGGAATTCTCGAAATCTGTCCGCGAACCAGATTTCCTTGCTTCTCAAGATCGGCCTTTCTGATTCTAAGCGATGCGTTCACACGGCTAAGGCTCTCATTAATACTTGACCGAAGCTCCTTCAGTCGCGCATCAGTATTTTTTATAACTGAGTTTTGGGGAGTAGCTGAAACGCTATAGCGATTTTTCTCGAGAAGCAATTGATTGTGTTCAGCGATAAGTTCAGATGACGGTCGATCGTTCGGAACAATATTCGCGGGGATAAGATCATCGGCGCTTGAGGTTTCCATAAACTGCATCATCGATTGAATAATTCGCAGTTGGGTTTCAGTTTCGATCAATTCGCGTTCAAAAGCAACGGAGTTTTGTAAATAAACACCGGCTTCAGAGGTGATATCAGTCAGCTGATTCTCCTTCTTGAAAGTTTCGGCACTCTGCTCGACATCGCCGAGTTCCTTACTAATCGCGTCAAGTCGGTTCATGATAAACCTCTGAGTACTTTCGGAAATTGCATTCTTATCGCTGATGGCGTCGTCGTTATAGACTTTGATCACTTCATCAATAATATCTTCCGCCTTTTCTTTGATCGGATCCTGCATCGTCAACTCGACCACACTTGTATTCTTTCCAATCGTTGAAATGCCAAGCGCGTTCTTATAATGCGCAACGACGCCACGAAATTTCCGAATCGATACACGAAGTGAGTATTCCGGGCTGATATTTGGCTTCAGCGCAACAACCATCCGGAAATTCTTCATTTTCACGATTGATCCGTAATCATATTGCCCAAGTTCCTTTTTGTTGGCATCAACAATTTTAAACTTTGATTTTGAAATACCTTCAATCGAAAAATTTGCCGTCGATGTATAAAATTCGGGTTCTATATCGGTATAATCGATAATCACCGGTTTGTCGTCATAGACTTCAATGCTTTTTACGCGGCCATCAATAAAATACTGAACGGTAAAATTAAGATTTTCGACTGCTTGCTCCATGATCGAGCGCGACTTGATCACTTCGATTTCATTATCAACGTTGCTCTTTACACCAGACATGGTTGCCAGGTCGCCAAGCGCTGAAAGTTCAGATTGTAATCCGCCTTTTCGTTCGTCTTTCACCATCATGGTTGCTGACGCCCGGTATTGCGGAACCGTGTATCGTAAATATAATCCTGCTAAGATTAAGCAAACAACGACTGAAAGTAAAAACCACTTCCAATGAACAAGATACTGGTCTACTTGTTCGCGGATACTAAAACTATCGTCAGTTGTATCTTTTGCATGTTCGTTAAAAGAAGGGTGATCTTGCATTATTTAAAAATTAAAAGACCAATGGTGATCAAGAGTGAAATTCCGGAAAATATAATTTGAATGTTCGGCCCAACGGCTGACGAATTGATTCGGGTTTGATTGGGTTCGACCACGATAACGTCATTTTGCGTCATATAGTAGAATTCAGACGACATAAAATCAGACTTTGTAATATCGATCCGGTTATAAGTCCGTTTGCCTTCAGCCTCGCGAATCACCAGAATATTGGTACGCTTTCCGTAAATGGTCAAATCGCCGGCAAGGCTTAAGGCTTCGAGTAAGGTCAGACGTTCGCTTTCGATATTGAATGTTCCGGGTCTGACCACTTCACCTAAAACAGAAACTTTGTAGTTTAAGATTCGCAGGTTGATCGACGGATTGATGATATATTCAGAAACGGCAGCGACAAGTTTATTATTTGCCTCGGTTCTGGTAAGTCCGCCAAGTTTTACCGTTCCGATCACCGGAAATTCGATATTTCCATTGGTATCAACCAGGTACGTTTTGATACCGTTCTGGTTATTGCCAACCTGATAATTTCCCTGAATCATCGGAATGTTGAATGGCAAAGTTACTTCGGGTGTTTCGGCCGACACGATAATGCTTAACATATCATCCGGTTGAATCGTAGGCTCAAAACTTTGCGTCGATCCATTTTTTGAGGCTTCAACGTCCTGTAAGTAAGCGATGTTTTTTCTTGAATTGCAGGAAACAAAGATCACTGCTAAGATGATGGTAAATAAGTACTTCGCGAAAGTAAGTTTCATATATATATTTTGCGCTACAAATATAGCATTATTGCGGTTAGGCAGACGTTCCCCGATAAATTAGCCGTCAAGATGCTCGAAAACCGAGTTCATGCTTTTAAATTCGGGTACAATTTTTTTCATTCGTGCAACAATTTCCTCACTGCTTAAAATTTTTGCATTCTCGGTCAACTCCTTGATCGCTGTATTCAATTGCGTATAATTTTCAATCGAATCCTGCGCAATCATAATTTGTTCGTTGTGCGTCGGCAGTGTTTTCGAAGTATCATTGAGCAACTCCTCATACAACTTTTCACCCGGTCGTAAGCCAATGATTTTGATCTCGATTTCTTTATCCGGAGTAAAACCGGCAAGGCGAATCATCTTTTTGGCAAGGTCGATAATCTTTACAGGTTCGCCCATGTCAAAAATAAATATCTCACCACCATTCCCCATCGTTCCGGCTTCAAGAACAAGCTGACACGCTTCGGGAATTGTCATAAAATATCTGATAATCTCGGGATGTGTGATTGTAAGCGGTCCGCCTTCTTCGATTTGCTTGGTAAACAAAGGAACGATTGATCCGTTCGAACCAAGGACATTTCCAAATCGGGTTGTGATGAATTTTGTGTTCGGCGCACCTTCAAGATCCTGAATAGTGGCTTGAAGCGATTGGACATACTTTTCAGCAATTCGCTTGCTGGCGCCCATCACATTGCTCGGATTCACAGCCTTATCGGTTGATACCATCACAAATCGGCCAACACCGTATTTAACTGAGAGATCCGCCAGATTTTTAGTTCCCAGAATGTTGGTATAAACCGCCTGCGACGGGTTTCCTTCCATCAGCGGCACGTGTTTGTAAGCAGCGGCGTGGTAAACAACCTCGGGTTGGTATGCTTTAAAAATGCGTTCGAGAACCTCACTGTTGCGGATGTCACACAGAACACTGCTGATTTCGGCGCTTTTGGCGATGGTTGAAACTTCCAGTGAAAGCTGATGCAACGGCGTTTCAGCCTGATCGAGCATGATGACGCGATTAGGTTTGAATGAAAGTACTTGTCTGGTGATCTCACTTCCAATCGATCCCGCGGCGCCGGTTATCAATACCGTTTTTCCACGTAATTGTGCGGAAATCGAATTCATATGAAGCACGATCGGTTTTCTTTCAAGCAAATCGTTGATTTCGAAATTTTTGACTTTTTTGGAAATCTGCTGCTGATCTTCCCAGTCGGTAATCAACGGAACGGTATACACTTTTAAATTGTAATCGAGACATTCTTCGACGATGGCAACGGTTTCTTCTTTTGTCAATCCTTTTTCTGCAATGATCAAAGCTTCAGCTTTCATCGCTCGCATAATCACGTGAATTTTCTTATTCTGATTCACGATCGGGAGATTCAGAATTCGCTTTGAGGTTCTGTTTTGATGGTATTTATCGATAAACCCTTTTAGATTGAATCGCGCCGGAACTTCTGTTTGAAGCGCATTGGCAACCGAAATCGCATTGGCATCAGCGCCGTAAATGACCGTATTTATTCGTTTGATATTGCCGCGCGAATTGATATACTTTTCAAATATCTGCTTGACCAAAATTCTGAAAAGGAATAACATCAAAAACGAAATCACATACGAAATGAAAAGTCCGGTGGTGAGATAAAGCTTATCGCCCACAAAGAAATTCCACGCATAATTCAGCACGAGCAAGGTAACAAACGACGTGGTAGTCGATATCAAAAGCTTAACTGCATCAATAAAAGTCGAATGCCGGATAATGCCTGAATATGTCCGGTAAAACATAAAGAAAACCGCATTGACAAAAATGATCAACGCATATCGAACCGGTAAATTGAGGTTGTGATAAAAATACTTCGTCAGGTTGTAGATGATGAAGTACGTAATAATATTCGCAAAAAGTACGATTAGAACATCGATCAAAAAGATAATCCACCGCGGAAGATAGGCCAGATTCCTAAACCTTCTTTCGGTAATGCTGTTTATGAGGACTTTTATTATCGAACTGCTCATCCTGAATCGGGTCTTTTATAAGGGGAAATTACGATTAATTTCGTTTTAGCTGTTTATTCACCGATGAAAAATCGATTAAATACATTAGTTATTCGTTCGCGGTCATCTTGCGACAGATTCGATCCTGACGGCAAACACAGTCCGTTCTCGAATAAATTTTCGGCGACTGATCCGCCGTAATACGGACAATCTGCAAAAACCGGCTGTAAATGCATCGGTTTCCAAAGTGGCCTGCTTTCGATATTTTCACATTCCAAGGCCAATCGCAGGTCCTCTCGTGTTTTTCCGCCGGTTTTCGTCGGATCGATGGTCACAGCGCTTAGCCAATGGTTCGAAAAATAATCGGGTGACGATTCAGATAAAACGGTAACGCCTTCTACATTTTCAAAATAGGATTTGTAGAAAAAGTGCATGTCCCGACGAAGTGAAATATGTTTGTCCAAAACCTGCATCTGCCCGCGGCCAATTCCTGCGCAGATATTACTCAACCGATAATTGTATCCGATTTCGCTATGTTGATAATGTGGCGCCTGATCCCGCGCTTGTGTTGCCAAAAAAATCGCCTTCTCTTTCAACGGCGAATTTCGTGTCACAATAGCACCGCCGCCGGAAGTCGTAATAATTTTATTTCCGTTGAACGACAAAATGCCGATATCGCCAAACGTTCCACATTTCTGGCCTTTAAATGTACTTCCAAGCGCCTCTGCACTGTCTTCAATAATCGGAACCTCATATTTGTCAGCGATTTCACGGAGTTCGGTTGCTTTAAATGGCATTCCATATAAATGAACTGCAATAATCGCTTTTGGCTTTTTGCCTTTCGCAATCCGGTCTTTCAGGGCGTCCTCAAGTGCGTTTGGACACATGTTCCAGGTTTCAGGTTCGCTGTCAACAAATATCGGATTGGCACCTTGATAGCGAATCGGATTGGCTGATGCCGAAAACGTAAAGCTCTGGCAAATCACTTCGTCACCGGCTTTTACATTTAATAGAATCAATGCCAAATGTAACGCAGCAGTTCCCGAGCTCAAAGCGCCAACATGAGCGCCCGAACCTAAGTACGATTCGAGATCTTGTTCAAATCCGGTAACATTTGGACCAAGCGGCGCTACCCAATTTGTATCAAATGCTTCGTTAACGAATTGCTGCTCAGCACCTCCCATATGCGGCGATGAAAGCCAAATTTTAGAATTGTTCATTTTGCAAATCTACTATTTTTAATAATTAATCGGTTTTTTCTTACCTATTAATCAATGTTTTAATGATAATTTTGATATCGCCGAGTAGCGAGTTATTGTAAAAGTACGCCAAATTCAGGGCGACTTTATCAGGAAATATCACTTGATCGTTATATTCTAGCGGCTTTGATTGCACGCCTAATATTTTTTCCTCGTTCCGATATTTTATCGATGCTTCACTGGTGAGACCCGGTCGCAGTTCAAGAATTTTCGCATTTTCGCCTGTCAATCGGTCGTAATAGCCGACGATATCGGGTCGTGGACCAACAAAGCTCATATCGCCGATGAGAATGTTGATTAATTGCGGCAACTCGTCCATTTTTGATTTTCGCAAGAATTTTCCACATGGAGATATCTTGCCCGATTCTCTGATGGTTCGCAACTTGTAAATTCTGAACAACTTCCCATAACGCCCAACCCGCTGTTGTGCGAAAATTCCGCTTGAGCGCGTATCAATCGCCTGAACAATCATAAAAATAACAATCAGCCATCCGATAAGTATCAACGCGAAAAGTGCCAACCAAAAATCAAATAGCCGTTTGATGTTCATTATAGCTTTTGCTTGAGCTGAGATTCTTTCATCAGGATCGGCAGCGAATCGACATCTCGCAAGAAAATTAGATCTTTCTCAAACTCATACATCTGGTATTGATGATCGAAATCGGCATCGTCCATCAGCAATCGCAATGTATCCGCGGCAAAATTAGCTCCGGCTTCAGCAAACACCTGCGTAAAGGCAACATGTCGGACGTTAATTTCGGTAATATATGGCTTTCCGTTTTCGTCCTCTTTAAAATCGACGGTGAAAAAACCATGTTGATCCGCTTTGGTATGTTCAAAAAGATGATCCATTGCACGTTTGGCCTCTTTGACTAACTCAGGTTCGTTGAGCAATCGGCCAAAAGATGTATTTCCGGTGATTCCCGACGGAGCCACTTTGGCCATAATGTAATTTACGCGTTCTCCGCAAGCCGTCCGTAGCAGTTTCCCGTTAAAATAAAGCATTTTACAGGCTAGATTTCTGCCCGGCAGGAACTTGCTCGCAATGAACTGACCGACGTTCGGATTAATCTGAATCCAATTTTTAAGCGACTGTAAATCATCCACTTTAAGCGATCCCAATCCGCTTGTTCCGCTGGTGCTTCGTACCCAAAATCCAGATCCGAGTTTATCAAAAACCTCATCAAAATTTGTCAGATTTCGGTTGAATGTCACCGATGGCGGTGTTATGTCGAGTCCGTCCAAAACGTCAGTCATCTTCGACTTATCAACTAAAAGTTCAGCCATTGAATAGTCAGGCAACAAAACCTTGCACGGAAGATCGCGGGTTTCTTTGCGTTTTGACCACTCCATTACTTCGAGTTCCGGCAAAATCACCGCAGCATCGATCTGCTTTTCTTTGATCAATCGTTCGATGGTTGGCCAATAATCCTGATGCAAAGCGCCCGGCACCAATACCGTTTCATCAAAAAGGTCGTTTTGGTATAAACCGATCGCAAGCGGATTAATGTCGGTGCCAATAAGTGTCAGGTTTTTGGTTGCCGAATGTTTTTTTAATGCAATTGCAAAGCTTCGTGGCGTTGGGCCGCCGACTCCTGTAATAAGTATTTTCATGTTTATAAGTATTTGAGCAAATCGGCTTTCAATCCTCTTTTTACAGGAATTTGCCAAAGCGATTTACCCCAATCGTGATTACCTTCTATTAATTCCGGACCTGCGGTTGTGATGGCGATATCCCAACCTACGGAACGATTTCCTGTGTTGTGCAAAGCGGCTTTTGTCACCATTTCGATGGTTTCCTGCCAAAGTGGCAACTGAAAACCGACGATTGGAACTCCGGTTATCGGATGATTGGTCTCAGCCGGTTTAGTGATGTCCATGTAGACTCCGGGTCCTTCAACAATTCCTGTGACCGGATTAATGAAAGCCGCAACGTTTCCGGCGGTCATATTATCTACCGGCGAATTGATGCTGATGCGAAGTCGCGCCGCTACAATATCAACTGTCCCTTCGTTGGTTATTTGGGTAATAACCCGGATCGTATTCAACGCCGATGGAGAAAGCGCCTGCAAATCGGGATGTTGGACAACGAATTCTTCAACAAAATCATTTTCCATTTCCTTTAAACGCTGTAATAATGAATCCGGATTGAAGTCGGTTGTTGAACGAACTTCGATGCCGCGACCACATTGACCTGTTGAACTTTTGAGCACCACTTTCCCTGATGGATTTTCCAACAATTTTTTCGCGATTTGTGGTTCTGCGGCCATTTCGGCATCAGAAGCAAATCCGTGTCGGATAAAATCCTTGTATTCCCGTAGAAAGATGAGTTTGTCGATGAGAATTTTCCGATTTTCTTTCGGATTCATCTTCAATTGATATTCATACATAAAACCAGTTCCGGCGTACTGTTCGCGCTCCCCTTCACTGAGATTATAAAATCCGAATAAAAAGTAATCCGTGATCGAAATATTGTATTTAAACGACGAACTGATAATATCTGCAAACAACCTGACTTTTGAAATAGTGGTTGTTTTAGCGACATGGTTGAAATACTTGAAGAATTTCTTCCTGTCGGTCTGCTTCAAATAATATCCAAAATAAAGTACTCTCTTGATCATTAATTTTTTCCGTTAAATGGTTCCATTGGGCGACTATCCGTTTGGTTTACGCCTTCTTGTTTAAACACTTTCAGCACCGTCAGAAACAAGATTTTGATGTCGAAAAATAAGTTTACGCGATCCACATATTCGACATCGAGTCGGAATTTATCGGTCCAACTGATGCTGTTTCGCCCGTTAACCTGCGCCCAACCCGTAATTCCTGGTCGAACCTCGTGCCTGCGAAGTTGTTCTGTGCTGTAAAGCGGAATATATTTGAACAACAGCGGTCGTGGTCCGATCAAGCTCATATCGCCTTTAATGACATTGAACAATTGCGGCAATTCGTCGATCGACATTTTTCTAACAAAACTACCGATGCCCGTCATACGTTGATTATCCGGCAACAATTGACCGTTTTGATCACGCTCATCCGTCATCGATTTGAATTTGATGATATGAAACGGCTTTTGGTTCATCCCTGGCCGCTCCTGGAAGAAAAATATCGAGCCTTTATTTACGATGTAAAGTGCGATTGACACAAAGATAAGCAACGGACTCAACACAACGAGTGCGACCACCGAAATAAGCAGATCCAAAAATCTTTTGAAAAACGATTTATACATGATTTTCCAGATTTTGATATTCTTGCAATATTGCTTCCCAGACTACATTTCGGTCATATCTGGAAACGATCATTTCACGCGAGTTGGCAGCCATCGCCTGTGTAGCAGATCGGTCCTTGCGGAATTCAAGCATTGCCTCAAATAACGCATCCGCACTTTTTACCGGAACGATTACACCGTTTTTTTGCGGAACAATTATCTCATTGCAACCGTTGATGTTGCTGACGATCGACGGCAATCCCATCGCACCCGCCTGAAGGACGACATTTGGAAATCCTTCCCGAAAACTCGGAAAAGCCAATGCATCTGAAATGGCAAAATAAGGTCGAACATCACGTTGATTACCCACCGTGATTATACTTTTATTGGTTTCAATTGATTGGTAACTTTCAGCTTTAAGCGGATCCATTTTGGCTTCAACCGAGCCGACCAATAACAATTTTACATCGTCATAAGACTGTTGAAGCTTTTCAAATGCCTTCACAAGCAAGTCAACTCCCTTATCGCCTACCATCCGGCCTACGAAGACGAATACAAAATCGGTAGTAGCAATATTCAACCCGGTCCGAAGTTTTTGCTTTTGAACCTCATCAAAATGTTGCGGATCAAAGTAGTTCAGATCGATTCCGTTTGAGCTGCCATTTGCCAAAACTTTCAGCTTTTGCGCTTCGCAGTAGTTATTTTCGAGAATGATATCATAAAGTCCGCTTGAATTCGGATAGACTTTAGTCGCACATGCGTAAGTGAACTTTTCGACCAGATCCAACACTTTCCGTTTTCGACCTTTTACCAGCAATAACGGGAGTCCGGCAACCGTATGAAGCCTGTGCGGAACACCGGCAAGCTTGGCTGCGAACATTCCGACAACACCCGCTTTTGGCGTATGCGTATGAACGATAAACGGCTTTTCACGTTTAAACAGTTGGTACATTTTAATCAGCGACTTCAGATCGGTTACCGGCGAAATGGTACGCGTCATCGGAACTTCGACAACCCGAATGCCTTCAACTTTATTCACCTCATCAAGGTGCGGCCCCGGACTCGATACACCGATTACATTGTAGTAATCCGACATGAATTTACATTGTCCCGCCAGCAATTTCAACAGCGACACCGGAACAGTTGTAACCCGAATTAACTTTTTATCTTTCATTGGTTGTAATCGATTTATAAACATTGATGTACTTATCGACCATTACATTTATATCATATTGCCTGGCACGATCCTGACATTTTGAAACGACTTTTTGATAATGAACCGGATCATCTATCAGACGTTGGATTTCAGCTGCCAACGCTACTTCATCGCCAATCGGGAACAAAATACCTGAATCTTTCACAATTTCATTTAATCCGGGCGCATCGCTGGCAATAAACGGTCGGCCTGACGCCATTCCTTCCAAACTTGAAAGCGAAAGACCTTCGTAATGTGAAGATAATATGACAATGTCGGCGGTTTTTAACAGGTTGGGAACGTCCATCCGCGACCCAAGCAATTCGACGCGTTCGTAAAGGCCCAATTCATTGATCAGCCTTTGAAGTTTCGGGAAATTCGGCCCTGTTCCAATCAGCAACAACTTAACGTTATATTGCAAATGTGGCATTGCCCGCAGAATGGTAAACTGATCTTTGGGCGATCTCAAGCTTGAAACCTGAATCAAGATAGTACCGTCTTCGAAAACATAATCAGATTTTGGATAAGCCTCAGCATTGATAAACCGGTCGAGCTCAATCCCATTGGGAATGATCGTAAACGCGTCGTCGTTGCGGTTCAAATGTTTTTTTAGCTGCGTATCCACATCATTTGCGATGGTAATAATCCTGCGATATGATCGATAAATAATCCGATCTAAAATCTTAAAATAAAATTTCGATCGGCGACGGTTATTGGTGCTGTGCTCGGTGTAAACCAATTTTGCTTTTGACGCGGTTAGCATCTTCGCAATAGCGGTAAAATATAACGCCGGAAACAGGTGAACGTGGATTATGTCGTAACCATCAAGGTGTTTTCGGAGCCTGAAAATATTTTTAAAACTATACACGGAATCGGTTCCGAGTGATATTACGCGGCCCGGAAACGTTTCAGAAAATTTTTTAAATAACGACGTTTTTTTTCCGTTTAGTAGCAGAAGATCGACCTCAATACCGCGTTGCCAGTAAAGCGGCAGCGAGTCGGCTACCAATTTTTCGGCACCGCCCATCGACAAACTATTAATGACAACTAGTACTTTCATTTTGTTTTGTATAAGATATAACAATGAAGCGCCAACCCAAATGGCAACGCTAAAACCGTAAGTGCTTTTTGGGGATTGTCCTTAAAGATATTAAACTGCTTGGCGAAAATTGCACTTGAGATTAAATGCATGGCTCGGGTAAAGCTGTGCTTCGTACTTTTCGAATAACGCATTTCGACTGTTCGGGCGTAGTAAAACCCTTTCGGACTTTTGCGATACTGCTTCAAAATATTGTTTGACGAACCGTCGGCGAGGTATTCAACGATGCACAAAACGTGATTGGTGCAAAGAAATTGATAGTGCTGATCGATGATTTTATACAGGGTTCCCAGTGGCACTAATCGTTCGTCTTCATACTCCGGGTATTTCGGATATTTTTTAACGACATCCGTTCGGAGGACAACTTTTTTATCGCCCCAGACGCCGTGTTTCTGATAAAGATCAGTCATTGTCGAGATTTTGATATCATCCGGAATTTTGGTTCCAACGATTTTCCCGTCTTTAAACGCATCAAGTCCGATGATTCCGGCGAGGTTTTCACTTCCGTGGATGCGCCAGAGTTCGACTATATTGGAAATTGCATCATCGGGCATATAATCATCTGAATCGATACATACGTTGAGTTCGGTATTAATATGATCGTACGCCGTATTGTGAGCGGTATGCATTCCGCCATTATTTTTGAAAATATACTGAATATCGATCTTATTCTGAGCGATCCACGAGTCTACCAACTCTTTGGTATTATCGGTAGATCCGTCATCAACAATCATCCAGATGAAATCGCCAGAAGTTTGTCTGCACAAGCTGTCATAGACCTGCGACAGGCAAAATGCGCGGTTGAAAGTTGGCGTAAAGACGGTAATTGACTTCATTATAAGATAACATTAAGTAGGAACGTGAGTAAAAAATAGGCTAAAATGACCTTTGCCATAATATTGTGCTGATCTTTGAAAAACCGATTTTTTAGCATCGGATAAATTATGACGAGTCCGAGTAAAAACCAGGACAAATAAGCGAATCTATTCGAAAATGATGCTCTGATGACCAAAATCCAAAACGCGTTGACCAGCAAATAAACGTTGAAAATCTGCAGGTAAAGCTTATCGTCAAATTTTCGTTTGATTGCAAAATACCATCCGGCGAAAATACCCGTGGCGCTGTAAATCAAGAAATCCCATCGGAATCCCGTGCGGCTAAACTGTTCGTCATAGGTATCGCTTCCCGACAAGTAGGCCTCTGCCCTTTCGGTTTCAAATAAGCCGATGTTAAGGAAAAACGATTCCCAAAAGCTTCCCAGAACCAAAGAAAGCGGAATTGCGGCTAACCAGACTTTAAAATGGAGCGACGGCTTTGGAACACGGGTTACGACAATAAGCGCAAGAATCGGAATCAAAAGCGATTGGTGCATTGCGGCTCCCAAAATTAGCCATAAGACTTTGTAAAGAAGTTTGTCCCGAGTGATCGCGTAAATAAAAAATGATGTTGCCAGACCGTTTCTGATACCATTCACGCCGTAAGCCCAGAAAGACATCGACACCACCAACATCAAAAAAGCATAGAACCAATACTCCTTGAACGTCTTTTTAACTGCCAAGTAAAGCGGTACGACATAAAGCGTGGCACAAAGAAAAAAGAAAACCTCGACGGTCATTATCGAGGAGCAAAATTTCATGAAATAGTCGAATACGACATCTTTGCCAAGAAAAACAGGTTCGCCTTCGGCATAGCCTAAATACCTTATTGAATACGTTCGCATGTCGCCAAAATACTTGCCACTAAGTGGTCTTGTACCCATATAAAAAAGCACGAAAAAAAAGACAAAGTTCCCAATGTTGTTTTTAATTCGATGGTTGGCGTTGCTAGTCAGTGAGAATTGTCCAGCTTGCACAAACGCAAGAACCGTTATTACTAATAATACATAATAATATACCTTGCTGTAAATCTCTAATGGAACTAGCGTATTCACTTATCTTTTTCGTTATCGCCGCGGCGGATTTAGTTTTACTAATTCATCCCATTTCTTCATAATCAGCTCGGGATCTAGTTTTTCGACATTTTCGCGAGCTTTGGCACCCATTTCCTCGCGTTTTGCATCGTCAAAAATCATCGTTTTTATTGCCAACGCAAGCGCTGATACATTGCCGTTCTCAACCAAAATTCCGTCTTCTCCATTGGTTAAAATGGCGCCGGGACCTGTCGGGCAATCAAATGAAACTACGGGCAATTTGTTTGACATCGCCTCAAGCAAAACCATCGGAAAGGTTTCAAACCGCGAACTCATCACGTAAAATGCAGAAGCTGCTAATTTCTTATTAACTTCATTTGTTGCAGGATGCAGGTCGATTGTAGCTCGCGACTGACATGTCTCCAACTGCTTGTGGAGTTTATCATGCCATTCGCCGTTGCCATAAATAGATAGACGCCAATCGGGAACATCTGCCGAAATTTGATCCCAGGCCTCGATCAACAAATCATATCCTTTTTGATAGCTTAAGCGGCCGAGTGATATTATTTGTTTTTCTTTTGGAAGATCGACGCGCGGTTCAGAATCGTCGTAGAAATTTGGAATGATGACGCCGTTTTTTCGGTTGTAATGATCGTATTCTGCTTGGTTGAGGAACACGATGTTGGTATACATGTTTTCAATTCGCTCGATCAGGAAATACGAAAGTTTCTTCTTGATCTTCTTCAGTGGCGACAACTTCTCGAAACCGAGTTGAAAGCCGTAATACGACGTGTGATATTCGTTATAAATTGGAAATTTTCCGGCGATAAATGGAAGTGCGTACCGGACAAATCCGAGTGAAATCAGAAAAATCCCATCGGGTTGATAGTCTTCAATTTTTCGCTTTAACCGTTTGGTGTAATCCGATAACGAAGACAAATTCTCCCGTGTAAAAAAACTGCTTCCAGCTGATCCGGGAACGCCAAGATCAAAATGTTTGACTTTTTCGTCAAGCGGAAAGAACGGTTTTCGTCCCTCTTGCTGAAGCGTAATCAACATCACCTCGTAACCAAAAAAATTCACCCAAAAATTAAGTTTCTGAATTAGAATTTTCTCAGCGCCGCCGTGTAAATAAACCTGGTCGGTGATGTATAATATTTTCATGTTATTTTTTAATCAAATCGATAATTTTCTGAACGTTCTTGTATCCAAAAAGATTCATTGCTTTCATCTTTGCAATGTTTCGCCATCTTTTTTTAGTCGGAATCCACGATTTTGCAAAGTGGTGAATGGTATATGAATTCTTGGTCAGGTCGATATTTCCTGTTTTATAACTTTTGGGACAGAAGTAATCATTGGGATAAAAAGTAACATAACCTTCGATTTCCTGAAACGTATTGTTCATAATAAAGCCTTTCTCTTTCATCATATTAGTGATGATATAGGTATTTGAAACGCTCAATATCGTTCCGTCGGGTTGAATAAGCGGCCGGTCGTCGTAATATGCCAGTAATTCTTTAACCCACTGCGATCCTTTCTCGCTTGCCATAATTCCGGTTGGAACAAAGTCGTCGTTCTCAAACCCCGAAAAAGCCGCATGATGCAAAAACGGATCAAGTGGTTTCAGCACCTCAACGTCAGTGTCCATATAAACGCCACCCATTTTATCTAATGCGTAGAGTCGGGCGACATCCGAAATAAACGCATATTTGCGATGTTCGAGCGACTGGCGTGTAAACAGGAAATCTTCGATCGGAAAATTATTTTCGTTCCATTCGATGATCTCATATTCAGGTAAATATTTTTTCCACGACGCAATGCATTTAACGGCCAACGGCGGAAGCGGATTTCCACCAAACCAGCAATAGTGAATTATTTTTGGAATCATATCTTTCTTATTGAGCGTGATTGCTTTACGAACGTTATTATTATTGAACTTACTGTCCACTTCTTCATTGCTCCTAATTACCGGCTAAAAGTGTGGCAAATTTGAAGCATTTAATTCCTACAAACTTTGAAACATTTTTCGCTTGTTACATTCTTGTTTCAATTTTTTAGATCTATTTTTTTTGCAACAAAGTTTGTTTCAAATTTGACGAATGAAATTTTTTGAAACACATTCTGTTGCAGTTCTAAGTTAATCATCAAAATTGAACACCTTTCTATCCTAATTGTCGCTTAATGTAATCAACTATTCTATCGTTTGCTTTTCCATCTCCATACGGATTGTACGCGGCCGACATTTTAGCATATAATTCGCCACCGTTCAATAGTTCAGCGGCTGACGATGTGATCGCGTCAAAATCGGTTCCGACCAGCTTCACGGTTCCGGCAGCAACAGCTTCCGGGCGTTCAGTGGTATCGCGCATCACCAAAACCGGTTTGCCAAGCGACGGAGCTTCCTCCTGAACACCACCTGAATCGGTAATAATCAAATATGATTTCATCATCATATAAACAAATGACGGGTAATCAAGTGGCTCGATCAAATGAATATTCTTGTAATCGGCGAGCAATCGCATTACCGGTTCCTGAACATTCGGATTCAGGTGAACCGGGAAAATGATTTCGACATCGTGATTCGTTGCGATATGTGCGAGCGATTTGCAAATGTTCAAAAATCCATCGCCAAAATTCTCCCGACGGTGACCAGTAACCAGAATTACCTTTTTTGAAAAATCGACGGTAGTTGTCAACATTTCAATTTTGTCGTTTGAATAACCGCTTTCGAGTTTTGAAACCGTCCACAAAAGTGAGTCGATTACCGTGTTTCCGGTGACAACAATTGATTCATGGTTTGTTTTTTCAGCAAGCAGATTTTCTTCAGACGTTGTAGTTGGTGAAAAATGGAAGTCGGCCAATCGTCCGGTGATTTGTCGGTTAGCCTCTTCAGGGAACGGCGAATACTTGTCGAAAGTTCTCAGTCCGGCTTCAACATGACCCACTTTTACACCTCGGTGAAAAGCCGCCCACGCACAAATGCTAGATGTGGTTGTATCGCCATGAACAAGTACCAAATCAGGTGACGCTTTTAGTAAAACCTCATCCATTTTCATGAAGATTCGGCTGCTGAGTTCGTTTAGCGACTGACTCGGTTTCATGATATCCAAATCGTAATCGGGTGTAATTTCGAAAAATTCAAGTACCTGATCCAGCATTTCGCGATGTTGAGCCGTAACGCAAACCTCTACGTCATAATCGGTTCTCTTTAGCGTATGCACCAAAGCACACATCTTTATGGCTTCAGGCCTTGTTCCAAAACAGACAAGAATTTTCTTTTTCATAATTGTTTTTTATCGATTGCCGGTAACCAGCTGATATCCCTTTGGCAAATATTTTTTAAACAGCTTCCCGAATCCGACGCACATGATTATCGTAAATAGAATGGTTGCAAAATATAGTAACAACCTAGCTAGTGGCGATGGTGCTAATACGGCGACAAGCGCTTCCTTGAGAAGCAAAATCGGAACGCCGTGGCAAGCGTAAATTATAAATGCGAAACTGTAAATCTGATAATATTTAAAATCGAATTTCTGATCCAATGTATCGTATATCGCCCAAAGGCCAACACAGCCGATCATAGATACCAGGTTCAGATACAGTCGGTTGTACCAAATTCCGTAATCAGGAACCACATTTACGTCCAGCCACAGTAATACGCAGCAGAGAAAAACGAAAAGCGAAACCAGTAAAACCTGAATGAATGTGGGAATAAATGCTAATGATAAACTCACTTTGTTAATCGCACAGTAGATTCCGAGTGAATAATAAAATATCATATGATATCGATATATATCGATATTCCACACCGTGAAAACACTAAGTGAATAAGCCGCCATCGCATACAGAAACACTAAAAAGAACCATTTCAAATGCTTAACTGCCAAAAATAACAATGGCGTAATCAGCACATAAAGCAACAATTCGCGGATAAACCAGAATTGATAATTTACAGGTTCGAGGTATAAAAGCCAAAACTGTTTCCATTTTGGAAGCGTATGAATCGGTTCGCCAAAATATATTCCAATTGCAGGATGTAGTTGAATAATGTAGACAAATGCAAACCAGATTGTACACCAAAAAAGATACGGAATCAGCAGTGTTTTCATCCGCTTCCCGATTTTTTCCTTGAATGTATTTACAGAGATCGTATCCGGATTTACATTGAGAAAAAATAAATAAGCCGATATAAAAAAGAAAATCGGTATGACAACCTTGGTAAATTTATCTGACACCACATTTTCAAAAAACCAAACCCCATATCCGATTCCGTCTGGCGTATATTTGATGTTAACCGCGTGGCCTACCACCACCATCATCAACAGCAGGAATGAAATTGTAGAAAATTTAAGGCTTAAACGCTTATCCATTGTCGGCGGCTATAAAATCACGACATTTTTTCTTCATTGGTTCGGCTAAAGCGTGATGCTTGCCAAGATTTGTAACCATTGTATCTTGTGAGATTTTGCCGTCAAGCGGAAAATTCGCGGTCCACTTTCCGGTTTTTGCATCAATGTCGATACGGTTGAAAAGCTCCAGAATTCCGTCGAACCGGCACGAATCGACAAAACTGTCGAAACCGTTGACAAATATCACCGGAGTTCCCATCGCTAAACATGGAAGCGCACAGTGAATACGGGATGTAATCACCAATTTCGCTTTAGCGTATTTACGCAATAGATCTTCAGCCATTTGAAATTTCTCCTGCTCGGTATATTTTCCCGAAGGCGGTTCCTGGTTGACATATTTAGCTGATTTTAAAAGATCGGCATCAATAAAACCTTGCAAATGTTTCTTTTTATCGGTGATGCGAAACACCTTTCCGCTTTGAAAGCTTCTGATAAAGCGTTTTAGGTTGTAAGTTACTTTCTCCCAGGTTGGATAACTATAAAGTGGATCAACAATGTAAATATCATCGCCACGCTCGGAATCATCAACTTTATACGTGTCTAAAGTCAGCGTCAGGCATCCCGAAAAATACGCGTCGATGCCTTTTGCCAATAAAGTATCAGCGGTAAATTGATCACGGCAACCGATTGGCTGGTGTTTTTTGAGATAAGCGATTCCTTTTTCGCTAAGCATAAACGGAGCCGCCGTATTGTTCATGTGAAATGAAATAAAAAGCGGATCGATATTGCCGTTTGGGACCCAATTATGATGATTGTGGGTAAACCAGCCATTCATGATAAGTTTTGTGCGCTCACCTTCATATTCGGCCAATTTCTCCCGATTTATATACGTATCAACTCTTGGCAGATATTGCTTGGCGGCAAGACTTTGAATGTTGTCTCCAACGTTAAATACTTGCTTGCTTTCCTTATAAGATAATAATCCGTATTTCATATTTACGCTAATATTTTTGTTCTGAGCACGTTACGCCGCTCATGGCAATTCGCCGGCAAAGATACTATTATATTATTGGGCGTCAAACTACAAATTTATCAGCTTTTTCTTGCCAAATTTATAGAGAACGTCGTATCTTAAGATAGGCTTCGAAAAGTTTCGGATAAGAGTTGATTACCTTATACTTGAATTTTGCAAATCCGGATAATGGCGCGATCTCAGCAGATGTTTGTTGGTCGATGAGCTGAAGCAATTCGGCTTGCTTTTGCCTTTCAACTTGAGGATCATCAAAATAAAACGTCGTTGAAACCGATTTTGATTTATCGGCCAACTCTCGCCAGAAAAATTGCGACCCTTTGGTGCGAAATCCGCGTTTCAATGTTGATTCAATTCGATTGTAGATATTTGAATCCACACGAAAGCCGAACTCATTTGGATTTCCACCGGCGAGAATGATTCCGTAGATAGTTCGCACACATTTCTCACAATGTGAACAGTTCAAATCCTTTTTAATATCTGAGTAGCAGACTCTGATTGTTGTCTTTTTTCCAAGTTGCTCCAGCGATTTCACGATCAAGTCGACTTTATCCTGACGTTTTAATTCGAATCCGTCGTGATGAACCTGCAATCCGCCCCAACTGATTTTCTCGTCGGTTTCGGGCATTGAACCCCAGGCATTGAAAGTCATGTGGATCGAGCGGGTTGAAGCAATGTATATTCTTGAGTGGCCTTTTAAAAATGAAAGCGGCGCAAGTGAACCGATTAGCGCTAATCCGTGTTGGATATTTCCCCACCAACCCCGATTTGGCAATAACATGTCGACTTCATACGAATAAAAATCCTTGAGATTTGTGATCACATAATGACGGTCGTTATTTTTTAAGATTGGTTCGTTTTCGTTGAATTCCAATACTTCTTGCCATTGTTTTTCGTCGTCGAGTTCAATATCGGCACCTTTGATGGTTACTAAATCCGGAGATTCGTCGAAATGGCGAAAATAGGTTGCAAAAGCATCAACGCCGCCGCTGAAAAGCATAGCCGATTTGCCGCCGTTGATTTTATTCTTTACTAATTTTCCATTGATATTACTCACTTTGCCTTCCATCACCGGATGGTGCTTTATCAGCTCTTGTTTAATGGCTAGAAGTGCATTGTAAAAATCTTCGTCGATTTCGTCAACTGTAATGTCGAAACCTGCAAACCAGGCGATCGGAGCAAAATTGGCCAGAAAAGGAATGACGGAAATGCTTTGAGGAACCGCTGAAACATCTAAGTCATATTGCGAGAAAAATCGCTCAGGCTTAAAATATTTGCTGATGGCGGAATCATACGAATAGTTATAAATGAATTTCGATTCTTCCGCTATTAAGTTGATCTGATTTAATTTAAGCATTCTTTTTCTTTAAAAATGGAATTGTGCCTTTAAAGACATCGATCTCATATTGGTTTAACCCAAATTTAAACATAAACAAAATGTAAACGCCGGCGAAAAGCGCAATTTTAAGTCCGAGGTTAAACCAACCCGAACCAGGAATGTATGTAATGGCAACTCCGATGGCGAGCACGGTGATAAATGTGGGCACCAATCCTTTAAAAACTTCTAGAAAGAATCTCGGGATTTGCAGTTTAAGTTTCTTGTAATAATAGAAATTCATGATTATTTGCCCGAGCATCCATCCGCCGCTGGTTCCGATAATGATACCAACCGGCCCGTAGAACCTGACCAGGTAAGCGCCGACACCGATTCCGATGAAAACCAGTCCAATATATGCCATCGCTTTGAAAGCAAACATCCGACGAGCTTCCAAAATAGCATTTGCAAACGATTGAATAAGCGGCGTTGTGTATGAAATCATGATTATCAAGGCAATGAGCCAGGCTTCATCATAAGAATCTCCCATCCAAAGGTCGACAAATTGACGGCCGAAAAGAAGAAATCCGCCAAAGATCAGCATCAAACTGACGGCTGTAAAACGACCAATTTTTATCATCATATCGGATAGTTCGTCGGCACTAGCTTCCAAAACCGTCATTTTTGTTGCGCGGGGGAGAAAAACTCCGGAAATCACACTCGAAAACGTGCCATAATATGAACCAAGAAGAACACCGATTGCAAAGATTGTAACGGCTTCGGGACCTGACATTTTACCAAGAATCCCTTGTCCGGCGCGCCATTGCAACAAACTAAAAATCGCAAAAACGAAAATCCAGATTGAATATGAAAATATTTCTTTGACTAACGCGGGATTAAAAGCCGACAATCTAAATCTGACTTTAAGCTTTCGAAAAACGTAGTAGCAATTAATTAAAATGACGACTATATTCACTGCTGTATCAACGATAACCATTCCTACTGCATCGCCGCCAAGCATCAAAAGCGCTACAATCATAAGCGATCTGACGATGTACTTAACAATATTCAGCATCCTCGGAAAAACGAAATGTTCGTATCCGGAGCAAATCGCCGCAAAGGCATTTCCGGGTAATCCGATGGCAAGGTTGAAGACAAGAATCAGGAACATGACTTCAGCTTTCGCGATCTGGCTTGGTGTTAATTTGTCGAAAAAATCAGCTAGATTGTAGTAGATAAACATGCCACCGATTACGACCAACACTGAAATAAAACAGTAAATCAGCATGGTAGTGGCCAGGAAGTTTTGCTCGCCTTTCAAATCTTTTTGCGCACGATATCTGGCAACAAACCGGATGATTGTATTGTTTAGGCCAAAATCAAGCAATCCGATATAACCGACAATAGAACCGATAAGCGTGTACAATCCGAATTCGCTGTCACCAAGTGTCCTGACCATAAATGGCGTGAGCACCAAACCGACCATAATGGTCAACAAAATCGATCCGTAAGAAAGGATTGCGCCTTTTTTTAGTTGACTCATATTTTAGAATCGCGGTATTGCGAACTGTAATAATTTTGATATTCACCCGAAGTTACGCGCTCAAGCCAATCGGTATTTTCCAGATACCAATCCACCGTTTTTTCTAAACCTTGCTCAAAAGTAACTGATGGTTCCCAGCCTAATTCGCGGTTGATTTTTGTTGCGTCGATGGCATAACGAAGGTCATGACCAGGTCTGTCTTTTACGTAAGTGATCAATTTTTCAGATGATCCTTCTTCCCTATTTAGCTTTTGATCGAGAATTTTGCAAAGAAGTTTTACAAGGTCGATGTTCTGCCATTCGTTAAATCCGCCGATATTATATGTCTCGCGATTTTCACCTTTATGAAACACAAGGTCGATGGCACGCGCATGATCTTCAACATAAAGCCAATCGCGGGTATATTTTCCGTCGCCATAAACCGGCAGCGGCTTTTGATTGATAATGTTATTGATAAAAAGCGGAATCAATTTTTCGGGGAAATGAAACGGACCGTAGTTGTTCGAGCAATTGCTGATGACAATCGGAAGTCCGTATGTTTCACCGTACGCTCTCACAAAATGATCCGAGCTTGCTTTTGAAGCTGAATACGGCGAATTCGGACTATACGGCGTGGTTTCAGTAAAAAGACCGGTAGTGCCAAGGGTTCCGTAAACCTCATCGGTACTGATGTGGTAAAACATTTTTCCCTCAAAATCCTTCCAATTCTTCACCGCAGCGTTCAACAGATTGACGGTTCCGAAAATGTTGGTCCGCACAAAAGCCATCGGATCGGTAATCGAACGATCTACATGCGATTCCGCAGCCAGATGGACAACGCCGTCAAAATTGTGTTCCGAGAATAGTTCGCTGATAAAAAGCTCATCGGCAATATCTCCTTTTATAAAATGGTAGTTCGGAAAATTCTCGATATCGGCAATGTTTTCGAGATTTCCGGCATAAGTTAATGCGTCGAGGTTGAAAATTGTGTAATCGGGATAGTTGGTAACAAAGCGCCTAACGACATGTGATCCGATAAATCCAGCTCCTCCTGTTATTAAGATCTTTTTCATCAAACTAAGTTTAGAGGTGACCGTCGGCTTGGGTTCCTAAAACGCCTTTGACATCGAAAACGATACTTTTTTCCTTTTTTAGCGACGATAGGTCGATTTCCAGAAACTCTTTGTGCGCAACACCTAATACGATAGCATCATATTGGTTTGCAGGAAGTTTATTCTCGGTTTTCAGACCATACTCGTGCATGACTTCATCCGGATTTGCCCACGGATCAAAAATGGTTAGTGATACGCCATAATCTGAAAACGCTTTGATTACGTCCACAATCTTTGTGTTGCGAACATCGGGACAATTTTCTTTGAATGTAATTCCAAGCATCAAAAGTTCAGCTCCTCGAACGGCAATGTCGTTTTTGATCATCAGTTTCACGACTTGTGATGCCACGTACTCGCCCATGCTGTCATTCAATCGGCGACCAGCCAAAATGATTTCCGGGTGGTATCCTGATTCCTGAGCTTTTTGCGCCAGATAATACGGGTCTACGCCAATGCAGTGTCCGCCAACCAAACCCGGTTTAAACGGAAGAAAGTTCCATTTTGTGCCGGCAGCTTCCAGAACCGCATGCGTATCAATTTCTAGAAGATTAAAAATTTTCGCAAGTTCGTTGACAAATGCAATGTTGATGTCGCGTTGTGAATTTTCGATCACTTTTGCGGCTTCGGCAACTTTGATTGATGGTGCTAAATGCGTCCCGGCTGTAATAACCGATTTGTAAAGGTTGTTGACCTTCTCACCGATTTCAGGTGTTGAGCCGGCGGTTACTTTGAGTATTTTATCGACCGTATGTTCTTTGTCGCCCGGATTGATGCGTTCAGGCGAATAACCGGCAAAGAAATCGACGTTGAATTTTAATCCGCTTACCCGCTCCAAAACCGGCACGCATTCATCTTCGGTAACTCCGGGATAAACGGTTGATTCGTACACGACAATATCACCTTGTTTTAGAACCTTTGCCACGGTTTCACTCGATTTGTAAAGCGGAGTCAAATCAGGGCGATTGTTTTTGTCGACAGGTGTCGGAACGGTAACAATATAATAATTGCAATCTTTAATATCTGAAATATCGGCGCTGCAAAATAATCCGATGTCAGATGATGAGTTCTCTTTAAGTACCTCGCGCAATTCGTTTTCATCAACTTCAAGTGTGGCATCTTTACCTTGTTGAAGCTCGGCGATCCGATCCTGATTGATATCGAAACCCACTACCGGATATTTCGTTGCGAACAATCTCGCCAGTGGCAATCCGACATATCCTAAACCAATTACTGCAATTCTGATACTCATCAATATAGTGTTTAATTTGGAGGCATTATGACCCTATGGCCTGATAAACAAAGCCGATCTCTTTCATTTTATTTTTATCGAGCAGGTTCCGTCCATCAAAGATAAAGGCTGGCTTCAACATATTATCATAAATTCGCTGCCAATCATACGATTTAAATTCGTCCCATTCGGTTAAAATGGCAATCGCATGTGCATCTTGACAAGCCTGATACGGATCTTTGGTCGAAATCAGCGACGATTTATTTTCAGCTTCATCCCGCGAACCTAACATGGTCAGATCGTTGTATATTTTCTCGGCGTCTACCTTCGGATCGTAAACCGAAATCTGCGCTGTTTCATTGATCAAATCGTCTGCAACATAAATTGCGGCCGACTCTCTCGTATCGTTGGTATCTTTTTTAAATGCCCAACCCAAGAATGCGATCTTTTTCCCAGCAACAGTATTATAAAGCGTACTGACGATTTTTTGCGAAAATCTGCGTTTCTGATGATCGTTCATGATGATCACCTGTTCCCAATAATCAGCAACAGCGGTCAAATTGTACGATTTAGCGATATAAACCAAGTTTAAAATATCCTTTTGGAAACACGATCCGCCAAAGCCGACAGATGCTTTCAAAAATTTTGGTCCGATTCGGCTATCCATTCCGATGGCGCGAGCGACCTCATTTACATCGGCTCCGGTTCGTTCGCAGAGTTCTGAAAGTGCATTTATTGAAGAAACACGCTGTGCTAAAAACGCGTTGGCTGATAATTTCGAAAGTTCAGAAGACCAAACATTTGTGGTCAATATGTTATTGGGGTTAACCCATTTTGCATAAATATCGACAAGCGATTGAATGGCTTCGCGACCGGCTGGATCCTGATCGCCACCGATAAGCACGCGATCTGGATTTAATAAATCTTCAACCGCAGTTCCTTCTGCAAGAAACTCAGGATTGGAAAGTATCTGGAATTGCACGCCGTTTCCGGTATTGTCCAGAATATTCTTGATGGCTTCAGCAGTACGAACCGGCAACGTCGATTTCTCGACTACGATTTTATCGTCCTTTGCCACACGTGCTATCTGCCTTGCGCAAAGTTCAATATATTTAAGATCGGCTGCCATGCCTTTTCCGGCGCCGTACGTTTTTGTTGGTGTATTTACAGAAATAAAAATAATCTGAGCTTCGTCGATTGCCTTATCCACATCGGTGGAAAAAAAGAGATTAACGCCACGGGTTTGGGCAACAATATCACTTAAACCCGGCTCATAAATTGGAATGTTGGTTACATCGGGATCGTTCCACAACGCGATTCTATTCGCATTCAGGTCGACTACAGTAACTTTAATATCAGGACATTTTAGTGCAATGACTGCCATTGTTGGGCCTCCCACATATCCAGCGCCAATACAACAAATGTTAGTAATTTTCATCTTCTACGTTATAGTGCAAATATAGGTTTTTATTTAACATTTGTTAAATCCCGAAGGTTCTCCCAATACCATTTCACGGCTTCTTTGAGTCCGTTTTGGAATGAAAATGCCGGATCGTATCCGAGAAGTTTGCGAGCTTTATCAATTGACGCAAGCGAATGCGGAATATCGCCGGGACGCTCAGGTCCGTGAATTACAGCTACATTTTTGATCGCGGGATCAAATTCGCCAAGAAATTCCTTAAGATGCCGAACCAGGTCATTTAACGTATTCCGGTCGCCGAAAGCTGTGTTATAAACGGTGTTGACTGCATCGGTATTTGTTGTGGTCATTGCCAATTCGTTCATCTGAACAACATTGTCGATATAGGTAAAATCGCGCGAATGATTGCCATCGCCATTAATCACCGGACTCTGATGTGCCATCAGTTGCATCACAAATTTTGGTATTACCGCAGCATATGCGCCATTTGGATCCTGCCGGCGTCCGAACACGTTAAAATATCGAAGTCCGATTGTTTCCAACCCATACGTACGTCCAAAAATTTCAGCATACAACTCGTTAACATACTTGGTAATTGCATACGGCGAAAGCGGTTTCCCGATCACATCCTCAACCTTGGGAAGTCCTTTCGAATCGCCATACGTTGATGAACTTGCCGCATATACAAAACGTTTTACGCCGGCATCGCGGGAAGCTACAAGCATGTTTAGAAAACCGGACACGTTAACATCGTTTGAAGTAATCGGATCATTGATCGACCTTGGCACCGAACCAAGCGCAGCCTGATGCAATACATAGTCGGCACCATTAACCGCAGATTTGCAATCGTCCAAATTCCGGATATCGCCTTCGATAAGTTTAAAACGCGAGTTCGAAAAAAACGGCTCAACATTATACCGATGGCCTGTCGCAAAGTTATCGAGGCAAACCACATTATATCCCTTATCCAGAAAGTGCGAACACAGGTTAGATCCGATAAAACCGGCGCCACCTGTGATTAAAACTGTTTTTGTACTGCTCATTTTTTTTTTAAGATCGTCGCGTAAATTTACGTCGAAGTTTATCAATCAAATTCTTAGGCTCATCTTCCTCATGGTAGCCTTGCGAGTACGGTCCGTAGCCATAGCCATATCCGTAGCCGTAACCATATCCGTAACCCGAACCGTATTTGGCTTTATTCTGATATCCGTTAAATACGATGCTAATATTGGAAAGTTCACCGCGTTTATGACGGTTGTTCAACACCGTAACCATATCCTTTTTCGTATAATTTTGCCGCATGATGTAAAGCGTCACATCGGCGTATTGAGAGAGTTCGACCGCATCAGCAACCAATCCGACCGGCGGCGTATCAAGGATGATGTAATCGTATCTGGATGTGAGATCCTTCATCAAATTATCCATTGACTCACCGATCAAAAGTTCAGACGGGTTCGGCGGAATCGGTCCCGAAGTAATCACATCGAGATACGGAATATGCGTTGATTGGATAACTTCGTCAATATTCTTTTGGCCGATCAGGTAATTGACCACACCAATATCGTTCTTGATGTTGAAATCGTCGAAAATCTTTGGTTTACGTAAATCGAGTCCGACAATTACACACTTCTTCTCGCTCATGGCAAAAACCGTTGCGATGTTGATCGAACAAAATGTTTTTCCTTCACCACTGATGGAAGATGTCAGCATCAACGTTTTTGCGCCTTCAATCTGTTTGTTTTTATACATAAACTGAAGCGAAGACCGGATCGCCCGGAAGGTTTCGGCAAGAGCCGATTTTGGCTTTTCGAACACAGCCAGATTATTAGTCGTATGCTTAACGCCAACCACACCGATTATCGGAATTTTGGTCAACTTCACGATATCGTCAGTATTCAGAATCGCGTTTTCAATAAAGAAGATGGCAAAAACGCCAAATAACGGCACAAGGATTCCGAGGAAAAAAGCCATGACATAATTTACACCGGTATTTGGACCGATTTGGCCGCCGCCAATATCTTTCGCTTTATCGAGAAATTGAATGTCGGAAATTGCTGATGCCTTTACAATTGCGGCTTCGTGTCGTTTCTCCAAAAAAGTGTTGATGATCTTCTCAGTGAGGTCGTAACCACGTCTGATTCGGAGGTATTCCTGAGTATCTTCCGGTAGCTTTTTGATATCGCCCTGAACGCTGTTCATCTTGGCAAGTATCATATTCCGGTCGTAGTTGATACTGTTTCGCGCGGTTGATATGTTTTCGAGCAATACATTTTTGATCGCCTGAATCTGGTTGTCGAAATTGTCAAATAACTTGGCACTTTTAACCGTGTAGGCGCGTTCGGATCGTTGTCGCGATAAATCGATCAATTTGGCAACGTTGACACTGATGTTCGGATCGTCGATGCCTGCGACTGATGGCGCCGGATATTTTGAAAAGTCGACGCTTTTCTGAAGGTAACTCCGAAGATCACTCAAATATGCGATTTTTCGGTCAACCGCATCTTTCTGAAGTTCAAGATCGAGCAATTGCGCTGAAAACTGACCGCCGCCTTGTTCAATTTCAAAAATATTTCGCTTCTGTGTAAAATTCTTGATCTCATCTTCAGAGCTTTTTAGCATTTTATTGCGATCGCGAAGGATACTGTCAATAAAGTGGATCGTATTTGTTGCAAACTGATTTTTACGCTCAAGTTGATTGTCGATCAGCTTCTGAACCGTTGCATTTAAATAAGCGACCAATCGATGTTTGTTTGTGCCGTCAAGCGAAAGTGTCATTATCGACCCCGCGTTTTTATCAATGCTGGTCTGGATTCCGCGATACTTTGATACTGTTCGGTCAAAATCCCGAAATCTGATAAAATATTCGTTGCCAATATAGGTTCCAGGCTCCTTGGTGAGTTCGAGCTTGAGATTTAAAAATGGAACCGAAACTTTTTGACCAATTGTAAATCGCTGCACATATTCGCCCGAAGCAACATTCACGTCACTTTTAGTGTTGTCGATGTAGTGAACGACCGGCACGTTCGAATCTTCAAACGGAATTCGCACTTCATACTGAGTTGCCGAAATAAATTTGATGCCGATAAGTTTGTCGAAAAGCTGTCCTTTTACTTTATCGGGTACGATGAAAAACGGAACGCGACCATAAACATCCTGCATATAATATTCGCCTTTTCGGATGTAATCGATGTAGAATTGAAGCGAATCAACCACGAATTCGTTGTGAGATCGCGATTTGATTGAGGCCGCCACGCTTTGAACCTGATCAGATGTTCCGCCCCAGTTAAAAACCAGACTTGTATTTGTTGTAAAAAGCGGATTGTTCTGCTCTTTAATTGCAATGGTTGCGTCCATTGAATATACTTTTTCCTTGCGGATATTTACCTGGTAGGCAATGGTAAACGCAATCAAAAGGCTGGCAATAAACCACTTCCAATAACTGGCAATTTTAAGCAAAAAGCCTTTAAAATCGAAGTTGCTCTTATTTTCTAAAAAGGATAGGTTATTAGTATCAAGCATGCGCCGATGGTGTGGATTTTATCTTGTTAAAAGTAAGAATGTTGTAGTAACCAAGGTCAAAACCGATACGATTGTCGTAAATGACTGCAAACCTGTTGTTCCGGTTCCCCAGGCTTTTTGCGGCAGCGGTTTTACGTAAATATAATCGTTTGGCTGAAGGTGATAATAGGGCGATTGCATGGCGTTTACATCGGTAAGGTCGATGTTGTGAATTTCAGTTCCGTGTGGGAATTGTCTGATTACCGAAACACTTCTTCTGTCGCCGATCACGGTTATATCACCGGCGTTTGCGATGGCTTCCATTATGTTTACTTTCTCCTGCATCAAAACCTGAGAACCCGGCGAAGCAACCTCGCCATTGATGGTATATCTGAAACCGGCCAGTTTAACACTGACAAAAATTGCAGCTTCCTTTGTGAAATATTCATCGAGCAATTGCTTTTCGACCTTTTGACGAGCTTCTTCCATGGTAAGGCCAAGCACATTGACTTCACCAAGAACCGGAATCCGAACGTTCCCATGATCATCAACCGTATATCCGTTGTAATATAATTGTTCGTCAGATACGTTCGATCCGCTTCCGCTGGTTGCAGAAAAAATCTCAACCAACTTCATATCAATCGCTCGAATCGTAATACTTATGATGTCGTTTGTCTGCAGTCGGTAGGGCTTCATCGCAACGGCCGACACCGGCTGAGGCTGTGAGTTGTTGCTTTTGTCCTGAAGATAAGTCAGGTTCCTTGTTGGCACACAAGAACTAAAAAAAATACCTGCAAATAACAGGAGACAAACCAGGGTTTTATTCATTGGAAAATCAGCATTAGCAAACAAAGATAGTTTTTCATTATTAATTTCAAAATTAGTCGCCAACTGCTTATCAGCTCTTGAAAGACTCCTGAAACGGAACACGTTGCAAAATACTACGCCCAAGGGTAACTTCGTCGGCATATTCCAATTCGTCGCCAACCGAAATTCCTCTGGCAATCGCCGAAGTTATGATATCGTACTCTTTTATCTGCTTGTAGATGTAAAAATTTGTAGTATCGCCTTCCATGGTCGGACTCAACGCAAATATTAACTCCGATACGGTTCCGGCTGCGACCTTCTGCACCAGCGATGAAATATTCAACTGACTTGGGCCAACTCCGTCTACCGGCGAAATCTTTCCGGAAAGCACGTGGTAAATTCCGCGATACTGATTCGTATTTTCGATCGCCATCACGTCCCGGACATCTTCAACCACACAGATAACGCTCTGATTTCGGGATTTATTAGCGCAAATCTCACAAAGCGTCGAATCAGAAATATTGTGGCAACTTTCGCAAAATTGGATGTCTTCGCGCATGCTCAACAACGCTTCCGACAAAAACCGGGTTTGTTCGGCCGGCTGACGCAACATATGCAACACCAACCGAAGCGCCGTCCGCTTTCCAATTCCGGGTAACCGACTCATTTCGTTAACGGCTCGTTCTAACAGTTTTGAAGAAAATTCCATGCTGCAAAAGTAGCTTTTTTTCGAATCAGATAAGTTAAAGGTTTTTCGTATTTTGCGCCATAAACCAGCTATTAATGACGCCTTTCGCCATCTTATCCCTGATTATTGTTTACTTCGGGATACTCTTTACAATTTCACATTTCGTAAGTAGAAAAGACAGCGGAAATAACGCGTTCTTTAAAGCCAACAACAACGCAAAATGGTATCTGGTTGCCTTCGGGATGATCGGAACCGCACTATCTGGCGTTACGTTTATATCAGTTCCGGGAGAAGTCGGATCGCCGGGCGGAGAACAATTCAAATATTTTCAATTCATCCTCGGAAATGCCCTCGGTTTCATCATCATTGCCAAAGTGCTATTGCCACTTTACTACCGAATGAATCTGACCTCGATCTATGGTTACATCGAAAAACGACTCGGAACGTACTCCTATAAAACCGCCGCAATCATATTTTTGATCAGCCGAACCATCGGAAGTGCATTCCGCTTGTACCTTGTAGTAATCGTGCTTCAACGCTTTGTTTTTGATTACTACGGAATCCCATTCGCCGTCACCGTATTGGCTTCATTGACCTTAATTTTTGCATATACCTATCGGGGCGGACTCAAAACGATTATCATTACCGATACCCTGCAAACATTTTTCCTGGTCACATCGGTATTTCTCACCATTTATTTTATCTGCGATAGTCTGGATCTTGGCGTAATTTCCGCATTTGAAGCTGTAAAGGACAGCAATTATTCAAAAGTGTTTTTCTTTGAAGACATACTGGGCAGCCGGTTTCATTTCGTGAAGCAGATTCTTGGCGGAATGTTCGTCACCATTGCAATGGTCGGACTTGATCAAGATCTGATGCAAAAAAATCTCAGTTGCAAGAACATCGGCGAAGCGCAAAAAAACATGTTCACTTTCACCGGTATTTTTGTGCTGATCAATATTTTCTTCCTCAGCGTTGGTGCGCTTCTTTACATTTATGCCGAAAATAACGGTATCGACGTTCCAAAAGATCTCATAACCGGAAAGCCACGAACCGACCTGCTTTTCCCTGAGATCGCATTCAATCATCTAAACATTATTCCGTCGATTGTATTCCTACTCGGACTCACAGCTGCTACTTTCGCCACGACCGATTCGGCACTCACTGCCTTAACAACATCCTTTTGTGTGGATTTCCTGGGAATGGACAAAGAAGAAAACGCGAATAAACCCAATGTGGTCCGGACGCGTCATTTGGTTCACATCACCTTTTCAATGTTGATGTTTCTGGTAATCATCGGATTTAACGAAATCAACGACGCCTCAGTAGTAGGAATGATTTTTAGAGTTGCATCGTATACATACGGCCCGCTACTCGGACTATACACTTTTGGACTATTCGTAAAAAACCGGGCGGTAAAAGATAAAATCGTCCCGATCATTTGCGTTCTGTCTCCCGCTATCACTTATTTGATTACAGAAAATTCGAAACAATGGTTTTTCGGGTACGTGTTTGACAACGAACTGATCATTGTTAACGGACTGATCACATTCATCGGATTGTACATGATCAGTCGGCCAACAAAATTGCAGACAAGATTTTAATATTGATTCATCGAAAGCAACACCAGGGTGCATGCAATCTCGACTTCAATTTTATTTTGCCTCAACAATTGATAAAATTCCGGGTTTTCAGTTCCCGGATTAAATATCACGCGCTTTGGCTGAAGTCCGAGGATATAATTGTAATATTCTCTCTGGCGAAGCGGATTTAAGTAGAGCGTTACCGTATCAATATTGGTTAACGGCAATTGTTTTGTATGGATTTTAACCCCGGCAACTTCCTCTTCCTTTAACCCGATTGCCACAACCGACTGATCGTAACCAACCAGTTTTTTGATTGCCATATATGAATATCGGGCGGGATTTGCCGAAGCGCCAAGAACCAATGTCTTTTTATTTTTCATCTGAAGTTTCCTTTTTTATGCGACTTATAAAGTTAATCAAAAGTCAACTGACTTCAAACGAACCGTCTTTTCTAACTTGTTAAGCTTTTGGTAAAAACACCTCAGCCATCATGCAACGCGCACTTCCGCCGCCACAGGTTTCGATAGTTTCTAAACTCGAACTCAATATCTCGCCGTATTTTTCAAGCGACGAAATCTGTTTTGCGGTAAGCGATTTATGCGCTGCAGCACTCATAATAATGTATCGTTTGTCATCAGCTCCGGCTAGTTCGAGCATGTTTCCTGCAAATTGATCCACTTGTTCTTCACTGATCAGGATAATTTCTTTTCCATCCTCTTTCAAACTATCCAAAACAGCCTTGCGCTCCTTTTTATCGTCAATGCAATCCGCACAAATAACCGCAAATTTCTCACCTACGCACATCATGACGTTAGTGTGATAAATCAGTTTTCGCTCGCCGTTCACATGGTGGAAAGCTTCAAAAATTACCGGCGTATATTCGAAATCCTCACAAAATTCGATGAAAAGCTCTTCATCCGCACGCGGCGACAACGCACAATACGCCTTGCCATTGGTTCGATCCAAAATCATGCTTCCGGTTCCCTCAAGGAAAAAACCGTCTTGCTCAGCTTCGGTATAATCAATAATGTTGTCAATTTTAAAACCTTCGTCCTCTAGCATGTCAAGAACCTCCTCGCGCCGCTCGCCTCGTCTGTTTTCGGCATACATCGGATATAGCGCCACATCTTTATTTTCGTGCAGCGAGATCCAGTTGTTCGGAAAAATTGAATCCGGCGTGTCGGGATCAAGCGTATCGTTTATCACAATCACGTTAATTCCAACGTTGCGAAGTTTTTCAACAAATGCGTCAAACTCCTGCTGCGCCTTGGCATTGATGGTCGGTTGAAGTACATTTTCAACCACTTTTTGGTAGTAATTATTAACCGCGGTCTGCTCGTTCATGCGGAACGACACCGGCCGGATCATAAAAATTGTATCGGTAATCTGTTTCATAATCATTCTTGTATAAACAACATCGCCCCAATGGCAATGCAAATTTTAAATATCGCGGATCAACGGAAGTGTCGAACATCGCAAAAGTCCTTCTTGTTTCGAAATTTCAGCATACGGAACTTCCTCAACCGTGTAGCCTTTTTCACGTAGCCAGGTATTCAATCGGGTAAAATTCTCTTCAGAAACCACCACATCTTCAGATATCGAAAAAACATTCGAATGCATGTGGTACATTTCCTCGCGGGTTATGTGAAATAAGTTTTCTTCGCCAAAAAGATCAACCAAATATTGGTAATCAGCCTTCGCGCCAAAACCGCCTTCATAGATAATTCCGCGTCCATGACCGATCGGTTGGAAGCAACAATCAAGGTGCAACGCATTGTCGCGTGGCTCGATAAGCGATTTCACCAGGTCAAATTCCTTTACGGTTTTATGCGGGAAAAGCTGGCGAATAAACTCAACGCCCTGCTGATTTGTCCTTGCGGTCTTAATATCCGAATAGTCATCACCTTTGTACGTGCCGATAAAAATATGATCGTTCCAAAGCATCACATCGCCACCTTCAATATGAACTTCCACCGGTGGAGTAATCACTTTTTCAGGTGAAATCTGATCAATTACATACTTGATTGCCGCCAATTCCGGCTCCCGATCAGGTAAAATATTCGCATTTATAAACAAATCGTCGATCACAAAACCAATGTCGCGCGTAAAAATCTGATTGCAACATTCAATCACTTCAGGGCGATAAACAGTCACGTCATATTTCAAAAAAACCGCATTTATTGCGTCCATTTCGCGAGTCATATCTTCCTCATTCGGATAGGTTCCGGCAAGTATGTGTTCGCGCGATTTCGGATCGTAAGCCTCTTCTACTGTTGGTGTCGGCCCATTGTTTTCGGCCGTTCCAAGAATCACCGCACGCAGTCGCGAGGTTTCATCTTTTACATTTAATTTTAGCATAATTGTTAGCCTTTTATGGCATTCGGTGCAAATATAGAAAAAGGTTCTCCAAAAGGCTATTTTTTGAATTTTTTAGCCAAATCGTCAGTGTTCATTGGGCATTCCCCAAGGGTCGCGCTGTCTGCTTTATCTTTTTTGTCCCTATCGGATCCAAAAAAGGATACCGCTGCCCATCGCTAATGCAAGCTGCCGCGGGTTCAAATAAGCAACTGACTAAAGATCAAAAAAAAGCCTCCAATTAAGGAAGCTTTCATATTATCGTTGATCCATTGGTTTGAAATCACGTAACGGATAACCTGTGTAAATCTGACGTGGCCTACCGATTGGTTCTTTGTTGACACGCATTTCTTTCCATTGCGCGATCCAACCCGGAAGTCGGCCGATTGCGAAAAGAACTGTAAACATGTCTGTCGGAATGCCAAGCGCGCGGTAAATGATTCCAGAATAGAAATCGACGTTTGGATACAATTTGCGAGACACGAAATACTCATCAACAAGTGCTGCTTCTTCGAGTTTCTTCGCGATTTGTAAAATCGGATCGTCTACACCAAGAGTTGCCAGTACTTCATCGGCTGCTTTTTTGATGATTTTTGCACGAGGGTCAAAGTTTTTGTAAACACGGTGACCAAAGCCCATAAGTCGGAACGGATCGTTCTTGTCTTTTGCTTTTGCCATGTATTTATCAGCATCGCCGCCATTCTTCTGAATTTCTTCAAGCATTTCCAAAACAGCCTGGTTGGCACCACCGTGAAGCGGACCCCAAAGCGCAGAAACGCCGGCAGAAATCGAAGCGAAAAGCCCGGCGTGAGATGAACCAACCATTCTTACGGTCGACGTCGAACAGTTTTGCTCGTGATCTCCGTGAAGAATGAATAATTTATCAAGCGCGTCAATAACCGCAGGATTCGGTTTATACGGACCTGTTGGCAATTCAAACATCAAATGCATGAAATTCTCAACATATCCTTTTGTGTTATCGTAGTAGTTTAATGGGTAACCCATGTTTTTACGGTAAGTCCAGGTTGCAATAACCAGGAACTTCGACATGGTTTTACAAACCGCCTCATACATTTCCCTTTCGTTCTCAACATTAACCGATTTTGGGTTGAATGCGGTAAGTGCGCTTGTAAGAGCTGCCAAAACACCCATTGGATGCGCGGTTTTTGGAAAGCCGTCGATGATGTTTTTCATCTCCTCGTTTACAAGGCTGTATTTGCGAATGTCTTCTTCAAACTGCTCAAGTTGTGCTTTTGTCGGTAGTTCGCCAAAGATCAAAAGGTAGGAAACCTCAAGGAAACCGGCTTTTCCAGCTAGATCTTCGATAGAATATCCGCGGTAACGCAGAATCCCTTCTTCACCATCCAGAAACGTAATTTCGCTCTGACATGCACCTGAATTTTTATAGCCCGGATCGAGCGTGATTGCTCCGGTTGCCGCACGTAACTTTTCGATATCGATACCAACTTCGTTTTCGCTTCCAACAACGATCGGAAACTCATACTTTTGGCCGTCGAATTCTAATATTGCAGTTTTTGACATAATATAATGAGAATTTTAAAAGTATAATATATATTTAACAAAACTACATAAATCTGTCGGAAATTAAAAGCAACAATGATAGTTTAAAACAATACCCGAATAATTTTCCGACATTTTAATTTTGCATAGCCCTAGCGATAATATTAAACAAAAAACCCGACTTTTCAGCCGGGTTTTTTAGGAAATTATTTCTGTTTAAAGGCTTTTACACCCGGAAAATATGCGGTGTTGCCCAACTCTTCTTCGATTCGGAGCAATTGGTTGTATTTTGCCATCCGATCTGAGCGCGATGCCGAACCGGTTTTGATTTGGCCACAATTCAACGCCACCGCTAAATCGGCGATCGTATTATCTTCGGTTTCACCCGAACGATGCGACATTACTGAAGTGTAACCAGCGTTGTGAGCCATATTTACGGCAGCAATGGTTTCAGTAAGTGTTCCGATCTGATTTACTTTTACCAGGATCGAATTGGCGATTCCCTTTTCGATTCCGGTTGAAAGTCGGTCTACATTGGTAACAAACAAATCGTCACCAACCAATTGTACTTTGTCGCCGATAAGTTCGGTTAAGTATTTCCAACCTTCCCAATCGTCTTCCTGCATTCCGTCTTCGATAGAAATGATTGGATATTTTGATGCGAGTGCCGCCAGATATTCTGCTTGCTCGCGAGATGTTCTCTTCTGACCTGTTTCGCCTTCAAATTTTGAATAGTCGTAAGTGCCGTTAGCATAGAATTCGGATGCCGCACAATCTAACGCGATCATGATTTCATCGCCAAATTTATAACCTGCATTTTCAACCGCTTTCTGAATCGTTTCAAGCGCATCTTCAGTTCCGCCGGCAAGATTTGGAGCAAATCCGCCTTCATCACCAACAGCAGTCGATAAATTCCGGTCGTGAAGAACTTTCTTTAATTGGTGGAAAACCTCGGTTCCGATTTGCATCGCCTGAGTGAACGTTTTAGCTTTAACGGGCATGATCATAAATTCCTGAAACGCGATAGGCGCATCTGAATGCGAACCGCCGTTAATGATATTCATCATCGGAACCGGAAGTGTGTTTGCCGAAACTCCGCCGATATAGCGATAAAGCGGAAGTCCAAGTTCGTTTGCCGCAGCTTTTGCAACAGCAAGCGAAACGCCAAGGATCGCATTTGCGCCGAGATTGCCTTTGTTATGAGTTCCGTCGAGGTCGATCATGATTTGATCAATACGGTTTTGGTCGTAAACTGAAACACCAAGAAGTTCTTCTGCAATTAGCGTATTGACATTTTTAACAGCTTTTAAAACGCCCTTTCCGGCATATGTTTTTCCGCCGTCGCGAAGTTCTACAGCTTCGTGCTCGCCGGTTGACGCTCCGCTTGGAACAGCTGCGCGACCTAAAATGCCGTGTTCGGTGATCACGTCGACTTCAATCGTCGGATTACCTCTTGAGTCAAATATTTGCCTTGCGTGAACTTTGATAATGATGCTCATATTTTTTATGTTTTTATTTCACAAATGTACTTACTTCCAAAGAAAGGATTTATGATAGTTTTCAACGATAACGTTGTAATTATTCGGTGGGTTGCGCTTGCTCAGAATTGCAAAGCACAATGCCGCGTTCGATAAAATCGGTGTACGGAAGTTTAGTTCCCGGCTGATCCGGATTGTCGAGCCAGATTTCATCGACGTTGTAAATTTTATTTTTGTCCTTTGAGGCAGTTTTGGCGGAAACGCTGAGTGCGTATGTCTTTCCATTGTCGGCTTCCATGTAAATCTCTTTGTAACCGTCGCACCAAACTTCGACCTCATTGACCGTAAATGGCCATTTTCCGGTATAATCCTGCTTGGTGATTTTAATGCCGTTCCGATCCGGCGAGCACGAAAGGACTAGTGCTGCAAATCCAAATAGTAGAAATTTTTTCATGACCCTAAATTACGATAATACTTGAAAAGTAAATAATCCAATTCGTTTAAAATTATTTGCCCGTTCAACAGACGATTTCAAAATGCTGCTATCGCGAGTTTAAATCTGGTAAAACCTTACTGACCGTTGAAAGATTTAGTTTCATTCAAAAACGCTCGAACGGATTGGCCAACAAGTTGAAAAACTAAATACGCAGTTTAAATTCGGATAAATTGCAAATCGATCAAGAGCAGCAACTAAGAATGTCGTTACTCTTGACCATTTTGCCATTATGCATTTTGCATTTTGAGTTTTTCGATATTTTCGATGAATTGATCGAAAAGATACGAGGCGTCGTGTGGACCCGGACTTGCTTCCGGATGATATTGAACCGAGAAACAGTTTTTGTTTTTCATTCGCATTCCGGCAACCGTTTGATCGTTGATATGAAGATGGGTGATTTCGAAATCGGGATGTGCTTCGACTTCTTCGCGATTGATTGCAAAACCGTGATTTTGAGATGTGATTTCGCCTTTTCCGGTCAGAACGTTATCGATTGGATGGTTGATTCCTCGGTGACCGTTAAACATTTTGTATGTGGAAATTCCGTTTGCGAGTCCGATGACCTGATGTCCGAGACAAATCCCGAATAAAGGTTTATCATTTTCCAGAATATCGCGAGCGGTTTGTTGCGCCTGATGCAATGGTTCCGGATCGCCGGGGCCGTTTGACAGGAAGTAGCCGTCGGGATTGAACTTGCTCATTTCTTCGTAACTTGTGTTGTACGGAAATACTTTTATGTAGCAATCGCGTTTGGCAAGGTTGCGAAGAATATTCTTTTTGATTCCAAGATCAAGGGCGGCAATCTTGTATTTGGCGTTTTCTTCACCAATATAATAAGGTTCGGTAACTGATACTTTTGATGAAAGTTCGAGGCCTTTCATGTCCGGTATTTCGTTTAGGAGCTTTTTGAGCTCGTCGATTGGAGTTCCGTCTGTGGAAATTACCGCGTTCATGGCTCCGTTATCGCGAATATAGCTGACCAGCGCGCGGGTATCGACATCTGAAATTACGATCAGGTTTTGCTTTTTGAGATACTCTTCAAGGCTTGATGACGCCGAAGGCCGGGAGTGGTTGAATGAGAAATTTTTGCAGACGAGTCCGCTGATCATGATTCGGTCGGCTTCAGTATCGTTGTCGTTCACGCCGTAGTTTCCGATATGCGGATTGGTGGTCACCATGATTTGCCCGTAGTATGACGGATCGGTAAAGATTTCCTGGTAGCCTGTCATTCCGGTATTGAAAGCGACTTCACCAAAGGTTTTTCCTTCGATACCGATCGACTTTCCGTAGAATATTGTTCCGTCTTTTAGCAGCAGGACGGCTTTTGGGCGAGTTGTGTATTTCATTATGGGGTATTAGGTGTTGGGTTCCGGGTGCGGGGTTTGTAGTTATGCTGCAAAGTTACATTAAAATCTAAAAACTTCAAGTACCCACCGCGTTAGGGATGGCAGCAAAGTGCCGTGCACTGCATTATCGAGTTGAAAGCATTGCTTTTAACGAAGATACCGAGCGAAGCTCTGCCCGGCGGCGGCTAGCGTCCGGTTGAATGTTGCACGTAGTTGTCAGCCGCCGCAACGCCCAAAAATCAATAATACAACCTAAAATCGAGGAGTTTGCACAGCGCATATTGCTTTTGATGCAGCTCTTCCACAATATATTTCACGTCGTCGTCGTCGTGGCAGAGGTTGAAAAACACGTTGTCGAGCATGCTGCTGTTTACCGCGCCGGCTTCGCGACCATAACCTGAAATGGCACGTGCGCCGGTCACATCCAGAAAATATTGCGCTTCGTCGGGCTCGAGATCGAGTACTTTGGCATTGGCAAAATGCAGCATTTTCCCTTTTAGCTTGCCTTCGAAAACCTCAGCAATTTCCTCAAGACTGTAATAGTAATCGTTGAGGCAGATGTTGTTTGGCTCGCCGGGCATCACCAGATAAATAATTTCGTAATTCTTAAAATTATGGTCGTCATAGAGCAGCGCGCCGAGGCTTTCCTCGAGGCCTTCAATGCTGTCGATTGACTTGTAAATGCTGTCGATTTGGTGCGCCATGGCGAGTTGCTGAAGGCTTTGGAGTACGTGTGTATTTTCGTTTTCTGAAACGTCGTTGACGGCTTCGAGGCAGAAGATGAATTTTTCGGAGTTCATTACTTAATTCTAAATGCATAAAGTTACTGTTTTATGGCATTTCTAAGACAATAAGCAAGGGAAGATCGTGCGGGTTTGTTGTCGGATCGCCAGTCGGGTGGAGTGTTTAATTCCCATTCGATTCCCTCGATTTATTAAAATACTACTTGTACTTCAAAAAAAAAGCGATAACACCTTGGATGTTAAGTATTTTGTTTTTCTTGCGACTACATTTCAGAATCACTTTTTATGAAACATTTTTACCTTAGTTTTTTACTTTTATTTCTGACAGCTTTTACGCAGGCACAATGCTGGCAGTCCATCGCAGCGGGCGAAGAGTTTACTTTGGCTATAAAAGCCGACGGCACATTATGGGCCTGGGGATCAAATTCCTATGGGCAACTCGGCATAAACAGTCTCATAGATAAAAAAACACCCACACAAGTTGGAACGGACTCAAATTGGACTGCAGTTTCCTGTGGTCTGATTTCTAGCGCGGCCCTAAAGTCTGACGGGACATTGTGGACCTGGGGTCATAACGGACAAGGTATGCTGGGGATCGGATCGACAACCAATAAGCTGGTTCCAACGCAGGTTGGGACCGACACCAATTGGAGTGTTGTAAAAATGGGAAGCGATTATACTTTGGCATTGAAATCCAACGGCACGCTTTGGGGCTGGGGCTATAATCTTTTCGGAGCAATCGGTGATGGAACGACAACTAGTCGCTTTAGTCCTGTCAGGGTAGGAACCGCCAGCAACTGGTCTAAAATTGAAGCCGCTGAAGATCATTCGTTGGCGATTGCAGCCGATGGCACTTTATGGGCGTGGGGCAGTAATATTTCCGGCTGTCTTGGTGATGGAACACAAACCCAAAGAAACACGCCTATCCAAATCGGCACAGCAACGGACTGGGCTGAAATATCTGGCGGATGGGAAGTAAGTGTGGCAGTCAAGACCAATGGGACATTATGGACTTGGGGTTTGAACGTCATCGGCCAGCTTGGAGACGGAACAACAACTGACAAACACGTTCCGACACAAATCGGAAACGAAACCAACTGGTCGAAGGTAAATACATCAAATGCGCATATAGTAGCCCTTAAAACTAATGGAACGCTCTGGTCGTGGGGTGGAAATTCATATGGCGAGCTCGGGATGAACAGCTCTTTTACGATCGATGTACCAACCCGGGTTGGAACGGCTGCGAATTGGCAGTCGGCGGTTGCGGGATCGTTTCACACACTGGGAACACGTAGCGATGGCTCACTCTATGGGTGGGGCTATAACGAAAATGGTTCAGTAGGAGACAATACACTTATAAATCGCGATGAGCCTGTTTTATTGGGCTGCCCTACATCAGTATTGGCATTAAATGATTTTAGTGGCGGGTCGGTTGTTATCTGGCCTAATCCGGTCAGCGATGTTTTACATCTACAAAATGCGCCTGATCAAATCGAGAAAATTGTGGTGACCGATATGCTTGGTAAAGTTGCCCTTGAAGTAAGGAATAACGTTACAAGCCTGAACGTTGAATCGCTGAATAGCGGGGTTTACATTTTATGCATTTTTTCAGGAAATGAAATTTACAAAGCGAAATTTGTCCGGTAAAAGATTCCCTTTTTTTTTCGCTTTATTGTCATTCCGACGTAGGAGGAATCTAACAATTGTCGTTGACTGTACACGTCTTTTTACTCCCCAAAAAACGTATCAATAAATCCCTTGAACTTCACGAGCAACGTCTCGCCTATGCTCTTTCGCTGCAATACTGAAGGTTGTTCTTCAAGCACTTCCTGACGATGGGTTTTTATGAAAGTTTACACCCGAGCGAAGCTTGATGAAGTTGCGATATGTATGGGTGGTGAGATTTGGTTGTGATTAGGAAGGATTGCGAGGGGTTCAGTTCGTGCGAAAATTTTATTAAGCCAGCAGTGAATTCAACAATTTGCGCTATGAGGAGCCTAAATCATATACGTTGACTTGTAAATGCTAATACAACTTCGAAATGACTTTTACTTTCGAAGGCCTGGTTTTCCGAGAATTCTTACGTTCCCAACTTCTACTGCTTTAGGTACTTTATATTTTGCTTTATCCCTTTTGTTAAATTATAGGTTACGGACATAAAAACCCCAATTTTAATAGATTCAGTGGTAAAGCTTGAGATATCGTTTGTATTTGAAATGTCTGTAACACTGTAACCGGAGCGCAATTTGCTAACACCTTTTACGGTTCCGCCTGCTGTTAAACAAAGTCTCTCGTACCGTCCTAAAATCAGACTCGGGCCGAAATAAAAATTATTCGTTTGGATTTTACCATCAGTAACATTCACACCAATTCCCGCACTCATGCCCCAAGCAACCACCTTCTCACTGCGAAAAGACATCGTTGCCATTCCTACTATTGAAGGAAAATAATTGTTTTTAGATACTTCTGCAATGCTATTTATGCCGGCTGAATTTACAGACATTTCATATATTGGTGCATCATCTATATATTGCAGTGCAAGGCCAACCCCAAAGTCTAAACGGACGCCTCCCTTTGTGTATTCTTTATGATTAAATTTCCGGCTGTTATGCACGTCCATATCTTTGCGTGTTTCGATATTAATATCAAAACTGACTAAATCATTAGTGGGTTGTACAGGCGCAGACACAAATTCGTAAGATTCTTTATCGTTAAGAAGATTCAGATTACACCTCATATTATGAATCATCGTTAAAATATCAAGTCGGAGTATTTCATTATTCATGGACTCGGCAGTCTGCTTTATTCTTTCGACAGGTTCTAAGAGTTTAACCCGGCCGCCATAGTTTATATATCAGACAAATCCATACTATTAATTATTGTCGTGTAATCGAGGTTAAATTCAGAATACAGTTCACTAAATACTCGATAACTGTTTTCATATAATGACAGGCGGTCGGGAAGCGAGTCTAATTTGATTTTGTAAAGTTGTTCAAATTTTTGGTGAGTGAGAATTGGATTTCTCCCCGCTTCGTGTAGTTTATTGTTATGTACTTGTATCTCTAGTAAATTGTTGTAATATGAACGAAGCTTTGTAAAAGACGTTCTTAACTTCGCAAGATTTTCCCTATACGCGTCTAGCCGTACGTTTGTACTCTGGTATTTGACAAGAGCAGAAGTCTTTTTATCAATGTCATCAATAACCGCTTTTCTCTGCTCTGTTAGCTCCACAATTTCATTATTAAGTCTGAGCATCTGCGTTTCTAGCTGAGCCTTTTCGCCAATATCTCTCACCGTGTCCAATATTTCGCGTTGGAAATAAAGATCGTTATTCTTGGCGGTAATTTTAAACTCAATCTGGGACCTTTTAACATATAGCATAGCCATATCCTCAATAATTTTTTGACTATCGTTAACTTTTTTTAAATCCTCGTTGAATGCTTTGATTTGCTCAGGCTTAACATCTTTATGAAAATCATCACTAAAGATCGTCTTCGGAATGGGGTGTCCAAGCGAAGCGTCTACGTTTAGCCTAGTATGAACCAAACTGGCTAATTGATCTTGAGCCTTAATCTGGTCGAGCAAGTTCTGCTGACTCCAATTTGAATCTGCCAAAATAGAATCTTTGCTTTTGACTGAAACTTCATAGGCCAGTCGGTTTACGTTTGTAATTTTATATACTACTGGATTATTAACTCTCAAAGGCATATTATTAGATTTGTATACACCCGTCTGAAAATCGTACTCTACGACATAAGTATTGGTTTTAGTACTATCAGCATCTCGATTCGTATTACCTTTAATGATGTCTTTTGAAGAATTACAAGAAAAGATTGTAGTACAAAGAATAATAAATAGAATTTTTTTCATGGCCATGGTTTTTTATAATTAGCTAAAACAAAGACATTTAAACCAAAAACCAAATACCTATGACTTGGTATTTTATCTTTAAGAAAGCTTAAACGATAAAGGAATTGCTTTATAAATATTAAGCCTCCCCAACGAAATTGCAATACAATTGAGGTTCAAGGATGAGATTTTTGTCATAGTTGGACAGCGAGTGGACAGATTTACAGTCCGTGCGATAAATTGCGAAAACTTAATCTTACAATTCGCACATCTTCAGTTTAACACCCATAGCAAAACCACACTAATTCTCCAATATCCCTTCAATGACTTTGTTATCAAAGGAAGCACATCAAGGCCGATTTCGAATTTTTGAATATCGGCTGCTTATGTTTCATTATCGCACCGGGAAGACTCGATCGCTGATTGATTCATAGAGCGAAGATTTCGAGCGAAGATTTGAATTTATGGTTTGAAAGTGTGTAGGAAGTTTTTGTTGTGTAGTATTAGCTTCAAATTTTGTACGCAATACCGTAATTTTCTTTCTGCACGGGCCGAACTGAAATAGTTCTCCTAGAGCATTTTGTTTAGCAATTGCTTCTGCTTTGCATTTGATCGCGGTAACGCCTGCTGTTTTCCTGCTTTCATGTTTGAGTGTGATAATAATCGGAGAGATTCGCTAGCGCACCCAAAGGTAAGCCTCGTCAACCAATTTCATAACTTGCCATCTGTTCTCGCCTGTTACCAGTCAGTGCTCCATTTTAAACTGCGTCAAACTTAACATTGCACGAAGACCTGTTTATTGCTCATTTTAAATATGTTACACTAAAATTGAAATTTACGAAACGTAACATCAGGTGTAAATGCGCTTGGCGGACGCGCTTTGGATGCTATTTATAGCTATTGGCATAGCACGCAACATTCACACACAATTTTAGGGTCGCGATCGGACATGTTAGATATACCGTGTGCCTGACTTGAATTAACTTTAGTCATAGGCCTGAGCACCATTCTTCTCAGAACCTTCTTTTTCAACAACTTCCTTAACAACGCTTAACATTATTTCCAATTTCACCTTGAAATCTTGGTAGAAAGCATGATTTGGATTAAAATAGATGCTATTTAACAAACAATAATACCAGTTTCGATACTCTTTATAAACAATATAATCAGGGTATAATGCGCTATTGGAAGCGTTGGGAAATTGCTTTTTAAATGTGTCGTATAGTTCTTGGTGATGACCAGTCCGTTTCGTAGAATCATAAAATCCTAAAATCAGCTTTGAAAACCCTTTTTCAATCGCAAAGTCTTCATATCGTTCCCTGATCTCCGACGATTTTTTAAGTAGCGATTTTAAGCTATTGTCGATCATATTAATGTTTATGCAATCCCGCGTTGATACAAATACTTCTGAAAATCAATAAATAACTCTCTCACCCTCGACAAATCGCCAAGTTCAGCGCCCGCATCGGGTAATGATTTGTACTTGTTGGAAAGTAAGACAGGAAGTTTTTCCTGGTCGAGTTCCTCAACGCCCGTTTCGATATACTTGCTGAGCACAAACTCGATGAATTTTTTTTGCTTATCATTTAATAGCAGAAATATGGTTGCTTGTGCGGCGGCGACCCGTTCTTCACGTGAGATCGGTTTGATCTCACTATTGAAAACATATTCAAGTACATCGAATATATCGCTCCTTTCAGCATCGATCAGTGATTGCAAGGTTTGAAGTTCATCTTTGCCAAAACCCGCGTCCGCGAGCTTGTTCAAAAGCGACTTTCTGGTTAACGGATTGCTCCATAGCGACCTTAACTCTTCTTCACTTTTAAAAAACTCAGGTAGCGCTCCGAATAAATTGTTTAGAAACTCCTCTGCTGACACGGGCGTACCGTCGGCAGTCCAAAAGGATGTTGAAATCATGTGTTTGATTTCGAGTTCTTTGCCATTTTTTAGTTTGACTTTGACTTTTTTCTTGCAAATACACGGACTCTGTCCGCAAACCAAGCAAGGCGGTTTAGGTTCTTTGGGACAAATACAAGGTTTTTGCCCACAGACTTCACATGGTCTACCTTTGCTTCCCGTTTGGCAAACACAATTTACCTCGCCGCAGGTGATACAAACTTCCGGCTCAAGCGGCTCCCCGTCCCATTCAGGATCGGCGAAATGATGATAGGCATCAACATAATCATAAATTGTAAAGAAGTCTTTGCCTTCGAACAATCTTGTTCCGCGGCCAACGATCTGTTTAAATTCGATCATCGAGTTTACCGGTCGAAGCAACACAATATTCCGAACGTTTCGCGCATCGACTCCGGTGCTGAGTTTTTGAGATGTTGTGAGTATCGTTGGAATTGTCTTTTCATTGTCCTGAAAATCCCTCAAATATTGCTCGCCCATCGCGCCATCGTTAGCAGTGACCCGGGCCGCATAGTTCGGATCTTTTGAAATCTTGTACTGGTTGATCAAATCGCGAACTGCAGCAGCGTGTTCTTGGGTTGCACAAAAAACAATCGCTTTTTCTTTTTGATTCGCTTCTTCAAGATAAATTCTCACGCGTTTCGACTCCCGCTCCTTTATCTCGATGATCTTGTTGAAATCAGGTTCTTTGTAAATTCGGCCGACTTCTATTTCACCCTCGACAACATCATCGTCACTCGTGTAAACGTAATCGTCGAGTGTCGTCTTGATGCGTTTGACCTTAAATGGTGTAAGAAAGCCATCGTTGATTCCTTCCTTTAATGAATAGACATAAACCGGTTCTCCAAAATATTTATAGGTATCAACGTTGTCCTTACGTTTTGGCGTCGCCGTCAAACCAAGTTGAACCGCCGGAGAAAAATATTCTAAAATTCCTCGCCAGTTCCCTTCGTCATTAGCGCCGCCTCTATGGCATTCATCGATGATGATAAAGTCGAAGTAATCTGATGGATAAGCACCAAAATACGGGGCAGGCTTACCTTCAGTATCAGTGCCGGACATAAATGTTTGAAAAATTGTAAAGAAGATGCTGCCATTCGTTGGCACGCTGCCCCGTTTACTAATTTCTTTGGGACTGATTCTCACCAATGCGTCTTCCGGAAATGCCGAAAAAGAATTAAAAGCCTGATCGGCCAAAATATTTCTGTCTGCTAAAAATAAAATCCGCGGCCGCCTGCTGCCATCGCGTTGCAGGTTCCACCGCGTTTGAAATAATTTCCATGCAATCTGAAATGCAATTGCAGTTTTACCTGTTCCGGTTGCCAGCGTAAGTAATATTCTATCAGCATTATTGGCGAGCGCTTCCAGTGTTCTCTTTACAGCAATCTCTTGATAGTACCGCAATTGCCATGAACCGCTTTTATCTTCAAACGGAACATTGGCAAATTTTTCCCGCCATTCGTTTTGAACGGCAAAAGTTTTCTGCCACAGCTCATCCGGCGATAGAAATTTATCGACCAGACCTTCTTCACCCGATTTCATACAGATACTGTAGACGTCAATGCCGTTTGTCGAATAGGTTGTTTCCAGTTTTAGTTTCTCGGCATACTGCTTTGCTTGCATCACACCTTCGCCTACCGAAAGCAATGAACTTTTAGCTTCAATAACTGCGAGCTTTACATTTTTGTAAACCAATACATAATCGGCGATTGTCTTTTTACCACGTACGCCACCGGTTTGGATTTTACCATCGGTGATGTTGAATTCACGCAATACTTTTGACTCGGGCACAACGCCCCAGCCACATGCTTTGAGCATCGGGTCGATCAGTTCGGCTCTTGTTTCGGCTTCGTTCATAGAAAAGATAGCTAACGTTTCGTAATGATAAGAATATCTTCAAGCTTTATATAGGTGCAATATCCTGTTTCGGTAAAATTGCGATGGTTGTACTTTCCTTTGTATTCGGTCAGGTCAATTACGCTGTTCCAATAGGTGAATTTCGGTGCGGCATAACCGGGATCAAGACAAAAAATCTTTGAAACCTGGTTGGTCTTTTCATCAACTTCGATTCCGATTGCAACCAAAGCATGTGCGCCGCCGCCTTCCGCTTTATATGAAATCAGGACCGGATTGTCATTTTCAATTTCACTGACAATTGCCGGAACTACATCATCCTTTATATGAACCGAGGTTACATATTTGGAATAACTTCGTTTGAGCATGTCTTGAATATTGTCGAACTCTTCACTGAAAAAATAATTCCCGTCCCGATGTAACCCTTTAGATTCAAGCAACTCTTTTTTAAGTCGTTCAATGCTTTTCCTTTTATCCCCAGTTACAGCATCAACTGAGATGTCTTTGTATTTTGCGGCCTTAATCATTATCAAAATCATCATCGTTGCATACACCGCGCACGCACCGTCAAGATCACCCTGCCGGAGGTGCACAGTCTGATATCGTCCATTAGTGGTTTTGGCGTTAACGCTGTCTTCATTCAGATGTAGTGCATCAATAATCTTAATGGTTCTCACTGCCTAAGATCTTTAAATTTTCCGAACTGCACTTCATCATAGTTATTCATTGTATCAAAATAACAATCAGCATCATCAATACGCCATTTACCTTTTGAGTAGTTGAAATAATAGGTGACCCGCTGCTGTTCAAACAAATGATTGTTCAACACAATCTCAAAGCGGTCCTTTTGCTTGAAACTGGTTTCGAAATCAAATGCATCCTGTTCATTTAACCGTGCTTCCAGCGTCATTTTATTTTTTTCGTGGTCAAAGAGATAAAGTTTCTCATCGGGAAAATAAGGCATCCCCATAACGTGGAACTCTTTGTCTTTAATGAACCTGTGCAACACCCAATAATGGCGTAGCTTTTCAGGCGACGTGGTCGCGCATGTACAGAACTTTATTTTATTGGAAACATTACACATTGGCTTCCACTAATTGGTTAGCCGTTAATTCCCCACAAAATGCTTTTTGCAACAATGATTTTTTGAGCTCGTCAAGATCCTGTATTTTTTTGATGTAGACTGATTGGAGAAATTCGCTTCGTGACAAGATCGATTCGATCGTTATTACAATTTTTCGTTGCTCTTGAATTGATTGTGGAAACGTAAATTTAATTTGTCTTAAATCGGCGTTATATAGCCGAGCTATAGTTGCACCGTTCGTCGCATTCCATTTGCACGAGCCATAAACATGATATAAATAACTGTTTAATACGATACTTTCATCGTTATCAACCCAAACTATGTTTGAGTCCTGAAAATATGCGGGCTTTCCATCATATATAACCCTACGTCCTATTGTTCCCGATGCGGACAGTAAAACATCACCTTTTTTTGGAAAAGAAAATTTTTGTCTATAGTTCGAATATAGGGATTCTGAAATGAAAGCGTCAGGTTCCTTTCCAAAAGTACCAATTTTATAAAATGGTATTTCGCCATGTGCTGTTGTTTGATGTTTTAGTATTCGCTTGCACATGCAAACTTTTCCAATTTCGCCAATAGATGCCTCCTCCCAACCATCACCTTTCTTCCTAAAAACCTCCTCCAAATAACTCGCAAAAAGCTCCTTTGCATTTTTTAAATTTTGCTCATAATTGGTTTTTGCTTTATCAATCGCGACAAAGGCTTCGTCTAAAATGGAGACGATGCGTTGTTGTTCGGGAAGTGTGGGAAGGGGAATTTTAATTGCCTTATATTCATTAAATTTTAGATTGCGTATTCCCGTAGAGTGGCTCTGCATGCTCTCAGTTGCTCCAGATATATACAAATGATGCAGATATCGGTGCAAGTATTCGAAGTTAACATTAGCTAAATCATGTACGCGAATAACAGAGGTAAAATTACTAAAGGAATAATCACCTTCTTTTTTATCAAATAGAATTACGCGGCCCACAGGTTGCTTTGGACCACCACCTGACTTTTCTAATATTATATCGCCATATTGTAATTGTCGTTTTAGAAATTGGGATTGTTCAACTTCTAAATATACTATCTCACGATCATCTAGCTTGCCTTCTTTAGTAAAATTCGTATTTCGTATGACTCCAACTTTGTTAAAAGGAGGCTTTTTTCCGGTCCACAATCCATTGTAAAACGAACATATATCATTTAGGTTCTTTATCTCCCATCCCTCTCTCATATCATCTCCAATATTTCATTCAAAATATCCGCAGTTTCCGCATCAAGCGCTTTCATTTCTTCGACAATCACTTTTGGATCGCGAAGCAGGGCTTCCTCCTTTTTGTTGGGATTTTTAACGCTAAGGTCAAAAGTTTGTGAGTCGATGTCGTTGATGTCAACGCTCCACGAATTTTCACTTTCGCCAAACGTTTTTTGAAGCGTCACGAAATCGGCAAGATCTTTTTCGTTCAATGGGTTAGTCTTTCCAAGGTTACGGCCCAAGTTGAGCTGGTAAAACCATACCTTTTGCGTTGGCGCTCCTTTTTCAAAAAACAACACCACGGTCTTAACCCCTGCGCCGGTAAAGGTTCCGCCGGGCAAATCAAGTACGGTATGCAGGTTGCAGTTTTCGAGCAACAGCTTGCGAAGGCTTATCGAGGCATTGTCGGTATTACTTAAAAAGGTGTTCTTAATCACAACACCCGCTCGGCCGCCGGCTTTCAAAATTTTTACGAAATGCTGCATAAACAGCGAAGCCGTTTCGCCTGTCTTGATCGGAAAATTTTGTTGCACTTCGGCACGTTCCTTTCCACCAAACGGCGGGTTGGCGAGAATAATATCGTAACGGTCTTTTTCCTGAATGTCGGCTAAGTTTTCAGCGAGTGTGTTTGTATGTATGATATTTGGTGCTTCAATTCCGTGCAGGATCATATTCATCGTACCAATAATATACGCAAGGGATTTTTTTTCCTTACCGTAGAACGTTTTCTTCTGAAGCGTTTCGGTATCTTTTGTAGTCAGGTTCTTGCTGTTTTGTAAATAGTCAAATGCCTCGCAAAGGAATCCCGCCGAACCAACTGCACCGTCATAAATGGTGTTGCCAATTTCGGGAGCTACGACTTTTACAATAGTCCGAATCAGAGGTCGGGGCGTGTAGTATTCGCCGCCGTTGCGTCCGGCATTCCCCATATTTTGAATTTTCGATTCATACAGGTGGCTCATCTCATGCTTTTCGGCATGCGTGCGGAAACGGAGTTCGTCAATACGGTTTAAAACTTCGCGAAGGTTGTAGCCGCTCTGGATGCGGTTCTTGAGTTCGGAAAATATTTCACCGATCTTGTATTCGATAGTATCGGCGCTTTCAGCGGAAGATTTGAATTTTTTGAGGTAAGGAAATAACTCTATGTTGACGAAATCTGCAAGGTCATCGCCTGTTTTTGCTTTGTGATGATCGAGCTTGCCATCCGGATCTTTTGGCATCGCCCAAACGCTCCATTGAAATTCGGGAGCAATGATCGGTGAGTATGTTTTGCCTGAAAGCTCGGCTGACATTTGCTTATCTTTCTCGAGATCATCAAGATACTTTAGAAAAAGCACCCACGAGGTTTGTTCTACATAGTCAAGTTCGCTACCACAGCCGGCGTCTTTGTGTAGAATATCATCTATATTTTTGAAAGTTTGTTCGAACATTATTGTTTTTTATAGGGGAAATTAAGTAGTGGCAAGTATATGAAAAAGATGATTAACTATTGTGATTTTATTCAGAATGCACGATTCTTTACAAATGCGCAATTTCTGCGTATTGTTATATTACCTTTTGAGTATCAGTATACATCTTATAAATGTGCTTTATATTTTTATGCATCCTACATCTGGTGAGACTCACGTTGTTTGGCAGTTCCTTAGACGTCGACGTTCGTGTTTAAAATGTGAGATAGCATTACCGAAAATATGTGATGACCGTAGGCTGTTTCAAAATTTACCATCAAAAAAATTTGAAACAAAATCTGTGGCAAAAATTTTGACCGTGAAAATTTGAAACAAACACGTTATGAAAAGAGAAACCATTACCAAACAGCTAGGCTTAAAACAGCAGGATGTTGCGACTTTGCTTGGGGTAAGTCGCGCGCAATGGTCGATGTTTGAATCCGGCAAACGGCAGTTACCAGCGGTTGCCACCCAAAAACTCTCAGAATTGCTACAACGGGCTCAGCAAAATACTGCTAAAAGAAAACTTGACTTTGATAAAAACAACATAATTGTCGAACATTTACAACGACTACTCAAAGAAAACGAATATCAGCTTGCTACCAATGCCCGTAAAATAGCAACATTATTGAAAAAACAGGAAGCAGCAAAAAAATTAATGGGCTTTGCCGATGGATTTGACTTCGATAAAGCGTCTGGCAACATTGCCGATGCGATTGTTAAGCGCATCAGTGCCAAAGCTTTAAACGACCTCGGGAACGACAAAATAAAAGGATTACTTACGCTCGAAATACGACAAGAGGTTCTCGAACATGAAAGAAATTTACTAAAAATGAAAATTTTATCAGCACAGGGAAAGCCTTGATAATAAAGAGGTGCTATCGTTAATTTCCTAAGATTACTTCTCTATTTTTAGTTTTTCACCACGTATTTCGCATCACAATTTTTTTTTTGGCACACCGTTTGGAAAATGCTGGTCAATAGTAACCATTAAATTTTTTAATCATGAACTATTCATTACACAATTTGACAGCGGTTGCCGACTGCGATGTTCTAATTCAACGTGCAACCAGAGAGAAAGCTGATTTAGATTACAAGAAGCTTTCTGAAGAGCGAATGACAGTGAGGTTTGCAGAAACTTCACAAGAGCTCGAAGCAGATCTTCAAGGCGTAGTAGCCGAGATTGCAGCAACTGAGACCATCATTTCAATGTTGCCCGAAGGACCTTCTAAAGAGGATGCGATCAATAAGAAGATTAGGTTAGAGTACAGGAAGTTTCTTCTTGAAACTCGCAAAGAAAGTTACGGCACTGTCGCCTTGCTTGAAAAGGAAATGGATCTGGCAAGAGTTAACAAGGAGATTGCCGAAGTTGAAGCTTTTATAGCAGTCATTGAAGAAAAGCGAGCCCAACTCGCAGCATAGTTTAACATTTAAACAGAGAAGAGCAGGTTTTAGGACCTGCTTTTTTTATGGGATTTTTGGGAGTAAAGTATTGATTGTTGGGCAAAGCTATTTTGCTCTTTTTTTCCTTTGCTTTTTTGTCATTCCGACGCCAGGAATCTAACAATGTTAGCGAATCGCTGCGTTAGCGATGCTTGCTTCGTCAATATGACAAATTAGGAGCATCCCATTCCAAATAAATCAAAAAAAAGGGAAAAACTAGTAAAAGCTTTTCCCTTAATTTCTGATTGAAACAAAGAATTATTTTGTTTCGTCGGTATTTGTTTCGATTGTCGGAGCTTGATCAGCTGGAGTTTCGTTGGCAGCTTCTTCAGTTTGTGCAACTGCTTTAGCTTTTCCACCACGACGGCTTTTCGCTTTCTTAACCTCTTTCTTACCACCGTTGTAAAGTTCGTTGAAATCTACAAGTTCGATCATTGCCATATCGGCGTTGTCACCAAGACGGTTACCAACTTTGATGATTCTTGTATATCCGCCTGGACGGTCACCAACTTTAGCTGCTACGTCTCTAAATAGATCGGTAACTGCATATTTGCTACGAAGGTAAGCGAAAACGATACGACGGTTGTGAGTCGTGTCGTCTTTTGATTTAGTGATCAAAGGCTCAACGAATTGTTTAAGCGCTTTTGCTTTAGCGACAGTAGTGTTAATACGTTTGTGCTCGATTAGAGAGCAAGCCATATTAGCAAGCATCGCTTTTCTGTGCGAAGTTTGTCTGCTTAAGTGATTGAATTTTTTTCCGTGTCTCATGACGTGTATTTGTTAACTTCATCTTGCTCGATCCACTTTGGAGAGCAAAATATGAAGTAATTACTCTTTATCTAGTTTGTATTTTGAAAGGTCCATTCCGAAAGTCAGGTTCTTAACTGCTACGAGCTCGTCGAGTTCAGTAAGAGATTTCTTTCCGAAGTTGCGGAATTTCATCAGGTCATTTTTGTTGAATGACACAAGGTCGCCAAGTGTATCGACTTCGGCAGCTTTCAGGCAGTTTAGGGCCCGCACTGAAAGATCCATATCGACAAGTTTGGTTTTAAGAAGTTGACGCATGTGCAGTGATTCTTCGTCGTAAGACTCAGTTTGTGCGATTTCGTCAGCTTCAAGAGTGATCCTTTCGTCAGAGAACAACATGAAGTGGTGGATCAGCGTTTTAGCAGCTTCGGTCAAAGCTTCTTTTGGGCTGATTGATCCATCAGTTCTGATTTCGAAAACAAGTTTTTCGTAGTCGGTTTTTTGCTCAACACGGAAGTTTTCGATAGCGTATTTTACGTTTTTAACCGGGGTGAAGATTGAATCGGTAAAAATGGTACCGATGGCAGCATTTTGCTTTTTGTTTTCTTCAGCCGGAACGTAACCGCGGCCTTTTTCTATAGTAAGCTCAAGGTTTAGGTTGATTTTGCTGTCAAGGTTACAGATAACCAATTCAGGGTTAAGCACCTGGAAACCTGAGATAAATTTCTGGAAATCACCTGCCGTCAGCTGATCTTTTCCTGAAACAGAAATGGTAACAGACTCGTTATCCACGTCTTCGATTTGGCGTTTGAATCGCACTTGTTTCAGGTTAAGGATAATTTCGGTCACATCTTCAACGACACCGGAGATGGTAGAAAACTCGTGGTCTACCCCTTCGATTCGCACCGACGTGATTGCGTAACCTTCCAATGCAGAGAGCAGAACTCTTCTGAGTGCGTTACCAACTGTCAATCCGTAACCTGGTTCTAAAGGACGAAATTCAAATTTGCCTTCAAAATCGGTTGAATCGATCATGATAACTTTATCCGGTTTCTGAAAATTAAATATTGCCATATTATTCGACTGGTGTCAATTTTATTTGTTGTACAATTCGACGATCAACTGCTCCTTAATATTTTCAGGAATTTGCAGTCTGGCTGGTACTGATACGAATGTACCTTCTTTAGTATCGTTGTTCCAAGTGATCCACTCGTATACGTTGCTTGAGTTAGCAAGTGAACGCTCGATAGCTTCTAAAGATTTTGATTTTTCACGAACCGCGATTTTGTCGCCTGGTTTAACGTGATAAGAAGGAATGTTTACTAGTTCACCGTTAACTGTGATGTGACGGTGAGAAACGATTTGACGTGCAGCACGACGAGAAGGGGCGATACCCATTCTGAATACGACGTTGTCTAGACGAGCTTCGCAAAGTTGAAGTAGCACCTCACCGGTAACACCTCTTGATGCAGAAGCTTTTTCAAAAAGACCTCTAAATTGTTTTTCAAGGATTCCGTAAGAGTACTTAGCTTTTTGCTTTTCCATCAACTGAATAGCGTATTCAGATTTCTTACCTCTTTTTTTAGCCATCCCGTGTTGTCCGGGTGGGTAATTTCTTTTTTCGAAAGATTTGTCATCTCCGAAGATCGCCTCGCCGAATTTACGGGCGATTCTAGTTTTAGGACCAGTATATCTTGCCATTTCTAAAATTAATTGGGATAGAGATTATGAATTCAGGTCAAATCCTCCGATAATCTGATTCTGTCCCGGGTTATACTTAATAAAATAATTATACTCGACGTCTTTTTGGAGGACGACAACCATTGTGAGGCATTGGAGTTACATCGATGATTTCAGTAACTTCGATACCGCCGTTATGCAAAGAACGGATTGCAGACTCACGTCCGTTTCCTGGTCCTTTTACATATACTTTCACTTTTTTCAGACCAGCTTCAAGGGCAACTTTACTTGCATCTTCTGCTGCCATTTGAGCTGCGTATGGAGTGTTCTTTTTAGAACCTCTAAAGCCCATTTTACCTGCTGAAGACCAAGAAACAACTTCACCTTTTTTGTTAGTCAAAGAGATGATGATGTTGTTGAAGGTTGCGCTAATATGAGCTTCGCCTGTTGACTCAACGATAACTTTACGTTTTTTTGCTGTTGCTTTAGCCATACTACTTATTATTTAGTTGCTTTTTTCTTGTTAGCAACAGTTTTTCTTTTACCTTTTCTTGTACGAGAGTTATTCTTCGTTCTTTGTCCTCTAAGTGGAAGACCAGATCTGTGACGGATTCCTCGGTAACATCCGATGTCCATAAGACGTTTGATGTTAAGTGAAACTTCAGAGCGAAGTTCACCTTCAATTTTGAAATATGATACAGCGTCACGGATTGCTCCGATTTCGTCGTCATTCCAATCCTGAACTTTAGTATCTTGGCTAACCTGAGCTTTTTCTAAGATCTCGATTGCACGGCTTCTACCTATTCCGAAGATGTAGGTCAAAGCGATAACTCCTCTTTTGTTTTTTGGGATGTCTACCCCTGCTATTCTTGCCATAATTATCCTTGTCTCTGTTTAAATCTAGGATTCTTTTTGTTGATTACGTACAACCTCCCTTTTCTACGCACAATGATGCACTCGGGACTTCTCTTTTTTACTGATGCTCTTACTTTCATCTGTTTATATTTACTGATTTCTAGCGGACAGATGGAATTCGCAAGCGCCTTACATCTGTTGGTGATAATTAATTTGTTTGACTAAGGCCAACCCGAAGGCAACCTTAATACCTATAAGTAATTCTTGCTTTGGACAAATCGTACGGACTCATTTCCAGTTTTACCTTATCGCCCGGGAGCAATTTGATGTAGTGCATACGCATTTTACCGGAGATGTGAGCGATCACGATATGACCATTCTCTAATTCAACACGGAACATCGCATTTGATAATGCTTCGATGATTGACCCGTCTTGTTCTATTGCTGATTGTTTTGCCATAAAAACTAAGCTACTGCTTTTCTATTTTTTCCTGTTTTCATGAGCCCGTCATAATGCTTGTTAAGCAAGTATGAATTGATTTGTTGTACCGTATCGATAGCAACACCAACCATGATGATTAGGGAAGTTCCGCCATAGAACATTGCCCAAGACTGTTGCATACCCATCACACTGATAATGATCGCCGGGAACACGGCTAACAATGCTAGGAATAAGGCACCAGGGAAAGTAATCAGTGACATGATTTTATCAAGAAGCTCAGATGTTTCAACTCCAGGTCTTGTACCCGGAATAAATCCGCCGCTTCGCTTTAGGTCGTCTGCCATTTTATTGGTAGGGACCGTTATAGCTGTATAGAAGTACGTAAATACGATGATCAGGGTTGCAAATACAACATTGTACCACAATCCAAACATATCGCTGAACGTTCCCGCAATGGTTTGCGAGGCTTCAGAGTTAGACAAACCTGCTAGCGCTGCCGGGATGAACATAATTGCCTGAGCAAAGATAATTGGCATAACGCCGGCTGCGTTTAGTTTAAGCGGAATCCACTGTCTGTTACCTGCAAGATCTTGTTCGAATTCGCCTGATACCGTACGTCTGGCGTATTGCACCGGGATTCGGCGAACAGCCATAACAAGAAGCACACAGCAAATGATCACACCTAACCAGATCATAACTTCAAGTACGATCAATAGTGGACCACCTTGGTTGTTAGTTACACGGCTTGTAAACTCCTGAATAAAAGCTTGTGGAAGTCTTGCGATAATTCCAACCATGATCAATAGCGAAATTCCGTTTCCAATTCCTTTATCAGTGATTTTTTCACCAAGCCACATAGCGAAGATGGTTCCTGTTACCAGGATAATTACTGATGAGAATAAGAATGCAAAAGAATCAAAGCCTAACAAGAAAGCGGAGTTTGGCAAGGTTCTGTACAAGTTATAGATATAGCCTGGCGCTTGAACGAGCGTGATCACAATGGTTAACCATCTGGTGATCTGGTTGATTCGTTTTCTTCCGCTTTCACCCTCTTTCTGCAATTTCTGCAAATAAGGAATGGCGATACCCATTAATTGTACGACGATCGATGCCGAAATGTATGGCATAATACCCAATGCGAAAACCGATGCTTGCGAGAACGCGCCACCGGTAAACATATCGAGAATTGAACCGATACCTTCTTGAGTCTGATCTGCAAGGCCAGCAAGCTGAGTTGCATCGATACCAGGTAGGGTTACCTGAGCACCAAAACGATAAACTAATAGAAGTCCAAGAGTTATTAATATCCGGTTTTTCAGTTCTTCGATTTTCCAGACATTAGCCAATGATTCAAAAAATTTCTTCATCTAGCAGAAATATTATATTGTTACGGCTTCACCTCCAGCTGCTTCGATAGCGGCTTTAGCGGTAGCTGTAAATTTGTGAGCGGTTACTTTTAGTTTAGCTTTCAACTCGCCACGACCTAAGATTTTAACGATCTCATTTTTAGTAGCAAGACGGTTAGACACCAACGTTGTCATATCGACAGTATCGGTGATTGTACCGTTATCAACAAGCGCTTGAAGGGTATCAAGATTAACACCTTGATATTCTTTGCGGTTGATGTTTGTGAAACCAAACTTAGGCAAACGTCTTTGAAGCGGCATCTGACCTCCTTCAAAACCAATTTTCTTAGAATAACCAGAACGCGATTTAGCTCCTTTGTGTCCTCTTGCAGAGGTACCACCTTTTCCGGAACCTTCTCCACGGCCTAGTCTCTTGTTTTGGTTGTGCGTAGAACCTTCAGCAGGCTGTAAGTTACTTAAATTCATCACTTATTTTGTTATTTAGCTTCTTCTACAGAAACCAAGTGTTTAACTTTGTTTATCATCCCAAGGATTGCAGGATTTGAGTCGTGTTCTACAACCTGACCCATTCTGCGAAGCCCAAGAGCTTCAAGACCTCTTTTCTGAGTTAGCGGGCAGTTGATCTGACTTCTAACTTGTTTTACTAATAATTTAGCCATAATTTCCTTGAATTAACCTTTAAATACTTTCTCAAGTGAAACACCTCTCTGTCTTGCAACAGTGTGAGCGCTTCTCATTTGCAATAATGCATCAAAAGTTGCTTTTACTACGTTGTGAGGGTTAGATGATCCTTGAGATTTTGAAAGTACGTCATGTACACCTACCGACTCGAGAACTGAACGAACAGCTCCACCGGCGATTACACCCGTACCATGAGATGCAGGCATTAGGAATACGCGAGCACCTCCGAATTTACCTTTTTGCTCATGCGGCACTGAATGCCCGCTCAAAGGAATTTTCACAAGGTTCTTCTTTGCATCTTCTACTGCTTTAGCGATTGCTTCAGACACGTCTTTAGATTTACCAAGACCGTGACCTACCACACCGTGCTCGTCACCTACAACAACAATTGCAGAGAAACCGAACGCTCGTCCACCTTTTGTTACTTTAGTAACACGGTTTACACTTACCAGACGGTCCTTAAGTTCAAGGCCGCTTGGTTTTACTATTTCTACGTTTTTGTACTTATGATACATAATGATCTTAGAATTTTAGTCCGGCAGCTCTGGCGCCTTCTGCTAGTGATTGAATACGGCCATGGTATAAATAACCGCCCCTGTCAAAAGTAACGTTCTCAATACCTGCTTTTAGGGCTTTCTCGGCTACGAGTTTACCTACAGCTGCTGCTACTTCAACGTTTGTCCCTTTAGTATCTACTCCTTTTTCTCTTGAAGACGCAGCCAATAAAGTTACTCCGTTCACATCATCAATAAGTTGTGCGTAGATTTCTTTATTACTTCTAAAAACAGAAAGTCTTGGTTTTGCGGCAGTACCACTAACGATCTTTCTGATCCTGAATTTGATTCTCTGTCTTCTGTCAGATTTTGTTAACGACATAATCTTTATTTTTTAAGCTGATTTACCTGCTTTTCTTCTTAATACTTCTCCTACGAACTTCACACCTTTTCCTTTGTATGGTTCAGGCTTACGGAAACCTCTGATTTTGGCAGCGATTTGTCCGATAAGTTGTTTATCGTAAGACGTTAACTTTACAATTGGGTTCTTTCCTTTTTCAGAAACAGTTTCCAATTTCACTTCAGGAGCAACTTCTAGAACGATGTTGTGAGAGAATCCAAGAGCAAGATCAAGTTTTTGACCTTGGTTAGAAGCTCTGTAACCTACTCCAACAAGCTCAAGCTCTTTCGTCCATCCTTGTGATACACCAACGATCATGTTGTTGATCAAAGATCTGTACAAACCGTGCTTTGCTCTTTGGTCCTTAAGATCCGAAGATCTTTCCACCTGTACCTGGTCACCTTCAACGGTAATCGTAACATCAGAATATTCCTGAGTCAACTGACCTAATTTTCCTTTAACGGTTATGATTCCATCTGCTACATCAACTGTAACTCCTGCTGGAATAGTCACCGGGTTTTTACCTATTCTTGACATCGTTTCGTCTTTTTATTAGTATACGTAACAAATTACTTCACCGCCCACGTTCAGTTGTTTCGCTTGCTTTCCGGTCATAAGACCTTTTGAAGTTGAAACGATGGCAATTCCAAGTCCGTTAAGGATACGTGGAATTTCAGTCGAACCGGCATATTTTCTCAAACCAGGCTTGCTGATTCTTTGCAGGTCTTTGATAACCGGCTCTTTCGTTTCCTTGTCATATTTAAGAGCGATCTTGATCGTACCTTGTACGGCATTATCCTCAAATTTGTAACTAAGGATATAACCTTGATCAAATAAGATCTTGGTTATCTCTTTTTTAAGATTAGAAGCAGGGATCTCGACAACTTTGTGGTTTGCAGCCACAGCGTTACGTACCCTTGTTAAATAATCCGCAATTGGATCTGTATACATAATTATTTATTTGCGGTTTTGGTTTTCGGGGTTACCGAACCTGAAACCAATTGATACTTTTTAATAGCTTTTATTAACGGCTGAAAGTCAGATGAATAGAGATTCACCGACTGTCAACCGTCAACAATAACTGTCAAACTAATTTTTACCAGCTTGCTTTTTTAACTCCCGGGATCAATCCGTTATTAGCCATTTCACGGAAAGTTACACGTGAAATACCGAATTGACGCATATAACCTCTTGGTCTTCCGGTAAGTTTGCAACGATTGTGCATACGAACAGGAGAAGCATTTTTCGGTAATTTCTGCAAACCTACGAAATCTCCAGCTTCTATCAAAGCCTTTCTTTTCGCAGCGTATTTTGCAACCGTCTTTTCTCTCTTAACCTCACGGGCTTTCATTGATTCTTTAGCCATGTCTTAATTCTTTTTAAATGGTAAACCTAGTTCAGCCAGTAGTGATTTTGCTTCTTTATCAGTTTCCGCAGTAGTTACGAAAGTGATATCCATACCTGAGATTTTGTTCACTTTGTCGATATCAATTTCAGGGAAAATGATTTGTTCAAGAACACCCAGGTTATAGTTTCCGCGTCCGTCAAAACCAGTAGCTTTGATTCCGCTAAAGTCACGCACACGTGGCAAAGCAGAAGTTACCAATCTATCAAGGAACTCATACATTCTTTCTCCGCGAAGAGTCACTTTAGCACCAATCGGCATACCTTTTCTAAGTTTGAATGACGCAACGTCTTTCTTTGAAATGGTAGAAACTGCTTTTTGACCAGTGATCTTTGTCAACTCATCAACAGCATAGTCGATTAGCTTTTTGTCAGAGACAGCTGCTCCGACACCACGGCTTAAAACGATTTTCTCAAGTTTAGGAACCTGCATTACGTTTTTGTATCCGAATTCTTCTGTAAGAGCAGGAATTACCCTGTTCTTGTATTCTTCTTTTAGTCTTGGAATATAAGCCATCACTATAGTACTTGATTAGATTTTTTTGAAAATCTTACTTTTTTATCTCCTTCAGTTCTCACGCCTGTTCTTGTAGTTTCCTTAGTTTTAGGATCTATAAGAGAAAGGTTTGAAATGTGGATAGGAGCTTCTTTTTTAACGATACCGCCTTGTGGGTTTTTCGCACTTGGTTTCGTGTGTTTTGAAACCATGTTTACCCCTTCGACGATCGCTTTGTTTTTCTCACGGTCAACACTAGTCACGGTGCCTTCAGTACCTTTATGGTCTCCGGCAATAACGCGGACAGTGTCTCCAGTTTTTATTTTTAGCTTTATCATTCGGCAAATAATTAAAGCACTTCTGGTGCTAATGATACAATTTTCATGAATTGTTTTTCACGAAGTTCTCTTGCTACCGGACCAAAAACGCGAGTTCCTCTCATTTCACCTGCTGCGTTCAAAAGAACACATGCATTGTCATCGAAACGGATATAAGAACCATCGGCTCTTCTCACTTCTTTTTTGGTACGAACGACAACTGCAGTTGATACAGCACCTTTTTTCACGTTACCGTTTGGAGCTGCATCTTTAATTGAAACTACAATTTTGTCTCCAACAGAAGCATACCTTCTTTTGGTACCTCCTAAAACACGGATCGTTAAAACTTCTTTAGCTCCCGTGTTGTCTGCGACTTTTAGTCTTGATTCCTGTTGTACCATAATTACTTAGCTCTTTCAATGATTTCAACTAATCTCCAGCATTTTGTCTTACTTAAAGGACGCGTCTCGCTAATCCTTACCGTGTCACCAATGTTGCAGTCGTTTGTTTCGTCGTGCGCATGATACTTTTTAGTTTTCAATACGAACTTACCATATAACGGGTGCTTCACTTTTCTAACTTCAGCTACAACGATAGACTTTTCCATCTTGTTTGAAGTCACAACACCAATTCGTTCTTTTCTTAAATTTCTTTTATCTTCCATTTTAGCAGATATTATTGTTGCTGTCTTTTGCTTAACTCAGTGGCCAGTCTTGCAACGTCTCTACGGACGCCTCGGATCTGTAATGGGTTTCCGATTGGAGAAACCGCGTGAGCCATTTTTAGATCAACATAAGTTTTCTTAGTCTGGCTAAGCTTTTCTTGCAACTCCGCTGCAGAAAGATCTTTTATCTCTGATTGTTTCATCTGTGTAATTAGATTAAGCTTCGAAATCTCTAGCTACTACGAACTTGGTCTTCACCGGTAGTTTTTGTGCTGCAAGACGCAAAGCCTCTTTTGCAACTGACAAAGGAACACCACCAACTTCGAACAAGATTCTTCCTGGTTTAACAACAGCAGCCCAATATTCAACCGCACCTTTACCTTTACCCATACGCACCTCAAGAGGCTTCTTGGTGATTGGCTTGTCCGGGAAAATTTTGATCCACAGCTGACCTTCCCTTTTCATGAAACGTGTTGCAGCAATACGCGCAGCTTCAATTTGTCGGGAAGTCAAAAACATTCCGTCTTCGTGTACAGATTTGATTCCGAACATTCCGTTAGAAAGTTCATGCCCTCTTTGAGCATTCCCCTTCATCCTACCTTTTTGTACCTTGCGGTATTTTGTCCTTTTAGGCTGTAACATTTTTCTTTAATTTAAAAATTTTACTTTCTCTTACGAGCGTCAGGTTTCCTGTCTTTGTTGAAAGGCTTGCGATCTCCACGAGGAGAATCTCCACCTCTTCCACCACCGGCTCCGGATTGTTTTTTATCCATTCCAACTAGTGGAGAAAGATCTCTCTTTCCGTACAATTCACCTTTCATGATCCACACTTTGATACCCATTCTACCATAAGTAGTATGCGCTTCAGCTAGTGCGTAATCAATGTCAGCTCTGAAAGTCGACAATGGGATACGTCCTTCTTTGAATCCTTCCGAACGCGCCATCTCAGCACCGTTTAAACGACCTGAAATAAGCACTTTAATACCCTCAGCATTCATACGCATTGAAGCAGCGATCGCCATTTTAATCGCTCTTCTGTATGAAATTCTGCTCTCGATCTGACGAGCGATGCTTGTTGCAACTAAATAAGCATCAAGTTCAGGTCTTTTGATTTCAAAGATGTTGATTTGAACTTCCTTGTCGGTAATCTTCTTAAGTTCTTCTTTCAACTTGTCTACCTCTTGCCCGCCTTTCCCGATGATGATACCAGGACGCGCAGTAGTGATAGTAACGGTTACAAGTTTAAGAGTTCTCTCGATGATTATCTTTGATACACTTGCTTTCGATAGTCGAGCATGGATGTACTTTCTGATTTTGTGATCTTCGGCAAGTTTGTCACCGTAATCATTTCCACCATACCAGTTTGAATCCCATCCCCTGATGATACCAAGTCTGTTTCCAATTGGATTTGTCTTCTGTCCCATCTTAACTATTGATTGCTTGTGTGTTATTAATAGCTCCAAGCACGATTGTTACGTGATTTGAGCGTTTTCTGATTCTGTGTGCGCGACCTTGTGGAGCCGGACGAAGACGCTTAAGCATCATTCCCCCGTCTACTCTGATCTCTTGAACGATTAAGCCTGCTTCAGCCACATTTCCATCTGCATTCTTCTGTTCCCAGTTGTTGATTGCAGATAACAAAAGTTTCTCTAATTTGCGTGAAGCTTCTTTTGAGCTAAATCTTAATATATTTAAAGCTCTCTCAACTTTCTGACCTCTTACCAAGTCTGCTACTAAGCGCATTTTTCTAGGTGAAGTAGGGCAGTTATTCAACTTTGCGAAAGCAATCTGCTTGTTAGCTTCTTTGATGCCTTCGGCTCTTTCTCTTTTACGAACTCCCATTGCTTCTTATTTTTTACCTTTATTTTTTGCTCCAGCGTGACCTCTAAAAGATCTTGTCGGTGAAAACTCTCCAAGTTTGTGACCTACCATGTTTTCTGTTACGTAAACCGGTACGAATTGACGACCGTTGTGAACAGCGATCGTTTGACCAACGAAATCAGGAGTGATCATTGAAGCTCTAGACCATGTCTTAACAACTCCTTTGTTTCCTTTTTCGATATTTTCCTGAACCTTTTTGTCTAATTTGTAGTGAACAAATGGTCCTTTTTTTAATGAACGTGCCATGTCTTACTTATTATTTCTTTCTACGTTCTACAATATACTTGTTGCTCGGGTTAACTTTCGAACGGGTTCTGTACCCTTTCGCCGGTAAACCTTTTCTAGAACGCGGATGTCCACCAGACGAACGTCCTTCACCACCACCCATTGGGTGATCGACAGGGTTCATCGCAACAGGCCTTGTTCTTGGTCGTCTACCCAACCATCTTGTTCTACCAGCTTTACCGCTAACGATCAATTGGTGGTCAGAGTTTGAAACAGCTCCAATAGTTGCAGAGCAAGTAAGAAGGATCAACCTTGTCTCACCTGAAGGCATTTTGATTGTCGCATATTTTCCGTCTCTTGCCATTAACTGAGCAAATGTACCAGCCGAACGAGCAATTACAGCTCCTTGACCAGGACGTAACTCAATACATGAAATTACAGTACCAAGTGGAATTTTGCTTAATGGAAGTGTATTGCCAATTTCCGGCTGCGCATCAGGACCAGAAACTAATTTCTGACCAACTTGCAATCCGTTTTGAGCAATGATATAAGTTTTCTCACCATCGGCGTATGCCAATAAAGCGATAAATGCAGTTCTGTTCGGATCGTACTCAATTGACTTCACTGTAGCCGGAATCCCGTCTTTAGTTCTTTTGAAATCAATAATACGATAACGCTGCTTATGACCACCACCCGTATAACGCATGGTCATCTTTCCTTGACTATTTCTACCTCCTGAGTTTTTTATCGGCGCTATCAAAGAGCGTTCCGGCTTATCAGTTGTAATAGCGTCAAAACTATTCACAACTCTAAATCGCTGACCCGGGGTAATAGGTTTTAATTTTCTTACTGACATTAGTATCTTCTTCTAGATATTGTTGTAAAAATCGATAGTTTCTCCTTCTTGTACTTGTACAATTGCTTTCTTATAAGCATTTGACTTTCCGCTGATCATACCGCTTTTGGTGAACTTCGTAGTTCTGTCCGGACGAACGTTCATGGTATTGACATTCACAACAGTGATTCCGTAAGCAGCCTCAACAGCTTTCTTAATCTGAACCTTGTTTGCATTCTTGTCAACCACGAAACCAAAACGATTGGAAAGCTCACTTTCCTTCGTCACTTTTTCGGTAATGATTGGTTTTATTATAATATCCATCGCCTGTTATTTGCTTAAATTTTCTTCAATTGCCTCTAAAGAGCTCTCCAAAAGCACTAAATTATTAGCGTTTAGAATAGCGTAAGTACTTAATTCTGAAGCAGTTACAACGCTAGACGCTTTTAAATTACGTGACGACAAATATACATTTTTATTTGTATCACCCAACACAAAAAGAGATTTTTTGCTTTCTAACCCTAAGCCTTTCAAAACGTTAATGAAATTTTTAGTGTTTGGTGTCTCAAAATTGAAGTCTTCAAGTACAACTAAATTTGACTCTTTTGCTTTGATCGAGAAAGCTGATTTTCGTGCCAAACGCTTCAAGCTTTTGTTCAATTTGAACGAGTAGCTTCTTGGTCTTGGTCCGAAGATAGTACCTCCACCTTTAAACAAAGGGTTCTTTGCACTACCAGCACGAGCTGTACCCGTACCTTTTTGCTTCTTGATTTTACGTGTACTTCCCGCAACTTCAGCTCTTTCTTTAGCTTTGTGCGTACCTTGTCTTTGGTTGGCCAAATACTGTTTAACATCTAAGTAAACAGCGTGATTGTTTGGCTCAATAGCGAATACTGAATCAGAAAGAGTAATCGTTCTGCCAGTTTCTTTTCCGGTTATATCTAATACTTTAACTTCCATTACTTCTCAATGATTACATAAGAGTTATTGTGTCCCGGAACGCATCCTTTAACAACCAAAAGGTTCTTATCGGCAACCACTTTTAAAACTCTAAGGTTTTGTACTTTAACATTAGCACCACCCATTCTACCTGCCATTCGCATTCCTTTGAATACTCTTGACGGATAAGATGACGCTCCCACTGATCCCGGTGCTCTCAATCGGTTGTGCTGTCCGTGAGTTGCCTGACCAACACCGCCGAAGCCGTGACGCTTAACAACACCCTGGAAACCTTTTCCTTTAGATACACCTTGAACATCTACAAACTCGCCTTCTGCAAAAACATCAACTGTTAATACATCACCTAATTTGTACTCGTTCTCAAATTGGAATTCAACGACTTTTTTCTTAGCTACAGTTCCAGCTTTTTTAGCGTGCCCTAGAGCAGCTGCAGTGGAATGTTTCTCGTTTTTGTCATCGAAACCAAGTTGCAACGCTTCATACCCGTCGACCTCTTTGGTTCTGACTTGGGTGATAACGCATGGTCCTGCTTCAATTACGGTACACGGAATATTCTTTCCGTTCTCGTCAAAGATGCTGGTCATGCCGATTTTTCTACCAATTAACCCAGACATAATTATTACTTATTGATTATTAAAAAAACTCTTGTTAGGAATTAGAAAACAGGAATTGGAAATCAGCAGAACTAACCACTAATCTCCAACTCCTGATCACTAGTTTATCACACTTTGATCTCAACTTCAACACCACTAGGAAGCTCAAGTTTCATTAGAGCATCAATGGTTTTTGAAGATGACGAGTAAATGTCGATCAGTCTCTTGTAAGACATCACTTCAAATTGCTCTCTTGATTTCTTGTTTACGTGTGGAGAACGTAAAACAGTGAAAATCTTTTTGTGTGTAGGCAACGGAATTGGCCCAGTAACCACCGCACCTGTACTTTTTACAGTTTTTACGATCTTCTCAGACGACTTGTCTACAAGCATGTGATCGTAAGATTTCAATTTTATTCTGATTTTTTGACTCATTTTCTTTAAATTACGCGGTTCCTTTTGCTTTTTTGATAACTGCTTCAGAGATGTTTGAAGGTGTTTCAGCATAGTGCGAGAACTCCATTGTAGAAGTTGCACGACCTGATGAAAGCGTTCTTAATGTAGTTACATAACCGAACATTTCCGATAAAGGCACATCAGCTTTGATGGTTTTTGCACCTGCTCTATCGCCCATGTCATTAACCTGGCCACGACGACGGTTCAAATCCCCAACAATATCACCCATGTTTTCTTCCGGAGTGATAACCTCTATTTTCATGATCGGCTCAAGGACCACAGCTCCGGCAGCTTTCGCCACTTCTTTGTATCCCATTTTCGCAGCCAATTCAAAAGAAAGCGCATCAGAATCCACCGGGTGGTAAGATCCGTCAAGAAGCGTTACTTTCAAACTATCTACCTGATATCCTGCCAAAGGACCTGTCTTCATCGCCTCACGGAATCCTTTTTCAACCGCAGGAATGAATTCTTTAGGAATGTTACCACCTTTTACAGAATTCACAAACTGTAATCCAACTGGAATTTTTCCGTCAACTTCATCAGCTGGCCCAAGTTCAAAGACGATATCACCAAACTTACCACGTCCACCAGATTGCTTTTTGTAAACTTCTCTGTGCTGTGCAACTTTTGTGAATGCTTCCTTGTACTCAACTTGAGGCTCACCTTGGTTTACTTCAACTTTGAATTCACGCTTCATACGATCTACAAGGATATCAAGGTGAAGCTCACCCATACCCGAAATGATCGTTTGTCCTGAAGCCTCGTCTGTACGAACCGTGAACGTAGGATCTTCTTCAGACAATTTTGCCAAAGCCATACCCATCTTATCCACGTCAGCCTTAGTTTTAGGCTCGATCGCAATACCGATTACAGGATCAGGGAACTTCATTGACTCAAGAACGATTGGGTTCTTTTCGTCACACATGGTATCACCCGTCTTGATATCTTTAAATCCAACAGCAGCTCCAATATCACCAGCCTCGATATACTCGATCGGGTTTTGCTTGTTAGCGTGCATTTGGTAGATACGCGAAATTCTTTCTTTGTTTCCTGAACGCGTGTTCAAGATGTATGAACCTGCGTCCAAACGACCTGAATAAACACGGAAGAATGCCAAACGACCAACATAAGGGTCAGTAGCAATCTTAAACGCCAAAGCTGCAAACGGCTCTTTAACATCCGGCTTACGCAAAATCTTGGTTTGATCTTCTTCCAGCAAATCAGCATCATCAGGGTGAATTCCTTCGATACCTTCTTTATCTAGTGGAGAAGGCAAATATTTACAAACAGCATCCAGCATAAACTGAACACCTTTGTTCTTAAATGACGAACCACATAGCATCGGAATGATCGCCATGTCGATTGTAGCTGCTCTCAACGCATTGTTGATCTCATCTTCAGTAATAGAAGTTTCATCTTCCATGTACTTGTCAAGAAGGTTCTCATCGTAATCTGCAACTGCTTCGATTAGCATTGAACGATATTCTTTCACCTCAGCAACCATATCCTCAGGAATTGGCACGATATCAAAAGTTGCCCCTTGATTATCTTCATGCCAGATGATCGCCTGGTTCTTAACCAAATCAACCACACCTTTGAAATCATTCTCTTCACCAATTGGCAAAGTGATCGCTACAGCGTTAGATTTCAACATGTCGCGAACTTGCTGACAAACGTTCAGGAAGTTAGATCCCTGACGGTCCATTTTGTTCACGAACCCCATACGTGGAACGCGGTACTGATCTGCAAGTCTCCAGTTAGTTTCAGATTGTGGCTCAACACCATCAACCGCACTAAACAAGAACACAAGGCCATCAAGTACACGAAGCGAACGGTTTACCTCAACGGTAAAGTCAACGTGTCCCGGGGTATCGATAATGTTAAAGTGGTATGCTTTGCTCTCAGGAATAACTTTTCCTTGTACTGTCGGGAAATTCCACTCACAGGTAGTAGCCGCAGAAGTAATGGTAATACCTCTTTCTGCTTCTTGCTCCATCCAGTCCATTGTAGACGCTCCATCGTGAACTTCTCCAAGTTTGTGTGTCTTTCCTGTATAAAATAGGATACGCTCAGTTGTTGTCGTTTTACCGGCATCAATGTGAGCAGCAATTCCAATGTTTCTTGTAAATTTTAAATCTCTTGCCATTTCTTATGATTAGAATCTAAAGTGAGAGAATGCTTTGTTTGCTTCAGCCATTTTATGAGTATCCATTCTCTTTTTAACTGCAGCACCTTCTTCTTTAGCCGCAGCTAAAACTTCAGAAGCTAGTCGTTGAGCCATCGATTTCTCATTTCTTCTACGTGCATAAAGTATCATCCACTTCATCGCCATAGAGATTTTTCTGTCTGGTCTGATTTGCATCGGAATCTGGAATGTAGCCCCACCAACACGACGACTACGTACTTCTACGTGTGGCATCACATTAGTCAATGCATCTTTCCAAACTTCTAACGCTGGTTTTTCAGCATCTTGCTTCTTAGCCTCTACGATATCCATTGCATCGTAAAACACTTTGAACGCTGTTGATTTTTTACCGTCCCACATTAAGTTGTTCACAAAACGTGTTACTAATTGATCGTTGAACCTAGGATCCGGTAAAAGTGGTCTTTTTTTGGCCGCTCTTTTTCTCATGTCTTTTCTTTAATAGGGTAATTACTTTTTAGCTTCTTTTGGGCGTTTTGCTCCATACTTCGAACGTCTTTGCGTTCTTCCTGCTACACCTGATGTGTCAAGCGCACCACGAACAATGTGATACCTAACACCCGGCAAATCTTTTACCCTTCCACCCCTAACTAATACTATCGAGTGCTCTTGTAGATTGTGTCCTTCTCCAGGGATGTAAGCATTCACCTCATTACCGTTAGTCAAACGAACACGCGCAACTTTACGCATTGCCGAGTTTGGCTTCTTCGGTGTAGTAGTGTAAACACGCGTACAAACCCCTCTTCGCTGAGGACAAGAATCTAAAGCAACCGATTTACTCTTCTTAGTCATCTGAGTTCTTCCGGTTCTTACTAATTGTTGAATTGTTGGCATAATTAAATACTAAAAATATATTATGATTATAAATTCCCGCTTTTTACGGGGTTGCAAATGTAGTGATTAATTTTTTTTTACCAAACCCACAAAGATTAATTTTTTAAAAAGTAACTTTTTGACTTTGAGCAGCCTGCCCGTTGCACCCATCCCTACTTTAACAACTTCCCGACAAACCGCTTTTAACCGCATTTTCAAGCCCAATTTTCAATGCCGATTTTCAATAATGCTAATCATGGCGTTGCCTGCGGCCCGCGCTTTCCGCTAAATTCCTCGCTACCGCTGCGGGATATCGCTCCCATCGCTAACGCAACCCGCCAATAGTTTTAAATACATCTGTATTCTAAACTATTTCCAGCCAGCCACCGCTCTAATTATACGCAACCTTGTTAAATTGCGTTACTTTTACTCAAATGCATCTCTCACTGATACGGCTTCTAACATTTATAGCGCTTTTTCTCAGCGTCAACCTCTCGGCTCAGCAACTCGTCTTAAAGGCCAAAGGAATATCAGCGCGCCAAACTCAAATTATCGACTCGCTCGGCTACAATCCAAAACACGCCGATCTTAAATCAATCCAAACCGAAGTCTCCCGGTTATCCGACCAACTCATCCGCAACGGCTTTCTGGCAAACCAACTTCTCTCCTCTCAACAATTAAACGACACTATTTTCCAATACACATTCGACCTTCACAACAAAACAAACCACATCCTACTATATATAGACCCGTCACTCGCCGTCCAAAAACTAGCATTTCCCGACGCAAAATCCAATAAAACCCTCTCAAATCCGCTGCAAATTGAAACTCTGCTTTCATCCGGACTCGCACAACTCGAACGCAACGGATACTCGCTTGCCAAAATATCCTTAACCGATCTCAATCACTCAGCCGACACGCTAATTGCTAAACTCCAAATCGATCCCGGTCGGCAACGTCAACTCAACGACATTGTCATCAACGGTTACGACAAGTTCCCCAAAGGCCATCGCAAAAACCTGTTGCGCCGTTTTAAAAACCGAACCTTCAGCAACGAGACATTACTCGAAATCGAAAGCGAATTCAAAAAACTCAGATTCGTCAATCAAACCCGAAATCCTGAAATCCTGTTTAAATCCGATACGACTAAAGTTTACATGTATCTCGAAAAAGCAAAGCCAAATCGCTTCGAGGGTTTCGTCGGCTTTGCAAACGACGATAGCGAGAAACTCACCTTTAGCGGCTATGTCGATCTGACGCTTGTGAATTTTCTCAACGCCGGCGAAGATCTGACGATCTATTGGAAAAGCGATGGTCAGGATCAAAAAACCTTTAACGCCGAACTCCAACTTCCATTTATATTCAGCACGCCACTCGCCCTGCGCGGAAAAATAAACATCTTCAAACAGGACAGCACCTTTCAAAACACCCGAACTGAACTCGGATTGGGATATTTTGCCAGCTACAACTCGCGGTTCTACTTAAACTACGAGACAACCGAATCAAGCGATATTCAAAATCAGGATCAATCGCAGCTCAGCGATTTCGACAATCAGTTTGTCTCGGCGCAGTTTCAATATGACAACGCGTGGACCCATCCGATTTTCCGCGAAAAATCAGCAATCGACATCAAAATCGGATTAGGAAAACGAACATCAAAAATTGAAGATCAAAACCAGCAATTTGTTCAGGCAAACCTCATGCATACTTTCGAGCTGAATTCGCGCAACCAAATCAATCTGCGAAGTCAAAATTATATGTTAAACAGTGACCGGTTTTTGATTAGTGAATTGCACCGATTTGGCGGCATTAATTCATTTCGCGGCTTTACTGAAAACAGCCTTCAGGCCAACATGTTGACCTCTTTGCTAACTGAATATAGGTTTATTCCCACAAACGGACTCTACATCCACTCGATCCTTGATTTAGGATACTATGCTGATGAAACCCAGCAACAATCTGAGCTACAAAGCAGCAAGCTTTTCGGCTTCGGATTTGGGATCGGCCTTTTAACGCGGAATGGTTTGCTAAATCTCATCTACGCTAACGGCAGCATGGATGAACAGGCAATTCGGACTGCAAATTCCATAGTTCAGATTAGTTTTAAATCCACTTTCTAAAAAAAATCTTAAAAAAATGTGTTTTATTAACATAATTTAAGAAAAAAAGTTGGCGATTGCTCAAGAATATTTTGCAAATTTGAGAGAACTAATTCTAACCTAATTATAATGAAAACAAACTTACGCAGGTTTTTGACACTGGTAATGGCGTTGATGTTGCAAATTTCGTTTGCACAAGATACGACAGTAAGCGGTGTCGTGACAGACAGAGCCGGGATGCCACTTCCTGGAGTGAATGTCCTGGTTAAGGGAACTCAAACGGGTACACAAACCGATTTCGACGGGCGATTTACGATCTCCGCTGCGACCGGCAATGTGCTTGTTTTTACTTTCATCGGGATGCAGACAAGAGAAATGCCCGCAACGTTAAACATGACAGTAGTCATGCAAGATGATGCGGTAGAACTCGAAGGTGTGGTAATTACCGCGCTTGGTATCAGAAGAGAAAAAGCCTCTATCGGTGCCGCGACGACAACACTAACCGATGAAGAACTTACCCGAGGTTCACAAACAAATCTCGCGGATGCGATCAAAGGTAAAGTTGCCGGAGTCGTAATCTCAAGTGCTTCAACAGATCCGGGCGCATCGTCAGGGGTAATCATCAGAGGATTCAGTAGTTTGACAGGCTCAAATCAGCCACTTTATGTGGTAGATGGTATTCCGATTAACGACCAATCGAACTTTTCGGACAATTTAAATGGTGGTTATGATTTCGGACGTGGATCAGGAGACATTAACCCAGATGACATCGAAACGTTATCAGTGTTAAAAGGTGCATCCGCAACTGCACTTTATGGGTCAAGAGCAGCAAACGGGGTTATCATGATTACCACTAAAAAAGGTAAGCAAGGTAAACTCGCCGTTGATTTTTCAACTACGACATTCTTTACCAATATCCTAAGAACACCTAGATACCAAAACAAATTTGGTCAGGGTTGGGACAGCCATCACTACTTAGATGAAAATGGATCTTGGGGTCCACGTCTTGATGGCGTTGAAAGACCATGGGGTAATGTGGTAAACAACAGCCAATTGCTAAAACCGTACTCATTCCAAGAAGATCAATTAGAGAATTTCTTTGACACGGGCACCTCGCGTCTAAACACACTTTCGATCTCCGGTGGTTCTGACACATCAACATTCCGTCTTTCGTATTCAAACACGCAACAAGATGGTATTTATCCAACCGATGCCGACTCATTTGAGAGAAATACGCTTGGACTTTCGGGAACTTCTAAAATTGGAAAAATATCTATTGCCGGTAACATGAATTATGTAAACACTAGCGGTAGTGGTATTGCAACAGGTCAAGGACTAACAGTGATCAATAACTTGATGCAAATTCCGGTCGATATTCCGATCACCGAATTCCGTGATTACAACAGTCCGTTCCATAACATTTCGAACTATTACACGCCATATGGTGTTGTGAATCCATACTTCACTCTTAATGAAGATGGCACTGATTATAATAAAGAGAGATTTTATGGCTCAGCTGAATTCACTTATGAATTAAATAGTTGGTCAAGCGCAACATATCGTTTTGGTATCGACCAATCTAACGATTTGCTAAGATCTTGGACTGCTGAAGTTGATGCAATTCCTGGAAGCCCGAATGATGGTACGACCTCGGAGCAACCTGGTGCTTACTCAGAATTGTCAACTACCTTGAAACAAATCAACCACGAAGTTCTTTGGAACCTTGATTTTGACCTAGGAAATGATTTTGCTCTTGCATCAACATTTGGATGGAACATGAACGTTCGTAGCGGCCATGCATTTGCAGCGAGCGTCGGCTCACAAAGCATCCCTGGATTCTACTCGTTCGCCAACACTACCGATGTTGTAGATGTAACAACGACAAGAAATGAACGTAAATTATACGGTTTGTTTAATAGTTCTACCCTTTCATACGGCGACGAATTATATCTTACGGCTAACATCCGTAATGACTGGTATTCAACGCTACCTGTAGAAAATCAATCCGTTTTGTACGGTGGTGTCAATGCCAGTTGGATTTTTACCAACACATTTGACAATATTAAAGATGTGGTAAACTACGGTAAACTTCGTGCAGGTTATGGTGAAACAGGAGTAGACACAAATCCGTATCAGATCAATTCGGTATTTACCGCTGGAAGTGTAGACAACCAAGGTTTTGGACAACTTAACTATCCATTTAGCGGGGTTAACGGCTATGAAGTCGGAAACCGTGCCGCTAATCCTGATCTTCGTCCAGAAAGAAGAAAAGAATTTGAAGTGGGTATTGAAGCCTCGTTCTTCAAAAACCGTGTATCAATCGATTTCACCTACTACGACGCTAAAGTTGAAGACCAGATCCTAAACTTACCTCTTGCACCAAGTACAGGTTACACCAGTCAAACTGCAAATATTGGTACCATTTCAAATAAAGGTATTGAAGCATTGCTTACATTCTCACTTTTTAAGAGTCGCGATGATGGATTTAATTGGACAACATCATTAAACTATGCAACAAACAATTCAGTCCTTTCAGAATTGGATCCTCGATTGGTTCAAGTTGATCTTGGTGGTCTAAGCACTACATCATTGATCGCTCGTGAAGGTGAAGCAATTGCACTACTTTACGGTAGCGTTCCAATGCGCGATCCTAACGGAAACATTGTAGTTGATCAAAATGGTGTGCCAATCGCTTCAGAAATCAAAGAAGTTTATGGCGACACGCAGTATGACTACACAATGGGTATTGGAAACACGTTCAGCTACAAAGGAATTTCACTTGATTTCACATTTGATGTTCGTCAGGGTGGTTTGATGTTCTCGCGTACCGCTGATATCACAAGATTTACCGGTAACTCAATCACAACAACCTACAATGACAGACAACCTTGGATCGTTCCAGGCTCAGTTGTTGCGGTAACAAATCCCGATGGATCAACTTCATACAATCCGAATACAACGCCAATCGATCAGGAGCATCAGGATGATTACTATAGAGCTGAGGCCATGTCGCGAGCAACTGTAGTAGACAAATCTTTTGTAAAACTTCGTGAGGTTGTGTTGAGTTATGATTTCCCATCAAAATGGCTAGAAAACAGCCACATTCAAGGACTGACTTTCTCGCTTATCGGACGTAACTTGTTTTTATGGACGCCAAAAAGCAATCAATACATCGATCCGGAATCTTCGACCTTCGGTACAGATCTAGAATCTCAATTCGGTGAATTCAGTGCCAACCCGTCTACAAGAAGTATCGGATTTAGCATGAAAGCTAACTTCTAATTAAACAAAAATTGAAAATGAAAAATATCTTTAAAATTGTACTATTTTCTTCGCTGATGTTTTTTACATCTTGTGAAGATGAACTAGACATCAATACAGACCCTAACTCTCCGCCTGAAGTTAACCGCGGCCTGGTACTGGCTTCTGCTCAGGCATCCCTTATTACTGTTGTAGGTGGAGATCTGATGAACCTTGGTGGCTTTTACGCTCAATATCACACGCAGGCGCCAAGTGCCAGCCAGTATGAGAACATCGATCAGTATAACCTAAATACAGGATATGCTGACCGACTTTGGACAGAGCTCTATGCAGGTTGTCTCAACGATCTTAAATATGTCATCGACGAATCTAATGCTGACGGTGATACCGGAACAGCATTAATGGGTATAACACTTCGTGCCTACACTTTCCAGCTCCTTGTTGATGTTTTTGACGATGTCCCTTTTACAGAAGCATTACAGGGCTCGGGAAATATTTCTCCACAGGTAACATCGGGTGAGGAAATTTACAGTGCTCTTCTTGGTGAGATTGACGCAGCACTTGCAGCTTATGAAGCAAATCCTTCACCATCGGAGGTTGGAACGCAAGACGCCATCTTCCAAGCAAACATGAACCATTGGATTCGTTTTGCAAATACGTTGAAACTTAAGATGTACATGAGAATGTCTTACACTTCAATGGCAAATCCGGCTGCGGTTAATGCATTGATCGCTGAAAACAACTTCCTAACTACAGATGCGTCATTCGCAATCTTTGGAACTTCACTAAATCAAAGACATCCGTTCTACGAAGTGCAAATTGCTACGACTGGACTTGGTGACGTTAACAACATCGCTAGTAGCTCGATCCATGAATTCTATACTCAAAATGGTGACCCACGCTTAACTGCCGCTTTTAGACGCAACCTTGCCGGTTCATACGCATCGCTTCCACAAGGCGCTGGCGCTGAACTTGCCGGAGTACAAGCAAGAAACTACTCTCGTCCTAACATCGGACCTCAAACTCCGGTTTATCTTATGACCGTAGCAGAAAGCAATTTCCTTCAGGCAGAGGCATTAATTAGATACGCTGGTGGCGCTGGAGCAAAAGAAAAATACGACGCTGGAGTTATCGCATCCTTTACTACATACAAAAGTGATTTTGGATTTCAGAATGCCGACGGAACGGTGAACACCGCTTCGGGCCCGGCACTTGCTCAACCATTTATCGCTGCAGGTGGTGCTTACGAGTATACCGATGCGGGTAGTGTTGAAGCTAATGTTCGTCAGGTGATGATCCAAAAATGGGCCGCCCTAACTTATATTAACAACATCGAGGCCTACATTGAAACAACTCGAACAAAATTCCCTGAGGTTGTAGCTGAAGGTACAGAAAACTATGAGGAAGGCAACCGAATTCCATCAAGAATCTCAATTTTCGCCGGATTAGCAGTTCCTTCAATCATGTTCTATCCGGAAGATGAAGTCAACCGTAATCCAAACATTACGCAACGAGCATCGCTAACCGAGAAAGTTTGGTGGGATCAAAAAAACAACTAAAATAAAACGACATGAAAATGAATTTTAAAATAAAGATGCTGGGGATATTCGCTATTTTAGTTGCGATGTCCTCATGCGACAACGAGGATCCGATCGGATCTCAAATAACGGTCTATCCCGTAATCACTCTTGAGGGCGATGATCCTTACTTGGTACCTCTGGGAGCACCTTTTGAAGATCCGGGAGCTACAGCTACAATTGGTGAAGAAGAAGTCCCTTTAACAACACAGTTTGTAGGCCGTTATCGAGGAAATGTTTTCACCACACTCGACACCAGCGTGGCTGACATCTATAATCTGAACTATACCGCTGTAAATGCTGACGGTTTCTCAGTAACCTCGGCTCGCCAGGTGATTGTGGCTAATACTGGAGACCTTGTCAACAGTATCGAAGGTCTTTACCGCTCTACTGTTTACAGAGACGGAGTTCAAGGTGCGCCTGCGTCGGCTTACACTGATATCGAATACATCCTTATCTGGAAAAATGCTGACGGAAGCTACGGAATTTCAGATGCATTTGGAGGTTGGTACTTATTTGGTCGGGCGATCGCGGATTCTGAGACTCCTGGTGGAATCATCGTAGCAAACAACATTGCAACTAACGATTTCTCATTTCCTGGAACTCAGACCAACACTTACTTTGGTGGTTCGGCTGAAATCGTCGGCATGACAGTAGATCCGGTTGCAAGAACAATCAATGTTACAACAACCTGGGCAACTACTCCACCAGTTACAAACTACACCTTTACATTCACTTTGGAGCAAGTAACTTTTTAATTAAAGCATATGAAAAATATACAATATAAAATCTTACTTGGGTTTGCAGCACTTGCGGTCTTCACTTCATGTGATAACGAACGTGGATACGCTGATTACGATCCAGGTCAAAACGAAAACCTCGAGGTTGCTGGCGAATGGAACGTCATCGGATACGAAACTGATGGTGTCACTCCGGCATACGGCGGAAGCTACCTTCATTATCGAACCTATGATGCCGAAACAACCGGCGATAACGACTTCTACCTCGAAGAACTCGATCCATTCTTTGAATTGCTTACAAAAGTTCAAAACAACAATGGATCTTTTTCAGGCGCGACAGATGCTCCTGAACTTGTAACCGGCGGAACTGTAACCGTTACAAACGGAAAAGTTATCAAAGGTGGCGGTCGCTCATTCAGCGGAGCCGTTGTCGACAGCATCTATTTCGAAGCGGAATTTGATTGGGATCCCGGTTATATCTATAAATTTGGCGGCCATGGCCGTTCGGGTTTCCTGGAAGACGACCTTTAATAGTTTTTGAATATCAAACCACCTCAAAACGAGGTGGTTTTTTTATACCTTTGACCCATGGAAAAAGAACACCAGATTTTTGGAATTAGAGCCGTTATGGAAGCAATCCTTTCAGGCAAAGAAGTCGACAAAGTATTCATACACAAGGAAGCAAGTGGCGAACTCATGAAAGATCTCATGAAAGTGATGAAACGAAACAACGTCAATTTCACCCACGTCCCAGTCGAAAAACTAAACCGACTTACCCCAAATAATCACCAAGGCGTCGTCGCAACCATATCTCCGGTCGCTTTTGTAAAACTTGAAGATCTGGTCGAATCCGTCGCAAACTCAGGTGTTACCCCACTTTTTCTCATACTCGACCAAATCTCAGACGCGCGGAATTTTGGCGCCATCATCCGAACCGCCGAATGTTGTGGCGTAAGCGGAATCATCGTTCAAAAAGCCGGATCAGCGCCCGTTAACGGCGACACCGTAAAAACGTCTGCAGGTGCGGTATTCAACGTGCCAATTTGCAAGGTTGAGCATATCAAAGATGCCATTTTCTACCTTCAGGGAAGCGGAATTAAAACCGTGGCAGCCACTGAAAAAACCGATAACTCACTATACGACATCTCACTTTCAGAACCTGTCGCAATCATCATGGGTTCAGAAGACCGCGGCATCAACCCTTCCGTCCTCAAAATCGTCGACGAAGCTGCAAAATTGCCAATGTCGGGAACCATCGGATCGCTAAACGTCTCGGTCGCGTGCGGCGCATTTCTCTACGAAGCCGTCCGTCAACGCCGGTAAACATTGATAATTAGGAGCTATTTCCCGCTGTCTGCTATAACTTTTTTGCCTTTCTAAAGGCACTAAACATCAGCAGATCAGATCCGGCAAAAAAGGTTGCCGCTCCCATCGGGGCTAGGGGTTTTCACTAGCCGGATCACGCTCTTTAAACACATACCTATATGTAATTTCAGGGTAATCCGGAAATTCCTCTTCAGGTTCAGGCGGAGGCGGCGGATTAACAAAATTTCCATTCTCATCAAAACGCTCCAGAAACTTGTCGCCGGTCGGATCGAAATCGGGTTTTTCCCAATCATACCGAATCAGTTTTTTGTATTCGGCGGTTTTAAAATATAGCGCAAAGAAGATTCCGGCAATAAAACCACCCAGATGCCCTTCCCAAGATATTCCCTTTTCGATATCCGGAAAGACATACCAAACCATGCTGCCGTAAAGCAAAATTACCATTAGTGATAGCGCAACCAACCGGTAGTATTTGGTAATGATCCCCTTGAAAAAAATGAAACTCACAAGAACATACACCAATCCGCTTGCGCCAATATGAAAACTTTCGCGACCAATAATCCAGGTGATCAATCCCGACAATAGGATTCCGTAGCCGACAACTTTCAGCGCCAATTCGCGGTAGAAATAAGACAATGCGGCAAGCAAAACCAACAGCGGAAGCGAGTTATTATAAATGTGCTCCAGATTTCCGTGAATGAAAGGCGAAACTATAATTCCGGGCAAACCTTCAATCGCACGCGGGTAGATGCCAAAATGACCTAGATTCAAATTAAATCGCACTTCGGCCCAAAAGACAATCCACATCATCAAAACAAAAACGATGGGAAAAACAAGTACTTGTGGCGTAAATTTGAAATTGTTGTCAGTCATACGTTGGATTGTTTGGTTTCGGATTTCATCCAATAGTCAAAAACAGACCCAATATAAAAATAATGCAATAATGTCAGTTTATACATAGCCCGGATGGGAAGCGGTATCCTTTTTTTGCGATTGACACTTATGTTTTTAACTCATTTTTAAGGCAAAAAAAGATAAAGCAGACAGCCGGAATAGCTTCCAAAATAAAACAAAAACCGTAATTTCGTAAGATGGACGCACCTTTAGCAGAAAGAATCCGGCCGCAGAAACTTGAGGACTATGTTTCGCAGGCGCATTTGGTTGGGCCAACCGGTTCGTTGACACATCAGATCGCAAACGGAATCATTCCCTCGCTCATTTTGTGGGGACCGCCGGGAACGGGCAAGACGACTTTGGCGCAGATTATTGCGCAGGAATCGAAGCGGCCGTTTTATATTTTATCGGCGATTAATTCGGGTGTGAAAGATATTCGCGAGGTAATCGATAAGGCGAAACAGGCAGGCGGACTCTTCACCGCCCGGAATCCGATTTTGTTTATCGACGAGATTCATCGTTTTAGCAAATCGCAACAGGATTCCTTACTAGCCGCGGTCGAAAAAGGTTGGGTAACTTTGATTGGCGCTACTACTGAGAATCCGAGTTTTGAAGTCATCCCCGCCCTACTTTCCCGTTGTCAGGTTTATATTTTGAACGCTTTTACGCGAGAAGATCTTGAGGCGCTGCTTCATCGGGCGATGACAAAAGATTCGGTGATCCGTTCGAAAAACATCAAACTAGCCGAAACCGAGGCGCTCCTCCGACTTTCCGGCGGCGACGGACGAAAGCTTTTAAACATCTTTGAACTTGTCGTAAATGCCTCGCCAGAGAGTGAAATTGTCATTACAAACGAAAAAGTATTGTCGCTTGCTCAGCAAAACACTGTGTTATACGACAAAACCGGTGAGCAACATTATGATATTATTTCGGCGTTTATAAAGTCAATTCGCGGTAGCGATCCCAATGGTGCAGTTTATTGGCTCGCACGTATGATCGAAGGTGGTGAAGATGTGAAATTCATTGCCCGGCGGATGTTGATTCTCGCAAGCGAAGATATCGGCAATGCCAATCCGACCGCTTTGGTTATGGCGAATACAACGTTTCAGGCAGTTTCGGTTATCGGAAATCCGGAAAGTCGGATTATATTGAGTCAGTGTGCGGTTTATCTTGCCACATCGCCCAAAAGCAATTCGACCTACATGGCTATTGGTCAGGCGCAGCAAATTGTCAAGCAAACCGGCGATCTTCCGGTTCCGCTTCATTTGCGAAACGCACCTACAAAATTGATGAAAGAGCTTGGCTACGGCGACGAGTATAAATATTCTCATAACTACGAGAACAATTTTGCAGATCAGGAATTTTTGCCGGACGCGATTTCAAAAACGCCTTTATATGTACCCGGGAATAACTCGCGCGAAAACTCGACCCGTGAGTTTCTCAAAAATCGCTGGAAAGACAAATACGGTTACTAAAACTTGATGTTTAGCTGTTTTTGCACCAACTCCTCGCCGTTGTAATATTCGAAATGATAGACCGGACCGTCTTTGATGACGACGCCGTTTGAAACACCGTCGGTTGCAATATAAAGGTCCAACTCACTTGTTTTGTACATTTTCAAAACAATTTTTGGCGTCGTATCAACAAGTTGAAATCCGTTAGGAATTGCTTGGGCGTGTAGAATTTCGCTTTGAACCGGCTTTGAGACCTGGATTTCTTTAATCTGCGTAGACGGAGCTGCCGGTGCTGCAGGCGCTTTTGGTGAAGAGGTTACTTTTGGGGAGTTTACCAGCGCCGGGCGGTCAATGCTTTGCAACGCTTCACGTAGTGCCTCGTTGTATGCAGTTTTATAATCTTTGACTTTACTTCGGCCTTCTTTTGATGTAAAGATGATGTTGTTTCGGCAATCCTTCACCTCTACAACAACTTTGGTAGTCAGCAAACCGCTGTCTTTGTTCACATTCACAAAAATGCGGTTGCACCCTTGCGTACTTGCTTCGATGGGCATGGTTTCGTTGTCGAGATAGGATTCGAAGCCAATCTTGCTGAAATACGCTTTTGTCAGGGTGTTCAATCCATATTGATCAGGATCGCGCTGAAAATCGAATTTTGATGATATTACCGCAAACCGAATTTCATCCGATTGCGCCGAAACTGAAACTGCGAAAAGCGCAAGTACAAGTACAATTAATTTTTTCATTTTATAGATAGTTTTTCAGTTCGACAAGGTGTTTAATCTGTTTGATTCCAACTTCAGCGCAATTTTCCTGATGAAATAGAATGGCGTCAATGCCGCATCCCATGGCACCTTTAACATCTGCATCGATACAGTCGCCGATCATAATACTAGATGTTTTTTCGGCTTGAGCTTGTTGTAATGCATATTCAAAAATCAGCGGATCCGGTTTTTTAACTCCAGCCATTTCCGAGTTTGTGACGGTTTGGAAATACTTGGTTAGACCCGAGTTTTCAATCTTCCTGGTTTGAACCTGATCAAAGCCGTTGGTAATGATATGCAGTTTGTATTTGGTTGAAAGATAATCGAGGATTTCCAAAGCGCCGTCAAACAAATAATTATGATTGGGCAAATTCTCAATATATTGCTGCGAGAGTTCGAGTAGCAATTCGTCAGTAACAGGATATTGCAACGCTAAAAATGAATCACGCAGACGTCCGATGCGAAGTTCCTGTTGGGTGATTTCACCTTTTCGAAATCGTTCCCAGTATTGATAATTTAACGGAATGTACGCATCCAAAAACGTTGGCAACCCGATGGAAATGTTTTTGTTTTTGAAAATGACTTCAAAAGTCAACGCCGAATTCTTCTCAAAATCCCAAAGCGTGTGATCGAGGTCGAAGAATATATCGCTAATTGGCGCTTTCATTAGTTTCCTTGTACAATTACCGCGTCATCGATATTGTAGATCCAGTCGTCTACATCAGCTTCGTTGACCCTGAAAGTTCCTTCGACAGTAACATATTGATCGGTTTTCAGTTTCATGTTCCCAGCTTTAAACTTAAGTCCGGCAATGGTTTCAGGTCCTGCTTTTCCACAAAAGAAACACGCTGCAAATACATTTTTACTCAGCGCGTAATTAGTGTTGTCGATTGGAACAATGAATCCGGACATCGAAACTTTCTTCTTGTGAAATCCTTTTAACTTCGAGTTGACAACCGGATAATTCACCTCGCCGTATTCTTTGTGTGGTTTGGTGACAAAAGTGATTTCAGCCAACATTTTCCAAGTCAGCGTTGGCGGTGGAAGCAATGCAGTTAACGTTGATGATAGCAAAAATGTGAATACTGCAAAATGTATCTTAAGCATTAGCGAGAGTTTTTGATATGTTTAATTTATAAGCTTTAAACGCCGGAATCAGTGCGGCTAGTATGCCTACAAAGATAGTCAGCAACAATAATAAAACCTCTTTTTCCCAGACAATTGCAAATGGGTCGAGTGTAAACTTATAGGTTTCATCGGCGGCGGCAGAAATAAGCAACAACGCCAATCGGCCGACCAAACTACCCAGAATAAATCCGCTGACACACAAAATAAGACTTTCGATCAAAACCAACGAAAACATTTGGAACCGTCCCGCGCCGCTGATTCGCATTAATGCATATTCGTACTTGCGCTCTTTCAAACGATTGTACAAAGCTATAAAAATGCTGATGGCCGAAATAAACATGATTCCGTATGCCAGGTATTTCAGCGCTTGAATACCAAAGCCAAATAAGGCGAACAACCGGTTTACCTCTACCGCAGGTGAAGCCATTTGCATTTTGGTATTTTGAGCGATCATCCTGGGCCACGTTACAAATGCCATTTTATTTTTGATCTTAAACAACACAGCTGTTATTTCCTTCCCTTGGTCGGGATCTGCTTCAACGTGGTCGTGATCATGGTCATGCGCGTGATCGCGGTGGTGGTCGTGGGTTGCGTCATGATCGTGATCGCCATGTGTGACCCAAACCGAAGGAATATTGCAAACAATTAAATTATCAATCACTTTTCCTGTTGGCACGGCAATCCCGGTCACGATGTACTCGGCATTTTCGTGCACTTCGCCACCTTCAACATCACCGTGAACACCATGAAATTTGTCGCCGATTTTCATCATTGTCTTTTCAGCAACGGCCGCTCCGATAACCACTTCGAGATCTTTTGAAAATACTCGGCCCGATGCAAGTTTAGCGTCGTATTTATGAAGATATTCTTCAGTGGTACCCAAAATTTTAAATCCGCGATAACTGTCGCCGAAAGCCAGCGGAATAGCTGACTGCGCAAACGGATGATTCATCCAAACCTTGGCGTCTTTGTACGATATGTTTCCGGTAGGCGAATCCATTTGATAAACAGCTGATAAAATAAGCTGTAACGGACTTCCCTGAGCGCCTAATACCAAATCGACGCCTTCTATATTTTCCGAAAATCGCCTTTCAATTTGTTGCTCCATCAATATCAAAAGCGATATGATTCCGACGCCTGAAGTCAGCAAGACCAAACTCAGAAGCGTATTCAGCGGCTTGTAAAAAATGTTTTTTGTGGCAAGTTTCAATATCATAGCTCGACAGATTTTTCAAAGCGCTGTTTGAGTCGCTGATCATGGGTAACAATTATCAAAGCGGCGTTATATTCTTTAGAGAGATCGGATAAAAGTGAAGCTACGACTTCAGCATTCATATCATCAAGGCTTGATGTGGGTTCGTCGGCAAGCAGTAATTTTGGTTGATTTATGAGTGCGCGTGCAATTGAAGCGCGTTGTTGTTGGCCGATGCTTAACTGAGCGGGAGCTTTATGCTTTTGATCTGCCAATCCGAGATGGTCTAAAAGCTCGAGAGCTCGCACATCTGACTGTTTTCCCGATGCGAGCCACGACGATAAAGTCAGATTCTCCAGTACGTTTAGCGAGGCCACAAAATGTGATTGCTGAAGAACAATTCCGATGTTTTGACCTCTGAAACGATCCAACTCCCGGTTCGACAATGACGTAATATCGCAATCATCGATGATTATGGAACCAGATTCCGCGCGTTGCAAACCACCCAAAAGATGAAGCAACGTTGTTTTTCCCTTACCTGATCCTCCGGTGATCAGCAACGAATCCGATTTTTCGCAAGAAAGGTCAGGAAAGTGAAATGAAGTAGAAGAATTGTAAGTGAAATGTAGGTTTTTGGTCGAAATCATAATAAGCTTTGATCGGCGAAGCTAAAATAATTATTTTCAGTGACTATTAGGTGATCAAGTACCTTAATATCGAGGTTATCGCCGGCAAGTTTCATCTTTCGGGTAATTTGCTTGTCGGCTTCACTTGCCACCAAGGTTCCCGACGGGTGATTGTGACATAAAATAATACCGGTGGCATTGTATGAGATGGCGAGTTTAAACGCCAATCGGACATCGACAACGGTTCCGGTAATCCCGCCTTTACTGAGTTGGGTTTTATGAACGATTTTATTCGAATTGTTCAGGCAAAGTATCCAAAATTCTTCATGTTGAAGATCGCCGATGATGGGTTGCATGATTTCGAATACGGACAGGCTTGATGTGATCTTGTCGCGTTCAAGCGGGTTTTCAGCTTTTCGGCGGCGACCGAGTTCAAGCGCTGCTAAAATCGACACTGCCTTTGCCTCGCCAATACCTTTGAAATTTATGAGTCGCTCGAACGTAAATTTCCCGAGTTCGTTCAGATTGTTGTCGGATTCCGACAAGATTCGTTTGCTGAGTTGGACGGCGCTTTCACTCCGACTGCCGGACCCGATCAGAATGGCGATAAGTTCGGCGTCTGAAAGTGAGGTTCTTCCTTTTGCGATTAATTTTTCTCTTGGGCGGTCGTCTTCAGACCAACTGCGAATTGGGAATGAGGTAATTTCTGACATGGCGTATACTTTTAATTATGGCGTTGAATACCTAAAAGTAACAATTAAATTGAAAATCAACAATTTAGTTTGCCGTAAAAACCTGAAAATAACCAATGTCGCCACAACCCTAGCCCCGATGGAAGGGAAAATCCTTGCCTTTTTTATCAAGATTGGAATGACAGCGGGACATAGATTAATAAACCCAACCTACGTTCTGCTCCTGAAATTACAACATCAAGGATTTTACCTGATCGAAATCCAGGCCGCCGTAATTTCCGGAACTCATCAATAAAAGAGCGCTGTTGTCGAAATTCTGACTGAACAGCATGTTTTGAAACGCTGCCGGATCGGTGTAAATTAACAGGTCGTCGCGCTTGAAAGCTTCTGCAATCTGATCGTGGGTCACGGCGTTGAGTTTCTTGATTTTAACCGCGTCGGGCGAATAGAACACCATTGCAACATCGGCCATGTCAAGCGCACCTTCATACTCTTTTAGAAAGTCGGGATTCAAGCTGCTATAGGTGTGCAATTCAAGGCAAGCGATGAGTTTTCGATCGGGATACTGTTGCTTAACGGCCTTTGTGGTAGCCGAAACCTTGCTCGGCGAATGCGCGAAATCCTTGTATGCGACTTTGTTTTTACCTTCTGCAATTTTCTCCAAACGTTTTGATGCGCCTTTAAAAGTTGCGATTGCCTGATAAAAATCAGCTTCGTCTACGCTCATATTTTGGCAAATCCATTTTGCGCCGGCGAGATTGTTCAGATTATGCGCACCGAAGACTTCAATTGGCATTTTTCCTTCAGAAGTTTCAAGCAGCGTCACGCCGTTTTCAACCGTGTATTGCGGCGTTGAGTAAGCGATTTTTCGGATCGGATTTGTAGCGGTTTCGGCCACCCGCTTCACTTCAGGATCGTCTTGATTATAAACCAGAATTCCGCCATTGGTGATCTTATTTATGAAAATTTCGAACTGCTCGACGTAATTTTCATAGCGCGGGAACACATTGATATGATCCCAGGCAATGCCGCTTATCAGTGCGATATTTGGCTGATAAAGGTGAAATTTAGGACGTAAATCGATTGGCGAGGACAGGTATTCATCGCCTTCAAGAACGATAAAATCATTGTCATCTGTAAGGTGGACCATCGTTTCGAAGCCTTCGAGTTGGGCGCCAACCATGTAATCGACTTCAATGTCGTGAAAGTTCATCACATGCAAAATCATTGATGTGATGGTGGTCTTGCCATGCGAACCGCCAATGACCACGCGGGTTTTATTCTTTGACTGTTCGTAGAGGAATTCAGGATAGGAATAAATTTTTAAACCGAGTTCCTGCGCGCGTAGCAGTTCGGGGTTGTCGCCTTTTGCGTGCATTCCGAGGATTACGGCATCGATATTCTGATCAAGCTTTTCGGGAAACCAGCCTAGTTCCCGGGGAAGAAGTCCTTTTTTCTGCAACCTTGTCCGCGATGGTTCAAAAATCGCATCGTCGCTACCGGTTACGATATTTCCTTTTTCGTGCATTGCAAGGGCAAGATTGTGCATCGCGCTTCCGCCGATCGCTATAAAATGTGTACGCATTAATTTTTGTTTTTTTCGCCGTATAAAGCCATGGTTGCCGCTGCTTTTGCGGGTTGTTTCATTTTGTTTTTATAAAGGTCGGCTAGTTTTTGGTACGTGGTTTTTGAGCCGCCAACTTCGATTGCTTTCTTGTATGACGCTTCGGCTTTCGGGTAGCGTTTGTAGTATTCGTGGATGTGACCGTTGGCTAAATGACCGTCGACCGGTGAGATTTTCATTAACTGACCGGCATAGGCTTGTGCTTTTGATTCGCTTCCGCCTACGATCGCGGGAAGTTGCAGATAAAGCTCGATAAGCGCCCATCGTGCATCGATGTGTTTGGGGTCGAGTTCAATGGCTTTTTCAAATGAAGCTTTGACATCACCGATCATTGACAATGCTTTGAACTTGTTGCTTTCTTTGGCGAGCATTCCGTTTACACCGCCAAGTTTATAGTGATAATTGGCAACCGATGGTTTAAGCTCGACTAGTTTGCCGTAATATTTTACGCCTTCCTCCCACTTTTTTTGCTGGCCGGCAATATCACCAAGTAATTCGAGGGTTTTCAGATCTGAGGGGTTTGCTTTTAGATTTTCCTGCAATAACGGTTTGGCTTGGTCGTATTTTTTTTGCGCGAACAATTCTTCAGCCTTTTTAAAAGTCGACTGCGGGAAAGCGAGTACCGGTAGAAAAAGAAGGAAAAAGAAATATTTCATCTGAGGGGATTCTAGGTCAAAAATAATAAATAAGTACGCACCATTTTAAAATAAAAAAGCCGTTCCAACTGGAACGGCTTGATTACTTTAATATTGCTTATTTGGCAATCGTCAACTCGTCTATGATGTGTTTAGCACCTGAGAATTTATCGATCAACCAAAGCACATATCTGATATCGACGTTAATGGTACGTTGCAATTCCGGATCAAAGATAACATCACCTGCCATAGCCTCGATGTTTCCGTCAAATGCAAGTCCGATGAGCTCTCCTTTACCGTTAAGTACCGGTGAACCTGAGTTACCACCTGTAATGTCATTATCGGTCAGGAAGTTGATCGGCATGAAACCTTCTTTGTCTGCGTAACGGCCGTAATCCTTCTTTTTGTGAAGATCAAGGATTCGTTTTGGCATATCAAATTCAGGGTCGTTTTTCTTATACTTTTTAACCATTCCGGTCATTGTCGTATAGTTGTTCACTTTGGCATCATTGCGCTTGTCTTTTGGCAATGCGCGAACTTTACCATATGAAAGACGCAACGTTGAGTTTGCATCAGGATATTTAATAGCATTGAGTTTTGATTCACGCAGCCCTTCAACCATTAGTCGGAATGACTGGTTGAATTCGTCGTCAAGCTTGCTTTGCTCGTCGTTGCGAGTTCTGAGTTTTGTCAACAAATCAGCAGAAATCAAATACAAAGGATCAGCCGCCAAAGTTTCAGCTACCGGATTGTTCAAAAATGCCAGAACATTGTCTTTGCTTGTAAAGATGCTGGTTTTCACGGCATCGTTAACATACGATGTAAAATCGCCGTTGTTTTTAGCTTTCAATTCCGCAACCATTGGCGAAAGTCCGTACTCTGCACCTTTCGATGCATAAAGTTTCAATTGGGCAGCAAGGATTTCCTGCTCAAGTGGCGCATGGAATTCAGCGTAATAATTCTCGATCAGCTCTTCAATTCTTGGACGCATTTCGGCTCTCTTCGCTTCGTTCTCACGAGAATATTGCAACATGGCGTTTCCAAGAACAGCCGGCATCATTCCGTAGGCACTTGTACGAAGCAACTGCTGGAGATAGTTGTCGTGGCGCGACTTCAAATTAGTCGTATTATAATAGTTGTTGATTTTTGAAACAACCTGACCGTATTTAGCCTTGTTCGCCGGCTGGTTTGCCCATTGGTCAAATTTAGCTTCAAGTTCGGCTTTGGTCTTTGCAGTACCGAATTTCGAAAGCGCATCGATCATCCCCTGACGATTTTTCCAATAATTTGCGGTAGATGCATACTTAGACGCATACGCAAGGTTTACACTCTCGTCTTTTGTCATGTATTTTTTCATGACGTCCATTCCGGTTTTTGCACCTTCAACCCACGCAGGATAAGCATACTTTACGTTTTGCTCGATTCCGCCCGCTGGCATCCAACGGTTCGTTCTTCCCGGATACCCAAGGATCATTGCAAAATCGTTTTCTTTAACACCAGCCAAGCTGATTGGCAAGTGGTGCTTTGGTTGCAATGGCACGTTGTTCACGTTGTATTCAGCCGGATTCCCTTGTGCATCTGCGTAAACGCGGAACATAGCGAAATCGCCGGTATGACGCGGCCACTCCCAGTTGTCGGTATCTCCACCAAATTTCCCAACGCTTTCAGGAGGCGTTCCTACCAAACGAACATCGTGATAATCCTGATATACGAAATAGTAATATTCATTACCTTGAAAGAAAGGACGTACCGAAACAGTATATTTTCCGCCTTCGTTGTTTTCTTTTTCGATCAACGCAATTTCTTGTTGAATAGCTTTATTGCGATCTGCCTCGCTCATCTGGTCGTTTACTTTCGACAAAATGCGTTTCGATACATCGTCCATACGAACAAAGAATCGAACATAAAGCGATTTTGGCTTAAGTTCAGCTTTGTGATCTTTCGCCCAATAACCGTCTTTCAAATAGTTCTTTTCAGCGCTTGAAAGCTCAGCAATTGCGTCGTAACCACAGTGGTGATTAGTTAGTACAAGTCCGTTTTTTGAGATCATTTCAGCGGTACAACCACCGTTAAATTGAACGATCGCGTCTTTAAGGCTATGATTGTTGATGCTGTAAATTTCTTCAGCAGTCAGTTGAAGCCCCATTTTTTCCATGTCACGCTGGTTCAGACGTTCAATGAACATCAAAAACCACATACCCTCGTCAGCCTTTACCGGGAATGCCATAAGGCACATGGTAAAGAACAAAATCACTTTTTTCATTTCGATTTGATTAGTTAAAAAAAATTCTCAAGTAGTCTCCCATCCTGCAAAATTGTTACAGTCCAGAAAATTTTTTGAGTCCGCTAATATACAAAATCAACCTTAGAAGATTGGTTGTTGTAGCCGATTTTTGGGCGAACGGCCGGGTCTTCCGCTGTAGCTCGTTGCCGCCAAAGGGCTCACAACGAGGCTGCCGCTTCAACCCCTGTCGCAACTTTTAACTAATAATTATCAGTCGAACTTCTATTGCGGCTTAAATAGGTGGTAAATTTAAAATCGGCCAAAACTTTCAAACCGAATAACTACTTAAATATATCATTATGGGATTATTTTCATTCAACAAGAAGGCGGGAAAAAAGGTGTTTACGCCAAAAGAAACCGAAGCGCCAACCGAGTCAAAACCGCAACTGAAGGCAAAAGTGCTCCTTGATTACATTCAGCAGCTCGGATTGCCCTTCCAAAAAATCACCATTGTTCTTCATGGCGACGATGTTGTCTTAAAAGGCGAAGTGGAAAAGCAATCGGATTCTGAGAAAATCGTGCTTGCAATTGGAAATGTCGAGGGCGTTGACAAAGTTGACAATCAAATGACGGTAAAAGCGCCTGAACCTGAAGCAAAATACCACACGGTTGAATCCGGCGACTGGCTATCGAAGATTGCGCAGAAATATTACGGCGACGCTCAGAAGTTCAATGTAATCTTTGAAGCAAACAAGCCACTGCTTAAAGATCCCGACGAAATTTACCCGGGTCAGGTTTTAAGGATTCCAAATCTTTAATCCCTGAAATTTGGCTTCAGCTGCTTGGTTCGGCCATAGCCCGGATCGAAGTGAAAATCCTTTTAAGGCGAATGGCTTTTTTGCCATCGCCTTAAAAGATTGTAGCGAAGAGCCGGAAAAAGCTCCTGAAATCGCAACAAAAAAAAGGATGCTTTTCGGCACCCTTTAGATTATTTTTCGGTTTGCAGCATTTGCCACAATTTGTCTTTGAGTTCAACCAAACCTTGTTGGCTCATTGAGGAAATGAACAAATACGGCACATTTTTAAGCGATTTGTCGAGGTCGGCTTTCATTTCGGCTTTGAGTTCATCGTCGAGCATATCCGATTTAGAAACCACCAGCAAACGTTCTTTATCGAGCATTTCAGGATTGTATTTCCGAAGCTCGTTGACCAGGATTTCGTACTCGGTTTTGATGTCGGTTGCGTCTGACGGCACTAAAAACAGCAAGGTCGAGTTTCGTTCAATATGACGCAAAAAGTAGTGACCAAGCCCTTTTCCTTCGGCGGCACCTTCAATGATTCCGGGGATATCGGCAATTACAAACGATCGATAATCGCGGTAATTTACAATCCCGAGATTTGGTTTTAGCGTGGTAAAGGGATAATCCGCAATTTTTGGTTTTGCAGACGTCAGCACCGACAAGAGTGTCGACTTTCCGGCATTTGGAAAACCTACAAGTCCAACATCGGCAAGGACTTTCAGTTCCAGAATGACATCGAGTTCTTCAGGTGGCAATCCGGGTTGGGCGTAACGCGGTGTTTGATTGGTAGAACTTCTGAAATGCCAATTCCCGAGTCCGCCTTTTCCTCCTTTTGCCAATATTCGTTTTTCGCCGTGTTCGGTAACTTCGAACATGACCTCGTTGGTTTCTTTATCGCGGACAACGGTTCCGAGTGGAACTTCGATAAACTTGTCTTCGCCATCGGCACCTGTGCTCCGATCGCCACCACCATCGCCACCGTGACCAGCTTTGACGTGTCGCGCAAACTTAAGATGGAACAGGGTCCAAAGGTCTTTATTGCCGACAAGGAAAACGTGTCCGCCTCGCCCGCCGTCGCCGCCGTCGGGACCGCCTTTTTCGATGAATTTCTCGCGATGTAAGTGCGTCGAGCCTTTTCCTCCTTTACCGGAAGAAACATATATTTTTACGTAGTCTACGAAATTACCTTCAGTCATTTATTGGGTATGTATTTTTAAAAACCGTGTGAAGCAGTTGACAGTTTAAGTGCAAAAAGCTGCAATTAACTATCTTGTTCTTGATCATCAGTAAGCGATCTGACCAAAACCTTGTCGATCATTGCGCCGTCCATATCGAGGACTTCGAGTTCATAATTGTTCCAGATCAGTTTTTGACCTTCTTTTGGGATAAACGACAATTCGGTCATGATGAGTCCGCTAACGGTTGTCACATCATATTCGTTGATCAATTCGTCGAGTTCGAAAAAGGTCAGGAAGTCGTGAAGCGAGTAATGCCCGTCAACCATCCAGGTTCCGTCTTCTCGTGCTACGAGTTTAAAGTCTTCTCTGTAAAAATCCGACGCGTCGCCAACCAGGGCTTCGAGGATGTCGTTTAGTGTGATTATTCCTTCGAAATCGCCGTACTCATCTGAAACCAATGCGTAGTGGATTCCGCTAGTCTTAAAACTCTCGAGGGCTTTGTATGCGGTGGTTTGCTCCATCATATACGGCGCTTCGGTCATGATGTCGGCGAGATTGAAATTATCACTGTCGAAGTTTGCGAAAATGCTTTTGAGGGCGACAACTCCGAGGATATCGTCATAATTATCGCCATAAACCGGATAAATTGAATGTAATTCGTCCAGCATTAAATCGCGGACATGATTTTTATCGGCGTTGACCGGAAGAAGTTTTACGGCCTTTCGGTGTGTCATGAGCGAGTTGATTTTTCGATCGCCAATATGGAAGACGCGTTCCACGATATCCTGTTCGATTTCCTGGACCTCTCCGCCTTCAGTTCCTTCTTTGATGATTGCTTTGATTTCTTCTTCGGTAATCTTACCTTCGGCCGAGGGTTTGATCATTAAAATCTTGAGAAGGAATTCGGTTGACACGGTCAATAACCAAATAAAAGGTGCGGTTATAACCGAGATGAATTTCATTGGTAACGCCATTGCTTTGGCGATTGCCTCCGGATGGTTCATTCCGATTCGCTTTGGAAGAAGTTCTCCCAGTACCAATGAAAAGAATGTTAGAATGACAACAACTATAAAGACTGCTATTGAGTCGACATAAGCACCGTCAATAATTTCCAGATTAATTAAAAAGGTACGTACATCGTCAGTAATTCTGTCGCCACTAAAAATACCTGTTAGAATACCAATTAAGGTGATTCCAATTTGAACGGTTGATAGAAATTTGTTTGGTGAATTTGCAAGATACAGAGCGGTTTGCGCGCTTCGGTTACCTTTCTTTGCAGATAATTCAAGCCGATTTTTTCGTGCGGAAATCAGTGCAATTTCCGACATTGAAAAGAGGCCATTTAAGATAATAAGGAAAAATATTATTGTTATTTCCATGGTTGATTCGGCTAGAGCTTTTCTATTACCGCACTTAATCGTGCCGTAATTTCAGCTACTGAGCCAATCCCGTTTACAGGGTAAAATTTATTTTGGTTAGTATAAAAATCTATTAATGGTGCTGTTTTTTCGTTGTATTCCTGATATCGCGTTCTAATTTTATCTTCGTCCTGATCGTCTGGCCGGCCGCTGGTTTTACCGCGTTCGAGTAATCGTTTTACCAGAACCTCATCGTCGGCCTCCAAGGCAATTGTAGCCGTCACTTTCCAATTTTTAGATTCCAAAAACTTATCGAGAGCTTCCGCCTGAGCGATCGTTCTTGGAAATCCGTCGAATAGAAAACCTGCCGTTTCAGGATTTTTTTCAACCTCATCTTTTAGCATTTTGATGGTTAACTCGTCCGGAACAAGTTCGCCGTTATCCATATATCCCCTGGCTTCTTTGCCAAGATCGGTATTGTTTTTCAAGTTAAATCGGAAAATGTCCCCGGTTGAAATATGTGTTAAGTTAAACTTTTCTTTTAGAAATTCAGCCTGAGTTCCCTTTCCGGCTCCAGGCTTGCCAAATAGTACGATATTGATCATTGTTGTGTTGTGCAGATTATTTAAGTTGATATACTTCGGGAATGTTCCGGCCCAACCCGTCATAGTCGAGTCCGTACCCGACGATGAATTTATCAGGTATCCGAATTCCGACATAATCGATTTTGATGTCTTTTTTGTAAGCATCCGGTTTAAAAAACAACGTTGCCATTTTCAAGTGTTTGACATTTTGCTTTTTGAACAGTTCCTTTAGTTCTACAAGGGTGTTTCCGGTGTCGACGATATCTTCAATAATAACTACAGAGCGCCCGGTCAAATCCTGATTGAGGCCAATCAGTTGTTTGATTTCGTGTGTTGACGATGTTCCTTCATAAGATGATAACTTGATAAAGGAAAGTTCGCAAGGCTTTTTGTAGTGTTTGAAAAAATCGGCGACGACCATAAACGATCCATTGAGAACGCCTACGAATACGGGTATTTCGTCCGCGAAATCTGCTTCAACCTCTTCTGCCATTCGTTTTATGGCAAAATCTATTTCTTCGGCTGAAATGAACGGGACAAATTCTTTGTCGTGAAGTTGTATCACCTCCTGATATTTAAAATAATTTGCAAATATAATCAATTGGGAACGTCCCATGATAAATGTAGTAATTATATCGGTTTTGTTAATGTTAAAGTATATTTAATATCAACAATGCTTTAATAATTGCACTAAGAATGTTCTAATTTAGATAGCAAAAGTGCTTTCAAATGAACAAAATCTACTTTAGTTTATTGCTGTTTCTATTTTCAAAAGCTGCGTTCAGCCAACCCGTCATTGACTCAACCAACCTAGCTACACCGCTACAAGAGGTTGTAATCTCAAGTTTTCACATCAACGATAGCTTAATGAACGCGCCGGCCTCAATCGCGATATTGTCAGCAAGACAACTTCAACAAAACAACAATATTGATATTTCTCAAATACTTAATACCGTTCCCGGAATTTTCATGCAATCCGGCGCACTGAACACCAACCGATTTTCCATACGTGGAATCGGGGCGAGAACGCCTTACGGAACCAATAAAATTCGTGCATTTTACGGGTCGATTCCACTAACGTCAGGCGATAGCGAAACAACCATTGAGGATCTTAACATCGAAAACCTCTCACAGGCTGAGATCATCAAAGGTCCTTTGTCAAGTGTTTATGGCGGCGGACTTGGTGGCGCAATTCTACTTTCGCCGGTTAATCGGAGTGCGACCGGACATACCGCCGGAGTCAGCGCAACACATGGATCATTTGGATTGGTAAAAACCAATTTTCAATACAGCGGAAATTTTGGCTCTGAAAGCCTGAACATCAACTATCACAATATTTATGCTGACGGTTGGCGCCAAAATAGCAGCTATCGCCGCGAGGGAGTTACGCTAAACGGCGAGCTATTTAAAACCGAAAACAGCAAACTCGCCTATCTTTTTAATCACACGTACTTAAAAGCGTTCATCCCCAGTTCAATCGATTTAACGACGTTTGAAAAACAACCACAAAATGCGGCGGCAAACTGGCTTGCGGCTAAAGGGTTTGAACAATACGATTCGTTTTTGGGCGGACTGGCGTATGATTTTAATTTAGGGAAGATCCGGAATTCGACGTCGGTTTTCTTTAACACGCGCGACAGCAATGAACCTCGCCCCTTCGATATCTTAAAGCAACAAACCAATGGTTACGGCGCACGAACTCAGTTTTCAGCGGATGTAAATCTGGGAAAAATGCGTACTTACTTTATCCTCGGCGGCGAATATTTTGCGGACGGTTACGACGGACAAACTTTTGAAAATCGCTATCAAGAAAACGATGGCAATGGAAGCCTTCAGGGAAATAAGCTGTCGGATAACTCTCAAGAACGGGATTTTTACAACTTGTTTGCTCAGGCGCGATTTGTCTTAACTCCAAAATTTGAAGTTCAAACCGGAGTGAATGTCAACCAGACATCATTCAAGCTGGAAAACAGATCGCTTGAAAGCCCTTCATCTGAGACGTATTCGTATGATGTAATTGCCGCACCTCAACTTTCATTGTTGTTTAAACCATCGAGTGAAAAAACATTTTACTTTTCAGCGAGCCGCGGTTTCTCGCTTCCTGCCATCGAAGAAACCCTGACTGAAAACGGTACGATCAATAGCAGCATTAAACCTGAAACCGGTTACAACCTTGAAGTCGGTGGCAAAATCTATTTCCTGAATCGATCGCTGTATGCTGAAACATCATTGTTCCGAATGGACGTTCAGGATTTACTGGTTGCAAAACGTGTTGGCGACGATCAATATGTGGGTATCAACACAGGGAAAACAAGACATCAAGGCATTGAAACCTCGATCAATTATTCGAAAGATATCGCCAAAAACTTAAACCTTTTGGTTTATGTTGGAGCAGCAATCGGAAAATTTGAATTTGTCGAGTTTGTTGATGGCGATAATGATTTTTCGGGTAACGATCTCACCGGGTTTCCGAGTCAGACGTTGAATGCCCAGATTCAGTTGCGATATAATAAGTTGTATGTTTCGGCTGATTTTCGATCGGTTGATGGATATCCGATCAATGATGCAAATACAGTTTCAACGGATAGCTACTCGATACTAAATTTAAAAAGCGGCTATCGGACTAAAATTGGAAAAAACCTAACCGCCGCCGCCGATGTTGGCATCAATAACGTTACAAATACCGGGTACGCGTCTATGGTTTTGGTAAATGCAACGGCGTTTGGCCAGGCAGCACCGCGATTTTATTACCCCGGTTTGCCGGTAAATTATTACGGCACTATATCTTTGGCGTATGACATCGAGCGAAGCAGAAATAAAATCTGAAATATTGGAGATGATTGCAGACAGCAATTCGCTTCGAAAAAGTCGCGAGTACTGTGCAAGGTTTTTCTGCGATAATCAGCAATATCTCAACATCCTGTTCGATTGCGCGTTCGATGTTGATTACGACTATCATTACAAAGCGTGTTGGATTTTAGAATTTGTAGCGGATCTTGATCTTTCGCTTTTGTCTCCGAGAATCCCGGATCTTTGCAATGCGCTCTCCAAATATTCCCACGATGGTGCGTTGCGATCGATTGGGCGGATTTGCCTTCTTTTATGTCAGAAAAATTATCGATCGGCAGCAGCGGTTCTGAGCAATGATCAGGCAAAAATTTTTACTGATGTTTCTTTTGCGTGGCTTTTGGGCGATTCAAAAGTGGCGACCAAAGCTTATGCAATGCGGATTTTAGCTTTGAACTCCAAAACAGATAAGTCGGTTGTAATTCCGCTGAAAGATGCCATCGAACATGGTTACCCGAATCATTCCGCCGCGTACAAAGCAGCTGCAAAAGACGTACTTCGGCAACTTTCGCGCGACAACCTTTTATCATAATTTTAACCCGATCCGGCAACTGGTTTTGCTAACTTTACTAAAACCACAAAACCAAAAACCATGAGCGACGATAAAAAGAAAAGCCAAGTTAGCGACCATCAGGCGGGAAATATCAATCCAGACGACGTTAATTTCAAGCATCCGGCAAAAAAAATTCCGGAAACCGAGAAAGTCGACATCATGGAAAGCGAAATTGGTCGCGAGACGTCACAAACGCCTGCATCTGAAAGCGACGATAACCAGACATCGCAAATTGATGAAGGAACAAAAGACATTCAAAAGGAAAAGAAAAGCGACGAATAATTACGCTTTACAACAGCCGTCAAGCTTTTCGAAAGCAACAGCATCGGCCTTGACATCATCCGCGTCATAACCAAGTTTACTAATGGCTAGTCGGATTTTATCAAGGTCGGTTTTTTTGGTGTTATAAATAACCGTGATCGTCGAGGCTTCCTGATCCAGAGTTATCATCTGGATGCCGGTAGTTTTCAGCAAGGTTTTTTCGAGCAATCCGCCGCAAGTTTCACATTCTTTGCAATGATCGCATTCAATGCTGGTTTTTATAACGGCTTTCTGAACTTTTTTATCTTGAGCAATTCCGTTGGACGACGCAAATAGCAGGATGATGATAACTATTTTGGCAAATGTGTTCATGAACTTCTGTTTAGAATGTTCAAATGTAAGTGTTTGAATCTAAATCCGAACAAAAATTGCAATAGCGTGAACGGCGACAGGGAAACGGAGAACAAAAAAAAGTCAAACGATTAACCCCACACCTTCCCCCTTTTACCCTTACCGGTTTTTTCACCCAACACCCGACACCCTAGCCCCGATGGTAGCGGCATCCTTTTTCTAATCCTGAAAGGTTAGAAAAAGATATAGCGGACAGCGGGAATAGCTCCTAAAATCAAACACTGATAAAAAAATCTAAAATGAATTGGCAACATTAACGGCTTCGCGGCAAAATGTTATCTTTGTAGAAACTGCCAAAATGAACTATTTCTCATCAGATTTTAAACTCGGAATTCTGGGCGGCGGCCAACTCGGCAAGATGCTGCTGACCGAAACCCGCAAATTCGACATTCAAACTCTTGTGCTCGACCCCAGCGATGAAGCACCGTGTACCATTGCGTGCAATAAATTTTACCAAGGCGATCTGATGGATTTTGACACCGTCTACGAATTTGGAAAAAAATGCGATGTGGTAACTTTCGAGATTGAACACATTAACCTCGAAGCACTCGAAAAACTTGAAGCTGAGGGCACTATTGTTTATCCGTCGTGCGCCACCTTAAAACTGATTCAGAATAAAGGCACACAAAAAGATTTTTACTCCGCTAATAATATTCCGACGGCCGCTTACCAGAAATTTCCCGACGCGTTATCAGTCAAAAAAGCATACGATTTAAATCAGATCGCGTTTCCGTTTATTTGGAAAAGCACCCGTTTTGGTTACGATGGCAATGGCGTTAAAGCTGTCCGATCGATCAACGATCTTGAGAATCTGCCCGAAACCGAGTGTATCATCGAAGACATGATTCCCTTTAAAAACGAGCTCGCGGTGATTGTTGCCAGAAATCCAAACGGTGAAATCAAAACATATCCGGTGGTCGAAATGGAGTTTCACCCCGAAGCAAATCAAGTTGAATACGTTATTTGCCCGGCGCGAATCTCACCGAAAATTGCAGAAAAAGCGCGTGAACTCGCCCTCAAAGTCTCGGAAAGTTTCTCGCATGTCGGACTCCTGGCTGTCGAAATGTTTTTGACAAACGACGATGAAATTCTGGTGAATGAAGTTGCACCCCGACCTCATAATTCCGGGCATTATTCGATTGAAGCCAGTTACACCTCGCAATTTGAACAACACCTACGTGCGATTTTAAATTTGCCATTAGGCGACTCGTCGAGCAAAACCGGCGGTGTGATGGTGAATTTAGTTGGCGAGGAAAATCATTCCGGAAATGTCCTTTACGAAAATATCGAAGAAATCCTGAAAATGCCAGGCGTAACTCCGCATATTTACGGCAAGAAACAAACGCGCCCGTTTCGAAAAATGGGCCACGTGACCATCGCGCATCAAGACATTAACGAGGCGCGAAAAATTGCAGAACAAGTCAAAAAAACAATCCGCGTTATCAGCCAATAATATGAAAGTAGCAATTATCATGGGCAGCATTTCAGACATGCCCGTCATGCAGGAAGCCATCACTATTTTAGCAGAATTCGGCATCGAAACCGAAACCGACATCGTATCGGCACATCGAACACCCGCAAAATTGTTCGAATTTGGAGCAGGCGCGCACACTCGCGGCATTTCGGTTATCATCGCGGGCGCGGGCGGAGCGGCACATTTACCCGGAATGGTAGCCTCGCTGTCACCACTTCCGGTCATCGGGGTTCCGGTCAAATCAAGCAATTCGATCGACGGTTGGGACAGCGTTTTGTCGATTCTGCAAATGCCGGGCGGCGTTCCGGTAGCAACAGTGGCGCTGAACGGTGCCAAAAACGCGGGAATTCTGGCGGCGCAAATCCTGGGAGCCACAAATTTGTCGATCCAGCAAAAAATCGTCGATTATAAAAACAGCCTTCGCGACAACGTGATCGACGCGTCAAACAACTTAAATTCTTAATTTCCCAGCCGACGCATTAGAAGCTTTTTCCTGCTGTTCGCTACTATCTTTTTTGCCCGATATTCTTTCAATCGAGCAAAATCTCCGACGGCAAAAAAGGATAACCGCTTCCATCAGGGCTAGGGCTAATCAACTACCATGAGCATTCTAACAACATATTTCGACACCAAACACAATACGGCGCCATTCTCCAAAATTGAAACCGCCGATTACAAACCCTCGTTCGAAAAAGCGATTGAAATGGCACGCGCCGAAATTGACGCCATCACCAATAATCACGACGCACCAACGTTTGAAAATACCATTGAAGCGCTCGAATTTTCAGGCGAAACGCTTGATCGGATTTCTTCGATTTTCTTCAACCTCAACTCGGCTGAAACCAACGACGAAATTCAGAAAATCGCGCAGGAAGTATCGCCGCTTTTGTCGGAATTCGGAAACGACATTACGCTAAACGAAAAGCTTTTCGACCGAATCAAATCGGTTTACGAAAATAAATCGGCGTTTGATCTTTCAGACGAACAGCAAATGTTGCTCGATAAAAAATACAAGTCTTTCACCAGAAACGGCGCATTGTTGGCGCACGAGAAAAAGTCGCGGTTGCGTGAAATCGACGCCGAACTTTCAAAATTAAAGTTGACTTACGGCGAAAATGTTTTGGCCGAAACCAATAATTACGAACTTGTAATAACTAATAAAAATGATTTAAAAGGCCTTCCTGAGGACGCGATTGAAACGGCTAAAATTCTGGCGGAATCAAAAGGCAAACAAGGATGGATTTTTACATTGGATTATCCGAGTTACATTCCGTTTGTCACTTATGCCGAGAATCGCGAGCTTAGAAAGGAACTGGCAATTGCCGCCGGCAAAAAAGCATTTCAGGGAAACCAGTATGATAATCGAGAAAATGTAAAACGCATCGCATCTTTGCGACATGAGCGGGCGAACCTCTTAGGCTACCAAACGCATTCACATTTTGTTTTGGAAGAGCGAATGGCCGGGAATCCGGAGAAAGTAAAGTCGTTTTTAAATGATCTGTTATCAAAAGCAAAACCGGCCGCTCTGCGCGAATTCAGTGACCTTTCAGCTTTTGCAAAAGAGCTCGACAACATTGATCACCTCCAAAAATGGGACGGCGGATATTATTCCGAGAAATTAAAACAAAAGCTTTTTAACGTCGATGACGAGCAACTAAAGCCATACTTCCAACTTGAAAAAGTATTAAACGGCGCGTATGAGGTTGCAAACAAATTGTTCGGATTGAAATTTACCGAAGTTTTCGACATCGACAAATACCACCAGGAAGTCCGGACGTTTGAAGTTACCGATAGCAACGGCGATTTTATAGCTGTTTTTTACACTGATTTTTTTCCGCGTAAAGGCAAGCGAAATGGTGCGTGGATGACATCTTATAAAAGTCAATACCGAAAAGATGGCAAAAACGAAAGGCCGCACGTGTCGATTGTTTGCAATTTTACAAAACCGACGGCAACAAAACCATCGCTATTGACATTCAACGAAGTGACAACGTTATTCCACGAATTCGGTCATGCGTTACATGGAATGTTAGCAGACACAACCTATCCGTCGTTATCGGGAACCAGCGTTTATTGGGATTTCGTTGAACTTCCGAGTCAGATTATGGAAAATTGGTGCTATCAGCCCGAGGCTTTGGCGCTATTTGCGACACACTTCCAAACCGGCGAGACGATTCCGCAGCACTACATCGACAAAATTAAGGAAAGTGCAAGTTTCCAGGAGGGAATTGCGACGATGCGTCAAATAAGTTTTGGGCTATTGGATATGGCCTATCACTCGAATGATCCATCCGGAATTTCAGACGTCAAAGCATTTGAAAAGCGCGCTTTTGAACCAACAGCGTTATATCCTGATGTTGAAGAAAATTGCATGAGCACGTCTTTTTCTCACATCTTCCAGGGCGGATATTCTTCAGGATATTACAGCTACAAATGGGCTGAAGTCCTTGATGCAGACGCGTTTGAATACTTTAAGGAGAATGGCGTTTTCAATGCGGAGATTGCGGCAAAATTTAGAAAAAACATACTTTCTCAGGGCGGAACAAAAGATCCGATGACGTTGTACAAGGAGTTCCGTGGACAGGAACCATCGCCGGATGCGTTATTACGAAGAGCAGGCTTAATGACTGTATAAAAAGAAAGCGGATATTAAATACCCGCTTCCCTACATTGCCTCAGTAAACTTAACTTTTACGAATATTTAAAGATGTCGAATATTCAAACAATGTACAATACCTAAAACTAGTGATTTTCACTATATTAAGAAAAAAAGCCATTTCAATTGAAATGGCTTTTTTTCTTGATTTAATGATAGGAAAAAATTAGTGTGGTCGTTCCTGGATTTCGGTTTCGCGTTCAGTTGCCACAAGAGGCACAATTGCGTTAAATAATAAAGAAAGAACCACATTTGTAAAAATACAAAGGCCGAAAACAACAAGATAAATCGAAGGCTGATCAGCGGCGCTGTGCATAAAACCTGTAAAAAAGATAACTAGAAAAAGCGGCACGATCGATGAGAAGACAATTCCAAAGAAAAGATATAGCGCATAATCCGCGATTCCCGCGACGTCTTCAGTATGTATTTTAAGGTTAAAAAAACCTCCTATTATTCCGGCGAGCAATGTTGTAAATATCCACATCATAACGATTGTTATTAATGAGGTAAAATTGCTCAATTGTAAAGGATCAAAATATCCCTAAAAGTAGTGATTTTTGCAAAAGTGCAGCAGAAGAAGCCATAACATCGGCAGGCTTTCAAGATAGAGTTGGGTGTAATAGCCTGGTCGCTTAGGCGTTGCAAACCATAGGAATACAGCCACAACCGCAGCAATTAGCACGTTCACTTCAAGTATGCGCTGATCGCTGATCCACAAAAGTTGCGTGGCAAATAATACGGCAAGAAGGACGCTTGCCAAAACTTTTGCTTTACGTAAACCGAGTGTCTGCGGAATGGTTTTCAGAAACGGCGAGTCGGTGTTAAGGTCGATGATATCAAATATCAGCACCAACACCAATATCATGAGAAATCGGGATATAGCCAGATACAGAACTTCGAGATCAATGACCGAACTGTTATTGAGAACCGGCAGCAGTACTGTCACCACAACATAACAAAGCGCCACGATGTAGATCTTGAGTCCACCGATATTTCGAAAATTTGGCCACTTCCCTAACAGCGGAACTGCATATCCGATCACTAATACCAAACTTAACAAAGCTGCAACTTGCGAGGCGGTACTCAGCATCATAAATGTCAGCGAGGCAACGAGCAGTGAAATGGCGCTTGCGATCAAAATTAACTTCATTGTCAGGCCAAAATGCTTGTGCTGAGGCAATAATGAAATGAACTTTATCGCGTTATAACCGATAACAGTTCCGCCGAATGCGAAAAGATAAAACTCAATTCGCGAATTGATTCCAAGCAATAAATCTGTCACTCCGATCCAGCATACCACCGCAAAAGCGACGTGGATGCTGCTCCGAATATAGAAATCGACTATACTTTTAACAACTGACATCGCACAAATTTAGCGAATGTGCTGTCAAGATGATGTTTCGGTTAATAATTCGTCATTTCAGATACGGTTCAAGGATGAAACTTTGTTGATTAATAATTACTTTTGTACCGCGAAACAACACGCTAACTTTTTACATGAAAACAGACGCATTTTCCCTCAGACACATCGGACCACGAGAAACCGACTTGCAACACATGCTCAGCACGATTGGAGTCGACTCAATTGAACAACTTGTTTATGAAACGTTACCCGATGACATTCGTTTAAAAGCCCCGCTCAATCTCGATCCTGCGCTTTCGGAATACGAATACCTCAGCCACATTCAAGCGCTTGGAAGCAAAAACAAAGTTTTCAAATCGTATATTGGATTAGGCTATCACCCATCGATTGTTCCTCCGGTAATTCAGCGCAACATTTTCGAAAATCCGGGTTGGTACACCGCTTATACGCCGTATCAGGCAGAAATTGCACAAGGCCGGTTGGAAGCGCTTTTAAATTTCCAGACAACGGTTATTGAACTCACCGGAATGGAAATCGCCAATGCATCTCTACTCGATGAAGGCACAGCTGCAGCTGAAGCGATGGCGCTTATCTTTGATGTTCGCTCGCGCGATCAGAAAAAGAGCAATGTAAATAAATTCTTTGTTTCTGAAGAAATTTTGCCGCAAACCCTTTCGGTTCTTCAAACCAGAGCAACTCCAATCGGCGTTGAACTCGTTATCGGAAACCATGAAGAGTTCGCGTTCGGCGATGATTTCTTTGGTGCAATTCTACAATATCCGGGCAAACACGGTCAGGTTCACGATTATTCAAAATTCATTTCGGATGCAAAGGCAAAAGAGATAAAGGTTGCGGTCGCTGCCGATATTTTGTCGCTTGTAAAATTGACGCCACCAGGTGAAATGGGTGCCGATGTTGTTGTCGGAACTACACAACGATTCGGTATTCCTATGGGTTACGGCGGACCACACGCAGCTTATTTTGCAACAAAAGAAGAATATAAACGAAGCATGCCGGGTCGTATCATCGGTGTTACAATCGATACCAATGGCAATCGCGCGCTTCGAATGGCATTACAAACCCGCGAGCAGCACATCAAACGCGAGAAAGCAACATCAAATATCTGCACGGCTCAGGTTCTTTTGGCTGTTATGGCCGGAATGTACGCCGTTTATCACGGACCACAAGGTCTAGCTTATATTGCTGATAAAGTTCATGCATCAGCCGTAACAACTGCTGAAGCACTAAATGAACTAGGCGTTTATCAGATCAATTCAGCTTACTTCGATACGATTCTGGTAAAAGCAGATTCGGTAAAAGTTCGTCAATCAGCCGAAAAAAGACAGGTTAATTTCTATTATCCTGATGCTGACACTGTATCGATTTCATTCAACGAAACCACGTCGCTGAACGATATCAATCAAATTATCGAAATCTTCGCAGAAGTGACCGGTAAAGACACATTTTCAGTTAGCGAATTTCATTCGGAATCGAATTATCCATCGCAACTAGAGCGTTCATCAGCATTCTTGCAACATGAGGTTTTCAATCGCCATCATTCTGAAACTGCGCTTATGCGTTATATCAAAATGTTGGAACGCAAAGACCTTTCGTTGAACCACTCGATGATTCCACTTGGATCATGTACGATGAAACTAAACGCTGCGGCTGAAATGCTGCCGTTGAGTTTGGCGAGTTGGAACAGCATTCACCCGTTTGCGCCGATCGAACAAGCTGAAGGTTATCAGATAATGCTCAAAAAACTTGAACAGCAACTGAATGTCATCACCGGTTTTGCGGGAACGACGCTTCAGCCAAATTCAGGTGCTCAAGGTGAATACGCAGGTCTGATGGTAATTCGCGCTTACCACCAATCACGAGGCGACTCGCACCGAAATATCGCATTAATTCCGGCTTCAGCACACGGAACAAATCCAGCTAGTGCCTCAATGGCAGGTATGCAAGTCGTGGTTACCAAAACTTCTGAAAACGGAAATATCGATGTTGAAGATTTGCGTGCAAAAGCGATTCAGCACAAAGATAACCTTGCGTGTTTAATGGTGACTTATCCATCGACACACGGAGTTTTCGAATCTGCAATCATCGAGATCACCAATATCATCCATGAAAATGGCGGTCAGGTTTATATGGATGGTGCAAATATGAACGCACAAGTCGGCCTTACCAATCCGGCAACAATTGGCGCAGATGTTTGCCACTTGAACCTTCACAAGACATTCGCTATTCCGCATGGTGGCGGTGGACCTGGAGTTGGCCCAATCTGTGTCGCTTCGCATCTCGTTCCGTTCTTACCGACCAATCCCGTTATTCCCACAGGCGGTTCCTCAGCAATTACAGCCATTTCCGCAGCACCATGGGGATCGGCATTGGTTTGCCTGATTTCTTATGGATATATTACCATGCTTGGTTCAGAAGGATTGACAAACGCAACGAAGCACGCGATACTTAATGCCAATTATATAAAAGGACGCCTTCAGGATCATTACACAACGCTTTATACAGGTGAGATGGGTCGTGCGGCACATGAAATGATTCTTGAATGCCGACCGTTCAAAGAAAAAGGTATTGAAGTTACCGATATTGCAAAGCGTTTGATGGATTACGGTTTCCACGCGCCAACGGTTTCATTCCCGGTTGCCGGAACGTTGATGATTGAACCAACTGAAAGCGAAAACCTTGAAGAGCTCGACCGTTTCTGCGATGCGATGATAGCAATCCGGAAAGAAATCGAATCGGCTTCCGCTGATGACAAAAACAATGTTTTGAAAAATGCACCGCATACCTTGGCGATGCTAACATCTGACACCTGGAATTTCCCATACTCCAGAGAAGCTGCAGCATACCCGCTACCGTACATTAGCGAAAATAAATTCTGGCCTTCTGTCAGACGTGTTGATGATGCATATGGCGATCGAAATCTGATCTGCTCATGCGCACCGATTGAGGCATACATGTAAATAATAGCAATCCCTGCCGTTGATAATGAACTGCAGGGATTTTTATTTTCTGACACGAGACTGTCGATACCAACTTTGTGAATGTTTTGTTAATTTTTTTTTAATAAATTAGCGATATAATACTGGATCATGAACATCAAAATTATCGGATCGGGAAGTTATATTCCAAAATTGAAAGTCAAGAATGAAGATTTCATTGGCTATGAATTTCTGAATGAAGAAGGTCAACCGCTAGGGCATTCAAATGAGACTATCATCGGGAAATTTAAAAACATCACCGGAATAGCTGAAAGGCGTTATGCTGAAGACCATTTGACCACCTCAGATATTGCGGCGATTGCTGCTCAAGGCGCAATTGATTCTGCGAACATTGATGCTGAAACGATCGACTACATCATCTTGGCACATAACTTCGGCGACGTTAAAAAAGGCACGATTCAATCGGATACAGTACCGAGTTTGGCGACTCGGGTTAAAAATAAACTGCAGATAAAAAATCCACGTTGCGTGGCTTATGACATCTTGTTCGGCTGTCCGGGCTGGATTGAAGGCGTGCTTCAGGCAAATGCTTTCATTAAATCGGGAATGGCAAAAAGATGTTTAGTCATCGGAGCCGAAACATTATCCCGTGTTGTCGATCCGCACGATCGAGATTCTATGATTTATTCAGATGGAGCCGGAGCAACAATTGTTGAAGGCACGATGGATGGATCTGGAATTCTTGCACACGAAAGCGCAACTTATGCTATGGAAGAAGCTGCATTTTTATTCTTCGGCAGTTCTTACAACACTCAGCATGATCGCGATGTAAAATACATCAAAATGCATGGCAGGAAAATTTACGAATTCGCCCTTACCCATGTTCCTCACGCGATGAAAAACTGTTTGGATAAAAGCGGATACGACATTTCGGACGTAAAAAAAATCCTGATTCATCAGGCAAATGAAAAAATGGACGAAGCCATTGTCAACCGTTTTTATAAACTATATGACAAGGTCCCGTCCAAAGATGTAATGCCGATGAGCATTCACCGACTCGGAAACAGCAGTGTAGCTACAGTTCCAACGCTTTATAATTTGATGGTCACCGGTCAGCTTGAAAACCAATCGCTAAATCCGGGTGATATTATCCTATTTGCTTCAGTTGGCGCCGGAATGAATATCAATGCAATTACCTACAAGTATTAACTATTTGTTTTTGATAAATTCGCCGTCAGCTTTGATTGCAATTTCATCACTGATCATTGGCGGTTTAAAATTCGGCCCTACGCCAAAATCAGATCTTTTAATCGTTCCCGTAACCTGAAATCCTGCTGTGGTTGCTTTGCTCTGCGGATTTTCAACAGTTCCCCGATACCAAAAATCGAGCGTTACCGGTTTTGACATACCGCGAATGGTAAGATTTCCGGTCACTTTGTACCTATTGTCGCCCGATTTTTTTATTGATGTGCTTTTAAAAGTCATTTTTGGATATTTTTCAACTTCGAAAAAGTCGGCCGACCTTAAATGTTCATCCCGCATATCGACTTCTGTATCAATTGATGCTACGTCGGCTGAAAGTTCGAAAACGGCATCACTAAAATCAGCATTTTTACCGGTGGCGGTCAGCTCAAAATTTTTAAACAATCCCGCTACATCGGCAATTCCGAGGTGGGTTGCCGAAAACGTCAGTTTGGAATGCATCGGATCGGCTTTCCACGAGGTTTGAGCCACCATCGTTGAACTCAACAGCCCAACGAACAAAAGCGAAAATAATTTTTTCATAATCATCGAATTTAGTTAGTAATAAAATTTCTTATTGAAGTGCCTTTTTTACTTCCGGGATAACTTTAGAACCGAACAATTCAATTGATTTCATGACAAGATTGTGTGGAACCGTTCCAACACTCGCCTGCGCCATAAATCTGGTCATTCCGAAAAGCTCGTACTCGTACAAAATCTTGTCAACGATCTGCTGAACGCTACCTACCATCAACGCAGACTTTGGCGAACGCATGTGATCATATTGTCCGCGAGTTAGCGGCGACCATCCCCTGTCACGACCAATTCGGTTCATCATTGCTGCATAGTGCGGAAAAAACTGATCGGCTGCAACCTGCGAATCCTCACCCACAAACATGTGGTTGTTCACACCGTATTGAATGCTGTTCAAATCCCTGCCGAGTTTCCGCGCCGTTTCTTTATAAAGTTCGATAAAAGGCACAAATTGCTGAGGCATTCCGCCGATGATAGCCAACATGAGCGGCATTCCAAGTGTTGCTGCGCGAATGGCCGAAGCAGGAGTTCCACCGGCCGCTAACCAAATCGGAATTTTCTGCTGAAGCGGTCGCGGGTAAACGCCAAGGTTATGTATTGAAGCACGGTGCTTTCCGCTCCACGACACCATTTCACCTTCATTGAGTTTTAGCAGTAAATCCAGTTTCTCGGTAAATAATTGATCATAATCGTGAAGGTCGAAACCAAATAGCGGAAACGATTCAATAAAAGAACCTCTTCCCGCCATGATTTCGGCACGACCGGCCGATAAGAGATCAACTGTCGCAAAGTCTTGAAAAACCCGAACCGGATCATCTGAACTCAACACCGTTACGGCACTTGTTAATTTTATATTTTTAGTCACAGCCGCTGCCGCTGCCAAAACAACCGATGGCGACGAGACCGCATAATCAGGCCGATGATGCTCTCCGACACCAAATATGTCGATGCCAAGCTCGTCAGCCAATTTAATTTCCTCCATTAAATCAGACAACCGCTGATGTCCATTTGCTCCCAAACGGTCAGCATCAGGCGGCATGTCTGCAAAAGTTATAAGACCAAATTCCATAATTACTTGTTTAATTGTTGTGAACTGTTCATTTCACCGGTCAGATCAGGCTTTATTATCATTCGCAGCGATTGATCTTTGGTAAAAAATGCAATCATCCAATTGTAAAAAGTGAACATTTTGTTTTTGAAGTTAACCAGCGACAACAAGTGAACAAACAACCATGCGAGCCACGCCAAAATGCCGTTAATGTGCTTTTTAGGAAATGTCAAATCGGCTACAGCCTTATTCCGCCCGATGATTGCCATACTTCCTTTATCATTATATTTAAACGCTGTCAGAGGTTTGTTGCTACGGCGCCGCTTCAGATTATTCGCCAGATTCTTACCTTGTTGTTTCGCGACCTGCGCCAATTGCGGATGACCGCCCGGCCATTTTACATCAGTGGTTTGAATACACGTGTCGCCGATTGCATAAATATTTTGAACTCCGGCAACCTGATTAAATTCGTTTACAATTAACCTTCGGCCTCGACCATACGATTCTGTCGGAATGCCGCCGAAAACCAACGAAGTCACTCCCGCCGACCAGATTAATATCTCTGTTTCGATCTCATCGCCATTTGCAAAATAGACGATATTGTCGACAAAGTCTTTTACTTGGGTGTTGAGTTTCACCTTCACGCCCATTTCGGTCAGCTTCTGAATTGTGTATTGCTGCGATTCGACACTCATCGGCCCCAATAACGTCCTTGAACCATCAACCAAGTAAATTGTCGGCAAAAAATCAATTAATTCGGGGTAATCTTTGGTGAAAATCGTAGCCTTCATTTCAGCTAACATACCCGAAATCTCGACACCCGTCGGGCCTCCTCCGGCAACAACAATTGTCGTCTTTCGGATACGTTCATATTCGTTATCAGATCTCGACGCCTCTTCCATCTTTAGAAGAATCTTATTCCGCATATCAATCGCGTCGTTCATCGTTTTCATCGGAATTGCGTACTTCTGCACATTTTCGATACCGAAATAGTTTGATGCCGTACCTGTCGCAATGACCAAAATGTCGTATGAGAGTTCGCCATTTGAAAGAATGATTCTTTGCTGTTGCGAATCAACTTCCAAGAGTTCGCCAAACCGAAAACGCACATTCGGCTTCTCGGCAAACAATTTTCGAAACGGGTAACTAATGTTCGACGGATCCAAAAATCCGGTCGCAACCTGATATAAAAGAGGCGGAAAAAAATTGTAATTATTTTTGTCGACTAAGGTGATTTCAAAATTGTCATCCTCGGCGAGGTTGGTGATAAAATCAACTCCCGCAAATCCGCCGCCAACCACTACAATATGTTTCTTAACGTCCATATGTTAAAGTTTTTAATCGTCCGGAAATCCAAACGCACTATAAATTTAACCATATTTCTCCGATAAGAAGACCAGTCCCGATAATTTGTTGCTCGCCAGCGATATAGAAAAACTATCAAAAACGGACTTCTTTTTCATCCAGATTGGTTGATTATCACATTAAATATCACCTTATATTTGCAACTCACTGATAATTATGTACGAGAACACGTATCCTGAAAAACGCTTCAACCTGACACTTACGTTTTTAAAAAAGCATGTCAATCAAAACGATTCCATTTTAGACCTTGGCGTCGACAATCCGTTTTCAAAAATCATGAAGCGCGAAGGTTTTTCGGTCAAAAACACATCGGGAGAAGATTTAGATCTCGATCAATCGGCGTTGCAAAATTCGACTGCAAACGTCGTAACCGCTTTTGAAATTTTCGAGCATTTGCTAAATCCGTTTACGATATTGGGAAACATCAAAGCCGACAAATTGCTGATTTCAGTTCCATTGCGACTCTGGTTTGCCCCCGCGTATCGCAGTAAAACCGACAAATGGGATCGGCATTACCACGAGTTTGAAGATTGGCAACTCGACTGGTTACTTGAAAAAACCGGTTGGAAAATTGTCGATCGTCAGAAATTTACGCATCCCGTAAAAAAAATCGGGTTCAGACCGCTTCTTCGAAAATTTACCGACCGGTATTACTTGGTTTACGCTGAAAAAATTAGGAAGTAATGAAATATTACGTCGTCATTCCGGCTTATAACGAAGCAAGGTTTTTAAACCTCACGCTGGACTCGCTCGCCCAGCAAACCGTTCTCCCTGCCAAAGTTGTGGTAGTCGACGATAATTCGGCTGACAACACGTATGACGTTGCCAGCAATTTTGCTGAAAAACACCAGTTTATTGCTGTTGTAAAAACCACTGCCGAGGCCAAGCACATGCCCGGATCAAAGGTGATCAACGCGTTCAATATCGGATTCGCGCAGCTCGACCAAGATTATGACATCATTGTAAAACTGGATGCCGATCTTATTTTACCGAGCAATTACTTCGAGCAAATTATTGCTACGTTCAATTCGGATGCGACAATTGGTATGGCCGGCGGGTTTGCGTATATCGAGAAAAACGGCGAGTGGACACTCGAGAACCTCACCGATAAGGACCACATTCGCGGTGCGTTTAAGGCATATCGCAAAAAATGTTTTCACGATATCGGAATGCTAAAACCGGCAATGGGTTGGGACACGGTCGACGAACTATTGGCGCGTTTTCACAATTGGAAGGTAGTCACATTGCCTGATCTCAAGGTAAAACACCTCAAACCCACCGGAAAAAGTTACGATAAATCAGCACGGTACAAACAAGGCGAAGCATTTTACGCGCTCGGCTACGGATTTTGGATAACCGCCATTGCGTCGGTAAAACTGGCATTGCGAAAAGGAAAACCAATGCTGGCAGCCGATTATATCAGCGGATATTTCAAGGCCAAAATGTCCAAAAAGCCAATGCTGGTCACTGCTGAACAAGCAAGATTTGTCAGAAAATACCGCCTTCAGATCATGGCTAAAAAAATATTCAACTAAATTTAAAACCTTAGTCGGTTGAGAATTTGGGCGTTGCGCCGCAGAAAACATATCCTCCAATTTAGCTATAAACTTCGGCGCCGGGCTATCTGCTCTATCTTTTTTCTCGTTCCTCAAAAAAAGGATGCCGCGCCTATCCCTAACGCGTGGATATTTTGTACTTCGGTTGGATAAAGCGTGAACGTGAAATCTGATTTTAAGTTCCACGTTTATTTCGCTACTAAAATGACCCAGCACCCAAAACCCAGCACCCCGCGTGAGGGATCGAAGCGGCTAGCTCTGTGGCGGCGATAGCAAGCCACAGACTAATAGCGCAGCGCCCGACCCTTGTGGTCACGCCCAAATCCTTTACATCTTAATGAACTTTATGGAAGAGATCTTATCGGCTGATTTTACCCTTAAAAAATAGACACCGATTGGCAAATGCGACACATTGATGTTGGAAAGCTGTCGAGCATTTGCAATTGCCATCAGCATTTGACCTGACAGATTGTAAATCTCTAACTGATCGGCAGCTTGGTAAGTTGCAGCAATATAAAGGATGTCGCTGACGGGATTCGGATAGATTACAAATTGATTTTCTGGTGTAAATTCAGTTGTTGACAGAACCCCGATGGTGGTTACTTCGTTATTGGTCAGAATCGCGTGGTTGTAATCGAAATAAATGGCAGCCGAATTACTGAAATCATCTCCTATTTCGAGTGTCGCTACAGTTTTGATCTTAAACGCAACATAGCCAGTATTAGAACCTGCGGTAAAAGGCAAGTTGATGTTTTCGAAAAGGAATTTGACTCGGTTGCCATCGTAAATTTTGGTGGTAAATAAATGGCTTCCGTTAAGTGGCGTAAGCGTTGAAATATCGAATTTATCGGTATCGATCTCGTCGAGGATATAAATATTTTTAGCGCTTCCGTTGCCCAAATTCTCAAATCTGATCATGTAATGCACGTATTGGCCAACAACGTCTAGTCCGACCAGATTACCTTGAAGACATGTTTTGTCGTTTGGATCGAAGGCATTAATTACGGTTTGTGCCAGGGTAAACGTGTTATCATTCGGGGTTTGGTCTACTGTTGGCGATAATGAGGCCGCAAACGAGATGTTTTCACCACCAATCAGCGCCGGCGATTCTTGCGGCGTGTTAAAATTCAGCGTCACATCTAGCATCCTAAATTCAAATGGATCAAGATTCTCAAAATTCCAGGTAACCGAATTATCCGTCGCATTTGCCGCCAAAGGTGTGGTAGTTACAACATCGCAAATGGCACCGTCGAATGTAAATGTAACCGAACCCGTTGCGATTTCAGTACCCTTATTTTTATAGACGATTCGGTATTTAGCATCGAAACCGGGACGCGCTTCACCAAGTGGGAGTACAAAAACTTCGAGATCCGGGAACACGCCGTTTTTAGAAATGCAGAAATTTTGCGTGAGCGGAGCCGTTTGGAGTGGGAATTCGACGTTTACCACTGATGGATTTATCGTGAAATACTCGGCGTGCTCGAGCGACGGCGTTAACGTATGCGATCCAACGCCGAGTTCCAATTCGTATTGCCCTGTAATATTGGGTACAAAGACATTTCCGTTAGAGGTTGTTACTGTCAGAAATGGCGTGGTATGATCGGTTTCGGTACATCCGTTATTGTCTACGTCGAAGCGATTCATTCCGGTAACCGTGAAAAAGTCGTTTCCGTGAAGTGCCAAAAAGCGACGTGCGGGAAGTCCTTTGTATGTTGTAAAATTTCCTGCAAGTAAAATGTGGCCGGTTGGACTGATTTCCATTTGAGTGACTTCACCATTGAAGCCTGATCCGACATTAAAATTATAATCAAGCGAGGCATTAGGATTGAGTCGAGCAAGATTATTGACGGAATTATTATCAATGCCATTTATTAAACCGGCTACTAAAATTTGGTTATCAGGTTGAACGATAATCGACTTTGTAATCCCGCTGTAATAGGTAAAATTGTCTTTTATTATCCCATTTGGCCACAAGCGCACAAATTTCTTTTGGCCGGGATACGAACTTACGTTAAAATCGCCCCCCACCAAAATATTGCCACTTTGCTCGAGCGCGATTGAATGAACTGTTCCATTTAAATTAACATCATAGAACGTCATATCACGAGTTCCATCGGAGTTTAATCTGGCAATCTTGCCGGCGTTACAGAAATTACAAAGATAAAATTGGGTGAATAGTCCGCCTACCAAAATTTTACCATCGGGCTGAACAACGATTGCAAGCACAGGATTATTAAAACCCACGGAATTATCGGTCTGGTCGAAAAATGTTGAATCAACAGTTCCGTTTTGATTTAATCGGACCATTGATTTATAAGTACGATTTTGGTGTGATAGGGTAAATTGCCCGCCAACTAATATTTTCCCGTCTGGTAAAAGCGTCACCACATTAGCGCGGCCGCCGAGATCGGTAGAAGTAAAAGAAGTATCGGTCGAACCGTCTGAATTTAAACGAATGAGATTGTCGTATGGCGAACTTCCGATACTAAATACACCGCCGGCGATAATTTTTCCATCGGGAAGTAGGGCCAAGCTATTGACGCTATGTAAAATAGGCTGCCCGACATTAAATGTTTCGTCTAGCGTCCCATCGGTATTCAGCCGGATTATTTTATTGACCGGCAAACCATCAAAATATTTAAACTCACCTCCAAGAATAATTTTGCCATCAGGCTGACAAACCATTGATAAAACCGCACCGCTAAAACCTTCGTTATTGAAAGAACTATCGCGAGCGCCGTTTGAATCTAATTTCGCCACACCGTCAATTTGTGCCGTATTATAAGCCGAGTTATGACGAACCTGCACGATTATATCCTGATTTGGAAGTACGGTTACGGCAATAGATTGATTATCTATGTTAGGTTGAAACGACTCGTCTATGCTACCGTCGAGGTTGAGTCGGACGATAGACCCGAAAGATTGATTAATATTGGCAGCATAAAGTCCGCCATTAAAAGCTACTAGTATTTTGCCATTAGCTTGAATCGCCAAGTCTTCAACGGTTGGTACTGGAATTGTTTCATGTTCGGTATCAAAGTTAAATGACGTGTTCAACGTGCCGTCCTGGCTGAGCATCATCAGGTTTTCAAATTGACTTTCATCGTAAGAATCAAAGTAACCGCCCACAATTAAGCGTCCGTCTGTGAGCGGCAAGACTGCGTTTACGACCAGCGAATTATAACCGGTATCACTGACGTAAAATGATGAATCCAAACTGCCGTTATTATTTAATCGCATGATATTGACCATGTATGTATCTTGCTGACCCAGAATGATGATCTTACCGTCTGGCAGTAGAAAAAAACGTTGTGACGCAAGACCTTCCGCGCTGAAATTAAAAGTTGGATCCAGCGACCCATCTTCATTCAGGCGATAAATGGTATACTGCAAATCACTTACGGCGGTGACTAAAATTTTACCGTCGGGCTGAACCTCAAAATATTCCACTGCGTCGAGCGTATGCGAGAAACTGCTATCAAGGCTTCCATCTTGATTTAACCGAACGAAATATTGATCGTCAGCGGCGCCTTCAACAACGCCGAATTTTGTTAACAGCAATGTCTTCCCGTTTGGAAGCGACTGCAGTTGTAGGACCTGAGTCGGATCGTATGTTCCAATTGTTTGGAAGCGCGTTTCGAAAGACAAATCGCGAAGATTTCCGTCAACACGCTCCAATCCGCGGCCGCTTGTGATAATAAACTTACCGTCTGATTGTACGGCGATTTTGGGATTGCTGTATCGTGTCCGGTATAAAAAAGTATTTTCCGGTTGATCTCCAAATTGGGCTGTGAATGCGACGTCGCCGGGTTCTTGTGCCGTTGCGAAAGTGGCAACAAACAACAGAATATAAGCGTAAAGTTTTGTCATAGTGAGTGTTATTTGAGGTCAATATATGGAATTTAGCAATGTTAATCTATTTTATTGACTTCCTATTTTCAACTTTTACCTTCTTGTACTTGCCCAAAACGCAACACGCCGCGTGAGGGATCGAAGCGGCTAGCTCTGTGGCGGCGATAGCAAGCCACAGACTAATAGCGCAGAGCCCGACCCCTGTGGTCACGCTCAACTATCACAAAAAAGTAATAACAGTATCTGCTTAACTGTAAACTAATCGCTATTTTAGCATATATTCTACACTTATGATGCTCGTCCGATATTTGTCCCAGACCGGGAAATATTTTATAATGCTGAAAGAGGTTTTTAAGCAGCCGGTAAAATGGTCTTATATGCGCGGCCTTGTGCTCAAGGAGGTTGATGATCTGATCATTGGCTCGCTTGGAATTGTGGCGTTTATTTCATTTTTCATTGGTGGCGTTGTGGCAATTCAGACTGCGCTTAACCTGACAAATCCGTTGATTCCGCGAAACCTTATCGCTTTTGCGACGCGACAATCGGTGATCCTGGAGTTCGCACCGACGTTTATTTCGGTAATTATGGCCGGAAAAGTGGGTTCGTTTATAACCTCGAGCATCGGAACCATGCGCGTTACCGAACAAATTGACGCACTTGAGATCATGGGTGTAAACTCGCTTAATTATCTTGTTTTTCCGAAAATCATCGCGATGTGCCTCTACCCTTTTGTGATTGCGCTCAGTATGTTCCTCGGAGTTTGGGGCGGTTATATTGCCGGAGTTTACGGCGGACTTGTTTCAAGCGACGAGTTTATTGGCGGTTTACAGATGGATTTCATTCCGTTTCACATTACCTATGCGATGATCAAAACGATGGTTTATGCGTTTTTGCTTGCTACAATTCCGTCGTTCCACGGCTACTACATGAAAGGTGGCGCGCTTGAAGTTGGTAAAGCAAGTACGGTTTCGTTTGTATGGACGAGCGTAACAATTATTTTGGTGAATTTCATTCTGACACAACTACTACTAAGCTAATGATTGAAGTAAAAAATATAGAAAAGTCTTTTGGCGATGCTCATATTTTAAAAGGGATCACAACAACGTTTGAGACCGGAAAAACCAATTTGATCATTGGCCGAAGCGGATCGGGAAAAACGGTGTTGCTGAAAACGCTACTCGGAATTCACACACCGGATGTTGGAACGATCGCTTTTGACGGGCGGATCTATTCTGAAATGACGCCGCAAGAACATCGCGCACTTCGAACTGAAATCGGGATGGTCTTTCAGGGAAGTGCTCTTTTTGACTCGATGACTGTGGAAGAAAATGTGGCTTTTCCACTGCGTATGTTTTCCAATAAAAAACGTGCGGAGATTCGCGAGCGGGTAAATCAAGTTCTGGAGCGTGTTAATTTGGTTGATGCCAACAAGAAGTTTCCGTCGGAGATTTCGGGCGGAATGCAGAAACGTGTGGCCATTGCAAGAGCGATCGTCAACAATCCAAAATATTTATTTTGCGACGAACCGAACTCGGGGCTCGATCCTGAAACCGCGATCGTAATCGATGTTTTAATCAATGAGATCACCAAGGAATACAATATGACAACGGTGATTAATACCCATGACATGAACTCGGTTTTGCAAAATGGCGAAAAGATTGTTTTCCTGAAAAACGGACTTAAAGAATGGGAAGGCGATAAAGATGAGATACTTGAAACCAAGAAAAAATCGGTGGTCGAGTTTGTTTATTCGTCTGATCTTTTCAAGAAAGTTCGCGAAAGCCTAATTGGCGATGATGGCGATATCGAGGAATAAATTTACAGCTTAATGAACCTGGTTGTAGTTGATTCAGCGTCTTGATAAACTCTTAAAAAATACAATCCTGCCGGAAGTTTGATGATTGCCGATTCTACTGTGGCTTTATCTGCAGCCGATAAGATTCGCTTGCCGCTCACATCGACAATTTGAAATAGAGTAGCTTCGTAATGAATTTGAACATCGACCAAATCTAAAACCGGATTTGGAATGACCGCGATCGTCTTTTCAACAACATTTTCTTCGATAGATAACTGGCAGTCGGCTCCTGAACCTACAAACGCCGACGGATTATAACCACTTTGCGCAACCGCGTTTTCTTCGCCTTCATCAATACATATAAAATCAAGCAGTGGCAAAGTATTAAAATCAAATTGACCTGCGGCGGATACAATGCCATTGGAAGCAAAAATCTGTGTGAGATTTACATTGTTAGCACATTTTAAATTCCGAACCCCTGTTTGTGAGACGTTGAGCTGAGTTATTAGATTTCCGCTAATATTGAGATTCGTCAGATTTTGCAATCCATCGAGATTTATATTGGCGATAACATTATCTTCGGTTTGAAGTTCATTCAAATTCATGAAGTGATTCACATCGAGGTGACTGATTTGGTTGTCGCCACACCTAATACGTGTAAGATTGGAAATTGGCAATAAGTTGAGTTCCGACAAATTATTGTTCCTGCAAAATAGCGTTTCCAGGGAAGGCAAAAGATGAACATCGAGCTCTGAAATCGGATTATCATCTGTCCACAGCCATCTAAGATTATCCAATCCGGTCAAGTCGAGCGTGCTGATGTTATTGCGAAGAACAAACAAATGCTCCAAATTCGAAAGTCCCGCAACGTTAATCGTGGTCATTTCATTGCCGTCGCGTATCAGCTGATAAAGGTTGGCAACATTGTCGCATCAAGGCTTTCAACACTGTGTTGGCGGAACTCGAGCGAAAAGATGTTCACGAAATATTCTATTCCCTCTAAACTCTGAATTTTATTTGGGTTGTCGGGATTAATACTAAGCGACAAAGCTACAACAGCCTCAGCTTCTGAAATCTGAATTTCACCATCGCCGTTGGTATCATGTTCCATCAGCATGGTTTTAAAAACAGGATCCGGTATGTTTACAATTTGCGAAAAAGACGCTGCCGAAATTGTCAGCATCAAAATCAAAATACCTTTATACATAAGTCACAAGTTATTTAAGCAACCGTCTTGTTCACGATTTTTGCAGCCCGATTTACTTTACCAGACTTGCAATTTTCTTGATATCCTGTTCTTTATCTCTGGGATAAATCAAAAGCACATCATTCCAATCAACGATAATGTAATTGTCGAGTCCGTCAACCACAATTTTTTTCTGCTGATTAGACGACCGGATAATATTGTTTGAAGCGTTTTCAGTAAAAGCCGTAGCATTAATGATCGCGTTTTCATTTGAATCTTTTTCAAGCTTGTCATAGAGTGAACTCCACGTCCCGAGGTCATTCCAATCGAATGTTGCCGGCAAAACATATACATTTTCAGCTTCTTCCATGACCGCATAATCAATCGAAATGTTTTCGGCTTTCGCATAATTTTCTTTGATCCAACTCAGTTCGTCAGGCGTGTTGTAGGTTGGCAAGCCTTCCATAAAAAGTTCGGTCATTTCGGGCTGAAACCTGGCAAATGCTTCGATGATCGCCGACGCGCTCCAGATGAAAATCCCGCCGTTCCAAAGATAATTTCCGCTGTTGAAATAGGCTTTTGCCTGCTCGTATGCGGGTTTTTCGACAAAGCGACTAACTTTTTTGATTGCTTCTGAGTCGGTTTGATTAAACTCGATGTAGCCATAACCGGTGTTTGGAAATGTCGGGCGGATTCCTAGTGTTATCAGGTTATCATCCGACTTGCTATAGTCGAAACACTGTTCCAGATTTGCGGAAAACGCGTTTTCGTCTTCGATCCAGTGATCGCTTGGTGCCACAACGATTAAAGCATCTTTATTAAGCTTTTTAATTTTTAGCGATGCGTATAAAATACATGGCGCCGTGTTTCGCATGGCAGGTTCAAGCAGAATTTGATCCTTTCCAACCATTGGCAATTGCCCGAGAACGAGATCGCTGTATTTTTCATTGGTAAGAATAAAAATATTTTCTGTCGGAATCAACTGTGAAAGCCGGCTGAACGTTTTTTGAATTAACGTCTGACCCGCGCCCAACATATCGTGAAATTGTTTTGGAAATTCAGTTGTACTTACCGGCCAGAATCGTGAGCCGACTCCGCCTGCCATCAAAATGGCGTAGTAATTTTTATTCATCAGATTTAATTTGGCAGCAATTCAACTTCTGCATTTGGATTAAAAAGATAGACTTTTCCGGTACCGACTTCTTCACATTCGAAACGCTTGGTTCGTTGTGCGCCTTTGCGGAAAATTTTGCCGTTATGAATCCGAAAAAGGCTTCCATAAGGCACTTCAAATATATAGTTTTTATCGTCGGATTTCGAATCAAATTGTTTTAATGCCAGCGATAAAGTGGCGTCGGTATCGCTACTCGCTGACGGATTTTTAAAATGTCTGGCGAGTAGTGGCAATAACTGCGACGGGAAGATTTCGGGTCTGATAAACGGAATCATCAGCATCCGAAAACAGTATTTCCATTCTTCGCCATGAGGCTTGATGTTTCGTCCAAATTTTTCAAACGCTACCAAGTGCGAAATTTCATGAATCAGCGTCATTAGAAACCGATATTTATTCAGACTTGAATTAACCGTAATCTCGTGCTTTCCGGCGTGACTTCGGTAATCGCCATGACGGGTAACACGCTGATTCACCACTTTTAAATGAACGCGGTTGGCAACGATCAATTCGAAAACCGGCTTTACGGCGTGCTCCGGCAAATATTTCGCGAGGACATCATTCATAATTATCAGGGTGTTGTAGACGACACCTGAAGCACTTTTCCGTTGTAAAATTTATTTCCTGTTAAGGTAAAATTTGCGATGTACGACGCCATGTCGGCGGCCGATATTGGAGCCTCATATCCCGGAAAAGCTGTTGCAAGCATTTCGGTTTGGACAGATCCAAGAGCCAAAACATTAAATGAGATTCCGCGTTCGCGATATTCCTCAGCCAATAACTCGGACAATGTAATCACAGCTCCCTTACTGGAACTATATGCCGACAATCCGGCGAATTTGACACTACCTTGTACGCCCCCGATACTACTGATTGTAACTACATGCCCACCCGATTTCATAAATGGAAGCACGACATTATTAAGCTGGGTCACCGCAAATACATTCACCGTATAAACGTTGATAAAGTCCTCGAGAGTAGTTTCGGCGAAAGGTTTCAGAACCAGCGAACCAGCGTTGTGGATGATTGCATCGACATGTTTCCAATCGTTTTCCAGAAAATAACGAATGGTTGAAAAGGCTTCGGCATCGGCAAGATCAACGGATAAGCATGTGATGTTTGGATGTTGTGCGAGTTCAAGCCGGATATTTCTGGAAAGTGCCAAAACATTGATATTTTGATTGGCAAGTTGGAGCGCAGTTTCAAAACCGATGCCTTTTCCGGTACCGGTTACAATGACATTTTTCATAGGAATATTTTAGCGTGTCAAAGATAAGAAAAGCAATCGCAATTGTTTGTGCGTTACGCCTGTCGCTTTTTGAAATAGGACAAAATTGAAAGTATCGCCATTCCGAGGAAAATGCCAGGAATAATCCAGGCGATAACAGTTGGCGCGCTTGCTCCTGATTCGTCCGAAAGTTTATTGAGCAATAGGGCAAAACACAACATTCCACAAAAAGTCCCGGTAGCGGCGCCGGCCACAAAAAAAGCTTTCAGCAATCCGCTTGTCAAGATATAATTTCCATTTACCAGATAGAGGTTCCAACCCACCCAGAATGGTATCTGAATAAAATTTAGGCCGCTCAGCATCAGCCCCATGATAAATGGGTGATACAAGTCGAGCGAATCAACATACTGTGTCCTGCCGTTCATCTGCGAAAGCGCCTCAATCGAAAAGAAGACGGCAAGTCCGAACATGAAAACTATTGAAAAAAGCTCGATGTACTTTAGCAATTTTTTGTTTTGTGAAAGCTTACGTGCGAAAACCAGTGCGAAGTAAATGACGACCGCTTCAACGATGGCAACTCCGGTGAGATAAAGCAATAAATTTTCAACGCCAAATTCCTCCAAAAGATGATAACCGACCACATTCAGGTAGCCCAGCGGCAATGAGCCCACGAAACTTACTCCAAATCCGACAGCAATATTTTTGAGGGCTTTCATTAAAAATTGATGATTTTGCGACTTTGCTCGAGGTGAATCCGATATTGCGCCATTCCGTCTCTATGACTTAAAAAGTTTGCACCGCGCTTTTTGTTGGCAAGGCTGATTTTAAACATATAGTTATTGTGCCGCAGTAATTCTTTCCAGGCAAAAAATATCGAATGTTTGGGGTCGTAAATGTGAGTTGGCTCGCTTGAAGCGCCGTTGACTTCAACTAACATAAAGTTTTTTCCTTGTTCAAGATCCGAAAAACTATCGAACATTATATCGAGTCGGCCGAAATAAAAATCCGGAATTTCGCGACAAATCTCATCAATCACCTTATTTAGTTTGTCGGAAATTAGATGTGACGCATCCAGAAATTTGGCGCCGCGAGCGTGATTTCCGTACGGAATGAGTTCGAGTTGCTCGTCAAGCGGAAGCACGATGTCCATTTTTGTCGGCTGTTCGCGCTCGATTTGACTCAGTTGCATCGCATAACGCGGATTTTGAAGCACCAATTCCCGAACGGTCGATTTTCCGTTTCCTTTGACAGAAACAAATTCTTTTGAAACGATTCCGGTAATTCTGCCGATTGATTCATTCGGAAAACGAACGTAGAAAATCCCGATTTCACGATGGAACGGAATCAGTTGTTGAACGAGAAAATCAAAGTTGGCTCTCGCGTGATAATCCTTTAAATCTTCAATATTGTTTATCTTTTTAACTGCCGAACCACGAAGTCCGATATCAGGTTTTGCGATCATCGGAAATTGAATGCCACTATCGTAAACATCGTTTATAATTTTTTCGAAGGGCTGATTTTCGATTGCCAGAATCGTTGTTGGATATTTTCCACGAGGCAGAATGTCATAAATTTCCTTTTTCGACTCAGCCATAAAACCACCATTTTTTATCGACGGATTGCAAGCGTTAAAATAAAAAATCGACCTTGCCCGAATCGCAAAGAATGCCCACTGAAAAAATACCGGAAAGTAGAAAACTCCAAACGGCCAATATTCTGAATGCGTAAGTTTATGAAAAAATAGCTTCATAGATCGGTAATCACTAAAGTGTTGTCCGGATTTCGAAGATCGAAATAAGTCATTTTTGCGAAAGATTCCGAGAGATGAACCTGAGTAATCGATAAGGTTTTTAGAAACCCGCGATCGATGATAATCGGTGTATCAATTTCGCTGCTGTGATGAAAATCGAGTAATTCCTGATTTGACGATTGATGAGTAATGCTACCTTTAAAAAAAATCTCGCGAGATCGCATCACCTCATCGGAATAAAGCGGCGACGACGACCAAATTTTTAAATTTTCTGAAATTTCAATCATCGATTTTTCTGAACCATTCCACTGCGATTCAAACAATCTGTTTCCAATATAAAGTATCAATGTAAACGGCTCGATGTTGTTCAAATCGATGTTTTTCCAACTTTGTAGAATATCGCTGCTTCCAATGATTTCTAAAACAATAAGTCCGCGGCTTTTGCGATAGCTCTTTCCAAATTCATGTCGCTCTCTGGCACCATTGAGCAAGACGATTATGTTTTTTTGATCATCAACGGCAAACCACGTTCCGCCGCCTAACGGATCTTTTGGAAAGGCAACCAACTTGCCGCCAATCCGATAGGATTGTGGCGCAATTGCCGCCGGACGGCTTATTTGCTCATCGCGATTTGACGTAATAATGATATCGCCGTTGTGTCGGGCGACCGTTACTGTGCACATTTATTCCGATATAAAATGGTTGATGGAGCAATTCCGAAGTGTGGGGCGAGTTTAACCTGAGTGTTTCGAAGGCCCACTTTAATCAGCGCCTGATGATGGATGCAATGTTCGAGATTGTAGGCCAACTCCCGCTGGTATGAACTTTTTAAGAACACTTCCTGATCTGAAATGGATTTATGGACCGACAGCTCGAAGTCATTTGATAAAAGTTCAGATTTAAGCTGCATGATCGCCACGACTGCCGCATCACGATCGGTTTCCAAAAGTTTGTCGCGGTTGCGTTTATCGTAAAAAATAACCCCATCAGGCGCGAACCTGATGAGGCATTGAAACATTTCGATGATATGCCGCATGTGCTCACCGATTGATGAGTCGCCTAACTCGGCGCAAGCAGCACAATAATCATCATTTGATAATTGCTGTATGAGATCTATAAGTTCGTCTAACGACGCGGAAACCGATTTAACAAGCATTGACAATAGCTAACTTCACGTAAAGCTACGACAAATCAAGTCAAATTAATTACTTAAAATGCTTCTTGAAATAACAATTTTCTGAATTTCAGAAGTTCCCTCGTAGATCTGGGTGATTTTCGCATCACGCATCATACGCTCAACGTGATATTCTTTAACATAACCGTTACCACCATGAATCTGGACAGCTTCAACCGCAGTATCCATTGCAACCTGAGAAGCGAATAATTTTGCCATCGCGCCACTCAAATCATAATTCTGGTGCTGATCTTTGTCCCAAGCCGCTTTCATGCACAAATGTCTTGCTGCTTCAATGTTCACAGCCATATCTGCCAATTTAAAAGCGATTGCCTGATGGTTTGAAATTTCTTTTCCAAAAGCTTTTCTTTCTTTCGAATATTTCAAGGCAAGTTCGTAAGCTCCGGATGCGATTCCGAGTGCTTGAGACGCAATTCCGATTCGGCCACCCGCAAGTGTTTTCATCGCGAATTTAAATCCGAAACCATCTTCGCCAATTCTGTTTTCTTTCGGAACTTTTACATCGCTAAACATAAGCGAGTGCGTATCAGATCCGCGAATTCCCATTTTCTGTTCTTTTGGTCCGATTTCAAAACCTGGCATTCCGCGCTCAACGATCAAAGCGTTGATTCCACGGTGTTTTTTATCAACGTCAGTTTGTGCGATCACGATATAAACCGATGCGCTGCTTCCGTTGGTAATCCAGTTTTTGGTACCGTTCAGCAAATAATGGTCGCCCATGTCAATTGCTGTTGTTTTTTGCGAGGTAGCGTCGCTTCCTGCTTCAGGCTCAGAAAGGCAGAACGCCCCAATGATTTCACCTGACGCCAATCTTGGAAGGTACTTTTGTTTTTGCTCTTCACTTCCGTAAGTCTGCAATCCCCAACAAACAAGGCTGTTGTTAACCGACATGACCACCGAAGCCGACGCATCGACTTTTGAAATCTCCTCCATTGCAAGAACATAGGAAATGGTATCCAATCCGCTACCGCCGTATTTTGGGTCGACCATCATTCCGAGGAAACCAAGTTCGCCCATTTTCTTTATTTCCTCAGTCGGGAAAATTTGTTTTTCATCTCTTTCAATAACACCGGGAAGAAGTTCGTTTTGTGCGAAATCTCTTGCCGCTTGTTGTATCATCAAGTGTTCTTCAGAAAGCTTAAAGTCCATATTTTGCTAAAATGAGTGTTAAAAATGCGGGTCAAATATAACCTTAAAATCCCGAAGTATTGGTTTTTGATTTGTATTTTTGGCTGATGCACAGAGAAATCTACAACGTTGTAGGCGTTATGTCGGGAACCTCGCTCGACGGAATCGACCTGGCTCATGTTCAGTTGAGCAAGACCGACAACAAATGGTCGTTTGAACTGCTCGAATGTGAGACCGTCAGCTACTCGCCCGATTGGAAAGCGCTTCTTTCCCAACTTGTTGCCAGAACTCCGGATGAACTCGCCGACATCAACCGTCGCTACACCGAACTTCTAGCCAAAATAATCTCCGGTTTTATTTCAAAACATCAGCTAAAAATCGACGCAGTTTGCTCACACGGCCATACCGCTTTGCATCAGCCAACAAACGGTTTTACGCTTCAAATCGGAAATTTACCGGAACTTGCAACGCTGACTAATCAGTTGGTTGTCTGCGATTTCAGAACCCAGGATGTCGAACTCGGCGGTCAGGGAGCACCGCTGGTACCGATTGGCGACCGACATCTTTTCGGCGATTTCGACTATTGCCTCAACCTGGGCGGATTTTCAAATATCTCATTCGAGTCGGCCGGAAAACGAATCGCATTCGACATCTCACCGGTGAACACGGTCCTAAATCACCTGACTGAAAAACTCGGATTTGACTATGACGATCGCGGGAAAATTGCGGCTTCAGCTGAAGTAGATGCTGAGCTTTTGCTCGAACTCAACGCTCTTGCGTATTACAAATTGCCTTTTCCTAAGTCGCTCGGATTCGAATTCGTTGCCCAAACCATTTTGCCGTTGATCGAAAATTTTGATTCGGGCATCGAGGATAAACTTTGCACATTCACCGAACATATTGCGTTGCAAACCGCTTTGGCGATGCCGTCACTTTCTGGAAAAATGCTTGTGACAGGCGGTGGTGCCTACAACGATTACCTCATAAGCCGGCTCGAACATTACCTTCCGAATATCGCGGTTGCCGTTCCCGATGCTAAAATTCTCGAATATAAGGAAGCGCTGATCTTCGCGTTTCTGGGCGTTTTAAAACTTCGCGGTGAAAATAACGTGCTTTCGAGTGTGACAGGAGCGCCGTCAGATCACAGTTCAGGTGTGATTTTCAGCAATGATTAGAAGCTATTTCCCGCCTTGCGCTGTGTCTTTTTTTCGGTGAAACACCTTCAAAAAAGGACGCCGCTCCAATCGGGGCTAGGGCTTTTTAGGAAGTTTCGCGACTAACCTCTAATTGAATCCGATCGACTATTTTGAAATCGACTCCGTGCGGCCGGAATTCCCGGACAAAACCGATCGAATGTTTGAAAAAATCTCGTCATTGCCCATTTTTCTGGTGTCGATTGCTAAATTCTCATTCCCATACGGACCAAATGTTTCGGCTTTGCTAATTCCGAATAGTCCGATAGTTGGCGCCCCCGATGCGCTCGCCAGGTGCATGATGCCGCTGTCGGCGCCGATAAACACTGAAGTGCTACCGATAAAAGCTGCGATTTCGCGAACATCTTTGCTGTAAAATGTCGGCGCTTTAAAATCAATTTGCGATACGTTTTCCATCGGCAAAACCTCAACGATGTTGTAATCCGCGCCAAATTCGGTTTGCAGTCGTTCATAAAACACCGACCACCATTTGGCAGAATAGCGTTTGGTTCCGGTGGCGTAGGTAAAAATGCAAATCGTTTTCCTGGAATTACCAACAAGATCCTGAAGCAATTTGGCGCCTTGTTCGCGCTCGGGCTGGGCGAGTTTTAGCGTTAGTGTTGGTATTGGTTCGTTGGTGTCTTCAAATCCGAGCATCGACAAAAACCGTCTTAAATTATAAACCGGATACTTCGCCACATGCAAATGATCCTGATTTTGAATCTGCGAATCGCTTTCGATATCGCCAAATATTTTTAAATCGGAAGAAGCAAACTTGGTTGACAAACGGCCTGAAGACGAGTTCGCCACCACATTTATCACCAAATCGTACTTGTACTCCCGAACGGATGCAAATCGGGTGACATATTTTGCAAGTTGTTTAAACGGTTTTTTAGGAAGCTGAATAATCCGGTCGACGTTTTCAAATTTCGAGAACAGTATTGGCGCGACACCCGCTCGGGTAAAGATATCGATCTTGGCATCGGGAAATTTGTTTTCAATCTCGATGATCAGCGGTGTGATTAAAAGCATGTTCCCCAGTCGGCTATTGGGCCGGCTAATCAGAACGCGTTTGATTGTGACGCTTTTATCCTTTTGAATGTTGTTGCCAATTTTCGAACTGCCGACGTTTTTGGTCAGCTTCCTCATGGTCTTTCGTCGCCACGAATTTAGTTTGGGAAATATTTTCATTAACGGTAGCGCTTTTTTGGGCTGATCGAAGTTAGTAAACTTTTAAAATGGAACGGTAAATTTTGGTTGTTGCAATCAAAAATAATAAGATTCAACTTAAAGCCGACTGCGTGAGGGATCGAAGCGGATATCCTTTTTGGGTTTGCGAAAACCCGAAAAGATAAGAGCGAAGAGCCCGACCCTTGTGGTCACGCCCAAATTTATATTCGCATTTCCACAACATAAGCTATCTTTGCGAGGCTTAAAAATATACCATGAAAGATCTTTTACAAAAATTCGAGGACAAAAAACCTGAAATTGTGTTTCACTGGACAGATTCTGAAACCGAAGCTGAGGGTTGGACAGTTATAAATTCGCTTCGTGGCGGTGCTGCGGGCGGTGGAACAAGGATGCGAAAAGGCCTTGATAAGAATGAAGTTTTATCGTTGGCAAAAACCATGGAAGTAAAATTTACGGTTTCCGGCCCGGCAATCGGCGGTGCTAAAAGCGGAATATCGTTTGACCCGGCTGATCCGCGAAAAAAAGACGTGCTCCAGCGATGGTACAAAGCGGTTTCGCCATTATTGAAAAGTTATTATGGAACCGGCGGCGATTTGAATGTTGATGAAATTCACGAGGTGATTCCGATGACCGAACAATGTGGTGTTTGGCATCCGCAGGAAGGTGTTTTTAACGGACATTTTCAACCGACAGATGCCGATAAGATCAACCGCATCGGTCAATTGCGTCAAGGCGTTGTAAAAGTGATTGAAAATCCGGTGTTTTCGCCCGATGTAAACCGAAAATATACCATTGCCGATATGATTACCGGATATGGCGTTGCCGAAGCGGTTTCTCATTATTATCATATTTATGGTGGCGATATCAAAGGCAAGCGTGCCATTGTTCAAGGTTTTGGAAATGTGGGTTCGGCGGCGGCTTTTTACCTTTCAAAATTAGGTGCTAAAATCGTCGGAATCATCGACCGGGATGGCGGCGTGATTAATGAAAACGGCTTTACTTTTGAGGAAATCCAAAAGTTGTTCCTCAATAAAGACGGCAATAGTTTGGTGGCGCCGAATATGATTCCGTTTGCTGAGATCAACGAGAGAATCTGGTCTATTGGCGCGGAAATTTTTACGCCTTGCGCAGCATCGAGGTTGGTTACTCAGGATCAGGTCGGGAAAATGCGTGCGGCGGGACTGGAAGTAATTTCGTGTGGCGCTAATGTGCCGTTTGCCGATAAGGAAATTTTCTTCGGGCCAATTATGGAAAGCACCGACGAAAAAGTGAGTTTAATCCCCGACTTTATTTCAAACTGCGGAATGGCGAGAGTTTTCGCATATTTCATGGAAAAGAAAGTTCAGATGACCGATGAGGCGATTTTCTATGACACTTCTGAAACCATCAAAGAGGCACTTACAAAAGCGTATCATAAGAATAATTCGAAATTAAATATCAGCGCAACGGCATTCGAAATTGCGCTGAAACAACTTGTTTAATAACAATTTACACTTTCGAGTTGTTATTAAGTTTGCTAATGCCAGGAATGTAGTGGCAATTTTTTAGGATATATTAGCGTTTCAAAATCAAATTGTAAAAGTAAATGGGCATATTTCTTCAAGTCGACAGTTTAGCTGTTGCGCAAAATGAGCTGGCAGATGCGGTTCCAACCGAAAAGACGTTATCGATAATCGATTTGTTGACCAGTGGCGGACTTGCCGGTCAGATCATTATGATTGCTTTGTTTCTGATGTTTTTTGTAGCGCTTTATCTTTATTTTGAAAGGTTGATGGCGATTCGCGCCGCTTCGGTGGTTGACACTACGTTTATGTCGCAGATCCGCGAAAACATTCGAAATGGAAAAATCGAAAATGCCAAGATGTTGTGTGCACAATCGAGATCGCCAGTTGCGCGATTAATTGAGAAAGGAATATCACGGATTGGAAAACCACTTGAAGACATCGATACCGCAATCGAAAACGCCGGAAAACTCGAGATTTACAAACTTGAGAAAAACGTCAGCATGCTGGCAACGATTTCTGGTGCGGGACCGATGACAGGTTTTCTGGGAACGGTTGTCGGGATGATTATGGCATTCCACAAAATGGCAAGCGGCGGCGGACAGATTGAAGTTGCGGCACTTTCGGAAGGGATTTACACGGCGATGACCACCACGGTTGTTGGACTTGTAGTCGGGATTGTTGCTTATGTTGGCTACAACCACCTGATCGTAAAAACCGATAAAATTGTCCATAACATGGAAGCGAATGCAGTTGATTTTCTCGACCTATTAAACGATCCAAGCTAATGAATTTAAGAGGACGAAATAGAGTTTCAGCCGAGTTTAATATGTCGTCGATGACGGACATTGTGTTTTTGCTCTTGATATTTTTCATGCTGACATCGACCATGGTAACCACCAATGCGCTCGATTTGGTATTGCCGAAAGCGAAAGGCAAAACCGACAGCAACAAGAATATTTCGGTAAGCATCAACAAGGATCTTGAAGTTTTCATCGATAAAGAGCAAGTTGCCGAAGCTGAACTGGAAAGCAAACTATTGTCGATTTTTGCAGGTGATGAAACTCGCGCCATCGTACTTCGTGCTGAAGAAGGCGTTCCGATTGAAAAAGCTGTAAATGTATTGGACATTGCTAACCGAAATCAAATCAAAGTGGTTTTGGCTGTGCGGCCAAAATAAAATATATAACCATGAAGTATCTCGAAACAGAAGAAGAAAAGAAGTCGTTTGCCATCACCACGGCGATCTTCGTGCTGATGTTTTTGCTGTTTTTCTTTTTCGGGCTGACCTATTTAGATCCGCCGCCTGAAAACGGAATCGCGATCAATTTTGGGACAACGGAAACCGGTTCGGGCAATATTCAACCGACTGAAGCCATACAATCTGCTCCACAAACCACGCAAAGCAATCCGTCGGCAGCAGCTGACGAAGATGTTATTTCGCAAGATATGGACGATGCGCCGGTGATCACGAAATCGCCTGTTAAAAAACCAACAACCGATCCTTCAAAAGACGAGGTAAAACCAAAACCTGCGGTAAAACCTACACCGTCAAAATCTACAACCGATGCGTTATCAAGCATCATCAACGGCCCGAAGTCGGATGGAAAAGCACAAGGCGGCGAAGGCAATGACAACTTACCCGGCGACAAAGGTCGGCCTGACGGCGATCCGTATGCGTCTGCTTATTTTGGCAGTGGCGGCGGTAGCGGAGGCGGCCAGGGTTGGGGATTAAATGGCAGAAAACTCAGCGCTACAGGTAAGGAAGTTCAAAAATGCAACGAATCAGGAACGGTAGTGGTTCAGATTACGGTAAACAGAAGCGGTAATGTTATTCGCGCCGAACGCACCAGAGGAACGACAAATACTGCCGAATGCCTTGTTGAACCCGCACTTATTACGGCAAGACGCTATAAATGGCAACCAGATCCAAATGCTCCTGAAACGCAAATCGGATTTATTGTGGTCAACTTCAAACTGGGCGAATAATGACTTATCATGAGGCGGTTCATTGGATGTTTAACCAACTTCCGATGTATCAGCAACAAGGAGCTTCCGCATTTCGGAAAAATCTCGACAACACCTATTTACTCGCCGATTACCTCGGAAATCCGGAACGCCGTCTGAAGGCAATTCACGTGGCCGGAACCAATGGCAAAGGTTCAACTTCTCACATGCTTTCCTCGGTACTTATGCAAGCCGGCTACAAGGTTGGATTGTTTACCAGCCCGCATCTTAAAGACTACCGCGAGCGAATCCGCATTAACGGCCAGATGATCTCAGAGGATTACGTAACTGAATTTGTTGTTACGCACAAACCCTTTTTTGAGGCAAATAATCTGAGCTTTTTTGAAATGAGTGTCGGCCTGGCATTCCAATATTTTGTTGATCAAAAGGTGGCGATTGCGGTAATCGAAACCGGACTTGGCGGACGACTGGATTCGACCAACATCATCACTCCTATCGTTTCGGTCATTACAAATATCGGTTTAGACCATACCCAATATTTAGGTGAAACACTCGCCGAGATCGCTTCCGAGAAAGCCGGTATCATCAAAAATAATGTTCCGGTAGTTATTGGCGAATACACCGATGAAACCAAACCTGTTTTTCACAGCAAAGCGAAAGAAACAAATTCAGCGTTGCATTTCGCATCCGATTACACGTTTGAGGTCTATGAAAGCGATTTAAAAGGTTATTATCAGCGACATAATATCAAAACCGTATTACAGACCATTTCGGTATTAAACAAGCATACTGACATCGCCCTTGCGGATCAAGATATCAAACAAGGTTTAAGGCAAGTAACCGAAACCACAGGTTTGCAAGGCCGATGGCAGAAATTAGGCGAAAATCCCTTGATTATTTGCGACACCGCGCATAATAAAGAAGGACTCACAGAAACAATGGCACAAGTTCGCGACATGGAATTTGAGACTTTGCATATTGTTCTCGGGTTTGTGAACGATAAATCGATTGCCGAAATCCTCCCGATCTTCCCAAAAAATGCAAAATATTATTTTTGCAGTCCAAATTTAACACGTGGACTCGCGGTAGCCGAATTACAAAAACAAGCAGCGCAAGTCGGACTTACCGGAAACACATATCATTCGGCGTCAAAAGCTTACGCCGACGCTACGAAAAACGCAGGCCCGACCGATTTCATCTATGTTGGCGGAAGCACGTTTGTGGTCGCAGAAATTTTATAATTTTTTTTGATTTTTATTTGCAGGAACCAAAAACAGCCCTATATTTGCACTCGCAATAGGGAAGCAACGCAGAACTAAAGCACAAAAGGGCGATTAGCTCAGTTGGTTCAGAGCATCTGGTTTACACCCAGAGGGTCGGGGGTTCGAATCCCTCATCGCCCACAAAAAGCAGAAACGAAAGTTTCTGCTTTTTTTATTTATACCACTTTCAAAAGTTCATTTTTAAAAGCAAGCCCGAAATAAATAGAAACAGTCAATTTTTGCGCTACCTAAAAAAGAATCTTTCCAGGTATTTCCACAAAAAAAACCGAAACGTCAATTCCGGTTCTTTTAGGTAAAAACATTATTTCTCATCAGACGGTTTTTGCTGATCGTGCATCATTTTCGCCACTGTAGGATCAGGTAGTACATTTGTCATTCCCATCATCGCTTTATTCTTAAAGCCCGAGATCACTTTATCCTTGCCGCTCATTAACGCGTCATATCCGTCCTTGGCAACATCAGCCGGATCCGCCAGATTCGATTCGTCGTCCAGAATTCGGCTTTCCTGCATATCTGCCTTTTCAAAGAAATCGGTGTCGGTTGCGCCAGGCATTAGCGCGGTCACGACAATGTTATGTTCTTTAAGTTCAAAACGGATTGCTTCCGAAAACGACAATATAAACGCCTTGGTTCCGTGATAAACCGACTGCCAAGGACCCGGAGTTTTGCTCGCAATCGAACCCAGATTCAGAATTTTACCTTCACCCAGTTGGATCATCTTTTTTACAAAATGCTTGGTCAATATCGTTGTGGCCGCCACATTCAGATCGATAATGGCAAGTTCACGCTCGATATCGGTTTCCGCAAAAAGTCCGTACATGCCCTGACCCGCATTGTTGACCAATACTGAAATGTCAACTCCAAGCGAATCCACTTCCTGACACAATTCAAATACAGCTTCCCGATTAAACAAATCTTTTGAAATCGCGCTGACTTCTACACCCTGACTTCGAAATTCGGTTGCAACACGATCCAGATCCTGCTGATGCCGCGCCACAATCACTAAATTATACCCGTCGGCCGCGAAAAGTTTGGCAAGTTCATACCCAATTCCCTCGCTCGCCCCCGTAATCAATGCATACTTTTTTGCTTCCATAATTAATTTTTCTATAAAACTACCATTTGCTAAGTATCAAGTCTTTACAGAATTTGCATGATTGGTTGCAAAATTTAAAACGTCTTAGGATAACTACAGCCGGACTGCGCCATTCTTGAAGCCAAAGCAAGCTTTCCGTATAGTATTCAAAAGTAAATGGTGGCTTTTTACATGCTTGCTACAAATCTTATTACGCGCACCACAAGTACGCCGGAATAGTTTAATTTTACTATTCACGTTTACTAAATTTACTTCTTTGGAAGCAAAAGCGAAAAATTTCAAACCGATTACACTGCTGGTCGCCATCGGCATTTTTATAACTTTCTTATATTTTCCACAACTTGAAAACCAAACCGCTCAACGCGCGATGGCTTTGTTGGTTTTTGTGGCGATCTTATGGATAACCGAAGCCGTTCCTCTTGCACTTACCGGACTTATTGTGCCACTTATGGCGGTAATGCTACACATCTCTGAACCTGTCGCGGCTTTTTCTCAGTATGGCCATCCGATCATTTTCCTTTTTATGGGAGGATTTGTTTTGGCTGGCGCGCTCTCCCACCATTCACTAGACAAACTTCTAGCAGGAAAATTGATATCGCTTGCTAAAGGAAACTTTTACCGATCCGCTATTCTGTTAATGTTGGCAACCGCATTAATGGCTTGCTGGGTAACAAATACCGCCGCCGCGGCGATGATGATTCCGCTTGCCATTGGCACACTGACCTTGATCAAAAAAAACTGTGTGTCGGCCGAATCGAAGTTTTTGATGCTCGGAATTGCATATTCGGCTAACATCGGCGGAATAATCACTATGGTTGCCTCGCCACCAAACGCAATCGGCGCTGCAATTTTGAATCTTTCGTTCTCTGATTGGACGATTTACGCCCTGCCGTTATTCCTGCTGACCTTCCCAATAATGGTGTTTTTGCTCACCGTATACTTTAAACCCGACAGACAAGTTTCCATTGTGCAAGCGCTAGCTTTCGACAATTCCATTGCTGTTAATAAAACCCTGGCCGCAATCTTTATCTTGACAGTGACCTTATGGGTTTCAGATAGTTTTTTATCGCCGCTATTTGGCATCAAGGACAATTTCAGTTCATTGATTGCTGTTCTAGCCATCGTGTTAATTTACATCTTTAAAATACTGTCGTGGGACAAAATTTTACAAAGCGTCCAATGGGAGATTTTACTGTTATTTGGTGGCGGACTTACACTCGGAATGCTGATCGAAAGCAGTGGTTTGGGCACATTGGTGATCGGCAATGTCACAGGGCTGATTACGGTTGTCCCCCTTTGGCTATTCCTGTGGTTTGTTGTTATATTTTGCATTCTGCTAACCGAATTTATGAGCAACACCGCTAGTGCAGCGCTGATCTTACCCATGCTTTACAGCCTCGCCACACTTTTGGGAATAAACCCGATCGCATTGATTTTTCCAGCTACGATTGCCGCATCATTTGGATTTATGATGCCTGTTGGAACACCGCCCAATGCTATGGTCTTTGGCTCCGGATTGGTTCCGCGAGTCGAAATGCTTAAAGCAGGTTTACTGATGAATCTGGCGTCGTCAGTAATCGTAGCTGCTTATTTCTACGTCATTTTTTCCTGATAGATTTGGGCGTGCCCTGCGGCTGATTGCATTATTTTAACCCCCACAAAAATTTAAGCCGACAACTTTTAAGAAACCGATCAACTTTTTGCCGCAGGTCGGGCTGTTCGCTGTGCGCGGCACATCGCTCCCATCCCTCACGCGAGCTGCCGCGTAACCTTTTTAAGGTTGATTCCAGTAGCCCGAAAACTATCGGCATGTTGAAACTCCCAAACAAATTGCATTAGCGATGGGAAGCGATATCCTTTTGGTTGTTAAACCAAAAGATAAAGCGGACAGCGCGACCGAAGGGAATGCCCAAATAAAATTTTTAACATTTTTTACGTAATTGACTTTATTTCTGATTTCGCCAATAATTATGTTTACCAAAATCTGCCCTGATGAAATTTTCCCTACAAGTGCTAATACTGGCGTTCTCAGTAGTTTGCACCTCGTCTTCGCGCCCGCCAGATATTGTACAAAAACAAGATAAATCGGTCTTGCCGTATAGCCGGACATATATGAACAACCGCATTTACCATCACCGAAATTAGAGGTAAGACCAATCGCAATTGCTACCTTTACTGAGCAAAAACGTGTAAAATGGCAGTAATTTCGACCGAAGAAAAGCTTCAGGAACGCATTAAAGAGCTTTCATGCCTTTATAACATTTCGACTGCGTTGCGGCAAAATCTGCCGCCGACCGAAACTTTGGAAATGGTTTGCAGCATTTTGCGGGCCGCTTATCGCTATCCCGAGTACGTGATCGTAGCGGTAAAAATTGACCACCTCGAAATTTCGACTGCGGAGATTCCGACGCGCTCGCTTTCGCAAATCTGCCCGCTGGAAATTTTTGGTGAAATTCGCGGTCAAATTGGTGTTTACTACAATCAAAGTGTCGATCGCAATTTTAGTTTTCTCGACGACGAGCAACGGCTTTTACAAAAAGTAGCGTCAGAGATTTCAATTTACCACGAACAACATCTTCGCGAGCAGGAGATTTCAGTCCTGAAACGAAGCGCCGAACGCGCCGACCGATTGGCGATTCTTGGTGAAATTACAGCGGGAATCGCACATGAACTCAACACACCACTCGGCAACATTTTAGGCTTTGCTGAACTGATTGCCTCGAGAACAACAGATAATCAAACGCAGCTCGACGCCGCAAAAGTGATTAAAGCCGCTATTTATTCAAGAGAAATCGTCAAAAAACTGATGTTCTTTTCCTGCGAAATGCCGCAACACATGCAACTCATAAAAGTAGTTCCGGTTGTCGAACAGGCGCTGACATTGCTTGAACCCAATTTCAGGAAAGCGCAGGTCGAATTCACTCTTACGGTTTTGGATCGTGAGGTTCAGGCTCAGCTCGACCCTATTCAACTCACGCAGGTTTTATTCAATATTTTGGTGAACGCGATTTATGTATCACCACCTGAAACCCGGGTTGCTATTTCGATTGAAAGCGATGACAACAGCATCTTTATTGAAATCAAAGACCAAGGCCCGGGAATAGAACCTTCGATCAAACATCAAATCTTTGAGCCGTTCTTTACGACCAAACCTTTCGGCGAGGGAAATGGCCTCGGACTGAGTGTTGTTCATGGCATTATCAAAAGTCATCATGGCAAAATCAGTACCTTTGACAATACGCCAAAAGGCACGGTTTTTAAAATTGAGCTTCCGCTAAAACACTCGCAATGACATTGAATAAAGAAAATGTATTGATCGTCGATGACGACTACGACATGCTGGAATTGCTTCATCGAAACTTAAAATCGATGAATTTTCATACGTATAAAGCATCGTCGGTGACTGAAGCGGTCGAGATCCTAAAAAGCAACTCGATCGATTTGCTTATCACCGATCTGCAAATGCCAGGGATCAACGGAATCGAGCTTATAAAATATGCGAACGAACAGTTTCCGACGGTTGCAAAATTGGTGATTACCGGTTATCCGTCGATTGACAGTGCGGTTGATTCATTAAAGTCAGGAGCGCTCGAATACCTGGTAAAACCATTTACTTCAGATGAGTTTCACCGCGCAATCGAAAACATGGTCGGCGACCGGGTATTGAAGCGTCCTGCGGTAAAAGCGGCGCAATCGCTGAAAGTAGTTAATTATGCCGGAATGGTAGGTTCGTCGAAATCGCTGACCGATCTGATCGACATCATTGAACGGGTAAAGGACAATCGCGCTACGGTGTTGATTACCGGCGAAAGCGGAACCGGGAAGGAACTCGTTGCTCGAGCTATTCATTATAAGGGATCGTTTGCAGCTAATCCGTTTATCGCTGTGAACTGTGGCGCTATTCCGGAGAATTTACTGGAAAGCGAGTTATTTGGATATGTGAAAGGCGCATTTACGGGTGCGACCGAAACGCGCGAGGGACTTTTTCAAGCGGCAAACGGCGGAACGATTTTCCTTGATGAAATAGGCACCGCGCCATTACATGTGCAAACTGCGTTGCTTCGGGTGTTACAGGAAAAAGAAATTACGATGATCGGCTCCCGAACTCCGAAAAAAGTTCAGTTGCGAATCATAGCCGCGACCAACAGCAATTTGCAGTCGCTTATCAATTCCGGTGGTTTCAGGGAAGATCTATATTATCGGCTTAATGTGGTTGCGATCGAAACCAAGCCGCTTCGTGAGCGCGTCGAGGACATCGTTCCACTGGCGGAAATTATGCTGAAAAAATACGCGTTGGAATACAACAAACCCCTGGCTGAAATTACGCCCACCGCGCTGAAATTGCTGCAACGACACTCCTGGCCGGGCAATGTCAGGGAATTTGAAAATGTCATCCAGCGCTTAATCATTCTGAGTGGCAGCCGAATCGATGTTGAGGATTTACCGGAATATCTGAAATACGATGCGCCGCTAGGCCAACCTACGCTTCAACCGCTAAAAGAGGTCGAAAAGCAGCATATTAATAAAGTTTTGGCGGCAGTTGGCAATAACAAAACCAAGGCGGCCGAAATTCTTCAAATCGATCGTAAAACATTACGGCTGAAATTGCTTTAAACTGCTATTATTATTATTTGTAACTTAGTATCTTTGTCGAATAATCATTTTTGAAGCCATATTTTTCAATATGTGCAAATCGGGGATGATTGTATCGATCGGGTAGTTTTGCCCCGGCGATTTTTAAGGACTGTTGCACGGTTTTAAATGTAACGTTCTGACTATCAGTCGGTCGAAATTACAACAGTTTAACGGCATGCAGTTTGACTAAAGGCGGTCCGGCGACTCGTCGCTGATAATGTATTGCAGATTTAAACTGTCCCGATGACGTGTTCGATCATTGGCTCGGAATGTCGCGCGCGGAGTCGAAATATTTAGGTATTCGTCTCAGCGGGTTGTGTTCTTGCTTTTGATATTGAAATGAAATTGCATTATGTGAATCAACCGTTGCTTTGGCAACAACACTTATAAATTTAATTGTCAACACTAATATTAAATGGAGACTGTACAAAAGGCTGAAAAAAAGCCAAGCATGCACGAAGTTGTAATGCGTCAATTCAACGAAACTGCGGATGCAATGAATTTGCAGGCTGACGTGCGAAAAATTCTTTCAATAACCCATAACGAAATCGTTGTAAATTTCCCAGTGAAGATGGACAACGGTGCGGTTGAAATTTTCACCGGATACCGCGTTCAGCACAACAACGTGCTTGGACCATTCAAAGGTGGATTGCGTTACCATTCAACTATCGATATCGACGATGCGCGTGCGCTTGCGATGTGGATGACTTGGAAAACCGCTTTGGCCGGACTTCCATACGGTGGTGCAAAGGGTGGAATCAAAATCGACCCCAGAAACTACTCTCTTGGCGAATTAGAAAGAATTACACGCCGATTTACGTTTGCACTTGGTGACAACATCGGACCTGAGCACGATATTCCTGCTCCGGACGTAAACACCAACGAACAAACAATGGCCTGGATGGCCGATACGTACATGTCCACAAAACGTCCGGCAGAACGCTCGATGAATAGACACGTTGTAACCGGAAAACCAGTTGGTTTCGGCGGACTTGAAGGCCGTGATCGTGCGACTGGATTCGGAGTTTACCTTTCACTTCGATTGGCATTCAAAAAAAGAAACGAAACCCTTGCAGGTAAAAAATTCATCGTTCAAGGTTTTGGAAACGTAGGTTATTGGGCATCTCACTTCATGGTAAACGACGGTGCAATCCTTATCGCAGTACAAGATGCTCACGCAACACTTACAAACGCGAACGGAATTAATGTCGAGAACTTATTTGATCACTCAAAACCTCGCAAAGGTTCGATCAAAGGTTTCGAAGGAGCAGAAGAAATGACTCCTGCTGATTTCTTCGGAATGGACTGCGACATCGTAATCCCGGCAGCATTGGGTAACCAGATTACCGGCGAAAACGCACACAAAATCAAAGCTTCTGTTGTCGCTGAAGGCGCTAACGGACCAACTGACATCGACGGCGAAAAAATCCTATTGGCTAACAATATCACCATCATCCCGGACATTCTTTGTAACTCAGGTGGTGTGATCGGTAGCTATTTCGAATGGCTACAAAACCGTAGCGGAGAAGTTTGGCATTTAGACGAAATCATGGCAAGAATCGAGAAGAAATTCACCGAAAACTACCTGAAAGTAGACGCAATCGCCGAAGAAGCAAACCGCGATTTCCGTACAGCTGCTTATATGTTGGCTTTGTCGAGAATCGAAACTGCTTACACGCAAAGGGGAATCTTCCCATAACAAATTCAAGGACTGACTATGAAGTACGGTGCATTAATAATAGAAACAAAAGAAAACGATAATCTGATCCAGATGATTGGTATGTCTCACAACCGTAAGGATGAAACCTACCAGGCGTCGGTCGCTAAATTGCTATCCGAACTAAAGGATGCAAAAAAGCTCAATGCCGACGAAATGCCGGCCGATGTTGTCCGACTCAATTCAACTGTCAAGATCGCTTTCCCCGACGGAAAAGAACGAACTGTGACGCTGGTTTCGCCTGAAAAAAGCGACGTGGCGTCAAATAAAATCTCGATTCTCGCTCCAATGGGCTTGGCGCTTATCGGTTATGCTGCAGACGACCAAGTAATGTGGCAGTTTCCTAACGGACTTCAGGCAATAAAAATCCTTAGTGTCCAGCAAACGGCACCAGAAACTAAAATAGCATAAACATGGAGGACGCGGTAATGGGCCATCATCCTGAGGAAATTCACCGTGAATTCATGGTGAACGACCTTAAACGATGGAAAGAAGAAATCGAGATCATCAATGTTGAAATGATCTTTTTCAGAAATCTAATCAATTCGCATTTAAAAGAACTTGCCACATGGAATGCTAATGACTACCGGAATTTGCTCAACGGCATTTCTGATGTTAAGAAGAGCAACAAAATTGTCCAAAAGCAATTTCTCTCGTTCAGCAACAATCTCGAAGGCATGCGCGAATGCGATAATCTCGAGTGCGAAACCTATTTCCTGAATGACCACGCACGTTTTAAAGCCGATATCGAGGATCATTTCTCGCACTACAAGGCGTTCAAAAAACGAATGTTCTCATTCCTGCGAACGAAGTACAATTATTAATTTCGTTTTTTATTTCACCAAAGGGAGCAGTTTATTTTGCTCCCTTTTTTTATTGATTATTCGAAGCTAATCCCGCTTTCCGCTATATCTTTTCCCGGCGCCACTATTGTTTGCCGGCAAAAGGATGCCGCTTCAATCGGGGCTAGGGCACGATGGTTTAAATGATATTCAAAACTCGCTCGAGAGCCATACCGCGGGAACCTTTAATTAAAATCGTCGAATCGGTAATTGGATTTGCCCGCAAAAAGGTTTCAACCGAACCAAAATCCGGAAAATAATTGAAATGATCTGCCTGAATTTGCACTTTCGAAAATTCATTCCCGACAAATAAAAATTGGATGTTACGGGCCTCTAAAACTGAGTTGATCATCTGAGCATGTTCACTTGCGCTTTCCTCGCCAAGCTCAAACATATCGCCCAGAATTGCAACTTTCCGATCGCCTTTCATCGAAACAAACACGTTTAAAGCTGCGGCCATGCTACTCGGATTTGCATTATACGCATCCAAAATAATCTGATTTGAACCTTTAATCATCAACTGCGACCTGTTGTTATTGGGCGAATACGATTCAATCGCGTCAACGATGTCTTGATTTGAGACACCGAAATACGTTCCGATGGCTATCGCAGCCATAATGTTATTGGAATTATATCCCCCAAGTAAATTGGATTTCACAATCACTCCTTCAAAGTTTAAAAAAACAAACGGGTCAGCCGAAAGGTCTGAGAAATTCACATCATATTGCGATCGACCAGAGCCAAAAGTGTATCGTTCAAGATCTGCCGACTGCTCGCTCTGGATCGGATCGTCCAGATTAACGAAGGCCAGTTTTCGGTTTAGCCGCAAATGATCGTACAACTCTTTTTTGCCTTTAACCACGCCTTCTACGCCACCAAATCCCTCAAGATGCGCCTTCCCAAAGTTTGTGATATATCCAAAATCAGGCATTGCTAAATCAGAAAGGAAGGCAATTTCACGTTGGTGATTAGCACCCATTTCAACAATTCCGATTTCAGTCGAATCGCTAAATGACAACAACGTAAGTGGCACTCCGATGTGATTATTTAAGTTACCAAACGTCGCCTTAACGTTGAATTTCTTGCGCAAGACAACCTGAATAAGCTCCTTGGTGGTAGTTTTGCCATTACTGCCGGTAAGTCCGATGATTGGCAATTTTAAATAGGACCGGTGAAATTTCCCCAACTCCTGCAAAGCAACAAGCGAATCGGAAACTAGTATCGTGCGACTATCGATATAATAATCCTCATTGTCAATAATGACATATTTGGCGCCTTTTTTCAGTGCTTCTTCGGCAAAGGTATTAGCATCAAAATTGGCTCCTTTAAGAGCAACAAACATGGAGTTGGCATCAATCTTTCTAGTGTCGGTCGACACCGAACTACATTCTAAGAATAGCTTGTGTAAGCTTTCAATTTCCATAAATACTTAATAAGGTGTAAAAATAATAAAAGCCCTGAAATCAGGGCTTTTATTTTGAGTATCGAAATTTCTTAGTTTCTAGGACGTTTCTTTTTGTCAGATTTTGGACCTACTCTCGACATTGCACAACGGAAACCGATGTAATCAGTTGCCATATCCTGCGGGAAGTAGCGACGTTGCGCCGGATCTAACCAGTAAGCTCTATCTCTCCAAGAACCACCTTTGTAAACGCGAACATCATCATTGATTAATGTAGTACGCTTGCTAGATCTATCATATTTTCTAACCATGTTTCCAAGGCTATCAGTAGTTACATTGTGACGTGGCGAATCGTACATTCTCTTTTCGTCAGCGGCATCTTCACCTTCGTCAGAACTTCCAAAGTCGAAGTAACGCGTTGATTGCTTATCACCATCACGGTAGTTTCTGTTATCAGATCTGTCAAAGTTTTGACGGAGGTAAGTTTCATTTTCGTCGATAGCCACCTGAGCAATTTCACCAGGATAGTTACGAGCCATAATCTTTCCGTTAGCCAAAGTATCGAAGACCTGTGTCTCAGCGGTTACGATTTCAACTTTTCCGTCGTCACCAATTTTGTTTTTGGTGTAAACGTTACCACGGTAATAGTTAAAGTCACTTGCTTCATCATCAACTATTGGTCTGTAAACATCGGCAACCCATTCAGCTACGTTACCAGCCATATCATAAAGACCAAAGTCATTTGCAGGGTACGATTTAACTTTGTTGGTAATATCAGCACCGTCATCAGACCATCCTGCAATTCCACCGTAATCACCTTTACCTTGTTTAAAGTTAGCCAATTGATCACCACGAACCTGTCTCTTACCAGAACGTGTATACGCTCCAGACCATGGGTATTTCTTCTGACCTTTGTACATATTGTATTCTCTCTGACCTACATCAGCAGCAGCGGCATATTCCCACTCAGCTTCAGTTGGCAAACGGTACTCAGGAAGAATGAGTCCTGATGTACGCTGAGCGTAAACATTTGTACTATCCTGACCTTTACGGCCACGCTTCAAAACGATATCTTCATCACCACCAAAAGTTTTGGTAGGTGCGTTTAGATACGTTTCTGTACTGAAGGTCTTATCAGCAGATGCTTCCAATTTCGCATCTTTCTTAAGATATCTTTGATCCTCAAGAGTCTTTTCGTTAACTCTATCTGTTCTCCATTTACTAAATTCAACTGCTTGAATCCAGTTAACACCTACTACAGGATACTCCGCATAAGCCGGGTGTCTCAAATAGTTGTTAGTCATGGTTTCGTTGTAACCTAAACGGTTTCTCCAAACTAAAGTATCAGGCAAAGCACCTTCGTAAATATGCTTGTAATTTTCCTGATCCGGAGGGAAGACGCGCTTCAACCAATCCAGGTATTCCATATACATAAGGTTTGTCACCTCAGTCTCATCCATGTAGAATGATTGGACATGCTGCTGATTTGGGGTGTTGTTCCAATCGTGCATTACATCATCTTGAACCCTTCCCATTGTAAAGGTTCCACCTTCAACCATCACAAGACCCGGGGCAGTAGCCTGTTTCTTGAAGTTCGACGCATACTGGAAACCACCTTTACTATCGTTGATTTTCCAACCTGTGGCACGGGAGGCGTTCTTCGAACTTCCCTTCTTACTACAGCTTGTGACGCCTAAAGCCAACACGGCGAGCAGTACTAATCTGATAGTTTTAAATCTGTTTAGTTTCATACTTTAGTAGGTAATAAATTTGTGGCGCAATATAACAAATAACCGTTAAACTGCAACATCTTTTAAAAATTATTAAATCTGTAATTCGCACCCATTCAGCGAGTACCTCAATTCAACGCAAAATTAAAATAATTATTATTTCATATGACAGTAATAATTAATTTTACCACCGTAATAATTTCGACGTAGTAACGTTAAATCCTTTAATGAAAAAACTTCTTACTTTTTTTTTCTTAATTTTTATCGGAACCGCTTTTTCCCAAAGCACCGGTAACATTGTACTTGAATGGCACGACAATTCTAAGATTTCGAACGGAACTTATGAGGTCATGCTACCAGAAATCAAATCGGATGGCTTCATTTACGACAGCCATAACGGAAGTGTTTTTTATAAATTTTTAGTCAATACAGATTTTGCGGTCGATCAATCTTCGTTGCAAATATCAAATGTGGCTTATGAATCGTTGGCCGAATCACAACTTGGCGATTTAAAACAGTCACTCGTTCCATCATCAATCAACCCAGCTATCCAAAATCGACGTAGCCGTGACAAACAATCGGCTATCGTAACGATTTCACCTATTATTAAGGAAGGATCTTCGTTCAAACGGATAAAATCTTTTACCTATACTATAATAGGTAGCAAAAACCGACTTTTAAATGTAAGTGCGCCTGCTGAAATTACAAATTCGGTTTTAGCTTCAGGCGATTGGTACCGTTTCTACGTCGAGAAAAGTGGCGTGTACCGTGTATCGCGAAGCTTTCTTCAATCGCTCGGAATGAGCACCAACGTTGATCCGCGGAACATTAAAATTTACGGTAACGGTGGTCGGATGGCGCCACTTTCAAACAGCAATTCCTATCCGATGGATTTGGCCGAGAACGCAATTCAGGTAGTTGGCGAAGAAGATGGATCGTTTGACAATTCAGACTACATTCTTTTCTATGCTGAAGGTATTGACAATTGGAATGCCGAAAGTCAGACGCACAATAACATTTATGCCGATCGATCCTATTATTATGTCACCGTTCAGGGCGGTAATGGGAAACGGATGCAAATCATGGATCCGATGCTCGACAGCACGCTGCCAATCACTCAAATTTCAACTTTCGACGATTACCAGTTTCACGAAAAAGACCTGACTAACGTGGTAAGATTAGGACGACGCTGGTTTGGCGAGCCATTTAACATCAATAATGTTCAGGATTTCACATTCAAATTTCCAAATATTGTTGCAACCGCACCTGTTTCGTTAAAGGTTTTGGCTGGCGCTGCAGCTTTTAATCAAACATCATTTGCGATTAAAGCCAATGGTCAGCAAGTAGGTACAATTTTGATCCCGCCTCTTGCCGACGGTACCGAAATGCGTGCAAATTCACTTCCCGCAAATACAACAATCCCGGCAGCAGAGAACATCACTATTACCGTCGATTATCAGAATAACGGGGTTCCCGGTTCAAGATCTTACCTCGATTATATCATCCTTCAGGCAAGCCGAAATTTAAAAGGGTACGGAAAGCAGTTCCGATTCAGGTATAATTCAGCCGCAACGACTTCGGGCTTAGGCGAATTTTCAATTTCAACTGCAAGTGGAATTACACAGGTTTGGGATATCAGCGACATATATAACGTTACAAAATCAATTAATACTACTGGAGCCGACTTTAAGTTCAGGGCGCCACTTGGAGAAGTCCGCGAATATATTGCGGTCGATCAATCCGATTATTATACCCCGCTGAAAGAATCCAAATCTCGCGTTGCAAACCAAAACCTGAAGGGCACTATCTTCACAAATTCGCAAGGTGCGCAAGACGATGTTGATTACCTTATTATTTCGCCTTCATCACTAATAACAAAGGCTGAAAAGCTGGCGAACTTTCACCGAACATATTCGCAATTAAATGTAAAAGTAGTTTCAACTGAAAGCATTTACCAAGAATTTGGATCAGGGAAACAAGACATCGGCGCTATCCGGAATTTCGTCAAATACGTTTATCACAACGCCATAAATCCTGCGCGAAAAGTAAAATATCTGAATCTTTTTGGCGATGCATCATTCGACTTTAAAGACAGAATTCCGAACAATACCAATGTCATCCCAATTTATCACGCTATGAATAGCTACAGTATTGGTGAAGCTTCGTTTGCAACAGATGACTTCTTCGGAATGCTGGACGAAGATGAAGGTCTTATTGATACCGAAGGAATGTCAATCGGCTCCTATAATTTAGGCGGAATTGATGTTGCCGTCGGGCGGATGATCGTTAAAGATGCTAAGCAAGCTGACGAGATGGTTCAAAAAGTTATCGATTATCACGACATTCAATCATACGGCAGTTGGCGAAACAACTACGTATTTATTGCAGATGATGCAGATACGACGGCCGACGCATCGTTGCAAGCACGTCAAAACCAACTAGCTACCGTGATCGCAGCCCAAAAACCTTGGATCAATGTCACAAAAATATTTCTTGACTCTTATGTGCAAGAAACTTCGGCGGGCGGAAACCGATACCCACTCGTTCGGGAAAATTTATTCAACGCTTTTGAAAAAGGAGCATTAATCTTTAACTACCTCGGTCATGGTGGTGAAGACGGATTATCTGGCGAACGGATCTGGGAAAAAGCTGATGGGGAAAATTTGAGTAACCGTTACAAGTACCCGCTTTTTATCACAATTACTTGCGAATTTTCCAGATTTGACAATCCGTACCGACCAACTGCCGGCGAGTATACATATTGGAATCCGCGTGGAGGCGCAATCGCGATGATTACAACCATACGGTCAATTTTCCAAGGTCCGGCAGAACATTTCAACGACCGACTATCACAACATTTATTGGCATATCAAAATAACGTCAATTCGAATACCTATCCCACAATTGCCGAAGCATTGATGAATGCGAAAAATCAGACGCCAAACCCATCGACAAACGTTGTCACATTTTTAGGTGATCCGGCGCTGATGCTCGCAATTCCGAAACCAAACGTCGTATTAACCGCCGTCAACGGACAACCAATTTCTGGTCCGATTGACAATCTTCAGGCATTGTCGCACGTGACGCTTTCGGGCCAGATTACAGATGAATTGAACAATCCGATATCAAATTATAACGGCGAGTTAGCGATCAACATTTTCGACAAACAGATCAGCAGAGCAACACTAAATAATGACGGAAACGCACCTGCAATGAACTTTTCGACAAACGGCGAGACAATTTTTCGCGGAAATGCATCAATTACCAATGGACAATTTCAATTTGGCTTTGTGGTTCCCCAAGATATCCGAATTCCGGTTGGTAACGGCCGAATTAGTTTTTATGCCAAGCGCAATCAGCTGTTGGAAGACAAGTCAGGTTATAATACCACTATAAAAATCGGCGGCATAAATCAAAATGCCGTTGCCGATAACACAGGTCCAAAGGTGCGATTATACATGAATGACGAGACATTCGTTTCCGGTGGAATCACCAATGAATCGCCGTTTTTCCTGGCTTTTTTAGAAGACGAACACGGAATTAATACCGCGAGTGGAATCGGCCATGACATTGTTGCGATTCTCGATGGAAATGAAAGTGAGCCCTATTTATTAAATGATTACTACGAAACCGAACTTGATGATTTCACGAAAGGCAAATTGCGATTTCCGTTTCGAAACCTCTCCAAAGGGTTGCATACTATTACCTTTAAAGCTTGGGATGTTTATAACAATCCGGTTACGGCCGAAATACAGTTCTTAGTGGTTGGCGATGAGTCGATCACGCTCACAAACGTTTTAAACTATCCGAATCCATTTGTCAGTTATACTCAGTTTTGGTTTACGCACAACCGTCCGTTTGAACCTTTAGATGTGCAAATTCAGGTTTTAACCGTTACCGGCAAAGTTGTTTGGACGAGAAATCAGGTGATTAATACCGAAGGATTTCTGTCACGAGAAATTACTTGGGACGGGCGTGATGATTTTGGCGATAAGATCGGAAAAGGCGTTTATGTTTATAAGCTGACAGTCAGGTCGTCAGTCACAAATACCCAAACGGAAAAGTATGAGAAACTTGTAATCCTTTAATAAAATGTTATATTTGTTTAACAAACCGGCTATAATTTCATGAAAAAATATTCGATAATTGCTTTGTGTTTTCTGGGTTTCCAACTTGCGAACGCACAAGATAGAGTGATAACTACGGGCGTTCCGTTTTTATTGGTTGCTGCCGATGCGAGATCTGCAGGTATGGGAGATCAAGGTGTTGCAACTGCACCTGATGCTTATTCGCAACAATACAACCCAGCGAAGTACGCATTCTCACAAGAAAGACAAGGGGTTTCTGTAAGCTATACGCCTTACCTGACCGACTTGGTAAATGACATTTCTCTTGGTCAGGTTACCTATTTTAACCGATTTGACGAACGAATGGCCTTTGCCGGAAGCTTGCGCTACTTTGGACTTGGAGAAATTGAATTGCGTCAAAACTTTGATGATCCAGCAAATATTGTAAAACCGAACGAACTTGCGATCGATCTTTCATACTCGCTAAAACTCAGTGAACGTTTCTCAATGGCTGTTGCCGGCCGATATATTCGCTCAAACCTGAGAATTCAGGATGCGTCTGGCGATGCAAAACCAGCAAGCTCATTTGCAGTTGATGTTGCGGGATACTATCAATCAGAAGAAATTGCCTATAATGATTTTAACGGTAGATGGCGCGGTGGATTCAACTTCCAAAACATCGGACCAAAAATTAAGTACGATCAGGCGGCTGGCGACGAAAATGCTAACTTTCTACCTGCGAATCTTCGTTTAGGTGGTGGTTTTGATTTCATTTTAGATGAGTATAATAAAGTTGGCGTTGCAGTTGAAGTTACAAAATTGTTAGTACCAACTCCTCAAGCACCAAACTTCCAGGATATTAATGGCGATGGTGAAATCAGCCAGGAAGAAGAAAACATCGCTCGAGCTGAAAACAATCAGAATTATCGCGATATCAACTGGGTTTCAGGAATTTTCGAATCATTTGGTGACGCTCCCGACGGAATCAAAGAAGAATTACAAGAATTTACATATGCTGTTGGCGCTGAATATATGTATCAGGACTCATTCGCTTTCCGCTTAGGATATTTCAACGAAAGCGAACTAAAAGGTGCCAGAAAATTTTTCGCTTTAGGAGCCGGCTTCAAATATAATGTTGTGAAAATTGACGTATCATACTTGTTCTCTGCCTCAAAAATTAAAAACCCACTTGAAAACACATTGCGCTTTTCACTGGCATTTGCTTTCGGTGACAATTATGAAGAGTACTAGACACCTGATTAATTATAATACAATCCAGATTTCATAGAGGTCTGGATTTTTTTTCCTCAAAATTAAACGATGCACAAAATTACATCTACCTCAGAATATACCATCTACGAGTCGACAGCCGAATTGCCGAACGATGTAGCCATGCTGATGGAGAAGGCCGTAGCTGCTCGCAAAGAAGCGTACGCACCTTATTCGAAATTCAGAGTCGGCGCAGCAGTTTTGCTTGATAACGGCGAAATCATTCAAGGTTCTAACCAAGAAAACGCGGCATTTCCATCCGGATTGTGCGCAGAGCGAGTAGCAGTATTTTATGCTGGGGCAAAATATCCAAACGCTAAGATCAGGCAAATTGCGATCAGCGCCGCTTCAGACGTTAATCAGACGACAGCTCCCATTCCGCCCTGCGGCGCCTGCCGTCAATCGCTGGCCGAATACGAAGTGCGACAAGAAATCGGCATCGAAATGTATTTCATGGGCGAAACCGGAGTCATTTGCAAATCAGACTCGCTTAAAAATCTATTGCCTTTTACATTTGACAAAAACTTCTTGTAAAAAGCATTAATATTTTTACTTACGGTGGATATGTGCTATTTTTGCTCTTCGCGAAATAGGGTCATTATTTGACTGTATTTTTCATTAATAATTCTCTTCACAATAACCGATGAAAGAAATAACCAAAGAAGTTTATTTAAAGTGGTATGAAGACATGCTGCTTTGGAGAAAATTTGAAGATAAACTCGCAGCTTTATACATTCAACAAAAAGTGCGCGGGTTTCTCCATTTATATAATGGACAAGAAGCAGTTCTGGCAGGAGCGCTCCACACAATGGACTTGTCGAAAGACAAAATGATTACAGCATACCGAAACCACGTACAACCGATCGGAATGGGTGTTGACCCACGAAAGGTAATGGCTGAACTTCTTGGTAAAGCAACCGGTACCTCAAAAGGAATGGGTGGATCAATGCACATCTTCTCAAAGGAACACGGCTTTTACGGCGGACACGGGATTGTAGGCGCACAGATCCCCGTTGGAGCAGGTATCGCTTTCGCCGATAAATATTTTAATACCGGCGGAGTAACACTAACCTATTTTGGTGATGGTGCAGCTCGACAAGGTTCACTTCACGAGGCTTTCAACATGGCGATGCTTTGGAAATTGCCGGTGGTATTCATTGTTGAAAATAATGGATATGCGATGGGAACATCAGTTGAAAGAACCGCAAACCACACTGACATCTGGAAGCTTGGTTTAGGCTATGAAATGCCTTGCGGACCTGTAGACGGAATGAACCCGGTGAAAGTAGCTGAAGCCATGGAAGAAGCTATTGACCGCGCACGCCGTGGCGATGGACCGACTTTCCTGGAAATGAAAACATATCGTTACCGAGGCCATTCAATGTCTGATGCGCAATTGTATCGTTCAAAAGAAGAGGTCGAAGAATATAAAAAGATCGATCCGATCACACAAGTGCTCGATATCATCAAAGAAAATAATTACGCGACCGAAAGTGAAATCGAAACTATCGACGCCCGAGTAAAAGATCTTGTCGAAGAATGTGCGACGTTTGCAGAAGAATCTCCATTCCCGGAAGTTTCTCAGCTTTACGATGTTGTATACGATCAGGAAAATTATCCTTTCATCCCTCACAAACTATAACAGATGGCAACAAAAATTACAATGCCGCGCCTCAGCGATACAATGACTGAAGGAACTGTAGCAACGTGGCTGAAGAAAGTCGGAGACAAAGTTCAGGAAGGTGATATTTTAGCCGAGATCGAAACCGATAAAGCAACGATGGAATTTGAATCATTCAATTCCGGAACGCTTTTGCATATTGGCATCAACGAAGGTGAGTCGGCTCCGGTTGATTCATTACTTGCCATCATCGGTGAAGAAGGTGAAGACATTTCGTCCCTACTAAAAGGTGGTGACGATAAATCAAAGGACGAAACTTCGAAAGAAGCTGAAAAACCTTCTGATTCAAAACCTGAAGACGATAAAAAAGAAGAAGATAAATCGGAAGATCAGAAACCGAAATCTACCGAATTGCCAAAAGACGTCGTGGTTGTTACCATGCCACGTCTTAGCGACACCATGACTGAAGGAACTGTGGCAACATGGTTGAAAAAAGTTGGTGATAAAGTTCAAGAAGGCGACATTCTAGCTGAAATCGAAACCGATAAAGCCACAATGGAATTTGAGTCATTCAACGCTGGTACCTTATTGGCAATCGGAATTGAAGAAGGTCAGTCTGCTCCAATCGACAGTGTTCTCGCGATCATCGGGCCTGAAGGTACAGATGTGACCGGAGTAATCGAAGGTTATAAATCCGGCAATAAGCCGTCTGAACCAAAACAAGAAAAATCGTCAGACGAACCAACCCAGGAAGCAAAAGATTCAAAAGAGGACAGCGCTGACGACCACGAAGAGGTTAGTCAAGACGGTAAACGCGTTTTCATTTCACCTCTTGCGCGCAAAATCGCACAAGAAAAAGGCATCAATATCTCAAAAATTAAAGGTTCAGGCGAAAACGGCCGAATCGTTAAATCTGATGTCGAAAATTATAAAGAAGAGAAAGTCGACGCCGCACAACCAGAGAAAAAATCTGATGAGCAGCAAGCAACTCAAACACCGGTGAAACCATTTGTTCCCGCTGGTGAAATGCATACCGAGGAAATCAAGAACTCGCAGATGCGTAAAACAATTGCAAGACGACTTTCTGAATCAAAATTTACAGCGCCACATTATTATCTGACAATAGAAGTCGACATGACCGGTGCAATTTTGTCACGCGGAATCATTAATGCGCTACCTGAAACCAAAGTTTCATTTAACGATATGGTGATTAAAGCTTGCGCGATGGCTCTTAAAAAACATCCGAAAGTGAACTCGCAATGGAAAGACGATGCAACGTTGATTCATCATCATGTTCATATGGGTGTGGCTGTTGCAGTTGAAGATGGACTTGTAGTACCTGTACTAAAATTCGCCGATCAGCTTAGCTTGACACAAATTGGTGCAGGTGTCCGCGATGTTGCCGCTCGTGCAAAAACTAAAAAATTGCAGCCTGCCGAAATGGAAGGCAGCACGTTTACTGTTTCAAACCTGGGAATGTTCGGTATAAGCGAGTTTACGTCAATCATCAACCAACCAAATTCTGCGATACTATCTGTAGGTGCGATCGAGGAAAAACCGGTTGTGAAAGACGGTCAGATCGTGGTTGGAAATACAATGAAAGTCACATTAGCCTGCGATCACCGAACAGTTGATGGCGCCACTGGAGCACAATTCCTCCAAACACTGCGACAGTATCTCGAAAATCCGGTTACAATGTTAGCTTAACATATAAATCCTGTCAGAAATGACGGGATTTTTTTTGCTTTTCTTCGATCCACCGCGATAAATATTCAGTGCTTCGCAATGTGTGAAAATGTAGCATTTCGCCAAAGAAATTTAAACTGCGATGCTCGTCAAGATTATCAATTAAATCGGCTAATCGGCCGCGGAAACTTTCTGCATAGTGCTCGCGTGAAAATGTACGCTGCAAAATGTCAAAACCAGTCTCATGCGCCGCTTGCCATTTGGCCTCATCAGCATACAAGGTTGCTGCACCAGAGATAAATTGCTCTTGATCATCAGCAACAATTCCCGGCCATAAATCCGCTTCAGAAATTCCCTCTGCACCGATCTCAGTTGTTACACTCGGAGTTCCATTTGCCATCGCCTCGAGTAGTTTGCCTTTAATACCGGCACCAAAACGCAATGGCGCCAGAACAACGCGGGATTGAGCAACAAGCAAATTGGCATCATCGGCCCGCCCGTTCACAAAAAACCGATCCCGTTTATTGGTCATCTGAAGCACTTCAGAATCAGGATAAGCCCCATAGATTTGCATCGATGCTTCCGGCACGGAATCTTTTAATTGCGGCCAAATCGAGGTTTTAAGAAATCGGACCGCATCTTTGTTCGGCCTATGATAAAAATTTCCAATGAAAATAAAATCTTTCCGCTTAGAAAATCCAATTTCGGGCGTACCCGAATTTTTCGCGAAAAATAAGGGCAAGTAAAAAAGCAGATTTCGATCAATAGTAAAAGTACCAACCAGCAGTTCTATTTCAAAAGAAGATACCATGAGCGTCATGTCACATCGCAAAATCGACGCAACCTCTCGCTTTGTGATATCTTCACGCTTCATTTGCTGAATTGAAAAAGGAACATTCCGTTTCCGGCAAATTTCCCTGGCCGAACGAAGCGAGTGCAGGTCTTCCGTATTTAAGATCCGAACCGCGTTTGGCAATTGCCTCCCAACGCGCCATCCAAATTGTTCCTCAATCATAAAACGGTCATAGATAACGATATCAAAATGATTTTTCGATATAAAATCGTCAAACGAATCAGAGTTTAGGGTAATCGATTCGGTCAAAATTTCAGCAGGTAATGCAGCCGAATGTTCTCCGGAAGTTGCAGTAGAGGCGAATGTAATTGTATAACTGAAATCGCGAAAAAGTTCGATCAATTGCATCATCCTGGTCCCGGCGGCAGATGACGTCGGCTCAGGCCATACCTGTCCAATTATAAGTACTTTTTTTGTCGTATTGATCATTATTATTATGGCGTGCCTTTCAGGGCGGGCTATTCGCTAAATCTCTCCTCGAGGCTACGAGGATACCGCTACTATCCCTCACGCGCCATATCTGAAACCAGATTGCTAAATTTCGTGCAACGTATCTTTGTCGGTCGGAACAATCGTAGACTGAATCTTAGATTCCTTCGATTGCTGACATTTCAAGGGAACCTTGATCACTTTCGCACGTTTAACAACTGTATTCTTTTTAGCTATAGGTTCAGCCGGCTGTTCATTACCAATCAGTCGCTGAGTCTCAACCAGGATCTTCTTTGATAAGCTATACCAAATCGGACTTGGCATTTCTTTGTAAGATGACAATCCCGATGATAAAAAAGCTATGGTTATTACTAGAGTTTTCATAACGCAGAAAATTAGTCTCAAATATATTAATTTGTTGAATACCAAAAAAACATATTAGCACAAGTTACTCTGAGCGATAAAAAATATAGTTAGGGTTCGACGTCTTTATAGACGAAACTATTCTAAAAGGATCAGTTTTAAAACTGTTTAGGACCAACGGCCGAATCCGGCAAAAGAGAATAGCAGATTGTCTTCTCTACAAGAACTTTATTTTGCTAATATTCTAAAACAAAGATTAGAGACCCGAGGACGTAGTCCGAACGGCCGCAGCTAAAAGCGACGAACCGAGGACGTTAGCCTGAACACGTCATTCCTATAAAACAAAAAATCCCTCACGTAAGTGAAGGGTTTTCTAAAGACCCGAGGGCGTAGTCCGAACGGAGC
>JADGMX010000040.1 GCA_015234525.1 Flavobacterium sp. | reverse complement strand
GAGCAATATTAGTGCTCAAGTTCGCATAATTGCCATAGTTACCTACTTCTCTACCGGTAGTATTGTTAATGGTACCAATGGTAACGTTGGTGATACCGCTATTGTCCACTGAACTTGGCGCAGGAGTACAATATGCAGTAATGGTCAGTCTTGCCGCAGTAGATGTAACAGAGCAACCTGCTGATGTTACAATAACTCGATAATAACGAGCTGTACTTGCTGCAGCTGCCGAGCCGACTGAAATGTTTAGTGATGCGCCAGTAACACCTGAGTAAGTTACTCCGGCCGGAGTCGCGTTAACAACGTTTGTCCATCCTGAAGTACCATTGGTCGAATATTGCCACTGATACGTTGCAGAAGGTGCAGAGGTTGAAACGGTAAACGCAGTCGAATTCCCAGCAAGTACCGTCGTTGCCACAGGCTGATCGATAATTGTAGGGGTTAAAATTGTCAGTTGAGCCACAGATGATTCCACTGATGGGCAAACCGAGCTTCCATCAACAACCACTCTATAGTAATTTGCCGAACTAGCAGCAGTCGCAGCAGTTGTCACAACTGTCAATTCAGACGTCGTTGCATTTGAATACGTAGCGCCAACAGGCATTCCGTTCGCAACATTCGCAAAAGTGACACCGTCTGTCGAATATTGCCAATGATAACCACTAGCAATTCCAATGTGATTTGCGGTGAAGATTGAAGTTCCACCTGAATAACATACTGATTGGTTAGCAACCTGAGATGTAAATACGATAGCCTGAGTTACCGTTAACATCGCAGGGTTTGTCAGTGCAGAATTTGCAACGCCAACACCTTCAAGCGAATAGCTACTTCCCGAGTTATCAACCGTTAATCCACTGATGGTCAACGTTGTTGTGGTTGCGCCCGAGTAGGTAATTCCGTTAAAAGTTCCGTCAGTAATTGGCTCCATGCCAAGTCCTGCATTTTCATACCACTGATAAGTTTCCACCTCACCTGTCATTGATGCTGTAAATTGCGCAACACCGTTTCCTGAGCTACAAAGTGTAACATCAGCCGGATCTTGCTCAACGCCAATATCACCGACAATTAGCATGGCACCTTCAGAAATGAATTGTGCGCATGGCGATTGGCCGGTAATGACAACTTGGAAGAAATTTTCATTAAGATAGTCCGGAGCTCCGTTAATTGTTAACGTATTTGTAGTTACACCGCTGTAGATGGCATCATTTGCAAGCGGGGTAAATGTCGATCCGAAATCGTCTGATACATACCACTGATAACCCGTGATATCTCCCGAAGCCGAAACACTAAACGTCGCGTAATCGCCCGTTACAACTGTAGTTCCAACCGGTTGAGACGATACAATTGGTGCATTTACAGTCACCGTAGTACTAACCGAAGTTGTACATCCAAAATCAACAGCTGAGTAATAAATTGTTGCTGTTCCTGCTGAAACTGGCGTAACGATTCCGTCTGCGTCAACTGTAGCAATCAGTGCGTCTGATGACGACCAGATTCCACCTGCAGTTGGATTTTCCAAATCGTAAGTAGCGCCACCTGCGCAAAGAATAGGATTTCCATTAGTAATCTGTGCCACTACTGGACTCGGATTAATAGTCAATGATGCCGTTGTTGTGGTATTTGTCACCGGATTGCTGATTTTAAAAGTACCAGCAACAGCGTCAGAATTCAACGCAACGTGAATCGTCGCATCATTAACAATCGTAAATGACTGAGCGATGTTTTCTAATTCAACAGATGTCACGCCTAAGAAATTGCTTCCGGAAATTGTGACGATTGTTTGAGAAATATCGCCAGAACAAACTGTCGTTGGCGAAAATGTCGTTACCACGATTGGCGGCGGAGAGAGAGTCCAGTTCAATGAGTACGTTCCTGATGCCATATTGTAAGCATCAATTACCACGTAAACCGTTTGGTCGCTACCGGTAGTATTCTTCCAAGTAGTTGTAAAATTATTATTATCAGTACAAGTAATTTGAGTTGACGCCGCGCATGAACCGAAGAATACAGTATTTACAGCATCCCAATTAATGTTAGTTGTACCTACAACTAGTGTATAAGAAGCCGGAACGTTGATGGAGTAAAATACATCTGATCCCGCAGCACCTGTAATTGAGTTATTACAGGTTGGATCAAAATTACCACTAAAACCTACTGTGGTTCCGGTTATCGGTGAGGTCAGAGAACCCAAGTCGATTGCAGAAACGCATTCATTTCCGGGAATGAAAGTAAATGGTGTTGATGTCGTCCACAAACTTTTATCATCATCTCCACATACCGTACGAACGTGTGCAAAATATGTAGTTTCCACAGTCGACAGTCCTGATACCGTTACAGTAGTTCCTGATGTTAGAGTTCCAGTGGCCGGAGGCGTTGCAGATGTTGTAACCGCATACTCATAAGCAGGCGATGGCCCAGTTACCGGAGCTGTCCAACCTAGTGTCGCATCTGTCGGGGTCACATTCGAAGTTGTGACTCCGGTGACAATATAACAAGTTGGCTTAACGTAAATTGCAATATCATCAACATAGAGATTAAAGCGATTCGCGATTGAGTACGCATTAAAGCCAAAATAATACACTCCTGATGCTGTTGGAGTAAATTCTATGGTGTTCAATTGAGCTGCCCCACTTGAAATCGACGGATGATCGGCGAGATTCGTGGTCATCGCTGCGGCTGTAGGAGACGTACCGTAAGCGACTTTTAGCTTTTCAACATACGAAGTAGAATTATTTCCATATCGATATTCTATTAAGTATGTCGTTCCCGCTGTCAGATTAAGCGCATTGGTATAAAACCAGGCGTTTGCTGCAAAACTTGAATTATACGCATACTGTAAAACTTTCGATGAAAATCCGTTGGCATTCACCGTAGCGGTATTCCAATTATTTCCTGACCCGGCATTTTGAATGGTTGAACACGCAGGTAATGACGGTGTTGTCACTGATTCAAAATTTTCGCTGTAAGGAACATTTTGCGGTGCGCATGCCGTTGTAAATGATACGACCGGCGACCAAATGCTTTTTTCGCTCACGCTACATACAGAACGCACCCACGCATAGTGCAAAGTTTGCGGAGCCAATGATGCTACTGTTGTCGTGGTGATTCCTGCTCCAACATTACCCGTAGCAACAGTTTCGGCCGTTGGACTAGTGGATGATGCCGATATATAATATTCATACCCGTTGGCCGGAAGGCTGGTTGAAGCAGTCCAGTTTAGTGTTACGCTTTGGTCAGTAACGTTTGAAGCAGATACAAAAAACACCTCCGAACATGCCGGAGTCGGCTCAGTTAGCACATTTGCGATATGGAAGTCATAATCATCCGGACTCGTATTGTTCTCAAGAGCTCTAAAAGCAATCTGAACCGTTTGATTAGTAAAAGCCGAAAGATCTGCTACAAACGGCTTTAGCACATTTGTGAGTTGTGTTGCGTTCGCCGACGAAAATGTCATTATTGGTGTCCAGGTACGTCCGCAAGCATCGGTTGAAACCAACACCTGCACGATATCGTCCGAATTTACCATGCCGCCATTTTCAACCACAGATGATGAATCGTAATCGGTCATAGCTGCCGAAAATCTGAGGCGTGTGTTTTCGCTAAGCAGAATGCGTGGACTAATTATCCAATCATTCTTAGAGTTTGAGAATAAATTTACCACCGCAGTTGGCGTACCATTTAAGGTAGTACCTCGCCAACCAGATGCAGTCGACTCGTATGGTAAAAGTGTCGCTCCAGCAGCGCGCGATTCTATCCATCCGGGTGAAACTGCAGCGAGGTTCGTCCCGGTGAAACCGCTAACCGTGAGGCTTGCAGGCAAACTTCCCACAGCCATCGCAGTTGTTGCAATTGAAGCAACATTAGTCTGGGAACTTGTGTTAAAGTAATACGTATATGGTGAAGCAGTTCCACATCTTGTGTACTCATACACCTTAAAATTGTAATTGGTGCCACAATTTAAATTTGTAACATTTACCGATGTACCCGTTCCGTCATATACCACTTGTTGACCAGAACCAGAGTATACTGTACTAGCAGTTATCGCAGCTCCGGTTGTTGGCGTTGCGTCTACAATTGCAGAATCACTAATAACAACCATACGACGATTTCCATTACCATTAGTCCATGTAGCGGTAATCGACGCTGTAGTAATCGTTCCGCTCGCTATATTGGAAGCTTGTGTGGCAGGAGTAGATGGCAACTTCAAGTATGCAGTATTAGAAGCTGCACTCTGTCCAGATGCGCTACACGTCACTATTGCCCGATATGAGATTTCTTGTGTGCCCATTGCAGGCGGGGTATATGTGGCTGTTGTAGCTCCACTTCCACCTACTGCTGCGCCCCACGTAATTCCACCATCGGTTGAACTCTGCCATGCAATCGTTATTCCGGTAACATTTGTAGAATATCCACTTAGCCTCAATGTCGAAGGTAATGCACCCGGACACAATGTAATGTCAAACGGACTAACAACTCCTGCTGTTGGCGTTCCCGTACATGCAGGTGGCGGAGTAAAGGTGAATGTTAGACCGCTGGGCGGAGAAACAGTTGATGATAAAGTGATTGTAGAACTGCTAGTAGTACCGGCAATGGTAGAATTCCACGAGGTAGTAGAACTACGGTTATTAAAATCAGTAGTGGTTAAGCCTTTAAGCCCAACCTGCGCACTAACAGCATTAATTACCGTCATTGTTCCATAAACAAAACTGATTGTATTGCTAGATTCATTCAGACGTATTTGAAAATTGATATTGGAGGTTTGAGAAAATCTTTTAAATCCGCTCCATTGTACAACCAATGTCCTATTGGGAGCCGTCCCCACAACTTTATACGACAAAGTTGATCCGGCTTGACCTTGCAAATCCTGGTTAAACCCCGAGATTAAATTTACCAGCGCAGCATCTGAAGTCGATATAGCTGTAGAGAGCGCTGTTTTAATCTGGAACGACCCGGTTCCTAAAACAAGATATCCGTTTGTTGCAACAGCAAATTTGTCAAACGACACCCCTCGATATTCGAAATTAAATCCGATTGGGAACCCTGTATTGGTTTGAACTCCTGTTGCACCCACGGTACTATTGTTGAACAATTGTTCGTCAATTGTTTCGCTACCCAATACCACTCCATCGGTAATTGGACTGTAGCTACCCGTAGATTGACTAAAAATGTAGTCGGAGACTTGGGCAGACGCAAAGTCTACCGACCCAAAAATCAACATCAACATCATAAAAGAAAGCCATCTGCTGATGACTTGTTTTGAAGTTTTTGGAGGCGATTCAAATTCGTCTCCAAAATCAATTTTAGGTGGAGCCAAATGGCTTCTACCCAAGCAATCGTAGTTTAGATTCATAAAAAAAAATTAAAAATTAAATTAAAAAAAGCAATGTAATTGTTATTCGTGTTGATGTATTTTTGACTAGCCTGTTTCAATTAAACGCAAAGAATCAGCGGACACAATTTTGCAACAAATTGCATCCGCTGATCATCTTGCTTTTTTTAGTAAACGATTCTCTTATTGATTGTTAAGCCGTTTTCAAGTGTCACCTGCACAATTAATACGCCTTCCTGAACATTGAGATTAGCCAACGTGGTAGTAGTATTTTGTATGTTGTTCTTCTGATGAACCAATCGCCCGCGAATATCAAGCACTTTCACAGTCGACATCGTTGCATTGCCAGTGTTGATATGAATTCCGTCACCATTCTTATAAACGACCACCGAGTTCTGATCGATCGCGTTGTCTCCCGTCCCTAGTGCCGTTCCGCCTGTAAACCTCAGTTGAAAACGCGCATTAAAGTTTCCGGCTTGCGATGCAAATGTGTACGACCCCGACTTTAAATCGTGAGTAACATTCAACAACAAATCTTCAAGGTAAATTCCGTGGGTTTCAAATAATCCGTCAAAATCTGATAATGCGATTTCAAAATTTCCTGCAGTCGAAAATTTCGCACCAAGTGGAATCACATCAGACACATTAAATGGCAATGCTCGCCCTTGAATTGACAATTTATCATCGCCGAGAAGCGAATACAATCCAACCATATTTCCGGCATCCAGATAGTCACCATCAAATTTGGAATCTTTCCCGTTTGTGGCTTCCTGAACATAACCGATAAGGGTTTGTTTAAATGCACCAGCTGAATTTTTCAATTCAAGCCAGACTCTGTGCTTTTCTAAAACCTGTGGCATCGCCGCGCCCGCCATTCTGTAAAACTGGTTATTCAATCCGGTTAATCGCATTGAGTTATTGAAATTAGCAGAACCGTTTGCAATGCTCTTCACAAAGAAACCCTGTCCGGCAGCAATATTCCCGTTTGGAATGGTTGTATTTCCAGTTCCTCCACCTGCCGCGCCAATACCTCCTACCGAGTTCCAAATCGCATAATCATCACCGTCGTACTCAAGCGGGTTGATCGGCGTATTGTGCGTCCAGAAATAGAATGTACCATCGATCAACGCCGAGTTTGCAGCATAGAAAAGATCTGCATCGATCGCACTCGGATACGGATTTCCGATTAAGTTAAAATTATTCGAACCGGCTAGTATAATTGGAACACCAATCACACCATTGTTGGCAACACCATTATTTGATACGCCTCCTGTAAATGTGGCCATGTATGGTCCGGTCGACCAGTTTTGCGGCGTTCTGATAATATAACCTTTTCCTGGTTCCATTAGACTTGTGGGCGGAACTGATATGTAATCATTGGCCGCCGTATCAAATCTCATATATTTATCTGCCATAGTAAGTGGCGATACACCCAACAGGGTCTGCGGGAATAACGGCGAAGACCAATAGGTATAATCGTAATTCTGCATTGGCGTTGTCTGACGTTTGTAAACCATGCTTCCAATATTCTCAGCAAGATCATTTATCTGAACAAGACTTGCATCATCTTCAAAAGTCAACGATCCGCCAGAAACTGTAACAGCATTTTGAACAGTAAGGGTTATCCCTGAGTTGACCACGACGTTTCCGCTGTTGATCTGAACTGAGCAAGCACTTAAATTAGCCGTTGCCGTATAATTTCCAGCAAAGATTGCAGCGGTGTTGATTGTTGGAACACCATTGTTCCAGGCTGTGCCATTCCAGGTCGTACTTGCAAACGAAACTGAAACGGTTATTCCCGATGCAATTGTTGGCATATAAACCGTGCAAGAACCAGTGTTTAACACCGCGCGGTAATATCGTGTGCCGGCAAACGTGCCAATGTTGGCTGCCGTTAAAGTTGCCGAAGCACTACCCGGAATATCAGTTGACGTTGTAAACGTTGGTGATGTTGACCACTGCCATCCGGTAACTGTGCCCGAAAATCCTGATAATGTAATTGGTGTAACTGAACCGCATACGGTTTGCGCAAGTGGCGATATGGTTCCTCCACCAACCGTTGTCACCGTGACCGTTGAAGCGGTAGAGGTTGAACAAATCGTTGGAGCCGGCGTGCTCGCGCTTGCAGTATAAACTTGTGTCGCAGATGGCGCAGCGTAAACAATTTGCGCACCTGTATTTGCAATATACGGAGTTGTCATTGCCGCATCCATAAATAAACCGGCTGCCGGCGACCAAGTAATAGCGGAAGTAGCACTTCCCGAGACCAAAACGTTGTCAATTCCCCAACCCCAACCCCATGTGGCCTGGAAATTAAATCGAAGGCGAACATTTGGTTGCCCTACGTAAGCTCCTAAATCCAGGACAACATTTACCCATGAAGTTGGAGCACCTTGACTTGACGTATACGTTTGTAAGGTTGTCCAGTTTCCATTTGTGTCATCGGTAGAATTGGTCGAAATCTCAACTCGTGCGGTACTTGTGGTAAATTGTCTGTAGAAATGCCAGAAATTTAGAGAAGCCGCGGTATAACCTGCTAAACTGAATGATGGTGAGTAAAGAAAATGTCTGTTTAAATTTCCAATTCCTTGTACATCGCCATCGGTAAAGAAATAAGCAGAATCATCATTACTTCTTACCGCAGTATTAAACCAGCTTCCGCCAAGAGGCATAAATCCCGCCGGTCTCACAGTCCAGGCTGCATTGTTAATTTGTGTTGTCGTTCCTGTAGAACCCACAGTAGTGCGCGTCCATCCGCCGGCGCCACTATTAAAATTTTCACTATAAACAGGAACTCCCGAAACGACACCACCACTTGCCGCTAACTCAACCGCAGTGGTTGAACCCTGACAATAGGCGCCGCTGTTCGAAGCAACAATGGTAATCGGAGTTGGTAGCGGTAAAGCGACATAGTTAAACTGTGCCGTATTAACGCTTTGGGCGCCTCCGGTTTGTGTACCTGTTAATGTATAGGTAAGCGACGACCCCGCGGCTATCGTCCAACCGGTTGTAGCGTTTCCGGTCACACCGGTACTTGGCGACCAACTATAGATATCATAGTTTCCAACCGGTGAAGTCAATGTTATTAGGGTCGAATTCGCACCTGCGCATTGCGTAGCCGTTAATGGCGTGATCGTTAATGGTGGTGGCGGAACAACTACCTTAAATGAATAGTCTTCTATTTCGCCTCTCGACGGAGTTGTCGTACTAAAAGCACACGGGTTCGGACTTGTAGCCCAATAATCAATCATTACTCGCATGCGCGTGATCCCAAGTGGCGCCGCAGTAGGCACAGTTATCGTTCCACTAGCAGGTCCGTCCACATATGAAGTTCCAGAATGATAAACCCGTTCAGTAGTTTCAAAAGTGCCGTTTCCATTCCAATCAATCCAGATTGCAATTCCAACTGTAGGCCCCGCAAGTGACAGGGAAAAATCAAAGCTCCCACCCTGACTTTCTGTAACAACTAAACTTGTATAATCAGCATATCCCGGAGTAAAACCCGATGAATTATTGACGTTGGTTACCGCACCTGTAGTACTAAAACTTGTTATATAAGTACTTGCTGACGTACTTGCAGTCGGAATGCAATATGGAGGTGTAGCGCTGGTCGTAAAGCTAGCGGCCGTCGACCACTCACTCATATCTGGCTCGCCGCAATTCCCTCTTATAAACAAGTAATAGGTTGTACTTCCCGTGAGTCCTGATAATGAAAGTTGGGTAACTCCGGCAGGCACCGATCCTGTAGCAACCGTCGTATAAGTCGGTGGCGTTGGACTTGTCGATATGTAATAGGAATATCCAAACAATGGAGCCGTTGATGGCGCAGCCCAATTTGCAATTGCTGAGCTATAACCAACATTTGAAACCACAGCCGCTGCCGGTCGTAAGCAAATTGATTCCACAATCTCAATATCATCAAGATATAGGTCACCCATGTTTGCAGCGGAATATGCCTGGAAACCAAAATAGTAAGCACCACTTGTGGCAGCGGTAAAATTCACAACGTTTGTGAGTGGCGATTCCTTAATGTTCGGGTGATCGGCCAATTGCGTTGTCATCGCAGTGTTAAGCGGCGCATTTCCAAATCGCACTTCCATTTTATTTAAAAGCGTACTCAAATTTGTCGAACCGCCGTACGTATACGAAAGCCGGTAAGTTTGCCCGGCAACAAGATTTACACCTTTGGTATAAAAATATGAATTTGCAGCCTGCGACCCACTGGATTTATAAACAAGGTGCTCACTGAAAAAACTACCATCACCCTGAGCATCAGTTTGAGTTACCCAAGGATTCCCGGCTACGGCTTGTGTAGAAGTACACGCCGGCAAACCGGGAGTCGCGAACCCATCAGAAAAAGGATCGACATATAAAAAATACGGAATATTTGATGGCGTACAAAGTGTCGTAAATGTTATTCCGTTAGACCAGGCGCTTTGCGATGTATCACAATCGGAACGAACCCATAAATAATAAGTTGTAGCACCGGTCAGTCCGCTTAAATTTAATGGCGATGCAGCCATCATGCCCGTTGGCGTCGTTCCCGTTGTAGGTGGCGTCGGCGATGTTGACAAATAGTACTGAAAGCCATTCGTTGGTGACGATCCTAAAAATGCCGCCGTTGCACTATTTGAAGTGCTAGTAACCAATGCCAACGACGATGGAGCCGGACAACTAACTGGAGTCCAACGGAAAAGTCGATTTGACTGATTAACTATAGCGTTATTTCCATTGCGAATCTCAACCGTATTTGTTGGCGCTGTTCCTTGCGCAAAAATAGTAGGGGCCTCCGGCCAAATACCTGTACCCGTTAAATTTTGAAAATCCACCGAAGAAGATCCCCGCAAACCAATCTGAGCCACAACCTGCGCACCCAAACTTAAACCTGTATTCAAATAATGAAACTCGACAACGTTACTCGTCTCACGCAACCAAATTTGAAAACTTATGGTATTCCCTGTTGCGCTCCGAGTCCTCGCACGATATTCAATTTTAAAAATAGAATTACCGGTTCCGCCAGAAGTATCTAGAAAAGTAGATATCGCGTTGTTTTGTACGCCGCCGGTCGAATTCACAGCTCCAATTCTCCAATCAAAACCAAGAGCGGAGATTGCTCCGGCATAAGTTTCAGTACTGGAAAGCGGCGTTGTATTAGATGTTGACGGTGCCGATCCAAAAGTTACAAAACCAGCAGACGAAATGTGAAGGGTCGTATAACTTACTCCGTTAAAGGTGAAAGAAAATCCTATCGGCACGTTCGGCGCAACTCGTGTACCCGTCCAGACCCCATCAATTTGGATGTCCTTGGTCGCATTGTCCAAAGGCGCATACGCCGGATCAATCGCTATTTGCTCATTCGTATATGCGGAAACTTGCGCGTTGCCGGTCATACCAACAAACACCATCAATAAAAGAATTATAAAATTCTTAATCGAAAACCATTCATCGCAATGGTTAGCAGGCTTACTCGGGGAAAGTAATTTTCTATTCATAGAGGTTACAATATTATTAACATATCTGACACGCTGTCTGGCAGCCGTTTAGCGCGTAATATTATAATAATATTAACTTTAAACATCACTTCGTCGGTGAAATGTATGAAATCATCGCCAAACTACAACTTTAACAAGGCAATTATGGTATTCTTGATATTTTAACAATATTTTTTCACGACGGCTAATTCTCTTTCTAACTTTATCAGATACCACCAATCATTTTTAACGCATCTTTCCGGGCTACACAATCCTAAAAAAACCGCAAAAAAAAACCTCCCCGTGATAAACGAAGAGGTTTCCTAAACTAACTTAAACTAAACTAAACTGTACGAAATATTGAATTATCTAAACAACTCCTGTATCACGGGCCATCACTTTTTTAAGCAACGTGCGACTCAAAATCCGGTTCACACTCATGCCACAATTTATAAACTGCTTTCGGGATGTCTTATTGGTCGAAATCCGAGGCGCAGTTTCAGTTTTTAATTGAGATTGGCGAGAACCCGTAAGCCACGATGCCAATTCCATATTCAACTCCTCACTGGTTCCCCTGTCGTCAATCTTCGAAATTGCCAACCCCTTAACCTCAGCAGTCTGCCCAAAAACTCCAGCGTTCATCAACAACATCAACACAACTAAAACTAACAATCTTTTGGTAAAAATTTTATCGATCGACGCAGGAAAAAGTGCTTTCATTTGTTGGAACTCTGATTTAATTATACCGCAAAAATAACGTCGCAACAGCCGCACAAAAAATTTTTCCGATGAAGTACCGCTAAACTCGTTAAAACCTAATATCCACTAAATCAGGCGCATTTTACCGAAAATATGCGTATTATGTCCGATGATTCTCATGGCGCCTGCTCCCCGATTCGCACTTTCCGCAAAAACCCCACTCCTGCTTTAACCGATAAACTACCACCGGGGAGCACCGGGCTTTCGGCGGTGCACGGCACTCGGCCTCTATCCCTGGCGCGAGCGGCCGATCGTTGGGGGTTGGGTATTGGGGGTTGGGTGAAAGGTGGAGAAGGTTCATTTAATAAACAAAAAACCCCTCCGTTTCC
>JADGMX010000039.1 GCA_015234525.1 Flavobacterium sp. | reverse complement strand
CCGACTGTACGCAGGTTATTTTGTCGCAACTTGGCAAAGCCGCAAAGCGTTAGTGGCTATTATCAACGAAAATATAGATTATGAAAATTCTGATATTAATATTGATATTTGCATTTGCAGGATGTCAGTCTTCAAAAATAGATTACAATTTCACATTTTTCAAATGGAATATGAAAGAATCTTATTATTTAAAATTCAACTCCTCTGATACACTTTATTACATTAGTAGTTTGCCCCTTGAACAAAAAAATTCATTTACTATATTAAAAAAAGAGGACAAAAAAGAAATACAAAATGTATTAGATTCTATAACATTTCCCGAAAATAAGATCTTGTTTGAAAGTGACGTCAATGATGGTACAACGTATGCGTTTAATTTGAAGAGAGAGAAGGAAATACAGAAATTGAAAGTTCATGGTCGTTTTGCTGGACCAAAACAATTTTGGATTTTTGGAGAAAGGTTAGATGAAATCATACGTAGATACCAGTTCATCCCAACTGACAAAAAAATTGATTTAACCGAGATCGATTCAATGGTGATAAATAATGTTAAGTTTTTAGAACAATAACAGCCACTAACACTGGCTAAGCCTCATTGCTTCAATAAGTTAGCCGGAAGTTTGGTTCTACCATTAATATTTATAACTTGCCGACAGTTCTCAGGTCGCCAAGCCGCAACGCAGGCCTAGCCAGAGACCGTTACCAACTATCGCAGAAGTAAGAAACTTTAAGCTTTGTAGTTTAGCAAAAAGTAATAACTTTGTAATAACTAAAAAAAGAGCTATGGATATTTCAGTTATTCCCATTGGAAACTCAAAAGGCATTCGATTGTCAAAAACGCTACTTGAGAAGTATAATATTACAGACAAGGTTGAACTTATTCTTGAGAAAGGTTATATCATTTTGAAGCCTAAATCAGAACCACGAAAAGGCTGGGAGAAAGCCTTTAAACAGATGCATCAAAATGGAGATGATCAACTATTGATCAATGATTCTTTCGAAGACGAAATACTTGACGAATGGAATTAAAACAATATCAAATTGTTTTTGTAAACCTCGACCCAACAATTGGAAGCGAAATTAAAAAGACTAGACCTTGTGTCGTCATTTCCCCAAATGAAATGAACAAATATTTACAAACCATTGTTGTTGCGCCAATGACAAGCAGTTCCAAATCTTACCCAACGCGAGTTGAAGTTTTTCATAATGAGAAGCAAGGTCAGATTGCTCTAGATCAAATTCGCACAATTGATAGACAAAGAATAATCAGAGTTTTTGATCAAATTAATGAAGACACAATTATCAAAGTCAAACTTGTCCTGAAAGAAACCTACGTTGATTAGCGACAGTTGGTAACAGCAAGCAAAAATAATTGCCGAGTTTTCAGGTGGTTGAAGCTTTATTTTCACGAAGAATATTTTATCTTGCCGACAGTACGCGGTTCGCTTTCATCGGCAACTATTCCTGCTCGCAACCGTTACCAGCCATTATGAAAAAAATCATAACACTAATATTTCTGCTTAATTACATATATTCATTCTCTCAGATTGAACTTCTGAAGGGAAAGTGGATTACTGATGACAATGAAATGATTGTAATATCCGACACATTAAAATCAGAAAATTTCTTAGGTAACCTTGATCTTCGAAGCGATAATTTCTACGTACGCCTTATAAAAGACACTATAAGTTTTCAATCAAGATTTTATTCATCAACAGAAAATTACAAAAAATTACATACTGTACGTTACGATTTAAAAATCATAAACATAAATGATTCCATTCTAACTGTCATTCCAGTTTCGAAAAACTCACAAAAATTCTTCAAAAAAGAGAAATCAATTACTTTTATAAAAGAGGATTATATAAGTGCAGAAAATTTCAATTTCGAAAAACTAATTTTTAAGACTTCAACCTGCTTCGGTACTTGTCCGGTCCTTAATTTGCAAATAACAGCTGATCGGCGAGTTAAATTAAATGCAGTATATTTTAAAAATGAGTTTGAATCGCAAACTCCTCAAAATTATGAAGGAACATTAGATAGTAAATCATTCTATGAGTTCATACATCTTCTAGTAAGTTCAAATATTGATGAGATTAATATTAATGAAAAAAATTTATGTTGTGACGGTGCTGTGAAAACATTAATTACCTATTTTAACGGCAAAAGAAATTATATAAATGTGATGTTTGAGCCAGCAATTTTAATTAAACTGATCAGCTATCTATATAATATCGATAAAAAGGTAAATCTTTATAAAACTACGGAAGAATTAAATATTAAGGAATAACGGCTGGTAACAGCAAGCATAAATAATTGCCGAGTTTTCAGGTAGTTGATGAAATTAAATCACGAAGAAGTTTTATCTTGCCGACTGTACGCAGTCCGCATTTTCTCGGCAACTATCCATGCTCGCAACCGTTACCTGCTATTTTAATACGACACAAAATGAAACAAACAGTTATCATCTTAGCATTATTTTTACTGAAATCTAATTTGTTTGGACAGACAAAATATACTGGATTCATTGACAAATACCCAATTGAATTGGTTACATATATCTATTCTGATGGAGATGCAAGAGCAATTTACACATATTCAAATTACGATGAACCTATTGTAATTAATGGAGAGCTTAAGCAAAGTAAACTTACACTTTACGAAAGAGACAATAATGAAAAAAACAAAGCGAC
>JADGMX010000038.1 GCA_015234525.1 Flavobacterium sp. | reverse complement strand
AGCCGTCAGTGCCGTAAACTTAAGATAAATATTCTTAGAGAACGCAAATTTGATTCACCTGAGTAGTCTCTGACGAAGCTAAAAAGCAGGCATTGCGGCTATGCAATGTTGGCGGTAGTGCATTACTTTAAAATAAATCGTCGCCAATAATTGAATCAAAAATATCATCAATTCCGTATAATTGATCTGCCGTAACTTGATAAAGTTCAGCAAACGTTTCGCGAGCTTCTCTGGTTTTTAACTCTTCAGTTGAATATAATACAAAGTCCTTATAACCTCCCCAACTTGTTTGACTCGGGATGTCATAAATTTGGATATCGTCTTTAGGATAAAATTTTATATAGTATTCATCACCACTAAACAGTATTGACCACTTAAATTTATTATCATACAAGAAATAAAACTCATTGTCTTCACGAATAACTTGACTAATTTTTTCCTTATTTGAGATCATGGTATTTATAACCTGAACTATTTTTGTATTACTCATGATTATTCGTTTAATATATTATTATAATTTGAAACATCCAGATTTCGTACGCTTTCTTTTAGCTCACTGACTAAGCTTCTTTTTTTCGGTTCAGTAAGCAATTTAGGTGTAGTTGTAAAAACCTCAATTTTTCGAAGCTGAACTTCTAATTTTAGTTTAAAACTATTGTTTCCTAAGATTTGGCCTTCGATTTCATTTAAAATATTTATAACTTCTAATTTTTCTTGGGCATCGTTCGAATTAAATTCATTTAATCTTTCAATCTTAAATTTCAAGTCCGTTAATGTTAGTTGATTTGAATAATTAAGGATAAAATTTAATGCGGAATTTATTTTTTCTTTATTTGCGAAATAGATATAGATCGCTAAACATGATGCCGCAATCGTTACCAGATTTGCTAATAGATTTATTATGAAGTCGAATTCTTTCATTTTACGAATCTATGGAATAAATTTCATTTATAGAAGCTCTCCTGCGTTACCGCCAACGGTTGCGAGCAGGAATAGTTGCCGATGAAAGCGAACCGCGTACTGTCGGCAATATAAAACTTTCATTGTGAAAATAAAGCTTCAACTACCTGAAAACTCGGCAATTATTTTTGCTTGCTGTTGTAGGCAGTTTTTTATTCTATATTTGTCGCAGTGTTCTTATGGAGCTAACGGATTGCACTACCGTTCACAGGTGAATTCCTAAGGACAAGGTGTAATTGTTCTTCTAAAAAGCAATTATTAATTAAGAGCTTACTTTTAATTGTGTATTCCGTGAATTTGTCTTGCTTCGGCAGGGCATTTTTGTTTAAACATTTCATATGGAAAAATTTTTACTTAAAGATATAGCGAAACAAGCAGCAGAACTTTGTGAAAAATATAATACCTACCATAATTTTTTGCACCTGTCGGTTGAACGCAAAAACAAAATATATGTAGATACAATAATAAAGGACGTCAAGACGCCACTTGAATGGCAAAAGGACAAAAAGTATAATCCTTTTTATGTATTTAAAAGAAAGGAGCAAATTGCAAAATCTGTAAGTCGGAAGATATTGGACGGAAGTTATCTTCCTAATGAGCCTGTTGTAAAAGAAATTCCGAAGCCAAACGGAGGCAAAAGAAAAATTAGTGTCTACCAAATCCAGGATTCCGCGGTATCTGATAGGTTTTATCATAACTTACTAAGCAAGAATAAGCATAGGTTTAGTTCACTAACTTATGCATACAGAAACGACAGGAATATTCACTATGCAATCCAAGATATCGCGAACGAGTTAAAGCAAGTACCGAGAATATTTGTCGCAGAATTTGACTTTTCAGATTTTTTTGGTTCGATAAATCATGACTATTTATTTAGTCAACTGGATTTAAATGCCTTTTTGTGGAGTGAAAGGGATATGATGATTATGAGAGCATTTCTCAATGACCGAACAAAAGGGATTCCGCTAGGAACATCAATTTCTTTATTTCTAGCAAATGTTGTATGCTGGAAACTTGATAGGGCTCTTGAAGATCAAGGAGTTCGATTTGCTCGATACGCGGATGATACGATAATCTGGTCAAAAGATTATTCAAAAATTACTAAAGCTTTTGAAATAATTAATAGTTTTTCGCAAGAAGCGGGGATTGCAATTAATTACAAAAAATCAGACGGAATATCATTGCTACAAAGTAAAGACATACGTTCAGAGTTTTTAAATACAAAGGAGTATATAGAATTTTTAGGATATAAAATTTCCACAGAGAAAATAAGTATTAAAGATCAATCTAAGAAGAAAATAAAAAAGCAGATAACTTATTTACTCTATAAGAATCTCCTACAGCCATTGAAAACTCCAGTAGTTCATAACCGAAATTTTCCTCAAAATGACAAAGATTTAAATTTTTTAAGTGCAATATTGGAAGTTAGACGATACTTATATGGAAACCTAACGGAATCGTCTTTGAGACGCTATCTCAACGGAACTAATAAAATATTGAGATTTAAAGGAATTATGAGTTTTTATCCATTAATCAACGATATTGAACAACTTCAAGATTTGGATAAATGGTTAGTCTGCACGATCATTAACGTTTTAAGAAGGCGAGAAAGAGAATTATCTCATCTGAATCCTTCATGGCCGAGTAATCAATTTCCTTTCAATTGTTCTAAGGACGAACTTTTATTCAGGTGCAAAACGGACAGGGTTGCGGGCAAAAAAGGACTATTGGAAATTCCAAGTTTCCTCCGAATTCACAATGCAATACAGAAAGGATTAAAGGATGACGGAATTGATCGAGTTATGAATCCACATTCGGGATATTACGAATGATTTGAAGTTGTGGATTGGGCGGATGCTGTTGCAAAATTGCCTACAACGGTTGCGAGCAGGAATAGTTGCCGATGAAAGCGAACCGCGTACTGTCGGC
>JADGMX010000037.1 GCA_015234525.1 Flavobacterium sp. | reverse complement strand
TTTGGTTTAGGAGCTATTCCCGTCTTTCGCTCCTATCTTTTTTCGTTTTATCAAACTCAAAAAGGATATCCGCTTCAACCGGGGCTAGGGCTTTTCTGGTTCCTACAATGCGATGATTATAAATTCGCTTCTTCGGTTCAATTGATGATCGTCCTCGCTACATTTCACACCATCGGTACAATTGTTAACCGGCTTGGTCTCGCCGTAACCCTTGCCCGAAATTCTCGATTTGTCGATTCCGTTCTTAATCAACCACTGAACCGTCGATTGGGCTCTTCGCTCAGAAAGTTTCGCGTTGTACGCATGACTTCCTCTGGCATCCGTATGCGATCTTGCATCGATTTTCATTGTCGGATATTGCTTCATCACATCCAGGATTTTCTCAAGCTCAAGTGCCGCGTCCATTCTGATGTTGCTCTTATCGTAGTCAAAATAAATCATCTTGATTCCGAATGCTTTTGCAAGGTCGTCGCCAACGGTAACAGCTTTAACTTTTTTCTCAAGCTGAATCGGAAGGTTGGTCACACCGCTTGTATCGGCAATGGTGATCTTTTGCTCTTTTGTCGCATAAAGTTCTTTTTCGCCTCTGATGTAGTAATCGGTTGAACACTCCACTTCAAACTTGTAAAATCCTTTGTCGTCTGCCGTGTATTCCGCGATGGTCGTAAACTTCGGATCAAGCAATGTCACTTTGGCTCCAGGCAGAATTTCGCCGGTTTCAAGATCGGTTACGATGCCTTCCAAAGCTTGCTCACAAATAAGCTTGCGCGTTTCCAAAAAGCTGTAAATGTCATCCGATCCTTTTCCGCCTGCTCTGTTCGAGCTCAAATAGCCTTTGCGGGTTTTGGTATCGATCATGTAAGCAAAATCATCTTTAGGCGAGTTTGCAGGTTCACCGATATTTTGTGGCGCCGAAAACGTTCCATCGGCAGCAATCCGCGACATGAATATATCGAGTCCGCCAAGTCCGGGATGTCCGTCGGTGGCAAAATAAAGTTCGTTCTCGTCAGTGACCACAGGGAAAGTCTCGCGGCCTTCCGTGTTTACCATCGGACCCAGATTTTGTGGCGTTCCGAAACTTCCATCATCGTTAATGGCAACCTGGTAAAGATCGCTCTGACCAAGTGTTCCCGGCATGTCTGATGCAAAGTACAAGGTTTTTCCGTCTGGCGAAAGTGCCGGGTGAGCCGCGCTGTAATTATCGGAGTTGAATGGAAGTTCAGTCACGTTTTTCCAAACCTCGCGATCGCCGTCTTTTTCAAGAGTTGCTTTGTAGATTTTTACCAGCGTGATTCGCTCGCCGTTCTTGCCTTTCTTTCCGTTGTTGAAATTGTTGCGGGTAAAGTACATCGTCTTTCCATCTTTCGAAAAAGCCGGTGTCGCCTCATTGAACTTCGAGTTCACTTCCATGGCAAACTTTCCGGTTTCGCCTAAAGTATCGCCGCTCATTTCAGCTGCGTAGAATCCGGTGAAATACTGACCGGTCCATTTGTGCTTGCGCTTGACCGATCCGCCCGTATCGCGAGCTGAAGTGAAGACAAGTTTGTTTCCAAACATCGCACTTCCGTAATCCGAGTACTCCGAGTTCACACCGGCATCCTGAATTTCATATCGGCCCGAGTTGGCTTTGATCGTTGACAAATAATCTTTGTTATCGGCATAATGCCTGGCGCGAAGATCCGAAGCCAGCTTTTGGTTAAAGGCATCCATCATCTGGTTTGCCTTTACGTAATCGCCGGTTGATTTCAGCGATTGTGCGTATCGGTAGAAATACTCGGCCTCAACATCTTGAGTCATCCCGAAAAGTTCGCCGTACCATCTTGCCGCTTTTTCAAGTTCGGCGTTAAAATAGTAGGCATTCCCGAGTTTTTGGAACATCTCTGCGTTCTTGTAGCCTTTCTCGGCAATGCGTTCGTAGGTTTGGATCGCATCAACATAAGCATAACGCTCGTACTTCTTATCGGCTCTGGCCACTGCTGCTTCCTGCGAATAACCGTTTAAGGCTAAAACACCGAACAAGGCCATATAAACTATTGCTTTACTTTTCATAATCGTGTTGGTTTAGAAGAATCTTGGGGTTGTTATACGGTCGAAGTTGTTGAATAGCTCATAGCGAAGGAAGATCTCGTGTGATCCCGAGTTGTAGTTCCTAAGTTCAGTGGTTTCCAAATCATAGCCGTAGCCAAGGAACAATCCGTCGGTAACCTGAAAACCGACCATTCCGCTTACCGCAGCGCTCCATCTGTAGGCAGCACCCAAGACAAATTTGTCCATAATCAAGAAGTTTCCGGAAACATCCACCTGAAGTGGCGCGCCCTGGATGAGTTTGGTCAGCAAAGCCGGCTTGAATTTCAAACTTGGCGATACGTCAAACACATAACCCGTGATGAAATAGTAGGTGATTTCTTGTTCGTTAATCGAGAAATCGTTGTCGCTGTAATTGGTGGTCTTGATAAAGTTCGGAACCGATAATCCGGCATAGAACTTATCTCCGTGGTAGTAAACTCCGGCACCTACATTCGGCTTGAACTTGCTGTCAACCTGTTGAAGGTGATCGTCAGCCGGGTTGAACGGGTTCAGCTTATCGCGATCAAGGCTGAACAAATTTGCAGATCCTTTAATACCAAAGCTCAATTTGTAGCTTTCCGATGTTCTGATCGTATACGATACATCTACAGCGATGTTGTTCTCATTGGTTGGTCCGATCTTGTCATTGACAAAAGACAAACCAATTCCCACATTGCTGTTGTTGATCGGCGTATGAATCGACGCCGCATTGGTTGTTGGAGCACCGTCCAAACCGACCCATTGCGTTCGGTGTAATCCGAAAATGCTCATCGCCCCGCGTGATCCGGCATATGCCGGGTTGATATTGATGGTGTTGTACATGTATTGTGTGAACTGCGCATCTTGTTGTGCATGACCTACAACTCCCGACAACATCAAAACGAAAAATAATATTCTTGTTTTCATTAGATTCTGATTTTAATCCCGAAAGACGTTTTTGAAAAAATCTTCCGGGAGTT
>JADGMX010000036.1 GCA_015234525.1 Flavobacterium sp. | reverse complement strand
TCCGCAAGGCAAAATTAATTCACAACAGAAATTCAATGGATTTGCCACGCGCTCCACAAACTGCGAAAAACAAATTAATGATTTATATTTATTTAGTGCGAATACATGAACGGCGATTCTACACCATCAGTTATGAAATAGGAGTGAGGCTTTTTGGATTTTTAGTGAAGTTGTACGTTTCCGGAAAAGTAAATGATAGAATCGAGTTGCCGCTTTTGCGGTTATTGCTAACGTCCTCGCGCTACGCCTCGTTGCGAAGTGGCGACCTGCGTACTTTCGGCAAGTTAATAATATAAATGGAAGAACAAACTTCCGGCGACGAAAATGCAGCAATGAGGTCGTAGCGTGTGTTGGCAGAAGTTCTTAAGGTATCTTAAAGAACTGCTTAATTGTCGCGTCAAGCTTACTGTTGCTATTAGGGTCAAAAGCTGAAATATAACTTATAATCACTCGTCTTTTGTTTACTGTTCCAATGGCTATAATGTTATAATTCATGATGCCACGGGATTTACGATTATACTTGGTTCCATAGATGGTATCACCATGCGATATTAATTTGATTCGCCGTGATGTCTTTTTTACATCAATCATGTGACTATTCATCTCAGCAAAAGTCTTTTTGTCTTCATCTTTTGATATCATATCTTCGGTAAAATATTTCCAGTGAAGTCTATTTTGGGTGCTTTCAATTCCCTGCGTTTTTATTTTATAGTAATCTGCAACTACTATTTTTTTACCCACAAATTCTACTTCCTGCATATTTGTGAGAAAGCAGTATGTTGGTGCTAGTAAAATCAATAGTATGATATTCATCTTGTTGCTGTTTTAGAATTTCTGCCAACGGTTGCGAGCAGGAATAGTTGCCGATGAAAGCGAACCGCGTACTGTCGGCAAGATAGAATTTTAATCGTGAAAATACAGCCACAACTACCTGAAAACTCGGCAATTATTTTTGCTTGCTGTTGGCAGTAGTTCTTACCTTTCATATTTCTTTTTTGGTCTTACATATTCCCAATATTCTTCGACGTTCAATGCACCTAATAATTTTCCTATCTTACCAATTCCAAGTTTTATTTCTGGCTCATTTGTATCATCTCCATTTGCTTCTGGTCTTGCGATCAAAATGAAGCCGCCATCTTTAAGTATTTCAGATTTACTATATAATTCTGCCGAGCCAAAATAATAGTCGTCACTGAGCACAACTATTACATCAGACATTCCTTTCCGTCTTTTAATCCTATAAGCATAGAAATCAGGTAAATCAATTGCTTCAAAACTCTGTACGGACATATGACTGGTAAGCGCTTTCTCAATAAACGGTCTAATTGACCAATGTAAATTTTTGCCCATTTTTCTCGATTTTTATTGGATTTTTGCTGCTAAACAATTTATACTCCTCGTAATCTTTAGGAAAGAAAATGGTTATATGTAACTCTAGTTTAAACTTGATTTTAAAATCAAATTTAATTTCATCAATAAAGTGATATACATCAGAGTCTTCACTTACATACAATGCTAAATCTACATCGTGAGCATTTCGAGGCGTGATAATTATTGAGCCGAATATAAACCAATTAGCAATATTTTTTTTGTGGAATTTATTGGAGATCCAATTTTGGATTTTTTTAAGTTGCTTACTTCGAGAGGCAAAAAGTAAACTTTCTTCAATTAAGATTTTCGGAAACTCATTTGGAAATTGATATTCTGAATAATCAAATTTGGGATTTGCTACATGTTCCCTGAATGCATCAATATGAAGAAGCATTTCATTGAAGATTTCCTCATGAGTTTTTGGAATTAAGGATTTATTCTCTTTAATTAATTTTTTTATTGCCTCATTATTTGGAATAATTGCATCAATTTTTAATTTCTCCCACATCGTTAAATCAGTTCTTAATGTGTCCAAGTTTTCACTATCCGAATTAGGTCCCGTATTTAGAAATATGTATTCATTATCTTTAATAATTGGCAGTATCTCCTGGCATAATTCTCCAAATTCTTTAAAGGTTTTAAAATTGACAAGTTCAAACGCGGGCGTACTGTTATATTCATATTTTAAATCGATATATCTATGGATTAAATTATAAGTCAGCGATAGAATAATTATAATTAAGCCAAGCAGCCAATCAAACTCGCCGATTATTGATAGTTTCCAACCATGAAGACCTAAATTTAGTATGTCAATCCAAACTGGCTTTGACAATAAGGCAATTCCAGCTACCATTAAAATACGAGTTAAAGTATTGTAATACTTCGGTCGAAGCAGTTTAATGATATCGGTTGCTGAATTTAAATTCATGTGCTGTTTTAGAATTACTGCCAACGGTTGCGAGCAGGAATAGTTGCCGATGAAAGCGAACCGCGTACTGTCGGCAAGATAAAACATTGTTCGTAAAAACAAAGCTACAACTACCTGAAAACTCGGCAATTATTTTTGCTTGCTGTTGGCGGTAGTTGCTTTTATGGATGTGGGTCTCCATATTTAATCCAATGATCGATCTTTGCTCGTTTAATGGTCGGATTTTCGTTCTCAACTCCATATCTAACGATATCAAAATATTTGAAGTTTTTGGGAAAGTTCAGCTTCCTTGCAATCAAGGAGTTTGGAAAGGTTGATCTATGTACATTATATGATCTTACCGATTGATTGTATAAATCAACACTAGAATTTAGTTTGTCTTCTATTTCAAGCTTAATATTTTGGTTCATCGCTTCCCGATTAATTTTATATTCTAAAAATTCAAAATCTCTCGAAAATTCAACTTTCGAAATTTCTATAGATTTATTCAAATATTGGCGAAGGCTATCCTCCTTAATATTTGCTCTAAGAAGTTGCTGATTTCTAATATCAATAGTTCCGATATACGCTTCCCAATTTGATTTAGCGTCTGCGCTCAAGTTTTCTAACGATGAAATCACACTATTTCTATAAACGAAGAATAATACAACAAGTATGACGAGAAATGCTGTTATAATTATAAGGCAACCTTTAACGATTTTCATGTTATGAGTTAAGATTTTTTGCAATTACCGCCAACGCTTTGCGGCTTTGCCAAGTTGCGACAAAATAACCTGCGTACAGTC
>JADGMX010000035.1 GCA_015234525.1 Flavobacterium sp. | reverse complement strand
CCGACAGTACTCAGGTCGCCAACACGCAACGAGGCGTAGCGCGGGGACGTTATAGTCAGCCAAATTTCAACTGCAAATAAAATATTTGTCGCTTCGTACAAATATTTTTTGTTCTAACGTGCTTGACTTTGTGGTTACTTTGCGTCCATGCAGAACGTGATCAGGACGTGGTAAGTCTTGGCTGAACTATAACAGCGGTTTCGCCAAATTGCTATTTTATTGGTTATTGAATGTTTTAAGTAATCAAGAATATTTTATCTTGCCGACTGTACGCAGGTTATTTTGTCGCAACTTGGCAAAGCCGCAAAGCGTTATTTGCAATTATAAAAAAATCCTATGAAAGACTACTGTCCACTATGCAGCTTACCAACCAATCATACGGTGCTTTTCACCCAAAAGAAAGGCAGCCATCATGACGATGATTTCCACTGGAATCATGACTACCAGGTAATTCAATGCAACGGCTGCGATAACCTTCAATTTAGAAGTGTGTATTCGGACGAATCGATGTTTTCCGGACCCGATGAGGATGAAGGATATTATGATGAAAAGAAATATTATCCCCTTTCAATTAACGGCCACAACACACTAAATAATTATTATTATATACCTGATAAAATTAGGATTGTTTACCTCGAAACGTTGGAAGCTATTAAAGCAAATTGTTATTTACTGTCCGGCGTAGGTTTAAGAGCCGTCATCGAAGCAATTGCAATAAACCAAAATATTGCAGGTCGAACTTTGGAACAAAAAATAAACAATCTCTTAAAAAATAAGTTTATCACAGAAAAAGATGCACATCGACTACATAGCATACGGTTTTTAGGCAATGATTCTGTCCACGAAATGGAAGTTCCAAAAGAATCAAAGATCCGCATAGCGCTAGATATAGTTGAGCATTTACTCAACAACCTATATCTTATAGATATAGTAGCTAATCAGCATTTAGATACAATTATTACTCAGTTTGAAGATTTTAAAAATATGTTTTTACGGAAATTCTTTAAAGAAGCATCGGGAACTGAAAAGTCTGTAAAAGAAATTTTCGGGAAAGATTACCGACGTATTGAATTAAATTATTTACCAAATTTCTCCCAGCAAATGATTGACGAGATAAACAATGGAACTATAAATGCGCTAACAATTGGATCTATAAAAAATTCAAGCGTTGAAAATACACCAGTGCAACATTTCGTAAAAATATAACTGCAAATAACCCTGGCTAGAAGAAATTTGCGGTTTTTCGGTAGTTGAAACATCGTCGTCACGAAGAATGTTTTATCTTGCCGACTGTACTCGGTTCGCTATGTCGCAAACTTCCCATAGCCAGAGACCGTTAGCTAAAACCGCAAGAAAACCCAAAGTTTGAACCCTTAGCCTAAGCATGAAAAATTTTACTGAAGACATTGAGAGGTTTGGTTGGTCAGTTGTAATGATTAAAGAAACTGATTATTTACCAGCTTTTGCGTATACGATTGGCATTTGGGAAAAATATAGCAAGCCTGAGATTATTGCTTTTGGACTTGACACGCAAACCCTACAAATACTTATTAATGATGCTGGAGACATAATAAAATCAGGAAAAGAAATTACACTTGCAAAAGCCTATAACAATATCCTGGAAGACCTTGATGTTCAATTTATTGAAGTAAATGAAAATAATATCTCAGATTACTTCGGCTATGCAATTGAATATTATGGTTCTAAACACTTTCCTGCAATTCAACTTATCTGGCCTGACCATCACAACAAATTTCCGTGGGATAAAGAGTTTGAAGTTGATCTGCTTTACAGACAACCTCTGCTCGACAGAAATACTGATTTCAAATTTTTTGAAGATAAAAATCTGGGAGTTTTTACTACCAAACAATTTATAGAGGGAAATTTGCCCATTGTAAGGGTTACACATGACGAAGAAGGCGACTGGCAGTTCCTAACAAAAGATGCTGAGCTGACAGAGGCGAAAATTGTTCATCTTTTATATATAATCAATAAAGATAAAACGCTTAATGAAGTGTTTCAATTACAGTATGGACAAAGTGCAGAACGAGAATTTGTTGGAGGAAGTTGGAAAATTATGAATGATTAGTAAGCGGCATTAGCTAACAGCAGGCTTGTATAACAGCGGAATTTTGTCTTGCCGCAAGTATTTCGTTCACGAAGAATATTTATCATGCCGACTTTACGCAGTTCGCATTTATCCGCTGCTAAACAAGCCCGCAACCGTTATATGCCACTTTAGGACGACACAGCAACAAACAAAAGAATGATAGAAATTGACGACATAATCGAACTAAAAACTAACAGAGAAACGGAACGACTTTCGTTTGCGACAAGATATTTAGTCCAAATCAATTTCACATTTGACTTGACAGTTTTATCAAATGGATTCTGCGGGACTTCGCATTTTTGTGTAAGACGTGACCAAATAGAAAAAATGAGTTCGGACTTGTCAATAATGAAACAAGCAATGTCTGGTAACACGACACTTGAAGACAACGACAGCGATGCAAGTGTAAATTTCCAAATGAAACCTAACGGACAAGTAATTGTATTTGGACAGGTTGGTGGTTCACACGAAGAAAACTATTTGAACTTCAGTTTTCAAACAGACCAGACTTGCATAGAACCACTTTTGACAGACTTTCATAAACTACTCAAAAATGAAGAACCGACTAATCTTTACGAAGCTGTTGACCTGATATTATGGAATGACTGGGACCCAATTGGAGTTAATGATATTGCACCAAGAGACGAATATCAGAGCTACACACCGACAATATTTAAATTAAAAACATGTGGAGCAGACAGAGAAACAATTGCAAAAACATTACACGAAATAGAAACGGTTACAATTGGTGTAGCTGGAGACATTGACCATTGCAGACAAGTTGCTGACAAAATAATTAATCTAAAATGACAGAAGACAAAGCGGCATATAACACTGGCTAAGCCTCATTGCTGCAATGAGTTAGCCGGGAGTTTCGTTCTACCATTAAAATTTATAACTTGCCGACAGTTCTCAGGTCACCAAGCCGCAACGCAGGCCTAGCCAGAGACCGTTATAGGCAAGCTTTACCGAAATCTAAATTAATCGACTTTTTATTATGGAA
>JADGMX010000034.1 GCA_015234525.1 Flavobacterium sp. | reverse complement strand
TTGAATGTTTTAAGTAATCAAGAATATTTTATCTTGCCGACTGTACGCAGGTTATTTTGTCGCAACTTGGCAAAGCCGCAAAGCGTTAGCGCACACCGTTGGCGAAAGAACGAACCTGACAGAATATTCTCCGGTGATTTGAATCCAATTCCAAAGAAGTCACAAAGGGTTTTAGTCGCTCTTGCATGTCGATAGTAACGTTCCGTTACGCGAGAACTTGCGGAAAAGCTGCCAGGCTGAAAATTACAAAATCGATTGCGAATGTATTGTCGCGGCTTCCCGTGCGAAGACAAACAAATAAAGCTGTCAACTATTTTAACTTTGCGAAATCGGAGTCGCTAAACTTTGTGCGCACGAATTAATAATGCATTTACAATAGCCATCCATCGCAATTAAAATCTTACAATGAACTTGAAGGCGTTATTACCATTTTGACTAGCATTAATTACGGACTTCCCTATGCGAAAATTTATTAAAGATGTCGTTCATTACAATTGTTTTGCGAAATCAATTTTTTGAGTGGTGTGAATGAGAACTATTTGATAAACGTTGTCGATAATAGGACCTTTAAATTACGGCGTGCGCTAACACACGCTACAGCCACATTGCTGCATTTTCGTTGCCGGAAGTTTATTCTACCATTTATATTATTAACTTGCCGACAGTACTCAGGTCGCCAACACGCAACGAGGCGTAGCGCGGGGACGTTATAAGCCAGCGAACCACAAAACTTAATCATGAACATCCGTCAAAACTTAATAATTCTCCTTTTCATAAATATGTCATTTAGCTCATGTAATTTTTTTGTATCGACAGGTGGACTAGGAGTTTCTAATAGTGTAGCTGAATCAGTTGAAAAAAAAGTATTCATTAAGAAATATAAACCTTTGCATAATCCAACTATAATCAATGACACTATGTCCTTTTTTGTTCAGTCTGCGTGGCTAGAATATAGTTGGAGATATGCCGGCGAGGAAGGTGAAAAAGCAGATATAGAAAAAGATAGTTCTATTCAGTTAAAAATTATTCTAGATGAAAAAAGCTTAAAAGGATTTCCCAATAAATGGCACATAAGAAACAACGACAATGCAAGTGCATTTTACGGAGGATATTTAAATTCAATTGTGAGCCGGTTCAACAACAACGAAAATGACACGTTAAAATTTAAAATATTTCAGGGAGAATATCAGACTCATTCATTGAATGCAAAATATTTAGGCGAAATAATATTATCTGAAGAGTAATTCTAAAGCATCGCCGGCTTATAACAGCGGTTTCGCCAAATTGCTATTTTATTGGTAGTTGAATGTTTTAAGTAATCAAGAATATTTTATCTTGCCGACTGTACGCAGGTTATTTTGTCGCAACTTGGCAAAGCCGCAAAGCGTTACCAGATATGGTACTACCACGTAGACTTCTTCCTAACAACTAGTTCCCGAAACTTCAAACCTTTTTCAGTAAAAGAGTAAACATCATCTAATTGATCCAAAATCTTGTTCTGTAATAAAATCTCTTTACTAGCAAAACTAAATTCTGTTAAAGGGAACAATTTATTAACGTTGGTGGGCAAGTTAATAAAATGTAATAGGTCCGCATCTGGCAAAAGGTTATAAAGTTTTTGAAACTCATTCTCTTCCATGTTAAATGAAAATGAATTATTATCCAAGTTCAACAATTCGATCTTACTGTTCAGCTTTTGAATTTGATGGTTTAATTCAGATTTTTCCTGCTCAACAGTGATTAAAAAATTATTTTTCTCATCTTTTAGCTGTTCGTTCTCAATCTTTAAATGATTAATTTGATTCAAAAGCTCCTCCCGATCTTTGTTCCGTGAGATTTTGTCTTGCAGTTCTAATTCTTTATCAGCAAGTATAATTTTCTCTTCGATTTCTTTACTTTTAGATTGGTACGAGGAAATCAATCTCGCCCCATTCGCGACAACAAGAACTCTGTCAATAAACATCATTATATAGGGTACTGCCACCGTATACAATAAGGCTATAATAAATGGTCCGATAAGTGCCATTACATTGCAGTAAAAACTATTAATTAATTCGATCTTGTCTTCTATAGAAGCTTTTGAGAAGATGAGAATCAAAATAGGTCGCCAATTATATACAATGAATGAAAGGAAAAAAGCACCGGAAATAGGTGTTTTCATCCTTTCTCGTGAAGAATCAAGAAGACCCTTAACTAAATCTGCGAAAGTCATTTTTATTCAAATCTAATTAAAAAATAACAATAACCACATCTGGTAACAGCAAGCAAAAATAATTGCCGAGTTTTCAGGTAGTTGGAGCATTATTTTCACGAAGAATATTTTATCTTGCCGACAATACGCGGTTCGCTTTCATCGGCAACTATTCCTGCTCGCAACCGTTGTGTAATATGCTGAAAGACATCGTAATATTGAACGTGATCACTAAAATTGTAATTCTGGCACTCGTGCTTGTAGCTCAGATTGCCCATGCCCAGATCGACGCTCATCCAAACTTGAAAGATTCTTGGAAAATTGCTGACGACGCAATCGTCAACAATTTAAAGTTTCACCGACAGAGTCAGCAAAATCCAGAACTTTGCTCACTTATAGTTATTAAAGATACTGAAACAAACAAACCCAAGCTTATATTCCAAATTGAGGAAAGCGCTGTAGAAAGTGATTCTATAGTTTTTATTTTTGGAAATGGCGAAAACAAAACGCGCGTTCAAATAAAACTAGAACCCGATTCGGTTGAATTAAAGCAAGCTATTATAATAGATGGAGCGGTACTTAATTCTTCTGATGAACCAATAGATTTAATTTCATTATTGTCAACCAACAATCTATTATATATATTTTTTAAAGATGACATTGGCACCAAACATTTTATATCGATATCGCTGGAAAGTTTTATAAAGCAATTTGAAAAACTCTATTAATATCAAAGCACATTACACAACAGCAAGCAAAAATAATTGCCCAGTTTTCAGGTAGTTGGAGCTTTGTTTTCACGAACAATGTTTTATCTTGCCGACAGTACTCGGTTCGCTTTCATCGGCAACTATTCCTGCTCGCAACCGTTGGCAGAAATTGCAGCAAAACCATGGAATTAGCAATCAAAATTTTAAAAAAC
>JADGMX010000033.1 GCA_015234525.1 Flavobacterium sp. | reverse complement strand
TCGTCGGGCTACCGCCAGACTCTGAATGGTAAGTGCTTCCCGCCGGAAGTCCCGGTAGCGTATACGAATCACATTCAACTATGTTAGATGGAGTTGGTGTTGTTGGTGGTGGCAAAACAATCAACTGAAACGATACTGTCGAATAAATCGTAGGATCCACGTTATTTTCAAAACGAACATAAATTGTCTGCGGATTAGACGAGTTTGCAAAATCAGCCGAATTGCCGATCGCACCTGAATCAGCTTGAGCAGCGGCTAAAGTTGTATGAAAGGTAATCGTGAAATCAGCACTATCGGCATCACCTAAAATATCCGGAATTTGCTCAGTCAAATCGAATTCTACACTACCATCAACAACAGAATCCTCGCATAGAATCATGTCAGGTGGAGTTTGCGCTGTTGCATCACAGATCTTAAGCTGGAAACTTCGAACTGACGTACAACCTGTATTAAAATCGGGATACGTTGCATAAATCGTCTGACCCAACTCGCCTTGATAAGCTTGCGGATTTGTAATCGGAATTCCGAATGCAGCATCTTCAGCCGACTGATGATAAGTAATATCACCACCATTTCCATTCAAAATTATCGGCGTGTTCAACGTTAAGTTGAATGTCGTCCCGTCTATCGGGCAAATGTCAATCGGGTCTCCTAAATTTGTTTCTGCAGAAAAATCGACCTGAATCGAATCTGACTGTTCACAACCTGAAGCAAACTCGACCGTAACCGTATAAATTCCCGGCTCAGTAACTACGTGACTAAAACTGTTAGAATTCGGAATTGTTACACCATCATGTGCCCAAGAATAGTTTGCACCTGAAATTGGCGATGGACCGGCGTTCAAAATCAGTTCGCTACCGCCGCAAATTGGCGTTCCGGTGCCAATTGTAAAATCCTCGACACCTTCATACTCACCACCCGCTAAAATGTTAGCTTGTCCAATATTAAAACTTCCTCCACCTAAGAATACCGCTGAATCGAAATTTTGGTCATTTCGGTCGGCAATCACTAATTTGATGTGATAAACATGATTGGGTACCACCGTAGCACCAGCAGTCATTAATATTGTTTCCCCATTAAAATTTGTGGCAGAATTTCCGGCATTTCCATCACCATTAAAATTGGCAAAATAAAATGGGTTTTGGCTTGAACAGCCGGTATTATGTTGCATATCCCGAATGGTAACGACGGATATCGGCGTGGTTGTATTAGGAATCACTGCCAAATTAACAGGAGGCGTTCCTGCAGTAACGTCGGTAAGAAAAAATGCAAATGCGTCTGAATATAAACATTGCCAGTCACCATATTCTTCAGACGCAAATAAGAAATCAAAACTCATCCAATCGGTTAACGGTGTAAAATCAAATTCCAACACCGTCGCGTTATTATAATCTTCCAGCCCGGGATCAATACCCAGACCCTGAATATAATTGAACAGATCACTATCGCCAGGCCAGGATACTGCACCATCGCCTAGCACGGTGTTGTTTGGACCCTCAGCATTATTGGCGTTTCCAGTAGATAAAATGACGCCCGATGAAAGGGGAAACGATGGATTGAAATTGGTAAAATAGCCAATTCCATTATCAGAACCAAAATTTGTACCCGTGCTCCATGAAATATTGGAAATCGAACCCGCACACGCACCGCCACCGCCATTCGACCCCGTGCCGAAGAGGACTTCTTCAATCAATTGAGGTACGGTATAAGCATTTGTCGACACATCAATCGCCTGTGAAAACCCGCTCCAAAACGAAAAAATAGCCACAAAAAGTAATAGTCTCTTCATATAAATGTAATTGCACAAACACCATAAGATTTTTAGTCGTATGGGTCTGTTAATAATTTGTTTAATTATTCAAATATACTTATTACCCGAAAATTAGTTTGTTAAATTTGCAAAAATAACTTTCCATGATCAAGCTTACCGTTCGAGAGACCCAAAATCCAACCATCATAAAATTTGAATTTCCCGAGTTTATAACCGATGCCGGAAACTTCGAATTCCGAAATATTGACGACGCTAAAAACTCGCCACTCGCTCAACAATTATTCTATCTTCCATTTGTCAAAACGGTTTACATTTCGAGCAATTTTGTAGCCATCGAACGCTACAGCATTGTTTCCTGGGACGATGTAAAGGATGATGTTGCCGAACAAATAGAAGAATTTGTAAATAACGGCGGTACGATTATCAACGCTGAGCCCGCTTTGGCAAAAAAACCGGTAACCGTTTATGGCGAAATTACCCCAAATCCCTCAGCGCTGAAATTCGTGGCGAGCATCATGCTCACTAAAACCCCGGTCGAATATAAAAACGTAGACGCCACGGCATCATCTCCTTTGGCCCGTGAACTTTTTAATTTTCCATACGTCAAGGAGATTTACATCGACGAAAATTACATCTCAATTACCAAATACGACGTCTACGATTGGAACGATGTTTCACACGAAATCCGCGTATTCATTAAGCAATACATCGAAAATGGCGGACCAGTTCTGGACGAATCGCTGATTCCAACTGAAGCCGTTCGCGAAGAAGAACAAACCCGAAAATTCGATGCGCTGGATGTAACGTCTCAAAAAATCATCAACATTCTGGAAGAATATGTCAAGCCTGCCGTTGCTGCAGATGGCGGAAATATCGCATTCGATTCGTACGATGAGAGTGAAAAACGCGTAAAGGTTATCCTACAAGGCGCGTGTAATGGTTGTCCGTCATCGACATTCACCCTAAAAAGCGGTATCGAAAACATGCTTAAAGACATGCTAAACGACGACCAAATTAAGGTGGAAGCGATTAACGGCTAATTTTTTTAGGAGCTATTTCCCGCTTTACACTGCAATCTTTTTACCCTGCGGGATAAAAAGGATTTCCGTTGCAATCGGGGCTAAACCTGATAACAATGAATGAACTTTCGAATGAATCCAGCCCGTATCTTTTGCAACATGCCCAAAATCCGGTACATTGGAAGGCATGGAGTCGCGATAGCCTGAACAAAGCCGAATCCCTAAACCAACTAATCATTATTAGCTCAGGGTATTCAGCTTGCCATTGGTGCCACGTCATGGAACACGAAAGTTTCGAAGACCAGGATGTCGCACATGTCATGAATACTCATTTTGTGAATATCAAAGTCGATCGCGAAGAACGGCCTGATGTTGATGCGGTTTATATGAAAGCCGTGCAAATCATGACCGGTCGCGGCGGTTGGCCACTCAATGTGGTTTGCCTTCCTGATGGCCGTCCGGTATGGGGTGCGAGTTATGTTCCAAAAAAAGAATGGATCAGCTATCTTACCCAACTCGCCGAAATGTTTAAATCGACTCCGGAGAAACTTTTCGAATATGCCGAGCGTTTGCACAACGGCCTGAATTCGATCAGCATCATCGAAGCTCCTTTCCAACAAAGCAGTTTTCAAATAGATCTCGAAGCATTGGTTGACACCTGGTCACGCAGCTTCGACACCGAATTTGGCGGTTACGGCCGCGCTCCAAAATTCATGATGCCGACCGATCACGTTTTTCTGATGAATTACGGTGTTTTGAATCAGGATCAAAAAGTGATTGATCACGTTAATTTAAGTCTGACCAGAATGGCTTGGGGCGGACTCTTCGATACCGTCGGAGGCGGGTTCTCAAGGTATTCTGTCGACATGAAATGGCATGTGCCGCACTTCGAGAAAATGCTTTACGATAACGGACAACTCGTTTCATTATATTCGGATGCTTACAAACTCACCAAAAACACAATCTATAAAAATGTGATCGAAAAGACGTTGTCGTTCATCGATCGCGAACTTTCAAATGCTGATGGCGGATTTTACAGTGCGCTCGACGCAGACAGCATCGATGATAATGAGAAACTGACTGAAGGTGCTTATTATCGGTGGAATCAACCGGAACTGAAGGCGATTCTGAAAGACGACTACGCTTTATTTGCAGAAGTATTTAACGTCAATGACTTCGGTTATTGGGAAGATGGCTATTTTGTGTTGATTCAATCTGAACCTCTTGACGAACTAGCCAGGCGAAACAGAATTACTCCGCTTGAACTTTCCGAGAAAAAACAAGCCTGGGAAAAGATGTTGTTCGATCATCGCTCAAATCGACAACGCCCGCGGTTGGACGATAAATGCCTTACTTCCTGGAACGCAATTATGCTAAAAGGTTTTGTCGACGCCTATCAGGCTTTAGACGATCAGCAATACTTAAACCGCGCTTTAGCAAATGCTGCTTTTATAAAACAAAATTTGTCAAAAAATGACGGCGGACTTCTTCACAATCATAAAGATGGAAAAAGTAACATCAATGGATATTTAGAGGATTATGCCGCGGTTATCGAAGCTTTTCTGTCATTATATCGCGTCACATTCGACCCAAGTTGGCTTACCGAAGCAAAAAACCTCGCCGATTACTGTTTCAAATATTTCTATGATGAGAAAGCCGGATTCTTTTCGTTTACATCAAAACTGGACGAATCGCTGATTTCACCTCATTTCGAAATTGAAGATAACGTCATACCTGCATCAAATTCGGCAATGGCTTCAAATTTATTGACGCTTTCAACGCTGTATAATGAAACGGGCTACGAAAATGTAGTATCGCGAATGCTTGGACATATAATTCCGAATATCGATTATCCGTCGGCTTATTCGAATTGGCTTTCCGTTTTCCTGCGACTTCAAAACAGCACCGAGATTGCCATCTGCGGAAGCGACGCAATAAAGGCTATAAGTAAACTTAAGGAATTCTATTTACCGAACCTCACGGTTGCCGGCAGCACAACTCAAAGCAATCTGCCGTTTCTCAGCGATCGGTTTTCTAACGATTCTACACTTTATTACATCTGTAAAAATAAGTCGTGTGATCTTCCCAAAAACAATTTCGACGACGCCTTAACCGAACTGCTGAAAGTAATCAATCGTTAATTTCTTGTTTTTAACAAAATTGGCATCACTTTGGTGGCCATGGTGCGCTTTAAAAAAATATATTTGTAACCACTTCAAAAAACTTAAACTTTATGAAAAAATTCGTTGCGGCATTAGGTATTGCCATTTTAGGACTTAATACTGTTTCTGCCCAAAACATGATGGATTTAGTAAGTCCGACCCACACTGATTTGTTTAGAAACAAAGCAATGGGAATCCAAAAGTATGAGAAGGCTGTCGGCAGTCCTTATCTTGACGAAAAATTTAATTTGGCCAATATTTCAGGTGTGAAAGATTTGGTTTTGGTTAGATATAACGCTGAATCTGATGAGATGGACATCGACAACGGCGAACAAAAAATTTACACGCTTCCAAAAAATGATGAGTATCACACCATCACTTTCAAAAACGGGATGTTTACGTTCAAACTTCGTGATTACACGGATGCTAAAGGAAAACCGGCTCGAGGTTATTTGATTGAGAAATTCAGCAATAATGACATAGCCCTTTACCGTAAGGAGCGCGTTGTATTTATGGCCGGAAAAGAAGCCGTTAACAGTTACTCGAACGATGTTCCGCCGAAATTAAACCGTGCAAAAGAAGAATACTATCTTCAAACCAAAGACGGAAAGACAGTTGAATTTCCAAACAAAAAAGGATTAATTAGCATGTATCCGAATAAAAAATCTGAAATCGAAAAGTTTTTGAAAGAGAACAAACTCGGATTTAACAGGGAAAGCGATCTGATTGCAATCACAAAATTCATTGCAAATCTATAACTAAAAAGCGGCCTTCAAGCCGCTTTTTTTATTTCCTATTTTTTGGATTTTATTCCGATAAAGTCTTTTAAGTAAAAGGGTTCGAAATAGGCCACGTCTTCGAAATCCCCGGCTTTAAACTTTTCAAAACTGAGCTTTCCCATTTCGGCAGCCGATGGGAACTCGACTTCTTTTAAATAGCTAAATTTATCTCCAGAGAGCATTGATTCGACCTTTTGTTGGCAATCACCTACAATATATACCGGACCTGCAAAATCAGCAAGCGACGCACTATCGATGATTTCAGCTTCAACCTGACGCACCGCCTGAAGTTCAGAATCGAATACGGCGCTATAAACTTCCATGCGTCTGGCATCAATCATCGGAACGATAACGCCATCCGTAACACGTGCGGCCGCGGCTAGAACTTTTAGCGTATCGACGGCAATCAATGGCAAATTGGAAGCATAGCAAAAACCCTTGGCAGATGACACTCCGATTCGCAAACCCGTATATGAACCCGGACCTTTGCTAACTGCGATCGCCGACAAATCGGAAAAAGAAATACCTGCTTCAGCCATTACCTCATTGACAAAAACATGAAGCTTTTCAGCATGAGAAAACCCTTCGGTCGCAATCTCGCGCAATGCCACGGTTTGCCCCGAGTTTGCGATTGAAACCGAACAATTCCGGGTCGATGTTTCGATATTTAAAATATAAGACACTAGGATGCTTTTTTAACGTCCGTCTTCTGCGGAACCGAAATGATATCGTCGGGTTTTAAATCTTTTGAAACGGTGGTATACGGCCCGGTAATCACGGTATCACCAACTTTCAATCCGCTGAGAATTTCAATATTAGCATCATCCTGAATTCCCGTTTTCACTACGCGAAGTTTTGCCTTATCACCTGATTTCACAAAAACACATTCAAACTTTTTGTCTGATGTTGTCACGCTCGGCCCCTTTTGTTGCGATCCCGAAGTTGTATCAGATTTTACGACAATTGAACTGATCGGAACACCAATTACTTTTTCCTTGCGCTTGGTCATAATATCTACGGTTGCAGTCATACCTGGGCGGAAGGGCGAATATGTATCGGGTTTACCTTCTAAAAGATCCTGATAAGATTCCTTTAATATTCGGATCTTAACCTTAAAATTCGTCACCTGATCTGCGGTTAAGGCAGTTGAAGCCGAGTTTGAAATACTGGTGACAATCCCTTTAAACTCTTTTTTGAGATAAGCATCAACTTCCACTCGAGAAGAATCGCCAACCGAAATCTTTACGATATCATTTTCGTTGACATCCACTTCAACTTCCATATTGTTTAAATTGGCGACACGCAAAATCTCAGTACCTGTCATTTGCTGAGTTCCTAAAACGCGTTCCCCAAGTTCAACGCCAAGCATTGAAATTGTACCGTCAGCCGGAGCGTAAATTGTTGTCCGGCCCAAATTATCTTTTGCCTCATTTACCGTTGCAGAAGCACTCTGGACATTGTAGAATGCCGCCTGTCTGTTTGCTTGCGCCACCTCGTAGGCAGAAACCACTCGCTCCCATTCAGATCTTGAAATAATTCCTTTATCGAATAAATTCTTGTTCCGATCAAAATTGGCCTTTGCTTCTTTGTACTGAGCTTCAGCCTGGCTATAACCGGCTTTTGTTCCGGACAAACCTGCAACTGTACGGTTAAAGTTTGAAGTGTAAAGATCGGGATTGATCTTAACCAAAAGATCGCCTTTCTTTACAACCTGACCTTCTTTTACAGGAAGTTCGATGATTTCACCTGAAACCTCTGAAGAAATCTTAACTTCAACCTCGGGCTGAATCTTTCCGGTAGCGGAAACCGTTTCAACAATAGTAATCTCTTCAATCTTTGCGATCTCGACAGGAATACCTTTTTCCTTACCGCCAATAACTCCGCTTTTCGAAAGCGCTATTAAAATGACGACTAGTAAAATAAGTCCGCCAATTAAGTAATACATTGTTTTTTTAGACATTTCTATCGGATTTGTGTTATTGGGATTCCAAAATAAAATTCAACTACCTTAACTCTGAATATATAATCGTACTTGGTTCGAAGCAACTCTGATTGCGCATTGACGAACAATGTTTGCGCCTGATTGTAATCAAAAGCATTCATCAAGCCAACATCATATTTCTCCTTTGCATATTTAAACGCTTCTTCACGTGCTTCCAAAGCTATCGCCGCCGCTTCATACGCATTTAGCGCGCCTTTCGCATCGGTAAATGCTGTATAAACGTTCCGCTCAAGATCCAGCTCTTCCTGCGAATACGCGATTTGACTTCGCTGAAGCGCCACACGAGAACGCTCAACTGCATTTCGGGTTGCAAATCCATTCAGAATCGGAATATTTAATTGAAATCCGAATGAGTGACCTTTGTTCTCATCAAACTGATCAAAAAGCGGTAGCGGATCACCAAAAACCGGAATATAGTTGGGTTGACTTACCGTTTGATCCGTACCGTCGATCACACCAACGATGACTGTCGGATTTTCCTCATCCAATCTCGAACCCACAAATCGGTCAGTATATGCAGCTCTTGTGCTAAAACTGTAAAATCCCTGCAACACCGGTTGATATGCGGCGCGCGCAATTTTCACATCTTTTTCCGCAATTTCTAGATTAGTCCGGGCAATCTTCAATTCGACCCGCGTTTCCTTGGCTTTCTCCAAAATGCTTTCGGCAGATTCAGTCATGGTCACGCTTTCGGTAACAGGGTAATCTGTATCAACAATGTCAAAATTTTGAAAATCTTCCAACTGAAGCAATTGCGCCAGACTCAACTTCGAAATCAACAGCGAATTTTCAGCAGCAACGACAGCTTGCCTGCTGGTTGCAACGGTAGCATTCATATCTAGCAAATCGCCACGCGGAATTGAACCGGCGTTAACCAATTCGTTTGTACGGTCAAGTTGGCGCTGATTATTGGCAAGTTGCTCGTTCTGCACTTTCAGGTTTTCTTTGCTGAACAAGATTTGCAGAAAAGCATTAGCTACGTTCAGTGCAACATCGTCTTTCATTTTTGACAGTTGATATTGCGACGCTAAAATGGAAAGATTGGACCTTCTTAATCGATGATGGTTTTGCAACCCGTTATAAATATTAATGCCAACATTGACGCCGGCTGAAGTAAACTGCGTCGTTTGATTTTCGAGCAGTCCGGTGGTGATGTTCTGGTTAAGTCCGATGTTCCACGAATGAGCCGCATTGGCATTGATCGCAGGCAGGAAATTTCCGTACGCAGCATTTTTGTCGATGGCAGAAAGCTGGTTGTCGAGATCGGCCAATTTCACCGAAATATTGTTTTCTAAAGCATATGCGACACATTCTTGAAGCGTCCACTTTTTTTCCTGCGCGGCGACGGAAACAATTGACAACATCGCGGCGAAAACAATAAGGTGTTTTTTCATAAAATTGATGATAAGCTACTTCCAGCCACGCAAATTTAAGATTTTTATGTAAGATACAATACATATAATCCGATGCAAAATGGCTGGTCGTAAGTCGGATGTCGGTGAAAGATGTTACAATTTATAATACTTTTGATCAAAATTATCCAAATGATCCTTAGGAAATTACTTTTTTTTGCTGCGATTGCAGTAATTGTGAGTTCATGTTCGTCGACTCAGAAAATTGCCGCGTTAAAACCCGAAGCAACTGACGCCACGCCGATCACGTATGAATCAGCGGTGTCGTTTATCGGAATGCCCGTTTCAATTAAGCTGAAAGATATCGAAAGTCAGACCAATAAATACCTCACCGGATTAATTTATGAAGATAAAAATATCACCGACGACGATATTGAAATGAAGATATGGAAATTAGCTCCGATTCAAATCAAAAATCAAAAAGGAAAGATTCAGACGATACTACCGCTCAAAGCGACCATCAAATATCGAATCGGCACCGACCGAATGGGAATTAATTTATACAACGTTCAGGAGTTTAATCTGAGTGGAAAAGTGACCTTGCTAAGCGACGTTGCGATGACAAATTGGAAAATCAACACATCTACATCACTCGAATCGCTAAAATGGAACGAAAGTCCGACGACAACCGTTCTCGGCAAACAAGTTCCAATCACATATTTAATAAATCCGGCGATTGCAATTTTCAAATCGGAACTTGAAGAAACACTTGATGAGGCAATTCAGAAATCGATGGATTTTAAACCTAATGTGCTTGAAGCGCTGTCGAAAGTAAGCGAGCCCTTTGAGATGAGTGCGGATTATCAGAGTTGGTTGCGAGTGGTTCCGATCGAGGTTTATGCAACAAATGCCAATCTGAAGAACGATATCATATCGTTAAACATGGGAATGAAATGCAATCTCGAGACGATCATCGGCGGCAAGCCAGAAGCGAAGTTCGATCGAAATAAGATCGTGCTGAAAGCAGTCTCAAAAATGCCCGATCAGATAAAAGCAAACATTGTAGCAGTTTCGACCTATGATGACGCTTCGAAAATCATCACTAAAAATTTCGCTGGACAGGAATTTGGCTCGGGATCTAAAAAAGTTACCGTTCAAAAAGTGGAGATTTGGCACAAAGACGGGAAAATGGTGGTCGCGCTTGATTTGTTGGGAAGCTTGAACGGTCGGATCTACCTATCCGGATTTCCTCAGTATAATGCTCAGACGAAGGAAATATATTTTGACCAGTTAGATTACGCGCTAGATACAAAAAACAAACTAATCCGGACTGCAAATTGGCTGGCGCAGGGAATGATTCTCGGTAAAATTCGCGAAAATTGCCGCTATTCGATTCAGCCGAATCTTCAAGAAGGCACGAAAAATATGATGGCATATTTGACAAACTACTCGCCTATGCCGGGAGTGTTGGTCAATGGAACGATGAGCGAAATCAAGTTTGGAAAATTTCAGCTTACCAATAAAGCCATTTTGGCATTTATCGAAGTTGAAGGCAAAATTAATCTTGCAATCGACGGGCTTAAGTAGTTTGTCGCTTTTTCTTCTGACGCGATTTATAAACATAGAAACCGATTGCAGCAATCAAAATGTAGGGAATGACCATCAAATAAACAATCCCATCGTTCACAGCTTGAGCTTGAGCGGTATCGCCACCACTTTGCAACGCAGCCCGGCACATGGCGCATTGAGCCTGACCAAGCATCGGCATCAACATCATCATAGCGAGAATCGCGAAAGATTTAAACGAACTGAAAGTCGGAGCGGAATTCATCTGATTAGTGTGCATAATATGGTGAAATCATTAGGTATACGACAACGCCGGTTATGGCCACGTACAGCCAAATTGGAAATGTGATTCTTGCAATTTTTCTGTGACGATCAAAGCTTTGTGACAACGCTCTGACGTAGGTAATCAAAACCAGCGGAATGATTACAATCGAGAGCACGATGTGGGTGAAAAGTATAAAGTAATAAATGCCTTTGATTGCGCCTTCTCCACCAAAAATCGTCCGTTCGGCGGTCATGTGGTAAGCTACATACATGCCCAAAAATAACACTGAAAGTGAAATTGCGAAAGTCATCAAATTTTGATGCAGTTTCTGATTGCCATTTCTAATCGCCATCACGGCAACGATTAATACTAACGCGGTGATTCCGTTTATTGTTGCGTAAATCGGCGGAAGAAACGAAAGCGGTTCAACGTGGATGCCGAAGTCTTTTAACTTCACTGCGAATAAAATCGCCACAATGATGGGAATCAGTATCGAAACCGCGATGATAAACTTTTTGTACTTCAATTCCTGGTTGTTTGCCTGCAAATTATTCATTTAAAAGAATTTTAATGTCTGTCATGATCGCTTTAATTCCGACGGCTTCGATTCCGTCGTAGTACATAATCGGATTGCCGAGTTCGTCGGACCTACAGCGAATATTTCCCTTTTTATCCACAAGAGCGAACATTCCCGAGTGCTCAAATCCACCGCTCGCCTGACTATTCTGACCGACATAGAGATTGAAACCTTTATTTGCCACAGCATAAATCGAGTCCTTATCACCAGTCAGAAAATTCCAGTTAGCTGATTTGACTCCGAGTTCCTCTGCATGTTTTTTCAACACCTCGGGCGTATCTTGTTTTGGATCGATGGTGATTGATGCGATACCAAAATTCTTATTCCCGAAAAATTCATTTTGGATGGTCAGCATGTTCTGATTCATCACCGGACAAATCGTCGGACAGGCGGTAAAGAAGAATTCAAGGACATAAACTTTCCCCAGATAATCGTTATTGGTGATCGTCTTACCGTCTTGATTGGTCAAGCTGAATTCAGGCGCTTTGGCGATCAGCAACAAATCATTCGACTTTCCTGTGGCCGTTCCCGCATTGTTGAGTCGGTCGTCTTCAATGACTTGTTTGTTTGAGAAACGGTCAACAATTTTGGGTACAGCCCAAATTCCGAACAATAAGATTACAAATGAGATTCCGATGTAAGATTTATTTTTCATTCTCCAAGCCTTTTCGATGCGTTATTATTTCTTTTGAGTGCGGCGCGGTATTCGAACAGCAAGATTTTCAAGTCGTCGAGCATTTCGTTGCTCAATTCAGATGGATGAAAGGTGTTATAACTTTCTTTGTATTCATCGCCGGTCCGACCGCGTAGCTTCAGATTTTTGTCGATCAGATAAATTTGTGGCGTTCCCAGGTCGGCGTTGAGTTTTCCCTTTACCCCAAGCGATTGATGATAAGCGGCAATTTCTGATGCAGGCGCGTACACAAACTTCCAATCGGACATGTCGGTAAAAGTTTTAAACTGATCTTCGATGTATTTTACTTTGTCTTCGGTACCGATCGGACATAGAATCACAAATTGCAAATCTTTAAATTGATGGTATCGCTGATAGATCTTCTGATTGAGGTTAAAAAGATTTCCACGGTTATCAAGGACGTCATGCCCTCCGAAACCTAAAACCGTGATTGATCCGGCAAGCTCTACTTTTTCACCCTCGCGGGTCTTCCACTCGCCAAATTCCGGCACGGATTCAACAATGGTCGGCAAAGTTGTAAAGCCATTTACACCTGAAGCAAAGAATAAATAGGCTACAATTGGCAGAATGAACAGAACAAAAAGAACGATATATTTTTTCATTACAAAAGGTGCTGTGAACGGATTTGCAAACATAAAAAAAGACGGTCAGAAACCGCCTTTAGTGAATTAATATGTTTTGTTAAAAGTTCCATTTAATCGTGGACGTTTTAAAAACCTCATAAATATAATCGCCTTCGAACAGAAGGATGAAAATCAAATAAAGGACAAGAAAAACCAGTGACCCAACAACAGACCATCTTAAGACAGCTGTTTCACCTTCCATGTGCATAAATGCCCAAACGATGTAATATGCTTTAACGATGGTAAGAATGATAAAAATCCAGTTAAGAAGATTCATTCCCAAAACGTTTGTCATGTAAAGCGACTCAGGTTTAATGATTCCGAGAATAACTTCTACAATAGTAACAACTGATAAGATTCCGAAAACAAGCCAGATTCTTTTATTATTAGATGTATGTTCGTGTGCCATGATAGCTCTTTTATAAAAATTATACTAAGTAGAAGAATGTAAATACGAATACCCAAACTAAATCGACAAAGTGCCAGTATAGTCCGACTTTTTCAACCATCTCATAGCTTCTTCTTTTTTCGTACGTTCCGAGGATCACGTTAAAGAAGATGATGATGTTGATCAATACTCCGGTGAATACGTGGAAACCGTGGAATCCTGTGATGAAGAAAAAGAAGTCAGCAAATAATTTATTACCGTACTCATTTCGGATAAGATTCGCTCCTTCAACGACCATCGCTCCATTTGCAAGAAATTTAGCAGATGCATCTCTATTCAGAATGATTTTTTTCTTGTTTCCGTTCAAAGTTGGATGTGCATCGGCCGGCAACGTTCCGGCACCTTGAATACTTTCTGTTTTGATTAGAATATCAGGACGAGCTGCAAAACCGGCTTGAACTTCAGCAAGCGAGTACGTAGTCATCGAACCTTCATTCATAAACCATGTTGCTTTAGATCGTTCTAAACGCTCTCTGGTTTCGGGAAGCTCGACCGCAAAATCTGAAAGTGCAAGACGTTTTCCGTCTGCATCAACAAATTGTAGAATACTACCGCCTTTGGTTTCAACTGCTCCGTAAGATCCGTTAATAAAGTTTTTCCATTCCCAGGCTTGAGATCCAAGGAAGATCAAACCACCAATAATGGTCAGGAACATATAGAATGCAACTTTCGACTTGTTCATCTTATGACCTGCATCAACTGCAAGAACCATTGTTACCGATGAAAAAATCAGGATAAATGTCATCAATGCAACGTAGTACATCGGTGCATCAACCCCATGTAAAAAGGGAAAGTGGTTAAACACTTCATCTGGCAAAGGCCATGTCTCTATAAATTTAAAACGGGATAATCCGTATGCCGCAAGGAATCCTGAGAAAGTTAAAGCATCCGACACAATGAAGAACCACATCATCAATTTGCCGTAGCTAGCTCCCATAGGCTCGTTCCCGCCGCCCCAGACTTTGCCATCCTTATTTACAGTAGTAATTGTCGCTTCCATAAATCTATTCGTTAAAAGTGACCAAATTTACGTTTTTTTATTATTTAAAGAAATATAAAAATAAAAACAGATAAACCCACAGAAAATCGAGAAAGTGCCAGTACATCGCACCCAGCTCAATTCCAAGTGTTTGTCGCGAACTGTATTTCTGTTTAAAATGATTATAAATTATAACAAATAAGGCAATCATCCCGCCGGCAAGGTGTGCCAAGTGTGTCATGGTAACCACGTACAAGAATGTAGTTGTAATAGAACTCTCACTTCCGGTGAAGTAATGACCAGATTCAATGATCTGACCAAAGCCAACAAACTGCAAAATCACAAAAGCTGTTCCCAGTCCGAGCGTAATCAAAAGCCAGCGAGTTACCGCTGCACGATCGTCTTTTTTAATCGCAACTTTTGCAAGATGAAAGGTTACACTACATCCGATTATAGCGATTGTGCTATAAAAAAATGCAGTCGGTAATTGAAAATCGACCAACCAGTCAACACGCGACTTACTAACCACATATGCACTGGTTAAACCGCCAAACATCATTGTCATGCTCACCATCGCAAAAGCGAGCATCAATTTGTAAGACCGTTCGGAACGCGCCTGATGTTCCTCGGCACTCATTACTGTATTCATTATCGTATAAATTTATCTATTATGTAAACCAATTGTAGCAAGGTAATGTATGAAACGCTAACAAGCATCAATGTTCTGGCAGCTTTTGGGGTTCGCAACTTGTACAACTTGAATGCGTAAAACAACATCCATAGCCCAAGCAAAAACACGATCACCGCTGCAACGGGCGTAATATACAGTCTTCCGGTGTAACCTAATGACGGCAGCAGTGACGCAATTATCATCCAGATGGTGTACAATATGATTTGAAGCGAAGTCGACTTATCTTTCTTACCTGTTGGAAGCATGAAAAAACCCGCCTTTTCGTAGTCGTTGTACAAAAACCAACCAATGGCCCAAAAATGCGGGAATTGCCAAAAGAATTGGATCAAAAACAAACTTCCGGCTTCAATGCCAAAATCATTTGTAGCGGCAACCCATCCAAGCATAAAGGGAATTGCACCCGGAAACGCCCCGACAAAAACGGATAATGGCGTTACTGTTTTTAGCGGCGTATATAGACTTGTATAAAGAAATATGGATATTGCACCGAACATGGCGCTCATCGGATTGATGATATATAAAAGTACGACGCCAATTATCGTAAGGACAATTGCAATTGCCAACGCCTGATTCACAGTCAATTTTCCCGAAGGCACCGGTCGGTTTTTGGTGCGATCCATCAAAATGTCGAGATCGCGTTCGATTACCTGATTATACGCATTCGACGCGCCAACCATGCAATAGCCACCAATGCAAAGCATCAGCAAGACATCCCATTGAAATGGATAATACTCGCCATCAACACCTAACAAATATCCGGCAATAGAAGAAAACAGGACGCTGACAGCTAGTCGCGCTTTTGTGATTTCTGTAAAAACGGTAAATGCGGCTCTTAAGGAAAATGTATTTTCGGCTGTACTCAATGCAGTTTTCATCTCGTTGTAAAGTGGCGCAAAGATACAAATCATTTCGAGCAACCACCTTCTATGCCAACCGATTTTATGCGTTAAAGTTTACGTTACAGATCAATAATCGAAATACCAATTGAAGATATCGCTTCTAATGCCAATTGAAAACCACGTGGTGTCGTCTTTGAACGTGCTTGCGGTTTCCGTCATCGGATCAAAATTGCGATAAATCAAACTGGCAAACAACTTCAGATTCGTCGCCGGATTGATTAAATATCCCCCTTGAATATCGGCAATGAAAATTTGGGTTTTATTTCCCTGACCGACTTCCACACCAGTGTCAAAAGGCCTGCTTTCATCATAGTCCTTGTAGATATTTCCGCCGTAGTTGAATTGATTCTCGGGAGTATCAAAGTCGAGTCCGCGCGTCCCAATGGTAATCTTCGCATCGCCGAATAATCGACCACGCTGATACCTCGCGATCGCCACAACCTCGCTGAAATTTCCTCCCCAATTGTGTCCGAGACTTTGATTGTTGTGCGCGTAATTGGTAAGTGGTTCACTATGCGAATAAACATACGGCCGCACTTGGTTATACTCTAGCTGAAGCAGTAAATTTTTAACATCAAATGCGTTGAAATACTTGGCGCCGATTTGATATCCGAACTTGTTTTTCCAACTCTTGTTGCGATCTTTTACATCGTTTAGCGAAAACTCGTCGATTAAAAACTGTCCGTAAAAATTAAATCTGTTGTCTAGTTTATACTTTCCTGTCAGACCAAGAAGTGCATTCCCGCTTCTGGCCGAGGACGAAAACTCGACCGCTCTGTAAAAAATGATCGGATTGATGAAATTGGCATCAAAGCCTCGATCATTTTGATTTGACCAAACTACTGATTCAAAGAAACCGAGATTAAACCGCTTCGTTACATTCCAACTCAGATAGTGACTTGCAACATATTTTGTAGCGTATGTCCGATCTACGGTAACCGGGTCACGAACGTCCTTCATCCACATGTAGGTATTGGTATACTTGATCTTCCAAAATGTGGTGTTCACTTTAAAATAAGGATGCGGACTCGCCCCATCGCTATGCAGTATTGACCGGTAACCATCACCGATAAAATTGCGACCATAACCTAGCTGAAAATTGACGAATTTATTGGGAGTAACGCTCAAATTTGCTTCAGCCATTGGAAAATCGTAGGCATCAGTTTTAAAACCTTTGGCAATGCCGATACCCGGAATAATCGCCGGGTTTCCGCCGGCAGGAGCCATTGATTCAGCGTATCTATTGTAATAATCGGCAAAGCGACCCTGACTTTCATACAAGGTTGTCGTGAAATTTATTTGCGACCCCAATCCACCTCGAAATTGAATTCCGCGTGTATTTACATAAGTATAATCAACATTTCCCGGCGAATTTTTGCCAATCTGAAGATCGAAAATCGGATTTAACGTAAACCAATAATCATCGCCCTGGAACGTTACCAGGTTTTCATTCCAAAGTTTACGACCCAGCCATGTCGAGGCAGATTTTGCGATGGCATCTTCGGCAGCTTTAAAATCATAGTATTTAGCAACTTCAGCATACGAATACGGTTTTGATGCTGTGTGGCTATTCGATCCAACCTGATTCATCTCGTCGTCAAACTGCGCATAAAAACTGTGAGAAAACGGAATGTTCAGATGACTTTTAAATTGCGGATCTGTAAATTGCTTTGATACGATCGAGTCATATTCGGTTAGCTCGACATCGTCCGGACGAACCTTTTTTGTGCCTGTGCTTGCAACACTACCCGGCGTTCCATCAATAGAAACCGGCGCTTGAAGCGGAATCGGAATTCGGATGGTGTATTTTGCGTAAGTCGGTTGACCATTATATGTTGGCGGACCAATCGTAGGCAGCAAATCGAAAACCCGGCGGGCTTCAGCATTAAGCAACTCGGATTCGCTGTCGATATACTGAATGACGAACTTACCTTCGCTTGTCACTTCAAAAAGCACAATCACATCACGAGTAACCTTGGTTTGCAATGAATCCGGAACCTGAAAATTCCCGTATACGAATTCCTGCACTTTAAAATAAAAGCAAGATTGCAGTTCCACGTTTTGCAGATGCTGGCAATCGGGGAAAATCGGATATTTCATTCCACTTTGCGCCTGGATACAACCGAAAAACAACAGTAAAATTCCGGAAATGAGTTTTTTCATAGTTGTTTGATTAGTAGCTTTCATTCGAAGTTCCGCCATAAGCGATGATTTTCGCGGCTGAAGTCCCAAGCCTTTTGACTCCGAGGTTTATATACTGAAGCGCATCGTCGTAGGTTTTGATTCCGCCCGAAGCTTTAACCGGAAGCGGTGCTGCATTTTCCAACATGGTTATCACTGCTTCAGGGGTTGCGCCACTTGGAGAACCATCAGACGTTTTATAGTAACCAGTAGACGATTTGACAAATACCGAAGCATAATCATCCTCCTGGAATTCGGTCAGGATCACATTTTTGATCAAGGCTGAAAGTTGAGCTATTTGCGAAATATCGAGTGCAGCCGTTTCAATAATCCATTTTATGACACGATTATTTGACCGACAAAGTAACGTTCCATTGTAAATTTCTTCGCGAATCAGATCGTGGTTGCCATTGATAAACGCCTGATAATTTACTACAAAGTCCAATTCGTCGGCGCCGTTTTCAATTGCTTTTTTGGCTTCAGACAGCTTATCAGAAATCGAATCCGTTCCTTTTGGAAAACCGATCACTGTGCAAACTGCAACGGTTGAAGCTACTTTGTCGACGAGTTTGTTAGCCATTACAACCTGATCAGGCCTCACGACAACCGCGGCAAAATTTTCGTCAATGGCCTCCAAAACGGTTTGACGTACGAGATCATCGTGCAGATCATCAGCCAATCCCGTTTCAGCTGGTAACTTTAAAAAAGTCGAATCAAGGTAATTTCTAATTTCCATAAGCGCAGTTAAATCGGTTAAAAATAAAAAAATCCTACAGAAGCAGGATCTTTTTAAACTTTATATTTTTCTTGAGCTGAGAATCTTCTCGAGGGCGGTCAGAACGGCAATGGCCAGAACGGAACCAACTATGTTTGCGGCAAGATCCCAAACATCCGCTTGACGGGTATCGGTTAACAGATGCTGAAGCGCTTCGATCAAAATACCGTAGAAAAGCGACATCGTGACCACTCGTATTTTCATTTGCCGTCGGGTACTTAGAAAATTGCTTTTCACAAAATACCAATACCACATAATGCTGAAAATAAAGTGAAAGCCCATATGCACGATTTTATCGGCACCTACAACTTTAACCGTTTTATACTCGCTTAGCGAAATCAGGCTCAAAACTCCTATTGCCAACGTGTAAAAACAAACGAGGGCTAATAGCAGATTTTTATGCACCGATCAATTTTTTATAGTCGTCTGCTGACAAAAGCGAATCGAAATCAGCCGCGTCACTAACACGTACCTTAATCATCCAACCATCACCGTACGGATCAGAATTCACGGTTTCAGGTGCAGTTTCAAGCGCATCGTTAAATTCGATAATCTCACCTGACAATGGCAAGAAAAGATCAGAAACGGTTTTCACAGCTTCAACCGTTCCAAAAATTTCGTCTTTCTCAAGAGTTTGATCAAGAGTTTCCACCTCTACATATACGATATCACCAAGTTCACGTTGTGCAAAATCCGTGATTCCAACAGTTGCCACATCGCCATCAATGCTCACCCATTCGTGATCTTTTGTATACTTAAGATTTCCCGGTATTTTCATTTTTAATAATATTGGTTATCCTGCAAATGTAGAATTAACTACGAGCATTCTAAAATGTTTTAAGGTCTTTTTCTAGTTCCCGAAATTATATCGCAACGTAAATCCGGCTCTGATGTTTGTCATCGGGAAAGACGTTGATATCACTGCTTTCGAGAACGTATGATCGTAATAGAAAATTGCAGTCAAATTCTTGCTAAAGGCATAATCCGCAGTCAGTTTTGCAGACCACAAATTCTGTCCGCCCGCTAATTGATTGTTTTCATAGTCGAGATATCTGACAATAGTTTCGTTGTTTCGATATGACAAATCACACTTCACGTTGATATCACTTCGAATAATTCCTTGCGGGTTATCAGCCAAACCGGATGAGAAAATCACATCTTTGAACCGGTATCCAATTCCGACGATATACTCGATTCCCTGAACTTCTGTGAGCAAGTTGTTGTCAAAACTCATCGATAACGCGCGATCCTTTTTCATTTCGGCCAAAATCTTAAGCGAGTTCTGCATTTCGAAATCAACGCGGATCAGCGGATTAAACTGCTCAACCAGGTTGATGTTGGAAATGATCAATTTACTTCTGAAGTTTCCTCCGGCATCGAGAGCATCAGGATCCTGGTCGTATTCCAGGTTCGATCTGAACGAGTTTACGGTATAAGATGAACGGTAGCCATGCTGTAATGAGAATCGTTTAAATCGGTCTTTGAAGAATTTGTAACGCATCAATCCGTTGTATCGCACCGTCCAGTTTGGAATTGGAATATCCCTGAAAGCACCAAGAGCGACACCATCTGCATCAGCGCCGGTATATGCTGCCAGGAACGCAGGTAGCAAAACCGATTGACTATTTTTCCCAAAGCCTTGCGGGAATCCTTCAGCATCTAAGTCGTAATTCGAACCGCCGTAATAATTTTGAGCAAGACGATTTGCGATCGTCAGACGGTTTTCCCGGAACTGGTTGAACGCCTCCGACATATTTTCGTCACTCTGACTAAAAGCTGTCTTAATCATAACGGTCGATATCGAGAAGTTACCAAACGAATATGGTGCGCGCGACATATATTCGCCGTCCTGAATGTCATATTGCTCCGAGTAATTCTCGGCGTACGCACGATCAGCTGTTAAATCGATTTTCAAATCCGGGAAAAGATCCACATTTGCAGTCATATTCAACAATTTGTTTTTTACCTGCGTAAAGTTTTGGTTGAAGTTCGGATAATCGGTTAACCAGCCGTTTTTCGCAGCTTCATACCGAATGTCATCTTGCGATCCAAGTACAAAACCAAGCGTTGGCCGCGATGTTCCAAGAAATCCGATTCCAGGCAGATAACCCGGAAGAACCGTTCCCTGATTATCGGTGTAGTTAACCCGAATGTTCTTCACACTGGTTAGAACTCCGACCAATCCGTTCACAAACACGTTCCCTTCGGCCTGAGCCGGCTGTGCGGTATTTCGAATAGCCTCACCCGGTTTTGGCGGCGCGGTCGGTCTTGGAGCCGGCGCTTTCTTTTTTGCACCAACACCTAAATATTTATAGAGCGTTTCCATATTGAACTCGGTGTTCAATTTATGAGAAGCCGCATTCTGGATGGTATTTCCAAGGTTGAAAATTCCGTCGCTTGTTGGAACTGTTGCCAAAGCCAGCGATGCGCGTTGCCAGTTGTAATCGCCAGTATACGAATAATTCGATTTGATAAATCCAAGAATCGGAATTTTGTTTAACGGCAATTCGTAGTTGACAATAATCTGCTGATTGTGCTGATTTGCCTCTCCAATATCAAAATACTCATCCCAGATGGTCACAGTATTGTCCGGAACATTGTCTTCATTCATATAGTTTCGGACGATATTACTAGTCGAAACCGTATAATTGATTTTTAGATTTTTAGTCAGATTATAATTGAATCCATATTGATAGTTGAACAAGAAATTTCGTCGGTATAGCGGATCAAGCGGAATTCCTTCAACTTCCACCTGTCGAAATTGCTGACGATTATACTGACGGATGATATTCGTATTGAAATTGATATTCGATGGCAAGTAATTAAAATTGAAATCGCTCAACAACTTCCAGTACGAACTCTTTTTCATGAATTTGGTATTCTTGAAAGGTTCGATGTTTTTTGGCTGAAAGTTGTACGCATAATCGACCGTTGTATTTACTTGCTGATCCAAATAATCTTCAACCTCAAAATCGTGGTGTTCGACTTGATTGTATGAATATGAAAGCGTCAGGTTTTCAGGATCGTAGAAATGCGGTGTTTGTTCTGCGCTTCTTTCCTTTCTAACTCCGATAAAGTTGATGCTTTTACGCTTGGTGTAATCGATTGCACGCTGCCTGATATTTTCGCGTTCAGCTTCGTTATCCGTGATATCCAAAAGTTGATCTAATTTAATATCCTGATTGAACGGATCATACTCCGGCGTGATGATTTCCTCGCCAACAGCATAATTGAACGGAAGATTTATTCCCCATTTCTGCGGCAACAATTTTCCGAGTGCTAGATTCGTTACCACATTATACTGTTTGACATCCTCGCGACTTCTCTCATTCGGGCCTTGTTCAAGCGCACCAAAACCAATAGTCGAAATTCTACCGGTAGCTGAAATGGTCGCAAAATCGGCAATATTCGAATCCAGGTTCAAAACCGCGGCCATTCCGCCTTCGTTATCCATATCCGAAAGCCTGAGTTCGTTAAACCAAACCTCACCTCTTACATCGTGTGACGACAAAACGATGTCACGCGGAATCCTCGTATTCTCCGTATTGTTTCGCACACCAATCATCAGCGTTCGCACAAGTCCGAAGTTGGGATTTCCTTTAATACCGATTCGAAGTTCATTCGGTCTTCCGGCAAGCGATTCATTCAACTCGCCTTCATTTACAAAGCGGATTCCATTTGCATCTTCAGGTGGCGCATCGGCACCCATTGACCGAATCTTAAGCTCTGTCAGCAATTCAAGCGCTAAGTCGATTTCGTTTTCTTCAGGCCATATTTCGCGGTCTGATCGTGCTCCGTGTTGTGTTACTTTAAGCGGAATCTGTACCTCGTAGAAATTCTGTGTAAAGTCGTTACCAAAACGGATAAATCCAATCATTTCGTTGTCAAGCAATGGCTGAGCGTCGTTGGTCAAAGCTTCAGCGTGCAAAAACATTTTCAACTTTTTAAACTGTCGCATATCAACGCTCACATTTTTGAACACTGCACGCGAGTCATTTGCTTCTAATCCATCACCGGCAACACGTAGCGAAAGTGATTGCTCGTTCTGCTGAATTACCGTGTTATTGTTGTAAAGTTCCTCACGAACAACTCCGGGAGGCGTTACATAATTGATAGGTAAGCGGTCGCCGTTTTCCTGAATATTAACTGCCTGAACATCAAATGAAGTGTTGTCATTATCCTGATCCGGATCGTTTTGATCAAGCGAATTTACATATCGGCGCCATTCGCCACGAACCAAATCCAAAGCTCCAAATCGGACGGTAATATCGTCGTTGAAACCGGTCATAAATATTCTCATGAAATTGATCGTACGAAGATCCGAAATCCCGCCAATGGTATTATCCGGCTGTGCAATCGGAACTTTAAATTGAATCCACCTTGCCGTTCCCGGACTTGTTGCTCCCGGCGGAAGATTGATCGGCATTGTCTCACGAATATCGGTTACATAACGATCTCCGACGTTCATTCCGGGCTTAATATCGATGCTATATTCGTAATAGGCGTTGATGGTATTCATCGTGTTGTCGCGATTGATATCCTCAACATCCGGAATGGTTGTCGAACCGCGATTGTTGTTGGTTACTTCAACCGGCGAGTTACCTTCCACCCCATTATAGTCGCGGTATCTTTCGATCACCGAACCTTCAGCATTAAGAAAGTATCTGTAATTATCGGCAGCCGGATCAGCAAGCGATGCAAAAGTTGGATAACGCTCAGCTTCCTGATTGTCATTTAGTCCGTCAAGACCAATATCCTGAACGCTTCGGTTGCTTCCATCGGCATCAAACGCATAGATTAATGACTGCGATGCCGGCACATTACCCCAAACCGACGGCGGATTGATCAAAATAGAATTTGGCCCAAGACCATTTTCATATTGCTTCCGGCCATCTTTTAAAACGTCCTCAGAAATCGCACCTAAATTAAAATAGATTTTTCCGGTGTTTAAAGGCGATGGTACGTTTGGATCGACTTCATCCGTATATGGATCCAAAACCCAAAACTGAATATATTCTACGTTAGCTTGTTCGAAATTGGTCGAATTGATAGCGCGCATAATACCACCAAAATTTTCAGTTGCAGCGGCAGGCGAAAATTCAGATCCACCGGCAACAGTCGGATTAAAGTTGTACGGGCCACGTTCTCTCGGGAAATATGTCAAGTCAAATGTGTTGACCACTTGCGGCTGACCAACTGCGATGTCGGTTGCCGGATAAAGTTCTTCGCTGTAAATGCGACGAGTAGCGTGATAACCGATGTCTTGCGGCGATAATCCTGTTGGCGTATCAGCATAAAACGTTGGATCGATTGTATACCATGCAAGTTTTGCGCGTTTGAAACCATAATCCAACCCGGATAGGTTGCCGTTAAAGTTATACTGACTTTCAGTATCGTTGACCGGAACACTCGCGAGTGACCACGACAACGGCGAACGCATATCAATCGTAGTCTGCGACCCTTCGAAATCATCAACATAAATCGTTGACTCACCTTGAAATTGATCCGCTTTCGGCGTGTCAGGTTTTAGATAAGCAATTTCACCTCTGATTGAAACATTCGACGGAACATCGGTATCAACATTCGGAAGCTTGTTCACCATTCGCGTCAAGAACGGCACTTCAGTAGCATAATTTCCGTTAAAGCCGAATATGGTATTGTTCACCGATTCTTGTCCGTAGTTCGACTTTTGCGTGAACGGACGTTCGCTCATTTTCAGGAAAGTTGCGCCGACAAGGAATTTATCTGAGAATTTATGTTCGACGTTAACGCCCATGAATCGGCGGGTTTGCTGACCAAAAACCGAATTATTTTCAACCGAAACTTCAATTGGTGTGTTAGATGCCTGAAGCGCCGGATCGAGAATTTGTACGCGCCCCATCTGGTAATTGACGCTATAATCAACACCTTCAACAAGCACCCGTCCACCAGCGGTAACGACCACTGAACCACGCGGCACATTAAAGGCTCCGATCGGAATACCTTCGCCACCGGTCGACTTAAATCGTCCCTTTAGTTGAAATTTATTTTTTTCGCTATCCTGAAGCGCAGCCGCCTGCGTGCTTCGGTACATGCTTCGGTAGACATATTTACGCTGATTCTCGTTATAATCGATCAATGACGATGGATCACCATTATAATTTTCAGCTTGCGACAATTTCAACTTATCGAAAAGCAATTCCCCAAAAGGTTCAACGCTGGTAAATATAATTCGTCCGTTTTGCGAATCGACAGTTAGACCTGGCAAGAAATCAAAGAAACCGTCGCCACCTTCCTGCGGGTCGTTATTGTAGTTCAACTTGTCCATGTTGAAAACCTTGAGTAGCGGAGTTGCCGCAACCGGATCAGCTGGAGGCGACTCGGGAAACGGTGTAATTCCGACCGGATCAATATAGTTTAAAGGCGATGGGTCGGTGTAAAGAATGTTGAATCTAAAATCCTCTTGTTCGAGTTGGTAGGCACCCGGAATCTGATAAACGTTTTTCATCATCAAGTTCCAAACCGGGTCCTGAACATTTGTCAAGCTGCTCTTAAGCATTTTTAGGATCAGACTCTGCGATGAAACGGTTTCCGGCTGATTCGTATTTGGATCAACAGGACCTGTAGTTGTGGCGTCGACACCATCTGTACCAAATTCACCTACCTGGAAAACCTGATCACCAATGGTATATTGATAAGCAACAGCAAGTACTTCGTCGTTTGCTAACCGCGTTTGAAGCGAGATATATCCCAATTGCGTATGATAGGTAAATTCGTTTGGCAATAATTTTCGGGCGTTTTCAAGTTTTGAATAATCTCGTCCTTCACTTGGCGTGAAACCGGCCGAATTTGAAAATCCGAGATCAATCGTAGCAATTTCACGGATATCCTGATCAAGCGCGCTATCGCCGGTACCGATTGCATTCGGATTGTAATCGTTGTTCCGGTTATCGGTTGGCGAGTTTGGCGGAACATTGAAAAACCCAGGTGTTATCGGATTTCGAACCACCACTTGGTTTTCAGTAAAACCTGTCAATTGCGACTCACCAAGATCCTGAAGCGCAACAATATTACGAAGGTTGTTATTGGTCGTGTTTACGCGATTTTGTCGGTTGGTAATCCACACTTCAATCCGGGTGATTTGAACCCTACTATCGATAAATGGATAATTTCGCAATGAGCGATCGTAGTTTTCACGGAAGTACTGCGAAAGGAAAAAGTGACGATCGGCATCATAATCCAATGCAAAAAGTTCGAAATCCTCAATAGTTCCGCCACCCTGAGCCGTTACACTTCGGGTCTGCGATTTTTGTTCAGAAAAAATACCGGTGACGGTTGTTCGCCCAAACTGAAATTGCGCCTTAACCCCAAAAAGGCTTTGCGCACCGCGAATAAGCGAACTATTTAAAGGAAGGCTAACGTTACCAACCTCGATCTTTTGGATGATGTCGTCTTCCGTTGGCGTGTATTCTAACTTGATTAAGTTTTGAAATGCAAACGTTGATTCGGTGTCGTAATTGGCATTCACCTGCAAACGAGTACCGACCTTTCCCATCAAACTCATTGAAATCCGCTGATCAAAATCGAATGTTGTGCTTGAGCGGTTTCGCGGTGAAAACGACGGGTTGTCTTGTTTTGTATACCGAACACCAAGGTCCATCTCAACCGTTCCGGTGGGTTTCACGTCGATTGTATTCCCACCAAAAATGGTTTCAAAAAATCCGGAGTTCACATAGTAACGGGGTAACAAATCTTTTTTGGCGTCTTCACTACCGTCTTTCTTGCCATCGATCGCATCTGACTTCGCTTGGAAATACTCGCGGATCTGCTCACGAAGAACTAGTTCCTGATATTCCTTTGGCGTTAATATGATTGGATAGTTGATATTAAATCCCGAAACCGTATTGGTATAAATGTACCGATCTGTCACCGGATCGTATGTATATGCCTCAATGATGCTTGCCGGATTTTGCATCTCGACCTTACCAACAGAAAATCCCGTGGCGGTGGAATCCTGAACTTCCTCATCTACCTGAGCGTGAATATCAAATGACAAGAGTAACAATAGCAGAATAATACCGGATCTCAGTAAAAAGCCTGCCCTAATTTGATCTGTTTTCAACTACTATAATGTTTTTAAAGCTTGTTTTATGATTGATTCAACTGTTGCATCCGGTGATTCTTTAACGATTTTTTCGACAGACTTTTCCGCTAACTTTTTGTTAAAGCCCAGCACCTCCAAAGCAGATAACGCTTCATCCCGATTTGTATTGCTTACGGTAAATGAAACTTCATCAATTGCAAATATTTTTAACACTTTATCCTTCAGGTCTAAAATTGCCCGTTGCGCGGTTTTACTTCCAATCCCTTTGATAGATTGAACTGTTGCCACATCACCTGCCGCAAGCGCATTTATGATTTGCTTCGGCGTTAGTGATGAAAGCATCGTCCGCGCAGTTCCAGCTCCGATGCCATTTACGGTCAAAAGAAGTTTGAACAACTCGCGCTCCGACTTTTCGACAAAACCATACAGCGTATGTGCATCTTCGCGAACTTGTAAAAATGTATATAATCGTAATTTTTCCGTTGATGGGATCAGCGAAAAAGTGTGCAGCGAAATATTGACATGATACCCGACACCACCGCAGTCAATGACCACATCAGTTGGTGTTTTTTCAACTAATCTTCCCTCTAAATGTGCTATCATTTACCCTAACTAATTCTCAAATATAACAAAAATACATTACCCTGAATCAAGCCCTAATTATTAACGCTCAGCCGCTTCCCATTTCTTGCGACGCTTTTCCTTTTCCTGCGCGTCAACAACAGCAACAGCAACCATATTCACCATTTCGCTGACACTTGCGCCAAGCTGAAAAATGTGAACCGGCTTAGCCATTCCCATCATGATCGGCCCGATCGAATCGGCGCTGTAAAGCTCCTTTAATAGTTTATAGGTAATATTTGCCGCTTCAAGGTTCGGGAAAATCAATGTATTCACCTTTTTGCCGGCAATTTTTGAAAATGGAAATTTAGATTTCAGCAGTTCGAAATTCATCGCAAAGTCAGCTTGCAATTCACCATCTACCAAAAGATCCGGATAGTAATTGTGCAAGTATGCCACTGCTTCTCTGACTTTACCCGCGTTCGAATCGCCCGCAGAACCAAAGTTCGAGAACGACACCATCGCAATCACAGGCTCCATACCGAACATTCGAACGGTTTTAGCCGTCATCAACGCAATTTTTGCCAGGTCGTCTGCAGTCGGATTTGGATTGATCGCAGTATCCGAAAGGAAAATCGGCCCGCGATTAGTCATCATCATATTTGTTGTAGCCGCCAAGGTAATTCCGGGCGCTTTCCCGATCAATTGCAACATTGGCTTAACCACAGTTGGGTAACTTCTTGAATAACCCGACACAACCGCATCAGCTTCACCCTCGTTTACCATCATTGCCGCAAAGTAATTCCGCTCGCGCATCCATTTCTGGGCGTCGATCAATTGGATTCCTTTTCTTTGTCTGGCTTGCCAAAAAGTATCGGCATATCGGGCACGACGCTCATCTTCCTCGTGAGTTTTCGGGTCGATAATCTGAACATCAGCATCAAAGCCAAGTTCTTCTTTTAATTCTAATATGATCTCTTTATCGCCAAGCAAAATCGGAATGGCGATTCCATCTTCAAGCGATATTTGGGCTGCTTTCAACACATCGATATGATCGGCTTCCGCAAAAACAACACGCTTCGGCTCAGTCTTGGCACGGTTGGCAAGCAATCGAACCATTTTGTTGTCTGATCCCAATCGCTCTAAAAGCTCCTCTTCATATTTTTCCCAATCGGTAATCGGATATTGCGCCACACCTGAATCCATCGCAGCTTTCGCAACCGCAGGCGCTACTTTGGTGATTAATCTCGGGTCAAAAGGCTTCGGAATGATATAATCGCGGCCGAAAACCAGTTTAGTCTCGCCATAAGCGATATTCACCTGCTCCGGAACCGACTCTTTTGCAAGCGCCGCCAAAGCACGAACCGCCGCCATCTTCATTTCTTCGTTGATTTTCGCAGCACGAACATCAAGCGCGCCCCTGAAAATATACGGGAAACCCAGAACGTTGTTCACCTGATTCGGATGATCAGATCGTCCCGTTGCCATGATAATGTCTTTTCGGGTGTCCATCGCCAGGTTGTAGTCGATTTCCGGCTCCGGATTTGCCATCGCAAACACAATCGGATTGTCAGCCATCTTCATCAGCATTTCAGCACTCATGATGTTACCGGTCGATAATCCAAGGAACACATCAGCGCCGGTCAAAGCCTCTTCAAGTGTAGTTCCTTCTTTGCCGTTGGCATATTTTTGCTGAAGTTCAGACACGCGCTCGCGACCCTGATACAGGATTCCCTTACTGTCGAACATCACGATATTCTCGGTTTTCACGCCAAGACGAACGTACAAATTGGCACAAGCCAAAGCCGCACTTCCCGCACCCGACACAACTACGGTCAGATCCGAAATGTTTTTACCGGCCAATTCCGCCGCATTAATCAGCGCCGCCGACGAGATAATCGCCGTTCCATGCTGGTCGTCATGCATTACCGGAATATTCAACTCCTCGATCAATCGGCGTTCAATCTCGAAAGATTCGGGAGCTTTTATATCTTCTAAGTTGATTCCACCGAAAGTTGGCGCAATATTTTTTACAGTTTCAATGAATTTATCGACATCTTTTGTGTCGACTTCAATATCAAAAACATCGATATCGGCGAATATTTTAAACAATAACGCCTTTCCTTCCATCACGGGTTTTGACGCTTCGGGCCCAATATCACCAAGTCCAAGAACTGCAGTTCCGTTAGAAATAACCGCGACCAGATTTCCCTTTGCGGTATATTTATAAACATTGTCGACATCCTTGGCTATCTCTAAACAAGGTTCGGCAACTCCGGGCGAGTATGCCAACGACAGATCTCTTTGGGTTGCGTATTTTTTGGTTGGAATCACCGCGATCTTTCCCGGTGTTGGTTTTGCGTGGTATAAAAGCGCTTCTCTTCTTTTGCTGTACTTGTTCATCTTTAATTTCTTGCGACTTACAAAGGTAAAAGACTATGCTTAAAAAGGAAAGGTTTGGCGATTTATCTTTTCGGATTTTCTTTTGGGCGTGCCCCCGTTTTGAAACCCTGCCAAACAACATAAACCCGCTTAACGGGGTCAGGCTCTTCGCAGTACACGGTACTTTGCTACGATCCTTCACGCAAACCGGATTGCTACGATTGGTCTTTCAAGAAGGAGATGTTGCGGGTTAGTCCGCTGAACTTGGTTCGTTTTAAAGCCGAGTTTTTAAAAACCGCCCGAAAGGTGTCTTCCGTAATTTCTTCCCAATCTTTTTTGGTCATTGAAAGCAATTCGGGGTGCGGATTAAAAAGTGGTTCCGAGTGCGGTTTGGAAAACTTGTTCCACGGACAAACGTCCTGGCAAACATCGCAGCCAAATGCCCAATCCTGAAACTTGCCTTTCATTTCCACAGGAAGGTTGTCTTTGAGTTCGATGGTAAAATAGGAAATGCACTTGCTGCCGTCGACCACATAAGGCGAAACGATGGCGTTTGTCGGGCAAGCATCTAAACATGCGGTGCAAGAACCACAGTGATCGGTTACCGGATGATCGTAGTCGAGTTCGAGGTCGATGATCAGTTCAGCGATAAAATAAAATGAACCTGTTTTTTTGGTCAGCAGGTTACTGTTTTTTCCGATCCAGCCGAGTCCACTTTTGGCGGCCCATGCCTTGTCTAAAACCGGCGCCGAATCTACAAACGCGCGTCCGGAAACATCACCAATCTGATTTTGAATCGAAAATAAAAGTTCCTTTAGTTTGTCTTTGATCACAAAATGATAATCCTGACCATAGGCGTATTTGGAGATTTTATACGATTCGGGGTGTTGTTTTTCGGTCGGATAATAATTAAGAAGCAACGAGATGACGCTTTTTGAATCGTCGACCAAAAGCGTTGGATCGAGACGCTTGTCGAAATGATTTTCCATGTAGGCCATTTCGCCGTTCATGTTCGCGTTGAGCCATGATTCGAGTCGCGGTGCCTCCTGCTCGAGAAAACCGGCTTTCGAAATGCCACAAGACATAAATCCGAGGCGGGCGGCCTCCGACTTAATAAACTCGGTATATCTTGTTTTGTTGCTCATTGCATTAGGGATTGAAGCGGAAAGCCCGCAGGAACGAGGACTTGTAGCAAAAAGCCCGACCCGAAGGCTGGCGGCTATCGATCGGTTTTAAAATATTCATCAACTCGAAAGCCGACTGTCTGAAGGGGAATGCCCTAAAACAATCCGCCCTGAATGTTGGTGCGAACTTTACCCAGGTGGCGATATGCCTTTTCGGTGACCTCGCGACCACGCGGCGTGCGCATGATGAAACCTTCCTGAATCAGGAACGGCTCGTAAACTTCTTCGATGGTTTCGCTACTTTCTGAAACCGCCGTTGCAAGTGTTGAAAGTCCGACGGGACCGCCTTTAAACTTATCGATGATGACCGTCAGGATTTTGTTATCCATCTCGTCGAGACCAAACGCATCAACGTTTAGCGCCCGAAGCGAATAGCGTGCAATTTCGATATCGATCTTGCCATTTCCCTTAATTTGTGCGAAATCACGGACGCGTCTGAGTAACGCATTTGCGATTCGCGGTGTACCTCTCGACCGACCGGCAATTTCGATAGCGGCCTCCATGGTGATCGGCATGTTGATGATGGACGCGCTTCGTTCGACAATGGTGGTGAGAAGCTCGGTGGTATAATATTGAAGACGGCTTTGAATTCCGAATCGGGCACGCATTGGCGCGGTCAATAATCCCGAACGCGTGGTTGCGCCGACAAGTGTAAATGGGTTAAGGTTGATTTGGACCGAGCGGGCGTTTGGACCAGATTCGATCATGATATCGATCTTGAAATCTTCCATCGCCGAATAGAGATATTCTTCGACAATCGGACTTAGGCGGTGAATTTCGTCGATAAACAAAACATCACGCTCATCGAGGTTGGTAAGGAGTCCGGCGAGATCACCCGGTTTATCGAGAACAGGACCGGAGGTGATTTTGATCCCGACGCCAAGTTCATTTGCAAGAATATTGGCAAGCGTTGTTTTACCCAGACCCGGAGGACCGTGGAATAAGGCGTGATCGAGCGCTTCATTACGCTGGTTTGCAGCGGCAACAAAGACTTTTAGGTTTTCTAGGATTTGATCCTGACCGGCAAAATCGTCGAAGGACAAGGGCCGCAACTTGCGATCGATGTCGAGTTCTTCGGTATTGTAATTTTTATTAGTGGGGTCAAGGTGCTCATTCATAAGGCAAAGATAGCCAAAATGAGTTAGAGATTATTCCTTGGCGAGTAGCGAATTATACTCGGGGTGCCGTTTAACATAAGCCGCTACAAAAGAGCACGAGGGTATGAATTTAAGATCGTGTTCTTTAATATAATCAAGCGATTTCTGGACGATCTCCTTCCCGATACCTTGACCTTCGAGCGATTGCGGCACTTCGGTATGCATAAGTGTGAGTGTATCGTCGGACTGACTAAGAACGATAAACGCCGTTTGGCCATCGACATCGAGTTCGAAGCGGTTTTTGGCCTGATTAAAGTTGAAATCGTGGTTGGTCATGAGCGTGTGGTTTAGACTATCTAAGGTAAGCTAAATGTGCGAACCGATTAAAAATAAAAATGCCTCCGAGAAAGGAGGCATTTGATATTAGTGATGAAGTTCTTCTTCACCCTCTTTGAGAGGAATATGTTGTGGCACGAAATCTTCGTCGTGACCAGGTTTAGAGTAATCGTAAGGCCAACGGTGAACGGTTGGAATTTCTCCAGGCCAGTTTCCGTGGATGTGTTCAACAGGTGCTGTCCACTCGAGAGTTGTCGATTTCCAAGGGTTTTGTACGGCACGTTTTCCGTAGAAAATGCTAGCGAAGAAATTGTACAAGAAGAACAATTGGAAAGCACCACCAACAAGTGCAAAAACGGTGATTAGAACGTTTACGTCCTGAAGATCGTCGAAAAGCGGGAAGTTGGTGTTGGTATAATAACGACGAGGAAGACCTGCCATTCCGATAAAGTGCATTGGGAAGAAAACTCCGTACGCACAGATTGACGTTGCCCAGAAGTGAATGAATCCAAGTTTTTTGTTCATCATTCGGCCGAACATTCTTGGGAACCAGTGGTAGATTCCGGCGAACATTCCGTATAGTGCAGAGATACCCATTACTAAGTGGAAGTGAGCTACAACGAAGTACGTATCGTGAACGTTGATATCAAGCGTACTATCTCCAAGGATGATTCCTGTAAGACCACCGGTGATGAATGTAGATACGAATCCGATTGAGAAAAGCATACCTGTATTCATCTGGATGTTACCTTTCCAAAGAGTGGTAATCCAGTTAAATGCTTTTACAGCAGATGGAATTGCGATAAGCAGGGTTGTAAATGTAAACACCGATCCAAGGAACGGGTTCATTCCTGAGATAAACATGTGGTGACCCCACACGATGGTTGAAAGGAAAGCAATCGCAATCATTGAGATGATCATCGCACGGTAACCGAAGATTGGCTTACGCGCGTTGGTTGCCATAATTTCAGATACCAGACCCATTGCAGGAAGGATTACGATGTAAACTTCCGGGTGGCCAAGGAACCAGAAAAGGTGCTCAAAAAGAACTGGTGAACCACCTTGATAATGTAATACTTCTCCGGCGATATAAATATCAGAAAGGAAGAATGACGTACCAAAGCTTCTATCCATAATAAGTAGCAAAGCAGCTGAAAGAAGAACCGGGAACGAAAGCACACCGATAATTGCAGTCAGGAAGAATGCCCAGATTGTAAGTGGAAGACGCGTCATCGACATTCCTTTTGTACGTAGGTTGATGATCGTAACGATATAGTTAAGCGATCCCATAAGTGATGATGCGATGAAAATTGCCATCGAGACTAACCAAAGCGTCATACCGGCGCCAGATCCAGAGATCGACTGCGGAAGCGCACTTAGTGGCGGATAGATTGTCCAACCGGCGTTTGCAGGTCCGCTTTCAACGAATAATGAGCAAATCATCAAGACACTTGACAAGAAGAACAACCAGTATGAAATCATATTCATAAAACCGGAAGCCATATCTCGCGCACCGATTTGAAGCGGAATGAGTAAGTTACTAAAAGTACCGCTCAAACCAGCCGTTAGCACGAAGAATACCATGATGGTACCGTGAATGGTTACAAGAGCCAGGTAAATATCGTTAGCCATTACACCTTCAGGAGCCCATTTGTCGCCAAGAAGGATATTGAAGATTTTGAAAGATTCTTCAGGCCAGGCCAATTGCATTCTGAAAAGCAATGACATCATAACCCCTACGATTCCCATGAAAACACCTGTAATCAGGTATTGCTTGGCAATCATCTTATGGTCAATACTAAAGATATACTTAGTAATGAAAGTGTCTTTATGGTGGTGTTCGTGATCGTGACCGTTTGCGTGGTCGTGTTCGTGAGCTACTGCTGACATATAAGTTATTCTTTAGATTTTGATTATTTAGTAGAAGTAGATGAAGTGCTAGCTGCGCTTTCGGTTGCACCCGGTGCTGACGCGGTTGCTTGCTGCTCGCCTACTATTTCATCGTTAGATGTTTTAGCCGGCTGATTCAATCCTTCTTCTGCTGCATTTGCTTTTTGTTCGTTGATTTTTGACATCAACGTTGACTGTTGTTGCATCCATCTGCGGAAATCTTCAGGCGTATCAACAACAACTTTCATTTGCATGTTGTAGTGAGATGCACCACAAATTTTGTTACACGCGATAAAGTAATCGAATGCATATGGATCAAGTGCGCTTTCACCTTTTTCAATCGCCTTAGCGCTATTCTTAGCACGGATCTTATTGATGTTTGCTACCTTTTCAACCATGAATGGCATTTCACGCATTTCAGCAGTGGTGTGAATTGGTGTAAATGCAAACTGGGTTACCATCCCGGGCACAACGTTCATCTGCGCACGGAAATGTGGGAAATAAGCAGAGTGAAGAACGTCTTGAGATCGGAATTTAAACAATACTTTTTTGCCTTTCGGGATGTGAAGTTCCATGGTGGTGATATCATCCTGTGCGTTTGGATCAGCAACATCGACACCCATTGTGTTGATTCCTTCAATGTAACGAACATTCGCTTTACCAAGAACGTTATCTTCACCGGCGTAACGCGCTTCCCATTGGAACTGCTTACCGTAAACTTCGATCACCATCATGTCTTTATCGCTTTCGTCGATATACATAATGTTTGTCCAAGCATATAATCCGTAAAGGATAAGACCAGCAAGAACTACTGCCGGGATTGCACTCCAAACAAACTCGAGTTTATCGTTATCTGCATAGTAAAGTGCCTTCATACCTGGTTTGTGACCACGGTATTTGAATGCGAAATAGTGAAGCAAAGCCTGAGTGATTGTCTGTACAACGAAAATCAGGATAAGGGTTGTCCACATAAGACCATCGATTAGAACACCGTGTTCAGACGCCGAGTGGTCAAGAAGCGGAAGATTACCGAAGTAAACCACGCAGTAGATTGTAATGATGTAGATAAAAGCAAGGAAACCGAACATCAGATAACCTTGAATATTGTTATCGTTATGGTTAGCTACCTGCGAATCGTCGACACTTTCACCGACCTGCGTGAGGTCAAATATTTTAGTCAGTTGCCACAAAGCAACAGATAATAAGATTAAAACTATAATTACCAACAAAGTTGTCATCTGTTTATACTTTAAATATTAATAATGAAAATGTTTACTTTCTTCGATAAACGGATTCCTTTTTGGCAACAACGGAGATTTTGTCAACGCTGTAAACACAACGAAAATAAATAAGCCTAAGAAGAAAAGCACAGATCCGATTTCAGGTACTCCGATAAACCAACGGTCACCAACAGTTCCAGGCATGATCATGTTGAAGAAATCAACATAGTGTCCTGCAAGGATTACAATACCTGCCATAGCAAGTACCCAGGTGATACGTTTAAAATCGGTATTGATTAAGATTAAGATCGGGAACAAGAAGTTCATAACGACCGCACCAAAGAACGGAAGGTTATAATCTTCGATACGCGTCACGTAGTATGTTACTTCTTCAGGAATATTTGCATACCAGATCAACATAAACTGAGAGAACCATAAGTATGTCCAGAATACACTTAGACCGAACATGAATTTTGCAAGGTCATGGATATGGCTAGTGTTCACGTATTCTAGATATCCTTTTGATTTAAGGTAAAGCGTTACCAAGCAAATTACGGTAATACCGCTTACGAAGAAACTTGCAAAAACGTACCAACCGAATAGTGTACTAAACCAGTGTGGATCGATAGACATGATCCAGTCCCACGACATAATTGATTCAGTTACGATGAAGAATACCAAAAAGGCAGCCGACATCTTAAAGTTTTTCTTGTAGTAACGGTTATCGTCAGCTTCGTCTTGCGCAAGACAGTTTTTACGAGAGAAGTATTGGTACAAGCTCCATCCTGTAAGGAAGATTGCTGCACGGATGATCCAGAATGGGAAGTTCAGGTAACCTGACTTGTTTTGGATCAGTTTATCATTAGCGACAACATCGGCGTCAAGCCACACGAACAAGTGATTCATGTGAAGTCCGCATAAGATCAAAAATATAAAGAAGATTACAGACCCCACCGGAAGGTAAGCTGTTATTCCTTGCATTACTCTGAATAGCACCGGAGACCAACCTGCTTGTGAAACTTGCTGAATGGCATAGAACGCCAACACTCCAAGTGAAACCAACATAAAGAAGATACAGGCAACATAGAACGCAGCCCACGGCTTGTTTTGCAACTGATGCAATACATGCTCAAGGTGTTTTTGATGTTCCGCGTGAGCATCGTGACCAGCAGCGCCATCGTTGTGAGCCGGGATAACTGAATGTGCTTTTGCATGCTCATCAGTTGCTGTTGTTGTAGTATGCGTTTCGGCGTTATTTACAAGATCAACATTAGTTGAATCGCCATCGTGAGTCATGTGATCTGTAGTGCTTCCCGTCGGATTAACGGTAGTTGTTGCAGGATGATTTTCGCCACCAGACATATTTTTGGTTGGCTCATCCAACACAAGATCATCTTTTATAACGTGATCATTGCTCCCACCGTGTGCACCATGTGCATCCTCTTCAGCGAGAATCTTTTCCACATCCTGAATTGTCTTTGGCGCAGTTAAAAAACCATACCCAATCCCAAGAATACCTAGGGCCATCAGGACGAGAGCGAATGTTTTTAATTTACTTGAAAATGTATACATATCTAATTCGATCAGTTTGTTCTACTTATAGTTCGCTGCGAAGCTTCATTACATACTGTGCAACCAACCAGCGCTCGTTTTGTGTCAATTGGTTCATGTACGATCCCATGGAATTTAATCCGTATGTTTCTACGTGATATACGCTACCAATGGTGATTTCGCGATCAGCGTAGCTTGGCACACCAAGGAATTTTTCTTTTTGAACCAACTTTCCTTTTCCATCACCTTTATCACCGTGGCAAATTGCACAATAGATTGTATACAACTGTTGAGCTTTTGGCTCATCGTAAGCGATTGAATCAAGCGGAGACGCCGTTACACCTTTTGATGCAGCATAACCTTCGTTTGTGTTTGGAAGTTCGTAAGGAACAAATCCTCTCTTAATGGTTCCCTCTACAGGAACCTGAGCTACGGTACCACCTTTGAAAGCGTCAGATTCATTATAAGTTTCATACGCAACCGATTCGTACATATTTGGCATGTACTGATAGTTTGGTTTTTTCTCGTTGAAACAAGACGCAAACAAAACTGAAATACCTGCTAAGAGTGATATTTTATATATGCGCTTCATAATACTAGTGCTTTTCTATTACTTTAACTTCAACCGCTCCGGTATTCTGGAAAAAGCTGACTAATTCTTCTTCATTATTATTCACTGCGATTTCCATCAAGAAGTGGTCATCAGTGGTTCTTACATCCGGATTCTCAGCCTCTTTGAATGGCCAAAGTCTGCTTCGCAAGTAAAAAGTGACTACCATAAGGTGAGCTGCGAAGAAAACTGTCATTTCGAACATTACCGGAACGAAAGCCGGCATATTCTGAATGTACGAAAAGCTTGGCTTACCACCGATATCTTGTGGCCAGTCCTGGATCATAATAAAATTCATCATCCAGGTAGCAACTGAAAGTCCGATACATCCATAGATAAAAGCGCAGATTGCTAATCTTGTTGGCGCCAAACCCATTGCCTTGTCAAGTCCGTGCACTGGAAAAGGAGTAAAAACCTCTTCAATATGATGGTGAGCTGCACGTGTTTTCTTGACGGCATCCATCAATACATCATCGTCGTTGTAGATGGCGTATATTACTTTATTACTAGTCATGGTGTGAATGTTTATTTTCGTCTCTGCGTTTTTTATAATATTCTCCTGAAGTCTTCAAGATTGTCTTAACCTCTGCTTGCGCGATTACCGGGAAGGTTCTGGCATAAAGAAGGAATAGAACAAAGAAGAATCCGATAGTTCCGATAAAGATTCCAATATCAACAAATGTTGGTGAGAACATCGTCCAAGAAGATGGAAGGTAATCTCTGTGAAGCGATGTTACGATAATCACGAAACGCTCGAACCACATACCGATATTTACGACAATTGAAATTACGAAAGAGAACATAATGCTTGTTCGTAGTTTCTTGAACCACATGAACTGTGGAGAGAACACATTACAAGTCATCATCGCCCAGTATGCCCACCAGTAAGGACCGGTTGCTCTGTTTAAGAAAGCGTACTGCTCATACTCGACACCTGAGTACCATGCTACGAAAAGCTCAGTGATATAGGCAACACCAACGATAGATCCCGTAATCATGATTACGATGTTCATTAATTCGATGTGTTGAATGGTGATATATGCTTCGAGGTTTGAAACCTTACGCATAATAATCAGAAGTGTATTTACCATCGCAAATCCTGAGAATACCGCTCCGGCAACGAAGTACGGCGGGAAGATGGTGGTATGCCAACCCGGAATTACAGAGGTAGCAAAGTCAAAAGATACAATCGTGTGTACAGAAAGTACAAGTGGTGTTGCAAGTCCGGCAAGTACCAACGATACTTCTTCAAAACGTTGCCAATCTTTTGCACGCCCGCTCCATCCGAAACTCAATATTGAATAAACTCTTTTTGTAAATGGCGTGATCGCACGGTCGCGAAGCATCGCAAAGTCAGGAAGTAGACCTGTCCACCAGAATACCAATGACACTGAAAGGTAGGTTGAAATCGCGAATACGTCCCAAAGAAGTGGCGAGTTGAAGTTTACCCAAAGTGATCCGAATTGATTCGGGATAGGTAAAACCCAGTATGCCAACCAGGGACGACCCATGTGGATGATTGGGAAAAGTCCGGCTTGAACTACCGAGAAAATGGTCATCGCCTCAGCAGAACGGTTAATCGCCATTCTCCATCGCTGACGGAAGAGTAAAAGTACCGCAGAAATAAGCGTTCCCGCGTGACCGATACCAACCCACCAAACGAAGTTAGTAATATCCCAGGCCCAACCAATTGTCTTGTTTAGTCCCCAGGTTCCGATTCCTGTTGAAATTGTGTAGATGATACAGCCAACTCCCCAAAGAAAAGCCGCTAAAGCAATTAAAAATACTGTCCACCATTGCTTGTTAGCCTTTCCTTCTACAGGCGCGGCTACATCTAAAGTTACATCGTGATAAGATTTATCACCTATAACTAAGGGTTTTCTAATGGGTGCTTCGTAGTGAGACGACATAATCCTTTATATTGTTTCTTAATAATTTATTTTGAACTAGGTATTCCTAACTTTCACTTGATAGAAAACGTTTGGTTTTGTACCAACATACTCGAGAACTTTATATTTTCTCTCGTCTTTCATCAATCGTACGATTTCGTTTTCCTCTTTGTTCACATCGCCAAACTTAATTGATCCAGTCGGACAAGCTGCTGAACATGCTGTTTCAAATTCGTTCACTCCAACCTCGCGGCCTTCACGTTTAGCAGTCAGGATCGTAAGTTGTGTTTTCTGAATACAGAATGAACATTTCTCCATTACTCCACGTGAACGAACATTAACATCCGGATTTAGAACCATTCGACCTAAATCGTCGTTCATATGATAATCGAATTCGCTGTTTTTGTTGTAAAGGAACCAGTTGAAACGACGTACTTTATACGGACAGTTGTTTGCACAATAACGAGTACCAACACAACGGTTGTAAGCCATTTGATTTTGTCCCTGACGACCGTGTGATGTTGCCGCTACCGGACATACAGTTTCACATGGTGCGTGATTACAGTGCTGACAAAGCATTGGTTGGAATGATACCTGCGGATTGTCGGCAGGATTTTCCATGCTGTTGAAACCACCTAATGAACCTTCGTCACCAAATAAACCGCTAAAGTTTTCTTTACGCACTTTATCTTCCGCGAACGTATCTTCAGATGAATAATATCTGTCGATTCTCAACCAGAACATATCACGGCTTCTTCTCATTTCTGACTTACCGACTACAGGCACATTGTTTTCAAGGTGACAAGCGATCACACAAGCACCACATCCGGTACATGAGTTAAGATCGATTGACATGTTGAAGTGATGTCCTACAGAACGGTCGAAACCTTCCCAAAGATCCACTTTTGCTGCTTCTACAGGCGCGTGATCCAAAGATACAGACGGAACAACATTCCACTCTGCCGCATCTTTAGTATTGAAAATCTCTAATGTCGTTTCTTTGATGATATCGCCACGACCCATCAAAGTACGTTGAGATTGCGTACATGCAAACTCGTGTTCACCACCGGCTTTGCTGATTGTTGCCGGCTGAGCTGATTTAAATCCGTTGTAGAACGTATAAGCGTTAACCCCAACTTTCATCTCATCTTTCATTGCCGCCTGACGACCGTATCCCAATGCAAGTCCGATAGTTCCAGGCGCCTGACCAGGCTGAACGATTACCGGTACATTTTCGATCGATTTTCCACCAACTGTTAAATTGACATAGCTACCGTTCAAACCACCATTCGCAACGATTCTATTTTCAAGTTCATACTTTTCAGCATCAACTCTTGAAATCGTAATGTAGTTATCCCAAGCAACTCTGGTGATTGGATCCGGGAATTCATGCAGCCAAGGGTTGTTGGCCTGCTGACCGTCACCAAGACCTGTTTTCGTATAAAGATTCAACTCGAGACCGGCAGCCGGTTTTGATTGAGCCAATGTTGAAGCCGCAGCTCCAGCATCAACTGAACCACCTGTCGAAGCTGCTGTAGTTGCTTCCGCTGAAACATAAACACCATCATGTAGCACTTGATTCCAGGTTTTTCCGGCAAACGTCGATGTTGATTTTATGTAATCGTAGTATGATCCAGACATTCCGTTAAGTGCGATAAGCGCATCCTGAAACTGTCTGGTATTGAATAAAGGTCGGATTGTAGGTTGTGTAAGACCGATTGTTCCTTTTGTGATCATAACATCGCCCCAAGACTCAAGATAGTGCGGCGCTGCTGCAGCAATATGAGTGATTGATGCCGTTTCGTCTTCTTTTAATGAGAACGCGACTGAAAGCGAAACTTTCTGAAGACCGGCAAGGAAATCCGAATTGTTTGGCAATGTATAAACTGGATTTACATTACTCATAATCAAAGTGTGAACCGATCCGGCTTTCATATCGTTGATCAATTGCAATACGCTGCGATCTGATCCTTTTCTGATTTGACGCGTTGCAGCAGTTGAAAACGATTCGCTACCAAGCGCCTGATTGATTGCAAGCACAAGTAACTGCGCATCAACATCATCAATTCCAGAAACCAAAACTCCTTTGCTTCCTGCAGCTTTCAATTGTTGAGCAGCTTTGATGACTGCTTCTTCACCCGCAATTTTACGCGTACCAACTGAATTGTTTGTGATGACATTATAAATTTTAACCAAGGCTTGCTTTTGATCCGCGGTCGACATTGGAACGCGTTTGTCAGCAGCAGCACCTGATAATGTCATATTAGCTTCAAACTGGAAGTGACGTGACATTTTTCCATTTCTAGGAATGCGACCTTCTGCATAAGCAGCATCGTAACCGCCACCTTGCCAATCTCCAAGGAAGTCAGCTCCAACAGATACGATTAATGATGCTTTTGCGAAATCGTAATTTGCCAAAGCGCGCTCGCCGTAAGTACGCTCGAAAGCATCCAGCGCGGCAGAGCTTGAAACCGCATCGTAAATAACGTGTTTAGATCCCGGATTAGAAGCAATGAATTGAGCGATCAATCGTTCAGTAGACGGACTTGCCAATGTTGGAGTTAACAACACGACCTGACCACCTTTTGAACGCGCATCAGCAAGACTAGCTTTGATGCGATCTTCTACCGCCTGCCAAGTTGATTCTTTTTTATTAATCTTCGGACCCTTCAAACGCATGCTGTCATAGAGCGATAACACTGAAGCGTGAATACGGGCGTTAGGTGCGAAATTGGCACCTTCCATAGTATTTCTTTCGATTTTGATCGGTCGGCCTTCGCGAGATTTCACAAGAACATGTGCGAAATCAAAACCGTCAAAAACTGAAGTAGCGTAAAAGTCAGGCATACCCGGAATAATCTGCTCGGGTTGCATTACATAAGGTATTGATTTATGTACAGGACCTTCGCAAGCTGCAAGTGTAGCCGCAGCAGTACTGAATCCGACAAATTTTAAGAAGTCACGACGACTGGTTGACGAACTTGCGAGCGAATCCTTATCACCTAAAAACTCAGCGACCGGAATATCCTCAGTAAATTCGTTATGTTTAAGCGCCTCAACAACAGAACTGTTCTCGTCTAGTTCTTCAACACTTTTCCAGTATTTTTTGTTTGATGACATTGTATATAGATATTAGCTTCTTAATATTTTTTTAGTAGTGGCATTTTGCACATTCGAGTCCGCCCATCTGAGCAGCCGTCAATTTCTCAACACCGTATTTCTTAGAAAGTTCGGCGTGGATCTTATCATAATATGCGTTACCTTCCATTTTCACGTCAGTTGTACGGTGACAATCAACACACCAGCCCATTGTTAGTGGTGCATGCTGTTTCATGTATTCCATTTCCTGAACAGGACCGTGACACGTCTGACATTCGATACCAGCCACAGTTACGTGTTGTGAGTGGTTAAAGTATGCAAAGTCAGGAAGGTTGTGAATTCTAACCCATTTAACCGGTTTGGTAACTCCGGTGTACACCTGATTCGTTTTATCCCAACCAACAGCATCATAAAGCTTTTGGATTTCAGCATCGTAGAAAGCTTTACTATGTTCTGCAGTTGCAGTAGTTTCAGCAACTTCGCTCACGTTTTTGTGGCAGTTCATACAAACATTCAGCGATGGGATACCCGCGTTCTTACTTGTACGAGCAGCTGAGTGACAGAATTTACAATCGATTTCGTTGTCACCAGCGTGGATTTTATGCGAGTAGTGAATTGGCTGAATTGGCTGATACCCTTGATCAACGCCAACTTGCATTGTCCATCCATAGATGAAGTACGCTGCAGCAAGCATCAAGAAGATAACAGAAACCAGAACCAGGAATTGATTCTTCGCGAATGCTTTCCAGATTGGCATTGTCGGCTCTTTCTTCGCTACTTCGATACCGTTTGCTTTTGCAACTTTGGTCAGCACGCGGTTTACCATAACCAACATTACTACCAAGATAACAAGAACAATGGCCAAGATTGCAAGAATCAAGTTATTCGAGACGCTGCCTTCTTGCTGTGAAAGCGGGGTTCCATTTGGAGGCATCGCAGTTCCACCTGGAGCAGTAGCTTTTACCTCAGAAGTATAAGCAAGGATATCGTCGATATCCGTGTTAGACAACTGTGGAAACGGGGTCATAAGCACCTTGTTGTTCTCTTCGAAAAGCTGAACAGCAAGCGGATCACCCGATTTAATCATATCGGTACTGTTTTTAATCCACTTGTAAAGCCATTCGCGGTCGCGCTTTTCAGCAACTCCACGCAATGCCGGACCAGTTCCTTTTGAATCAAGCTTATGGCAAGATGCACAGTTTTGGTTAAAAAGCGCTTTCCCTTTTACCGCGTCACCACCACCGGCTGGCGCAGCTTCGGCCGCAGGTGCCGCAGCTTCAGCAGGAGCAGCAGCTTGATCCTGAGCAAAAGAAGTTAAAGAGAAATTCAGCATCAAAGCCAGGCTTATGACTAAAATCCGAGAAATCGACTTATGGTTACCCACTTTTTTCATATTATAAAAAATTATCGGCTAAAATTGGCGTTGTAATTAAGGATGCCGAAAAGACGCACGTTCCTCAAAAACTTGCACAAAAATACGATTTGTTAACTATTAACAAAACCTTAATCCCAGACCAAGCGGCAATTTATACCAATTCTAAATAAAACTTCAATCGCCCGTTTTAGGGGATTACTTACATTTGCATTATAAAACGCTCATTATGAAAAAGGCACTGAATAAATTATCCATAATTACAGCTATTGCGGGCTTCGCGGTTTCGGCCTCGGGACATGCACAAAGCGCATCAACAACCCTGAAACAAGACCCTGCTTTCGAGCAACTTCTTGCTGAAAAGCGAAAAATCAATTCGTCGATCACGGTAAATGACAGATACAAGATACAAGTTTTTAACGGTGATAGCGAGACTTCAAAAAAACATTTGGCAGAAGTAAAACGCAATTTCAAACAGTATGATGCGACGATTGTTTTTAGTACGCCATCCTATAAAGTTTGGGTGGGGAACTTTAAATCGCGGATTGAAGCCGAGCGCGCATTAAATGAACTAAAAAAGAAATATCCGAACGCGCTTATGATTAAGCCCAACAAATAATCTAGCCCGGATGGGCGCGGCATCCTTTTTATTGCCGTTGCGAAGTTGAATTTGACGTTGCTTCACCAGCAATAAAAAGATATAGCAAACAGCCGGAAATAGCTCCTAAAACTAAAAAAGCCCCTGAAAAATCAGAGGCTTTTTTTTATGTAGATAATTTATTTCAATTTCTTCTTAACGGCAACTTCCTGGAAAGCTTCGATAAGATCGTTGATCTCGATGTCGTTGTAATTCTTGATCTGAATACCACAATCGTAGCCCTTAGAAACCTCTTTCACGTCGTCTTTGAAACGCTTAAGCGCCGTAAGTTCACCGGTGAAGACAACAACGCCCTCACGGATAATTCGGATACGAGAATTTCTGAAGATTTTTCCGTCGGTAACCATACATCCGGCGATAGTTCCCACTTTCGAGATTTTGAAAAGCTCGCGAATTTCGGCAGTTCCGGTAATTTCTTCTTTCATTTCCGGAGATAGCATTCCTTCCATCGCGTCTCTCAAATCGTCGATTGCATCGTAAATGATCGAGTAGTTTCGGATATCGATTTCTTCCTTATCGGCAAGCTGACGTGCGTTTCCGGCAGGTCGAACGTTAAATCCGATGATGATCGCATCTGAAGCCGAAGCTAGCATAACATCCGTTTCGGTAATTGCTCCAACACCTTTGTGGATGATGTTGATCTGAATTTCTTCAGTAGATAATTTCGAGAATGAATCCGAAAGTGCTTCAACCGATCCGTCAACGTCACCTTTAAGGATGATGTTAAGTTCTTTAAACTGACCAAGCGCGATACGTCGACCGATTTCGGCAAGTGTAATATGGCGTTGTGTACGAACTGACTGCTCACGCATCAATTGAGTACGTTTGGCTGCGATTGCTTTCGCTTCACGCTCGTCTTCAAAAACATTGAATTTATCCCCGGCAGTTGCAGCACCGTCCAGACCAAGTACTGAAACTGGTGTTGAAGGTCCTGCTTCGGTAATAACGTGACCGCGCTCATCGTGCATTGCCTTGATTTTACCATGGTGTTTACCGGCAAGCATGTAGTCACCGATCTTCAAAGTTCCGTGCTGAACCAGGATCGTTGACACATAACCTTTTCCTTTATCAAGGAATGCTTCGACAACAGTTCCTGACGCAAGTTTGTTCGGGTTCGATTTCAGGTCGAGGATTTCAGCTTCAAGCAATACTTTTTCAAGCAGTTCTTTAACGCCAAGTCCGGTTTTCGCTGAAATGTCGTGTGATTGTATTTTACCGCCCCAATCCTCAACAAGGAGGTTCATTTGAGCAAGTCGTTCTTTAATTTTTTCAGGGTTCGCGTTCGGCTTATCGACCTTATTGATGGCGAAGATAATTGGAACACCTGCGGCTTGAGCGTGGCTGATTGCTTCTTTTGTTTGAGGCATGATATCGTCGTCAGCAGCGATGACGATAATTGCGATATCGGTAACCTGAGCTCCACGTGCACGCATCGCGGTAAACGCCTCGTGACCCGGAGTATCAAGGAAAGCGATCTTTTGACCATTTTCGAGGGTCACACCATATGCACCGATGTGCTGTGTGATTCCACCTGATTCACCGGCGATAACATTTTCCTCACGGATATAATCGAGTAGTGATGTCTTACCGTGATCGACGTGACCCATTACGGTTACGATTGGTGCGCGGAAAACCAGATCTTCTTCGCGGTCTTCAACAACCTGAATTGACTCTTCGATATCGGTGGTGATGAATTCAACGTCGTATCCAAATTCGTCTGCCACAATGGTCAGCGTTTCGGCATCCAGACGTTGGTTCATGGTTACCATGATTCCGAGCGACATACAAGTTCCGATAACTTTTGTGATTGGCACATCCATCATCGTTGCAATTTCACCTACGGTAACGAACTCAGTTACTTTTAAAGTTTTGCTACCTTCTTGTAATGCTCTTTGTTCGTCATCAGATTTTTGACGGTGCGTATCTCGTTTATCTCTACGATATTTGGCTGCTTTCGACTTACCGCCTTTACCTTGCAATTTTTCGAGCGTTTCGCGAATTTGGTTTTTAACTTCCTCTTCGGTCGGTTCTACTTTAGCAGTAATAGCAGGTCTTGCACCTTTTACGAAGCCAGGGCGAGTACCTCTGGCGCCGGTATTTGGCGTAATTCTGTTCGGATTTGGTCCGGTTGCTCCGCCAGGGCGTGGTGCTCCCGGTTTTGGTGCAATACGCTTGCGTTTTCCTTTGTTGGGATCGTTTGCGTTTCCGGCTCCTGGTTTATTAGGCGTAATTTTAGGCTCTTCTTTCTTTTTCTTCGGCTTTTCGAATTGAGAAAGGTCGATGGTTTGTCCGGTTAACGTTGCTCCAGAGAGTTTTTTGTACTGAGTAGCGATAGCTTCCTCGCCAGGTCTGATTTCCTGAGTTGGCGCAGCGGCCGGAGCAGCAGGAGCTTCAGGTTTTTTTGCAGCCGGCGTTTCGACCGGTGGAGTTACTTCAGCCGGTTTTTCAGCAGGAGTTGGCTCGACTGGTGCTTTTGGCGCTTCAGGAGCAGCAACTTTTTCGACCGGTTTTTCTTCCTGAACCGGCGGCGGAGTTTCAGCTTTTTTCGGCGAAAGATCGATGTTGCCCACGGTTTTCGGACCGGTAACAACGGCTCTTGCCTTGATGACTTCGTTTTGTCGTTGACGTTCTTCGTCTGCACGACGTTTGTCTTCAATTTCTTTTTCACGTTGAAGTCGCAGGGCTTCTTTCTCCTTGCGTTTCTCCTCGCCTACTTCCTTAGAAGCTTCTTTATTCCCCTTATCGCCCGCAAATTCCTTCTGCAAAATTCCATATTCTACGTTAGATATCTTGGCGTTTGGATTCGCATCAATAGCGATACCCTTATCTTTTAGATAATCAACGGCCCTTTCTAACGAAATATTGAATTCCCTTAAAACCTTGTTTATTCTTATTACTCTCTCTTCAGACATATAACCTTTGTTTCCTTTTTTTTGTGTTGTGTTGTGTTGTTTGGAAGAACCAGTTGTTAGTTATCGAGTTCTTCTCTAAGAATTCTCATAACGTCGAGAATGGTTTCTTCTTCCAAATCGGTTCTTCTTACCAGATCTTCAACATCTTGTTTGAGGATGCTACGGGCGGTATCCAGACCGATTTTCGCAAACTCGTCGATGATCCAGCCATCGATCTCATCTGAAAACTCTGACAATTCAACGTCTTCATCTTCAGCCGGGCTACCTTCCCTGATAACATCAAGTTCGTAACCTGTCAGCAATCCGGCGAGTTTGATATTATGTCCACCTCTACCGATTGCTTTTGAAACCTCTTCAAGTTTCAAAAATACTTCAGCCCTTTTATTTTCTTCGTTTATTTTGATCGAAGACACTTTCGCCGGACTAAGCGCTCTTGTAATATAAAGCTGCGTGTTTGACGTATAATTGATCACATCGATGTTTTCGTTTCCGAGTTCACGCACGATTCCGTGGATACGAGATCCTTTCATTCCGACGCAAGCTCCAACCGGATCGATGCGGTCATCATACGAATCTACGGCAACTTTTGCCTTTTCACCAGGAATCCTCACAACGTTTTTAACCATGATGAGTCCGTCGAAAACTTCCGGTATTTCCTGTTCGAACAACTTCTCGAGGAATTTTTCAGAAGTACGCGACATGATGATTTGCGGCTTATTCCCTTTTAACTCAACACTTTCGATGATTCCGCGTACGTTATCACCTTTGCGGAAGAAGTCGGATGGAATCTGTTTTTCCTTTGGAAGAACGATCTCATTGCCTTCATCATCAACCAAAATTACAACTCTTGGTCGAACGTGGTGTACTTCAGCAGTATAAATATCGCCAATTAAATCTTTAAAATGCTTGTATAGATTGGTATTATCGTGTTCGTGGATTTTTGAAATCAGATTTTGACGAAGGGCTAAAATGGCACGTCTTCCCAAATCGATCAGCTTTACTTCTTCTGAAACCTCTTCACCAATCTCGAAATCCGGTTCGATTTTTCGTGCTTCAGTAAGCGTGATTTCTTCATTCTCAAGATCTAGATCGTCATCAGCAACAATCACACGTCGTCTCCAGATCTCCATATCTCCTTTGTCAGGGTTAATGATGATATCGAAGTTGTCGTCTGAACCGTATTTCTTTTTAAGTGCATTCCTGAACACATCTTCCAATATCGCCATAAGCGTTACGCGATCAATCAGCTTGTCGTCCTTAAACTCTGAAAATGATTCGATTAATGCTATATTTTCCATGCCAATCTATAAATTTAAAATGTTACTGTAACAATTGCTTCTTTAATGTCCTCATATCGGATTTCCTGTCTTTTTAGAACAGTCTCTTTACCCTTGCCAACTTTCTTCGGCTCACGCGCTTCCCACTCAAGTACGATTTTCTCATCGTCAGCATCGGTCAGCGGCGCCTCGATGGTTTCGGTAGCGAGCTTAACGATAAGTGTTCTGCCAATATTTTTTTTATATTGTCGCTTGTGTTTCAAAGGTGAAGAAACTCCACCAGAGGCAACCTCCAGCGAAAAGTCTTGTTCTTCACGATCAAGATTATGTTCGATCGCACGGCTGATATCGATGCAATCCTGCAAAGTTACGCCATTATCACCATCCAAAGTGACAATAATTTTATATGCGTCCGTGATCGTGAGGTCGATCAGAAACAATTCGGGCTTTTCGCTAAGCCCTTCATCTAACAGGTTTTGTACTTTTTCCTTAAAGGTCATAATTTGTATAAAAAGAGGGGACTACTGTCCCCTCATTATTTAATTTTCAGTAAATAACGCTGCAAAGATAGTCATTTTTTTGTAATTCAAAAAACCTTGCTCATTGTTAAAATATTTCTACCTTTAGCTGTATAAATATTTTACCAAAATTCTTCTTACAACCAATTCACATGAAAAAGATTCTCGTCCCTACCGATTTTTCAACAAATGCCGAATACGCATTGAAAGTTGCGGCTCAAATTGCCCGTCAACACAATGCTGAAATCATATTACTTCACATGCTCGAATTGCCAAACCAAAACAGCGATGCTGTTGGTTCAGGCAGTGACATTCCGGAAATCATGTTTTTCAAAAATAGCGCCATCAACCGTCTTGACGCAGTTGCCGATGAAGACTATCTTGACGGCATCAACATCTCGACAGTTATCCAATTTGAAAAAGCATTTGAAGGCATCGTTAATATCAGCCGCAAGAATAACGTCGATTTTATCGTTATGGGTTCACACGGCGCAAGCGGCTTCCAGGAAATGTTCATCGGTTCAAACACCGAGAAAGTAGTTCGTTTCTCAGAAATCCCAGTGTTGGTTATCAAAAATGAAATTTCCGACTTTAAAGCTGACCGATTTGTTTTCGCATCAGATTTCAGCGCAGAAATTAAAAAACCGTTTGCTAAAGTGATTGAATTTGCCCGACTTTTCAATTCGGAACTTCACTTAGTAATGATAAATACGCCAAATAGCTTTAAATCGACCGGAGTCGCAGAAAGCATTATGTCTGACTTTATCGAAGAATTTAACCTGGATAATTATTCGACACACATCTATAACGACGTGAATGTTGAGAAAGGCATCATCAATTTCGCCAATTCTGTACAGGCGGATTTAGTCGGAATGTGTACTCACGGCCGCACCGGATTCTCGCATTTCTTTAACGGAAGCATTAGCGAAGATCTTGTAAATCACACTGTAAGACCGGTATTGACATTTAAAATTTAAATACAATTTTCCATAAAATAAAAAACTCCTCATTTGCATGAGGAGTTTTTTTGTTGGCCCACAAGGACTCGAACCTTGAAAGACGGCACCAAAAACCGTAGTGTTACCATTACACCATGGGCCAGCGGTTAACGGGTGCAAATTTATAACATATTTTTTTTTGCGCAAGTATTCTGCGCACTTTTTCTGAAAAATTTTTTTTTAGCAATTCATTAAGCAAAAAAGCATTTTCTTTGTGACAACTTATAAAAATAGGATATGCCGTTATTCAACTTCCGCAAATGGAACTCGATACTAGGTTGGGCCACCTTTGCAATCGCTTTGTTGGTTTATACATTAACCGTCGAACCTACGATGAGTTTTTGGGATGCCGGCGAATACATTGCGACAGCAGCCAAACTGGAAGTCGGGCACCCACCGGGAGCTCCACTCTTCCAAATGTTGGGCGCTTTCTTTGCCATGTTTGCGACAGACACCTCTACTATCGCATTGATGGTAAACATGATGTCGGTTGTTTCAAGCGCCTTTACCATTTTATTGATGTTCTGGTCGCTAACGATGCTGCTTCAAAAAGTTGTTCCCATTACCGAAGGCGATTCAGCCAATAAGATCATGATTCTCGGTAGCGCTTTCGTAGCGTCAATGGCTTTTACTTTTACTGACAGTTTTTGGTTCAATGCAGTCGAGACGGAGGTTTACGCCATGGCGTCATGCTTTATCGCACTTTTATTATGGCTTGGTCTGCGATGGGAACGCGATATGGGGACTCCGCGTGGCAACAAATGGTTGTTAATGATCTCATTGGTCATCGGACTTTCATTCGGTGTTCACTTTATGGCACTACTAGCGATTCCATCCATCGGATTCCTATATTATTTCAAACACTATAAAAATATCACTACAAAAAGTTTTATCATCGCCAATGTTGTCGTTGTCGCGATACTACTTTTTATCTTTAAACTTCTACTTCCCTGGACGCTCGCTTTCTTCGGAAAAACCGAAATCTTCATGGTCAACAGCCTCGGAATGCCTTTCGACTCCGGTACTATTTTCGCATTCCTGGTTTTGATCGCGATCTTTTACTTCGGACTTCGATACACGCGACAAAAAGCAATGGTTCAATATAACACGCTATTGCTTTGCATCCTATTTATTCTGATCGGGTTTTCAACATGGATGATGTTGCCTATTCGCGCTAACGCCGATGTAGTAATCAATGAAAACAAGCCTTCTGATGCGGCTGAAGTCCTCGCCTACTATAACCGCGAGCAATACGGTGTCAATCCGCTATTCTATGGCCCTCAATACACTGATATGTTTGCCGGTCTTGATCCTGACAATCCGTACCTGGACAAGGCGCCAAACTACGAACGTGATTACCAAACCGGGAAGTACGTAATCACCAATAATTACAAAAACGCGCAACAAAATAGCGACGATAGTCACAAGACTATTCTTCCGAGGATGTGGAGCACTGATCATGCTGAAAACTACATGCGTTTTACAAGCGTTCCGAATTTTCAGTTGGATCCGAGATATAACTATGCATCCGAATTGCAGCGATACGGAATTGATCCGAACACATTGTCTGATGAGGAACTCGCAGGCGCTGTTGGTCAGTTGCGTGATGAAGTTCAGAAAACTGTAGCTGAATTCAGAAACGCATACCGAACCGGTCAAATTGGAACCGACGGTTATGTTGCTTTCTTAAAGAATTATTCCGATTATCTGATCATCGACAAACCATCAGTAGGTGAAAACTTAGGTTTTATGTTTGAATATCAGTTCGGATATATGTACTGGAGATATTTGCTGTGGAACTTTGCAGGACGACAAAATGATCAGCAAGGAAAATACGACAATCTCGATGGAAATTGGCTAAGCGGAATTACTTTTATCGACGAATTGCACCTTGGATCGCAGGAAAACCTGCCTGATGATGTCAAGAACAACAAAGGCCGAAACACCTATTATTTCTTGCCATTTATCCTTGCGGTCATCGGAATTGCATTTCACGCAAAAAGAGATCAAAAGAGTTTTTACGTTCTGTTGGTGCTCTTCCTCTTTACCGGATTGGCGTTAAAAATTTACCTGAACGAGCGGCCATTTGAGCCACGTGAACGCGATTATGCGCTGGTCGGATCATTCTACGTTTTTGCGATGTGGATTGCATTTGGAATTTATGCGATATTCGATTTCGCCAGAAAATATCTCTCGCCAAAAATCGCAATTCCTGTAGTTTTAGGCGCGACCATGCTTGCAGGACCAGTTTTGTTGGCGTCTGAAAACTGGGACGATCACGACCGTTCGAACCGGTATACTGCTCTTGCAATGGCGAAGGCGTATCTAAATTCATGCGAGCCGAATGCCATTCTTTATACCATCGGTGACAACGATACGTTTCCGCTTTGGTATGCGCAGGAAATTGAAGGCATCCGCACGGATATCAAGATTGTAAACACAAGTTTGTTTATGACAGATTGGTATATCGATCAGATGAAACGAAAATCGTACGAATCTGAAGGTCTTCCGATTTCGTTTACGCATCAGGATTATGTTGGCGACAAACTTGATTTTGTAGCACACATTCCGCGCACCGAAGCCCGGATAAACGTTGAGGATCTGATGACGTTTATTAAGAGTGATGATCCACGAACCACAGTTCAGTTGCAAAACGGACAAAGCATCCACTTCTATCCTTCCAACAAAATCCGCATTAACGTTGATAAAAATGCGGTAATTGCAAACAAGGTTGTTCCCGAACGCGAATATGATTCGATTGTTCCTTATATCGATATCGACATCGAAGGAAGCGGATTGTACAAAAACCGTTTGATGATGCTCGACATCTTACAAAACAACAACTGGAAACGCCCTATTTACTTTACCGGCGGAAGTTTTGGAAACGATGATTATTTGTGGATGAAAGACTATCTTCAACTTGAAGGAATGGTTTACAAACTCGTTCCCATCAGAACATCGTTGGAGAAATCGTCTAGTCCGCTTGACATGGGCAAGATCGATTCGGATAAAATGTACGATATTGTGATGAAATGGGATTGGGGCAATAGTTCGAGTCCGGATATTTACCACGACCCGGAAACCCGCAAGAACAGCATCAGTTACCGAACCAATTTGGCGCGTTTGATGGAGCAACTCATCAACGAGGACAAATTAGACAAAGCCAAAAATGTAATCGATTTGGCGATGACTCAAATGCCTCCCCAATATTTCGGATATTACACCTTGCTTGATCCGTTTGCTGCCGGCTATTACGCGATCGGCGAAAAGCAAAAAGCTCGCGAATTGGTCGACTTCCTGGCAAATAAATATCAGCAAAACCTGAAGTTCTACGGTGGATTACGTCCGTCGGAACAAAACGACTTATCGATGGATATTATGACTGATATCGAACGTTACCGTGGAATTCTTTTGGTGATGAAAGATCAAGGTGACGACGAATATTTTGAAAAACATAAAACAACATTCAACAGCCTAAATCAAAAGTTTAAACGGTTTGGCCGAAAAAATGAATAACAAAGATGCCGGCGTAAAAACCGGCTTTTTTATTATATGAAACCATACTTTTTCAGAACGAATTGGGTTATCCGAATGCTTTTCCCACAATATATGTGGCGAAAAAAAACCAATCAAAAGAAAGTTTACCTGACATTTGATGACGGTCCAACGCCTGTGATTACGCCGTGGACACTAGATCAACTCAATCGACACAACGCCAAAGCAACTTTTTTTTGCATCGGACAAAACATTGATGCAAATCCGGAAATTTTCCGACAATTAGTTGACAGTCGCCACCTTATCGGAAATCACACCGACGATCATTGCAATGGTTGGCAAACTGCAACCACGTCTTATGCGAAAAGCGTCCAAAAATGCACAGATAAGATTTTGCGTGTTATTCCTTCGGTTTCTTATTTTAGGCCGCCTTACGGGAAAATTACGAGAAAACAGGCGCGTGAGGTGCGCTCAATGGGATATACCATCGTTATGTGGGATATTATCAGCGGTGATTATGACGCCGATCTTTCCCCTGAAAAGTGCCTTGAAAATGTAATTCGGAAAATCCGCCCGGGAAGCATAATTGTCTTCCACGACAGTGTAAAAGCATTCCCCAATTTAGAGTATGTACTACCCAGAACGCTGGAATATCTGAAAGAGAATGGATATGAATTTGGAGCGTTAACCGATTAGTTACAACTGCTCCTGAACTAAAGTAATGATAGTGTTTGCATCGAGTTCACCCGATTGACGCCAAACCATTTGTCCTTCTTTATAAATCATCAGTGTTGGCAAACCTTTGATGCGCAGAGCCTCAGCAAGTTCCTGATTTTTATCTACATCGATCTTAATGACTTTGGCCTTATCACCCAATGCTGCGGCAACATCCCGAATTACCGGATGCATTGATACAGACTGCTCATTCCACTCCGTGTAAAAGTCGATCAAAACGGGAATGGGCGCATTAATAAGTTCTCCAAATTTAGACATAAAGCTACTTTTATAGAATCTAATACAAATGTAACATTTTTAACTAATTATGCGACATTACCTCTTTTTTTTAGTTCAATGACGGTAATTTCGGGCCAAATTCCCACTCGCCCTGCATAAGCGTGAAAACCGAATCCGCGATTTACATAAACATATCGCCCTAAATTTTCATATAACCCCGCCCACTGTTTGTAAACGTATTGCACTGGACTCCACTTGATCACACCCGGAATTTCGATTCCAAACTGAAACCCGTGCGTATGGCCGCAAAGCGATAATTGAAAATTCTTTGGATGTTGTTTAACTTCATATTCCCAATGAGACGGATCGTGCGTCATCAGGATTTTGAAATCGGTTGCAGTCAGATCTTTTGACGCCAAATTCAAATCGCCAGCCTTCTTAAAATTATGACCCCAGTTTTCGACGCCAACAACATTGATCTCAGCGCCATCTTTTCTGATTTTAACCGATTCGTTCAAAAGCAGTTTAAAATCGATTTTGTCGTGAAGACCTTTGATATCTTCAAAATTCTGAAGCTTCTCGCGTGAACTCGGCCACTGAATATATTCGCCGTAATCGTGGTTACCAAGTACCGAAAATTTCCCATATTTAGGCATATTGATTTTTTTGAAAGTATCAATCCATGGATACATTTCAGTTGCGTGAGTGTTTACAATATCGCCGGTAAAAAAGATCGCATCCGAATTTTGCATATTGATCAAGTCGATCGCATATTCGATTTTTTCTTTATTGTCAAAACTTCCACTGTGAATATCGGATATATGCGTGATCTGGAAACCGTCAAACGCATCCGGAAGATCGTCATAAAAAAGAGTCGTGCGAATCACCCTAAAATCATACTTGCCTTTCGCAATTCCATATATGAATGATAAAAACGGAACAGCCGCAATTCCGAGTGCAATCTGACTGATAAACTTTCGCCGCTCGGGAAATATCTGACCATCTGATTTACTCACTAATGCGACACCTGCCGATAAAATCCGGAAAATATCCTCAATCAACATTATGATGGTGATAAACATTTTTGGCACCAGAACAACCAGCATCAGTCCCATAGCAAACATCGATTGCAGCGTTTGGCCTTTGCTTCGGTCAAAACCGTACAAAATGTAGAAAACATAAATGTAAACAGCAATACTCGCAACCTCTATCAGAGCTAAAAGCCACTTTGCTTTTATGATCGTCCTGACAGCCTGAAATGCGTATACTTCAACAAGGAGCAGGATCACCCCAAGAATAATCCAACGGGTCATAGAATGAATTTGTGCAAATTAACAAATAACCAGTCGGGCATTTACGGTTATTAATTGAAATTTAACTATTGTATTTTCAACCGGTTTCCAGGTCATCCAAAGCAAGTTTATTTCGGAAAGTAGCTGTCGATTTCTTACTTTTACGCCAAATTTCCTTCATCTATGGCTGCTCAAAAAAGACTTTTCCTGCTCGACGCATACGCACTTATTTTCCGTGGATATTATGCCTTTATTAAAAATCCACGAATTAATTCGAAAGGAATGGACACCTCGGCCATTATGGGTTTTATGAATTCTCTTTTGGATGTGATCAAGCGCGAACGTCCCGATCATCTTGCCGTTGCTTTTGACAAAGACGGAAGCCACGCGCGCACCGAAATGTTCACTGAATACAAAGCAAACCGAAACGCAACTCCGGAAGCAATTCTCCTGGCAATTCCGTATATCCATCGGATTCTGGAGGCAATGCATATTCCGATTATTGAACTTGCCGGTTGTGAAGCCGACGACCTTATCGGAACCGTCGCAAAACAAGCCGAAAAACAAGGTTATCAAGTGTTTATGGTAACGCCCGACAAAGATTTTGCACAACTGGTTTCAGAAAATATCTTTATTTACAAACCGGCACGAATGGGCAACGGAATCGAAATTTGGGGTGTGCCCGAAGTCCTGGAACGTTTCGAAATTGAACGACCTGAGCAGGTAATCGATTTCCTGGGCATGATGGGCGATGCTGTTGATAATATTCCGGGATTGCCAGGAGTTGGTGAAGTAACCGCAAAAAAACTTCTCAAGCAGTTCGGCTCGCTCGAAAACATGCTGGCAAACACGCATCTGCTAAAAGGCAAAATGAAAGAAACCATCGAAGCAAACGCCGAGAAAGGCATTATGTCAAAGAAACTGGCCACAATTGTTTGCGATTGCGATGTCACCTTTAATGAAGATGATTACGAACTCACAAAACCAGATGCGGAAAAAGTTGAAGCCATTTTCCAGGAACTTGAATTCCGCCGCATGACCGAACAATTCAACAGTCTTTTTTATAAAAAACAAGACTATTCAAATGTGGAAGCCGCGGGATTGGCGCCAACTAAAACCATCGTAAAATCAGATCAATTCGATTTGTTTGCAACCGATTCAGACGGAACAGAAATTTCGGTTTCAAAGCAAAATAACATTGAAAATACCGCTCACTTCTATCAGCTTGTTCAAGGCGACATGGCTACCAGGTTGCTCGTTCAAAATCTCCTGAAACAATCAGCTGTCAGCTTTGATATCGAAACAACAATGCTCGATCCGCTTTACGCTGAAATTGTCGGTCTTACCTTTTCATATGAAAAAGGCAAAGGATTCTATGTTCCGCTTCCCGAAAACTTCGACGACGCAAAATCAGTAATCGAAAAATTCAAGCCTTTTTACGACGCCGAAAACATCGAAAAAATCGGTCACAACTTAAAGTATGACCTCAAAGTTTTGTCGCGCTACGGAATCGACGTCAAAGGCCTTCTTTTCGACACCATGCTCGCTCATTATCTCATCAATCCCGATATGCGCCATTCGATGGATGTGCTGTCCGAAACTTACCTGAATTATACACCAATGACCATCGACGCCGTTCTTGGCAAAAAAGGCAAGGGACAGAAGACCATCCGTGAAGCCGATCTCGAACAATTAAAAGAGTTTGCCGTTGAGGACGCCGACATCACGTTGCAACTTCGTGAAACATTCATCAGCCAACTCGAGAAAGCCGAAACCAAAAAGCTTTTTGACGAAATTGAAATCCCACTTGTAAAAGTGCTGGCCGACATGGAACTTGAAGGCGTAAAATTGGACATCGACTTCCTACATTCGCTTTCGGCAGAACTGTCAACCGACATTAAAAAACTGGAAGACCAGATATATGAATCAGCCGGGGAAAAATTTAACATTGGCTCTCCGAAACAACTTGGTGAAATCCTTTTCGACAAACTTAAAATTGGCGGCGAAAAGCAGAAAAAGACCAAAACCGGGCAATATGCGACAGGCGAAGACATTCTCTCGTACCTCGCTTTGACAAGCCCGTTTGTTCAGGATATCCTGGATTGGCGACAACTTGTCAAACTGCAAAACACCTATGTCGATGCACTTCCGCTACAAGTTTGTCAGCGAACAGGCCGAGTTCATACGGATTACATGCAAGCGGTTGCGGCAACAGGCCGATTGAGTTCAAACAATCCAAATCTCCAAAACATACCGATCCGAACAGAACGCGGTCGGCAGATCCGAAAAGCATTTATTCCGCGCGACGAAAATCATACGCTTTTGTCTGCCGATTACTCGCAGATTGAACTTCGCATCATTGCAGCCTTGAGCGGTGAGAAGAACATGATCGAAGCCTTTCAAAAAGGTGAGGATATTCACGCCTCAACCGCGGCAAAAGTATTCGCAGTTCCACTCGAAGAAGTCACCCGCGAACAACGAAGTCACGCAAAAACGGTCAATTTCGGAATTGTTTACGGGGTTTCAGCATTCGGACTGAGCAATCAAACCTCACTTTCCCGAAGCGAATCCAAGGATTTGATCGACGCCTACTATCAGACGTATCCACAACTTCGCGCCTATATCAACGATCAGGTTCAGGCTGCGCGCGAAATCGGTTATGCACAAACCATCTCCGGTCGACGCCGTTATTTGAAAGATATCAATTCGCAGAACGCTGTAGTCCGTGGAGCCGCCGAGCGAAATGCGGTCAATGCGCCAATTCAGGGTAGCGCTGCCGACATCATCAAACTTGCCATGATAAACATTTACAAACGCTTAACTCAGGAAAACTGGAAGAGCAAAATGTTGCTTCAGGTGCATGATGAACTTGTTTTCGATGTCCATAATTCGGAGTTGGAAGCCATTCAGCCCATGATCCGGCACGAGATGGAAAATGCCTTTACGCTCGAAGTTCCACTTGTTGTTGAAATAGGAATTGGCGAAAACTGGCTGGCAGCCCACTAATCTTATATTCGGTTTCAGCTGATTGATTAGGAGCTATTTCCTGCCTTTTGCTCCTATCTTTTTCTTCTTCCAGAGAGAAAAAGGATATCCGCTTCAGTCAGGGCTAGGGCTTTATCGGAAACATGATTTGTATTAACTATTTTTTTACATTTGTTAAAAGCATCATGTCATGAAAATCAGCATCCTTTCAGTAATTGCTGTAATCGCATTACTATCATCGTGCAAAGAAGCGGAAGACAAAGCAATTGAACCATACCTCAGGGTTCATCCGCTAGATTTGGCAACCGCACCCATGAGTCCTTTGGATTCAACAATTTCGAAAAAAGTCTGGGAAGCTTATAAAACACCCGGCGATGTTCATCAAATGCTGGCGGCAGATACCGGAACTTGGCATGAAGAAATGACAATCTGGACGGGATCAAAAGATGTAAATCCGCAAAAATTTAGTTTGGTAGCCGAATCTACAATGATACTCGGCGGACGGTTTCAGCAAATTCGTCATACGGGAAAAGTCATGGGAACCGATTTCGAAGGCATTGCCACAACGGGTTTCGACAACTCGATGGGCGAATTAGTCGCAACCTGGATGGATAACTTTGGAACCGGAATAAAATCAGTACGGGGAACTTTTAAGGGAGATCCAAAATTTTTCACGCTTCGCGGCGAAATGATTGATCCGATCACAAAAGCGAAAAAAACAATTCGTGAAAATTTCACTTTCATAGATAGCGATACGCGGAAATTTGAACTTTTCGAAACAGACGATTACAACAATGAATATAAATCGATGGAAATCATCATGAAACGCAACAAATGAAACTAAAATTTTTACTTCTGCTTTTAATACCAACGCTTTGTCTGGCACAAGACAAATTTTCTAAGATTGACAGTTTACTGAGCTATTACGAACGATCAAACGAATGGATGGGATCGGTTGCCATTTCACAAGATGGAAAAATCGCATTTGAAAAAGCATACGGTTTTGCGGATGTCGACAAAAAAATACGCGCCGACAAAAATACGGTGTACAAAATCGGCTCGATCACCAAAACCTTTACTGCGGCAATCACCTTTCAATTGATTGAGGAAGGCAAACTAGATCTCAACACTAAATTGTCCAAATTTTATCCTCAAATTCCAAATGCCGATAAAATCAGTGTCGCACATTTACTCGGACACCGAAGCGGACTTTTCAATTATACCAACGACAGCGTAATTGTGTCGAAGTTTAAAGAACCGATTACCCAAAAACAAATGGTCGATCAAATTACTTCATACCAGTCAGTTTTCGAACCCGGGACAAGATCGGAATACAGCAATTCGAATTATTACCTGCTTGGTTTGATCATTGAAAACCTGACCAAAAAATCATACGCCAAAAATCTCGACGATCGCATCATTAAAAAATTGAAACTAAAACGCACTGCTTACCGAGAGAAACCAACCACCAATCAGGCGTTCTCTTACAATAATTTTGGCGGGAAATGGTCTAAAGAAGAACCGTGGAACGATAGTTTCGCATTTGCCGCCGGAGCCATTTCCGGAACCGCTTCCGATCTGACAATTTTTATGAAAGCACTTTTCGACGGACAAATCATCAACCAGGAATCGCTGGCTGAAATGAAAAAGGTCGAAGATGGTTATGGCCGTGGAATTTTCGCAATTCCATTCTACGACAAAAAAGCGTACGGTCATACAGGCGGAATCGAGCAATTTGCATCAATGCTTTCTTATTTCCCGAATGAAAAAATTTCACTATCAATGTTGTCAAATGCAAAAGGCGAAAACAACAACGACATTGCGATTGGAATTTTAAGTTTGATGTTCGATAAACCATTCGAATTTCCAACGCTCGAGAAAGTTGCCGTCGACACAAAAATCCTGAAATCGTATGAAGGCACCTATAGTTCATCGACATTTCCACTAAAACTAACGATTGTTGAAAGTAACGGCCAACTTACCGCACAAGCCTCAGGCCAACCTTCGTTTACATTAACAACGACTAGCGAAACTGAATTTCTGTTCCGTCAGGCGAATCTGAAACTGGTCTTTTCAAAAGATAAAATCACGATGAGTCAGTTTGGAAATTCGTATGAATTTACACGCGAATAATTTTTATTTTTCGGACAAAGATAATCCGGCTTAATTGTCTGCAAACAAATCATGATTTAGGACGTGCGAGTCGAATCGCGATGGCGAAGTTCAGTGCGAATTACCTCAGTTCGATATTTTTGATCCGGATTTTTTAATCGGTCAATCATCAATCGGGCAGCGGCCTCACCTATTTCCGGCGCATGCTGACTCACCGTTGAAAGACTTGGCGTGAGTCGGCGTGACCACAATCCGTCAGCAAAACCGATAATCGCCAAATCATCGGGAATTTTAAATCCTTGTCTGATGGCAAATTTCATTGCCGTTACAGACGCATGTTCGTCAAGCGCGAAGATTCCGTCAGGACGGTGGGCTTTCAATACTTTCTCGAGGTTGTCATCAAATTCTGCGGTCGCACTTGTCAAAATCACCAAATTTTCATCAACCGATAAACCGTGCTGTTCAAACGCTTCATAAAAACCTTTAGCACGTAATTTCCCACCACTCAAATTATCGATGGTAGACATCAGCGCAATTTTCTTTCGTCCTGAGGCAATCAAAAACTCGGTCGCGTGTTTAGCCGACTGAAGATCGTCAACAATCACTTTATCGCATTCAATTTCGTTGATCAATCTGTCGAACATCACTACCGGCGTGCCCTCGCTAATGATTTGTTTGATGTGTTCGAACTCGCCTTCTTTCTGCGCTTCTTCAGAAATCGCCAATATAAATCCATCGATGGTACCGTTGCTTAACAACTCAAGTGTATTCTTTTCCTTTTGAAGCGACTCGTTTGAAATGCAAGTCAGCACATTGTACCCTTGTTTCTCGGCCGCCATTTCGATTCCGCTAAAAACCTTGGCAAAAAAGGGATTCAGAATATTTGGTATGATGACACCAATAGTCTTGGTCGACCTGCTTTTTAAATTTAGTCCGATGACATTTGGCTTGTAATGTCTGAGTTTAGCATACTCCTGAATCTTGATTTTAGTGGTTTCACTGATTTCGGGGCTACCGTTTAATGCTTTAGAAACTGTTGAGATCGACACATTAAGTTCGGACGCAATCTGTTTCAGTGTAGCTTTCTCTCTCATTGTCATTTATTTAACGTATGTTGAACCGTGTTTAGTGTACCTTTATAAAAGGCAAAATTAGATCGCAAAAAGCATTAAAAGTAAATAATATTCGTCAATCACGCGATTATGAAACAGTAAAGTACTTAAGTTAGGTTTGGATGTGTCAAATGCGACCAATATGAAATTGGCGGCATTTGTTATTTTAGGTAGAAAAAAGCCGAATGTTATCACTTGTTTACCAAGCAATAAAGTCGGTAAAATAATATTTACCAGCCATTTGTATTTAAAAGAATTAATTGTACTTTTGCAACCCCTTTATTGGGGACGGAATGTTTAATTAAAATAAATTATTGTGAACACATTAAGCTACAGGACTATTTCAGCAAACAAGGCCACTATCACGAAGGAGTGGGTTGTTGTAGATGCTGAAGGCCACAACTTAGGTCGTCTTGCTTCTAAAGTCGCTATGATCCTTAGAGGTAAGTACAAGCCAAGTTACACGCCACACGTCGACTGCGGTGATAACGTGATTGTTATCAATGCAGAAAAAATCAACCTAACGGGATCAAAAATGGATGACAAAATCTACATGCGTCATACAGGTTACCCGGGTGGACAAAGAACATTAACCGCTAAAGTATTGCAGGCGAAAAACCCTTCAATCTTGGTGGAAAAAGCTGTAAAAGGTATGCTTCCAAAGAACAAACTTGGAGCTGAACTTTTCAGAAATCTAAAAGTAAATACAGGTTCTGAGCACAAATATGAGGCTCAACAACCTAAAACAGTTAACTTAAACGATCTTAAGTAATGGCTACAATCCACAAAATCGGAAGAAGAAAAACCGCTGTTGCACGAGTTTATGTTACAGAAGGTACCGGTAAAATCACGGTAAACAAAAAAGAATTTGAAACTTACTTCCCGACTGCTACACTTCAGTACAAAGTTTTACAACCGCTTTCAATGACTGAAAACGCTTCAAACTTTGACGTGAAAGTAAATGTAAACGGAGGTGGTTCAACAGGACAAGCTGAAGCAGTACGTATGGCTCTTGCCCGCGTAATGTGTGAAGTTGACGCTGAAAACCGCGCGATCTTGAAGCCAGAAGGACTTCTTACACGTGACCCGAGAATGGTTGAACGTAAGAAATTCGGACAGAAGAAAGCTCGTAAGAGATTCCAGTTCTCTAAACGTTAATATTTCGTTTCTTTATTGGAACACGGAATTTCAATTTTCAAAAAATTAAAAAAGTTATTGTTGCAATAGTTTAGCATCTAAATGAGGCCTTGTTAAAGCGCAGATAGGCATCCGCCGACAGCCAAAGGGAACATTGCTAATACAACAGAACGTAAACTAAAAAATTAAAATGGCAAACAAAGTAGATGTAAAAGAATTGCTGGATGCAGGTGTACACTTCGGACACATGACCAGAAAATGGGATCCAAACATGGCCCCATACATTTATATGGAGCGTAATGGAATTCACATTATCAACCTATATAAAACTGCAGCTAAAATCGAAGAGGCTAATGAAGCCCTTAAGAAAATTGCTGCTTCAGGTAGAAAGATCTTATTCGTAGCTACCAAAAAACAAGCAAAAGATATCGTTGCTGAGAAAGCTGCCGCAGCTAACATGCCGTACATCACTGAAAGATGGCCGGGCGGAATGCTGACAAACTTCGTTACTATTCGTAAAGCTGTTAAGAAAATGGCTTCAATCGATAAAATGAAGAAAGACGGTACTTTCATGACTTTATCTAAAAAAGAGCGTTTACAGGTTGACCGTCTACGCGCTAAACTAGAAAAAAACTTAGGCTCTATCGCCGACATGTCTCGACTTCCTGCTGCACTTTTCGTAGTAGATATCAAGGCTGAACATATTGCAATTAAAGAAGCTCAGAAATTAAACATTCCAGTTTTTGCAATGGTGGATACCAACTCTGACCCTCGTGAGGTTGATTACGTAATTCCATCAAATGATGATGCTTCTAAATCAATTGACAAAATTTTATCTTTAGTTACCGGTGCGGTTATCGAAGGTCTTTCTAACAGAAATTCTGACGCTACTCCTGAAGACACAACGGCTACTGAGACTGATACCGACAACACTGTTGTTGATGCTGCTCCAGCTGAAGTTGCTGCTCCTGAAGCTAAAACTGAAGAATAAATATTTAAAATTCCAATTTTTAAATTCCAAAGTCCAAGAGGCCGAAACGCCTTATCAATTGGAATTTGGAATTTGATCATTGGAATTCTTGTTTTACCACATTTCTAATATTAAACGATAAAAAATTATGGCAACTATTACTGCTGCAGACGTAAATAAATTAAGAACAATCACCGGCGCCGGAATGATGGACTGTAAAAAAGCCCTTGTTGAAGCTGACGGCGATTTTGATCTTGCAATCGAAAACCTTAGAAAAAAAGGCCAAAAAGTAGCTGCTAACCGTTCAGACCGCGAGTCGACTGAAGGTGCTGCAATCGCTGTTGTAAATGCCGATAAAACTGAAGGTGTCGTAATCACACTTAACTGCGAAACTGACTTCGTCGGTAAAAACGAATCTTTCGTAAAACTAGCTCAAGACCTTGCAAACCTTGCTCTTAAATACAATACTAAAGAGGAATTCCTTGCAGCTGATTTCAACGGAATCACCGTGTCTGAAAAACTTATCGAACAAACCGGAGTTATCGGAGAAAAAATCGAAATCGGTTCTTTCGAGAAACTTAGCGGAGCTTTCGTCGGATCTTACATCCACGCCGGAAACAAAATCGCTACAATCGTTGCGCTTTCTGCTAACGTAGACGGAGCTGAAGAAGCTGCTCGTAACGTGGCCATGCAAGCTGCTGCAATGAACCCAATCGCACTAGACGAAAGCGGTGTTGACGCAGATACTATCGCAAAAGAAATCGAAATCGCAAAAGACCTACTTCGTCAAGAAGGTAAGCCTGAAGCTATGCTTGAAGGTATTTCTAAAGGTAAAATGCAACGTTTCTTCAAAGACAACACGCTTGTTAACCAAGACTACATTAAAGATGGCTCAATGAGCGTTTCTAATTATGTAAAATCGGTTGATGCTAACCTTACGGTTACTGGCTTCAAACGTGCTGCTCTAGGTTAATCCTTACCGCATATCACATAAAAACCCGCTCCTAAAGGCGGGTTTTTTATTTGTTAAATATGGCGTATCGTCCCCAAAATTTCAATTACCTTTAAAAGAAAAGCCATGAAAGTACTTCTTATCGGAGCAACAGGCGCCACTGGAAAAGACCTTCTGCCTCTGCTTCTTACCGATCCTACAATCACTCAAATCACCGCTTTTGTCCGCCGCGATTTCGATTTCAGCCATCCCAAACTTCACGCCCATATCACCGATTTCGACAACCCGGATTCATACAAACACCTTGTCGCTGGCGATGTGCTTTTCTCAGCTCTCGGCACCACGCTCAAAGACGCCGGAAGCAAGCAAGCGCAGAAAAAAGTGGATTATACCTACCAACTCGATTTTGCAAAAGCTGCCAAAGAAAATAACGTTCCATCACTCGTCTTGGTCTCGGCGGCAAACGCGTCCAAATCGTCGCCGTTCTTTTACGCTAAAATCAAGGGCGAACTCGAAGATGATATCAGGCAGCTCAATTTCAGCAAACTAATTATCTTCCAACCGCTTTCCCTCGATCGAAAAGACAGCAACCGACTACTCGAAAATCTGTCGACCAAAGCTTTATACTTTTTCAATTCTATCGGACTTTTAAAATCTTATAAGCCGCTTCCCACCAAAATGCTTGCGCAGGCGATGCTCAATACCGCCAAATCGCTGCCAAACGGATCTCACCTGATTGTCGGTCAGGATATCCGAAAGCATGTTTAGGGCACCCGCAAGCGCCGCGCTGTCTGCTTTATCTTTTATTGCCTAAAATCCATCGGTACTTTCTAAAACCGAAATCGCAATAAAAGGATATCGCCGCCCATCGCTGGTGCAAACTAATTGCGAGTTGCCGCTTTTCAACTTCATAGAAAGCCACCTACGAGCCTAATAAATCGCCAAGAAGAAACGCCACAAACAATAGAACTATAAAACTATTAAAGAGCAATGCGAGTACCTTTCGAGCCGTTATGGGTTCTTTAACTCCTTTTAAACTGTAAATCCAGCCAACAACCCCAAGGATGCCGCCAAGGCTGAAACCGCCGCCAATGATTACCGCCGGCAGATTCAAACCGTTTCCGTTGTTAATTATCAAAACCCCGATTGATAGCACAATCATCACAAAGGCTGCACAACTTAACTTAAATGCTTTGTGCGAATTCAACCGTATTTGCTCCATTTTTTAAAAATATGATATTAAAAAAAATGTTGCGACATGAGAAAATCCCACGACGCAACATCTTACCTTTTTACTTACTTATTTCCCAATCGGAAAACCGCGCGATTTCATCAACGCATCCACCTTTGGGTCACGACCTCTGAACTTGCGGTATGCTTCATTCTGATCAATCGAATTGCCCGCGCTCAAAACATATTTTAAAAGCCTGGCGCCTACTTCTTTGTCATAACCGCCTTTGCCTTCTAAAAACGCTTCCCATGCATCAGCAGAGATAACATCAGCCCACAAATAACTGTAATACCCGGCTGAATAACCATCGTCTGAAAACAGGTGCGCAAACTGCGGAATTCTATGTCGCATCACAATTTCGGACGGCATGCCAATTTCAGCTAATGTTTCGCGTTCAAACGTATCAACATCAATCGCTTCTGTTGTCATGTGCAGTTTCATATCGACAAGCGCACTCGATAAATATTCCACCGTTTCAAATCCGATGTTAAACTTCGAGGCGTTCTCGATCTTTTCAATTAATTCCTTCGGCATTGGCTTTCCGGTCTTGAAATGCAACGCGTAGTTCTGCAATATCTCAGGAGTAGTCAACCAACGCTCTAAAACCTGCGACGGGAATTCAACGTAATCCCTGGTCACATTTGTCCCCGAAAGCATCGGATAATTCACATCGCTCGCCAAACCGTGCAACGCATGTCCGAACTCGTGAAACAATGTCGTCGCATCGTCCCAGGAAATCAACACAGGCTCGCCATCTTTTCCTTTGATGAAATTCGAATTGTTCGAAACAAGCGTCGGCACCTCGCCGTTAAAGCGCTCCTGACTTCTGTAATCGGTCATCCAGGCACCACTTCTTTTGCCTTTTCTGGCGTACGGATCAAAGTAGAATAATCCGACATACTTGCCGTTTGTCTTATTGGTAACTTCCCATACTTTTACATCGGGGTGAAACACCTGAATGTTTTTAGCCGGCGTAAAATTCATATTGAACATTTCGCCTGCAACCCAAAACATTCCCTCACGAAGTTTGTCCAATTGCAGGTATTCCATTACCTGATTCTGATCCAAATCGTAACGGCTCTTTCTTACTTTCTCAGCATAATATCTGTAATCCCACGGCTCGATTTTAAACTTGCCGCCTTCTGAATCAACAATCTTCTGCATGTCGGCAACCTCAGCACGAACCTGCGCTACAGCTGGCGCCCAAACATCCATCATGAGTTTCATTGCCGCAGCCGGCGTTTTCGCCATGGTATTTGACAACTTCCAATCGGCGTGGTTTTGAAATCCGAGCAATTTGGCACGTTCGGTTCTCAGTTTTAAAATGTCAGAAATCAATTGGTTGTTGTCGTTTGCATTTCCGTTATCGCCACGATTGATAAACATTCGCCACGCCTTTTCGCGAACCGACCGATCATCGGCATAAGTCAATAGCGGCTCGACAGACGAACGCGTATTTTCGATGCAACCAAATGCCTTTTTTCCCGACTCTTTCGATTTTAATTTCGCAGCTTCAATAAAATCTGCCGGCATTCCTTTAAGTTGGGCTTGGTTCGCAATTTCCAAACACTGATTGTTTTCTTCGGCCAGGAGATTCTGGCTGAATTTGGTGTACAAAACCGCAAGTTGCTGGTTGATTGTGCCAAGTTTTTGTTTCGCATCGCCATCTAAACGAGCCCCTTCTAGAACATAGTTTTCATAATACTTGTCGATTAATCGCTTTTGTTCTTCAGTGACGTTCATCTTGTCCTGATTGTTGTGAACATGCTCGATTCGCAAAAACAACTTTTTATTTTGTGTCTTTTTATCGCGGTGACTAGCAAGCTTTGGCTCCATTTCGGTTTGAACGGCTTCAAAATCAGGCGTATTAATATTTGAACTGAATACATAATAAACCGCAAGAACGCGCGAGAGTTTCTTGCCCGACTTCTCCAACGCCAAAATGGTATTTTCGAATGTTGGCGTTTGCTTGTTATTGGCAATGGCATCAAGCTCGGCTAAATCCTCTTTCATCGCTGATTCGAGTGCGGGTTTGAAATGCGAAACCTTGTATTCATTGAAAGCCGGAGCTCCATTATTCGGGCCTTTCCAATCTTGTAGAAGCGGATTGGATTCTTTTTGGGCGTTAACTTGACTCATGGCAAAAACGGATAGGATAAAAACGATTTTTCTCATAATTTTTAAAAAAAGTAAATATACTGAATCTAACCGGCAAACCCGCGCAAGGGATGGAAGCGGCATCCTTTATTGTCGCCGGCACTTGTAAAATGTTACCAAAAAATAGCTGCGGCAATAAAGATATAGCGACAGCCCGACCCGTACTTTCCCGTGAAATTGCCACGGGTTGCGCCCACAAATTCAATAATAATCAATAAATTTCGGCAAAAGCAGTAAAATGAATGATAAAAAACGATGTGCTTGGTGCTTGGGTGATGATCTTTATGTCGCATACCACGATCAAGAATGGGGAAAACCGACATATGACGATGAAACGCTTTTCGAATTTCTGGTGCTCGAAACTTTTCAGGCCGGATTGAGTTGGCTGACCATTCTTCGCAAACGTGAAAATTTCAGAGCTGCTTTCGACGATTTCGACTATAAAAAGATCGCAACATACGACCAGGAAAAAATCGATGAACTGATGCAAAACGCCGGAATCATTCGGAATGGCGCCAAAATCCGGGCGGCAATTTCAAACGCTTTGGCTTTTATGGAAGTGCAAAATGAGTTTGGCAGTTTTTCGAAATACATCTGGAATTTTACCGGTGGCAAACCGATCGACAACCATCCGAAAACGCTAAAAGACATTCCGGCAACCACGCCGCTATCCGATCAGATTAGCAAAGATTTAAAAAAACGCGGATTCAAATTCGTAGGATCGACGGTGATTTACGCGCAAATGCAGGCAACCGGAATGGTAAATGACCATGTGTCCGACTGCTTTTTACGCACCCAAAATTAAGCGCCTATAATCTCCAGGAAATCCGCCCGATCAATCTCGCGTGCACCCAACGAAGCCAGGTGATCGTTGTAAATTTGGCAGTCCAAAAGTTTGTAGCCGTGTTCGTTTAAGTAGTGAGACAGTGCGATAAACGCCACTTTCGACGCATTCGAAACTTTGGAAAACATGCTCTCGCCACAAAAAATATTTTGGAGATCAACACCGTATAATCCGCCGACCAGTTGGTTGTCTTTCCAGACCTCAACCGACGTGGCGACGCCCATTTTATGCAACTGGATGTAGGCTTTCTGCATCTCGTCGGTAATCCAGGTTCCGTTTTCATCGTGACGCTTGACGTTGGCGCAATTGAAGATGACATCCTCAAAATTTTGGTTAAACGTCACAGTAAACTCGCCCGAGCGCAACACTTTCCGCATGCTTTTCGAGATGATTAGTTCGTTGAAGAAAAGCACCATTCTTTCGGGCGGCGACCACCACAAAATCGGTTCATTGTCGCTGAACCACGGGAAAATTCCGCTTCGATACGCCAGCAGTAACCTTTCAGGTGAAAGATCGCCACCGTAGGCTACGATTCCGTTGTAACCCGCGGATTCTGCAGGCGGGAAATAAAGTTCGGAAGTTACTTTGTACATCTGGCAAAAATAAAAAACCCGGAGAAGTTCCGGGTCTTAAAAAATCTATTTTCAATTTTAGAAAGGAAGGTCGTCGTGGTCTTCTTCTGTAAAATTTGCAGCTGGTGGGAATGTTGGCGGTGGCGTTTGACCTTGATAAGCTGCCGGCGCTTCTGCTCCCATTTTCTCGATTCTCCAACCTTGAATGCTGTTAAAATATCTTGTTTCGCCTTGCGGGTTAACCCATTCGCGGCCACGCAAATTGATTGAAACCTTTACCTGATCGCCGGGACGATAATTGTTAAGCAGGTCACATTTGTCCTGCGTAAATTCGATCATAATGTGTTGCGGATACTGCTCTTCAGTAGTTACCACAATTTCTCTTTTCTTGAAGCTGCCGCTAACTTGCTGCTCCGGATTAATTACTTTTACCCTTCCTGAAACTTCCATCTTCTTCTTTTTTTTAAATTATTTAATCTGTTTGGCTAATAAAACTTTCCATGCCGAAAGCACATCGTTCGCCTCGATGTATTGCTTTGCTTTCAAATGCTGTTTTTCAGCATCGTCAGCACTGAGAACCGCTTTTACGGCAAAATTCTCGCTCACAAATATATTAATTTCGTCTGTGGTTGGCAACGATTCGACGTTTCCTAAAAGTCCGAGATCATTGCCCGAAAACACACTGCTTTGCTTTACAAAATCCGGAATCTGATCAACGCCAATCCCCATTGTAGTCAACGGTTTGGGAACTTCGAAAAGTCCGTCCCGCGACCGCGAATACCAATTGGCGCCCAACCGGGAGACCAGGTCGATTTTATATTGATCGATATTCTGATTGTCGTCTAAAATTTCTTCGGAAAGATGAATTTTGACCACCTCGCAAATGATCAGATTTCCGGCGCCGCCTTCACTTCCCAGGGCAACGATTTCGTTCACTTCACATTCAAATTGTACCGGCGATTCAGCCACGCGGAACGGCTTTACAAGATCGGAAGCCAGCATCGTAACACCTGCTTTCAAAAATTCGTTTACGCCATCGGGATATTCGGTACTCGACAACGATGCTTGCTGAACAAGGTCAAAATTTACCACATTAATCACCACTTGACGCGTTGCCTGAATATTGGTCAGCGTGTGTTTAACCGTATTATCGCGCACCCTTCTTGCCGGCGAAAAGATCAAAATCGGCGGATTCGAACTAAAAACGTTGAAAAAGCTAAATGGTGACAAATTGGGATTTCCGGCCTCGTCAACCGTACTCGCAAACGCAATCGGCCGCGGCCCAACCGCACTTTGCAAATAGCCCTGAAGCTTGAGCGGCGACAATTCTTTGGTTTCAAAACTAATCATACTGCAAAAATAACCATTCGCAGCCGTGTGATCACATTACTGCCGATTTTTTTCTGGGCGTTGCCTTCGGCCGGGCTGTTGCTGCGATTCCTCATTCCGCGCGCTCCATTGCGGGATCTTCGCGCCCATCCCTAACGCGGGCGGGCAACAGATTGTGAGTTATTTCGTTATATTTAACCTCAAATACTACCGAATGGATTTTTCCGAAAAGCGAAACCTTACGCGTTGGATCATCATTGCTGCATCATTTGTCATTGTCGTACTGATTCTCTGGAACACGTATATCTTTTTTCAAATATTTAAAAACGAAGAACGAAGCAAAATGGAACTTTGGGCGTCGGCTCAAAAGTCGCTTCTTAACGCTGATGAAACGACCGACATCGATTTTCTGTGGAACATCACCAGCAACAATAGAAACATTCCGATCATACTGACAGAAAATGACAGCGTGATCAATTCGGCCAATATCGACGAGATCGTAATGACCGATCAGCAAGTGGCAAAAAATTATATCGAACGTTTTAAAAAAGAAAACGAACCAATCGTGATCGAGTATGTTCCCGGAAGTTATCAATATTTGTATTACGGAAATTCGAGTTTGCTCAATCGCTTAAAATACTATCCGATCGCGCTTGTTCTGATCATTGTTCTATTCGGATTTGTGGTTTATAATTTCTACCGAAGTACTAAAATTGCAACCGAAAACAAACTTTGGGCGGGAATGGCAAAAGAAACCGCGCATCAGATCGGAACACCACTAAGCTCACTGATCGGCTGGCTGGAGATCATGAAAGCTGACGACGTCGACGAAACCACGGTTACCGAAATCGAGAAAGATATCGTGCGACTCCAAACCATAACCGATCGGTTTTCGAAAATTGGTTCTGAACCGGTTCTTGAAGAAAGAGACATTGTTGCCGAAACCCGCGAGACCTTCGAATACCTGATTGCGCGGTTATCAAAGCAAATCACCTTCGATTTTAAAGCACCGAATCAGGAAATTATCATTCCGATAAATCCGGCACTTCACAGTTGGACCATCGAGAATATGGTAAAAAATGCGATCGATGCGATGAAAGGTCGCGGAAGATTGTCGGTTCGGATTGAACAAGACGCGAAACTCGTGAAAATTCTGGTGAAAGATTCAGGTAAGGGAATTCCGAAAAGCCGCTATAAGCAAATATTCGAACCCGGATTTACAACAAAAAAGCGTGGTTGGGGATTGGGGTTATCGCTTACAAAACGTATTGTTGAGGAATATCACAAAGGAAAAATAAAGGTGCTTCATTCCGAATTGGGCAAAGGCACGACTATGCAAATTTGTTTTCGCAAAAAAGCAGAGGCATAAAAAAAGGAGGCATTTTAGCCTCCTTAAACTTTTTAAATATTCTCCAACGGAACTGACGTCAGCTTTTGTGTAATCGTCTCTTCATCACCGTCATCATCAAAATCGTACTTCACTTTAACATGTAGTTCAGTGTCAGTAATCTTAGTAATTGTAACGGTTTCTCTGTCATCTACATCGTATATTAATGTAAGACGATCGCCGCTCAGTGACCAACCATACGTATCGGTGTAGGTCGTGCAATCCCACACATCAACTTCATTCATGATTCCGTTTGGCAAAAACTCGATGTAGTCAAGTCCGCATGCCTCATGATCGTCATAAGGGAATGTTTCGCCACCAACAACATATGATACCTGGTACCATTTTTTCATCAGATCGTTAGCATTAACGTTCAATCCGTTGTCGTCGTCATCTGAACATCCGGTAAAAAGAAGTGCGCTCATTCCGAGGCATAGCAATAATTTTTTCATGCTTTAGGTTTTAGATTTAACGCAATATTAACAAATTTTGGCTAATCACAAAACTTAAATAGCTATTTTCCTGCGAATTGCATTGGCAGTTTCTTTGAACGTTTCTTCGTCAAGTTTTACTTTCCGCTGAAATCGCATATCATCCATGTCTTGAAGCGGAATCAAATGCACGTGAACATGCGGAACTTCAAGTCCAACCACAGCGACTCCAACGCGCTTACATTCGATTGCTTTTTCAAGTCCGATTGCAACTTTACGCGAAAATGCCATCAAACCAATATAATCCTCTTCAGAGAGATCGAATAGTTTATTGGTTTCCTGCTTCGGAATACAAAGCGTATGTCCTTTTGCATTGGGGTTTACATCCAAAAACGCCAGGAATTTATCGTCCTCGGCAACCTTGTAAGCCGGGATTTCACCAGTGATAATCTTTGAAAAAACTGTTGCCATTAGTCTCTTGTAATTTCTAGAATTTCAAATTTTAGCGTTCCGTTCGGCACCGTGATCTCGGCAACTTCACCAACAGACTTACCGAGTAACCCTTTACCGATTGGCGAGGTAACTGATATCTTTCCTGATTTAAGATCGGCTTCGCTTTCGGCAACAAGCGTGTACTTCATTTCCTGATTATTTGCCTGGTTCTTGATCTTCACGTTTGAAAGAACCAAAACCTTGGATACGTCTAACTGCGATTCGTCGATCAGGCGTGCGTTTGCATGAACTTCCTCCAATTTTGCAATTCGCATTTCGAGAAGACCCTGAGCTTCTTTTGCAGCATCGTATTCGGCATTTTCCGAAAGATCTCCTTTGTCGCGAGCTTCTGCAATTGCTTGAGATGCCTTTGGTCGTTCTATATTTTTGAGTTGATCTAGTTCATCTCGTAATTTCTTTAATCCTTCTGCTGTGTAATAAGATATTGTACTCATAACTTGTTGTTTTTAAATTCCTTATAATAGGCAATACCGATTCGGCCAGGCTTAATAATTACTAAACTTAGCGTCATCGTTGTTGATATAAATAGAAAAAAATCCCTTTTGTTGGGATTTGCTTTTCCAAAGATATTCAAATTTTGCAAACTCGGACGTCGTTTCCAGAAAAATGTCGACCCGCAAGAATTTGCTCCGATGCTAACTTCTGATTATTCAACAAACGTTGCAATTTTGGATCTGTTTTGGCGTAAAAGACCAGATAAAATAAGTTGTCTGCAATAAGTTTATACGGAATTGAGTTACTTTTGCTAAAATCGAAATTTATGAAAAGGCTGCTTTTGATGCTAATTATTGCAACCACATTATTGGGATGCGACAAAGAGAATTTCAACAATCGGAATCCATATATCCCAAATTACGGATTTTCGGTTTTGATAAATACCAATCTGCCGTCGTATAGTCAGTTGACTTTTGCTTCAAATGCGATTTATTATCCGAATGAAGGCGCGCTTGGCCTAATCATTTTCAATACCGGAAGCGGTTACAAAGCCTATGATGCCGCTTGTCCGAACCAACCTATATCTTCATGTTCGACCATGACCATAAACGGCATCAATGCAGTTTGTGGCTGCGATGATGCCGAGTATAATCTATTCACGGGTCAAGCTCCAAACACTGAATATCCGATGAAGCAATATCGGGTTGAAGTAACCGGTGATGTAATCAGGGTTTTCAACTAGAATTTAAGCGTCATTCCAATCATGAAATTCCGGCCTGCTTGCGGATAATAACCCGCCCCTTCAATGGTTGTAACCGAGTCCGGTGATGACCAATCGTCGTTGTACGTGTACCAATATCCGTTTGATTCGTATTTGTAATCAAAAATGTTATTGATCAACGCAGTAAATACAACCGACTTAAAGATCTTTTTCGTTTGGATCTCATAGACAATATTCAGATCGTTAACGGCGTAAGCATCGAGTTTCGAGAATTTTGAATCGATGTTACCCATGTATTGATCGCCGACGATTTTGCTCAGAAGTGAGATTTGAAAATTGCGAGTCGGCAGAAACGTCAGAATATTTCCGAAAACCAAATCCGGTGAAAACGCAATATTTGTCGTTCCAAGATTCTGAAGTTGGCCATCGCGTTCAAAAACAAAGTCCTCATTTTTATTTGTCGATATCGAGATGTTTGGCTGGATTACAAGCTTATCGCCAACAGCAATCGAAGCGTCAACTTCAATTCCGGCACGGTAGCTATTTCCGCTATTTTCACGAATTGGAGCGCCAACATCATCCAACGCGCCGGTTAGTATCAGTTGGTTTTGATAACGCATGTAATACCCGTTCACGTTCAGTTTGGTTCGTCCGATAGTGTATCTCCAGCCAAGTTCATAATCGTCCAATGATTCCGGTTCCGGATTTCCATTTTCGTAATCGGTACGATTGGGTTCGCGGTTTGCGCGGGCATACGACAGATAGAACTGGCTTGTTGGCGAAGCGGTAAATGTCAATCCGGCCTTCGGATTAAAAAAGTCAAATTGATCGTTCACAATTCCGGTGTCCTCGCCATCAGCTTGATAGCTAACGGTTCGATATTGCAGATCCCCATACAAACTCAGTTTTTCAGTTAGATCATAATTAAGTTTGGCGAATACATTAAAATCAGTTTTGGTAGCCGAATCGTCATAAAATTTGAAATTCGGTCTTGGCAACGTGATGCTTCTGGCATAAATTACATGGCCAAAATGACTGCCGTCGTACTTATGAAAACCTCCGCCGAGAATAAAATTTGTTCTCAACGTGTTGTAATTTGCTGAAAAGGTTGTTCCGTAAAAATCGTTGTCGAGCCATTTCTGACGGACAACATCGCTCGATGTCACTTCTACTCCACCGATGATTTGCGGTTCCAACGAATAATCTGACAAATCTTCATCCGTTTTATAATTCTCATAATATCCTTTCCCTCTGGTGTAATGTAAAGCGAGGTTGGTACTCCATTTTTCGGAAAATCGTTCGTTCCAATGAAGTTGATAATGATCCTGTTGATAATTGTCGGTTTCGTTGTCATAAAATGCCACATTTCCGTTATCGTCGATATATTCGCCCGCGGTGTTGTAGGTTCGATCGTTTGCGAGTTTCTCAGGATCTTCAAGTCCGTTCCATGATTGATACGTTCGCTCGGTGCCGCCAAAGGCCAGCGCTTTAATCAAGGTCGTTTTTCCGATGTAAGCTCCTTGTAAAAAGTACGATTTCAAATCGGTTGATGCGCGATCGATATACCCGTCAGAAGAAATATTCGAAAGTCGCCCGGCAATTTCAAAAGAGTCATTCAGGAGTCCGCTGCTAAAACTGACCGTATGTTTTCTGGAGTTAAAACTTCCAGCAGAGTTTGCGATTTCCGCACGTGCGATTGGCGAATACGATCCGGTGAGCATGTTTAGGCTGGCGCCGAATGCTCCGCTTCCGTTTGTTGACGTTCCCACCCCACGCTGCAATTGCAAACTTTCAACCGACGATGCAAAATCGGGCATGTTAACCCAAAATGTTCCGTGCGATTCGGAATCGTTGTACGGAATTCCGTTGATCGTTACGTTGACGCGTGTGGCATCGCTACCTCTGACGCGGATGCCGCTGTAACCAATTCCGTTGCCCGCATCCGACGTTGTAACAACCGACGGCATGAAATTCATCAGCAAGGGAATATCCTGACCGAGATTTCGCTTGGCGATTTCCGATTTAGACATATTGCTGAATGTCATCGGCGTTTTTTGGTCGGCGCGAACCGCAGATACGATTACTTCGTCGAGTGCGACCGGATTTGCGGTTTTCGTGGTATCGGCTGTGATTTGTTGCGCGGTTACTGATGGAAATATCATCATTCCGGAAACGAGTAAGCCCGCGTGAAGGGCTGAGAGCGAACTCCTTTTGGGGCTTTTGCCGCAGCGGAGCGAAGGTGAAAGCCCCAAAAGAGTGGAGCCAAAGACCTGACCCTTGTGGTCACGCCAAAAATTTTGAAGATGGGATTGCCTGTTTAAGGCTAAAAATGAAAGTTTCATTCGTAAAAAATTTACGAATAAAAGGGGCATTATTCAATGTTAATAATGATTTTGCAGCGACCGTTGCGCACCGGTCGAATTGCGTTTTCCTTGGCAGCATTACCTGCCCAGGTTCTATGGGTATGATCTCAGCTTTTTACAGCACCCCTTTGAGACGACGCAAATATAGATTTTTAATTTGGAAAATGTAACAACAATGTAGCAATGTAGCAATGTAACAATGTGAAAATGTAGCAATGGGAGATTTGAAAATTTGAAGATTTGAAAATTTGAAAATTACAATGTAGAGATGTAGCCATGTAGCAATGAGGAGATTTGGAGATTTGGAGATTTGGCAATAACAACATCAACTTCACAACTCAATCGATCAATCTTGGGTTTCTATTTACAAATTAAATAATTGGTTTTCTGCGGTTTTGTTTTATATCCGACAGGCTTTTCTTTGCTTTTAGACGCTTTTTTATAACCGATTTCGGGATTTTGGTTGCTTTCCGGACTTTTTGAACGACAAGCGCTTTGGTGATTAAATCCAGGAACCGCTTTTTGGCAATTTCTTTATTTCGGAGTTGACTTCGGTCTTCGTCGCAACTTAAAACTAAGGTTTGATCGGCGTTAAGTCGGTTTTGAAGTTTTTGCGAAATCAATTGTTTTTCGTCGGTCGAAAGCGCTTGCGAACGGTCGACGTTGAAGGAAAGCACCACTTTTGATGAAACTTTATTGACGTTTTGCCCGCCGGCACCGCTGCTTCTGACGGCTTTGAAATCGAGTTCTGAAATTATTTTTTGTGTATCCACTATTGAGGCTGGTGAGCTGATTTTAAAAGGTCATTGACGGTTTTCACCGGATTAAACGTAATAAGCGGCACTTCAACAAAAAGCGTAATCCATTTTGCCATCGCGCCATTCCACAGACCCGGCAACTCGTAGCTTTTGAGTGGTTTTCCATCTTTTGTCTTGTCGACGATAAATCCGGAGCGATGATCTACATATTGCGTGAGATCGAATTTTTCGCCACGGTAATTTTTGATGCCGCAAACCAGGTCTACCGGATTGAAGTGCGTAGATTTTGCAAAAATATCGGCTTGACGTTGTTCTTTGAGATCGACCTGGGACGATTCGACGATTTGCAGCGAAAGTATACCATTTTGATCTCGAACCCAGAATGGTCCGCCGCCGGGTTCGCCTTCGTTTTTCACCATTCCGCATACTCTGATCGGGCGATCGAGCAAACGTTTTATATATTGGATCTTGTATTCGGTTGTGAAGTTTCGAAAATCCTCAGACACATTCATGTTGAGTTTTTCGCGGATGACATCTGAGATTTCGTCAAGGTCGACCGCTGACGGATTTTGATCGAGTTTTTTCAGACATTCAAAAATGCGATTCTGACTTTCGATCATGATTCCGCCCAGCGCTTTTTTATAGAAAGCAATTGTATCCACGTGATCCTGAATAACGTTGTCGATGTTCTTGATAAAGATCACGTCGGCGTCGAGGTTGTTGAGATTTTGGATGAGTGCTCCGTGTCCGCCCGGTCTGAAAACCAGCTTTCCCTTTTTATCGCGAAATGGTTTATTGTCGGGAGTAACGGCGATGGTATCGGTTGCAGGATCCTGGAAACTGTATGTTACATCGAGAACGCCGCACGCCTGGGTTTCAAAAATTTGGCGGGCTTGCTCAACGATTTTCTCGAAATGAACCTTATGATCTTCGGTAACGGTAAAATGCAGATTTACCTTTCCGTCAGACCCACAACTATAACGGATGGCTTCAGCGAGATGTTCTTCAACCGGCGTTGCGATATGCGATTTATACTTGTGAAACGGAAGGATTCCTTTTGGTTTGTTGGCAAAATCGAGAAACTCGGCGTCGATCAGCGTTTTGATAAAGTGATAGCTTCGCTTTGAGCGTTCCCATTCGCGGAAATCCGGATGGTTTTGAGCTAGCATTTCATAGACTTGATCATAAAACGGGAACTCTTTTTTACCGGCGAGAAAAACGCGTAGCTCATTCGCGTTTTTTCGATTCATAAAAGCATTGATCGACTCATTTTCGAGATCGTATTCAGCTAAAAACTCGCTTAAGAATTTAAACATTCTTGTCGCGGCTCCTGATGCCGGAACGAATTTTTGCAATTTGAGCGACTGCTTGTTTTGATCGAAAGCAGCTGCAAAATCGGAATACTGTGAATATGTAAGTGTGATGATCCCGTCACCGGATGTTGCAGGACGATCCAGCACCGTTTTGGCAATTCCGTTAGTTAGAATATCAATTTGTTTTGAGATACGATCGAGCGAAAGATGGGCGGATTCGATTTGGATCAAATCTTCCGGAGAGAAATCGGTTAGGTTGTTTTCGAGTTCAATAATTTTTTCCATTGCACAAAAGCCTGCACGGCGAGTATTGTAAAGATTAAGTATTGCAAAGCCAGCATTCCGAGTTCACGGTGCAAGCAAAGCGGAATTGAAATAACGTCTCCGACGATCCAAAGGATCCAGCTTTCGACTTTTTTCAGCGCCATGTACCACATAGCCGTAAAAAAAATCCCGGACGTAAAGATGTCGAGATAGTTCTCGATCTTAATCTCGTATCCGAAGACATTATAGATACCGTAAATTACAAAAATCGTCAATACGAAAATGCCTAATCCTGTTAATATTTCTCTATTATTGACGCGGGATATCTCGAGTCGCACGTTCTCTTTTCCGGCGCGGGACCACATAAACCACCCGTAAAAGCTCATAATTGAGTAATAAACATTTACGATTGCGTCGCCGAAATAACCCACATTGTAAAACAAATAAACGGTGATGACCGTTGCAACGAGTCCGGTGGGATAAACCCAGATATTTTCTTTTTTAGCCAGATAAACCGAGAGAATTCCGAACACAAACGTAATGGCTTCGAGTACGATCATATAAACCGGCGTGTCTTTGTAGGCATTGAGAAAAAATTCAATCATTGTTCGAAGAATGAAGGGTTGTTTTCAAAGGCCGTCCCGATAACAACCATGGTTGCACCTGCTTCAAATGCGTCGCGTGCCTGCGATTTTGAGGTAATTCCGCCGCCGACAATGATCGGAATTTGAGTTCCGCAAGCAACTTTTGAAATTACATGCGGCGAAACCGGATGTTTTGCGCCACTGCCCGCTTCGAGATAGATCAGCGACATTCCGAGCATTTCACCGGCTTGGGCAGTATGCAATATTTTATCGGAATCGGAGGTTTGCATTGCCGCCGTTTGACTGACAACTTCGACCGCCGTTTGCTTGCCACCGTCGACTAAAATATATGCGGTTGGGATGATTTCAAGATTGGTTTTGCGCAAGATCGGAGCGGCTTCGATATGATGACCGATCAGATAATCCGGATTTCTGCCCGAAAGCAGTGACAATAGCAGAATGCCGTGTGCCTCAGGTGAGATTTGGGTTGGATGACCCGGGAAAATAACAACCGGAAGATCGGTGCATTGTTTTATAATGCGGATTTGCTCGTGAATCACATCTTTCAGCACCAAACTCCCACCGATTAAAATATGCGTAGCCGGAGATGCGTTAATTTTTGAGACGATAAAAGGCAATTGATTGGGATCGAGCTTGTCGGGATCGAGCAAGACCGCCAGCAATTTCTTTTTGCTGAGTTTTGCCTGACGAATATATGAATAGATGTTTGTCATGAATTTGGAAATGCGATTACCAAAGTATAGCCGTCGATTTCAAAGAAGTCGGTTATGAAATCTTCGGCAACATCGTTAAAATTGAGCCAAGCGCGCACCGCCTTATCTTGGAGCGTAAATGTGGGTACGTTGATATGATCTTTAAAGCTGATTCCGGGTTCGCTTTTAATTTTGAAGATTGCTTCTTTAATTCCCCAGATCACGGTTAACCGGCGGATATAATCATCCTGATTTTGCCTGTCGAGGTATGTTACTTCGTAGTCGGCAAATTTTTCTCCGATGATTGCAATTTTTTCGCGCTGACGTTCGATGTCGAGTCCGACGTTTTGATTGCTGACAACAATGGCCGAATACTGGTGCGAGTGCGAGATTGAGATGAATTTACCATCGTTAAGATGTGGCTTTCCGGCATTGTCGTAGGTGAGATCGTGATCGTTGTAACCGGCTTGCTGCAACAGCCGCCGAACGGACATGAATCCGAGTTGATGCTGAAGTGATTTCATGCCGAATAATCGCATCATGTTTTTATCTGTGATGACGACCGTATCGAAGAGTTCGTCGAAATCCTCATCGATCTTCCAGATGAAGATCTTGGTTTCGGGATTGTATTGTATGATTTTTTCTAAAGGCATAATGATAGCGGTGGCGGTTTTAGCCCTGATAGCAGCGGCATCCTTTTATTTTGCCCGATGCATTTGCGAGGGTGAAATAAAAGATACAGCGGATAGCAGGAACAGCTTCAAACACAAAAGATTACAATTGGCAAACAATTCATAAATAAATCTTATCGCTGCGGTTTATTAAAAGTAATGCGTAAATTTGCCGAAAATTCAGTTAATACAAATATACTATAATGAGTACAACGACGATGCCTTATGTGGCGTACAAAGTAAAAGATATTTCGCTTGCTGCCTGGGGCCGAAAGGAGATTGAGCTTGCGGAAGCTGAGATGCCGGGATTAATGGCACTTAGACGTGAATATAAAGATGAACAACCATTGAAAGGCGCTCGTATTGCGGGATGTTTGCACATGACCATTCAAACTGCGGTGCTTATAGAAACCTTGATCGCACTTGGCGCAGAGGTTACGTGGAGTTCTTGTAATATTTTCTCGACTCAGGATCAGGCTGCTGCTGCGATTGCTGCTGCGGGAATTCAGGTTTATGCTTGGAAAGGTCTGAACGAAGAGGATTTTGATTGGTGTATCGAGCAAACATTGTTCTTTGGTGAAGACAGAAAGCCTTTGAACATGATTTTGGATGATGGTGGCGATTTGACCAATATGGTAATTGATAAATATCCTGAGCTTGTTGATGGAATCAAAGGTTTGAGTGAGGAAACTACGACCGGGGTTCACAGATTATATGAGCGTATGAAAAACGGAACATTGCCGATGCCGGCGATTAATGTTAATGATTCGGTTACAAAATCGAAATTTGATAACAAGTATGGTTGTAAGGAATCGGCTGTTGATGCGATCAGACGTGCAACCGACTTGATGCTTGCAGGAAAACGCGTTATTGTTTGTGGTTATGGTGATGTTGGAAAAGGAACTGCGGCGTCGTTCAGAGGTGCGGGATCGATTGTGACGGTAACTGAGATCGACCCAATTTGTGCGCTTCAGGCGGCAATGGACGGTTATGAAGTTAAGAGACTTGACACTGTGATCGGAAATGCTGATATTATTATCACGACTACCGGAAACAAAGACATTGTTGTTGGAAGTCACTTCGAGAAGATGAAAGACAAGACTGTTGTTTGTAACATTGGCCACTTTGACAATGAAATTGACATGGCGTGGTTGAACAAAAATCACGGTTCGTCAAAAATCGAGATCAAGCCACAGGTTGACAAATACACGATTAACGGAAAAGATATTATCATTTTGGCTGAAGGCCGATTGGTAAACCTTGGTTGTGCTACGGGTCACCCAAGTTTTGTGATGAGTAATTCGTTTACAAACCAGACGTTGGCTCAGATCGAACTTTGGAAAAACGCTGATAAATACGAAAATCAGGTTTACATGCTTCCAAAACATTTGGATGAGAAAGTTGCGGCATTACACCTTGAGAAATTGGGCGTTGAGCTTGAGACATTGAGAGATGATCAGGCGGCTTATATTGGTGTTGATGTTCAGGGTCCGTTTAAGCCGGAGTACTACAGATATTAATATAACAATTGGAAAATGTGTAACTGTACCAATGACATAATATTGCTACATTAACTCATTTCTAAATTGTTACATTGTTACATTGCTTCATTGTTACATTATTCAATTGTTACATTTACGATTTGCATTGTAAAGTTGAAAAAAAATCCGCCTCTACCTAAGGCGGATTTTTTGTATCTTAGTATTTCACAAAAACCACAACTTATGAAAAAAGTAACTCTAGCCCTTGCGTTATGCGGGTTGATGCTAACAACAGCATGTAAAAAGGAAACGACAACTGACACAGAAACGGAAATCAATGCCGACGGGACGATGTCGACTGAAACTACAACTGATACCGATTATGAGGTAGACAACGATGCAGAAGCAGCTTATAACGAAGCGCAGCGCGATTTAGAAGAAGCACGTAGGAAAGGCGACAAAGAAGCTGAGCGTATTGCACAAGAAGCCTCAGACAATGCGAAAGCTGCGTGGGACAGAACTAAATCAGCTGTTAGAGAAGCAGGTCAGGACACTAAGGAAGCTTATAATGAAGCTTTAGAAGATGCTAAAGCGAAATAATTCTTTACTAAAATTTTCCGTAATGAAAAATCTGACTTTAGCATTGGCCGTTTTCGCCGGAATGGCATTGTCATCGTGCAAAAAAGAAGTTGTCACCGAGCAGACTACGACTGTTAATGCTGACGGCACGACGACGACAACTACAAAAACCACAACCGATTATGATTTGATGCGGCTGCGAAAGGCCGAGGACGATTACCGGAAAGCTGAAAATGATGTAATTGTTGCGCGCAAGAAAGGTGACACAAAAGCTGAGAAAGTTGCACAAGAAGCTTCCGACAAAGCTAAAGAAGCTTGGGAAGCGACAAAAAACGAGCTTAAAAAAGCTGGCGCCAATATCAAGGATGCCACTCATGATGCCAGACAAGACATTAAAGACAGTTTTAAAAAGAAAGATACCATTGTGATAAAATAAATAAAAGCCGCCTCAAAGTTGAAGGCGGCTTTTTTACTGCTTTTTTTTTGCAATAGAACACTTGCCAAAGGTTTACGAGTGAGGCAAGAAATATTTTTGCACGCTTCCAGCTATTCCACTTTAATCATTTCAACACCATTTATAGGCAGTGAAAATAGAAGTTGGCCGTCATCATAAAACTCTCTTGGGTTATGCAGAGTGTACGCTGTAGGATATAACATGAAATTTATTTTATTTTCACCCTCGTTTGTTATACTAAATGTTCCAGTAACATTTCGTGTAAAATCCTTAATCCGTCCGTCTAAGGAGCCTCTATCGCCCTGCTTTATACCATAGAAGGATAATCAGATGAAACAGTTGCTTCCAAATTATTGAATATCTCGACATCATTTTGAACCATTTTGTATTTCAATACTACAACATCCCAAAAGTAATATTTGGAACCATCGGGGAATTGCTGTAAAAACTGATCAGCGGCAATCTACCTTTAATTCAAATAAAAGTCCATTACTTTCGTATCTCCAAGTTCCAATATATTGTGCTCGCTCATTATTAGTATCCATCGCATAGTTCCCATGATTAATGAGATGTACAATATCATATGGATCCGCGAGCGACGAGGTGCTTAATACCTCCTGAGCTGTTAGACTGCAAAAGAAACAAGACGATATTAAACTAAATAAAAAAGTTTTCATAGCTAAATTTATACAAAATCCGATTTAGAATAAAATTGGTCACAAAAAAACCCGCTTCTCTCAAAACGGGTTTTTAAAAATTTAATCTAGTGACTATGCTTCGAATGGAAGAATAGAAACGTAAGATTTGTTATCTCCTTTTTTCTGGAACTTAACAACTCCGTCAACGCGTGCATGTAAAGTATGATCTTTACTAATGTAAACGTTTTCTCCCGGGTTGTGTTTAGAACCTCTTTGTCTTACAATGATATTACCGGCGATTGCAGCCTGTCCACCAAAAATCTTAACACCTAAACGTTTCGATTCTGATTCTCTACCATTCTTCGAACTACCGACACCTTTCTTATGAGCCATGACGTATTAGTTTTTAAAATTAATTAGTTTCAGTTTTCGCTTCAGCTTTTTTGTTCTCTTTCTTAGCCCCCGGCAAGGTAATGCCCGAAATTTGGATTTGAGTCAAATACTGACGGTGACCGTTTCTTTTCTTGTAACCTTTTCTTCGTTTCTTCTTGAAAACGATTACTTTGTCTCCTTTTAGGTGCTGAAGCACTTTCGCTTCTACTGAAGCACCTTCTATAGCCGGGGCGCCTAAAGTGATTGTACCGTTATCGTCAGTCAAAAGAACTTTTGCAAATGAAATTGCATCTCCTTCTTTATCAGCCAAACGATGAACGTAAACCTTTAAGTCTTTGCTTACTTTAAATTGTTGCCCTGCTATCTCTACGATTGCATACATAACAAATTGTTTATTTGAATTAAAATGGCTGCAAATATACAACTTAATCCCACACCTACAATCTGATAGGTATTTTTTTTATTTGAAGGGTTGGGTCTTGCGTCTTGGTCTTAGATCTTGGTCCTGGGTATTGGGCGAAGGGCCGTCGAGCAACCAGTTTAGGTTTTCAAATTTTCAAATGGTTAAATTGTTACATTATTTCGTCGGTACATCGGCATTGTAATTTTTAAATCTTCAAATTTTCAAATTCCTCCATTGTTACATTGTTACATTGTTACATTGGCATTGTAATTTTCAAATTGTTACATTTTCACATTGCTACATTGTTACATTAAAACCTCAATACATTGTATCATTGTAACAAAAAATCTACTTTTGGCGTAACGAATGGTATCAAGTCAATACCAATACGCAAATTAAACTTTTTAATTCTTATGAAAAATTCACTAATGGCTTTAAGTGCTGCTCTAACACTGGGATTTACAGCTTCAGCGCAAAAGGTAGCTTTTGAAGAGTACGATCTCGACAACGGGATGCATGTCATTTTGCACAACGATCCGTCGGCGCCAGTCGTAATCACATCGGTAATGTACCACGTAGGTGCAAAAGACGAAAATCCGGAACGCACTGGTTTCGCACACTTCTTCGAGCACTTGCTTTTTGAAGGCACTAAAAACATTAATCGCGGCGAATGGTTCAAAATCGTTACCGCTAACGGAGGAACAAACAACGCCAACACCTCTGACGACCGTACGTATTACTTTGAAGTTTTCCCTTCAAACAATCTCGAATTAGGTCTTTGGATGGAATCAGAGCGACTTATGCACCCTGTGATCAACCAAATCGGTGTGGACACGCAAAATGAAGTTGTTAAGGAAGAAAAAAGACTTCGCGTAGACAATCAACCATACGGAAACCTTATCGGGGAAGTTAAGCGAAATATGTTCGTAAATCACCCTTACCGTTGGTCACCAATCGGATCAATGGAGCACTTAGACGCTGCAACTCTCGAAGAATTCCAAGCTTTTAACAAAAAGTTCTACGTTCCGAACAATGCAGTTTTGGTTGTAGCCGGCGACATCAATATCTCACAAACAAAAGAGTGGATTCAAAAGTACTTTGGAGCAATTCCGCGTGGCGCTGATATCAAGCGTACTGTAGTTCAGGAAGCACCAATCACTCAAACTATTCGTGCAACTTACGAAGACCCGAACATCCAAATTCCGATGATCGTTGCATCATACCGCACGCCATCAATGAAAACCAGAGATGCTCGCGTTCTTGATATGATCTCTACAATCCTTAGCGATGGAAAGAGCTCACGTCTTTACAAGAAAATCGTTGACGACAAGAAAATGGCACTTCAGGTAGGCGCATTCAGCTTTAGCCAGGAAGATCACGGATTGTACATTCTTTACGGAATGCCTCAAGGTGAAACTACAAAAGAAACCATCCTTGCTGAAATGGACGAAGAAATCGTAAAGCTGCAAACAGAACTAATCTCTGAGCGCGATCTTCAAAAATTGAAGAACAAGTACGAGAACAATTATGTAAGTTCAAATGCATCTATCGAAGGTGTTGCTGAAAACCTTGCATCTTACTACATGCTTTATGGCGATGTTAACCTGATCAATAACGAAATTGACATCTACCGTTCGATTACTCGTGAAGAAATCCGCGATATAGCTAAGAAATACCTTAACCCGAATCAAAGGCTGGTTCTAGATTATATTCCTGCTCAAGACAAAGCACAAAACTAATTTTATCATGAAGAAAAGCATTATAGCGATAACAGTCTTGTTTTTAACATTCACTATGCAAGCACAAGACAGGCCACAACCTAAACCGGGACCGGCACCAACAATCAAAGTAAAAAAACCGGAAACCTTTCAATTGGCAAACGGACTTAAAGTAATGGTTGTTGAAAACCATAAACTACCGCGAGTATCATTCAGCCTAACCATTGACAATGCCCCTTATGCTGAAGGCAACAAAAAAGGTGTAGACGATTTGACCAGCGCGCTTATCGGTAGCGGAACCAAGAAAATCTCAAAAGATAAATTCAACGAAGAAATCGACTTCCTGGGAGCTGATATTGGATTTTATTCTTCAGGAGCTTATGCAAGTTCACTATCAAAATACGCAACACGCGTACTTGAATTAATGGCTGATGGTGCATTGAATCCTGTTTTCACGCAAGAAGAACTCGACAAGGAAAAAGCGAAACTGATCGAAGGATTGAAGTCGCAAGAAAAAAGCGTACCTGCTGTAGCCGGACGTGTTCGTAACGTACTTGCTTTCGGAAAAAATCATCCGGCAGGCGAATTCTTATCTGAAGAGACAATTAACAATGTGACTCTGGAAGATGTTAAACGCAATTACTACACGTACTTCCAACCGGGTAATGCTTACTTAGTTGTGATCGGTGACGTAAAATTCAAAGACGTCAAAAAGACAGTTACTAAACTTTTCGGCGACTGGAAAAAAGGAATTGCTCCGTCAAAATCATACAGCGATCCGAACAATGTTCAGTACACGCAAATCAACTTTGTTGACATGCCAAATGCTGTTCAATCAGAGATCTCATTGGTGAACACCGTAAAACTCGAAATGTCAAATCCTGACTATTTCCCAGTGATTCTTGCTAACCAAGTTTTAGGAGGCGATTTTAACAGCTACCTTAACATGAATCTTAGAGAAGCTCACGGTTGGACTTATGGTGCACGTTCAAGCATCAACCCAAGCCGTTACATTTCACTTTTCAGCGCTTCATCGCAAGTTAGAAACTCGGTTACTGATAGCGCGGTAGTAGAATTCATGAAAGAGATCAAAAAGATCAGAACTGAAAAAGTTAGCGACGACGTATTAAACAACGTTAAAGCTGGTTATGTTGGCCGTTTTGTTATGCAAATCGAAAAGCCACAAACGGTTGCTCGTTATGCTTTGAACATCCAAACTGAAAATCTGCCTGCTGATTTCTACGAAAACTTCATCAAAAACATCAACGCGGTTACTCCGGAAGATATCTTGAGAGTTTCAAATAAATACTTCCTTGGCGATAACACGAGAATTATCATCGTTGGAAAAGGAGCTGAAGTTCTACCTGGACTTGAGAAATTAAACATCCCAATGTTCTATTTCGACAAATTTGGTAACCCGGTTGAAAAGCCAATCACTAAAAAAGCGGTTCCTGCCGGTGTAACTGCAAAGTCGGTTCTTGACAATTCAATCAAAGCACTTGGTGGCGAAAAAGCACTTAACGGTGTAAAATCGATCAGCATGGTTGCAACGGGAGCTGTTCAGGGAACACCGATCGAACTTACCAGAAAAGTAACTTCTTCAGGCAAAATGGCTGTTGAAATGAAAGCTATGGGAATGAGCATGATGAAGCAGATTGTAACTGAGAAATCAGGTTATATGATCCAACAAAACCAAAGAATGGATCTTACCGGCGAAGAACTTGCTGAGATGCAAGCTGAAGCTGCTACTTTCGATGAGCTAAAAATTGCCAAGAAAACTACCCTTACCTTAGATGGTATTGAAAACATCAATGGTAGCGATGCATACGTTATTAAAGATGGCAATACGACTCACTACTTCGACGTAAAAAGCGGATTAAAAATCGGAAGTGCTAAAACTATGGAACAAGGTGGTCAGCAAATGACTCAAACTACTTATTACGGCGATTATCGTGCGGTAAAAGGAGTTCAGATTCCACACAAAGTTTTGATGAATGTAGGTATTGATATCGACCTTACCGTTAATGATGTAAAAATCAACGAAGGTGTTACTGATGCTGATTTCAAATAATCAACTCGAGCAATAAAATTAAAGGCTGTCATTATCGACAGCCTTTTTTTATTTCCTTCCGGACAAATAAACACCCGCAAGTATGATTAATGCGCCAAGGAATTGAATCGGCGTAAGCATTTCATTATCCAGCAAACCCCAGAAAAAGGCTACAACCGGAATCAAATACGTTACCGACGATGCGAAAACAGCCGACGACATTTGAATCAGCCTGAAGAATATCAAATTCGCAATCCCGGTTCCAACCACTCCCAAAACCATCACGAACAACACCGATTGCTGAACTTCAACTGACTCTATGACCACAAAGAAATCAGCGAAGAATAAAATCAGAACTGCCGGAATAAGCATCAATGCAAAATTACCAGCAGAAATCGCAAGCGGACTCAACTCTGATAAATACCGCTTTATCAAATTTACATTCAAAGCGTAACACATCGAGGCGATCAACACCAAAACTGCATACCAATAATTTTGTTCCGGATGATTCGCAGCGCCATTCAAAATCAATAACCCGCTACCGAACAATCCGACTACTACGCCTATCAGTTGGTTTCGGGTGGTAGAAAGTCCGAATGCCAAAACTCCAAATCCAAGCGTATTTAATGGCGTAAGCGAATTGAGAATCGAACTTACCGAACTCGAAATCTGCGTTTGCGCAATGGAAAATAAAAAAACAGGTATGAATGTGCCGGTAATCGCCGTAATAGCAATATACTTCCATTTATAACTCGGAATCGACGGCAAAGTCCGAAATCCGATCAGAAGCAAAAAGATCGCTGCAAAGATTATCCGGGCGGCGCCAAGTTGAAATGGGGTCAGCCCTACAAGCCCCTTCTTGATTAAAACAAACGAGCTTCCCCAGATGAGTGCAAGAACTACGAGATACAGCCATTTCTGCTGTTTTGTTGCTTCCATTATATTTTTTTTGTTGGTCAAAATTCAAACATTTTTGGCATTCCCTCATTCATTTTTGAGTAAATTTGTCAACGCATTGAAATAAATTAACTTAACAATCATATTCTATGAAAATTTCAACTTCATTTCTGGGTATTTTCGCTGTGGCGACGATGTTTGTAGCGTGTAAGGATTCTAACAACGCGACCACCGAGACTGTTGTCGATCACACTACTTCGACAGATGCACCGGCAAAAATGGAAACGGCCAGCTTTAGCATCGATGGAATGAGTTGCGCGATCGGTTGTGCAAAAACAATCGAGTCTAAAGTTGCAAATATGGAAGGCGTTCAGGAAGCAAAAGTCGATTACGACACAAAGACAGCAACCGTAAAATATGACGCATCAAAGCAATCACCTGAAAAGATTGTCGAAACTGTAGAAGGCGTTGCCGGAGGGAAACTTTATAAGGTGTCGAATGTAAGTTCAACTGCAGATCAAGCCATGAACTACAACGAACCAAAGAAAGAGAAAAAGAAAAAGTCCAAAAAAGGATCGACTGAGGAGGCAAAGTCGTGTTCTAAAGCTGGAAAAAAAGAGTGCTGCATGAAAAAAGCAGAAAGCAACTTGATGTAACAAATTATCATCAAAAGAAAAGGGAAGCTAATAACTTCCCTTTTTTTATTTCCAATGTAAGGATTGCATGATCATCCTCATATCGTTCTTGATATAACTTGCCGCGGGCATCACCGAATCAAAATTAGGTTTTGCATAAAAGTAAACGGAACCGGTTACAAAATGCTTTGTGCTATCAGTCACATAAAACTGAGCATTTGTCGCCGCATTTCCCTGAACCTGATAAAACATTCCGTAAACCTTGTCCCTCGGATTGATAAATGGTTGCTCGAGGATGTCATCAGCTTTAATTACATGTTTATATGTAAGGGTTTGGGCATCTCGCAAGAAATCATTGATGTTGCCCGTAACAGGCTTATAAGTTAGGTAGATGGTTGCCTTCATCTTCGGATAATCAATCGTAAAACTACACTGATCCACTTCCTTGATGATCGCATCGTCATTCATTCCAAATACAAACGGACAATGATTCTCAAACGGAACATACGCAGCTTCCGGATAATCCAGCCGTAATTGCGCCGACGGTTTCGGAACCACGTCGTCCTTGCAACCAGCGGTGATCAAGAGCAACGTCGACAACAGTAAAACTAAAACGTGTTTATTGAGCATAATTTAAAATGGAAGATCGTTTTCAGGAAGATTTTGATGATCGTACCCTGATTTTTGCTCGGGCGCGGTATGTTTGGTAGTATCAGTATCTTTTTTGGTAGTAAGGAATGTAAATTCGGTTACCTGAATTTCGGTAGTATATTTCGTTGCTCCGTCTTCAGCTTGCCATTGACGCGATTTTATCCGACCTTCAACATAAATCTTATCGCCTTTCGATAAATATTTTTCGCAGATTTCAGCCGCTTTATTACGCACGACTAAATTATGCCATTCTGTTGACGTGATCTTTTCGTTGGTTTGCCGATTGATATAAACCTCATTTGTTGCCAAAGGAAAACGACCGATGCAGTTGCCACCTTCAAAATAATGCATTTTTACTTCATCGCCCAAATGCCCGATAAGCATGACCTTATTCAGCGTTCCGTTCATAAAATTTAGATTTATCTCAAATATACAAAGTTGGGTGCTATTTCCAATTCTTTTCGACATAATTCAGAAGCGCCGTCGGTAACGCATACTTGTGTAAATCCTCTGTAGCGATGCCGTTGTTGAGAATTCCATTGACACGCACATCCCAAAACTTAATGTGAAGGTGTTGATGCGAAAGTTTGTGTACAACATCATAATCTGCCGTTTCATAGACTGATGCATCCTCGCGAATCTCAAGAACCATTGGCGTAAGGTCATCAATATTTACAGCCGAGTTGGTTTCGATCAGCGGGAATTCGTAGAGGTTCTGCCAAATATCTTTCGCGGTTCTTTTTCGCAAAGCAATTTTATCCAGATTATCGCGGATCAGCAAATAATTGAAATGCCTGATTTTGACCGGTTTCTTTTTACTTTTAACGGGAAGCTCATTTACCTTTCCGACTTTAAAGGCAACACAAGTTGATTGCATGACACACTTTTGACAATCCGGATTTCGGGGAACGCATTGCAGCGCACCAAATTCCATTATCGCTTGATTGGCATTGGCAGCTTCGTTCTCTGGCATCAGCGATGCGGCAAATTCAGTAAATATGACTCTTGCCGACGAATGTGCGATATCATTTTCAATTCCGAAGTGACGCGCCAGCACCCGATAAACATTACCGTCAACAACCGGAACAGCCTCATCGTAGGAGAAAGACGCAATTGCAGCGGCAGTATACGGACCGACACCACCGAGTTTCAACAATCCGGCATACGAATCCGGAAAGACTCCGCCGAGATCTTGTGCAATAAATTTCGCTGTTTTATGAAGATTTCGGGCTCTCGAATAATAGCCCAAGCCTTGCCAAAGTTTCAAAACCTGATCTTCATCGGCGGCAGCCAGATCGAAAACCGTTGGAAAAGCATCGATAAACGACACAAAATAAGGCAATCCTTGTGCAACTCGGGTTTGTTGAAGGATGATTTCAGACAGCCAAATGGCGTATGGATCGGTTGTATTGCGCCAAGGCAAATCCCGTTTATTTAGTAGATACCACTGAATCAATCGCTTATAAAATGCCATATTTCTGCAAAGTCCACAAAAGTAGCAGTTTATAGTATTAAATTTTAGACTTTTAGGCTAGAGTTTGTTTTTTAGTTCATATATTTGCACACTCAAAAATCACACATAAACTATAATACAAGAGAAAATGACGAAAGCGGATATCGTAGCTAAAATTGCGGAGAAATTAGGACTTGAAAAAGGTGACGTTCAGGCGACAGTAGAGTCATTTATGGAAGAGGTTAAGACTTCACTTGAGACAGGCGACAATGTTTACCTTAGAGGTTTTGGAAGCTTTATCATCAAAACAAGAGCTGAGAAAACAGGAAGAAATATCTCTAAAAATACCACTATCAAAATTCCGGCGCACAACATCCCGGCATTCAAACCTGCAAAAGTATTTGTAGAAGGTGTTAAGACAAACAACGAAACAACCAAATAATAATAATCAACAAAATTCGAACGTATGCCAAGTGGTAAAAAAAGAAAGAGACATAAGGTAGCTACTCACAAACGCAAAAAAAGAGCGAGAGCTAACCGCCACAAAAAGAAAAAGTAGTCTTCACTACTTTTTTCTTTTTGTCGTTCATTGAAATCGGATAAATCATCCTTCGGAAACACAACAATTGTACAACATCCCTTCGGGGGTAAAAGGCTAATGGTAAAAGGCAGGGAGTGAAATCCCGATACTTTTCACCCTTAACCCTTCACCTAAGAGAGATAAAAATTTACAGCGTGAATAAAGAATTAATCATCAGATCAAGTTCTGAAGCCGTAGATTTTGCCTTATTAAAAGATGGAAAATTAATTGAATTACACAAGGAAGAGGAAAAAAGCAACTTTCAGGTTGGCGACATTTTTATCGCCAAAATAAGAAAGCCGGTAGCCGGACTAAACGCTGCCTTTGTAAATGTAGGCTTCGAGAAAGATGCATTTTTGCATTATCACGACCTCGGACCTAATCTCACATCCTCACTTAAATTCATCAAACTTGTCGCCTCAGGCAAGATTAAAGATTACTCCCTCAAAAACTTTAAGTTTGAAAAAGAGATTGATAAAGACGGTGCCATCAGCGATGTCTTAACCACAAATCAATCCGTTTTAGTACAAGTCGTCAAAGAACCTATATCAACAAAAGGCCCACGAATCAGCTCAGAGCTGTCTCTCGCCGGCCGATATATTGTTCTCGTTCCTTTTTCTGACCGCATTTCGATATCACAAAAAATCGAATCAAAAGAAGAAAAAGATCGTCTTAAACGACTCGTTCAATCAATCAGGCCAAAAGGTTTCGGCGTTATCGTTCGCACGGTAGCCGAAGGCAAAAAAGTCGCAGAACTAGATAAAGACTTGCAAAACCTGCTCGCCAGGTGGACAGCAATGTGCAAAAAATTACCAGTGGCCCATCATCCGTCAAAAGTACTCGGAGAACTCAACCGCGCGTCATCAATACTGCGCGATGTGTTCAATGATTCCTTCAGCGGAATCCACATTGATGATGAGGAACTGTACCAAGAAACCAAGGACTATTTACAAGAAATAGCACCTTCAAAACAATCAATAGTGAAGCTATATCAGTCAAAAGACACTCCTATATTTGAGAAATTCAACGTAGAGAGACAGATCAAAACCTCGTTCGGTAAGACAGTGTCGATGAGTAAAGGAGCCTATCTCGTTATTGAACATACCGAAGCTTTGCACGTTATCGACGTCAACTCCGGAAACCGATCTAACAAGGCAACCAACCAGGAAGATACCGCACTCGAGGTCAATATGATCGCGGCAGCAGAAATTGCCCGCCAGTTGCGACTGCGAGATATGGGCGGAATCATAGTCGTTGATTTTATCGACATGACCAATCCCGACAACCGCAAAAAATTATTTGATTACCTTCGCCAGGAAATGAGCGACGATAAAGCCAAACACAAAATCCTGCCGCCAAGTAAATTCGGTTTGATCCAAATTACAAGGCAACGAGTACGGCCGGAAGTAAACATTAAAACGCGTGAAGAAGATCCTAACAACGAAAAAGGAGAAATCGAAGCGCCAATACTCATTATAGATAAAATTGCCGGCGATGTCGAACGACTTGCCAAACTCCACAAAAAACTCGTTCTCAATACCCATCCATTCGTCGAGGCTTACCTTACAAAAGGCTTTCCCTCACTGCGATCTAAGTGGTTCCTTGAACACAAAAAGTGGATTAAAATTATTCCCCGCGACGCCTATACATTCCTAGAATATCACTTCTTCGACCAAAATGGCAACGCTATAAAAGATTAATAAAACACCGCCTTTCCCCTAAAGATTGGCGGTTTTTTTATGCCTGTTTAGGAGCTATTTCCGGCTCTACACTTCAATCTGCCATTGCCTTTACTACGCCAATTACCTCAAAAAAAAACAGTTGGCAATGACAGGATTTCCGCTTCGATCCGGGCTAGTGGGGGTTGGTGGTTGGATCTTGGGTTTTGGGTTTTGGGTGAATGCGGAAAAGCCGAAGGATTACTGATGCTGTGACCAGATAATTGATGCAAAAACGAACCATCATTCTTTCAGCAAATAAAACTGCAACTAACTGAAAACATGCAAACTACTTTTGCCGTCAGTAATTTTCTGGATTCTTATTGATATTCCGTTTGAAAATAGCGCTCAACAGCAACCCAATTGTAAACGTCGCACCGACTAGTGAAATAATGAATCCAATAAATGGAAGTATTAATGCCAGCATAAAATTATAGTGCAGTTTTTTGGCAACAGTCAGCACTCCAAATGTTAGCCAAATTATTGTATTTGCTTGCAAAGAAAACTTAAGCGCGGACAGAAGTATTACATTACATCCCGCCGCTCCCATTTTCAAATCTTCAAATCTTCAAATTTTCAAATCGCCACATTTCTACCTCCTCCGCTCCGCAAAAAACTTCAGCATCAACTCACCCGCTTCCTTCTCAAGCACACCCGACACAACTTTCGTCTTCGGGTGCAACTTGGTTCCCATCGCGATGAATCCGCGTTTTTCATCACGCGCACCAAATACAACCTTTGAAATTTGACTCCAATACAAAGCACCCGCACACATCTGACACGGCTCAATCGTCACATAAAGCGTACAATCAATCAGGTATTTTCCGCCTAAATAATTCGCAGCTGCCGTAATCGATTGCATTTCGGCATGAGCCGTCACATCGTTCAGCATTTCCGTCAAATTGTGACTCCGGGCTATCACATTATTGTTTACAACTACAACCGCTCCAACCGGAACCTCTCCCCGATCGTACGCATACTGCGCCTCCTGAAGCGCTTTTCGCATAAAATAAGCATCGTCGAAAATGTTTTCCATAAGCCAAAATTACAATTTGTTCTTACATTTGCTCTATGCCCGAAAATATACTTTCAAAAATAGACGACCCAAAATCGCTTCGTAAACTCGACTTAGCAGATCTTCCTGCTTTAGCCACGGAATTACGCGAGTTTATTATCGATGTCGTTTCCGTTAAGGAAGGTCATCTCGGCGCATCACTCGGCGTGGTCGAACTCACCATCGCACTTCACTACGTTTTCAACACTCCCGAAGATTTACTGGTTTGGGATGTCGGTCATCAGGCTTACGGACATAAGATCCTAACCGGTCGTCGCAACATTTTTGACACCAATCGACAACTCAACGGCATTTCAGGTTTTCCCAAGAGAACTGAAAGCGAATTTGATACTTTTGGCGTCGGACATTCGTCGACCTCAATTTCTGCCGCACTCGGAATGGCAATGGCTTCAGCACTTAACGGCAATTTCGACAAACATCATATTGCAGTCATTGGCGATGCTTCAATTGCAAGCGGAATGGCTTTCGAAGGCCTGAATCACGCGGGCGTAACCGATGCAAACCTTCTGGTCATCCTCAATGATAACGCCATCGGAATCGACCCTGCGGTTGGCGCCCTTAAGAATTATTTTACCGCAGTCAAAGAAGGAAAAAATCCGCGTCAAAATAACATGATTAAGTCGCTTAACTTCGATTATAGCGGCCCAATCGACGGACACGATATATTCGGCTTGATAAAAGAGTTGCGACGCTTAAAACGAAAAAAAGGACCGAAATTCCTTCATATAATCACAACCAAGGGCAAAGGTCTGAAGAAAGCCGAGGAAAATCAGGTAAAGTATCACGCTCCCGGAAAATTTGATAAGTTGACCGGCGAACTTGCCATTCAACAAGAAAATGGTTTACCGGCAAAATTTCAGGATGTCTTCGGACTAACGCTGCTTGATCTGGCACGAAAAAATAAAAAGATCATCGGAATTACTCCGGCAATGCCAACTGGAAGTTCACTAAAATATATGATGGACGAATTTCCTGAGCGGGCTTTTGACGTCGGAATTGCCGAACAACATGCGGTGACGTTATCTGCCGGAATGGCCACTCAGGGAATGGTTGTTTATTGCAACATTTATTCGACTTTCCTTCAACGCGCCTACGACCAGGTGATTCACGATGTTGCGCTTCAAAACTTACCGGTGATCTTCTGCCTTGATCGCGCCGGACTTGTTGGTGAAGATGGGGCGACTCACCACGGCGTTTTCGATATCGCTTTTCTGAGATGCATCCCGAACCTGACGATTTACGCACCTCTAAATGAAATTGCGCTTCGAAACATTCTGTACACGGCTCAACTGGATTTAAAAAATCCAATAGCAATCAGATATCCGCGCGGCCGTGGGGTGATTACAAATTGGGAAGTTGACTATACTGAGATTCAAATTGGAAAGGCAAATCAGCTTCGAAAAGGCAATAAACACGCTATTTTAACCACCGGATTTATTGGCAACGCCATGTCCAAAGCTATCGATGAGCTTCCAAATCAAAGCGATTTTTCGCATTATGATTTCGGATTCATAAAGCCACTCGACGAAAGACTTTTACATCACATCTGCGAAAACTATCAACGCATCACGACATTAGAAGAAGGAACGATTAGCGGCGGATTTGGAAGCTCAATCGCTGAATTTGTTTCCCGTCATAAATATAAAATCGACCTTCAGATCCTAGGCGTTCCCGACAAGTTCATCGAACACGGAACTGTCGAAGAACTACATCGTTATAGTAGAATTAACAAAGAAAGCCTGGTCGAAATTTTGCAGACTTACTAAAAAAAGGGGAATTTTGCCAATTGAGCCTAACTATTTCAAATGAGAATTCTTTCGTTATTTTTCTTCGCATTTTTTGCTATTTCCGTACAATCCCAGGTAATCATCCAGCCAACGCCTGATACCATCTCCAATTGGACCAAAAAAAATACGGTTGGATTCGATTTGAACGAAATTGCGTTTGTTAATTGGAGTCCGGGTGGAGTTAGCTCAGTTACCGGACTTTTCAAAGGCGAATTCATCAGGCGCTACGTCAAGGGAAATGTAAAATGGGGCAATGAACTTACGATTCGATACGGACTCAACAAACAGGACGGAATCGAACTTCGAAAGACAGATGATGCGTTTCAGTTCAGTTCAAATTTTGGTTACAGGCGCGACACAACTTCAGGCTGGTATCATTCGGCGCGATTTAATTTCAACACTCAATTTACCGCTGGATATGCGTATCCGAATGTGGAAAAAGCGATATCGCAACCATTTGCACCGGCATATACGTTTCTGGGTATTGGTGCCGAATATGCAAATAAGCAGAAGAATTTCAACCTTTATATCTCGCCATTAACTATGAAAAACACGTTGGTTTTGGATCAGCGTCTTGCCGATCAGGGTGCTTTTGGTGTTAAAAAAGCAATTTATGATACTGAAACCGGCGAGCTCATCCGTGAAGGCGAGAACTCGAAAACGGAACTTGGTTTTTTAATCACCACACATTTGAAGCGCGAAGTGTTCAAAAACATAGTTTTAGAAAACAAACTGAATCTCTACACCGATTACCTAAACAATTTTGGGAATATCGATGTTGATTGGCAGGTTTCACTTGATTTGATCGTCAACAAATACGTTAAAGCCAATATTGGTGCGCATTTAGTTTATGACCACGATGTGAAGAACAAGAAAAAAGTCGACGGCACGCAGATCATCGAAGGACCGAAACTTCAGCTAAAACAAATGCTTGGCGTCGGACTTGTTTACAGCTTCTAATTTTTTCGTCGGCCGTTAATTGTATCAAAGATTTCAAGCGCATTCCCATCGGTTAACAACGACACGAAATGGCATATGTGAAGCAATCGCTCATATAATGTTGCCTTTTCAAGATGATGTCTTTCGGGCAAAATTTTCAATAGTAATTTATCGTAATTGCTTGCCTTACCGTCGTAGTTATTGTTGTAAGCCGTAATGAAATTATCCAGCAAATGGTTAATGATTTTGTATCCGGTTAGTTCCTTTTCGATCACTTCCCTACTTTGGTATATTTTCTTAACCGATAGCTTAATGATGTCGTCCATCTGTACTTTGTACTTGCTTTTGTCCATTAAAGCATACGGAAACTGACCCGCAAGTATATTTTCTTCATTTTCGATAAATACCCTTACAGCATCATTAATCAAACTACCAATGGCGAGCGCACGCAAATAGCTGATTCGGTCTTCCTTGGTGGTAAGCGTGTTGTATTTTGCAGTGTCAATGCTGTCTTTAACGAGTTTTATCAAGTATTCCAGCGCATAATCTTCAGACACTAGTCCGAGGTTGATGCCGTCCTCAAAATCGATAATCGTATAGCAAATATCATCTGCGGCTTCAACGAGATAAGCCAGAGGATGTCGTTCATAACCCGTATCCGATCCTGATTTATTCGGGATTAAGCCTAGTTCTGCGGCAACTTCATTAAAGAAATCTTTATCGGTTTGAAAAAACCCATATTTTTTATCGGCGATGTTCGGCGTTGGTTTCTTTGGCAGACTCTCCTTGGGATACTTCATAAATGCGCCTAACGTTGCATATGAAATCCGCAGTCCGCCTTCATGTCCGGGACGCGTACCTGTAAGCACCGCAAAACCGTTCGCATTGCCTTCAAAATCGATCAAATCCTGCCATTCTTTTGGCGAAAGTTGCTGTTTGAATTGCAGCCCGTTACCAATTGAAAAATATTCGCCGATGGCCTTTTCACCCGAATGACCAAACGGTGGATTTCCGATGTCGTGTGCCAGCGAAGCCGCGGCTACAATTGCACCGAAGTCGTTCATATGATAACCGTGAACTTCTTTTAGGTATGGATATTTTTCAATAATCTTCTTACCAACCAATCGGCCGATCGAGCGCCCAACTACGGAAACTTCAAGACTGTGTGTAAGTCTGGTATGAACAAAGTCGGTTTTTGAAAGCGGAATGACCTGCGTTTTGTCCTGCAAACTTCTAAAAGCGGATGAAAAGATAATCCGGTCGTAATCGACTTCAAATCCGAGTCGGGTATCGTCTTGTTCGCGCCGGAGGCGTTTGTTTTTATCGCCTTGGCGACGCAGAGAAAGAAGTTGTTCCCAGTTCATGGTTGGTTGGATGTTGGGTCTTGGGTTCTAGGTAAAAGGTGAAGGGTGAAAGGAATGTGGCAAATTTTCAAATTTTAAAATTGCGCCATTACTCCTTCTTATTCGCGAGGAAAAAATTGCGAGATTTCTTTGGATACCAACCTGCGCTCATATCGCTCGGATTGGCGATTGCGGTTTTGATATTGATTTCGTCGCCGACTTTAAACTTGTTCTCGGTGGTATACTTATAATCGAGTAGGTATTCGCCGCAGAAGAAGTTGCCATGTTCATCTTGTTCAATGATTCCGGTATATAGGCCTTTTTCTTTCATTTTCTGGGTTTTGGGTGTTGGTTTTTAAAAATGTAAAGTTAGCGATTTTCGGATTAGATAGCGGTTCAATAAAACGAATTAGCCCTAGCCCGGATAGCAGCGGTTATCCTTTTGCCGCTTTCTTTAAGCGGCAAAAGATAATAGCGAATAGCCGGAATAGCTTCTAAAAAAAAATCAGAATAGTTTGAACATCATTCCGAGCAATATGGTACGTTCCTGCAATTTGTAAGAGAACGACGACCGTTCGAAATCTGATACTGAAACGTTGCGGAATGTCTTGTGATTCAGCAGATTTTGCCCTCTCAAATAAAATTCGGTTTTCAGGGATTTTAAATTATACAAAACTTCAAAATCTAGGAAATTGTAGTGAAAACGACTTTGGTTGTCGGGCAAAAAGGTTTTGATGTTTGATTGCATGCTGAGCAACTCTGATAGTTTGACGTTAACAGAAAACTCGTTTTTTATTTGCGCAAATGAATTGGTTCGGCCTTCAACTTTATACATCCGATAGTCGACGTTCAATGTATTTTTGAGCGAAAATGATTTTATGGTTTTATAGAGTTCAAGTTCGTTGTTCAATAATGAGCTGTTGATTGTACGCAGCGGAGAATCTTCAATGTAATTGTAGAACTTCAAAAATGTGTAGTTGACATTGTACTTCACATTTATTTTTAGACCGGGAATTAATTTGTGGACTGATAGGTTTGCGCCCGCCCGGTTGTTTCCATAATCAAGTAAAATTGAATTGGTTCGGATGATGACCGGAGACAACTGAGTGGTCTGATAATAATCTCTGTTTCGACTGCTGAAGGTAACGGCCGTTCTCAAAAAGAAAGTATTATAAGTATCCGAAATGGTGTAGACCAGCGACGCATCGGTTGATTTTATATTGTTGATCAACCCTTGATTTTGGGTGGAAGTCCTGTCTGATGTTAAGATTGGCGAGGTAAAGACATTCTGAAGCGCCGGATTTTCCAATCGTTGAAAGAATTGAAGTTCGATTCGCTGTTTTCTATTGATGGAATATCTGATGCCGGCGTTAAAAAGATTTTCAAAATCACTAAGAGCATTGTTAATCTGATTATATGTCAATTCATGACTAAGCCTAAAATTGAACTTGCGAAATTGAAACTTGGCTTGCGATGTAAAGCTATTAGTGAAACTTTCAAAAGCGAGGTCGTTTTGATGATCTAAACCATTGATGCTGTCGAGTTTGCTTTTAAGATGATCGTTTTGAACCCGGGAGCTGTTTGCAATTTCAAAATTGAATTTTTTCCATTTCGTGACATATTTTATCTGACCCGCAACGTAAGAGGAACTGATAATACTGGTTTGTTCTTTGGCGCTAATGCCGGGTTCCAATTCGATTTCCGGCGATAATGACAACAACTGATCAGACTGACTTTCTGAAAATAACATTTCAGCATTCAACGCCGATTTACTGCTGATCAACTTAGTTGCTGTTATCTTTCCGCCTATGAAATACGAATCAGAACCGACTTGGCTCCGGCGAAAAACGTCATTGTTGATGCCATTATTTTCGTATGAAACCGAGCGCTTTTCAAGTAAAAAAACCGAGTTGACTTGCAAGTTTTCACTATTATAAAATTCATTTTCATTGCTTATCGAAAACACTTGAGGTTTTTGTATTTGGCGGTCGATATTGCGATACGTAAGATATTGATCCTGGAATGAATAATCGCTCCGGCTTTTCAAGTCTTGCGAAATTTTATCCTGAAAATAGTTAATCCCGAAAGTTGATGAAACCGTTTTTACCAAGTTTACCTTAATCGATTCGTTCGTCGAAAATGTATTGTTAAGCAGTGAATTCCGATTTCCTAAAAACGTGGGAAACGCGCCGTTGCTGATTAAGTCGCGCGACTTTTCCAGTTTATCAGCGCCAACTCCGTCGAAATAAAAATCAGGTATCAAGCTATTGCCAATGTTGTTAAACTGAATGGTACTGAATCCTTTAATTTTTTGATGAAGTAACAACGAAGTCAGACCATTATTATACTTAGAGTAAAAGTTGTTTTCCAATGTCGCTCGGGCGGATATTGCCGGCCGGCCGTTCTTAAGATTTAGGTTTAGGGCAACGTTGTTACTTTCGCTTAGCTTATGAAGAATTTTGTTTTTATTGAAGTTTTCGATGGCCTCGACTGATTCGACATCGTTTACGTCGATATTTTTGCTTCCGATGGTATATTGGGAACTAAAAAGATCGTCGCCGTCAATCATCAGTGATTTTATTTCCTTTCCCTTATAGAATATTTTTCCCGCTTCGGTAACGTTGATTCCGGGTAACTTTTTGAGGATGTCTTCAACAACACGTTCGGTGCCGTCCTTAAAGTGGTCAATTTTGTAGATTACGGTATCTTTCTTTTGTGTCATCGGTCGATCGTTCACAATAACGACTTCTGAAAGTGATGTAGGTTTTTCGACAAGCGTGATTAGGAGCGGATCTGATAAAGGAAGGACGACGCGGATTAATTTTGTGTCGAAATTTAAATGTGTGACTTCAATATTCACGCTGTCGGTTTGGAGATCCGGTAGCGTAAACTCACCCTTGACATTAGTGAAAGCAAAGGACAAAATTTGTGACTTCTTTTTTGCCGTAACCCGGGCATTTGGCAGTACGCCATTATCAGAAATTACCGTACCCGTAATTTCTTGCGAATATGATTGAAAAAGAGAAAACATGCAAATTAAAAGGGAAAGGGAAACTCTATTCATCATGTAGCTCCCAACCCGAGCTTGAAATTTTGACATCGCCTTGTTGCGAATATGCCTCCATCTCTGAGCTCTTTCTTTTATGCTCCTTTTTATAATCTTCGTAACGGGTTAATTTTTTGCCTTCAAAAGGATTGCGAATCTCTTTGTTTGTGCCGTTTAAGCGAATTGAAACCGCTTCTGCCACAAACACCGAATCCGAGTTTACCATCAGCACTTTTAAAATTAATCCCGGCAACCCGTTAAATTTATAGGGTCCGTCGGGAATGGGGATGTCTTCGGCAAAATAGGCTATATATTCCCTACCGCGAAATTTTGTTGATGCTTTGCGGCACTTCTGGCTTAAAACAGTAAGTGTGTCAGCTTCAATTGTCCATTTAAAAAGCTGCAGATTGTCTTCAACAACAAAAGCCTTTGTAAAGATCCGCTCCTCTGATATCAGGCGGTCGGTACTGAAATTTTTATAAATAAATGTCGTGTCATTACCGAGCTTTACAAATCTTGAGGTTGATCCATCACGATTCTCTGACGAATGCTTTTCCAGAAATTTTTTTTGAAGAGATTTGCCTTGGCTATTTGTGAGATGGTACTGTTGAAGATTGGGCTGTGATTTTCCTCCGCTTAAATCGATCTGGATTTGATAGTGGACTTCGATGGTTTGTGCGTTCGTTGCAAAACAAAACAATAGCGCAACATAATATAAAATATTGTTCATTATTCAAAAAATTGACAATCCGCCGTTGGAGGGCGGATTATGATTGTTTATTATGGCTCGACATTCGGATCCATTTCGAAAAGAGCCTCCTCCAGGGCATTGTCGGCGCAGACTTGTAGGGCTTAAGAGAAAAACTGCTTAATAATTAAAAATCTTCTCATTGGTAAATTACTTTAAATATTGAACCGGAAATATAGTTCATTTATTTTAAAAGCAAAAATTTCAACATCATGCAAGTCACACGTAAATTAATCGAAAGAGCATTCCGACATCTACTTGAATTGATTGGCACCCCTAGCCCGGATAGCAGCGGTTATCCTTTTGCCGCTTTCTTTAAGCGGCAAAAGATAATAGCGAATAGCCGGAATAGCTTCTAAAAAAAACAGCTACCTAAAAGATAGCTGTTTCAATATTAAAAATTATGATCCGCACATTTCACAATCGTCTGGTTCAGCGCTGCGGGATCTCTCGATCATTGCTTTGAACTCATCTACAGCGATTGGCTGCACTTCAGCGACCGCCTGAGGCTTGACAGGCGCGGCAACTTGTACTGGAGATAATTCGGCGTCGACCATAACCATTGGCTCCGCTTTTTTATCGTTGTTAAGCGTAAATTTGATTGCGTCTACTGCCGCCTTTGTTCTCAAATAATACATTCCGGTTTTCAATCCAGACTGCCAAGCGTAGAAGTGCATTGAAGTTAGTTTTGAATAATTCGCATCTTGCATGAACAGGTTGAGCGATTGCGACTGATCGATGAAATATCCGCGTTGGCGCGACATATCAATAATGTCTTTCATGCTCATTTCCCAAACGGTTTTGTAGAGTTCTTTAAGATCTTGCGGAATTGCATCGATGTTTTGAACCGAACCGTTGTGGCGCATGATTTCCTGTTTTAAAGACTCGTTCCACAAACCGCGGTTAACAAGATCTTCCAACAAGTGTTTGTTGACCACGATGAACTCGCCCGACAAAACGCGTCTTGTATAAATATTGGATGTGTATGGCTCGAAGGCTTCGTTGTTTCCGAGAATTTGCGATGTTGAAGCAGTTGGCATCGGCGCAACAAGCAAGGAGTTACGAACTCCGTGTTGCATGACTTCTTTTCTCAATGAAGCCCAGTCCCAACGACCTGAAAGCTCTTCGTCTTTTAGTCCCCACATATTGTGTTGGAACTCGCCTTGTGACATTGGTGAACCTTCAAAAGTTGAGTATGGACCTTCTTCTTTAGCCATTTCCATTGATGCGGTTACGGCTGCAAAATAAAGTGTTTCGAAGATTTCCTGATTCAGTTTTTTAGCCTCGTCGCTGGTAAACGGCATACGTAGCAAAATGAAAGCATCAGCCAAACCTTGCACGCCCAATCCAACCGGACGGTGACGCATGTTTGAGTTTTCAGCTTCCGGAACCGGATAATAGTTTCTGTCAATTACCTTGTTCAGGTTTTTGGTCACGCGTTTGGTGACATCGTACATTAACTGGTGATTGAATTCGCCGTTTTCGATAAACATCGGAAGCGAGATCGACGCCAAGTTACAAACTGCAACTTCGTCTTCGGCAGTATATTCCATGATCTCGGTACAAAGGTTTGACGAGCGAATCGTTCCCAGGTTTTTCTGGTTCGATTTGCGGTTTGCCGCGTCTTTGTACAGCATGTAAGGTGTACCGGTTTCAATCTGCGACTCTAGGATTTTTTCCCAAAGTTCACGCGCTTTGATGGTCTTTCGGCCTTTTCCTTGCGCTTCATAAGAGGTGTAAAGCGCTTCGAATTCGTCGCCGTAAACATTGTAAAGACCCGGACATTCGCTTGGGCACATCAATGTCCAATTCGCATCTTCCTGAACTCGTTTCATGAAAAGATCTGAAGTCCACATAGCGAAGAACAAATCTCTGGCACGCATTTCTTCTTTACCGTGGTTCTTTTTCAGATCGAGGAAGTCGAAGATATCGGCATGCCAGGTTTCCAAGTAAATGGCAAAGCTTCCTTTTCGTTTTCCACCACCTTGATCAACGTAACGCGCCGTATCGTTAAACACGCGAAGCATTGGCACAATACCGTTTGAAGTACCGTTTGTTCCTCTGATATACGATCCTGTTGCGCGAACATTGTGGATTGACAATCCGATTCCACCTGCCGATTGCGAGATTTTTGCGGTTTGTTTCAGCGTATCGTAGATTCCGTCGATTGAATCGTCTTGCATTTGCAAAAGGAAACACGACGACATTTGCGGTTTAGGCGTTCCGGCGTTGAAAAGCGTTGGAGTTGCGTGCGTAAAATATTTTTTCGACATCAGTTCGTAGGTTTCGATCACTGAAGCAAGATCGCCTAAGTGGATTCCAACCGAAACGCGCATCAACATATGTTGCGGACGTTCTACGATTTTGCCGTTTATTTTCAATAGATATGAACGCTCAAGCGTTTTAAAACCGAAATAATCATAGTTGAAATCACGGTTATAAATGATATGCGAATCGAGATAAGCCGCATTTTCCGTGATTACTTGATAAACCTCATCAGACAAAAGTGGTGAATCTTTGCCTGTACGCGGGTTTACATAGTGGTACATATCCGACATAGTTTCGGAAAATGATTTTTTGGTATTCTTATGCAAATTTGAAATGGCAATACGTGCCGCCAACTGAGCATAATCAGGGTGCGCAATTGTCATTGACGCTGCGGTTTCGGCTGCAAGATTATCCAGTTCTGAGGTGGTCACCCCGTCGTACAGACCTTCGATGACGCGCATTGCGACTTTCACCGAATCAACCAGATCGTTCAGGCCGTAGCACAGTTTTTTGATCCTGTCAGTGATCTTGTCGAACATTACCGGCTCTTTTTGTCCGTTTCTTTTAATTACATACATAAGAATAGTGTTTTTGTGAAGGCATAAATCCCTTTACGACCTCGGGTTATTTGTAATATTAAAAAGTAGATGTACCAATGTATCGATGTACCAATGCAGCTCATTGCTACATTTTTCAAATTGCTACATTATTCTAGAAATCGGCATCGAATGATATTTTCTGAGCGTCAGAATCGGTGTTCATGACACCCGCTTTTTGGTATTCGGCAACTTTCTTTTCGAAGAAGTTGGTTTTCCCCTGAAGCGATATCATATCCATGAAATCGAACGGGTTTGTGGTGTTGTATTCGCGCTCGCAACCTAACTCGACTAAAAGACGATCGGCAACGAACTCGAGATATTGGGTCATTAATTTTGCATTCATTCCGATAAGGCTTACCGGAAGCGATTCGGTGATAAACTCTCTTTCGATATCCAACGCATCGACAATGATTTCGCGGATACGTTCTTTTGAAACTTTATTTACCAGATGATGATTGTGCAAATGCACCGCAAAATCACAGTGAACACCTTCATCGCGAGAAATCAATTCGTTTGAGAAGGTAAGACCCGGCATTAATCCGCGTTTTTTCAACCAGTAAATCGAGCAAAATGCACCTGAGAAGAAGATGCCTTCAACCGCTGCAAAGGCAATTAAGCGCTCGGCGAATGAATCCGATTCGATCCATTTTAATGCCCAATCAGCTTTCTTTTTAATTGCAGGAAACACATCAAGCGCGCGGAAAAGCTGATCCTTTTCAACCTCATCTTTGACATAAGTATCAATCAAAAGCGAGTAAGTCTCCGAGTGGATGTTCTCCATCATAATCTGGAAACCATAGAAGAATTTAGCTTCAGCATACTGAACTTCATTGACAAAGTTCTCGGCTAAATTTTCGTTTACGATTCCGTCTGAAGCGGCGAAAAACGCAAGAATATGTTTGATAAAATAGCGCTCTTCATTATTTAATTTGTTGTTCCAGTCGTTAAGATCCTGCGAAAGGTCGATTTCTTCGGCAGTCCAAAAGCTGGCTTCCATTTTTTTATACCACTCCCAAATGTCGTGGTGTTTGATTGGAAAAATGACAAAACGGTTTTTATTTTCTTGTAAAATTGGTTCAACTGCTGACATATCGTGAGGTTTTACTGACGGGGATTTTAACAAATATTTAAGGCTCTTTGCTGATACAAAGATTGCAATTTGAAACGGATTTATAAAGTCGAACTTATCCACAAAAGCTCATAGTTTTTAACAAACCAATGATAGCAAGGGACGGCGACAATATTCTGTAAACCGCTGAAGAATAAGAATATACGAAACACAGAAACCTCTAAAACCACAGAAACAAAGGGCTTTAGAGCAAGCGATGTAAAGCTAAAATTAATCTATTTGATTTTGCTTTTTGAGTTCATCGGCAACCTTTTCGAGTTCGGCATACCAATCAGCACCGAAACGTCTGATCAGCGCTTCTTTGACAAATTTGTAAACCGGAACTTCAAGCTCCTTTCCTAGTGAGCAAGCATCGTCGCAAATGTCCCAACGATCATAATTAACCGCGGCAAATTCAGAGAAATCCTTGACTCTGATCGGATACAAATGACAAGAAACCGGCTTTTTCCAACTTACCAAACCTTGGTTATAAGCTTGCTCGATTCCGCATAATGCAGTCGACCCGTCGAAGATGACATAGGCACAATCCTTTTGGTCAATCAGCGGAGTTTCAAGATCGCCGTCGGTTCCAACAACCCAGGCGCCTTGTTCTTCAATCGCCGCAATTCCCTCCGGACGTAGAAACGGTTTAACAATGGGATAGATTTCGTCGAGGATCACGGTTTCTTCGCGACTAAGCGGCGCACCGGCATCACCGTCAATGCAGCACGCTCCTTTACAAGCTGAAAGATTGCAGACGAATTCTTTTTCGAGGATATCCTCAGATACAATGGTTTTTCCTAACTGAAACATCCGGCAAAGGTAATTTAAAAAAGCCTGATTTGAAGAGATTTAACCCTTGAAAAAGTTGTTAAAAATTTGACTTAATTTGGCGGTAGCTTCGTATGGATGGAGTATTTTTGTAGTCGCAAAAGGAAATGATATGATACTAGATTTACGCGAAATTATTACGGTTACCATGGTGTTATTTGCGGTGATTGACATTGTTGGAACGGTACCTATTCTGGTCGACCTCAGACAAAGACATGGAAAAATCGAATCTGAAAAGGCATCAATTGTTGCTGCAATCATCATGGTTGTTTTCCTATTTGTTGGAGAAGAAATTCTGAACCTGATTGGGATCGATGTGAATTCATTTGCAGTTGCCGGTTCGTTTGTATTGTTCTTTCTTGCCTTGGAAATGATTTTGGGAATCCGGCTTTATCGCGATGAGGAATCGAGTTCTGCATCAATTGTACCGATTGCATTTCCGCTGATTGCAGGCGCCGGAACGATGACAACGCTTCTATCGCTACGCGCCCAGTTTGACGCCATCAACATAATTGTCGCAATTATTTTAAATATTATCATTGTATACGGAGTTCTGAAATCGTCTGCCAAAATCGAAAAATTATTAGGAAAGGACGGACTTGGGGTTATCCGAAGGGTGTTCGGTGTCGTACTTCTTGCAATCGCTGTTAAATTATTCGCATCGAATGTTAAAGCACTATTTATATAATAACCGATTTTATACATTTATCGCCCTGAATTATTTTACGTCATGAAAATTTTTACTTATATTTTAGTAATTCTAGCATTCGCGCTTATCATTTTCAATATCACTTTACTTGATTTCAATAATTTGCTTGAAGGTGACAGCATGATTGCATTGATTGGAATTGCCGCATCATTTTGCGCGATTTGCATTTTGTTGATATTTAAATCATCAAAACTTCTCGAAGAAAAACTCAACGGAAAATAATGCCGTTTGATGTTCTTATACTCGGTGGTGGTGTTGCAGGAATTTCATGCGCACTGGTTCTGGGGTCGGCAGTTTCAAAACCTTTTGTAGCCGACAAGAAAATAGGTGTGATTGCGCACCAAAAAGCATCATCACTTCAAGATGCTTTATTTAATAATTCATACGGAATAGCTCCCGGAACTACAGGCGCTCAACTTCTCAAAGAAAGCATTCAGCATCTAAACGATCTTTATCCGCACGTGATTCAAATAAATGGTCAAAAGGTTCTGCGGATTGAAGGCGAATACCCCAAATTTACTGTGGTTACCAATAAAGAAAGCTATACGGCAAAACGAATCGTAGTTGCAATTGGTTACGCCAATACGTTCTATGTAGAGGGACTGATGCAATATGTGATTCCGCATCGCAAGGCTGCTCCCGAAAAGCAGCGCATTCAACTTGAAAATGTCGATCATCTTGTGGCACCCGGAATTTACGTTGCCGGAAATCTTGCCGGATGGAGAAGTCAATTATCGATTGCCGCCGGCAGTGGCGCATCAGTAGCAACCGATATTTTAACGGAATGGAACGAAGGCAAACATTCACAGAGTCACGATAAAGTACAAAAGAGATTTTAATCCCGCTCGAGCACCGCTTTTATCATCTCATCTTCCATGATTACGATCTCAAAATACTTGTCGTCGCTGTAAAGCTGACGTGCAAACTCCGCCGCCAGATATCTTTTAACCATCGCTTTATTGGAATCGAACTGCAGGGTCAATCCGTTATCTGACATATACTTTGTAAACGCGTTATAATAGGTTTCGGAAGTTTTGATCTCTTCCAGAAAATCCGCATACGACTTCCCAGCAAACAATGCCCGATTGCGATCAAGTTGTTCGAAAACAAAGTAGCCGACAATTCCGGATTGCATCAAATAAGAAATACTGAATTGCCCGTGATTTTTATCCAACGGCACAAAAACATCCGGCACGATTCCGCCGCCACCATACACGATTCTTCCGCGTTTGGTTTTAAATTTCAGCGTATCGGCAATTTTGATGCTGTCTTTTTCGTAAAGTTCTCCGCTGTCAAAACGTTTCGCAAAATCACCAAAATAAGCTTCAACTCCTTCATCGTAGTGCTTTTGAATTGAGCGGCCGCTCGGCGTGTAATATCGGGCTACGGTTAGTCGGACTGCAGAACCGTCACCAAATTCCATTTCGCGTTGAACTAAACCCTTACCAAAAGACCTCCTACCGATCACGATTCCACGGTCGTTATCCTGAATGGCTCCGGCCAAAATCTCGCTTGCCGAGGCGCTACTTTCGTTGATTAAGATAAATACTTTTCCGTTTTCAAACGATCCTTTGGAAGTTGCGTATGTTTTGTCGATCCGGCCTTTTTTATTTTTGGTAAATACAATAAGTTCGTCGTCTTTAAGCAATTCATCCGCTATTGCGATTGCGGGATCCATATAGCCGCCACCATTATCGCGAACATCTATCACAAGTTGTGAAATGCCTTTTTTCTGCAACGAACTAAGCGCCGCTTTGAATTCAGAGAAGGTCGTCTCCGCAAATCGGTTAATTTTGATATAGCCCGTCTTTTCGTTTAACATCACGGCAGCATCGACGCTTTTTATAGCCACAACATCACGCGTAACCGACACGTTAAACCTTTTATTTTCAAGTTTGCGATAGATCGTCAGATTCACCTTAGTTCCTTCACGACCTTTCAAGATTGAAAATAAACTATCGGAAGGCAATTTTTCGCCAAATAACTTTCGGCTACCGGCATAAAGAATTCGGTCGCCGGCTTTTAATCCAGCTTTTGCAGACGGACCGTTCTCAACTGGTTTGATGATGGCGACTGTATCATTATACATGTAAAAATTGACACCAATGCCAATAAAATCGCCTTTCATGTATTCAGCGACACCTGATTGTTCGGAAGGCGGAATATAAACTGAATGCGGATCGAGCTTGGCCAAAATGTTGTCGACCGTAACGTTGACGATCGAATCGGTATCGACATCGTCAACATATTCACTTTCGATAAAGTCAATTAGCCGGTTTAATTTAGTGCGGTAGGTATTTTCCGGCGCTGCGATTGTTCCCGCATCCGTATAATTAAGCCACTGACCCATTAGAAGTCCGAATGCTACACTCGTGAAAATCAGTATGGGCAGATATATGTTACGTTTCATTTAATTATGGAATGTGTTCAATTTCGACACCGGCACGCTTTAAAAAATCGATACCACTGGCGTCTTTATAAGCTGTTTGGTACACAACCCGCCTGATACCTGACTGGTGAATCAGTTTACTACATTCCTTACATGGAGAAAGCGTGATGTATAATGTCGCATTTTCACAGGATTGTGTGGATCTTGCGACTTTTAGGATAGCATTTGCTTCAGCGTGCAGAACGTCCCACCGAGTGAGGCCATCTTCGTCTTCACAGCAATTGTCGAAGCCCGATGGTGTACCGTTATAACCATCTGAGATGATCATTCGGTCCTTCACAATGATTGCGCCAACTTTTCGTCTTTGACAATAAGACAGTTGTGCCCACTCATTTGCTATTCTAAGATACGCTTTATCGTACTTTTCCAGCTTTTTTTCTTCCATTTTTAACCTTTCCATATATCGTGTTCAATGATTATCGGCAACACGACACCGATGACAAACGCCGACATGACAAGAACGAAATCGCGGCGCGAAAATTTCAAGAAGCCTTGCACAATATAGCTTAGAATCAATACGGCCACAACCACGATAAGTTGGGCCACTTCGATTCCGAGGGCAAATTGCAGCAACGGTATAATCTGCTCAGATGGTTTTCCGCCCAGAATACTGAGAAAGTAATTTGAAAATCCGAGTCCGTGTATTAGTCCAAAAAACAAAGTAACACCGATAATCAGCGCATCACTTTTTGATTTAGCCGACTTTCCGGCGTTAAACAAGGCAAAAACTGCAGTAATCAGAATTGAAATCGGAATCAGGAATTCGACTGTTACCGGATTTACGCTGACTATTTTGAGAACAGCAAGCAACAGTGCGGCAGTATGTCCTAATGTGAAAATCGAAACAAGTAATAAAATCCGCTTCCAGTCTTTCGTTGTGAAAGGAACGACAAGAGCGATCAGAAATAAAACATGGTCGTAACCATTAATATCGAGGACATGTTTTAAACCAATTTGAAAAAAAACCCAAAAATCTGACATGATATAATTTTGAAGCCGGTAAACTTACAATTCCAACGGCAAAGATATATGCTTCATGGGTTATTATTTACGCGACTAAACCTTAAAAATATTTTTGGCAACCTGCGAATTGGGTTATCTTTGATGAAAAATTTAAAACTATGTCAATTTCGGATCTTTTTGATGGTGAATTCAGTACCAGGAACAAAGGGCATTTTTCAGCAATAGTAAGAGTTGCCTTAACAGATGGAACCATCGATGACAGGGAGCGCGCGTTCCTTGATTACCTTGCCAAAAAATTATCAATTTCTAATGAGGAGTATCAGGAAATCCTTGAAAATCCCTCAAAGTATCCCATCAATCCGCCGTATTTGCATTCGCAACGCCTGGAGCGATTATTCGACTTAGGACGAATGGTTCATTCAGACCACCAACTTGGCGACACGCAAGAGCGACTTTTGCGCCGTTTTGCAGTGGCACTCGGATTTACACCAGCCAATGCGCCGTATATTGTTGACAAAGCGTTATCGCTAATCGACAAACGCGTCGACCTTGATACATTTGTCTATGAAATGACAAACATGAATAAATAAAAAAAACCGCCTTCGAGGCGGTTTTCTTTATTTTGCTGCGACCATAAACTCTTCAGCCTTTTCGACCATCTTTCTGCAACCACAGAAAAACGGTACGCGCTGGTGAAGTTCCGTTGGGACGATATCCATAATTCTAGTGAATCCGTCGGAAGCCTTCCCTCCTGCTTGTTCGACGATAAAAGCCATCGGATTACATTCGTACAGCAACCTAAGCTTACCGTTTGGCGCTTTAGAACTTGGCGGGTAAATGTAAATTCCGCCTTTAATCATATTCCGATGAATATCAGCTACGAGGCTTCCAATGTATCTTGATGTATAAGGTCGGTTGTCTTCTTCCCGCTGACAATACTTCAGATAGTCCTTGACACCTTGTGGAAAATGCACATAATTCCCTTCATTGATCGAATAAATATTTCCGTCTTCAGTGAATTTCATATTCGGATGCGACAGATAAAATGTTCCAATCGCGGGGTTAAGTGTAAACCCATTGACGCCGTGACCTGTTGTATAAACAAGCATGGTCGACGTTCCGTAAATCACATATCCGGCCGCAACCTGACTAGTGCCTGGTTGAAGAAAATCTTCAGTAGTAACCGGAGTTCCAACTGGTGTTAGTCGGCGGTAAACAGAAAAAATAGTTCCAACCGAGACATTTACATCGATATTTGATGAGCCGTCAAGCGGATCTATCAGCACGACATATTTATTGTTATGATGGTTGTCGTTTCCGGCAACAGTGATAAAATCATCGTTTTCCTCTGACGCAATACCACAAACGATTTCTCGGTTGATCAAAGTTTGGATAAAGACCTCATTGGCGTAAACATCAAGTTTCTGCTGATCCTCACCTTGAATGTTCTGTTCGCCGGCGGCACCGATGATGTCAACAAGACCTGCTTTGTTCACTTTGTAGTTGACAACTTTTGCAGCCAATCTGATCGAGTTAATCAATCTAGACAATTCGCCCGATGAATACTGAAACTCTTCTTGTTTTTCAATGATAAACTCGCCTAGAGTTTTATTGCGTTCTTCCATTACTAAATCGTTGTAGTTGGCACAAAAGTAACGCTAAATTTTCGGACATAAACAATAAAAAGTCGCCAGATAAATTAACTATCAGCTAGCTATTCGCATTTCATTTTTATTTGACTATTAACTTTTTAACCATTTTTTGTTGTGTTTCGGTTTCTATTTTCACCAGATAAAGACCAGCCGAAAGACTTGAAATGTCGATTGGCGCCGCAGAATCCACGCTGATAACTAATTGACCGCTAATCGAATATATTTCGCACGTTCTAATCGTATCGTTATCGATTGACAGATGTATTTCTGAGTTTGCAGGATTCGGGTAAATTGCAAATTGATTACCCGTCGGATCGTTGGCTGATAGCGGTTCAGATGTTAATTTATAAAGTTCGTCGCCGGTTGCTAAAAATGTTGCTTTAAAATAAAGTGAACCGTTGTAGACCTTCCAATGCGGAATCAGATAAAAAGTGTTTTCCTGATCGATATCGGGAAACTGTTTAGCCGTTCCGACTTCGGTTCCGTCGGTTGCCCAGATTTCGCTGCCATTGGTTCCGTCGATTGCGATAAAGTACAGCAATCCGTTATATACCTGAAAGTCGATCGGCGCTGAGTAGGATGTTGGATGAATATCCTTTAACATGTAGGTGCCGTCTGAAGTGCCGTCTGAAACCCAAAGTTCGGTATTAAGCTGGCTGTCTTGCGCCTGAAAGTAGAGCTTTTCATTGTAAACCGTAAGCGCACCCGGAAACGAATCATTAGGTCCTGGAAAAATATCTTTCACCATAACTGTTCCGTCGGGCGTTCCATCGGAAGACCAAAGTTCCATTCCTTCAGCATCGGTTCGGGCGCGAAAATAGAGCTTTCCGTTTAACTCAACCATTTCGTTTACACCTGAACCTTCATTCGGATTGGGATTGATTTCTTTAAACAGAACCGTTCCTTCGCTGGTTCCATCAGTCACATATAACTCGTCGCCGTTTGAGTGATCGGCGCGAAAAAAGAGTTTATCGCCAAAGGTTTTAAAGTTGCGTGGCGAACTGTCGCCGGCATCCCAAATATTCTTGACAAGCACCGTCCCGGCCTGCGTTCCATCGGTAGCCCAAAGCTCGACGCCGTCGGTTCCATTGTCGGCTTGAAAATACAATCGACCGTCAAACTCGGTAAACCCATACGGATACGAACTTCCGTTTGGATTGATATCTTTTAACAAAAATGTGCCGTCGGTTGTGCCGTCGGTAACCCAAAGTTCGTTGCCGTGAACACCGTCGGCAGCATCGAAGACAACATAATTTCCGATCCGGGAAAGATACATTGGATTGCTGCTTTCGGTTGGGTGGATGTCCTTTAACAGTACCGTTCCCTCTGAAGTCCCATCGGTTTTCCAGAGTTCAGCACCTGTTGCGCCATTGCTCGCCAGAAAGACCAAAACTTCGCCAACCTGAACCAGGTCGTAAACACCGGATCCGTTCAATGGTTCCGGATTGATATCTTTCAACATGAAAGTGCCGGGTTCGGTTCCGTCAGATACCCAAAGTTCATCGCCGTCAAAAAAATTGCTTGCACCGAAGTACAGTTTTCCTTTGTATTCGGTTGATGGCGACATATCGCTGCCGCCCATTCCCTGACGGATGTCTTTTACAAGATCAATAGTTTGTGCCGCGACAAATGCAGATGTCGTGCAAAAAAGCAGAGTAAAAATTCGTTTCATACGCGTTGGAATTAACTATTAAATATATGATTGAAAATAAGTTAAAAATGGCTCAATTAAATGTACAGAAATAATGTGCTGATTAGTAGCAACTTGCTGATTGATAATGATTTCTTAACTTAAAACCGACCGCTCAAAGAAGTGCATTCAGATTTGTATATTTGCTTGCATTGAAGGCAGTAGCCCTAGCCCCGACAGAGCCGGCATCCTTTTTTGCCATCGCGGAGCAGGGGCGAAAAAGATATAGGTGAAGGCGGGAAACAGCTCCTAAAACAACATCAAAAAATGAGGATATTTAAGTTTGGAGGCGCGTCAATAAAGGACGCGGCGGGAATCAAAAATGTGGTCGACGTGCTGCAAAAAGTTGGTTTTGACGATGTTTTAATAGTGGTTTCGGCGATGGGAAAATGCACCAATGCGCTTGAGGCTGTGACCAATAATTATTTCAGCAAATCACCTTCGTTACAGGCTTCGATTCAGGAAGTGAGAAAGTATCACAATCAGATTTTGCTGGATTTATTCGACGAAAATCACAAGGTTTTTGCGGAAGTTGCAAAATTTTTCACCGAACTTGAATCGTTTTTAAAAGTCAATAAATCACCGAATTATAATTTTGTATACGATCAAATCGTCAGTTTTGGCGAATTAATATCGTCTACAATTGTCGCAAATTACATAGCAGAGACCGGAATCAAGACAAATTGGATTGATGTCAGAAATTATGTCAAAACCGATTCGACTTATCGCGATGCTGAAGTTCATTGGGATCAGAGCCGTAAAAACATCCAGCAGTTGAAGAAGAAGACGCTATATGTGGCGCAGGGATTTCTGGGTTCAGATGAAAATAATTTTACGACTACTCTTGGCCGCGAAGGCTCGGATTATTCGGCTGCGATATTTGCCTATTGTCTAAATGCCGACAGTGTAACGATTTGGAAGGATGTTCCCGGGGTGATGAATGCCGATCCGCGTTTTTTCGACAATGCGCTGCTTTTGAAACACATTTCGTATCGGGAAGCGATTGAACTTGCCTTTTATGGCGCTACGGTGATTCACCCGAAAACGCTGCAACCGTTGCAAAAAAAGGAAATTCCGCTTTATGTAAAATCGTTCGTAAATCCGCTTCTCGACGGGACTTGCGTGAGTCGCGGTGCCGATCTTGAACCCGATGTCCCTTGTTATATCGTTAAGCGAAATCAGCTTTTGATATCACTGTCGTCGATTGATTTTTCGTTTATAATGGAGGAAAACATCTCGGCAATTTTTGCTTTACTACATAAGTTTAAAATGAAAGTGCATTTGATTCAGAACTCGGCTATCAGTTTTTCAGTCTGTGTCGACGATAAGTTCAACAACTTCGAAGCATTGAAAACCGCGCTTTCGGGTCAGTTTAAAGTTGCCTATAACGATCAGGTCGCGCTTTATACCATCAGGCATTTTGATGATGAGGCGGCGCAGAAAATCGGGCACAACAAATTGGTACTGCTGAAACAAATCAGTCGAGAAACCTTGCAATTGGTTGTGAAAGATTGACCTTTAGCTGATAAAAAGCTTGTAACACACTACTTTTACGGTCAATCCGTTATACAACTTATGTTTAGAATTTTCCTGTTGATGATTGCCATCGGCTTTTGCTCAGTGCTCAGCGCTCAGGAAATTTCCACGCCGTATCAAAAACGAAGCATTGTTGTTGATCGTGACACCATCAAAATCGACAGCGTCAGCATTAATAACGTTTTTTTTAAACTGACTTACTCTGATGGCCGCGAAGTTGATTCGGCGTTCTACAACGTCGATTTCCAGAAAAGCATTTTGACGTTTCAGCCTGGATTCAGACCTGCCGACACCTTAACGTTGCGATATCTGAAATATCCGGAATATCTCACCAAAAAATACAGCATTTACGATGATAGCCGCGTTGTCAGCCGGGAAGCCAACCAAACAATTTATGGCTCCAGCCGGGATCCGATCAGGAAATTTGTTCCCTTCGACGGACTGAACACTTCGGGAAGCATAACCCGCGGCATCACCATCGGCAACAATCAGAATGCCGTGGTAAACTCAAACTTAGATTTGCAAATTACTGGTCGGATTTCGAGTAATGTAACACTGAAAGCATCGATTCAGGATTCGAACATTCCGTTACAGGAGGGCGGATATTCTCAGAAACTGGATGAATTCGATCAGATCTTTATCGAGCTTGCGGGCGAGAAATGGTCGGTTCGAGCGGGCGATCTATTTCTGGAAAACCGAACGTCCAGATTCTTGAACTTCAGCAAGAAAGTTCAGGGTTTATCGGGGAATTACACCTTTGGTGACGAATCCGCCAAAACCAACATCTTTGCGTCGGCAGCGCTTGTCCGCGGTCAATATGCGCGAAGTTCGTTTGTTGGTCAGGAAGGAAATCAGGGGCCGTACAAGCTCCGCGGGCCAAACAACGAATTGTACGTTCTGGTCATTTCCGGATCGGAACGCGTTTTTGTCAATGGAATTTTGCTCAAACGCGGCGAAAGCAATGATTATGTAATTGATTACAACGCCGGCGAAATCATATTTACATCGTTATTTCCGGTTACGTCTGAGATGCGAATCAACGTCGAATATCAATATTCCGAACGAAGTTACACAAGGTTTGTGACCTATGCGGGCGTATCGCATCAGCGCGAAAAATGGAGCATTGGCGGAAATGTTTACTCTGAAAATGATGTGAAAAATCAGCCGCTGCAGCAAAATCTATCGGAAGAGCAAGTTCAGGTTTTGGCCGATGCCGGCGACGATCGTGATGAAATGACAGCACCATCGGCTTTTGAGGATTCTTATTCTGAAAACAAAATTTTATATCGAAAGATATTGGTCAACGGAGTCGAAGTTTTTGAGTATTCGACTGATCCAATGGCTGTCTTGTACAATGTCAGGTTTTCATTGGTCGGTCAAAATCAAGGAAATTATCAACTGGCAAACACTGTTGCAAACGGGCGAATTTATCAATATGTGTCGCCGGTAAACGGGATTCCGAGTGGAAATTACGAACCGATCACGCGCCTGACGCCACCATCAAAGATTCAGGTGGCAACGGTTTTCGGAAATTACAATCCGTCTGAAAAAACTATTGTCGATTTTGAAGTTGGTTTAAGCAACAACGATGTCAACTTGTTTTCGTCGGCGGATGACAATGACAATATCGGAACAGCGGGAAATATCAATGTCAAGCAGCGGATTTTATCAAAAAAGTGGAATGTTGACTCATTTGCGAACTATCAATTCATCCAATCGAATTTTAGAACCGTCGAACGATTGTTTGCGATCGAATTTGATCGGGATTGGAATTTGGTGAATCCGATAGGAAGTCAGAGTTTACTTATCAGCGGCGTGAATGCAACCTTGGCCGGAACCGATTCGACTTTTCGCGGAACAGCGCGCTATCAGTTTGAAAAACTCGACTTTTCGCAAAATTTTACGGGTAGTCGTCATGTTGCCGAAGCACATTTTAAATCCAGAAACTGGACAATTGACAATAGTTCATCGTATTTGAACAGCGATAGTGATCTTTCGTCATCCGACTTTTTGCGAAGTTATTCCCTGGCGAAATTGCACGTCTGGCGAAATTGGATCGGCGCGGTCTTGCGGCATGAAGACAATCGACAAAAGAGTAAAGAAACGGGCGAATTATCACTGTTGAGTCAGCGGTTTACCGAAGTCGGCGGTTTTATCGGGCGAGGCGATTCGACCCGGGTTTATGTCGAACTTGGTTATCTCAATCGCAGCAATGACAGCATTCAAAACGGGATGTTGAATCGGGTGAACACATCTGATACCTATTATTTGAAATCGAAGTTGATCCAAACCCAAAAAAGCAGTTTGTCGGTGTTTGTGAATTATCGCAATTTAAAATACGATGATAACGTCCGCGAAGACGAAAACTCACTCAATTCGCGTGTTCTTTACAACGACTCTTATTTCAATCAACTGATACAAATCACAACCGCTTACGAGACCAGCTCGGGGCAGGTTCCGCAACAAGAATTTACGTATTTAGAGGTTGAACCCGGTCAAGGAGTTTACACGTGGAATGACTACAACTCGAATGGCGTGCAGGAACTTGAGGAGTTTGAAGTTGCACCGTTTCCCGATTTGGCAAAATATGTTCGCATCTTTCTTCCGAACCAAATCTTTTTAAAAACGCATCAAAATAAATTCTCACAATCGGTCACTTTCAATCCCGCGCAATGGCAAAATTCGACCGGAATAAAAAAGCTGATATCTTATTTTCACAATCAGACCTCGTTTTTGGTTGATCGTAAAATTGAGCGCAGCAATTCGAATTTTAACCTGAATCCGTTTAGCACGTCAGACGAAAACCTGCTTGCATTGAACTCGAGTTTCCGAAATAGTTTGTTTTACAATCGCGGAAAGCAAGACCATTCAGTTACCTATAATTACTTGCAAAATCGGGCGCGAAATCTGTTGTCTGTTGGGTCTCAGGAAAGCCGAAATTTCGCACATCAGCTTCAGTACACGCATTTGATCAAAAAACACTGGTTGGTGACTATGGGCGCGAATTTTTTCGGAACATCAGCCGAATCTGAAAGTTTTATATCTCGCAATTACAAGATTGAAGGTTATCAGGCGATGCCGAAACTTTCGTATTTGTTTAATAAAAACTCGGCTTGGGACATTTTTTATGAGTATCAACACAAGCAAAATACGATTGGCGATCAGGAAGTTTTAGATCAAACACGACTTGGAACATCGTTTACATATGCGGGCGAACGGAAGATTTCGATCAACGGCGAGTTCTCCTATTACAAGAACAAATTTAGTGGCGACCAAATGTCGGCGGTGGCCTTTCAGATGTTGGAAGGATTGCAACCCGGCGAAAATCTGACGTGGCAATTGCTATTGCAAAAAAACCTAACCGAATTTCTCGATATCAATTTAAATTATCAAGGTCGCAAAAGCGAAACAAGTGACGCAATTCACACCGGTAGCGTGCAATTACGTGCATTTTTCTAGCAACTAATTTTTAATGTGCGCTCTAAGAGTAAAATCCTATATTTGTAATTCTCAAAATTTTAAACATGAAAAATATTTTTTGCATTTGCCTACTTTCGGCAATGACGATGATTTCTTGCAAAGGTGAACTACAACCACAAGAAAGCATAACAGAACCAACTTCTACAGAGGCCGACGCTACGGTTGAAAACACAACAACACCAGAGGGTGAACAAACAACTGTCCCTGTTACGCCAAATACTCAACAAGCGCAACCAATGCCGTCGACTCCTTCAACTATGACTCCTGCTCCTGCTAAAATGCAAGCGGGTCTGAATCCAGCTCACGGACAACCGGGTCACCGTTGCGATATCGCTGTTGGCGCGCCATTAAGTTCAGCTCCGGCTAAACCGGCTAACAATCAAATTCAGATGCAGACTCCGGCTCCAACACCAGCTCCAACAACTGCAACACCATCGATCTTGAATCCATCGGCGGCAACTGCAACGGCTCCGGGAATGAACCCGCCACACGGACAACCGGGCCACCGTTGCGACATTACTGTTGGCGCGCCACTTCCAAAATAATTTTTAGCCTATCTAAAAGCTTGAAGATTACTAGTTACAAAGCAGAAGCCCTTGAAATCACTGACTTCAAGGGCTTTTTTTGTGGAGAAGATGGGGCTCGAACCCACGACCTTTTGGCTGCCAGCCAAACGCTCTAGCCATCTGAGCTACATCCCCGTTTCAGGCGCAAATATATAAATTAAATGTTTTGCCCGCACTAGAAAATCGCGATCCGAAGATTTAATTAAAAGTGAGTACCTTTGACGAAATTTACGTTATGAGCAAAATCAGGATCACCAAGCAATTTACGTTCGAAACCGGCCACGCGCTCTATGGCTACGATGGCGCCTGCAAAAACGTCCACGGCCACAGCTATAAATTGTCGGTTACGGTGATCGGCACACCAATAACGGATCGAAACCACGTGAAATTTGGAATGGTAATCGATTTCTCAGATCTCAAGAAAATCGTAAAGGAAGAAATTGTCGATCGCTTTGATCACGCCACTGTTTTCAACCAAACCACACCACATGTCGAACTGGCAAACGACTTAAAGTCGAAAGGTCACGACGTAATTCTGGTCGATTATCAACCTACGAGCGAAAATATGGTAATCGATTTCGCACAAAAAATCAAAAGCCGTCTGCCGCAAGCTATCGAACTGCACAGCCTTCGTTTGCAGGAAACCGACACCTCGTTTGCCGAGTGGTTTGCCGAAGATAACTAGACATCTTTTTAGAATTAGAAGCTTTTCCGGCTGTCCGCTGTATCTTTTTTATACGCTCGTTCCTCGCGCATAAAAAAGGATGCCGCTTCCCATCCGGGCTAGGGTTTGCTCCTCGCCTGAGCCCATTGTTTTTTCGAAACCGTCCTTTAATTAAGTTGAGTCACCCCATTCTCATCAATGGTTTGGGTACATGCGTTTTCCGGACATTTAATGGTCAGCGTTTTCCATCGCATTCCTTTTAAATTGCCGAGTTTTATCTCGCCATTCGACCGTTCGATGGTAAATACGAATTCAGAATTTGCAAGGTCGACTGGCTCCTTTTTCAAAATATCTTTTATCCCGGACTGAATCACGCGCCGATCCTCATCACTTGATTTAATCGAGATCTCTTTCCATTCGCAACCCTTTTCGCACGTCAGCGTGATAATGTTAGATTCACTTTTAATAAAGATGGACATCTTGGTCTTTAATGGGTCTTTTTTCTGCTCTTGGGCGTTCACCTGATTTATAGTAAAAATCCAAACCAACAGCAATACGTTTGCAACTGATATTTCAGTAATTATATTTTTCATAAAACCTTTATTTACAGAAAGGTACAATTAATTTAGTTCGAATTTTAAACTTTTAAATTAAAAAAAAGGAGCAACTTTCGCTGCTCCTTTTTCAATGAATTTCTGAAAACTATTT
>JADGMX010000032.1 GCA_015234525.1 Flavobacterium sp. | reverse complement strand
TTTGATAAAACGAAAAAAGATAGGAGCGAAAGACGGGAATAGCTCCTAAACCAAAAAAGCATCCATTAGCGGATGCTTTTTTTTGTGTTATTGACTCAATTAGTTTTTGACGAACTTGGTAAAATATGAGTGATCATCGGTGTTTGTCTGCAAAATATAAAATCCGTTTGGCAGCGAATCGACCGTGAAAGAGGTGCTTGAGCTATCGAAATTAGCGATTGATTTACCGGTCAAAGTTAGGATTGCAAAGCTCGAGGCGACCATATTTTCCGGCAGCGACACATTAAGATTTTGCGATGCCGGATTTGGGAAAACTGTGATGTTTTGATTTGCGACAAACTGATTTGTTGAAAGCGGAAGGTGGCCACTGATTCTGGCGATCCGACCGCGCTCGACCCCGTTATAGCTTAAAAAATCGCCGACCAGAACCACGCTGCCGTTGGGCTGAACCACGTGATGCAAGACAATGCTGTCGGGACCATTTCCGGGATTGAAGGTTAAATCTAGAAGTCCGTCGGGCGTGATTCGCGCTACTTTTTGAGCCGGAGCATTGTTATAGGTTGAGAATAATCCGGATATCAAAAGGTGTCCATCTTCCTGCTCGGTAATGGTGAGCACACCGTAGTTGGCCCCGGTGGTGATGAAAGTGTCATCGACTGAACCATCAGCGTTGAGTCGGAGGAAACGGTTTTGCGGCTGATCATTATAGACGTTGAAATATCCGCCGATGATGATTTTTCCGCTAGGTTGCTCATGAACCGCCTGAATTGGATAATCGGTTCCGGTACCGGTTTGGAAGGTTTCGTCGGTGGTGCCGTCAGAAGCTAATTTGATGAGTTTTGTCCCGGCGTTGACCAACATTTTTCCGTCGCTCAGAAAGGTAATTTCGTTGACCATTGTGATTGGCGCAGTCGGGTTGAAAGATTCGTCGAGCGAACCATCTTCGTTCAGCCTTGCGATTCCGTTTCTTGCGATCCAGTTATATGAGGTGAATGTTCCGCCGATTAGAATTTTGCCGTCGGGAAGCAGGTATGAGCAAAGAACATCGTTGTTGGCGCCGAAACCGGGATTCCATGTCGAATCGATGGTGCCATCAGAATTTAGTCGCATGATTCGTTTTTGAGCCGTATTATTGAAGACTGAGAACATTCCGCCTACAATAATTTTTTGGTCGGGTTGAACCAGGATCGACATTACGGAATTGTTTGCGCCGGTTCCGATTTGGAATTCGGAGTCGAGTGATCCATCGGAGTTTAATCTGGCAAATCTTTTTTTGTTGACGCCGTCGAAAGTTTGGAAATCGCCTCCGATTAGAATTTTTCCGTCGCCTTGAACAGCCACCACTTGAATGGAGGCGTCGGCACCGGCACCGGGATTGAAAGTTTGATCGAGAACGCCATATTGAGCATTGACGGGCGCTAAAGCTAAAATAAAAGCTGAAAAGAGTAATTTTTTTATTCTCATATACTTGAGTTTTAGGGATTGCCAAAAAGATAAGCAAAAAAAACCACCCTTGCGGGTGGAATTTTGTCAAAACAAAAAAACAATCAAACTCTACCCAAAATCTTTATTTTTTGATAAAGATGTTTGTGTAATATTTTTTCCCTGTTTCGGGGTTTGTTCTAACGGAGATACCGAAATGCGTAAAATCGCCTTCGATATTCCCTTTATGACCATTGCTGTTTAACCATGCATTAAGCGCAGCTTGAGGTGTGTTGTAATTGTAAGCCACATTTTCGTTGACTTTTACCGCACCTAAAACTTCGATAATATTTTGTGAGCGCTGTTGGAAGTAGTCGTGATTTACGACATTATTGGCAATCATGTATTCGTTGTGCTCCTCTGACTTGTACGAGATGTGATTGATGGTCTGAAGCGTATTCAGGCCTTGGCTTTCACGGTAATCGTTGATCATTCTCGCTAGTTCGATTTCAGTTTGGTTGTAATCGTAATCTTGAACTAACTGGGCTTTTGTAGCTGTTTCTTCAGAATCAGAAGAACATGAGATCATTGTAAAAACAAGAGCCAATGGCAGCAGCGAACGGAATATTTTTGCCTTCATAGTTGTAGGTTTAGTTTAAAGTAGATTGTGGGGCAAACTTCTTTAAGGGTGACAGTTAAATTAAAGTAGATTGTGGGGCAAACTCTCTAATTAATGAACGTTGTTTTTTTGTTGAGACAATATTACTACAAACATCGTTAAAGTGCAAAATAAAATCGACGAACTACATAAAATATATGAAACTTAAGGATATATTCTTACATTTTGACATAAAAAAAAGCTGCAACAGATGCAGCTTAAAAAAATGGTGAGATAATGTTATGGCTGAAGCCGGCTTTGCTCCCAGCGGTTGTCTGTTAACGTGAAACGGATCCGGTCGTGGAGTCGGTTTGGTCGGCCTTGCCAAAATTCCATTTGAACGGGCGTGATCCGGTAGCCTCCCCAATGGTCGGGGCGGTTGATAGTCGCAGCCGAAAATTCGGTTAGCTTGCGTTCGAGTTCGGCGCGGGATGGAATCTCAGAACTCTGATCCGAAATAATAGCGCCGATCCGGCTTCCTTCAGGCCGACTGTTGAAATACGCGTCTGATTCGGCTGCCGATGTTTTAGCCGCAATTCCTTTGATGATTACCTGACGCTCCACCGCGGGCCAAAAAAAAGAAAGGCAAACGTTCGGGTTTAATTCGATTGCCCTACCCTTTTCCGATTGATAATTGGTATAGAACACAAAACCATCAAGGCTGAACTCTTTGAGCAGAACAACGCGGGATTTCGGAAAACCGTCCTGGCCGATCGTCGACACCGTCATCGCGTTTACTTCTCCGGTTCCACCTTGTTCTTCAGCTTCAAGAAACCATTTGGCGAAGAGTTCGATTGGATGCGACGGAATCGCGTTTTCAACCAGGCTGCTTTTCTCGTAGGACTTTCGGTAATTGCTAAGATCTTTCATAGTTATAGTTGAAAAGTGACGCCATCATTTGCCAGCAATACATTGGGAAATACAGTTTCAGCTTCTTGTCTGAATATTTCGATATCGGGATATCGGGTTGAATAATGTCCGAGGATCAGTGTTTTCACATTCGCAAGTTTTGCAATATTTGCCGCTTGAATTGATGTGGAATGCATTGTTCTTTCGGCCAGATGTTCATCGGCATCTAAAAATGTAGCTTCATGATATAAAACATCGGCCTCGCGAATCGTTTCTACAATGCTTTGGTCGTAAATAGTATCTGAACAAAACGCATAACTTTTTGGTTGTGGCGGATCGAATGTCAGTAGATGGTTAGAAACAACATCTCCGTTATCGAGTGTGATGTCTTTTCCAAGAATGATATTCTGATAATAACATTTTTCGATCTTGTAACTTTCAGCAGCAGTTACATTAAGTTTTCGCCGACCGATTTTTTCGGTAAACAAATATCCGTTGGTGTAAATTCGGTGTCGAAGCGGAATGGTACTGACAACAACTTTTTCGTCTTCAAATACAATTTCGCTTTCGTTCGAGGTGAGTTCCTTAAAGTACAAATTGTAGCCGGTATGCGAATTTGAATATTTAAGCTGAAGCAAAATGATCTCTTTGATGCCTTTTGGGCCGATGATGTGAAGATCAGCCGTTCGGTTTAAAAGCATAAAGGTTGAGACTAGTCCGATGAGGCCATACATATGATCGCCGTGCAAATGCGAGATAAATACATGGCTGATCTTTGAAAATTTGATCTTGTTCTTGCGTAATTGCACCTGCGTCGCCTCGCCACAATCAATCAAAAACATTCGATTGTTAATCTCCAAAACCTGTGAAGTCGGATTGGTAAATGTTCGCGGAGTTGCGGCATAACAGCCTAAAATGGTAAGGTTCATAAGGTGAAATTAATCGGATTTTAGAAACCCAGATCGCGTTCAATTTCATCCATTTGGATGATATCGTGCGCTTCCAACAACGATGGCACAACCACAATTGATGACGGCAATGCGTTATAATCGAGTTCAGGCGCCACAAGTACGAACGATTTTTTGCTTTTGCGGTGTTGCTTTGAAAGCGGGCCAAAAAGTTTCAGGATCGGAATGGTTACTTTAGTATCATGAGAAATATCTAAAATAAGATTGTGGTTTTCAAACGAATGGTATTCGCGGGTAACTTTTTCAAGAAAATTTGCTGCATTACCCTGAGTATCCCGGATAATGATCGTGTGTCCTTGTTGTTCAACTTTCATAACAAAACAGTTAGTTTCGCTAATATACTACCCTTTTCGAAAATGCGCTATTTTATTTTGGACGCTAAAAGGTAGGTTACCGCCATCCGGATTGCGACGCCATTTTCAACTTGATTTAAGATCAGCGACTGATCGGAATCCGCTACATCGCTGGTTATCTCCACACCGCGATTGATTGGCCCGGGATGCATCACAACGATTTGTTTGCTCAACGAATCAAGTAGTGCTTTATCCACGCCATATTGCTGAGCGTATTCGCGAACCGACGGGAAATAATTAATGTCCATTCGCTCGTTCTGCACTCGTAACATGTTCGCTACATCGCACCATTCTAACGCTTTACGCAGATTTGACTCAACTCCTACTCCAAGTGATTCAATGTATTTCGGAATAAGTGTTTTTGGTCCGCAAACTTTCACTTCCGCACCTTGCATTTGAAGTGCAAAAATATTGGAAAGCGCAACTCTCGAGTGAAGAATATCGCCAACAATAACCACTTTTTTACCGGCAACTTCTCCTAATTTTTCGCGAATGGAGTAACTGTCCAATAAGGCCTGAGTCGGATGTTCATGAGCGCCGTCGCCCGCATTGATAATACTCGCTTTGACGTTATTGGCGAGGAAATGAGCCGCTCCGGCGTGCGAGTGACGCATGACAACCATATCGACTTTCATCGAAAGGATATTGTTTACGGTATCGATTAAGGTTTCGCCTTTTTTGACCGACGACTGAGCTGCAGAAAAACTGATGACATCGGCTGACAGGCGTTTTTGAGCGAGCTCGAAAGAAAGTTTGGTACGCGTACTATTCTCAAAAAAGATATTTGCGATGGTTATATCACGAAGCGAAGGAACTTTTTTGATCGGACGGTTGATTACTTCCTTAAAATGATCGGCAGTTTCAAAGATCAGATCAATATCGTTTCTGGTGATGTATTTTATGCCTAATAAATGATTTACTGAAAGTTCTTTCATCTAGGAGATGTTGTTAAAGAGTAAAACGCTGTCATTTTTTCCGTCCTCAGACCAATTAACCTTTACAGTTTCATTATTGATCGCATCCACTTGCCTACCTCGATAATCCGGTTGAATTGGCAGATGTCGGCTAAATCGGCGGTCGATCAGTACCAAAAGTTCAATTTCACTAGGCCGGCCAAAAGATTGTATCGCAGTCAATGCCGATCTGATGCTTCTTCCGGTAAACAATACGTCGTCAACAAAAATCACCTTTTTGTCGTCAACAGGAAAACTGAGTTCCGTGCTTTTGGCTTCAAGTGGTTTGTCTGTTCGGCGGAAATCGTCCCTAAAAAAAGTGATATCGAGATAACCGAGTTGCAAATCAGAAATTTGATGTTCTGTTTTTAGAATACTCGACAGCCTTTCGGCCAAAAATACGCCGCGCGGTTGAATGCCGATTAGTACGCTGTCAGAGAAATCGTGATGCTTTTCGACAAGCTGACACGCCAAACGATGAAGGATGATATTTACCTCAGTCGGGTTGAGCAGGGTTCGGTGCTCCATAAGGTTGGTTGTTTGGATTGTAAAATTAGCATATTTTTCTCAAGAAGCCATCGCCATTTATGCTGAAATCGACCACTCATAATTATATAATTTTCCAAATTAATTCTGTAAGGCTTATGCCACAGATAAAAGTGAAATTTACAATAACATCAAACCAACTAAACCACACATTATGAAAAATTTCATCCTCCGCATAGCCGCACTACTTGTTGTATTGCTATCCTTTACAAGTTGCGAACTGGTAGGCGACATTTTCCAGGCCGGAATTGGCGTTGGAATTTTCCTTGTCATCCTTGTTGTTGCAATTGTAATTTGGATCATCAGCAAGTTCAGAAAATAAACACTACGACCACACAACTACAACTAAACGAAAAATCCCGCCTTTAACAGCGGGATTTTTTTATGAATACATTTTTGCTCTGAGCTCTTTTACCTTTTCATCATCAAGGTAATCATCAAAGGTCATATATCTGTCGATGACGCCGTTTGGTGTAATTTCAACCACCCGGTTTCCGACGGTTTGTGCAAATTCGTGGTCATGAGTGGTAAAAATCACCGAACCTTTAAAGTTTTTAAGCGAGTTGTTAAACGCCTGAATCGACTCGAGATCTAAGTGGTTTGTCGGCTCGTCCAACATTAAGACATTTGCACGAAGCATCATCATTCGCGATAACATACATCGAACTTTTTCACCACCTGAAAGCACTCGGGATGTTTTCAAAGCTTCCTCACCTGAGAAAATCATTTTCCCAAGGAATCCGCGAATATTAACTTCTTCACGCTCTTCTTCGGTTTTTGCATATTGTCTCAACCAATCAACCAAGGTCAAATCGTTTTCGAAAAACTCGTGATTGTCTGCCGGCAAATACGACTGAATCGTGGTAACTCCCCAATCAAATGTTCCTGAATCAGCTTTTTGATTGCCGTTTAATATTTCATAAAAAGCAGTTGTAGCACGTGAGTCTTTAGAAAACAATACGATCTTATCGCCTTTGGCCATATTCAGGTCGATATCTTTAAAAACCACTTCACCGTCAACTGATGCGCTCAGGTTCTGAACATTCAGTATCTGATCTCCAGCCTCGCGCTCTTGTTCAAAAATAATTGCCGGATACCGTCGGCTTGAAGGTTTTATTTCTGAAATATTTAATTTGCTGATCATCTTCTTGCGTGAAGTTGCCTGCTTGCTCTTAGCTACGTTAGCGCTGAATCGTCGGATGAATTCTTCAAGTTCCTGCTTTTTCTCTTCAGCTTTCTTGTTTTGCTGGGCACGTTGTTTTGCCGCAAGCTGACTTGACTCGTACCAAAATGTATAGTTTCCTGAATAATGGTTGATCTTTCCAAAATCGATATCGGAAATATGCGTACAAACAGAGTCCAAAAAGTGTCTGTCGTGCGAAACCACAATCACCGTATTATCGTAATTCGCTAAAAAGTTTTCAAGCCAGGCAATCGTCTCAAAGTCAAGGTCGTTGGTCGGCTCATCCATAATCAACACATCAGGATTGCCAAATAATGCCTGGGCAAGGAGCACGCGGACTTTCAACTTTGATTCCAAATCGGCCATCAGCGTGTAGTGATATTCTTCGCCAATACCGAGGTTTGATAACATCGCAGCAGCGTCAGAATCCGCATTCCAGCCATTCATCTCTTCAAATTGCACCTGAAGCTCGCCAATTCGGTCTGCGTTTTTATCGTTATAATCAAGATAAAGTTCATCCATCTCTTTCTTTACGGCATACAAAACCTTGTTTCCCATCATCACCGTTTCAAGAACAGTATGCTCATCAAAAAGGTTGTGGTTTTGGTTTAAAACCGACATTCTCTTTCCAGGCTCAAGGTGCACATGTCCCGATGTCGGATCCATATCGCCGGCCAAAATTTTCAAGAAAGTCGATTTTCCGGCACCATTAGCACCAATAACACCGTAAATATTTCCGTGCGTGAAGGTTGTATTGACCTCGTCGAATAAAATTCGCTTGCCAAATTGCACAGATAAGTTATTAACTGAAAGCATTTAATCTTAATTTAATTGGCGGCAAAAGTACAAAAAATAACGGTCAAAACATAGTGATTTCCTTAGCATTTTGGCGGGTTGATACATTTAACGATGCATTAACAGCATGTTACTCAGGTACTAAATACTTTTGCCCATATATACACCTTTAGATGAGATTTTTTAGAGCCATTCTTTCCCTATCACCGCTTCTACTACTTCAATTCATCGCAGGGTCCTGTAGTTCAGAATTTAAAGCCGGCAATCATACCGCATATTTTGGAGGTGAAGTTTCTAATCCAAAATCGCGATACGTACTTTTTTGCAAAGGTTCTGAAGTCCTTGATACCTTGCCGCTTAATGAAAAAAACAGGTTTTTTAAAAAGTTCGATTCGTTGGCACCCGGAATGTACTCTTTCCGCCACACGCCCGAATATCAGTATGTCTACTTTGAAAAAAACGACAGCTTACTGGTTTCCATCAATACACGGGATTTCGATGAATCAATCGTGTTCACAGGTCGCGGCGAGGAAAAGAACAACATGTTGATGCAACTTTATCTCAACAATGAACATGAAATGTCGAAACTCTTTAACATCTTCGATAGCGATGTAGATGAATTCCTGAAAGAAATCAATATGTCCTACAAGAAAAATCTGGCCTATTACAGTCAGAAAAAAGAAGCAATTTCATGGAGCGACGACTTTGATGTCTATGCCAAAGCCACAGTAGATTTTCCGTATTATTCCCAAAAGGAAGTCTATCCCGTTTTACACAAAATCCGAAAAGGCGTCGATGTCAGCGAAAAACTTCCAAAAGACTACTACGATTTTAGAAAGAACATCGATTTCAACAATCCGCATCTCTCCTATTATTCGCCTTTCGTCCGATATTTATCACACATGCTAAATAACGTGGCGGCTCAGGCCAATATTTCCAAATCCGGAACAAAAGCAGAGATTGCCCTTGAGACAAACACGTTAAAACTCAACATCGCCGATACGCTAATCGCCAATCAAACAACCAAAAACACGATTCTGAACAACATCGCCTTCACGTACCTGCTCGAGGATCAAAACATGGAAAACAACCAAAAGTTCCTCGAGGTCTACAACCAATATTCAACCGATAAAAGCAAGAAGAACGAAATTACAAACATCAGCAATGCCATCAAACTCCTCGAACGCGGAAAGCCATTGCCTAAAGTGGAATTAATTGATCGTCTTGGCCGCGACATCAATTCAGATTCGCTCACCAAACGCAAAACGGTAATTTTCTTTTGGAATTCCAACATGGCGCCACATCACATCGAAGCGCATGCCCGGGCGTTTAACTATCAGCAAAAGCATCGCGATTACCAATTTATTGCGGTCAATATCAACCGCGACAACGAGAAGTGGTTAAGTGCTTTAAAGAACAAGAACTTTAATAAAATCCCGCAGTTCCGCGCCAAAAACTTTGATTCAATGCGGTATCAGTGGGCAATCAATAAAATTCACCGTACGATAATCATCGATGAAAACGGCAATATAAAAGACGCGTTTACCAATTTGTTCGACAGCGATTTTGAAGAATTATTAGATTAAAAAAAAAGCCTCTGTGAAGAGGCCTTTTTTTATTGTGGTTTGTTTCCTTTTTCGAAATCTGCAATAAATTGCGCCAGTCCAATGTCGGTCAACGGGTGTTTCAACAATCCCAGAATCGCGCTTAACGGTCCGGTCATAACGTCTGCACCAATTTTCGCACAGTTCACAATATGCATCGTATGACGCACCGAAGCCGCAAGAATTTCAGTTTCAATGCCATAGTTGTCATAAATCTGGCGAATTTCCTCAATTAACGCAAGACCGTCTGTCGATACATCATCCAAACGACCAATAAACGGCGATACATAAGTAGCACCTGCTTTTGCTGCCATCAGCGCCTGACCGGCTGAAAACACAAGCGTTACGTTAGTTTTGATGCCTTTGTCAGAAAAATATTTGGCCGCCATCACACCTTCTTTTGTCATCGGAAGTTTCACGACAATCTGATCGTGCAATTCAGACAATTCCTCGCCTTCTCGAATCATTCCGTCGTAATCAACCGAGTTCACTTCGGCACTCACATCGCCATCGACAATGTTGCAAATGTCGACGTAATGCTTCAAAATATTATTCTTCCCGGTAATTCCTTCCTTTGCCATCAGCGACGGATTGGTAGTTACGCCGTCAAGAACTCCAAGTGCCTGAGCCGCTTTAATCTCGTTAAGATTGGCCGTATCAATAAAAAATTTCATATAAAAAAAGTTGGTTGTTATATTTTTTCTTTGGGCGTGCCCCGAAGGGTCAGGCTGTTGCTGCAATCTTTTTGGCTCAAAAATCGGCTTTCAAATTAAATTGATTGCAAAGCCAAAAAGGATTTCCGCGTCCATCCTTCACGCGGGCAAAATTACAGCTTTATAGCTAACTTTTTAAATTTTAATCCCATCACTTTCTCTGAATCAATCAAGAGCTACAGTTTGTAGTGTTTCATCAACATCCGCTCGTAGGTTTTATCAGGTAAAACGCGTTTTAAAACGATCGAAAATTTTTGCATCAGCGCGCCTACTTTATAGTGGATTCGCGGTTTTTTGGTAGTGATGATTTTGTAAACCGCCTCGGCCATTTCATTGGGATTGCTGCCGCTGTCAACGTGCTCGTTCATCGTGCTTAGCATTTCGCTATACACGTTATAATAAGCCGATTCGGGTTTGAGCGGCGCATGATATCTTCCCGCAGCAATGTTGGTCGCAAAGTCGCCGGGCGCAATATTGGTAATCTCGACACCAAAACCTTTGACTTCCATTCGCAAGGCTTCAGTTATGATTTCAAGCGCTCCTTTTGAAGCCGAATAAACGCTTCGATAAGGCAATCCCATATACCCTGCAATCGATGTGATGTTGATAATAAGACCGCTTCGCTGGGCACGCATTTGTGGCAGCACGGCTTTCATAACCTCGATCGGGCCAAAGAAGTTGATTTCAAAATTATTTTTAATCTCGGTCGTCGGAATTTCCTCAAGCGGTCCGGTAATGCCGACACCGGCGTTGTTAATCACAATGTCTAACTTCCCACTGCGACTAATTACCGCGCTCACCGCATTGTCAATAGACGCAGTGTCTCTGACATCCAGCGCAATCAACGGAAAAACAGATCCTGAAATTCGCTCCGGATTACGCGAGGTTCCATAAACATCATAACCTTTTTGATGAAGAAACTCGCCTATGGCTTTGCCTATTCCGCTTGAAGCTCCGGTGATGAGAATTGTTTTCATTATTGAAAGGGTTGTTGGGTGTTGGGTAAAAGGTTAAGGGTAAACGGTTCTTGATGGTATCGGATGAGTCCTAGCCCTGATGGGAAGCGGCATCCTTTTGCGGTTGATTCCTTTTGCGTAATTCTGACCAGACATATAGCAAAAGATATAGCGGACAGCAGGAATAGCTAAAAAAAAAAATCGGCTAAGAATAAAAAAATCCTCCCGAGGGAAGATCAAATTTGAAAAAAATGGCAAGCGACCTACATCGCACCGCTACAACCACATACCTTTGCTATGTTCCCATCCTGGAGGAGTCTGCAGGAGCTGGTCGTGTAGGACTTGCCGTTGCAAATATACAATCTTTTTGTATTTTCGCAAGACAACAGAGTCAAAAATCAGTCTGTAAATCAAATCATCAAATGAAATATATTAAAACATTGTTTTTCAGTTCCTTAGCTGTTTTAGCGATTGGATGTGAAGACAAGGAAAAAGCAAAAGAAGATCTCTTCGCGATAAATTCTGAGCTCATCAACGCGCAATACAAGCCCGAAGAATCCATCAACCTTGAAGTTCTCAATAAAAAGGGAAAAGAAATTGACAGCATCGTTTATTACATCAACGACAAAAATGTCGGAACCGTAAGAGGTGCGCAAAAATTAACGGTATCGCTTAAAGATCAGAAATTTGGAAGCCAGAATATCAAGGCGCTGGTGTTCTACGAAGGTGAAAATGCCGAAGCCACCGAAAGCATTGAAGTGATATCGGATGTTACGCCTGTCGCCTATTCGTATACGGTTGTCAACACCTATCCGCACGATATGACAACATTTACCCAGGGACTCGAATTTTACCGCGATACGCTGATCGAAAGCTCAGGTCAGAACGGTAACTCATATTTTAGAAAACTCGATTATAAAACCGGAAAGGTTTATAAACAAGTCGACTTATCACAGCAATATTTTGGCGAGGGAATTACGGTTTTCGACAACAAGATCTACCAGCTTACCTGGCGCGAAAAAACCGGTTTTATTTACAACGCCGATACCGGCAAATTGATAAAATCGTTTCCGTACGACCGCGAGGTTGAAGGTTGGGGTTTGGCCAACGACGGGAAAACCATATACAAATCTGACGGTACAGAAAAAATCTGGACGATGGATCCCGAAACTCAAAAACTCACCGACTACGTGAATGTTTATTCATCAAGCAATAAAATTAAAAGCATCAACGAACTTGAATACATTGACGGTAAAATCTATGGAAACATTTGGCAACGCGACGCCATTGCGATTATTGATCCCTCGACCGGCGCCGTTGAAGGTGTTCTAAACCTGGCCGAATTGCGAAAAGAATTGAAAAGTCCGACGCAAGAGGTGCTAAACGGAATCGCCTACAATCCAAAAACCAAAACGATTTTTGTCACCGGAAAAAACTGGGATAAGATGTTCGAAATCAAAGTTTCAAAATAGTAAAAGTGAGCCACAACGGCTCACTTTTTTTATTCGTCGATATCGTCAATATATTGGCCAAAATGCAATTCGTCTTCACTACGCTCGGTTTGAATTGTGTCGTGATCGATGATTGCCGTAGTCATTGCTTTGGTGTAATTGGCACTCAGCGGTTTAAAATCCTTACCGAAAAATAAAAATGTGGGTTTGATTTTCGAAAGTCCGATTAGCGGAATTATGCCTTCTTCGGTGATAAGTTTGTAGCCGCTTGAATTTTGAGATTTAATGGTCAATCCCAATGAGCCGCTTGCCAGATCGATTACCGGAACCTTTGCGTCGGCTTCCAGAGTGATTGAAAAGTCGGACGAAGTTGACACCAAAATCAGCGATCTTTTTGCCACCACACAATCAGTCACCACTACAAACTCGCGACGCCACTTTTTATTGGACTGTCTATGAATTTCAAGAAGTTTCTGACCAAGTTCATACTTGTTTTCAATCATCTCGAAAACGCATTCTGCCGCGTTAAAGAACACCGCGTTTGCAGCTGAGAAACTGACATCGATCGAGGCATTTGCCTGAATGCCGTTAACCACGCCTGAAGCCCGCGGATTTAACGAATATTTCACGCCGCGTTCGGAGGTGAAAAACTTAGTGTCTTTGGTATCGTCAGAGCGATATTTAATCGTAAAGTTTTTGAGTTCCGCAATCTCGGAAATGTTGCCGAGTTGCGTAAATATGTTTCCGGTCATTACACCGAAGTCGCCTAATTTTACGGGAAATCCCGGTTCCCAGACGCCGAATAGTACTTTTTGATTTTTTTTAACGGCATCGGTGTAAACTCTTGCAATTGATTTTGCCATTTTTAGTTAATTTAGAGTGATTGCATCGAAAGTACTCGAAGCGACTCCCGCAACCAATACCTAAATTTGGGTATTTTTCTAGAAATCAGATGTTTATATAAAAAAGTTATAATGAAAACGAACACGATATCAGCACTTTTTCTGCTTCTTGCCATGGGATGCAATCAAGCAAGCGAAAGCAATGCGGAAGAAAATCTGCCTGCTGAAACCCGGCTGAATGTATCATACGGAAGTGATCCGTTGCAGAAAATGGATGTATACCTTCCCGAAGGACGCGGCGCTAGTACCAAAACCATTATTCTCTTGCATGGCGGCGGCTGGAGCGGCGGGTCAAAAGCTGACCTCTCCTACTTTATTCCGATCCTTAAAAGCAGGTTTGCCAATCATGCGATTGTAAACATGAACTACCGTTTGGGAACAGCGTCGAGTCCGGGTTTTCCAAAACAAATTCAGGATATTGAAAAGGCAATTACGCAGTTAAAGTCGGGCGATTTCTCGATTTCGGATCAATTTGCGTTTATCGGCATCAGTGCAGGTGCGCATTTGGCGATGCTTTACGCCTACCGATATGACGAAAACCAGGAGATTAAAGCAGTTGCGAGCGTTGTTGGTCCGGGAGATTTTTCCGATCCCGTGTATACGCAAAGTCCGTTTTTCCAATACGGTTTGATAAATCTTGTTGGCAATGTCAATCCGTTGTCGAATCCCGAAATTTATTTGGAAGTGAGTCCGGCCACACATATTTCAGCGCAGTCGCCGCCCACGATTCTGTTTTACGGCGGTCAGGATCAGCTAATTCCCGCTTCTCAAGGCCCGAGGCTTAAGGCCAGGCTGGACGAATATGATGTTTACAATGAATTGCATTTTTATCCCGAAGGCGGACACGGGAATTGGAACCCGACCGTTACGGCTGACTTCCAGGCAAAATTGATTGCCTTTTTATTGGATAAATTTTAGTCAAAAAAAGCCGAATGATCGTTCATCCGGCTTTTGCTTTTATTCGAATTTACAAATCCGTAACCGTATAGGTAAGATTTGTGAATTGGCCTTCGGTTACAGTTAAAACTTCGGGCGTAGTCACCTGGTTTTGCAATGTTCCGGCCTTATCGGCTACAAAACTAAAAGTTCCGGAGATTTTCCTGGTGCCCGGATTTACCGCTGTGATAATCATAGTACCTTCTTCAGGCATGTGTTCGCCGAAGTAATTTCCGTTCACTTTGTATGAAGGTACAAATAAGGCGCCTTGCGGGAAAGTATAGGTTCCCAAAGTCATTGCGCCGCTTTCGGTATATGTACCGGTTGCGGCCAGTAAGAGTCGGATATCGTCATCCTCAGCGCTGATATCAAAACGTTGGGCGCCTTCCGCCTCAACGCGGATTAATGTTACCGAACTCACCTCGCCGGTCCAGGGCTGGCCATTGATCTTTGCTGTAATTGTTCCCGGATTGTTATCAGGCGCTGAATCATTGTCGTCGTCGCTGCTGCAGGATACAGTTGCCAGGAACATCAAAGCTGCCATTCCACCGCGTAAAAATTTTTTCATGTTGTTTGTTTTAGTTTGGTGTAAGTAACAATTTATTTTAATGCAAAATCAATAATTATTGCTGCGGTTTAAATTTTCACATTACCGGATGAAGGTGTTAATTCAATGATAGTAAATGGGTTCTGAATACCTGTTTGCCGCGTGAAGGATGGCAGCAAAGTGCCGTGCACTGCGAACAGCCTGACCCTTTCCTATCAAGTTTTCAATTATTTGTTTACGTGAAATTGACGGTTTGGTTACAATTTTCGAAAAACACGCTGAGGGGCACGCCAAAAAAAAATAAAAAAAAGCCTCACATTGCTGCGAGGCTTTAATTCAACCTATTCTAAACTTACTTAACTTCTTCGTAGTCTACATCCTGAACATTGTCGCCCTGGTTTTCACCTTGAGGCTGACCTTGCTCTGGTTGCGCTTGCTGAGCTTGATCACCTTGCTGATACATAGATTCAGTTGCAGTTTTCCAGGCAGCGTTGATGTTGTCTAACGCCGGCTGAATTGCAGCAAGATCCTGGTTCTGGTGAGCCATTTTCAGTTCGGTAAGCGCAAGTTCGATCGCTTGTTTGTGATCTGCAGAAAGTTTGTCACCAAGTTCCTTAAGTTGGCTTTCAGTTTGGAAGATCATTCCGTCTGCCTCGTTAAGTTTTTCGATGCGCTCTCTTGCTTGCTTATCTGCGTCAGCATTAGCTTCAGCGTCTTTTTTCATTCTTTCGATTTCTTCCTGAGTAAGCCCCGAAGACGCCTCGATTCGGATATCGTGAGATTTACCGGTTCCTTTATCAGTTGCAGAAACTTTGATGATACCGTTTGCATCGATGTCGAAAGTTACTTCAATCTGAGGCACGCCGCGTGGCGCAGGTGGAATTCCGTCTAAGTGGAAGCGACCGATAGTTTTGTTATCTGTTGCCATTGAGCGCTCTCCCTGAAGCACGTGGATTTCAACACTTGGCTGCGAATCCGCTGCTGTAGAGAAAACCTGTGATTTTTTAGTCGGGATTGTCGTGTTGCTTTCGATAAGTTTTGTCATCACGCCACCCATGGTTTCAATACCAAGTGAAAGCGGAGTAACATCTAGAAGCAATACATCTTTTACGTCTCCCGAAAGTACACCACCTTGAATTGCAGCACCGATTGCTACAACTTCGTCAGGGTTTACTCCTTTTGAAGGTTTCTTTCCGAAGAATTTTTCAACTTCTTCCTGGATTTTCGGGATTCTTGTAGAACCACCAACTAAGATTACTTCGTCGATATCTGATTTAGAAAGACCTGCATCTTTTAGCGCTTTCGCTACAGGCTCCATTGAACGACGAACTAATGAATCCGTAAGTTGTTCGAATTTAGCACGTGAAAGTGATTTTACAAGGTGCTTTGGTCCTGAAGCTGTTGCCGTAACGTATGGCAAGTTGATTTCTGTTTGTTGTGACGATGAAAGCTCGATCTTCGCTTTTTCAGCAGCTTCTTTCAAACGTTGCAATGACATTGCGTCCTGACGAAGATCTACACCTTCTTCAGATTTGAATTCGTCTGCCAACCAGTCGATGATCTCCTGGTCGAAATCGTCTCCACCAAGGTGCGTGTCACCGTTTGTAGAAAGTACTTCGAAAACGCCATCACCTAGTTCAAGGATTGAGATGTCGAAAGTACCACCACCTAAATCGTATACCGCAATTTTCTGATCCTGCCCTTTTTTGTCAAGTCCGTACGCAAGTGCCGCAGCAGTTGGTTCGTTAATGATACGCATTACTTTAAGACCTGCAATTTCACCGGCCTCTTTTGTAGCCTGACGTTGCGCATCGTTAAAGTAAGCAGGAACGGTAATAACCGCTTCAGTAACTGTTTGTCCGAGGTAATCCTCAGCGGTTTTTTTCATTTTTTGAAGTGTCATCGCTGACAATTCCTGTGCCGTGTAAAGACGTCCGTCGATGTCAACACGTGGTGTATCATTATCGCCTTTCACAACAGAATATGGAACTCTTGAAGCCTCTTTTTGGCTTTCAGAATATTTGTTTCCCATAAAACGCTTAACAGAAGCGATTGTTTTTTTAGGGTTGGTTACCGCCTGACGTTTTGCAGGATCACCAACTTTAATTTCGCCGCCTTCAACAAAAGCGATTACCGACGGCGTAGTTCTTTTACCTTCAGCATTAGGAATTACTACAGGCTCGCTACCTTCCATTACAGAAACACAGGAGTTTGTAGTACCTAAGTCAATTCCAATTATCTTACCCATTGTTTTTATTTTTAGATTAAAGTTCGTTTTTTACTTCGGTCGCCGCTTAGACAATCTTTGTGCCATGTCTAAAAACACTTGGAATTTGTCAGGATGTGCAAAGTTTATCTGCCAAAATGTCAATGTCATGTGTAGATTTAGCGTCGCCACGTCAATGATGGCAAGCTTTTTCAAAAAACCGCGTCAGATTTTTATCTTATTACGCGTTACTTCCAACATGTTTAGGAGCTATTTCCAGCTATCCGCTACTATCTTTTTTTGCCGGATGCTTTTCCAGATCCAACAAAACCCGATTTCGCAAAAAAAGGATAACCGCTTCTATCTGGGCTAAAACTGCCGTAACTTTAGTGAAAATTTACAGATATGAAAAAATTCGTATTCTTAGTCGCGATTGCCATTTTTGGATGTAAATCGGATAAAGCTGAATTGCCGGTTCAACCTTCAGTTGCCACAGATTCGGTTACCATCATCAAACCCGACCAGATCGAACCGGCCAAAGAGCCGCCAGCTTCAAATGAGCGTTTTCGGGATGTTGTTGCCACCAAACTATCACCCGATTCGTTCCGCGTTGAAGGAAAAGCTCAGGTGTTTGAAGCTACTTTTTCCTGGGTGGTCGAAGACGGACATAACGAACTTGCCCAAGGTTTTGTCACCACAAGCGCCGGTGCGCCACAATGGGGAACATTTTCGTTTGTGATTAACGTCGAGAAAGACCGTGAGAACTCGGCTTTAAATCTTATAATGTTTGAAGAAAGTGCAAAAGACGGCAGCCGCCAACACGAATTGTTTTTGCCGCTTTATTAATTAAGTTGAAGATTTTTGTTATCATTGTCACCTAACTAGTAATTATGGCAGAAGAAAATATAAACTCGCTCGAACCTACGCAACAGCCGCTTGACGCTGAAGTACAAACTCCATATACGCCCGAACCGGAACCAGAACCAAAAAAGCAAAGTTTTTGGACGCTTCTTATTGGTATTTTTCTGCTAATCCGCGGAGCCATGAGGTATAACGAACCTGATGGCGTGCAAATTTGGGGTGTTGCGATGATCATTATCGGACTTGTATGCATCTACTTATTTATTAAAGACCGAATTTAACGGTCTGCCGACGTGCTCAAACGTTATAGTCAGCGAAAGTAGATTATATTTGTAGCCAAATCTGCTTTGATAATGCAAGAATCTATTTCCGTTTTCGATATGTTAAAAATCGGTGTCGGGCCATCAAGCTCGCACACTCTTGGTCCGTGGCGCGCCGCCGAACGTTTTCTTGAGGAACTTCGTCAGGAAAATCTTCTTGATAAAACAGATCGTGTCAAAACCGACCTTTATGGTTCCTTGTCGCTAACCGGAAAAGGCCACGCGACCGACCTTGCGGTGATGCTTGGCTTAAGCGGTCAGGATCCTGAATACATTCCGATCGACAGAATTTCAGGAATTATTTCCGATATCGAATCCACCGGAACCATCAATCTGGCAAACGAGCGGCAAATACCGTTTTCGTTCTTTGCCGATATTGTCTTTAACCGAAACTTTCAGCCATTCCATGCAAACGGAATGACATTTACCGCATATACGACAGACGACCAAGTGTATTCGTCTACCTTCTACTCTATTGGCGGCGGATTTGTCGTCAAGGAAGAACGTGAAAATGCAGCGATTAAAAGCGAAATAAAACACGCCTTTCCGTTCCCGATTGACAAAGCCGACGAACTTCTGCAGTTTTGCCGAGCCGAAAACAAATCAATTTCGGAAATCGTTTACGAGAATGAAAAATCGATGCGTTCCGAAGAAGTGATCAGCAGCGAACTGCTCCGGATTTGGGAAACCATGCTCGAATGTATGTTTATCGGTTGCCATTCTGAAGGTACGCTTCCGGGCGGATTGAACGTCCGGCGTCGGGCATTTGACATGCACAAAAATTTAATCGGTGATGCGCAATACGAATCGCCGCAGCAGTGGCTTTTACAAATCCGGAAAACCGAGGTCAAATTCAGGCAAATCTTAAAATGGGTTTCTTGTTTTGCACTCGCCGTGAACGAAGTCAACGCTGCTTTAGGTCGCGTTGTTACTGCGCCAACAAACGGCAGTGCCGGCGTGATTCCCGCGGTTTTGATGTATTATCTCGTGATCGAAAATCATCAGGCGGGCGAAAAGGAAATCAAGCAATTTCTATTAACAGCCGGTGAAATTGGCAGTATCTTTAAAAAAGGATCGACAATTTCAGCAGCGATGGGCGGTTGCCAGGCTGAAATCGGGGTTTCTTCGGCAATGGCGGCAGCAGCACTTTGTGAGGTTATGGGCGGAACTCCGGAGCAAGCATTGATGGCGGCTGAAATTGCCATGGAGCATCACCTTGGACTTACCTGCGATCCGATTGCGGGATTGGTTCAGATTCCGTGTATCGAGCGAAATACGATGGGCGCCATTAAAGCGATCAACGCGGCCGAACTCGCCTTGGAAACAGACCCGAAGAATGCCAAAGTTCCCCTTGACAAAGTGGTTGACACCATGTGGCAAACGGCAAAAGACATGAACAATAAGTATAAAGAAACTTCTGAAGGCGGACTTGCCATTGCGGTGAACCTGGCTGATTGTTAACGCGTAACTTTCTGTCCCAGCCCTGATAGGAGCGGCATCCTTTTTTAATGACGACAGGAATTAAAAAAGATATAGCGGATAGCAGGATTAGCTGCCAAATCACACTTAAGATTAGTACTTTTACATTCTAAAACACCAAAAATGTCGGTAGCAAAAAAAGATTACAAGCGGATTACCACCAAGTCGTTGATTGAAATGAAGTCGAATGGCGAGAAAATTTCGATGTTAACGGCATACGATTTTAGCATGGCGACCATTGTTGATCAGGCGGGAATTGACGTGATTTTGGTTGGCGATTCGGCTTCAAACGTGATGGCGGGCCACGAAACAACACTTCCAATTACGCTCGATCAAATGATTTATCACGCAGCGTCGGTAGTTCGTGGAACGAATCGCGCACTTGTAGTTGTTGATTTGCCTTTTGGAAGTTATCAATCAGATCCGAAAGAGGCGCTTCGATCATCGATCAGAATCATGAAAGAAAGTGGCGGACACGCGGTAAAACTTGAGGGCGGTAGAGAAATCAAAGACTCGATCAAGAAAATTTTGCACGCGGGGATTCCGGTTATGGGACATCTGGGATTAACGCCTCAATCGATTTATAAATTCGGAACCTACACCGTTCGTGCAAAGGAAGACGACGAAGCTGAAAAACTGCTTGAAGATGCGAAAATGCTTGAGCGCGTTGGTTGTTTTGCATTGGTTTTAGAGAAAATTCCGGCGCAATTGGCCCAAAGGGTTGCAAAGAGCGTTTCGATTCCGGTAATTGGAATTGGCGCAGGCGGCGGCGTTGACGGACAAGTTTTGGTTATTCACGACATGCTTGGAATGAACAACGAATTCAACCCCAGATTTTTGCGACGTTATGCCAATTTGTATGAAACAATGACTTCGGCAATCGCGCAATATGTCGACGATGTGAAAACTTCTGATTTTCCGAACGAAAAAGAACAATACTAAAGTTTGATGAAGTATTCGACGGCTGAAAATCTTCAGGTCCTTTATGAAGACAATCACATAATTGCGGTAAATAAGCGTGCTGGCGACATTGTTCAGGGCGATAAAACCGGCGACAAACCGCTGTCGGATGTTGTAAAAGAATACATTAAAAAGAAATACGAAAAGCCCGGCGAGGTTTACCTGGGTGTGGTTCACAGGCTGGATCGGCCGACGTCGGGAATTGTGATTTTTGCGCGAACTTCCAAAGCGCTGACACGATTGAATGAAAAATTCAAAAATCGCGAAACCCGAAAAACATACTGGGCGGTTGTTAAGAATAAACCGTCGGAAAACGCTGCGACGCTGGTTCATTACATGACGCGCAATGAGAAAAGCAATTTGTCGAAAGCGCACGTAAAGGAAGTTCCGAATAGTAAAGTTGCAAGCTTAGAATATGCCGTAATTGCCGAATTGAATAATTATTTTGCGCTGGAAGTCGAACTCCACACCGGTCGTCATCATCAGATTCGGGCGCAATTAAGCGCTATTGGTTCGCCGATCAAAGGCGATTTAAAGTATGGTTTTGACCGAAGTAATCCCGATGGCAGCATTCACCTTCACGCCCGAAAATTACAATTATCGCATCCGGTTACAAAGCAAGAACTTGTGATTGAGGCTGATCCGCCGAATGATCCGGTTTGGAATGCCGTCAAAAAATAGCCAGAAATAAGTATTGTTTGGCAGATTTAATTTGTCCATTTTTGGCGCCTTAAAAATCCCTACATGAAAAAAACGATACTTTTATTTTGCGGTTGCGCTTTTTCGATGGCTTCCGCGCAGGACCATTTCTCCGGAATCAATACTTCCCAACGCGTTGGCGTTTTAAACGCAAATATAAATCCGGCTGAACTTGCCGACTTACGCTCGAAATATGAAACGCAGTTGTTCGCGATCAGCGCAAATGTTGCAAATAATAAAGTTGGATTCAGCGATTTGAATTCGGATGCCGATTTCGAGGATTTAATTTTTAACGGTAATAAGCCGGTGAACTTTAGAGCTGATACTGAAATACACGGTCCTGCTTTTGCATTCCGGGTTAATAAGTGGGCATTTATGGTTGGTTTGAAAGCATATGCCAAAATGGATATGGTTGATGTCGATCCGAACCTGGGCGATGCGGTTTCAAGTGGCAACTCTCAGTCTCAAATGCTCACAACCATTATCAACAACGATTTTAACCAACGTATTACCGGAACTTCGTGGGGTGAACTCGGCTTGTCAGTAGCTCGCAATCTTTACGAAACCGACGTGCATAAAATCAATGGTGGTTTAACCATTAAGTTGTTGTTTCCGGGATCTTACGCGAATTTTGGTGCCAATCAATTTTCAGGAACAATTTTAACCGGAGCCGGGAGTTCGATCCTGACAGATGCAAATGCAGATCTGAATGTTTCGTATTCCGGTAATTTAGGTGAAACTTTTGATGATTTCAGCGATTACACGAGTTCGATTTTCGGCGGATTGAATGGCGTTGCACTTGATTTTGGCGCGAATTATCAATGGAAGGACGTTGATAATGTGCATTATAAGATCAAAGCCGGATTTGCGCTCCGGAATATGGGCTCAATGACTTTTAGCGATGCAAATAATGCGTCGACCAATTATGTGTTGAACATTGCGCCAACCGAACAATTGAATTTAGAAGTTTTTGAGGACGCCGATGGCTTGGCTGATGCCGAAGATATTTTGCTTGACAGCGGATATTTAAACAAAAATGAAAAGGACAACATTGATTTTAAGGTTAAAACTCCGGCGGTTTTCAGCGCTTACGCAGATTTTAAAGTCGTCCCAAAATTATATGTTACTTTATATACCAAACAGAAGTTGAATGATAGTTCGGCTAACGACCAAATCGCCACGCAAAATGTTTTTTCGGTGACACCGCGATTTACGATCAATAATTTTGAGTTGTGGTCGACTTGGTCTGACAACGAAATTTCAGGATTAGCTGGCGGACTCGGACTTAGATTCTACGGATTTTTTATCGGTTCGGGATCTGCGATCACGGCCTTGGCTAACGATTCGAAGCAGGCCGATGTTTTCTTAGGATATAGTTTCGGATTACGATAGACTTAACAGATTTCTTGCTAAATTTGAGTATGTCTAGTACCAAACCAAGCAGAAATTACCGTACCGATGTATCCTATCGGAAGGAAATATTGACAAAATTGTTAAGTGTAGTGATCAAGCATGAAAATGCGGTGATCAGCGCGCTGTATGAAGATTTCAGAAAGCCGGCGTTTGAGGCGGTTGTCACCGAAACTTCATATGTTATTTCAGATTTAAAGCACACGATTAAAAACGTGAAAAAATGGGCCAAGCCGGAAAAGGTTTGGCCTTCGCTATTAAATTTCCCTTCGTCAGATTACATTTATCGGGAACCTTACGGCAAGGTGCTGGTCATTGCCCCGTGGAATTACCCGTTTCAACTCGCCATGTGCCCGTTAATTGCCGCAGTAGCCGCAGGAAATCAGGTTGTGGTGAAACCCTCAGAACTAACCCCGAGCACAGCAGCAATTATTTCGATTATCGTTGCTGAAACTTTTGACCCTTTTGATGTTGAAGTTTATCAAGGCGGCGTTGAAGTAACCCAAAGAATGCTCGAGAAGAAGTGGGATTATATTTTTTTTACGGGAAGCGTTTCAGTTGGGAAAATTATTGCGAAAGCCGCTGCCGAGAATCTAACACCGGTTACATTGGAACTTGGCGGGAAAAATCCGTGTATTGTTGATGAAACCGCGAATTTGCCGCTTGCTGCCCGACGAATCGTTTGGGGGAAATTTGTAAATGCCGGTCAGACTTGCATTGCGCCCGATCATTTGTTGGTTTCGGCAAAAATCAAAGATAAATTTATTGGGCTTCTGCGTGAGGAGATCGTAAAAGCATATGGCGAAAATCCGATCGAGTCGCCCGATTTTGCCCGGATCATCAATCATAAAAACTGGGTACGGCTTCAGAATATGATCGATCCGTCGAAAGTTGTTTTTGGTGGACAGACGGATAAAGATCAGAATTATATTTCGCCAACATTAATTGCAGATCCCGAAATGGAAAGCATTCTTATGTCTGAAGAAATTTTTGGTCCGATACTTCCGGTGGTTTCCTATAGTGACAATGATGAGCTACGCCGATTGATTTCACGTTGTGTTCACCCATTAGCGCTTTATGTCTTTACCGATAATTTAAAATTCGGAAAACAAATTATTACTGAATTCTCGTTTGGTGGTGGATGCATCAACGACACAGTGGTGCAGTTTGCAAATAACCGCTTGCCCTTTGGTGGCGTTGGCGATAGTGGTATCGGAGCGTATCACGGGAAAATCGGCTTTGACACATTTTCACATAAAAAAGCAATAGTTCTCCGGGCAACTTGGCTCGACATTCCACTGAGATATGCACCTTATAGTGGAAAACTGAAAAAAATTCGTAAATTAATGAAATGGATCTAAACTTATAACTATGCGTTGGAAAGGTAGAAGGCAAAGCGGAAACGTTGACGACAGACGTGGAATGTCGGGTGGCAAAATGGTGGCGGGTGGCGGAATTGCCGGCGTGATTATTTTATTGATTTCAATTTTTCTCGGTGGTGGCGATTCCGGTGATCTCATAAACGGATTGCAGAATCAAATGCAACAAGGTCAACAAACTGAACGTACCACTCCCCTTTCAGCTGAAGAAATTGAAATGCGTGAATTTGTTTCTGTTGTTTTGGCTGATACCGAAGACGTCTGGAACAAAATCTTTTCCCAAAGTGGCCAGCAATATGTAGAGCCGGAGCTCGTGTTGTTTACCGATGCGGTTCAAACTCAGTGTGGCGGAGCGAGTTCGGCTTCAGGGCCTTTTTACTGTCCGGCGGATCAGAAAGTGTATATGGATTTGCGGTTTTTTGATGAGCTTCAAAGCAGATTTGGTGCCCAAGGTGGCGATTTTGCAATAGCATATGTGATTGCGCACGAGGTTGGTCATCATGTGCAGACGCTTTTGGGAACCTCGCAAAAAGTCCAGCAATTGCAGTCAGGAATGAGCAAAAAAGAAGCTAACAAACTTTTGGTGGCGCTCGAATTGCAAGCTGATTTTTATGCCGGCGTCTGGACGCACCATAACGAAAAAATGAAAAGCATTCTTGATGAAAACGATATTGAAGAAGCTTTAAGCGCGGCCAATGCTGTTGGCGACGATGCGATTCAACGTCGGACGCAAGGTCAGGTTGTTCCCGATTCGTTTACCCACGGAACTTCTGAACAGCGAATGTATTGGTTCAACCTTGGCTTTAAGACAGGCGATGTCAGCAGAGGTAATACGTTTGAAAATCTCGACGCATTTTAATGGCTGAAACGATTTATTTTGAATCGGCTGCCGAATTCCGAGCGTGGTTGGAGGAAAATCACTCGTCTTCAACCGAGCTGTTTGTTGGCTATTATCGCGTTAACAGCAATCGGAAAACAATGACCTGGGCTGAATCGGTTGATGAAGCTTTATGCTTTGGATGGATTGACGGCCGACTCAATCCAGTCGATGATCAGCGGTACACCAGAAGGTTTACTCCTAGAAAACCGAATAGCATTTGGAGCAATGTCAATATTAAAAAAGTCGGTGAATTGATTGCAGCCGGAAAAATGAAGCCAGAAGGATTGGCAACTTACAATCGGCGTAGGCCGGAAAAAACCGGTATTTATCATTTCGAGAAGCCGCAAGAAACTTTGTCGCCGGATTTGGCGCTCATGTTCTCACAAAACATAGTCGCTTTCGAGTTTTTCAAAAAGCAATCAGCATCCTACCAAAAGTTGATAATTCATTGGATAATGGAGGCGAAGAAAGCGGAAACCAGACAAAACAGATTAGTTAAACTGATCAAGGCCAGCGAAAACGGTTTAAAACTCGGTTGAAAAAAATTTCAAGATCACAAACCTAATTTTCTAATTTGGAATATATTTGCTCCATGGAAAATATTTTCAATTCGAAATTCCGAAAGCAATATCTCAACGGCTATGTGTTTGGGCAGAATCCGATCTTTTTAGATTTTGAAGATCTGACATCGGTAGCGCCACAATTTAACAACGAAGCTTTTTTAGCAGGTTTTAAAAGTGGTCGTAGAAAATATGAACGCATTAACGGATTGCTAGAAAACGGAATCCCCGAAAATATCCTTACCGACAAAGATCTTGATGAATACCTGCTCGCCGGCGAACTTGGAATGCCGCTTGAAGCTGAAGGCTACACCGAACTTCAAATGAGTTACATCATCAAATATTATCGCAGCGGTTCCAAAAATTACAACAGCGATCGCGATATTGCGTTGTATAGTTTTCTTTCCGACTTTGGAATTGAGTACTCGCAGCATTAATTAGTTTGCAGCCTACTTTTATATTCTTCGGCCGATAGGTAAAGCGAACCAATTAATTTATCTCACTTATTTATCCCAACCAACCTTCCCTGTCCAAACTTCGGTATTGGATAGCTTCGGCGATGTGATTTGCACCGATATTCATGGCCGGCTCGAGATCGGCGATTGTTCGGGCTACTTTCAAAATCCGGTCGTATGCGCGGGCCGAAAGGTTCAGCCGCTCCATAGCTGTTTTCAGCAATTGCAGCGATAATTCGTCTAGTGAACAGAACTCGCGGATGTGTTTTGATCCCATTTGTGCGTTGTAATTTACCTTCTCTAAAGTTGCAAACCGAATTGCTTGCCGCTCACGTGCAGATGTTACTCGTTCGCGAATCTCCCTACTTGATTCATTTTTGCGTTTATCTGCTAATTTTTCAAACGGAACCGGAGTGACCTCGATATGGATATCAATCCTGTCGAGTAGCGGTCCTGAAATTTTGCTCATATAACGCTGCATGTCGTTAGCTGACGAGGTTGAAGCGGAATCGGGATCGTTGAAAAATCCACCCGGACTCGGGTTCATACTTGCAACCAGCATAAACGATGATGGATAGGTCACCGTAAATTTTGCACGAGAAATCGTTACCTCGCGATCTTCGAGCGGTTGGCGCATGACCTCGAGCACATCGCGTTTGAATTCTGGAAGTTCGTCCAAAAATAGAACACCGTTATGTGCCATCGAAATTTCGCCGGGTTGCGGATAACTTCCACCACCAACGAGTGCGACGTTTGAAATTGTATGATGCGGACTTCTGAACGGTCTATGATTCATCAATCCGATTTCTTTTAACTTTCCCGCAACACTATGAATCTTGGTGGTTTCCAGCGCTTCAGGCAATGTCATTGGTGGCAGAATGCTGGGAAGTCTTTTTGCAAGCATTGTTTTACCGGCGCCGGGCGGACCGATAAGAATGATGTTGTGACCTCCGGCGGCGGCAATTTCCATGCATCGTTTGATGCTTTCCTGGCCTTTTACATCGCTGAAATCGTGCTCGAGCGTATGATCGTCGGTTTGGCTGAACTCGGTTGTCGGATTAAATTTTGTCGGCTCGATTAAGGTCTTGCCGTCAAAAAATTCGATTACTTGCAGTAAATTTTCGACACCATAGACGTCGATACCCTCTACAATAGCAGCTTCTTTTGCGTTTTGAATCGGCAGAAAAAAACCTTTAAAATTTTCTTCTTTTGCTTTGATTGAAATTGGCAGCGCCCCGCGAATTGGTTGCAGGCTTCCGTCTAAGGAAAGTTCGCCCATGATGATGTATTTCCCGACGTGATCGGCGATTATTTGGTTGGAAGCTGCGAGAATTCCGATGGCCAAAGTCAGATCGTAGGCTGAACCTTCTTTGCGAAGATCGGCAGGAGCCATATTAATGGTAATCTTTTTCCCCGGTAATGAGTAGCCGTTGTTTTTCAATGCTGCCGCGATGCGATAGCTGCTTTCCTTAATAGCGTTATCCGGCAAACCGACCAAATGATAACCGATACCTTTATCGATATTGACTTCCACGGTGATTGTTGTGGCTTCAACTCCAAATACGGCGCTTCCAAAAACTTTAGTTAGCATGGTGAGTAATTTAGTCCTGCAATCTCAAATCGGCTTTCTTTTTATTTTACGAAGATATTTTTAGGATAAAATCGGGGTTGCGGTTTTTGTACCCGGAATGTTAAATATTCTGATTGCGAGAAGGTTTGACCGAAAAACGATGAGCATCCGGCAGGCGCGTGAGGGATTGGAGCGGCATCCTCGAAGCGGTAGCGGAGAGATATAGCGGAAAGCCCGACCCTTGTGGTCACGCCCAAATCATTTTTAATGCGATTTAAAAATTTTTGATAATGCGTTTTTAGCTAAATTTGAGTAAACTAAAATTAGAAAATATGGGTTTGTTCAATGCGATTATGGGGAATGCTTCGGAAGTTAATATCGATAATGTCAGAAAGGAGTTTATGCCGATTTTGATTGATGGAGAACAGATCGAAAAGGCGTTTAGGCTGATCAAAGACATGTTTATCTTTACTAACAAACGACTGATTTTAGTTGAGAAGCAATTGGTTGGCAGTAAGGCTGAATATGTGACGATCCCCTACTCGAGCATTATCAGGTTTTCGAAAGAAAGCGCGGGCATTCTGGATCTTGACGCCGAGTTGAAGATTTGGGTTAAGGATGAAGCTACTCCGATTAAGAAACAGTTCGGGAAGTCGAGCGACAACATAAATGAGGTGTACAAAATCCTTGGGCGATACACCTTATAGTTGAAAAATTCTGCTTAACGGAACTAATTTGTTGATGATTTCGCATTAATGTAGCGCGATTTTGGCTTTTTGATTGCATAAACCTTAACTTTGGAATTATCTCAAAGCCAATTAGATTATGGAAATTATAGTTTCAAACGTCGATTCGGGGTTTCATCCGGATTATTCAGCAAACGATATTGCTGGTTTTCTTTACAAACATTTAGATCAGTTCGGGGACCCGATTGAAGATATATTAAAATCGGTTGACTACGTCATGACGCCTAATCGTGGTGGAAATATTTTCCTTGCGGTTAATGAGGGAAAAATTCAAGGCGCTTGCATTGTCAATAACACCGGCATGTCTGGTTATATTCCTGAAAATATTTTAGTATATATCGCTGTCGACGGTTCGCTTCGTGGACAGGGAATCGGTCAAAAAATCATGAATGAGGTCGTTAAAAGATCATCAGGATCGATTGCACTTCACTGTGAACCCGATAATCCCGCGTTAAAATTGTATCAAAAACTGGGTTTTACAAGCAAGTATCTCGAAATGCGTCTTCAAAAATAAATCCACATGGCTTATATAAGTTTAGACGTTCAGAAGTTGCGAACGAATTACGAGTTTTTAAAAACGGTTTTTTCGTCTCGTGACATTAAATTTGGCGTTGTCTCAAAACTGCTTTGCGGTACCAAAATGTATATTGAAGAGTTGGTTGCGATGGGCGTTCGTGAAATTCACGATTCGAGAATCAGCAATCTGAAAGTTATCAAAGCGGTGAATCCCGAGGTTTTTACGGTTTATATCAAGCCGCCGGCAAAGAAAAGCATTGCCAACGTTGTCAAGTATGCCGATATGAGTTTTAATACGGAACACGAGACGATCAAAATGCTGTCGGATGAAGCGGTAAAACAGCGTAAAATCCACCAGATCATTATCATGATTGAGATGGGCGATCTTCGCGAAGGCGTTTTAGGACCCGATGTGGTTGAGTTTTATGCCTCGGTGATGAACTTGCCTAATATCGCCATTTCGGGGATTGGTACAAATCTGCATTGCTTAAGTGGCGTGGTCCCGTCTCAGGATAAGCTCATTCAGCTTAGTCTTTACAAACAATTGATTGAAGCCAAATTAAACGTAACGGTACCATTGGTTTCTGGCGGCACCTCGGCGGCGGTTTCTCTATTGCTTCGAAATGCCGATACGGTTAACGTGAACCACTTCAGGATTGGCGAAATTTTGTATTTCGGGAAAGATCTGTTTAGTGATTTGCCGATTGAAGGAATGGAAACCGATGTTTTTAAGCTTTATGCCGAGATTATAGAAATAACTGAGAAACCGGTGATTCCGATTGGCGAATTAGCAGCTAATCCGTCGGGGAATATTTTTGAACATGAAAACAACGATCTGGGTAACTTAGTGTTGCGAGCGATTGTTGACGTTGGCCTTTTAGACATGCGACCGCAATATCTCGAACCTGAAGATGAATCAGTTAAAATCATCGATGCGAGTTCTGATATGTTGGTCATTGATATTACGAATTGCAATCCGAATTACGCTGTAGGCGATGTTATCTCGTTCAATCTAAAGTATATGGGCGCACTATACTTGCTCAACTCCTACTACGTCGAGAAAGTGGTCAAGAATTAAATCTGATTTTTCGCAGACGGATTTAGAAGGCTATTTAATATTTTTAAACACGTTGATACCTGATTGCAACCAATCGCGATATTCTTCGATATCGGGCGTATAACTCACTGATTCAATCAGCATTTGCTCGCTGTGATCGATTAAGACATACAATGGTTGGGTATTCGATTTGTATCGCGTGATTTGGAAATCGCTCCATTTGTTTCCAACACTTTTCACTTTTTTACCGGTTTCCTTAGATACGTATTGCTCACTTTCAGGAAGTGATCGCTTGTCGTCTACATAAAGTGAGATAAGCACAATTTCGTTTTTAAGGATTGATAACACGCGCTCGTCAGACCAAACGTAATCTTCCATCTTTCGGCAATTCACGCATGCATAACCGGTAAAATCGACCAAAACGGGCTTTCCAACCGATTTAGCATAAGCAAGTCCTTTTTCGTAATCTGTAAAAGCAAGAATGTCGTGTGGCCCAAGTTTGGCGCCATCGGGAATCACGGTTTCAAGACCTTGTCCCTTTGAGCTTCCCACGCCATACGGACTTTCACTATAAGTTAACGGTGGTGGAAATCCGCTGATGATTTTCAGTGGCGCGCCCCAAAGTCCGGGTATCAAATACAATGTGAAAGCTGTAACGATTAGTCCGAGTGAAAGTCGGCCGGTGGAAATAAACGGCGATTGGCTGTCATGCGGCAAAGATATTTTTCCGAACAAATAAAGTGAAAGCGTTCCGAAGATTGCGATCCAAATTGCAAGGAAAAGCTCGCGTTCAAGCAGGTGAAGTTGCAGAACCAAATCGGCATTTGACAAAAATTTGAATGCTAAAGCTAATTCCAAGAATCCTAAAAATACTTTAACCGTGTTGAGCCATCCGCCTGATTTTGGAAGTGTGTTCAGCCAACCCGGAAACATTGCGAATAACATAAACGGTAAGGCGAGTGCCAATGAAAACCCTAACATTCCAATTACGGGTGCCAATCCGCCTTTTGATGCGGCTTCGACTAGCAGCGTACCCACAATCGGGCCGGTGCATGAAAACGACACTATGGCCAGTGCGAGTGCCATAAAGAGAATGCCGACAATTCCGCCTCTGTCAGCCTGACGATCGACTTTATTTGCCCATGAGTTTGGCAGCATAATTTCGAAAGCGCCCAAGAACGACAGTGCGAAAATGATCAGAATCACAAAGAAAATGAGGTTAAACCAGACATTGGTCGATAAGGCATTCAACGCATCAGCACCAAAAATTGCCGTTACCACAGAACCTAAAGCAACATAAATCAAGATGATGGAAATTCCGTAGATCACCGCATTTCGGATTCCTGCGATCCGGTTTTTACTTTGTTTGGTAAAAAAGCTGACCGTCATTGGGATCATCGGAAAAACGCACGGCGTAAGCAATGCGGCAAATCCGCTTAAAAATGCAATGAAAAAGATTGACAGTAGCCCGCGGTCCTGCTTGGGCTCAATATGTGATTTTACTTTGGGAGTGGAAACTTGTAATGTTGTTGAGACTGAATCAGATGGTGCTATTTGCGACGAATCAACGGTCGGTATAACGGTTTCACCCGGTGTGGATTCAGTGTTTTTTTCAGTAGCAACTTCGGGCGCCGGCAGAGAAAATGTAAACGATTTGTCCTGATTGATGCAAACTTCCTTGCAAACCTGGTAGTTCAACGTAACATTGATTTTAGTTGCCGCAGTTACTTGTATCTTCTGCTTTATGGTGAATTTATTCTCAAAATAATACTCGTCGACCTCGAAAATATCGTTGTATTGCTTTTTGTACGGACTCTCCGTCGCTTTCCCAACTGGTTTAAAGCCTTTGGTGTTGTCAAAAACAATCTCAAGCGGCAACGGTCCGTTTTCAGGAGTAAATTGAGAATAGACGTGCCACTGCGGTTCGATAATTCCCTCGAAAACGAGATTATATTGGTTGTCTTTTAGTTTTTCGATACTGGTTTTCCATTGAACAGGATCTAAAATCTGTGCTTGAAAACTGGTGTAAAAGAATAAAAACAGAAGTAAAGCAATGCTTTTTCTCATGATAGATTTGATATTTTTAAAATAGTTCCGGTCTCGTCCGTCACTTTAAATCGGTCGTCGGCGCGATAGCCAACAATCCAAACAATTTCTTCGTTCGAGGTTAAGATCCAGATTGACGCTTTTTCGGAAACAGATATTTTCTCGTCTTTAAAATACTTGCTGATTTTTTTGCTTCCCACCATTCCGATTGGATAAAATCGGTCACCACGCTCCCACTTGCGCAGAATCAGCGGATATGACATTTTATCAGCGTCGACAAATATACGATTCTCATTTGGCTCATCAATCGCATTAACAATTTCGAAAGTCAGTTGCAAAGGTTTGGAAATTTCGGGGGTTTCACGATCGATTTCATACGTGCCACTTTCGGGTTCGACCTGCCTTTCAAGAATCAAGATCTCGCGGTCCTTAAAAAGCACGAAATCCGAAGAAAAGATTTTCTTACCCGACTGCGAATCAGGAAGTTCATAAATATCTTTCCACGCCGTAAATCCGAAATCTTTTAGCCAATGATGAAGATAAGCCGGGTAATTTTTGAGTTTTTTCAGTTCGTGAATCTTGAAAATGATTTTTGTCTCTTTTTCAATGACCACTTGTTTATAAACCAAAATCGACGCGTCCTCTACCATTGATTGAGATTGCTGCAAGTTTTGCACCGTTTGCGCGAATGATGACAGCAATTGTGAGTTAAGCTCTTTTAACTTCGGGACAATGTGATGCCGGACCGAATTTCGCACATATTTATCCGATTGATTGCTGCTGTCTTCCCGCCACTGAATATGATTTTGGCTGGCATATTCTTCAATTTCGAATCTCGTAAACGGCAACAATAATCGAAGAATATTTCCATTTGATTCGGGAATTCCGGTTAGTCCGTCGAGACCGGTTCCGCGTGAAAAATTGATCAAAAATGTTTCGAGATTGTCATCTAAGTGATGCGCAGTCAGAATATGATCAAAGCTGTTTTCGGTCGCTAATTGCTGAAAATACATATAGCGAAGTTGACGGGCTGCGACTTGAATCGATAGTTTATTATCTGATGCGAATTTAACTGTATCAAAGGAAGTTACGAAAATTTCAATATTATTTGAATTGGCGTAATCACGTATAAATTTTGCATCTTCAGCGCTTTCCTCACGCAAATTAAAATTGCAGTGAGCGATTGAAAAAGTAAGTTTAGCGGTTTTCAAAAGGTCAGCGAGCACCATGCTGTCGATGCCGCCACTGGAGGCTAAAAGCAACTTTTTATCAGCAATTGAAGGAAAACTTTTTCGGAGGTGCTTTTGAAACTTTTCAAACATCCCCAAATTTAGGAATAAAAAGTCAATCCGATAAGGCCCGTCGCATCGCAACACTCTTAATTAAACATTCTTCGTGCTCCTTTTCAGGATCAGATAAAGACGTGATCGCACTACCAACAGAAAACGATAGATATCCATTGGCTTTATTGTAAAAAATAGACCTGATAACCACGTTGAAATCGAAATTGCCACTCGGATCGAAATATCCGATCGCCCCGCTATAGACGCCGCGTTTGGTTTCTTCCAACGTCTCGATAATTTGCATTGCGGAGATCTTTGGCGCTCCGGTCATACTTCCCATTGGAAACGATTCCCGAATAATCTCCACCGGACTTTTCTGCGAAGTTGACGTTACGGTCGAAATCAGATGATGAACCTGCTTAAACGTATAAGCTCCGCACAACTCCTCGACATGAACCGAGCCTTTATCAGCCGTTTTAGACAAATCGTTTCGGACCAGATCGACAATCATGATATTTTCGGCACGCTCCTTCACGCTTTCTACAAGTTCCGATTTAATTTGCTGGTCTTGTTCCGGATTTTCATGTCTGCGTGCGGTTCCTTTTATTGGCTGCGAAATAATCAGCGAATCCTGCTTTCGCAAATAGCGCTCAGGCGATGCTGACAGCACATAACTGTTGTGGTTTTTAAAAAAAGTTGCAAACGGCGGCTCTGAAATGGCATTCAACTTCAAATATGTTGATACGGGATCGATCGTCGTATTGTCGGCATAAAATTCAATGCAGAAATTCGCCTCGTAGATATCGCCTTTCGAAACGTGATGTTTCATCATGCCCACCTTTTCAAGATAATCAGCCTTTGAAACGCGGCTTTTGATTTCGGGAAGTGCAGTTTTTTCGGTCTCATTTTCAAACGCGAAAATGTCCTGCAAATCGACATCAACTTCGTCATCACACATGGTTAGATAGCAGATTTCGAGATCGCTTCCTTTTAGTAAAAACAACTTTTTTGGTTGGAAGAAGAATAGTTCAGGAAAACCTAAACCGTCGAAATTCTCTGATTTCAACTCCTCGATATCGTTTTTTAAATCGTACGATAAATACCCAAACAGCCAATCTTTTGATATTTGCTGGTATTGAGTCAGTTCTTCAAATGAATTGTGGTAATCGGTTTTTAACGAAGTAATTGCATCAACGGCAACAATCAAATCGTACGACGAATATTTTTGTGGATAATCATTACTATCCAAAAACGCAACTTCGCGGAATTGCTGCGCCCAACCAAGTAACTTGGCTTTAAAGTCGGACGTATTCCCGATCGATTTAACTATTGATGTTCTCAAATTGACAGCTAAAAAAACCCGCTCTCTCGAACGGGTTGATATTACATGTGAAGTGCCCGCTTTTCAGTGGCGTCGAGTGCCGCCTCCTTGATGGCTTCAGCATATGTTGGATGCGCGTGCGACATTCTGGCGATATCTTCAGCACTTGCCTTGAATTCCATTGCTACAACCGCTTCTGCGATCAAATCTGCCGTTCTGGCGCCAATCATGTGGACACCTAAAACTTCGTCAGTTTTCGCATCAGCGAGAATTTTTACAAATCCGTCAGTATCGCCGCTGGCACGGGAACGTCCCAAAGCTTTAAACGGAAAACTTCCGGCTTTATACTCAACTCCGGCTTCTTTTAACTGCTCTTCGGTTTTCCCGACAGCCGCAACTTCCGGCCAGGTATAAACAACACCCGGAATTAAATTATAGTTGATGTGTGGTTTTTGTCCGGCGATGGTTTCCGCTACAAAAACACCTTCTTCTTCAGCTTTGTGTGCTAACATCGCGCCGCGAACAACATCGCCGATGGCGTAAATAGTTGACACATTTGTTTGTAAGTGATCGTTTACTTCAACGACACCGCGATCGGTAAGTTTTATGCCCGCTTTTTCAGCTTCAAGTCCGTCAGTAAACGGTCTTCTTCCCACTGAAACAAGCGCGTAATCACCTTCCAGGGTAATGGTCTCGCCTTTTGCGTTATCAGCTTGTAAGGTCACGTTATCGCCGTTTCTTTCAACCGATTTTACTTTGTGTGAAGTATAAAACTTCATTCCCTGCTTTTTCAAAACTTTAGTTAGTTCTTTTGATAAAGCTGCGTCCATTCCGGGAATAATACGGTCTGCATATTCAACAACCGAAACCTGCGCGCCCAATCGAAGGTAAACCTGTCCAAGTTCAAGCCCAATAACACCGCCGCCAATAACCAATAAATGCTTTGGACATTCTTTGAGTTTCAAGGCTTCAGTCGACGTGATCACACGCTCTTTATCAATTTTGATAAAAGGAAGCGACGATGGTTTTGAACCTGTTGCAATGATTATATTTTTAGCCTCAAGGGTTTCAGAAGACCCGTCAGCTTTTGCTACTTTAACGTGTGTTGCATCTTCAAACGATCCGATGCCTTCGAAAACGGTAATGTCGTTCTTGCCCATTAAATACTTAATTCCGCTTACATTTTGATCAACCACGCCTGCTTTTCGGGCAATCATTTTTTCGAAATCGATTTTAATATCGCCGGCAATCTCAATTCCGTGATCGGCGAAATGCTTGGTAGCGTCGTGATAATGATGCGATGAATCTAGCAACGCTTTCGACGGAATACATCCAACGTTTAGGCATGTTCCGCCCAAAGTGCTGTATTTTTCAATGATGGCAGTTTTCATCCCAAGTTGCGAACAACGAATGGCGGCAACATAACCACCCGGACCAGAACCAATAACAACAACGTCAAATGCACTCATATACTTTTTGTTTGGAAAATTAAACTTGCACAAAATTAAACCTTTTGTTGGTATTGGCAGACTCTCGCCTACTTTTTTCAGAATTTATTGAAAAGTTCGCCTTTTCTTGTTTCCTTTGCTTACCAAAGTACTTTTTTATGGACCAGCAAAAATACCTTCAGGACATTCACGACATCAAAAATTTGATGAGCCGGTCGTCGCAGTTTTTATCGCTAAGCGGATTATCCGGAGTCTTAGCCGGAATTTACGCGCTGATTGGTGCGCACTTCGCAAACAACATCGTTCAGCAGCACCGCCAAATTCACGGTTACGACGGCTGCGATTTTAGTTGTGAAGCTGTCCGGGAAATTTCTGCAATTGCGGCAATCGTGTTTCTTCTCGCGGTAGCCACAGCCGTGACGATGACCTTTTACAAATCCAAAAAAATCGGCGAGCGTTTCTGGAATGCCACTTCCAAACGGTTGCTGGTCAATTTTCTGATTCCACTTCTCACCGGCGGATTCGTAATCGCTAAACTCCTCCAACTTGGTCATTACTCATTAATTGCGTCTTTAATGCTGATTTTCTACGGTTTAGCATGTTTAAACGGCAGCAAATATACCTTGCGCGATGTTCGGTATTTAGCAATAACTTTTATTGTCCTCGGACTCCTCGCACTCGAATTCCGGTTTCTCGGCCTATACTTTTGGGCAATCGGATTCGGAATTTGCCACATCATTTACGGCGCAATCATGTACTTTAAATACGATAGAAAGCCGCTGTGAAAAACATTATCCAAAACATCAATAAAGCGTTCGATCACCGGATCAGGCTCGGAATCATGTCGGTTTTGATGGTTAACGATAAGGCTGATTTTAAAACCTTGAAACAGCTTTTGGGCGCCACCGACGGGAATCTTGCCAGTCACGCCAAAGCACTCGAAGCCGAAAAGTATATTGAAGTCGAAAAGCAATTCATCGATCGAAAGCCAAACACGAGTTATTCAGCTACCAAACTCGGCAAACAGGCGTTCCAGGATCATATCGAAGCGATCGAGAAATTGATTCGCAAGGATTGATTTCAGGAGCTTTTTCCTGCTGTCTGCTTTATCTTTTTCCCTTTGCTGCGCCGGGAAAAAGGATGCACGCTCCCATCAGGGCTAGGGGTTTGTTGCTACAATCGCGTTTATTGCAGATTGTGAACGGTGGTATTCTTCACCGCCGAAATCATAAAGGTGCTATGCGTGCTACCAATATGCCCGAGTGTGGTTAACTTGCTCAAGAGGAACTCGCGGTAAGCATCCATGTCTTTAACAGCAATTTTAAGAATGTAGTCATAATCGCCGGAAACGTGGTAACATTCAAGGACCGCGTCCAACTTTACAACCTGCGATTCAAATTTGGTGATGAACTCGCGAGTGTGCTGCGTTAATTTAAGGTGACAGAACACCGTAAAATTTTTGTCGATTTTAACCGGATCGAGAAGCGCTACGTATTTTGCGATGATTCCGCCGCGCTCGAGTTTCTTGATCCGTTCATAAACCGCCGTAACAGATAGATTTAATTTGAGCGACAATTCCTTGGTAGTTGATTTTGTATCCTGTTGCAAAAGCAGCAGCAGCTTTTTGTCGAGGGCGTCTAAAGTCATTTGTAATTTTTTCGATGAATGGCGACATATTGTCAGAAGGTCGCAAATATAATCTATAATATCCTTGTTTTGTAGATTGTAATTCTAAATGCTAAATGAATAGTTGAATTTTCATCTATTGGTCAGTTTATTTGTAGTTCATAATCCCTAGCCCCGATTGAAGCCGGCATCCTCGAGCGATAGCGCGAGATAAAGGCGAAAAGCGGGAAATAGCTCCTAAAACTAAACAAATGAAAGATTTTAATCCGGCCGACAAAATTCAGGATTTGCAGTATTTTGGTGAATTTGGTGGCGTTAATCCGTCAATTTCTGATTCCTCAACGTATACTTTTTTATCGGCAAAAACCATGTTCGATACTTTTGAAGGCAATGCTGAGGGTTGTTATTTGTATTCGCGGCATTCATCGCCAAGCAATCTTTATCTGGATCAGGCGCTGGCGGCAATGGAAGGCACCGAATCGGCAAATGTGGCGGCATCCGGAATGGGCGCGATCACGGCAACGCTTTTGCAACTCTGTGGTCAGAACGATCACGTTGTTTCGAGTCGCACGATCTATGGCGGAACCTATGCATTTCTCAAGAATTTTACACCGCGTTTTGGCATTAAAACCACTTTTGTCGACATCACAAAATTAGATGTTGTTGAAGCCGCTATCACGGAGAATACTAAGGTGTTATACTGCGAGACCGTAAGTAATCCTTTACTTGAAGTTGCGGATATTGAAGCGCTTTCTAAAATCGCGCGAAAACATAATTTGAAACTTGTTGTTGACAACACATTTTCACCGCTTTCAGTGTCGCCGATTAAACTTGGCGCCGACATCGTGATTCACAGTTTGACCAAGTATATCAACGGAAGCAGTGATACAGTTGGTGGGGTGACATGTGCGACGTCTGAATTTATCAATGCGCTTAAAAACGTAAATGACGGTGCGAGCATGCTTTTGGGGCCGACAATGGATTCGCTTCGTTCGGCAAGTGTGATGAAAAACCTTCGAACGCTTCATATCAGAATGAAACAACACAGTCAAAATGCGCAGTATTTGGCTGAAAAATTCGAAAACGACGGTGTAAAAACCGTTTATCCGGGGCTTGCAAGTCATTCGGGTCACGAGCTGTATAAGCGAATGATCAATCCTGAATACGGTTTTGGGGGTATGATGACAATTGATGTCGGATCGCTCGACAAGGCAAATGCATTAATGGAACTCATGCAAGAACGCAATCTTGGCTATTTGGCGGTGAGTCTCGGGTTTTACAAGACGTTGTTCAGCGCGCCGGGAACATCAACCAGTTCAGAGATTCCGATGGATGAGCAACTTGAAATGGGGCTAAGCGACGGATTGATCAGGTTCTCGATCGGTTTGGACAACGATATTGAGCGTACCTATCAAACGATGAAACAGTGTATGGTTGACCTTGGAATTTTGTCGTAACCTGACAAAATGAAAAACTTTTAAATCCGCTTCCTCAAGCGGATTTTTTTTAGGGTAGTTTTTTTATATTGCGGCAACTAAAAAATCAATGGAAAGTCAAAATATTTCTCCCACCTCACCTGCCGATCAACCAATAATTACAAATCGCAGATTATCACTCTTTGAAGCATTGATTCCGATTATCGCGCTTGTCAGCATGTTGGCCTACAATGTTTACATCTATGGCGACTCGGCCGTGAGCGGTTCAAACCAGTTTATACTTATACTTGGCGGGGCAATTGCAGCGATCGTCGGATTTCGCAATAAAGTGCAGTATGAAGCCATGATCGAGGAAGTGGCAAAAAACATTAAATCGACTTCAAGCGCCATTTTAATACTGCTAATGGTGGGTGCGCTTTCAGGCACGTGGCTGCTCAGTGGTGTGATTCCGACAATGATTTATTACGGAATGCAGGTATTGCACCCGACGGTTTTTCTTCCGGCATGTGTGGTGATCTGCTCGATTATTTCGGTGGCGACGGGAAGTTCATGGACCACATCGGCAACGGTTGGCATTGCGCTAATTGGTATCGGATCGACAATTGGAATGCCACTCGGAATGGTAGCTGGAGCTGTGGTTTCAGGAGCTTATTTCGGTGATAAGCTCTCGCCCTTGTCAGACACCACCAACTTGGCTTCTGCAATGGCGGGTACTGATTTGTTTACACATATTCGATACATGTTATATACGACTGTTCCGACGTTGGTATTATCCCTTATTATTTTCGTGTTTTTGGGGTTGGCGCAAACAACTACCGGAAATGCTGAAGATACGGCGGTGTTGACCGCGATTACGGATACTTTTAATGTGTCGCCGTGGCTTTTTCTTGTACCCGGAATTGTAATTCTGATGATTATCCGCAAAACGGATCCATTGATCGCTTTGCTTGCGGGAACATTGCTTGGCGGATTGTTTGCGTTGATCTTTCAGCCGAATTTGGTGGCAAAGATCGGCGGTGGCGAATCCCTTGATTTTGTTTCAGCGTACACCGGAGTGATGAATTCGATTACCGTTCAAACAAGCATTGAAACTTCCAACTCAGTGCTGAACGATTTATTTTCTGCCAAGGGAATGCAGGGAATGATGGGCACGATTTGGCTGATTTTATGTGCGATGGTCTTTGGTGGCATTATGGAAGCCATTGGTGCGCTGACCCGAATAACTGACGCATTGCTGAAAACATTTAACAGCGTTTTCGGATTATTTGCCAGTACGGTTGCGAGTTGTTTAGCTTTAAACATTACCGCATCTGATCAGTATCTCTCGATTGTGGTTCCCGGAAAAATGTTCTCGAAAGCGTATGGCGATCGGAATTTGGCACCGGAGAATTTGAGTCGCACCCTGGAAGACTCAGCCACCGTAACTTCGGTATTAGTGCCGTGGAATACCTGCGGCGCTTATCAGGCAAGCGTTTTGGGCGTCTCAACTTTTAGCTATTTGCCGTATGCGTTTTTCAATATTATAAGTCCGTTTATGACTTTAATATTTGCCGCATTCAGCATTAAAATCAGCCAATTGCGCGAGCGAAAATCAGCGATAAACTAAAACAATCATTGCATAAAAATATCCGATGATTAACATATATTTAGGGGGCATTTGCGTCATATCTTTGCATCAAACTTAAAATAAAACGAATATGTCATTAGTTGGAAAAAAATTCCCAAACATTGCAGTAGATGCTATCTCTAGCATGGGCGATAACCTAAAAATCAACATTTTTGAAGAAGCGGTAAACAACAACAAAAAAGTCCTTTTGTTTTGGTATCCAAAAGACTTCACATTTGTTTGCCCAACTGAGCTTCACGCATTTCAAGAGGCCTTGCCGGAATTCAACAAAAGAAATACAATTGTAATCGGCGCTTCTTGCGACACAAACGAAGTTCACTTTGCATGGTTAAACACGGCAAAAGACAACGGCGGAATTGAAGGCGTAACCTACCCGATCCTTGCTGATACAAACCGTAACTTGTCGAATATCCTCGGAATTTTGGACATCGAATCTACAAGCTATAGCGAAGAAACTGATTCAATTATGATCGAAGGTTCTAATGTAACTTACAGAGCTACTTACCTGATCGACGAAACCGGTAAGATCTTTCACGAAAGTGTAAACGACATGCCACTTGGTCGTAACGTAAAAGAATATTTGAGATTAGTAGATGCTTACACTCACGTACAAGAAAAAGGTGAAGTTTGCCCTGCTAACTGGGAAGAAGGAAAAGATGCTATGTTTGCAACAAGAGAAGGTGTTGCTTCTTATTTGAGCAACTAATTATAAAATCAAAACTATGCTGATCGAATTAAACGAAGACAAGCTTCAGGAAATTGTTTCTCAACACAATAAAGTGGTGGTTCAATATTCGGCGTCATGGTGCGGTAACTGCCGTATTATGAAACCGAAATTCAAGAAAATGGCTACTGAAAATGAAGATTTTGCGTTTGTACTTGTAGACGCTGAGAAATCGCCTGAGTCTAGAAAGATGGCTAATGTTTCCAACTTGCCGACTTTTGCCACTTTCGTGGATGGGACTCTGGTTAACCAAACACAGACCAATAAAGCGGAAGTGCTTGCGGAACTTGTTGATGAAATCAAATAACTATGAAGCTACCCGTAATTAAACACTTGTCAAAATTTATCGACGACAACGATCAGGATTATCTGATTGAAGCCATCGAGGTGCTTGAGGCATTAACCGAAGTCCCGTCGTTAAAGGATGAAGAACTTGATGTAATTGGCGAATTGATCTCTAACATGTATGGCGCCCTTGAAGTCCACAAAATGGTTTCTGACGGTGTCGACAAAAAAGAAGCACTCAACCAATTCATGCAAAGGGTGCTTGGCTCGATCGATAAATAGCAATATGTTTTACTCAAAATCAAACGTCCGGTATTTCCGGGCGTTTTTTTTTGGAGTAATCGGTGGCTTATTTCTGATTCGGCCTCCGATATTTTTGTGTATTTTTGACACTTAAACAAAACTTATGTCGACGATCAAATTAAAAGGAAATTCAATAAATACAAGCGGTGAACTTCCCGCGGTAAATACTTCTGCAACAGATTTTAAACTTGTAAAAACCGATTTGTCTGAGATTTCTCTGTCGGATCTGAAAGGACGCCGGGTGGTGTTAAACATTTTCCCAAGCATCGACACGGGAACTTGCGCGGCTTCGGTCAGAAAGTTTAACGAACTTGCCTCTAAGCTTGAGAACACAACAATACTTTGTGTTTCCCGCGACCTTCCATTTGCTCAACAACGTTTTTGTGGCGCAGAGGGACTCGACAATGTATTGCCGGTTTCTGATTTTCGGGATGGAAGTTTCGGAAAAAGCTACGGCCTTTTGATCGAAGACGGTCCGCTTAAAGGTCTTCACTCCAGAGCGGTTGTGGTGATTGATGAACATGGAACCATCAGACATACCGAGCAAGTTGGCGACATCGTCGATGAACCAAATTACGATGCGGCACTAGCTTCATTGTCGTAACATGAGTTTTGAAAAAGACAATACTTTTATCAGTGGCCGGCTAAAAAGCGTTAAGTACGCCGTAAAAGGCATGTTTAAATTGCTGACCACCGAACACAGCATTATGACGCAGATTTTTATCGCGATGGTGATGATCGTGGCAGGATTTTATTTTGAGATCAGTCGCACCGAATGGATCTTGCAAACGCTTACTATTGGAGTCGTGCTTGGCGTTGAAGGCATGAACACCGCGATTGAAAAGATATGCGATTTTATTCATCCCGGTTATCATGAACGAATTGGTTTTATAAAAGACATTTCGGCCGGCGCAGTAATGCTTGTTGCCATAAGTGCGATTGCCATTGGGATGATGATCTACGTTCCGAAATTTTTATAACCTCAGTTATAATTTATCTATTTTTACAGCAATTTTAAACGAGGATGGCGAAAACCGTAAATTCGAAAACCGCAGATAAAAAAGCTGCAGTTCCTAAAGAGAAATTTAAATTCAACCGACAACATAAAGCTGTTCTTGGAACGCTATTGGTGCTTTTTTCGATTGCGCTTTTGCTTGCATTTATCTCGCATTTCATGTACGGAAATGAAGATCAAAGCGCGGTTAATGCACTTTCCGATCGGACTGAAGTAACTAAAAACTGGTTGGGAAAATTTGGCGCTTATCTCGCCAATTTCTTTGTTTATCAAGGTTTTGGCGCTGCTTCATTTTTGTTTGTCAAGCTTTTTTTCTTAACCGGATCATTTTTACTTCTCGACATTTCGCTAAAGAAACTCAAAAGTATCTGGTTCTGGGATTTGTTCGTGATGGTGATTGCGTCAATCTTATTTGGATTTTTCGCGGAAAGCATTCCGGATCTTGGAGGCGTAATCGGCTTTGAGATGAATTCGCTTTTGCAGGATTATTTAGGTAAAACGGGAACGCTGCTGACTTTAATCTTCGGTATTGTCATCTATCTGATCTTTAAACTTCAGGTTTCGCCGGATACCATAAAATCATTTTTCGAACGTACAAAGAAAGAAATCGACGCTGATCTTTCATCAGCAACTCCTGTAAAACCAGCTTCGTCTGATTATAATCTGGAGGAATTTGCAGTGAAAGACGAGTTTGACGATGAGCAAGAAATCATCGAAGAACCGATATTAAAAAAGCCGTCGAAGTTTGAGGTAAATCGCAGTGAGCTGAAACCGACCATTTCGCATTCGTCAGAAATCGCACTTGAAACCTCGCCAAAACCAACACCTCCTACTCCACCGGCACCAATTGCCGTCGTTACCCCAGCTGCAGAGCCAGAACTCATCCACACCAGTGACGAAGCGTTTGTTATCGAAAAAGCTACTGAAGAAGATGTCGTTGTCGAGAACCTTGCGGCCAAATTAGTTTCAGATTTTGGTCTTTTTGATCCAACATTGGATCTTCCCCACTTTAAATTTCCGACGCTCGACCTTTTAAAGGAATACTCAACCGGCGGAATCACGATCAACCAGGAAGAACTTGAAGAAAATAAAAACAGGATCGTTGAAACGCTTCGGAATTACAAAATCGAGATTGCTCAGATTAAAGCAACCGTAGGTCCATCGGTAACATTATATGAAATTGTTCCTGAAGCGGGAATCCGAATTTCGAAAATCAAATCGCTTGAAGACGACATCGCATTGTCACTTTCGGCACTGGGCATCAGGATCATTGCGCCGATACCGGGTAAAGGCACCATTGGTATCGAGGTTCCAAACAAGAATCCTACAATGGTTTCAATGAAAAGCGCTATTGGATCAGCCAAGTTTCAGGAGGCTGAAATGGAGCTTCCTATCGCACTTGGAAAGACGATTTCGAACGAAACTTTTGTAGTCGATCTTGCAAAGATGCCTCATCTTTTAATGGCTGGTGCAACGGGTCAGGGAAAATCGGTCGGACTCAACGCTGTTCTTACTTCGCTGCTTTACAAAAAGCACCCGGCTGAAGTCAAATTTGTTTTGGTCGATCCCAAAAAGGTCGAACTCACGCTTTTCAATAAAATCGAGCGACATTATTTGGCCAAATTACCTGATGTTGAAGATGCGATCATTACCGATAACACCAAAGTTATCCACACGCTAAACTCGCTTTGCATCGAAATGGATAATCGATATTCGCTTTTAAAAGACGCGATGGTTCGAAATATCAAAGAATATAACGAAAAGTTCAAAGCTCGAAAACTCAACCCCGAGAACGGTCATCAGTTTTTGCCATACATTGTTTTGGTGGTCGACGAATTTGCCGATCTGATCATGACGGCCGGTAAAGAAGTTGAAACGCCAATCGCACGTTTAGCCCAATTGGCGCGTGCTATCGGTATCCATTTGATTATCGCAACGCAACGACCGTCGGTAAATGTAATTACGGGTATAATCAAAGCTAACTTCCCGGCCAGAATCGCTTTTAGAGTAACATCGAAAATTGATTCACGAACCATTTTGGACACCCAGGGTGCCGATCAGTTGATAGGACGAGGAGATTTGCTTTATACGAACGGCAATGATATTGTGCGGGTTCAGTGTGCATTTGTGGATACTCCGGAAGTTGAACGAATCACTGAATTCATTGGGGCACAAAAGGCTTATCCAAACGCATACTTGCTTCCGGAATTTGTTGGTGAGGATAGTGGCATCAATCTTGATATCGACATTTCCGAGAGAGATTCGCTCTTCCGTGAAGCTGCCGAAGTTATTGTCACCGCACAACAAGGTTCGGCTTCTTTACTCCAACGAAAACTTAAATTGGGTTACAACCGTGCCGGAAGGCTGATCGATCAGCTTGAAGCTGCGGGAATTGTAGGCTCGTTTGAAGGAAGTAAAGCACGAAGCGTTAATATTCCGGATCTCTCGTCGCTAGATGAGTTTTTTAACAATGAACAAAAATAATTGAAATGAAAAATCCGCTACTTTATCTTGTAATGTTCTTATTCTGTTTAAATGGTCAGGCACAAGACAAGAAAGCAAAAGATCTATTAAACCAGGTTACCGCCAAAATCGGCACTTACAACAATATTGCAATCGACTTCAAGTATTCGCTTCACAACGCAAAGGAAAACATCAATCAGGAAAGTAAAGGAAATGTTGTCATGAAAGGCAATATGTACACCTTGAACTTTATGGGTGTAACCAAGATTTTTGACGGGAAACAAACCTATACGATTAATCCTGAAGACGAAGAAATCACCATCTCTAAGTACGACGAAAAAGATGAAAACGCGATTACGCCATCTAAAATGCTGACATTTTTTAATTCGGGTTACAAGTATTCGTGGGATATTCTTCAAAATGTGAAAGGCCGTAAGATTCAATATATTAAGCTTATTCCAATTAGTTCAAAAGATCAGCGCAAAGAGATTCTTCTTGGTGTGGACGTTCAAACAAAACACATCTACAATTTGATTGAAATCGGCCGAAACGGTACCAAGACCGTACTCACTGTTAATTCTTTTAAAACCGATCAGCCTTTATCCAAAAATCAATTTACCTTTGCCGCTAGTAAATATCCAAATTACTACATCAATAAAATTGATTGATTTCGGTGAAGATCCTCGACAAATACATCCTTAAGAGTTTCATTGGTACATTTGCTACGGTATTTGTCATTCTCTTTTTAATTTTCATTCTTCAAACTGTTTGGTTGTTTATCGGGGAACTTGCCGGTAAGGATCTTGATATTTGGCTGATTTTGAAATTCCTGACTTTTAAGATGCCAAGCATTGTGCCGCTGGTTTTGCCGCTATCAATTGTATTGGCCTCGATCATGACTTTCGGAAACTTTGCCGAGAACTACGAGTTTGCCGCAATGAAATCGGCCGGAATTTCGCTTGTCAGATCGATGAAGGCGTTATCGGTGTTTATTGCCGTTTTAAGCCTTGCCTCTTTTTTGTTTGCCAATAATGTAATTCCGCTTGCTGAATATAAGTTCATCAATTTCCGGCGAAACATCGCTCAGGTGAAGCCCGCTATGGCAATTGCCGAAGGTCAGTTTAGCGATATCGGTGTTTACAATATCAAGGTTGAAAAGAAGTCGGGCGACAACGGAAACATATTAGAGGGAATCACCATTCACAAAAAATCCGCTCAGGATCGTGGAAACAATACGGTTGTGATTAAAGCCAAAGATGGCGAATTGATCAGCAACGAAGATTCGAACGTGTTGAAAATGGTGTTGAAAGACGGATATTATTACGAAGATATTATTCCGAAGAAGTTGGAAGAACGAAATAAATTGCCTTTTGCGAAAAGTTCGTTTGAGCAGTATGTGATCAATATCGATTTGTCGAAACTAACCAATTCGAATGCCGATGAAGGTGAAATCACAAACACCAACAACATGCTTACCATCAGTGAATTGAGCTATACGATTGATTCATTGGACAACTCTAATCGGAAGGAAGTTGCCTCATTCGTCGACAATATCTACATGCGTACCGGTATTGCATCCACGAAAGTGTCGGAAATAACACCAATACCCGTCGTAAATAAAATAATTCCCGAAAATTTGCTAACCGTTTTACCGGAACAAGACCGTCGACAAATCGTGACGATTGCTTCGAACAACGTTTCCAATACCGCCTTTACTATTGAGAGTTCGAAAATTGAATTCAAAGCCAGACAGAAAAACATCAACAATCACCTGATCGCGTTTTATGATAAATTCGTGATTGCGTATGCTTGTTTCATGATGTTTTTTATTGGTGCGCCGCTTGGAGCGATTATTCGCAAAGGTGGTTTGGGACTGCCGATTGTATTTGCGGTACTCATCTTTATCATTTTCCACTTTGTAAATACATTTGGTAAAAAGCTGGCGCAGGAAGATGGAATTACACCTTTCATGGGAACTTGGCTTTCGTCATTTATTTTAACGCCGCTTGCAATTTTACTTACTTATCGCGCCAAGAATGATATTGGCTTGATTAATATGGACGTTGTTTTAGCTCCATTTCAAAAACTTATTCAAAAGATATTTCCACAACAAAAAACATAACATGGCCGGGACACTCAACACAATCGAAGAAGCAATAGAAGACATCCGTCAGGGAAAAATCATAATCGTGGTTGATGATGAAGATCGCGAAAATGAAGGCGATTTTATTGCTGCTGCTGAAAAAGTAACTCCGGAGATGATCAATTTCATGGCAACTCATGGCCGCGGATTGATTTGCGCACCGCTAACTGAAGCCCGATGTAAAGAGCTGGAACTCGGTTTAATGGTGACAAACAATACGGTTTTACATGAAACCCAATTTACGGTTTCGGTTGATTTAATCGGGCAAGGTTGCACCACCGGGATTTCGGTTCACGACAGAGCAAAAACAATTAAAGCACTTGTTGAGGATTCGACCAAACCAGAAGATCTGGGGCGTCCCGGACACATTTTTCCGCTTCGTGCCAAACAAGGTGGCGTTCTGCGACGAACCGGCCATACAGAGGCTGCAATCGACTTAGCACGTCTCGCCGGACTCAAATCGGCCGGTATCCTTGTTGAAATTTTGAACGAAGATGGTTCGATGGCGCGGCTTCCACAGCTTTTGGATGTAGCTGCGAAATTTGGTCTAAAAATCGTTTCGATCGAAGATCTCGTTGCTTACAGAATGCAACATGACAGTTTGATTGTTAAGAAGGAAGATTTCGACATTCAAACCAGATATGGAACTTTCAGGTTGCGAGCGTATCAACAAAAGACCAACAAACATATCCATATTGCGCTTACCAAAGGCACGTGGAATAAGGGCGATGCGGTGCTTACCCGAATAAACTCGACTTCTGTCAACAACGACATTCTGGGAACGTTAACCAATGATGCGGACGAAAAACTTGACAGCATGTTCAATTTGATTAACGAACATGGCGAAGGTGCGATTATTTTTATCAATCAGGAAGTTCAGCCGGGCGACTTGCTAACACGCGTCACAGAACTTAAATCGCTACAAACTCAAGGTGTCTACAAAGCGCCACAAGTTAAGATGGACATCAAGGACTTCGGAATCGGCGCGCAAATCCTGCACGATATCGATATATCTAAAATCAGGCTTATCTCGAACAGCGAGCAGGCTAAACGGGTTGGTATGATTGGATACGGACTTGAGATTACGGAATACGTAGCTTATTAGTAACCGGTTTTCAGGTTCATTTCCAGCGCGTTTAAGATTCCGGCGATCGATGCCGTGTTGTTGAAATAGATGTATATTTCATCAGCGTTGGAATGTTTTAATTTTCCGAACAGTGTTTGAAGGTATTCACTTGAGTATCCCGAATAGAAGAGTTTTTCATCGCCATGTAAACGGATGTAAGGTGTTTTACTTGCAATAATCTGATCCGGAATGTTTGGGTAACTTACACTGCAAAATGTAATCTGGTGTTCATTTAGCCTGTCGTAAATCTCGCTATTCCACCAGGACTGATGACGAAATTCGATTACATTTTGAAAATCAGGATTAAGTTTTCGGACAATATTTTGCAGTGATTCCGCTGAATATTTGAACGATGGCGGAAACTGAAATAAAATCCGCGCCAGCTTCCCTCCCATTCCGCTTGCACATACGTCATAAAATTTCTGAATCTCATCGTCACAGTTTACAAATTGCCTTTTATGTGTGATTTCTTGAGGTGCTTTTATTGAGAACGTGAAGTCGGCTGGAGCTTTTTCATTCCATGTGCGGAGTGTCCGGACGGTCGGAAATTTATAAAACGTTGAATTGATTTCGAATGTCGAAAAATATTGGCAATAAAATTCGAACCGGCGGTTGCGATCGAGATCATTTGGGTAGAACACGCCTGTCCAATAGCTGTTATCGAAGGACGAGCAACCAATATTAAACCGTTGCATCATTGATAAATTGATTGACAATTGTTACAAAAAAAACTACGGCGCTTTTTCTTGCCGGTTTGCTTCTTATTTAGCGGGATGTCACATCGTACGCACTTTTTCTTGGCATGGGCCAGCCAATGCTTTTTTAGGACAAAGTTTTTTTTCCATTCCAGAAACTCAAAGCTGTACACGGTTGCTTGTTTGATGATTTCATTGCGTTTCTTGAGCGGGATGTCGCCCACGCGGGCTTCCGGATGCACTTTAACGCGATATAAGACCTCGTTTTTGATGATGTTCCCGACGCCGGCAAAAATATCCTGTTCGAGCAGTGCGTCGCAGATAAGAGCTGATGGGATTTCGGCAAGTTTCTTCCGGGCCTTGGCGGGGCTCCATTTTGGATTCATCACATCGGCGGTGAAATCGTAATGATCTGAAATTTTACCGTCGAGCACTTTTACGGAACACGCATAGAAATTGAGTTCGCCGTTTTCGAATTTAAATCCGATGCGCTCGTTGGTTTTGCTTTCGTTGATGCGATATGAGCCAAAGAGCAAAAGATGGATTCGGATGGTTTTATTTTTAAAGCAAATTAAAAAGTGTTTTCCCCACGATTTGAAATCGGTTACTTGTTGATTGACAAATGGGTTAAGGTCGATTGAGGTGTTTCCGTAAATTTCGGTTACTTCTTTGCCTTTGAATTGGGTGGCTTCTTCTTTTAAGATGACTATTGACGGACCTTCCGGCATTTGATTAACAATTTACTTAAAGATAGCGAAAAAAGTAAATGCGTGTTGCGGATCTTGACGGACATGAGGTAAAATTTTGGTTGGAAATGGAAGCGGAATCACGCGGTATGGAGTGCGTGAGGGATTGAGGCAGGCACCGTGTGCAGCCGAAAGCCCGACCCTTTGGGGCACGCCCAAAAACGGTTTACACTGATTTTCAGAAGGTAAAAGATTGGGCTGAAAAATATTTGAATTTTTTTTGTGATTTTGTTTTTAAAAGCGAAAAACGTTGCTATATTTGCAACCGCTAAGACCAAGAGCGGCATACCCAAAGGGAGAAATGGCAGAGTGGTCGATTGCGGCAGTCTTGAAAACTGTTGACTGTAACAGGTCCGGGGGTTCGAATCCCTCTTTCTCCGCGAAGAATAGCCGAAACGAAAGTTTCGGCTTTTTTGTTTTAGAACAGCGGCAAATGCAATTGATTTTGTACGCTGAAAGAAACTATAAAACCCCACTCTTTGTAAAGCGCGGGGTTTTTAATTGTAATTCTTCTTTGGGTTCATCTTTCGAATTCCCCGTCGCCGAGAATGGCTTTGACAGTTAATATGGTTCAAACCATAAATGACCATCTAATGTGGCAACCTATTTCTAAAAAATCCATATACCCAGGTGCCGGCAATTGCAGATAGCAGTGTTACGATAATAACCGTAGCGCCTGTTCCGATTTGAGCAAAGAGCGGACCGGGACACGCTCCCGTAAGAGCCCACCCAAAGCCGAATATAAGTCCGCCGATCACTTGCCCTTTGTTAAACGTCTTATCATGAAACTCGATCTTTTCGCCATAAATTGTATTAACATTGTACTTCTTTATCACCCAAACTGATATCATACCGACGACCACGGCGCTTCCTATGATGCCATACATATGAAAAGATTGGAATCGGAACATTTCTTGGATCCGGTACCAACTGATAACCTCCGCTTTAATAAAAATTATCCCGAAAAGAATTCCGGTAATGAGATATTTTGCATTGTGATACCATCTGTGCTGAAGCCTGCTTTCGTTGATGCAGACACTATCTAATGATCTGGTTTCAAAATCGGTATTTTCTATTTGATTCTTCATTTCTGATTTTTAAAGTGAAAGGATATGTGGAAGTATGAAATTGGCCATGATCAGTCCGCCAACCATAAAGCAACAGGTCGCAACTAGTGATGGCCATTGAAGGTTTGCAAGTCCGGATATCGAATGTCCACTGGTGCAGCCCCCGGCATATCGCGATCCGAAGCCGATCAGAAATCCGCCCAATACCATAATCACAAATCCTCTAACTGTGAACAACCTATCCCACGAAAACAATTGTTCGGGTACTAAGCCATTGATTTCTGTTATACCGTAAGTGGCAAGTTCGGATCGTAAATCGCCACTAATTACGATGGCATCAGGATTGGAGAAAAAACCCATTGTTAGCAATCCACCCAGGAATATCCCGAATACAAAAATCAGGTTCCAGATCTCTTTTTTCCATTCGTACTTAAAAAAAGGAATGTTTGCCGGGAAACACATGGCGCAGGCATGCCGCAGCGACGAACTGATCCCAAATGATTTGTTACCTAAAAGTAATAATGCCGGTACGGTTAACCCAACAAGAGGTCCCGCAACATACCACGGCCACGGCTGCCGGATAAAATCTATTATATTCATAAGTGTAAGTTAAAGCTGCAAATTTGCACCGATTTAGCGTGTCGTTCTGTTACAAAAGTCACATAAGAAGGAAATTGTTTTGTTATAGATCACAGGTCAAGCGGATTAATGAAAAAACAGTTCTTTGATAATAATGTAACTTCCCATTAACAGGATAAACCATCCGAAAGCTGGTTTTAATGCGGCACCGTTTATCCGTTTCGAAATGATGGTTCCTATGAACATTCCGATTATTGCCATTATTAAGATGATGACCAGCAGCATGCCTTTAATTTCGAGACCAGAGACCAGGTCACCTCCAAAACCGATCAGCGAATTGACAGCAATTATAAGTAGCGAGGTACCAACGGACTGCTTCATCGACAATTTACCGAAAATAAGCAACGCAGGAATAATTAAAAAGCCACCGCCGGCACCTAAAAATCCAATTATGATTCCAATGATGAAGCCGACCATCACAAGTTTGCGGAAATCAGGGAGCGAATCGTCTGCAGAACTTCCACTTGACTTTTTAATCATCGAATACGACGCTGCTATCATTAATAAGGCAAAGATCAGCATGATCAGAACCGACTTGCTAATCATCGTCTGACCGATTACAAATAATGATTCAGGAATTATCGGCATCAAAATGTTCCGCATCAGTAGCAACGAAATTATGCTTGGTAAGCCAAAATATGCCGCCTGCCTGAGTTTTAAATAGCCAAGATTGAAATATCGGTAAGAACCTACCAGGGCTGTAACCCCGACTACAAAGAGCGAGTAACTCGTTGCAGTTTCCGGATCAATATTAAACAAGTAGACTAAAATTGGCACTGTCAGTATCGACCCGCCGCCGCCAATTAGTCCGAGCGCAATGCCGATGATCATTGCAGCAAAATATCCCACGTATTCCATCTTATTTGTTTTTGCAAAGTTGGTGGTTTTGGAACTGCGGGACGGTAACAAATATTACATTCTAAATAATCATATGAAAATAAACAAGTGACATATAACATTAACGCCTATCGGAATAGGAAGATCAACAGTCAATCGCTATATTTTCGCTAACTTTAGAAAAAGGATTTAAATGAATATTTTAATCAAAGAAGCTTACGGTAACACATTTGAAGAAAAGCTCATTGACGAAATTGAAGCAGTGTCTTCAATTGTCGATTTTAATGAAGGCGACCAGCTTATTCAAATTGGCGAATATATCCGGCGCATGCCGTTGTTGTTATCGGGAGCGATCAAAGTGTTGCGCGAAGACCGCGACGAAGGTGAATTATTTCTGTATTTTCTAGAACGTGGCGACACCTGCGCAATGACCCTCGCATGCTGTATGGGTGACACGCAAAGTGAGATCCGAGCAGTGGCCGAAAACAGCGGAAGCGTAGCCATGATCCCGGTGAATAAAATGGAAGAATGGCTTGGGAAATATAAGAGTTGGCGGAATTTTGTCTTTTCAAGTTACAATAAGCGGCTGAGTGAAATGCTGAATGCTATCGACAACCTGGCATTTATGAATATGGATGAGCGCCTGACGAATTATCTTCTCGAAAAATCTAAAATTAACAACACCAAGACCATTGAAAAAACCCATCAGGAAATCGCCTACGAACTTAATACATCACGCGTGGTAGTATCGCGACTTCTGAAAGCGCTCGAGAATCAGGGGAAAATCAGATTACACCGCAACAGCATTGTTATGCTCCAATGACCTTCACTTTTTCGATATGTAACTTTTGTTACTGCACAGCGTTTCCATAGAGGCTACTTTTGACTGAAACAAAAATTTTAAATTATGTATTTTCAACACATTTACGATAAAAGCCTTTCGCAGGCAAGTTATTTCATCGGATGCCAATCGCAACGGGTCGCAATGGTCATCGACGCCAAGAGAGATATTGACACCTATCTCGAGATCGCAAAACAAAATAATATGGAGATCACGCATGTTGCTGAGACACATATTCACGCCGATTTCCTGGCAGGAACAAGAGAGCTCGCAAAAGTCACCGGCGCAAAAATGTATCTTTCAGATGAAGGTGGCGCCGATTGGCAATATGAGTTTGAACATGAGGGCTTGAAAGATGGCGATATAATTAAAGTCGGAAACCTCAGTTTAGAAGTCATACATACGCCGGGTCACACACCCGAAAGTATCAGCTTTTTGCTAACCGACCATCCTGCAACAGACGAGCCCGTGATGATTTTTACAGGAGATTTTGTTTTTGTCGGCGATGTTGGACGGCCTGACCTACTTGAAAAAGCGGCGGGAATCAGAGGCACTCAGGATGAAGGCGCAAAACAAATGTATCGGTCACTTGAAAAGTTTGCAAATCTGCCGGGACATCTCCAGGTTTGGCCGGGTCATGGTGCCGGATCTGCCTGTGGGAAGGCGTTGGGAGCCGTTCCAAGTACGACGGTTGGATATGAAAAAATCCGAAACTGGGCTTTTCAGCATCAAAACGATGAGCGTGGTTTTTCAGATTATCTTCTTGCAGATCAGCCCGAGCCGCCAAAATATTTTGCAAAGATGAAAAAGCTCAATAAAATTGATCGGCCACTACTTACGGAAGTTCCAAAACACCGAAAGCTTTCAAACGACGATTTCCTTGAAGCATATCAAAAAGGAATGACAGTTATAGACACACGTAGCAAATACGATTTTGCTGATGGTTTCATCGACGGAAGTATCAATATTCAAGGCAATAACTCATTCGCTACCTGGTGCGGTTGGTTGCTGAATTATGAAGATCCGTTCATTCTCGTTGCAGAAGAAAACCAAATGGACGACCTGACACGAAAACTAATGCGCATTGGATTGGATAACGTCTATGGCTATATCACCGATGTGGCTGCCACCGGCTTGGAACTAAAAACATCAGACGTCATTGATATAGAAGAATTTAAAAAAGCTGTTGAGAGCCCAGATGTTCAGATCGTTGATGTACGTAACGCTACCGAATATAATGCAGGACACGTGGATGGTGCCAAAAATGTGTTTGTTGGTACATTTGAAGACAATTTAGACAAAATAGATAAGAAGGAAAATACTGTGATTCACTGCCAAAGCGGAGACAGATCAGCAATTGCCTATTCGCTGTTGATCAAGCATGGCTTTAAAAACATTAGCAATTTTTCGGGTGGAATGGCCGCATGGAAAAAAGCGCTACCTTATAATTCCAAATAGTTCACCAAAATTAGTTTGATGTCGCTTCGATTCATCGTATAAGAAATTATGGACTATCCCTTAACTATTTTGATAACATCAATCAAACCCAAAAGAATTTTCTTAGCAAAATCATTGGTGTAATTACACCCGGAGCAAGTAGAACATCGGAACAAAGTTAAACGAATTCGATTCAACCACTACAAAAAACACGAATCGGTTCTTTTTCAATAAAATCAATTTTAAATTTACTAAACATTAAAAATCGACATTCCGATAGTATCCAAATCCAGATAAATGTTTGTTGCATCATTATTTTTTATCAGCTTTTTGCCAACTTTAAGCTATTAATAACAAAAAACAGCATTCGTTAAGGACTAAATAACCTATTTTTGCAAAAACGACAATTTGATGCTTTTAGCGGTACTAGCCGGATTATTGATTGCAGGTATTTTAATTCCGTTCGGAAAATTTTTTCGATCCGGCCGTAGCATCGTTCTAAGCATTTTGCCCCTATCGCTCTTTGCGTATTTTTTACTGCAGCTTCCCCAAATCAGAGCCGGATCAGTGCTACTGGAAAGCCACCAATGGGTACCTTCCTTGAACATAAATGCAGATTTTAGACTCGACGGACTCTCGTTATTGTTTAGTTTACTGATTACCGGAATCGGGACATTAATCTTCGTGTATGCGAGTTCATACTTGCGAGGACACAAGTTTCTGGATCGGTTTTATGGATATTTATGTCTGTTTATGTCGGCTATGCTCGGAATGGTTTTATCCGACAACATCTTGCTGCTATTCGTATTTTGGGAATTAACCAGTATCAGCTCTTTTTTTCTGATCGGATTCAATAATGACAGTTCAGCGTCTCGCAAAAGTGCTATCACGGCGCTTAGCATCACAGGAATGGGAGGCTTCTTTTTGCTTGCCGGGCTTATTCTTTTAAGTCAGGTTGCAGGCACCTATTCTATCGAAAAACTATTTTTATCTGCTGATTTAATCACGAGCCACGCTTATTATCCACTGATATTATTTCTGATTTTTATTGGCGCCTTCACCAAATCGGCACAATTTCCATTTCATTTTTGGTTGCCCGGCGCAATGAAAGCTCCGACGCCAGTTTCAGCTTACCTCCATTCGGCTACAATGGTCAAAGCCGGAATTTTCCTGTTAGCGCGAATGTCACCAATTTTAGGTGGCACAACCGAATGGTCATATACCTTGATGATTGTAGGTGGTGTAACCATGGTTTATGCCGCAATCCATTCTCTTTTCCGAACCGACCTCAAATCGGTATTGGCCTACTCTACTATTTCGGCATTAGGAATACTTACTTTTCTGATCGGCCTCGGAACCGAAGAAGCGCTAATTGCCATGACCACCTTTATAGTCGTTCATGCACTTTATAAAGCCGCACTCTTCCTTATCACCGGCATAATCGATCACGAAACAGGCACCAGGAATTTGCTCGAACTTTCCGGACTTCGAAAAGTACTCAAACCGGTTTACATTGCCGGTGTTTTAGCAGCACTTTCGAGCGCAGGTTTGCCACTATCTCTTGGTTTTGTCGGCAAAGATTTAATTTATGAAGCAACGCTGAAGGCTAACGGTTCCTTTTCCTTGTACATTACAATCATTGCGGTCTTAACCAATACGTGTCTAGTTGCCGCCGGTTTTATGGCTGGCCTGCGACCTTTTTCCGGAAAACTCCCTGAAAAGTTTAATGACATACATTTGCCTTCAAGGTGGATGTGGGTTCCGCCACTGCTTCTCGGAGTCGGCGGTTTTGTACTAGGTTGCTTCCCTTCACTTATCGGAGAGTCGCTCATCGGCCCTATGTTAAAGGCAATTTCGGGCGATGAATCAATCGTACATCTCGCAATCTGGCATGGTTTCAACACGGTTTTGTGGTTAAGTCTTGCCACACTTGGTCTGGGAACAATTATTTACTTTTTGAATACGCCGAGAGCATCAATGCAGGAATTTGTCGACCGGTTGGATGTTATGTCGCCACAGCGTATTTTTCGCTTTGCTGTATCGCAGACTATGAGATTTGCAGCTTGGTACACCAATGTGATGCACAACGGATTTTTACGATCGTATATTCTAAAAATATTGCTTTTTGCTCAAATACTACTTATTTACGAACTCGTTGATGGCGGAACAATTGCGATAAACTATTCGAAACTTTCGCCAATAACGATTTATGAAGGTGCAACGGTTCTCTTTTTACTGGCTGGTTTGATTATGACAATCATTACCAAATCGAGGTTGACGGCGGTCATTGGAACCAGTATCATCGGTTACGCAATTTGTTTATTATTTGTATTTTACAGCGCTCCGGATCTTGCCATCACACAATTTACAATCGACACTTTAACTGTGGTTCTATTTGTTCTTGTGTTATTTAACCTGCCATCGTTTATCAACTTTGTCGGTCAGAATAAAAAAATCATACTGCGTGACACTTTTGTAGCGATCTCATTTGGTACGCTTATGTCGTTAATCGCAATTCGCGTGCTTCACGTGCCAACATCAACTGAAATTAGCGATTTCTACGGGGAATCGGCGTATGCCTTAGGAAAAGGTAAAAACGTGGTGAATGTTATCCTGGTCGATTTCCGCGGAGTCGACACCATGTTTGAGATCGTCGTGTTGAGCATTGCCGCTTTGGGGGTTTACAGCCTGATCAAACTACGGTTAAAATCATCTGAAAAAGAATAATATGAGAAGTATCATCTTACAAACCGCATCCAGATACTTGCTGCCAATATTGCTGCTGTTCTCGTTTTTCTTGTTATTACGCGGACATTATCATCCCGGCGGAGGGTTTGTCGGCGGACTTGTAGCATCAATCGCATTTGTTTTACACAGTTTTGCTTTTGGGACCGATGAAACAATGGTACTTATTCAGCGTAAACCCCTTTCATTGATTCCAATGGGATTATCGATCGCAGCCTTAAGCATGGTTTTGCCGATGTTTTTTGGCGCTCCTTTAATGACCGGAATGTGGTTCGCCTATGATATTCCCGTGATCGGCGCGGTTGGAACATCACTATTTTTCGACATCGGAGTCTATCTTGTGGTCATTGGTGTCGTTCTAACCATATTATTTACCATTTCAAAAAGCACCCATTAATGGAGTTATTACTAGTCGTACTAATCGGAATTTTATATGCAGCCGGGGTGTATTTTATCCTTCGGCGAAGCATGGTCCGTTTGTTACTTGGAATTCTGATTTTGGGAAATGCGACCAATATGCTGATATTTTTACTTGGGAATATCACCAAAGCCAAACCACCGATAATTGATGCATCGCTCGACAGACTTACGGGTCCTTATGCTGATCCGATTCCGCAAGCCCTAATACTAACCGCCATCGTAATCAGCTTCGGCCTAACGTCATTCGCGATTGTTCTTTTGAAACGAGTCTACGCGCTGATAGGTTCGGATGATCTTGACGATCTGAACACTCCTGAAGAAGAAGATTTATGAGCAGTAACTTTATAATATTTCCGGTTTTACTCCACTTGTTTACCGCTTTGCTGATGCTTATCTTCTGGCGGAAAACCGTGACGCATCGTATCATTAGCATCGTATCGAGTGTGATGGGTCTTGTAATCGCATACGTTTTGTTTACCGGGGTTTACAATGGTGAAATAACAACCTTGACGGCGGCGAGTTGGAAAGCGCCCTTTGGAATCGTGTTCGTTGCAGATACTTTCAGCTCTTTGTTGGTGCTACTGACGTCGGTCGTTGCACTAGCGGTTTCGGTATTTTCAGCTGTTGGTGTTGGACGTGCACGTATGATGTACGGCTATTTCCCGATTTTCCACTTTTTAATAATGGGTCTTAACGGGGCATTCCTGACCGGCGATATTTTCAATTTGTACGTTTGGTTTGAGGTGATCATTATTTCCTCATTTGTACTGTTAACACTCGGGGGAAGAAAAGCGCAGTTGGAAGGTGCGGTAAAATACATGGCGCTAAACATTTTGGCATCAACATTTTTTCTGACGGGAATCGGGATTCTTTATGGCATCACCGGAACATTAAACATGGCCGACCTTGCTGAAAAAGTTCCGCTCGTAGCGAATCAGTCGATTGTCAACCTTACGGCGATGTTTTTCCTAATCGGATTCGGAATCAAATCGGCGGTATTCCCACTCTACTTCTGGCTTCCATCGTCATATCACACGCCCCCATCAGCAGTTGCGGCGGTTTTTGGCGGATTATTGACAAAAGTTGGATTGTACGGAATGCTTCGGGTATTCACACTAGTATTTACTCCGGACGATTTTATGAAGATGATTTTTATCGTAATTGGAATAATGACGGTCTTGACAGGTGCTTTTGGAGCGCTGATGAAAACAAATATCCGCCGACTGTTTTCCTACCTGATCGTATGTCACATCGGATTTATCGTGGGCGGACTTGGTCTATATACGCAGCTGGCAATTTTAGGTGCCGTCTTTTATCTGATTCATGATATCATCATTAAAACCAATTTGTTTTTAATCGCAGGACTTATCAGGCAAATGCGCGGAACGATGGATATGAACCGACTTGGTGGTCTTTACGATGAATATCCTAAATTGTCGTTAGTTATTGCAATCGTTTTGTTTTCGCTGGCAGGAATTCCGCCACTTTCAGGCTTCTGGCCTAAAATCTATCTGATTGAAGCTGCGTTTCTGGTTGAAAATGGGTGGATGATTGCGGGTATAATCATCGGAAGTTTCGTTACTTTATATGTTCTGGCTAAACTTTGGGCTGCAGTATTTTGGAAAGATGCCTCAACAGATGATATCATTCAGGATAGTTTTGCCGGAATGCAAAGACATCGCAAGGTTTTCTTTGTACTTCCGATTGTTTTTCTGGCAGCAGTCACGCTGTATATCGGTTTCAACGCTGAAATGATTATAAACATATCCGATAAAATTGCAGGCGAAATGATGGATACATCGCCGTATATCAAAGCCGTATTGGGCGAAAAATTGTAAATGATATGGTTAAACAGTTTTTAATGAACATGCTGCTGTCCTTTATTTGGGTAGCGCTTACCGGACAAATGTATTTCACTAACTTTCTGTTCGGATTCATTCTCGGTTTTTTTATCTTGTGGGTTATGAATCGCGGAGCGGCAGACCGTCGCTATTTTACGCGGATTCCCAATGCCATTTACTTTGCTTTTTATTTTTTGTATCAGATGCTCAACTCAAATTTGCAAGTTGCGTTTGATGTAATCACACCCCGATATTTTTTTACGCCCGGTGTCATCGCTTATAAAATGACGGCGAAAACACCGCTTGAAATCAACCTGCTAAGTACGGCACTTTCGCTTACACCGGGAACAATGGTTCTTGATATCAGTGAAGACAACACGATATTGTATTTGCATGTGATGTATCTGAAAGATAAGCGAGAGTTCACACAACAAATTCAAAACGGACTGGAACGAAAATTATTGGAACTCCTAAGATGACTATAGAAAACTATTTCGATTACGTGATATTTCCGATACTTATGGTCTCGGCATTTATGGTAATTATCAGACTTATAAAAGGTCCTGATGTTGTTGACCGCGTTGTGGCGCTCGATCTTGTGATCACCATCGGCATTGCAACCATTACAGCATACAGCATCCGCACCAAGCAACCAATTTACTTAGACGTTGCGATGATCCTTGCGCTGATTGCATTTCTTGGAACCATCGCATTTTCATATTACATCAATAAGACAAACAACAATGACTGATCTTCTCATTTGCATAATCAGCACTATCGGTGCGATTGCCATTCTGCTGTCTGCGATCGGAATCATTAGAATGCCGGATTTTTATCTTCGGTTGTCAGTTACCGTAAAAGCAGCTACGTTGGGTGTTGGCTTGTTCCTGGCTTGTGCCGCAATTCTGTTTCCTGATGTTTCGGTAACCACAAAATCAATCGCCATTATTTTTTTCCTGGTACTGACTGCGCCTGTTGCCGCACACCTTATCGCCCGAACTGCCTACCGAAGCGGAGTCGACCGATGGAAAGGCACTCAAGAAGATGACTTCAAGGATATGGAAGATGAAGACGACTCAAACAAAAGTCTGAAACCCTCCAATAACAAATAATTTCACTAAAGAAATCAGTGTTTTTATCGCTTTTCTAATCCTTCCCGAATGGCGAGTTTAATTCCTTCGATGTGGCTTGTAAATTCGGTTATTTGCTGAAGAACATGTGCCATTTCGCTTTTATTTCCAAAACATTTGAGTTTATTGTTTTTGACAAAAATCTCTTTGATTGCATTCCACCGATCCTTTTCATCATCGCCGATAATACCCGAAATCTCTTTATACTTTAAGAGATTGGCTTCAGCAGCTCCAGTTAAGGTTTGTGTTTCATTTTGATAGTGAGACAATAAAATCGCTGATAATTCGCTGTCGTTCAAAACAGGTTCAATCTTGCCAACCAACTTGTTCATATCGCGATAAGAACCTTGAAGTTTAAACGGCGGTTCAGTGCGATAAGCATCCTCCATCGCAGCTGATTCGATATAAGTGGCATTGACTTTAAGCACCACATCGCGAATTTTTAAAACTTTATCCAATATCGAAATATAGGTTTCAATCTCCTGTTTCGAATGATTGCCTTGCAAATCAAAACCATCTTTTTGACCTGTTTCGGCCATTTTTAAAAGCGGATAAATATCTTCCATATTCCGCGAAGCAAGTTGTGCCAGGATTGGATTTGATGTCAGCGCGTTTTCAATAAGACTAAGTTCGAATAATGATGACGAATTTCCGATCACATCGCCAAGATTATAAATGTCAGCGCGATTGGCAAGCATATCGGGAATTCGGAATTTTTCGCCAGTTTCAGTATACGGGTTACCCGCCATGACGATGCAGAATTTTTTCGATTTCATGTCGTACGTGCGCGGTTGTCCGTTAAAAACACCTTCGATTTTTCGGGTTCCATCGGCAAGCGAAATAAACTTCTGCAGAAATTCCGGACTGCAATGTTGAATGTCATCCAAATATAACATGACATTATTTCCCATCTCTAGCGCCAAGTTCAACTTCTTTAATTCTTCACATGCGGCCGAGTTGGTTGCCGATAGCGGATCGACAGACGTAATTTCATGACCCAGCGCCGGACCGTTGATTTTCATAAATACCACTCCGAGTCGGTTTGCCAGATATTCCATCAACGTAGTTTTTCCGTAACCGGGAGGCGAAACCAATAATAGCATTCCGGATCTGTCAGTTCTTTTGTTTTCTCCCGCGCTACCAAGCTGCTTTGCAAAATTATCGCCGAATAGCGGCAGGTAAACTTGATCGATCAATTTATTTCGGACAAACGACGAGAGGACCGTAGGAACAAACTCGTGTAATCTCAAATCCGATTTCAGCTCTTGCGTAACGCGATGCCGTTCATTTCTAAAATGTTCAAATGCCGGTACATCTTCTTCGAAATATGTGGCAAGCAACCTGGTAAAATGGTGATAATTGAAATGATACGTTCCATCACTAATTGTTGGATGCGATCCTGAAAGTCCAGTAATTACCTCGCCTGGATCGATGTTTACCGTATTTTCAGCCGACTCATGGCGGTATAACATCAAAGCGGCAACTTCATACAAATATTCTGCTTGCTCGGAATGATTGTTTTGCGTCATAAATGACGAAACCCATTGAATGGCAAGTTGTGTTGCAGAATCGCTGTCGGATGCGTTGTCGATTGTATTACGAAAGGTTGTCGTTGCTCCTTTGGCATCCAGCATTTTCAGAAACTTTTCGCCTAACTGCGAAGCTTTGTAACTGATGTAAAACGAATCATTCGATTTTAACTCGTCGAATAGGTATTGGGAAACCTCATTAGCTTGTACTGAAATCTTCGTAGCCAAAACATTCGAGGTCAGATAATCATTTATAAGCTGATTCAGTTCATCAAGAATGTAGTCGAACTGAGTACTTTCAGGGAAAACCGTTAAAATATTTCCGGCTGATTTTATTTTTGCATTTAGCGCGTTTCGATGATCTTCTGACAATCCGAACCAGAAAAATTGTGCCAACGCACGAGCGGTCGGATTGTATCGCAGAAGTTTCAGTGTGTTGTGCTTTTCAACCAGGACTTTCAGAAACTTAAACGCATCAGCATCGTGGACACCTTTCACATACCCTTCGCTGTAGTTCTTTGATGTTTCCTCTTTGATCAAATCCATCAGCGACTCATCTGTTTTTAAGTACAGTTGTGCAGGATCTTGGCTTTTAAATAATTTATAAGCCAGGAAAGACGATCTATAAATTTCGTTGTTTTCTGAAATAAGATCCTGGTTCCAATATTTCTTAAACGGTTCAAAATTAGTTGCCGGTAGTTTCTGATAAAAATCGGTTCCGGTTAGATGATAATTTAATTCACCGTCTTTTAATACAATGGTAAGGTCGAGTTGTTGTTTATTGACCGCAAATTTGTGTTTGCCCAACCGGATGATATTTTCGCCATCTTCGTAAAGCTCGTGTTTGTCCTTAAGTTTCCGAAGTGCATCTTCGCGAGCCGATTTTAATTGCGTTTCTATGGTTTCGGCTTTTCCGGTATCATCGAGGGCTTTGAGCTGTTGAACCAAATCGCGTAATTTTGAAATCATCAGATCAGAAGCGAAATAGCCATTTATGTCGTCAACCGAATTATAAGTAAGCGCTTTTGCAGTGATGTTTTTCAGAATTCGCTCAGACGCTGATGAAATCGCCAATGCTTTTTTGTTTCGCGATTCGATCAGGCTATTTTTTCTGGCTTCGAAAGCCGTGTAAATCTCTTCCCTTTTCTGTAAAATTGCATCGGTAAATTCCTCATAATCTGCAAAGCGAGCTTCGAGGTCTTCGAGTTGAACCGATATTTTATTTAACTGCTCGTCGGCTTTTTCAGGCGCATCGGCACGATCAAGTGCATTTACGATACTTTGATCAATCAACTTCATCTGTGCGGCAAAATCCGCTTTTGCTTCCTTTCCTCCTATCGATGAAATGCTGTTTTTGATATCGGCCTGAAGCTTGTTCAAAATTGCAAAAATCAGCGAAATATTATTGATAATCTGCGTTGATTGCGAAGTGTCGTCAATCTTTAAGTTTGAAACAATATCTATCAACATCTCCAGATCGGCAGTAATCGACAAGACTTCAGCTTCCAATTTTCGGCCTTGCGCAACGGTAGCAATCTTCAATAGGTCGTCCTGCTTCGCTTTAACACGTTGTTGATACGGGTCCAATGCTTTTTCATCGAGCAGAAAATGAACACAATTTTGAGAAATGTGTTCTGTTTGTTCGGCAATTTGTGCTTCAAGCGAATTTATGAAATCGTGATCGACATAGCGAATTTCCCGCAAGCCAATGACTTCGCCTCTTAAGGCCCGTAATCTTGAAAGATCCGCTACAAAAACATCAATATTATCAAGCGGCGAACTTTTGATGTCAATAAAAAGCCGGTCTGCTTTTTCATTGATTTCACGGGTGATTTTTTCGGCGTTGATCCGTAATTGAACCACCTTTTCAAACTCGTCTATGGCCGCGTTTGCCGTCTTTTTAATTTCGGTCAGCGGAATGTGAAGTTCAAAAGTTTCTTTGCTGGTGATCCAATAATACGTATCTAGAATATTTTGGGACATCCGGGTTAAATCCGAATATAACCCCTCATAATTATCGCCTTTATTCAAAAGCGTAATTATTGATTGTCCGTCGGCCATTGCCTTGACAATATCGCGATTGCCGAGCTTGTAAATGTAGTTGTCTTTATTTGCCGATGGTGTCCGGTCGGTTTTTACAAACGGCGTTTGCCAAATTTGGACCAGATGATTTTTTGTAGGTTCATCTTCTGCGCGAAAATAGCACAATTCGCCGTTCTCAAGAATCGTAAAACCATTGCAGATTATTGGTGTCATCACTTCATGGGTGATGAGATTATACGACATTAACACATGTTGTCCTGTAACTTGCTCGTAGAAAACGTATAGAAAATCCTCGCCATTTTGTGAGGCGATTCTTTCTTGAAACAATAGATTTTGCAGGCTGTTTTCGAAAATTTTGTATTCGCCTGTCTGCAAATAATAGCCATCTGAGAAGATGATTCCGTGTTGATCAGGCAGCAAAATGGCCGAAGTTGACAGACTATCGATCTTTTTTACATCCTGAAGTTTGTGGTTGTAGACAAAAAACCTCGGTGCTTCCTGAAACGGTTTAATCTGCAAAGCGATAAGGTTGCCAAGATCGGCGAATTTATAATTTGCATCGTCGAGGGTTTGGTCGGGGAAAGCAACTTCCTCGTCGTAGATTCCTTTTCCTGTGGCGGTATTGTCTTCGATTTTAATGGTGAGCGTTCCTCCGACGGTTTCGACAAAAACCTTGTCGAGTATTGATACGTGCGGATGTTTACCGTATTTATGCATGTCGCGATTGGCCTCGGTCCAGTTGAAATCGTGTTGTCTTGTAAAGCGATATTCGTGGTCGCTGCGATTATCCTGATAAATGAGCGTTTGATCTTTTATCAGCCATTTAAAGGTTTTGACATCTGAAACCCGATCGCTGATCTGAAAGACCATGTGCATATAATTTCCGCTGATAAAAAACTTTCGGAATTCAGTATCGCGATAATACTTATAAAGATTGTGGAAGTCCGTCAGAAAGGTTTCCTCTGAAATGAGATCCAGCGGTTGTTGCTTAAACTCATTTTCTTCAAACCTGTAAATGCTGAAAACATCGTCGGTTTTGATTTCAGTGCGTAAGCCAAAATGCACGTTATAACCAAAAATGCAAGTATCGCCGATTGAAATAATATCGCTCGGGATGCAGTTATTTTCGGTGATGATTCTGGTGTTGGCAATGAGTTTTGTTTCAATGCTCCCAAAAATTTTCTTTCGCGATTCATTTAGTTTATGTAGTCGCTCAAGAAGATCCTCTTTTTGGGTTTCAAGCCTGCCACGGATAATTTCGTATGTCCCGCCTTCCAATGTGCTCATGGTCGTGGATTTTTGTAAAAGGATTCCGCGTAGCACTATCCCACACGGAATCAATATTAATTTATTGGCTTTTTGCTGGTTTTGAATCAGTTGGCGATTTCAATAGTAACTTCGGAGTTTAAATTACCAATAAAGCCCTTAGCCCGGATAGGAGCGGCATCCTTTTTTGCTTCGAAATAGTCGTTGAATCTTAACTTTTTCGGCAAAAAAGATATAGCGGATAGCCGGAAACAGCTCCTTATCCTAATTTTTTAGTTGATAATCCCAGGTTTTGCGCCATCTGCATCAGGTTCGAGAACAATCCTATTTCCTGATCGTCATTGCTTCGTTTTTGAAGTTCCAGCAGCAAACCGGCAACGGTTAGATTTTTAATATCCTCCGATGAAATGCCATATTTTTCCGCAAAACCTTTAACGCGATCGAGTAGATTTTGTTGGCCATCGGCACTATCGCCAAGAACAGCATCCTTGATTTCAGTGATATTTTCCGAAGAATTCACGAGTCGGTCGAACCCTTTAGCGCGGGTAATTTGTCCCACAATCTGGTCAAAGAACATAGTTTCGCCGCCCACGATATCGATTTTCGCAGCTTTCAGCGCCTCGCCAATAACGCTTGCCTGAGCATCTGCAATATCTTTTTGAATGTTGATGTGAGCCAAATCCACTTGAAGTTCCTTGTTGAGCTTGAGTTTGAACTCTTCGTGCTCTTTACCGACGCCATCTAATTTCTTCATCGCTTCAGCCTTTTCGTGGATTCCGGTTGCTTCAGCCAATGCCTTTTCGCGGATTACATCGGCTTCGGCAACACCAAATTCTTTCGAGGCTTCGGCCTTTGCTTTAAGTCCGATGGCATCAGCAAGTGCTTTTCGCTCAATCACAACCGCCTCGACGATACCTTGTCTTTCATTCGCGTCAGCCTTAGCGTGCATAACCTGAGCTTCCGAGAGTCCGATGGTTGCATCTTCTTTGGCTTTAGCTTCAGCCAAAATTTTGCGTGCTTCGCTCTCTTTTTCGCTGGCTGCAAGTCGGGCTGTTGCTTCGATATTGATTTCTTCAGCCTTGTATTTTGCAGCTTCACGGTCTGCTTCGGCCGATTTTGTATGTTTGATGAATAGTTCTTCACTGAGTTTTTCGGCAAGAGTAACGGCAACGCGCTTGTCACGATCGGCTTCTTTGAAAGCTTCGATATCTTTCATGTTTTCTTGTTCCTGAATGACCCCTTTTTCGAGCACTACCCTATCGCGAATCACATTTTGGATATTTTTCTTTTCCAGTTCGACTGCTTTTTCTTTTTCGATTTGTGCAAGAGTTACGATACGCTCTCTTTCGGTTTGCTCCAAGGCGCGGTCTTTCTCGACACGTTCGGTCTCAACGGCTTCGGTTCGCTCCTTGTTTTTAGCTGCTACGATTATAAGTCGCTGTTTATTTTCTTCAGCTACCAGAACTTTTTCGCTGGTGTTGATTCGGGCAGTTTCTGATTTGAGAAGTTCCTCTTCTGAGACTTTGATGATTTCAGCTTCTTCGCGCGACTTGATGTTGGCGATTTCTCGTTTTTGCTGTTCTTCTTTTTCTGAAAGCTGGCGATCAAGCGCCAGGATTGCTTCACGCGCTTCTACGTCCTGCTTGCGGATCGTTTTTTCTTCATCGCGACGGATAAGGTTGGCTTTGATATTTTGAGCGGCTGTCAGTTCGATGATTTTCTTGATACCTTCAGAATCAAGAATATTATCGGCTTTTAGGTGATTTAGAGAAGTTTGCTCAAGATCGTCGATGGCACAATCATCAAGCACATAACCATTAAGATCGGTTCCGATAATGGCGATGATTTCTTCGCGGAATTCGCTTCGGGCTTCGTAGAGTTCGATAAAGTCAAATTTTTTACCCACTGTTTTGAGCGCTTCAGAAAATTTAGCGTCGAAGAGATTGCGGAGTACGTCGATTTCAGACGCGCGTTCGCAACCGATGGTTTGAGCCACGTTGATAATATCTGCGGTCGATTTATTGATTTTGATAAAAAACGTCACTTTGATATCGGCGCGAATGTTATCCTTGCAGATGAGCCCGTTGACGCCGGTTCGTTCGACATCTAATTTTTTCACGGAAATATCCATGATTTCCATCTTATGCAATACCGGAACGACCAATCCCGCATTGAAAAAAACCTTGGTTCCGCCGGCGCCGGTGCGTACAATCACCTTTCCTTGAATGATCTTTTTGTACATTGAAATGACCCATACAAGCAGTCCGATGACTACAACAATAATGGCGATCATTGTAACGAGTAATGAATTTCCTAACATTTGTTTTGTTTTATGATTTAGTTAATGGTGGACGGTGATGCGAGGCTCCGATCCGGATATGGTTGATTAATAGTCGAATTTTTCTATGAGATAATATTTTCGGTCGGCACTTTCCCCGACGATGACTGCTTGCTGGCCGGCAACCAGAGAATCTTCGTCGTTGCTTCTTGCATAGAGTTTTATAGGGTCGCCATTGACGATGAGTTCCAATTGGCCGGTTCGGTTCGGGCCTACTGATGAAATAACGGTACAACGACGGCCGAGGAAGTCGATTTCGGGTTCGCCTTTGTGGTTCACCTGTTTATAAAAATAGCTGATAGGCCGACTGAACAGCTTTACGACAAATAAACTCAAAATAAAATTTGGAATCAGCAGTAAAAATCCGAGCAGCGTACTTTCAACGCCAAGATAGTATGACACGTTAATTCCGATAAACCACATACTGAAAAATACAATCGTAATGATGAACATTAGCGGAAGTTCATCAAAGTTAAAGTATTCCAGTATTTTGGTGAACGAACTGACGTCGCCATCCACTTCTCCGCCAAAACCTGAACTTGTTTCAACATCTGAGGAATCGAAATTCACACTTAGCAAATCTGGATCTAGCCCGGCGATGATTACAAGAAGCCAATACACCACCATCACGATGCACATAATGGTAAAAAATGCGTTTACAGGCGAAAACGAGATCCGAATGAGTTCTTCCATGGCTAATTAATCAGTGGAATTTCCAATTCCGAGTTGCGCTTTAAGCTTTTCGAGTTCACTCGTAGCTTTCGTTTTTTTTACGTCGATGGCACTATTGATTTCATCGTCAACCGATTTAGCGTTATTAGCAATTTCGCCGTAAGCTTCAGCAAGCGCCTCTTCCTGATTTACCTTTTCTTTCATACGTTCAAGCAATGCGATGGTGCCATTACTGTCGATTTTAGCCATTTGTTTGTTCAGGGTCTTGGTAGCATCGGCAACTTTAACGCGCGACCGCAAGGTTTTAAGTTCATTTTCCCATTTGCTGATGTTTTGCTTGATGATTTGAACGTTGGTTTCCATTTGCGAAACATTTTGATCAAATTTTTCTTTATCAGCTATGGCGCGGTTCTGATGTCCAATTGCTTCTTCTTTTTTAATCAACGCTTCGGTTGCGAGTCGGTCTGCCTCAGAAGAATCGATTCCACCGTTTTGTGCTTTCTTCAAAATCAGCATCGCCTTTTCGTTGTAGTCTTCGGCTTTTACTTCGTACTCATCGACTTCATTTTTCGCGCGGATGCTCATCGCCTTAACCTGAGCCAATGCTTCAAGGGCTTTATCGAGATCGTCTTTCATATCGCGAATCCCTTGTTCGGTCATTTTTATTGGATCTTCCATATTATCAATGGTATGATGCACTTCGGCCTGTCCTATTTTAAAAAGTCGTCTTAGGAATTTCATAATTTCTAGTTTTTTGAAAAGTTAATAATTTGCTCTGAATACTCACTAAGGAGCAAGCTAAGTGAATTTAAGGTCGCCCCTAACTCGTTGAGATCTAAATTCTCCAGACGGAGCGAATCGCGGAAAATCACTTTTTTACCTGTGTCGTCCAGAACAAAAGCGCCGTGGATGATATCGCGATTTTTCTGAAGAAGCGCTTTGTATACTGTGGGCGAATCGGTTTTGATTTCGAATAAATACTGCTCGAAAATGATAATCGGATAGGCAACACAAATAATCAAATTGAAAATTCCTTCTTGCTCACTACTAACTATAAAAAGGCATTCCTTCTGGTTTTCGTGTTTGATGTCAAGTTGCAATTCGACCAGATACGATTTGACAACATCAAAATAATCTTTCATAATTCATCGCATTGAATGATTTGATAAAACTCGTTTTTTTTCGGTGCGCCACCAAGTTAATTTTTAGAATTTATTAACACTTATGCAAATTCTTTTCACAAAGCGCTCATCGAATTAGCTTTATCCGTAAATTTGCTCATAGCGTTAGTACAAATATACGCATTAAATTGAGAATTGCAAATATAATTAGCATTTTGTAGCATGTTTGGAAAAAATATTAAAAAGATACGTAGTGTACACGGACTCAGTCAACAGCAATTCGCCGAAATATTCGATATGAAACGCGCTACTGTTGGAGCGTACGAAGAACAACGCAGCAATCCTAAAATGGAAACTGTCATAAAAATTGCTAACCATTTTAGCATTGATATGGAAGATCTGATGACAAAGGAGCTAACGGTAAACAACTTACTTCGTTTTAATGAAACTATCACAACCAGCCCGACTTCACAAGCAAAAGACGTTACAACCGGGATTTCGCTAGTCAGCAGTGAAGATGTTAAACCCTTTTTAACCGCGATTCAGACAAAAACCGAACTTAAATTAGCCAACATCATCATTCCAAATTTATCGCCCGAAGATAAAACCGCATTTATGGTAAACGACCTTTATATGTCTGAAGGCACACCGTCTTTTCGTCCAAACGACATTGTCATTGCTGAGAAAACGTCATCAGAATATTATCCGACTTTAAACGGCGATCTTGTAATGGTTGCTACAAAATCGCAATTGCTATTTCGACAAGCGGTTTACACTGATCATAGTTTGATTCTAACCGCCAAGCTCACAGGAACACCAACATTGCAGATTTCGGTTAACGAACTCACAGCCCTTTGGAAAGTTGTTCACGTTTTTCATTATTCAATTCCAACCGACAATGATCTGGAAAAGCGGATTTCAGCATTGGAAAGTAAAATAGCGAACCTGAACTCCACCAAATAGCAATCTCCCGTAAAATTTGCGTACCGAACTAAAAATTTTGTAAATATGTAGTAAATTATCAACCAATGCGCGAGAATTTACTAGATCTATTCAGACATAATCATGAGGCTAACCGTCGAATGATCAATGGGGTTTTAAGCGGGAAAGTTTCGCTTCGGATACATGAACTATGTGGGCATATACTCAATGCTCAGCAGATTTGGATCAGCCGGATTCAAGATAACCCAACCATCAATCTGCTACCGTGGGATCCGGTTTCTTCCGATGAATATTTTACGATCAATGACACATTATTGACTGACGTGATTCAACTGATTCAATCCGAATCCGATCTTTCACGTGTGGTAAATTATCGAAATTCGAAAGGTGATTCCTACCAAAATTCAATTCTCGAAATTTTAAACCATATTGTTTTACATTCGGCCTACCATCGCGGCCAAGTCAATTCATTGCTGCGAAGCGAAGGTTTTTCACCGCCAATTGTCGATTATATATTCTACAAACGAGAAATGCAGGATCAGTTATAATTTTAAAATCTCGGCAACGGCATCAATTATTTAAAATTAACAGGAAAATAAAGATAGATCGTTGAGCCATTTTCCAGTGATCCTTCAGCGCTGATATTGCCTTTAAAGGCTTGCATTATTTTTTTGCAAAGTGCCAAACCTATTCCCGATCCGGCAAATTCGCCATAATGCACTTTCTTGAAAATATTGAAAATTTGCGATGCGTGTTGCGGTTCGAACCCGAGTCCGTTGTCGGTAACCGAAATTCGATAACACGTTTCATGCGTATAGGGTTCATAAATTTTCGGACCGTCGAAACCGATTTTAATTTTCAGCTGTCGTTCGCGATTTTGAAACTTAATGGCATTCGATAGCAAATTGCTGAATAATTGTCGCGTCAACAACGGAACAGCATTGACCTTTGGCAAATAATCAACAGTAAGGTCTGCATTTTGTTCTGAAAGCGTGTCGTGCCATTCCTGAAGAACTTCCGCAACTACTGTGTTTAAATCGACAAGCGACATTGATCGTTCAGTGTGCTTGATCTGCGTATATCGCAAAATGTCTATCAGCAGATTTTGCATCGTTTGAGCCGAATGTTGAATGCGCCCTAAAGTATGCGAAACGGTTTCTGGCAATAAATCTTCGTTCTGACTCTTGATTTTTGAAGCCATCATCTGAATCTTGCGCAACGGTTCCTGAAGATCATGTCCGCTGATCCAGTTTATATTTTCGAGTTCGCGGTTAATTTCAGTCAGCTCAATGCTCTGACGACGATAGCGTTCTTCTTCCCTACTGAGCAACATAAACCCGATTTGCTTTTGCAGATAATGTGAATAATTCGCTGCCGCATTAACCTCAGGTTGTGCCCACGGATTTGATCTTCCCCGTACAATTTCTTTCCACAAGTGAAATGAATTTCGGGGATGCAATCCGTTTTCATCTTTCACGATTGCTTTTTGCGGGTTTCCGCCCCAATGAACTACTTTTTCGGTTTCAGGCCGGTACCAAATCACGCTGTTGCCGTTTCCAAGCGAATGAAAAATCACGCCGGCAATCGAAAACGCCGTCGGCCAATCGGGCATTACTTCAGAGATTCGATCTGTAGTAAAATGAGTTTCGTTCGTATATTCTTCCAGAAAATCTGAAAGTTTCTCGATACAGTCATCTGAAGGCGTGTGGCCGTTTTTAAATATCTCGCCACCAACGATAATCGAAACACCAGCTGCGTTACAAACTTTGAGGAGTTGTGGTGAAATGCTCAAAATCTTCATCGATTCAATGATCGGCGGTAAATTGACAGCATTTAACTTTTCAAGCGCAATATTGGTCTGACGTGAAACTTCATATTCTTGATTGCTTTGTCGCACGTCGATTTGCGATGTAATAAACTGTCCTTGTAACTGGGCCGCCAACCGAAGTTCGGGCGACAAATTTTTAGGGGAATAATGATGGCATGCGATGAGTCCCCACAAACGATCGCGGTGAACCAACGAAATGGTAAGCGTGGCGCCAACTCCCATATTCGATAAATACTCGACATGGATTGGCGAAGTACTCCTTAAAACCGACAAACTCAAATCAAGCTTTTTGTCTGTTCCGTCGTCAGCAGTATAAATAGGTACGGGCGTGTAGCCAATGTCGACAATGAGTCGCGATAGATTTTTTAAATACAGTTGCCGCGCCTGAACCGGAATATCGGTATGCGGATAATGCAATCCCAAAAACGATTCAAGATCGTCCCGACAACTTTCAGCGTAAACTTCACCGTTATAATCCTGGTCGAAGCGATAAATCATCACACGATCATAACCCGTGATTTTACGCGTTCCCTTGGCAACCATGTCACAAAGTTCTCGCAATGTATCGGTTTGGTTCATATAGAGAACGAACTGCGACGTTTGATCGTAAACCGACGCGATTCCCTCGACATTCCCCAACCGCGGTTCTGCTTCAATAATCGTAATATCTTCGCTTTTATGAACTTTGATTTGATAGTGATCTTGGTTAATAATCAAATCAATAGGCAGTACAAAGAAAGGCGATGGTTTACGTAACGCCGCCTTGATTTCACCAATGGTTTTACTGTCGAATATCGAATCCAAACGACTTCCAATCAATTCCGGATACGTCTTTCCCAGGTACTGATCGATGTTGCCACTACAATATTTGATGGTATGCGTATCATCTGCGCCAAGCAAAAAACCATGCGGCTGAATACTACCCGGAATATGGATTGGTTCGTATTCGCAGTTTGTCAACGTCACAATGTCGCGGTTGACGATGTCCTTAATCTTTAACGTCATTCACTCAAAAATTTATAAATTGACGAAAAAGCGATATTTGCACCCTTAATAATCTCGTCACCGTCGTTCTTTTTTTCAAACTCCTGCAAATTATTTAAAAAGGATTTCCAAAACGCACCACTTTTATTGCCGTAACCTGCAAAATACGACGCGCCGTGGTCAGCATCAAAGTCCAAGTTTGCTGAAATATTTTGCAGTATATATCGTCCACCAAGGGTCGAACCTTCAATCACGTACATGATTCCGACCGCCATTCCAAGTGTCAGTTGTGCCTGGAATGTAAATTCGCCGCTCGCTTCAACATTTCCATCATCGTGCACTAAATCGGCTTCAAGCCACTTCGATTTGTAGCGCTGATCAATATCGGGAAAAACGGATTCGACCATCGGAAAAACCTGCGATTCGATCGCCTTGTTTACCGATAGCATCTTGGATAAATATGTAAAATATTGATGGTTGGTAATTTCAGGGGAAACAATCGCACGGCTTATCTGCAATTGTTCAAGTTGTTGATGTGCTTCTGAAGTTTCTGCTTTTAACGTCTCAAGGAAGTTGTAATCTGTAATGTTTACTGTAGTCATAAAATCTAAAAGAGTCGTAAAGTAACAAAAAATCAATTGGTTCGGTAAACAGTTGGCCGACTTTTTATCTAACATTAGCAACTGCTCCGAATTGCCTTACTAAAACGGATGTTATGTCAATCCAAAGCTAAAAACTATTAGTCAGTTGTTAAATTGATAATGCTAGTATAATCTCAAAGACACTACCCTCACCCGGTCTGCTTACTGCCGAAATTGTTCCACCATGCGCCTCTGCAATCCGTTTACAAAGTGCCAATCCGATTCCGGTTCCCGGCGCCTCACCTTCCAATCGCCTAAAAAGTTGGAAAATTCGCTCCGAATGTTCGGGTTTGAAACCGATTCCGTTATCAGCAACGGTAATCTTCACAAAAGTCTTCTTGGTTACATCGTCAATAAAATGCTCGGCTGTAATCCTAACAGACGGATTTTTCTCATTGAACTTTATCGAATTGCTGATTAAATTCGAGAAAAGCTGGTGAATCTGAATCGGAATTCCGCGAATCGTTCCTAAATCACCTCGCTCGATTTTACCGTTCTTATCGTTCAACATCATTTCAAAATCAACTTCGATCTCGTCAATAACCTGATTAAGATTGATCGGAACTTTAAGCTCATCATCGCTGTTGACTTGTGAATATTGAAGCACACCTTTAATCAAACTCGTCATTCGTGTGGCCGATGCGCGGATTTTTTCAAGCAACAAAGCCGCATCCGGACTATTCACTTTATCCAACAAAAGGTCGCTAAATAAATTGATTTTCCGCAACGGTTCCTGCAAGTCGTGTGAGGTCACATAGGCATACTCCTCAAGTTGTTTATTCTGCTTTAAGATGTGATCTTCAAATGCTTTTTTCTGGGTAAGGTCGCGGGTTACTTTGCTAAATCCAATGATTTTATCGTTTTCATCGTGAAGCGCCGTAATTACGATTGAACCCCAAAACCGAGTTCCGTCTTTGCGCTTTCGCCAACCTTCGTGCGTGGCAGTATTGTTTTCCACTGCCGTTACCAGCAATTGCTGCGGCAAATTTCGCTCACGATCCTCGGTCAAATAAAAAATATTGAAGTTCTTTCCAATGACTTCATTCTCCTTATAACCTTTAATTGCTTCCGCACCTTTGTTCCAGTTTAGGATATTTCCGTCGCGATCAAGCAAAATAATCGCGTAATCCTCAACCTCGGCAATCATCCGGTGGTAGCGCTCTTCGCTCCGTTGCAACATTTCGTTCTGATATTGCAGTTCAACCATGTATCGTTGCAATCGCTCTTCAGCCACTTTTCGCTCGGTCAAATCGCGCGTTACTTTCGAGTATCCGATTACATTGTTGTCATTATCGTGCAATGCCGTAATTACGATCATTCCCCAAAATGTCCGGCCGTCATTCCTCACGCGCCAACCTTCGTGTCGCGCCTTGCCGTTCAATCGCGCCTCTTCAAGTAGCTTTCCGGGAAGTCCCCGGTCGATATCGTCTTGCAGGTAAAATTCACTGAAATTATGGCCGACAATTTCTTTTGCCGTATACCCCTTGATGCTTTGCGCACCTTTGTTCCAATTCAAAATTTTGCCTTCAACATCGAGCAAAATAATCGCATAATCCTCAACCTCGGCAATCATTCGGTGATACCGATCCTCGCTGCGCCTAAGTTCTTCATTCTTGAACGCCAGGTCGCGGTTGGTTCGCTGCTGCAACTCCTCCGACATCTTTCGCTCGGTCAGATCGCGAGTCAGTTTCGAAAATCCAATCACCTTTTGGTCTTGGTCATGCAAAGCCGTAATTACAATCGATCCCCAAAATTTAGTACCGTCTTTTTTCAGTCGCCAGCCTTCATGAGTGGCACGACCGGTAGTAGAAGCGTCGTTTAAAAGCCGCTCCGGAACTTTTGCTTTCCGATCTTCATCAGGATAAAAAACACGGAAATTCACGCCCACAATTTCATCGGCCGAATAGCCTTTAATCGCAGCAGCGCCTTTATTCCAGTTCAAAATATTCCCGTCAGTATCCAAAAGCAAAATGGCATAATCGGTCACTTCCTCAACCATTTTGTAGTATAAATTCTCAATGGCGTCTTTCGAAAGCTGAAACCGATTCTTTGAAGTTTGCGTCTCTGCCGTCGAAGAAGAACCCTTTGAATCAGCTATTTTATCCACGTGTTTGTGGTCCTCATTATGCATCTTAACAGTTGTTGAAAAGTAAAGTTAACTTTTTTATCTTATAAAACGACACATTTTTAACGCCTAAATCACATGAGCTTTTGATGGTTTAGGAGCTATTTCCCGCTCTTGCCTGTATCTTTGCTCCTGACCTCGCAAAGGATGCCGGCGCCATCGGGGCTAAGGCTTATGTACTTCATTGCAAATCAACACAAATAAAAATATTAACAATTTATTTAGAATTTGTGAAATTGTCTTAAATTTCGGCATCAATAACACACAAAACAATGAAACTTCTTTATTTTTTGCTAATTAACTTCAGCATAACTCTCGCAGCCGCTCAATCCGGCATTCGCGTTATCGATGCGTCAACCGGCGAAAGCATTCCGTTTGCAAATATTACCATCGACGGATCGCAAAATCAAGTGTCGAATGCGGAAGGATATTTTAATTTACCAGGAAACGCAACCGATCAGACCACTTTCACCGTCTCATACTTAGGCTACGTTGGTCAGCAAGTTAAAGCTGCGGATCTTAACCGAATGCAAAATGTCATCCGACTTCAGCCCGGTGTTTTCGAACTCGATGATGTTGACGTTTCAAGAGTTAAACCCGACCCACGGCAAGTCATGGCTCAGGTTCGGCAAAACCTGAAACAAAATTACAGCCTGACTGACAATTCGAAAGATTTGATCTTTTTCCGTCAAGGAACATCAACAAAACCGAAAGCTTTTGATGTCGAAATCACCAAATCGACCGGATTTACAAGACGACAGCTTGAGCAGACCAACAATCAAATCACGGGTTTCTCAAAACGACTTATCCAAAGTCCGGCAACCGAATACACCGATATTCTCTGCAACCTCTACCGAACCCCGGCAACTGCCAACAATGCCAAACTCGAAGTTGTAAAAGCCACCAAGCTCGTTGATCAGAACCGATCGGTGTCGCTTGATAATCTCGCGGGTTCCGTATCAAAAATCTTTTTTCAACACGTTGATACAACGAAATTCTATCGCATGAAAAGCGGTTGGATTCCGGTTGGCGACACCATTACGATGAACAAAGAATATCACAAAATGAAAAAGGCGCAAAAAGCCGAAAAGAAAAAACCGGAAGACACTCGTATTTATAACACTCGCGTGCGACTTGCGAATTTTATTAAAGAAAATAATTTTGAAAATAAGAAATTCGACTTCGTAAACGATCTGGACGCATATGAATATACGTACGACGGTGCAATGTACTCAGCTGAAAATGAATTTGTCTACGTTTTAAAATTTAAGCCCAAAAAGAGTCGCGCGAAATACACCGGAACACTCTATGTTTCCGAAAATGATTATGCAATTGTTCGCAGCGATTATCAGCTGGCAAAGGGGAAAACTTTGGGCGGCATCAACTTAAAACTATTGCTCGGGGTCAAATTCAAGCAAAATCAAGCAAACGGTACCTTGATCTATGCACCGAAACCGGACGGAAAAGGATACTATCTTCGTTATGCCACAATTCATGAAGGTGCATATATTTACGCACACCGTCCTATTAAACTAATCGAATTGGCTAAGTCAGATAAGGATGTTGTTGCGTTCGACATTAAATTTGAAGGCGATAGCGTCGACAAAATAGAATTTTTAAATATTTCGCATCAGCCGGTGACCGAAGATCAATTCAAAGGTATGGCCGAAGCCGAGTTTGATTATGTGAAATTAAAAAAGTACGATCCGAACATCTGGAAGAATTACAGCGCCATCGAACCTCTTGAAGAAATGAAGCAATTTACGGTTGTAGAATAATTTTTAGTTTAGCCATGAAAGCACCGGACACAAATTGAATCCGGTGTTTTTTTTAATAATCACGCTTTTTTATCGTTGAAGACTTTAACATTTGTCAAAACTTTCTGACTTGTTACGCAAACGTTTTCGTAGAGCAGTAAAACTATGTATTTGCTTACTAATCAGTTACAACTAAAACTGATCATCACCGATAAAATTTGTGTGAAATAGTTAAAATGGCTACATTTAGAAACCCAAAACTTACTCATGTCTTCGCATTTAATTTTCTATATTGATGACAATTCAGACGATCTGTCGATGTTCCTGTATGTCGCAAAATCGCTTGCTATAAATGTCAGATTGTTCAGCAGCGGTGAACACCTTTTAATCCACGCACGTCAATGCAACGAAATACCTGATGCCATTTTGGTCGACTTGCATATGCCTAAAATATCAGGTTTCGACATCATCGGTTCGCTTCATCATAATACGATGCTAAAATCAGCTCCGATTATCGCCTTCTCGACAAATGCTGAAAGTTCAGCCATCCACAAGGCCAAGGCAGCCGGAGCAACTTGTTACATGAAAAAGCCGCGAACTGTTACCGGACTTAGACAAAACCTGTCGCTTCTCATATCAACCGACTGGAAGAAACACGATTGCAACCGCAATTTTTTAATCGGTAAATGATTACTGGGGAATAAAGATTCTGAACACGGTTCCTTTATTGACGGCACTTTCAATCGAAATTGTTCCGCCAATTATATCAACTTGTGTTTTTACCATAAACAAGCCCATGCCTTTTCCTTCGCAGGTCGAATGAAACTGCTTGTACATTTTAAAAACTTCATCGCCCTTTGTTGCCAGATCGATTCCAATACCGTTATCACTGACCACCAATTCCACACCTTCATCAACCGGATGACAACCAATTTCAATAACTGGTTTCACGTCGGGACGTCGATATTTCAAAGCGTTAGTGACCAAATTGTGGATGATGCTTTGTAAATAAATCTTTGCGGTTAAAATCTCCTTTTCGTGACAATTAAATTTGATCTCAGCATCTTCCTTTACGATCAAATGATGAATTGTGCCTAAAACCGTTTCCGTCAAATTTTGCAAATTGATAAGTTCAGCACGGTCTTTTACATCGGTTTTAATCTGAATAATATAACTTAAGTCGGCTATTACCTCATTTAATCGGTTGGCTGAAATCTTTAGCGAATCGATAAACATCAACTGAGTATCGCGGTCGTATGACTCGTCTGTCAGTTCTTCAGCAAGCCCGATGATATTTGCCACCGGTGCTCGCAAGTTGTGCGATACAATGTACGAGAACTGCTCAAGCTCACGGTTGATTGCAACCAATCCTTTGGTATATTCCTGCAGGTTTTCGTTGAGTTCACGCATTTCCATCTCAGAATGCTTTCGTTCGGTGATATCCTTGAAAAATATTGATAAACCATCTGCCGATGGATAAACTGAAACGTGGAGCCACTTCTCAAATGAATGAAAAAATGCTTCAAACGAAACCGCTTCCTGGGTTCGGAGTACTTCATAATAGTAATGATAGGCGTCAGATCCGATATATTCGGGATAAATTTCCCACAAGCTTTTTCCAATGGTATTTTCTCTCTTTTTGGAAAGAATATCTTCAGCTTTAGCATTCCAATAGGTCAGTTTAAAATTGTGATCAACTGCAAAAAATCCGTCGCCAATGCTTTCAAGCAAATTGTTTCGCTCCTGATAAACAGCTAAAATAGACTTCTCGGCTGATTTCGTGCTGTCGATATCCTGAAGCGAGCCCAAAACTCGCACAACTCTACCGTCATTTTTTTCAACTTGTCCAATGCTTCGAACCCATAGCACCCGACCTTTAGCCGTAACCAATTCAAGTTCCATATCCCAATCGGTGCCTTTCTCGACGGCGTCGGTAAGCGCTTTGTTTATCTTATCACGACTCGCTCCTTCTTTATAAAATGGCAAAACCGAATCAATATGCGGAACATACGCATCGTCTACTTCGAGGATTTTTCGCTTAAGATCAGACCAGTAAAGCATGCCGGTTACCACATTATATTCGAAATGTCCGAGTCGCGCCATCTCGACCGACGATTGGAGCAACCGTTCTAATCGATGGTGTTCGGTTTTATCGGTACTCACGCAGATAATGCCATTCATCCTACCTTTATCGTCTAAAAGCGGCACGGCACGAAGCTCAATTTCGATTGGAAAACCGTTTGGATCACGCAAATTAAAAAATCCTGTCCAGACCTCTCCCCGCTTTGTGGTTTGAATGATTTGGTCAACTTTTTCCTTGCTTGCCTCACGTTGGGCAATGTCGATAAGTCGCCGACCGACAAAAGTCTCCTGGCGAACCTTAAACATCTTTTCGCCAACCTTATTGATAAAAGTAACGACGCCGTTCCTATCACTTGCAACTACCGCCTGACCAATATTATTGAGCAAATTAACTTTAAACAAGTTGATTTCTTCGGCTTCATGCCTTGCCGTGATATCAGTCAACAAGAAAATTGTTCGGTCAAAATTACCTTCATCATCAGTAACCGGACTCACGGAGGCGCTTGTCCAAACCGTATTTCCCTCTTTTGAAACAAAACAAATGTCAAGATAATCTGCCTCGCCGCTGCGTCGGTTCTTTATCAGCCGCTTCTCAATTCCTTTATGCTTTTTGCTGACAAACGAAAAAAGATCGCTTCCAACCAGTTCAGCACTCGTATAACCAAGCAACTCTGAGAGCCGGTTGTTGGCAAACACAATCTGATTCTGCGCATTCAACAAGCAAATACCTTCATTGGCAAGCTCGACGATTTGGCGATACCGGCTTTCGCTTTGCTTGAATGCAAGTTCTGACGCATGAAGCGCCTCAGTAGTTTGGTGAAGATCGGTTATGTCCTGAGCCTGACCAATCAACATTGTCGGATTTCCCTGAGCATCAAAAGAAACCCCGGTTCGCGTAACTAAATGTCGTATTTCGCCGTTTGGCCTGATGATCCGATGAGAAACCACGTAACCTTTTTGTTGTTCAAACATTTTGGCACGAGCTTCGTGAACCCGATGAAGGTCATCTGGATGAATCATTGAAAGCCACTGCTTGGTGGAGATCAGCTTATTATTGGTCGGCAATCCGAATATCTGAAGCAATTCTTCTGACCAAACCGCATTCTGAGTTTCGAAATCAATTTCGCAGGTTCCAAAATTGGCCGTATTTTGAGCTTGTTTCAGCTTTGCATATTCAATCTGCAATCGGCGCTCGGTACGGCGCTGAATCTTCTCCTTGGCCAATAGTTCGATCGCAAACGAAATATTATCAGTTAAATCGGAAAGAATTGTAATTTCCGGATCGTCAAATTCAAGATAGTTCCGGGAGAATAAATTAAACGTTCCGATAATCTCGCCTAAGCGCTTGATCGGAAAACAAATAACCGACGAAAGTTTATCGACATCAGTCCGCTTTGAACCCAAATCCAACTGATCCAAATTCAAAAAAGCATGCGATTTCTTGCCGGTCCGAACCTCGTCTATCGACTGATTGCTGAGATTTGTGCACGCGGCAAAATAGTCAAGATCATTGACCGTTGCACCCGCGCTGGCGACAACCTCGAGTTCGCCGGTTTCAGTATTTTTTATATTTATAAACGCAAAATCAAAAACGCCGTGTTCTACAATAATGCTGCAAACTTCATCATATAGCAGAAATTCATCACGCATGTGGGTAATCACCGAATTTAGCCGCTTAACCAGTTCCGGCAGCGATGATGATTTATCGGAAAAATTTAAATGCTGCCAGTTTAAATAGGGCAAATTCGAAGATACGTGCCGCGAAATGATCTCTGAAAGATTCGGCAAATCCTTTTCAAGCAAGTAATCACTCGCCCCCAGCCTGAACGCTTCCACAGCCGATTCTGCGGTTTGGTTTGAAGCCAAAACGATCAGCGGAATTTTCATTTGCTGCGATCGTAACGTGCTGACAATCTCCGGTAAAAGTACGGTGGTGTCACAGAGAATTACTCCGGGCAAAAATTCTTGCAGTAAAACTTTAAATTGATTTGCAGTAGAAACAATGCGTATCTCGGCCATCGAGAAGTTAAGGTCCTGCAATAAAGTCTCGTAATGACCGCCAATATATATGATCCTCTTCATTTATCTTTTCTTACACCATAAACTATTTGCATAGAGTATAGTTCCATAGGTTAAGTTTAGAAAAATATTATCTCACCAACTTAAATTCAAGTCGGCAACTATTTTTTAATTTCTGTTAATAAAAAGCAACTCGTACTTGTCTAAAATACAGTTGTTTGTAAAAAACATGTAGATTTGGGAATGGCAAAGATAAACCAAAAAGTAACCGTCAATATTTAACTTTTGTAAATAAAACGTTAAACTTTAGTATTGCGGGGCATAGGATTCTTTCCAATAATCTAAAATTGTACTGATTTGTCCGACCATTTTTAAGTAATCATTGCCTTTCTGGAAAAACCCCTGAACGGTCATCAAAGTATACGCATCGTTCACCTGACTCTGCTTAATCAACGTTGACCAGAAGACAAACGGAATGGCACGTTTTCGCAAATCAGGATCGGAATCTATTTCCATTTTTAAAGCTAGTCCGCTTTTTCCCGGCAATGTAGTTTCGCTGAAAATCATCAGTACTTTCCGCGTAGTGTTTCTTAGATAGACCAACGCCTCGTCTGCGGTTTCAAAATACTGAAGTTCATTAGTCATATTTAAGTTGTCAAGCACGCTCTGCAAGACTTCTTTGTTTTCCTGATCATCGTCGATCAGCACAATCGGACCGTTATTCATAACTACATTTTACGTAAATATAGCGATCATCGGCGAATTCTCCGAACAATCTTGCTTCGAAATACCCGAAATTTCTGCGATGACGGATACTGCCGATGCCTGGTCATATTGTTAAAAACAAGTGCTGTTAATAGCAAAATCAGCGTGCCGCTCAAAACAGGCGACAGCAAATACATAAAACCAAGCGATTTTATTTGTTCGCTTCCCGTTACAGCAATCAACGCTGTGGCTCCTCCCGGCGGATGAAGCGTTTTGGTCATTTGCATCGCAACAATCGACAACGAAACTGCCAACGGCGCCGAAATATATAGCAAGTCCGGGATCAGCATTTGAACCGAAACTCCGATAAAAGCCGAAACTAAATGACCGCCGATCAAGTTTCGAGGTTGTGCAAGCGGACTTTCGATCACGCCAAATACCAGAACGCTCGAAGCGCCAAACGATCCAATCAGGTACACGACATCCGAAATCGCAAGCGCGCTCAGCTGACTATAAGCAATCAGTCCAATTCCAAAAAACGATCCCATAAACGCCCAAAAATGTTCCCGAAAATCAACCAGGGTTTCACGGTAAAGAATGTATCTGGTTTTGCGGTAGCCGCGCTTAATTTTTTTCACGTTTCGGATTTTGCCTCACAAAGGTACTAAAACCGAATGTTGATTTGTGGGCGTTTCCTTCGGCCGGGCTTTCGTCTCTATCTTTTTTTTCGCTATCGCCCAAAAAAAAGGATGCCGCCTCAATCCCTAACGCACAAAGCCACCGCTGCATTTTCAAAATCATAATTAAATTTAAAAACGCACAGCAAGTCCGCCAATATCTTGCTAACTTTAAAATCGTTTTCACAACAACTATGGCCAAACCGAAAATACTTCTAATCGATAACGATCCTAAAATTCTTAGGAGTTATAAAGACACTTTAAAAGTTTTAGAGGCAACCGTTACAACCTCAAAGTTAGTTACTTCTGAAAGCTTCAAAGAACCGGCACCCGCAATTGTTTTTATAAATTCAGCTTTAGAGATTCCAAACTCGGTTTTAAATGCTGAAACCCAAGTGGTGCTTTTGGGTAATTTCAATGACGCTAAAAAACGGATGACGATTGATCCGCAACCTGCAAATCTACTCACAACAGCCACACTCCTACTCGAGTTTCATCGCTTGCAGCAAAAACAAACCGAATCGCAAGAACGCGTGGCAGCCATACAATCAAAACTCGATCAAACCGTAGCCGATTTCGATTTTTTTGGCTACATCGTTTCGCATGATCTTCGCGGTCCGCTTCGGGCATTAAACGGTTATTCGCAAATTCTCATTGAAGACCAATCCGATAAACTATCCGAACAGTCGGTTAAAATGCTGAACCGCATTCGGTCAAACGTAGGTAAACTCGAAAGCCAACTCGACGATCTGCTCGAATTATCACGGGTCAATCGAAGTGAAATCAAACTTGAAAAAGTGGATTTGGAAAAGGTGGTACGGCAAGTACTCAAATCGGCCGCCAAGAAATACGAACTCGAAATAACGGTCACCGGTCCGGTTTACGCCGATAAACAATTGATGCAACAACTCATCAGGCAATTACTTTCAAATGCTCTGAAATTCGCCAAAACCGATGAACTGCTTAAAATTCACGTAGGTGAAAAAGACAACTCATTCTTTATCCGCGACAACGGAATTGGATTTGAAATGCAATATGCGGCAAAATTGTTTGATGTTTTTAGCAAACTCCATCCCTCAAGCGAGTTTGAGGGCAACGGAATTGGTTTGGCAATCGCGCGGAGCATCGTCAATAAACACAATGGCGAGATCTCAATAGAATCGGCTCCCGACATTGGGACAACCGTTTTGGTTACTTTACCCAAAAAATCAGCTTAGCGGAAGGGTAAAACGAAACGACGCACCTCGATCGACTTCTCCCTCCGCCGAAATGGTGCCGTTATGTTTTTCGATAATCCGTTCAACAATCGCAAGTCCCACGCCGGTTCCTTCAAATTCTTCTCCTGAATGAAGTCGCTGAAACACGCCAAACAGTTTGTTATAATACTTCATGTCGAAGCCTGAACCGTTGTCAGAAACCGTATAACGAACTTCATGGTCAAGTTGCTCGCCACTGATTTCGATAATTGCGGACTCTTTGTTTTTGGTGTATTTTAAGGCATTTGCAATCAGATTGCTCCAAACCTGCTTTATAGTGGCTTGTTCTGCGATCGCCTCCGGAAGCGGATGAAGTATCAGTTTGATATTGCGATCTGACTCGACCGCGTGCAATTCGGCCCAGACAGACTCGACGATTTCCTGCATTGAAACCTTTGTTTTGATCAGCTCCTTGCGACCCAATTGTGAAAATGCAAGCAAATCATCAATCAAATGACCCATCTTCTTGCCGTTATTGAGCACAATGTCGATCAACCGTCGGCCTTCGTGGTCAAGCTGATCGCCGTAATCCTCGATAAATATCTGGGTGTAACTGTCGATTGCACGAACCGGCGCGCGAAGGTCATGCGACACCGTGTATGAAAACGCTTCAAGTTCGCGGTTAGCGGATTCAAGTTCAGAAGTCCGCTCTTTAACCATGCTTTCCAAATTTTGATTGAACTGGTTGAGCGATGTAGTTTGCCGCTGAATTTGCTCGAGCATGTGATTAAATGATTCGGTTAGCACGCCAACTTCATCATTCTCGACTTTTGTTGCCCGAACGGAATAATCGCGTTTAGCCGACACTCTTTCCGCCGCTTTTGCCAAAGCATAAATTGGTTGAGAAATTCCGCGTTGCAGGAATCGCGACAACAAGAATGAAAGCAGAAATGCGAGCGTCAGGATCACAAGGGCGATCAATCCATACATCCCGAAACGACTATACATGCTATTAAGATCGGTTTGAAGATACAACGTTCCGAGCCGTACGCCATCCTGAACAATTGGCTGATAACCCTGAAGCGATGACCGCGTAAATTCAAAGCCATCTTTAGTTCGAGTTTGTGGACCAACCTTTAGATGTTGCGGATAGCGGCCGAAAACGTTTCCTTCTGCATCATAAATGACGGCAGAGACGATGTTTTCTTCAGCTTTTAAGGCGCTTAAAATTTCGTAGGCCTCATCGCTGTCTCGGAATGCAAGCGCCGCAGTGCTGTTGGTGGCAAAAATTTTACCGTAAGTGACCATCTTCTGCATCATCCGATTCCGGAAAGCGTAGTATTCGTATAAGAAAAAGGCGGAGCACGTAAGCAAAATGCCGACGCAACTTACCAGCATGATAACACGGGTTAGCTTTTTTCGTATGGAATTATGAGGAGGAATCGTCATTTACTAATCGGATATTTGAGCTAACTTCAAAAGTTTGGCGCTGATTTGAAGTTGTTCACAGCGCACTTCTTCGAGGTTGATCTCGATATTTATTTTATCATTTACGGTAAAAAGCCGAACCATTCCGCCGATCTTAACAAACGTTGGCGCATCACTAACGGTAAGTGTGCGCTTGTTTTTAAGTTTAGTTATGATTGATTGAAGATCTTTGCTCTCATCGACATTGATATAGAGTAAATGGCAATCCTTAGCCTTGTCGATATCGGTAATGTGCTGTAATTTAAGTTCATGACCCTGAACGAATTCGTCTTTGATCATCTGCTCCAGAAAATAGCCGAATGGATTCTCACCATAAATACCGATAACCAAAGGAGCATCAGGACTTGCAAATTCAGTTTCGGGCCACGTGACAAAATGCGTCAGATTGTAGACAAAGGCAGCTTTCACTTTATATTCTGCCGTTGGCGTTTGAGCAAAACCCGTAAAAGTAAACCATATCAGTAGCATGTACTTACTAAAGCTAGGCACAGGAAATGAGAGTCGCAATTGCAGCCGATTTAGAATTGACATAAAAAATCTTTCTGTAGCTCAAATTTATTGGTAACGAATATAATATTATTTATCTTGCTCTTCGTTAAGATTTTGCGTATAACCGATAAAAAGCGTGAATTCTTTTAATTTAATTCACCTCAAATGAACGATAAGCAGATTGATATCCTCTTGGTTGAGGACAATTCGGAAGACGCCGAACTCACCATTCGCGCGTTGAAGAAAAACAACATCACCCAATTAATGCATGTAAAGGACGGCGCTGAGGCGCTCGAGTTTATTTTTGGCACCGGACAGTATGCTGATCGAAACATTGAAAACAAACCCAAAGTCATCCTACTCGATCTTAATATGCCCAAGGTGAGTGGAATTGAAGTTTTGCAACAGATTAAATCCGATCCGAGAACCAAATCGATTCCTGTAGTGGTTCTGACCTCGAGTAAGGAAAGTCCGGATGTTGAAAAATGCTACGGCTGTGGCGCCAATAGTTTTATTGTAAAGCCGGTTGGGTTCAAAAATTTTATGGCCGCTGTAACCGAACTTGGTTTGTATTGGATGTTTCAGAATCACCAATAAGACGAACCAAGTTTTCCTGTAGGTAAAAAAATGGATCAATCGGTTTGGTAGAATTGATTGATAGGAATAGAATTGTATTACTACCGGTAAACTCGCGAGAAGGATGGTAGGGAAAAGCCCACAGCGCAGTGATAACAAGCGCGGACTTGTACCGGACAGCCTGGTCACGCTAGCAGACTTTTTTAATTATTCCGTTAGTAAAAAGCGTGACTCGCCCAAATAAATCAATTTCTTCACAGAGAGATAACTTGCAGTTCATCGGAATTATTGGCTATTGGTCGATTTTTCACTTATCTTTGTACGCAAAATAACTCGCACGGATGGAATTTCAAAAAAATACTCGCCGTTTGATCGGGAAGCCTCTTGGTGAACGAGGGCAATTTGCCAATAAATATGCGGTGGTTTCTGACGCACAAATCCAGATTTCCTACAAGGGCAAAGTCGTGAAACTGCCAATCGAGTTAATCGAGAAAATGCATATTAAGAGTCGCAAAGGCGGATTTCAGGCGCTTGATGCGGTTTTGGACAACAGATATTCGCTTCAAATTGTGCAGACCGACGGTAAGGAAATTACGCTTAAACTTTCGGCGACCGACAGGCAACGTTTTATCGATATGATTTCGCATGTTAGAAATCGCGGTCAATTTCTGGCTTAAAACCTTTTCTTTTTAAACAAGCCGCGTTACTTGTTTGCGGTTTACTATATTTCAATTTAAAAGGCCCCGTTATGACGAGGTCTTTTTTTTGTGTTCATGCCAAAATAAACCGTGGTTTTTGCGTGCAGGGAATTAAATGTAATTGTCTTAGGGCCAAAAAAAAAGCCCCGTATTTCTACGAGGCTTCTATATAAGAGAGAGCGAAAATTATTTCTTCTCGTTCTTTTCCATTTTAGCTTTAAGACCTGCAAGGATATCGTTGTTATCACCTAAAGTCGACGCCTGAGCGTTGTTGTTCGATGAATTGTTGTTATCCTGAGATTTCACGTTCTTCTCTTCTTCCTCACGGAAAATAGCAGTGTGAGATGCTACAACTCTTTTAAACTCTTTGTTGAATTCGATAACTTTGAAATCAGCAACTTCGCCTTTTTTCAATTTTTTACCGTCTTCTTTCTCTAAGTGACGAGCCGGAATGAAAGCAACGATATCGTCACCAAATTCTACGGTTGCACCTTTGTCAACGATTTCAGCTACAGTTCCGTTGTGAACAGTTCCAACTGCGAAAGAGTCTTCGTACTGATCCCATGGGTTTGGCGTAGTTTGTTTGTGACCAAGAGACAATTTGCGTCCGTCAACATCAAGTTCAAGAACAACAACGTCAAGTTTTTCACCAACGTTTACAAATTCAGATGGGTGCTTGATCTTCTTAGTCCAAGATAGGTCAGAGATGTAGATCAATCCGTCGATTCCTTCTTCAAGTTCAACGAAAATACCGAAGTTAGTAAAGTTTCTAACGATACCTGTGTGGCGTGAACCAACCGGATATTTAGATGTGATGTCCGTCCATGGATCTTGAGTCAATTGCTTGATACCAAGAGACATTTTGCGGTCTTCACGGTCAAGTGTAAGGATTACAGCTTCAACAACATCTCCAACTTTCACGAAATCCTGAGCTGAACGCAAGTGCGTAGACCAAGACATTTCAGAAACGTGGATAAGTCCTTCAACACCTTCAGCAACTTCGATAAACGCACCGTAATCAGCGATTACAACTACCTTACCTTTTACTTTATCACCAACTTTTAGGTTTTGGTCAAGCGCATCCCAAGGGTGAGCGTTCAACTGCTTAAGACCTAATTGGATTCTTGTTTTCTCGTCATCGAAATCAAGGATTACCACGTTTAGTTTTTGATCAAGTTCAAGAACTTCACTTGGGTGGTTGATTCTAGACCAAGAAAGGTCAGTAATGTGGATCAATCCGTCTACACCTCCAAGGTCGATAAATACTCCGTATGAAGTGATGTTCTTAACAACACCTTCAAGTACTTGTCCTTTTTGAAGCTGACCGATGATTTCTTTCTTCTGTACTTCAATATCCGCTTCGATAAGCGCTTTGTGAGACACAACAACGTTTTTAAATTCGTGGTTGATTTTCACAACTTTGAATTCCATTGTCTTGTTCACGTAAACATCGTAATCGCGGATTGGCTTCACGTCGATTTGAGATCCTGGCAAGAAAGCCTCAATTCCAAATACGTCTACGATCATACCACCTTTAGTTCTGCATTTTACGAAACCATTTACGATTTCGCCAGTTTCGTTAGCAGCGATAACACGATCCCATGACTTGATGGTACGCGCTTTTCTGTGTGACAATACAAGTTGTCCTGTTTTGTCTTCACGAACGTCGATCAAAACTTCAACTTTGTCACCTACTTTTAAACTTGGGTTGTAACGGAATTCGTTAAGAGAAATTACACCTTCAGATTTAGCATTGATGTCAACGATAACGTCACGATCAGTCATTCTAACAACTGTTCCTTCTACTACTTCTTCCTGATCGGTAGCGATGAAAGTCTTTGAAACTAGATCTTCAAATTCTTTCAGGTTTTTTTCGTCTACAGCGTCAATTCCTTCTTCGAAATTGTGCCAGTTAAACGTTTCCAAAAATTCTTCTTGTGATTTTGCTAATTCAGCCATGCTGATAAAAAAATTTGTATTCTGCCCATCCGAGTTTCTTAATGCGATAGATAAAACAGAAGTTGTTTTACGTAAATAGTTGATACCTAATGGAAACTCTGCTCCGCCAAAAGGTTTGCAAATGTACAAATTATTTATATCATCACAAAAAGTATGATGATTGTTATTTTGCAGCAGCATGCATATCGGTTTGGCTGAAACAATCTCCCGCTGTCCGCTATATCTTTTATAAATCCCAAAAGGTCTTCATAAAAGGATGCCGCTTCCCATCGGGGCTGGGTTTAATGTCTCACCTCCATTACCTCACTCCTATCGTGCTTGTGCTTGAACAATATCGCAAAGGCAATCGCAATTACCAGCGCATAACCGGCAAAGGCAAGCCAGATGTTCGGCCAATCGTTTAAAAGTACTGTGCGACTCAACGTTCCATCCGGATTTACCGATGCGTTGATCTTGGCTAAATAACCGGCCAAATGCGAATTTCCAGGTTCGGTTTGCAAGTGCGTTGCCAATCCCGAAATCGTCGTATAGGCTTTTGTAAAGTAGTTTTCGATAACCCAACCCGCGATCACAGAACCCAAAACAGCTCCAACGCCATTGGTCATCATCATAAACAAACCTTGCGCCGACGACCGCGTTTCAGCATCCGTATTGCTGTCAACAAACAACGACCCTGAAATATTGAAGAAATCAAAAGCCATCCCGTAGACCACGCACGACAAAATGATCATCCACAATCCGTTTATCGGATCGCTAAATGCAAACAAGCCAAATCGCAACACCCATGCAAGCATACTGATCAGCATTACTTGCTTGATGCCGAATCGTTTTAAAAAGAATGGAATCGCCAAAATAAACAAGGTTTCAGAAACCTGCGAAATCGACATAATTATCGTTGATCTTTCGACTACAAACGATCCGGCGTATTTCGGAAAATTTTCAAATTCGCTTAAAAATAAGTCGCCATACGCATTTGTCAATTGCAATGCGCCTCCTAAGAACATCGCAAAGATGAAAAACAACGCCATTTTATAGTTGGCAAACAACTTAAATGCACCCAAACCAAATGTTTGTACAAAAGACGCATTCTCAGTTGTCTTGCCCTGCGGCGGACATTTAGGTAACGTCAATGCGTAAATCGCAAGTACAATCGCCAGAGCTGCAGCAATATAAAACTGGTTTGCAGTTGCTTTGCTATCGGTTAAATTCGTGGTCCACATTGCAGCAATAAAGCCAATGGTTCCCCAAACCCTGATTGGCGGAAAGTCTTTTACAACATCGCCGGCGCTTTGTTTTAAAACGGTATACGAAATTGAATTGCTAAGGGAAATTGTCGGCATGTAGAAACACATGGCCAAAAACATGGCGTAAATAAATGTCGTCGGATCGTCAATGGTTGGCAGGTAAATGAGTACCATCGCATATAAAATATGCAAAGCCGAATACAGTTTTTCGGCGTTAATCCATCGGTCAGCCACAATTCCGATGATTGTCGGCATAAATATCGACGCAAAACCCATTGTTGCGAACACGAGTCCGAATTGCGTGTTGTCCCATTGCTTGGTGCCAAACCAATAGTTGGCGATTGTTAGCAACCAGGCTCCCCAAACAAAAAACTGAAGGAAGCTCATCAGGATTAATCTAGACTTGATACTCATAAAAGGGTTTTATAAAATTAAAGCGGGTAAATCTACTATTAAAAAAAAGATTTGCAAATTACTGTTGGCGTTGCATTACAAGAGAAAGCACTTGGTCGAATTGCTGCTCACGCGAAAGATTGGAATTGTCGATTTCAATCGCATCGTCAGCTTTAACCAAAGGCGAATCAGCGCGATGCGTATCAATATAATCACGCTCGCACACGTTCTTGTAAACTTCGTCAAATGTAACCTGCTGATTTTTGGCTGTAAGTTCGTCATAGCGGCGTTGAGCCCGGGTCTGCGGACTTGCGGTCATAAAAATCTTCAGCTCGGCATCGGGAAACACAACGGTTCCTATATCGCGCCCATCCATCACAATGCCTTTTTTCTGACCCATTTGTTGCTGTTGTTCGACCAGCTTTGCGCGTACTTCACTGATTTCGGCAATTCGACTGACAAAATTGGAAACATTGATTGTTCTGATTTCCTGCTCGACATTTTCGTCGTTTAGATACATTTCGGCAATACCGCTCTCATTGTTTCGCCTGAAATCCAACTTAACCGAAGGCAAACTTTGAATCAGGGTTTGTGCGTCGAGAAAATCTTCGGCGATATATCCGTTTTGCAAGGCAAACAACGTTACCGCACGATACATCGCACCTGTATCGACATACACATAATGTAAATGATCTGCGAGCTGTTTGGCAAGTGTGCTTTTGCCGGTAGACGAAAATCCGTCGATGGCTATGGTAATTTTTTTATGCAATTACTCTTGGAAATTAATGGTTAGACCAAATAGGCTGGTATTGGCCGCTAAGGTATATCTTGAATACGAATAATTAAACTTGATTTTATTTAATCTCAAACCGAAACCAACCGATAATCCGCTAAAATTTCGCTGCTCAAGCAAACGCAATTCTTCAGATCGTCTAAAGTTGTATCCGACGCGCAAATTAAAAGATTTTTGGGGAAATAATTCGGCTCCAATAATCACATGACGAAGCGCATTGTTGAAAAATGATACTTTTTCTTCTTCAGATCCGCCATCAATCGAGCCCACAGCACGCGCCGGGTTTGAAAATCCGATGTTCCACTGTTGCAAATTTTCAAGTGTCAAATGCCATCTGATCGGCACATTTTCAAGCTCCTGCGATATTCCCGCCATAATTTCGAGCGGCAATTGCTCTCGGGTTTCAGAATAGGTGGTAAACTGCATTCCGATATTTCTGACCACAACCGCAATGTTGATATCATTTGCCTCATCAATGTATAGTCCGCCCAAATCAATCGCACCGCCAAAAGAGTTATACGATTCCAATTGCGACGAAATCAATTTTGCATTGGCGCCGATATGAAAATCGGTAAATGGTATGTTGTAGCTATAGCCAACGGAAAGCGCGATTTCGCTACCAGTAAATTCCGCAGTCTGATTTCCGTTTTCATCCCGACCGTCAAAAGTACCGTAATTCACATAATTTACTCCGGCCTGAATGGTCTGAAAATGACGATCATAGGTATAGGCATATGAAGCCGTACCATAGGTAACTTCGCCAAAGTAACTGCCATAATTCAGTGCAAGATGATTGTCCATTTCCGGATTGATTGTCGCCGGATTGTAATGTGCCTGATTCACGTCTTCATCGTAAATCGTTATCGTCTTACCACCTAATGCGGCCTGTCTGGGTGATGTCACAAGATTTAAAAACTGGTAGGTATACTTGCCTCCAATCTGCGCATGCGACACATTGCAAAGAATAATTGTAAGGAGTAATAGCAGTTTTTTAAACATGTGCGGCACGAAGCGTTTGTAGAATGTAAACGCAGTTGCGAAGATATTATTTTTTGTCGGAACCGCTAACAACTCGGCAATTTGTCGGTCATAAAAAAAGCCGGCTTCACGTGCCGGCTTGATTTATAGGGTTTTTGCATTTTTGACTTTTTCATTTGTCAGTGCATATTTGATAACTTCACTCATCTCAGTCACATAATGAAACGTAAGTCCATCAAGGTATTCCGCCTTAATTTCATCGACGTCCATTTTATTGTCAGCGCACATGATGATTTCAGTAATATTTGCCCGTTTGGCCGCTAGAATTTTTTCTTTTATTCCGCCAACCGGCAGCACTTTTCCGCGCAAGGTAATCTCGCCGGTCATCGCCATGCTGCGTTTAACGCGACGTTGAGTTAATAGCGAAACCAGTGAAGTAAGCATTGCAATCCCGGCACTCGGTCCGTCTTTTGGTGTCGCGCCTTCCGGAATGTGAATGTGTATATTATACTTTGGCAAAATTTCAGGATCAATTCCCAACAACTGCGAATTGGCCTTAATGTATTCCAATGCAATCGTAGCCGATTCTTTCATTACCGTACCCAGATTTCCGGTAAGGGTCATCGAACCTTTACCTTTTGAAATCAGCGATTCGATAAATAAAATGTCGCCGCCAACTGTAGTCCACGCAAGTCCCGTGACCACTCCGGCAACATCGTTGTTTTCGTATTTGTCCCGCTCCAATCTAGGCACGCCTAAAACTTTGCGTATATCTTCGTCGGTGATTTTAATGTTGTATTCCTCCTCCATCGCAATTGATTTTGCTGCATTTCGGATGACTTGTGCCAACTTCGATTCCAATCCGCGAACACCTGATTCACGGGTGTAGCCTTCAACAATTTTTTCAAGTTGTTTTTTGCTGATCGTTAAATCTTTTGGTTTTAAACCGTGTTCTTTTAGTTGCTTCGGAAATAAGTGACGCCTGGCAATTTCAACTTTCTCTTCAACAGTATAACCGCTCATCTTGATAACTTCCATTCGGTCGCGCAAGGCCGGTTGAATGGTCTGCATATTGTTTGAAGTTGCGATAAACATCACCTTTGACAGATCAAAACCGAGTTCAAGGAAATTGTCGTAAAATTCGCTGTTTTGCTCCGGATCCAGAACTTCAAGCAATGCTGATGACGGATCACCCTGATTGCTGCTTGATAATTTGTCGATTTCGTCAAGGACAAAAACCGGGTTCGACGTTCCGGCTTTTTTCAAACTCTGAATGATTCGGCCCGGCATCGCACCGATGTATGTTTTACGGTGTCCGCGTATTTCGGCTTCATCACGCAATCCGCCAAGGGAAATCCGGACATACTCACGTCCAAGCGCTTCGGCAACCGATTTTCCGATTGAGGTTTTACCAACTCCGGGAGGACCTGTCAGACAAATAATCGGCGATTTCATATCGTTTCGCAGCTTTAAAACCGCCAGGTGTTCAATCATTCGCTTTTTGACATCTTCCAAACCAAAATGGTCGCGATCCAATATTTTCTGTGCGCGTTTCAGATCGAAGTTATCGGCAGAATACTCGCCCCAAGGCAATTCAAGTAACAATTCGAGATAATTGCGCTGTATTCCGAAATCGGGCGCTTGCGGGTTCATCCGCTGCATTTTTGCGAGTTCTTTTTCAAATTGCTTGGCCGTTTTTTCGTCCCAACGCTTCTCTTTGCCTTTTCGGCGCATTTCCTCAATTTCCTCATCATGCGAAACGCCACCGAGTTCTTCCTGGATGGTTTTCATTTGCTGATGAAGGAAATATTCACGTTGTTGCTGATCGAGATCAAAACGAACTTTCGACTGAATATCGTTCTTAAGCTCAAGTTTCTGAAGTTCAACGTTCATAAAACGAAGGGTTTCAAGAGCGCGTTCCTTCAGCGTATTCATTGCCAATAAATTTTGCTTTTCGGCAACAGTCAAATTCATGTTCGACGATACGAAATTGATCAGAAATGAATGACTTTCGATGTTTTTTATGGCGAATGTGGCTTCAGTCGGGATGTTCGGACTTTCCTTTATTATCTGAATGGCGAGTTCTTTGATCGATTCGATAATCGCTAGAAATTCGGTGTCGTGATGACCCGGACGCTTTTCGCCAACTTCTTTAACGTTTGCACGGATGTACGGTTTTTCAGAAATGACTGCGTCAATTTCAAAGCGTTTTTTACCCTGAAGAATAACAGTTATGTTTCCGTCAGGCATTTTAAGCACACGGAGAATTCGCGCTACCGTACCAATTTTATGGATATCGTTTTTGCTTGGATCCTCATCGTCCTCATTTTTCTGAGCCACTACTCCAATGATTTTTCCCGCGGCATTTGCATCATTGATCAATTTAATCGATTTATCGCGCCCGGCTGAAATTGGAATCACCACTCCGGGGAAAAGTACAGTATTACGTAAAGGCAAAATTGATAATGATGACGGTAATTCCTCATTGTTCATTTCAGCTTCGTCCTCGGGAGTTAGCAGCGGAATCAAATCGGCTTCAGAATCGAATTCCTGAAGTGACATGTGGCCAAATGTGACTATTTTGTGATTCGACATGATATATTGGGGTCAGTTGACTTTAAAGGTTTCATAATTAAAGGTAGCAAATGTAATATAACTTTGTAAGAATTAATTTTATTATCGACGTATTACCTATTATTTTGTTGAGGGTCGAACGACCTATTTTTCGTCGTTAAAATTGAATCGATTAACGAGTTGCAGAAGTGTAAAAATAAAAAAATCCGCCGAAGCGGATCTTTAAACAATTGCTAAACCTTGTTAATATCCGACATCAAATGCACCTTCCGTTATTTGATAGGCGGTCGCATTTATCGTTACCGTTGCCGTGAATGTTCCTTTGATTCTGTCGGCTGTTTTCTCAGTTATGGTGATAGTTCCCGCTGAAGCTGTAACCGCGCTTGAACTCTCATCCAGCGCGAATGTCAATTGTACCGGATCGGTTGACGTATTACCTGTTATCGGATAAATACCGGTATTCAAGTTGCTTCGCACGCTGACTGTAATTGCTCGCGTTGCAGCATCTTCTGCCCCAACCGATATATATTCGATGTTGTTTACCGCGATTGTCATTCCTAAGATATCGGTATCCACAAACTCGGTTCCATTGACTTTTGCAAAGAACGTATCGTTAGTCGGATTTTGTGACACATACGGCAAATTCGTAAATGTTCCGTTAGTAAAGGTCATTTGCGGTGCTGCAGGAACTGAATCGTCTGACCAATAGCCGGTATAGCTAAAGGTTCCGGAAATGGTTTTTGCAGTCGTATTAATCGAAGTAATAATTACTGATCCTGTGTTTGCAGTGGGATCTGTTGGATGATTCCCCCAATATCCGGCTTCACTTCCGGCCGGCGTATACGCGACAATATTGTCATTGGCAGCATAACTTCCGGTTGTTGTTCCATCAAGAAGAAACGCGAATGAATTTCCTTGCGGACCGTATGCATTCAAGATGATCGAGCCACCCGAAATATAAACCATGGTATTGCTAGTCGTAAATGGTACTCCGTCTATATCAACTTTAAAGATTCCGGCTGGAACAGGATTTCCGGGATTTCCAGGATTTGGTCCGGGTTCATTGATGACCACGTTTGGATCGATTGGTTCTACATCAGAACACGACGTAATAAAAAGTGAACTTAATCCTAAAAGGAACAGTGAAAAATATCTCATTTGCTTAATTTTTCTCAAAAATAGAAATTTATGCTCGTTATCAGCTATATTTTTGATTTATAACTTCACTTTTCGGCACACGGGTTAGCATCAAAACGCCACAAAGAAAAAATATCGCCAGAAATACGATTGAGTATCGCGGACTTCCTGTCACCTGATCGATTATGCCATAAATGCACATTCCGACAACGATTCCGATCTTTTCCGCAACATCGTAAAAACTGAAAAATGAGGCCGTATCATTGGTTTCCGGCAATAATTTCGAATACGTCGATCGGGAAAGTGACTGAATTCCGCCCATCACCAATCCGACCACCGCAGCCATAATATAAAACTCTGTCGGTTCAGTTATAAAAAACGCAACCGCACAAATCAACATCCAAATAATATTAAGAACGATGAGTACCCGAATATTTCCAAATTTCGAAGAAGCGCGCGAGGTCAGAATTGCACCTGCCACAGCTACAAGTTGGATCAGCAGAATACAAATTATCAATCCTGTAGTGCTTTCGCTTTCACTTCCCCAATTTATTTCCTGCGATCCAAAATAAGTCGCAACCAACATCACTGTCTGAACCGCCATGCTATAAACGAAAAAGCTACCTAAATATCGCTTGAGCGCTCTGTTATCTGCCAACACCGACCATACTTTCTTAAGCTCACGGAAACCATTCAATACAACACTTGACGTAATTTTGCGACTTTTATCACGAGGTCCTACCGGCAGATAAACATAAGTATACTGGCTAAACCCAATCCACCACACACCCACCATTACAAAAGAATATTGCATGGCTTTCATCGCAGCCTCACCTTTGGTTCCTGAAATGCCATACCATTCCGGCATCATTACCATCGAAAGGTTGACAATCAGTAGTAAAACGCTTCCGATATATCCCAACGAATAACCACGTGCGCTGATCTTGTCTTGTTGCTCGGGAAATGCAATATCAGGCAAATACGAATTGTAAAAGACAAGACTTCCCCAAAATCCGATTAACCCCATAAAATAACAGAGCAAACTAAAATAAATGTTTTCGAGGCTGAACCAATACAATCCGATACAGGAAATTCCACCTAAGTAGCAAAAGAACTGCAAAAACGTTTTTTTGTTTCCGACATAATCGGCAATTCCTGATAGCAAAGGCGACATGATTGCCACGACCAAAAAGGCCGCCGCCGTAACAAAACTGATGAGTGCCGTATTTTTAAAGTCGACCCCAAAAACGTGAATATTGAAATTGCCATCGGTGAAGAGCGCCGCGTAAAAAATCGGAAAAATCGCCGAAGCAATTACCAGACTGTAAACCGAATTTGCCCAGTCGTAAAACGCCCACGCATTTAAAAGCTTTTTGCTTCCTTTTTCAAGTTGTGCCATACAAATATTTTGTGCGGCTAATTTATATTTTTAATAGTTACGGCCGAAAGAAAATAAAAAAGCCGCTTCATTTAGAAACGGCTTGACTTTTAATATTTAACGCCAAACTTTGCAGCTTCGGCCTTGGCTTTGGGAATCAGTTTTTTAATATTGGCAATCCTCGTTGCATCTGAAGGGTGCGTGCTCAAAATCTCAGGCGGAGCACCCGCGCCACCAGCTTTAGCAGACATTCGTTGCCAGAAACCAAGCGCGTTATCCGGATTGTAACCTGCGATTGCCATTAATGTAAGTCCGATCATATCGGCTTCACTTTCATGGTTTCGGCTAAAGGGTAACATTCCCAGAACATTCGATCCGGCACCATACGCTTGCATCGCAATTTGTTGGGTTTGTTCGCTTTTACTTCCGGTCGCTACGGCAACACCAGCCGCGCCCAATTGTTGCAATTGTGAGGCGCTCATTCGCTGAGCACCGTGATTGGCAAGTGCGTGTGCAACCTCATGCCCCATTACAGTAGCTAATCCAGCTTCATCTTGTGTTACCGGCAAAATTCCGGTATAAACAACGATTTTTCCACCCGGCATACACCAAGCATTAATCGCAGGATCTTGAACGAGTTTGTATTCCCAGGCATATCCTTTAAGATAATCGTTATATCCCAAACTACTAAGATAGCGCTCAGCAGCGTTCTTGATTTTTACACCAACCGATTCCACCCGGCGCGCATCTGCCGTACCGGTTACAACTTTGTTTTCAGCTAAAAATTGGCTGTATTGCTGAAACGCAGATGGGAACAATTGTTCATTTGACACAAAGTTCAAATTGTTTTTACCCGTAAACGGATTCTTGGTTGTACAAGCTGCAATCAGCATAACTGTACAAAGTCCGGAGTAAAGCGATAATCTTTTCATAATACCTATAAATTTAGGGTAAAATTACAATTCACGATAATACCTCGGTTATACAAATCACAAAAAATGTTTAAGAATTATGGACACAATTGACAACTAAATTTCCCGGTCGTCGTCATCTACGTATTTCCCGTAATCCGGCAATGCTAATTCGTCGAAGTTTTGCGATAGATTCTGCAACCCTTCTGCTAGTGGCGCGCCTTCAAGATGAGTCCCGTGTCCTGTAATGGCCAAAAGCGGCTGAAGGTCATTTAGCAGTCGGACTGAATCACGCGCGGCCGGCCAATCCGTGGTCAGATATCGCGGTGGACCATGAACTTCTTCTTTCTGAACCAAAACTTTGTAAAACGAATCCTGTCTGACCGTCACAAAAGCATCTCCCGCAATCAGCGTACTGTCTGAATCGCGGAAAAGCGACACATGACCCGGAGAATGACCAGGCGTGTGAATCCATCGCCAGTCGTTCATAAATGGAACGGATCCATCAGCGGGAAGTTCCTCAACAACTTTTGAAATGTCAATTGGTTCAATCGGAAAGTACGATGAGATTTTTGCAATCATTCCACCCTCCACGGAAGTGTCGGGCTCGGGATACGATTGAACTCCGGTCAGAAACGGCATTTCAAACCGGTGGGCATAAACCGGAATGTTGCCCCAAGCTTCCAATAAGTGAACAATGCCACCAACATGATCAAAATGACCGTGAGTAAGTACAATCGCTTTTGGCTTGTTGTTTTTTCCAAAACGCTTTTCGCAAACCTCGAGCAGTTCACTACCCGATTTTGGCATTCCGGCATCAACCAATATCCAGTCTCCTGAATCCGGCGAACCCAGAAATATGACATTCACAATTTGATTGGTATAATAATAAACATCTGATCGCACTTCCCTGCCCTTCCCACTCGACACTGAGGTCATCGGAATGATCTTATCGTCTTTACTTTGATGCATTTCTTCCATAACAGCAATTGTTTTTACTTAAAATTACAAAACTCGTTTTCGCCGTAACTACCTTTTTAGCATATATTTAGCAATCACTATATCCTTTAAATTTACATTCGGATTTTATACTTTATTTATGAGTTGCTGATTTACATAAAATTGCATTAAATAATACCTTGCAGAAAATTTCATTTGATGCCGAAAAAAGCGGGAAAACCCAAAAACACCCTCCAAATTCCAGCCACAATCGTGTTAACCGGAAAAGTTCTGCAGTTCATATCTCCGAAGCTTGCCATGCGATTTGCCGCGAAAATTTTCACAACGCCCTTCAAGCACAAGATTCCGCGTCGTGAACTCGACATGAACTCGAATTCAAAGCAAATCAAGCGACATATCGATTCGATTGACAAAGAAGTCGTGGCTTATTTTTATGGCAACAGCAACAAAAAAGTGTTGCTCGTACACGGTTGGTCCGGTCGTGGGACACAACTTTTCAAATTTGCCGACGAACTTTTAAAAGCGGGATATTCAACCGTAAGTTTTGATGCGCCGGCGCACGGGAAATCGTCAGGAAAAACAACGGTCATGCCCGAATTCGTAGCCACCATCCAGCAATTATCAGACGAATTTGGTCCGTTTGAAGGCGCCATTGGTCACTCGCTAGGCGGCATGGCACTCCTAAATGCAGCCAAACGAGGTTTTAAAACCAAAGCCATTGTTACCATTGGAAGCGGAAATGTTATTCAGGATGTGATCGATGAGTTTACCGATAAAATGAAACTTGATCGTAAGATCGGCCGTCTGATGTCGGTTGAGTTTGAAAAGATGGCGGGCGAACCAATGTATGATTATTCGTCGTACATCGCGGCTCAAACAATCGACTTCCCGGTGATGATTGTTCATGACGAGAAAGATCATGAAGTTCCGGTTGAAGCCGCCAAGCAAATTATTCCCCATCTGAAACATGGTAAATTGCTATTGACAAGCGGACTTGGTCATCGAAAAATCCTCGGTCACCACGAGGTAATTGAAAAATCGATTAATTTTTTAAAAAATAACTCATGAAATATGTAATTTTATTACTGGCGTTTTTAGCCTTGCAATCGTGCAACGGGCAAAAAAAGCAAAATAATCAGCCGACATCTTCGCTTAAAGTCGTAAAAACTGACGCACAATGGCGCGAAGAACTGACGCCCGAGCAATATTATGTGTTGCGCGAAAAAGGTACTGAGCGGCCACATACCGGCGAATATGTCAATAAGTTCGAAAATGGCAAGTATGTTTGCGCCGCCTGCGGAAATGTACTTTATGGATCCGACTCGAAATTTGCTTCCGATTGCGGTTGGCCTTCGTTCGACAAAGCAGTGAAAGGCTCGGTAGTTTATAAAGACGACTTTACCTTTGGCATGCAACGCACCGAGGTAATGTGCGCGGCTTGTGGCGGCCACCTCGGACACGTGTTCGACGATGGTCCTGAAGAAACAACCGGCAAAAGATATTGTACAAACTCGGTTTCGGTAAAATTTATCCCGGCCGATAAAAAATAGCTTATGAAATATCCAATAGAAAAATCGGAGGAACAATGGCTCGCTGAACTTGGTCCCGAACGTTACCGAATTCTTCGCATGAAAGGTACTGAAGCCCCGAATACCGGCGCCTACAACCTCACTTTCGACCAGGGAACTTACTGTTGCGGCGCTTGCGGCGAACCGCTTTTTGAAAGTAACTCAAAATTCAAATCCAGTTGCGGATGGCCGTCGTTCGACGAGTCGATTCCGGGTCGGATTGAATATGTCAAAGACACAACTTTTGGAATGATCAGAACCGAAATCCTTTGTGCAAATTGCGGAAGCCACCTGGGTCATGTTTTTGATGACGGCCCAACACAAACCGGTATTCGTTACTGCGTCAATTCGGCTTCAGTCGATCTAAAAAAGTAAAATGGGAAAGGCTAAAAAGACAAATTGGCCGGAGGCAATCGAGCGATTGATTGTTAAATATCGAACGCGTAAACACGTGCTCGACTACCACAATATTTATCAGTTGATGGTTATGGTATTGCTTGCAGCGCAGGATCGCGACGCAAATATCAACAAGCTCGCCCCTGAATTCTTTAAAGCGTATCCAAACCTGAAAGCGCTTTCAAAAGCAGAAGTCGACGAGATAATTCCGCTGATCAAATCCGTTCGCGGCCATGTCAAAAAAGCCGGCTGGCTGCAAGACATCGCGCAAACGCTAAAGGACGACAAGAACATTCCGACCAGCATGGACGAACTTGTCACATTAAAGGGAATTGGTCGAAAATCGGCTAATGTAATCATGCGCGAAGCGGGCGTCGAGCTTGAGGGAATCATGGTCGATTTGCATGTGGCGCGCGTGGCTCCGCGACTCGGCATTGCCAGAGCCACCGATGCCAATAAAATCGAGAAAGAGTTGATGGAAATCCTGCCAAAAGAGCAATGGACTGAGGTTGGAAGCGCCATGTCGTTTCTGGGTCGCGAGGTTTGCCGTCCGACCAATCCGCATCACGCCGAGTGTGTCATGAACGACGTCTGTGCCTATTGTTTGAGTAAAACCAAAATCTAATATTTATGGAAAAACTTTTATTTGATTCATGGGAAACGCTGCTGCGAGTCTTCATCCTTACGGTTTCCGGCTACTTTTTGCTATTGCTCATGCTTCGCGTGGCGGGAAAAAGAACAGTCTCGAAAATGAACGAATTCGACTTCATCGTTTCAGTGGCGGTCGGTTCATTGCTGGCGTCGCTTATTTTAGGTAAGGACAAACCTCTGGCCGACGGACTGCTCGCACTTTTTTTACTGATTTTATTCCAATTCATTTTATCGTGGGTGTCGGTTAGGAACAAGAAAATCCGGATGATGGTCACCGGAACTCCCCGCCTGCTTGCTTTTAAGGGCGTTTTGCTCGAAAACGAAATGAAACTCGAGCGAATTACCAAAGATGATATCCTGGCGGCAATCAGACACAAAGGTTTGCGAAACATTTCAGATGCCGACGCCGTGGTCATGGAATCCTCGGGCGAGCTTTCGGTGATGATTTTTTCAGAAGATTCAGATGATGCGCTTTCAGATGTTAAGGCCGATATTTTATAGTGCGTGCCGGCGCCTGATTCTTTCAATCCGATAAGATCCAACAATCGCCGTCGCGCTGTCTGCTATATCTTTGGCTCATGCTTCGCCAAAGGATGCCGCGCCCATCGCTCACGCATAAATGCCGGGCTCAGGCTTTGTTGCGGCTTTTGATTGCATCCAATTCCATTTTATAGATTCAACTTAACTGCCGTTGCGTTAGGGATTGCAGCGACATCCTTTTATTGTTGCCCGATATTTTAATGTGGAGCAAAAATATCACAACAATAAAAGATAAAGCGAAAAGCCCGGCCTTCGGCAACGCCCAAAAGTTATAAACAAAAATATTCTGATTGTCAAATATTTATACTTTTAGAAAAAGTATATTTTATGAACCGATCAAGTTTTGTCGTCCCAAAAGCTGAACTTTTGCAGTGCTTAAAAGAGATGGCGCGTCCGTTTGGCCGAATAACCAGCCAGAAATTGTTTAGCAATCTCACGGTCGAACTCACCATCACAGACAATTTGCTCACGCTTGTCATTCCGGGTGTAAAAGTCGAACTCGCGTGCAAAACCGATTCAACGTGCAAGGCTACCATTCATTTTTACTATTTTTTAGACGTCGTAAAAAGCACCGGCCGAAAGGAAATTTCGTGTGTGGTTACTGAAAATCAAATTGACATCAGCGGACTCAAAGTCGATATTTCGACCACGTTTTTTCAGAACGACAGTATCCTCAGAAGTATTAAACTCCCGGTAAATTACACCGATTATCACTTGCTTTTGCTTGATAAACATGGCTATACCGATGAGGAATTGTTGTTTAATAAGATTTTTGCCCAGATTCAATATGCCAAGAAATCGCTGCGCCTGAACGTAAATTCGACCGTTAACAAATTAAAGGTTTACGGCGTACGAAAAAGCGATATCGAGGAATTGATCATGCGAAAACTGCATGAAGACGCACCAAATTTTTAGTTCGTTAAAGTCGTATTAACATTCTTTTGCGCATTTCAGGATTTTGTAATTTCAGGAAATGAATAAATCCAACGAACTTCTCGAAGGACCTGTTCTTGGTTCGCTTTTAAAATTGGCCGGTCCGATTGTATTAGTAAATATGCTTCAGGCTGCCTATCAATTAGTTGACGCATTTTGGGTGGGCCGACTTGGTGGCGCGGCTGTTGCGGCGGTATCGGTGAGTACACCGGTTGTATTTTTGAGCATGGCACTCGGAATGGGCTTTGCCATGGCCGGTTCGATTCTTATTGCGCAATATTATGGCGCCGGAAATATGAAAAACGTGAGTCATATTGCGGCTCAGACACTTTTATTGGTGGCGGTATTGTCGGTTACTTTAGGCATTGTCGGTTGGTTATTGAGTCCGTTTTTCCTGAGTCTGCTTAACGTGAGTTCGGATGTTTATGATGGCGCACTTGGTTTTTTGCGGGTGTCGTTTATCGGATTGGCCTTTAACTTCAGCTTTTTTGTATTTCAATCGATAATGCGCGGAATCGGACAAGTGACCATTCCGGTTTACATTGTTTTGGGAACGGTGATTTTAAACTTTTTGATCGATCCCATTCTGATTTTCGGTTATGGCCCTTTCCAAGCCCATGGCGTTATGGGCGCGGCGCTTGCAACCTTATCAACACAGATCGTCGCGTGCGGACTTGGATATATGATATTATTTCGTGGAAAACACGGCGTGAAATTGCAACTATCCGACTTCAAACCTGACTTTAAACATATCAAACGCGCATTTAATTTGGGCTTTCCGGCGTCTATCGAACAGTCGATGCGCGCCTTGGGAATAATGTTACTCACGTTTCTGATTGCCGCATTTGGAACAGTAACGGTTGCCATTTATGGTGCGGCGTCTAATATTCTTCAGGTGGTACTGATCCTTGGCATTGGTTTTTCGATGGCAATCTCAACGGTTGTCGGGCAAAACATTGGCGCGGGAAATATTGAACGAGCGTCGCAGGTAGCCTTCGTTGGTGCACGGGTGAGTTTTGCCGTTCTTTCCACACTCGGCATCATTGTTTGGTTTACGGCGCCACATTTGGTTGAATTCTTTGTCCCCGATGATCCGGCAATTATCAAAGGCGGCACTCATTTCCTTCGGATTATGTGTTTGTCGTGGGGATTCCTGGGATTGCAGTTGAGTTTTACCGGAGTTTTCCGGGCGGCGGGGAGTACTTTAACCGCTATGATTTTAACGCTGATTTCGCAATGGGTTTTGCAATTTCCGCTTGCGTATGTGTTATCGCACAACACCACTTTGGGAGTTGACGGAATCTGGTGGGCATTTCCGATATCAAACGTTGCAATCTCGCTGATCACAATTGCTGTGTTTGCAAAAGGCCATTGGAAGAAACAGCGATTAACCGACGAGGAAGTCCATCTTTCAAGCCGGGTTGCAGTCGAATCAACCGGCGACGACGGCGTTTTGCGTTAATCGGTATTATATAAATCCAAATCTATATTATGTAACCGTATGATTTCAGCCGAGTTGTAGTTTTAAGATACTAAAATTACAACTATGAAAAATGATGATACACTCGGACATTTTGTAACCAAGGCTTACGGCGCCACAGGAAGTTTTATCAGTGGTGAAAAACTCAAAGAAATGGAAGTTGAAAGGCAAAAGCCTCAAGGCGATGAAGTTCTTATCGAGGTTCTTTATTGTGGCGTTTGTCATTCGGATATTCACCAGGTCGAAAACGATTGGAAAAACACAATTTATCCTTGTGTTCCGGGCCACGAAATCGTAGGGCGCGTCACCGAATTGGGAGCACGTGTCTCGAACTTTACCGTGGGACAACTCGTAGGTGTTGGTTGCATGATTGATTCGTGTCAGCAATGTAAATCATGTACTAGTGGCGAAGAACAATTATGTACCGGACCTGTGCGGATGACAATGACCTACAACGGTTATTTCGATCCTGACGGTTCAGGATACAATACTTTCGGCGGATACTCAACGCATGTGGTTTCGAATGAAAAATTTGTTTTTGCAATTCCGGATTCGCTTCCTATGGCGGCTGCGGCACCAATTTTATGCGCCGGAGTTACAACGTATGCGCCGCTGAAAGATCGCGGAGTAACATCAGGCGATAAAGTGGGCGTAATCGGCATCGGCGGATTAGGTCATATGGGTGTGATGATTGCAAAAGCTATGGGCGCGGAAGTAACGGCGATTACAACTAATAAAGATAAAATTGAGGCCGCGCTCGAACTTGGTGCCAACAGTGTTTTAATATCGGAAGACAAAAAAGCAATGCAAGAAGCTGAAGCCACATTCGACTTTTTGCTATGCACCATCCCCGATCAATTCGACATCAATCCATATATCAATCTGCTTGCGCCACGCGGTAGCATAGTCACTGTCGGACTTCTCGGACCATACGAAAAACCAATCAATAATATGGAATTGGCGAAATTCAACCGATCAGCCGGCGCTTCGATTATTGGAAGTGTGGCAGATACTAAAGAAGTGCTGGAATTCTGCGCCAAGCATCAAATTATACCGCAAACTGAAATCATTACCATCGATCAGGTCAACGACGCTTTCAAAAAAATCAAGGAAGAAGATGTCCGCTTCAGATATGTAATTGATATGAGTTCACTCAAATAATTATGCAAGAACACCTTGCAATCGTATAAAATTTTAGTGGCTATCGTGTCATAAATTTATGACCCTTACTGCAATACGTGATAACTTAAAAATCATTCTATGAAAGAAAACGACGATCCCAAACAAAATTTACAGGATGAAAAACAACGTGATCTGCTGATAAACCGATCGGTTGGCACCAACAAGTTCATGACCACAAACCAAGGGGTGAAAGTCAACGACGATAATAATATGCTTAAGGCCGGCGATCGTGGGCCATCGTTGCTTGAAGATTTCATTTACCGCGAAAAGATGACTCATTTTGATCATGAGCGCATTCCGGAACGAATTGTTCACGCCCGCGGTTCAGGTGCACATGGTTTTTTTGAATGCACTAATCCTATTCCCGAGTTTACCAAGGCTGGATTCTTACAAGAGAAGGGAATGAAGACGCCGGTCTTCGCGCGGTTTTCGACGGTTCAAGGTTCACGCGGATCGACGGATTTGGCCCGGGATGTACGCGGATTTTCAGTAAAATTCTATACTCAAGAAGGAATTTACGATCTGGTTGCCAACAACATGCCTGTGTTTTTTATTCAGGACGCAATGAAATTTCCAGATTTGGTTCATGCCGTAAAACCCGAACCACATCACGAAATTCCCGAAGCCTCATCAGCGCACGATACCTTCTGGGACTTTATTTCACTGATGCCGGAATCGATGCACATGATTATGTGGCTGATGAGTGATCGGGCCATTCCTCGTAGCTACCGAATGATGGAAGGATTTGGTGTTCATACCTTTCGATTTATCAATGAAAACAATGAGTCGCATTTCGTAAAATTCCATTGGAAACCGAAACTTGGAACGCACGCGGTTATTTGGGATGAAGCGCAGAAAATTTCCGGAAAGAATTCAGATTTCCACCGTCAGGATCTTTGGGAAGCTATCGACCAAGGACATTTTCCGGAATGGGAATTCGGGGTTCAAATTGTACCTGAAGCTGATGAGCACAAATATGATTTTGACTTACTCGATCCGACTAAAATTATCCCTGAAGAATTGGTTCCCGTGCAGATTATCGGGCGAATGGTGCTCAATAAGAACCCGGACAATTTCTTTGCAGAAACCGAACAAATCGCATTTCATCCCGGACATGTGGTTCCGGGAATTGATTTTACAAACGATCCGTTACTTCAAGGACGTTTATTTTCATACACCGATACGCAATTAATCCGACTTGGCGGCCCGAACTTTCATGAGATTCCGATCAATCGAACATTGGCGCCCATGCATAACAACCAGCGAAATGGCTATCACCGGCATGAAGTCAATGTTGGCAGAGTAGCGTACTTTCCGAATTCCTTAGCCAACGGAACACCATTCCAAACTCCTGAAAAACAAGGTGGTTTTGTAAGTCACAACGAACGCGTAGAAGCGCACAAAGTACGAGCGCGGAGTGAAAGTTTTGCCGATCATTTCAGTCAGGCTAAGCTCTTTCTGGACAGCCAAACCGAGGTTGAACGCAAACATATTATAAAAGCGTTTCGATTTGAACTCGGCAAGTGCGAAACTACCGAAATCAGGTTGAGAATGCTTGGACTTTTAGCTCAGGTTGATGAAGATCTGGCAGCAGATGTGGCTAAAGGTCTTGGAATGAAAGTTCCGGCAAAACCGTTTGAGAAAATGAATCACGGTGTTCCGCCAAATGAACATGCGGCTGCACAAGAGCCAAAGCCGTTGAAAAAGTCGGCTGTAAAAGCTTCAAAACCACTTAGCATGATTAATCACCCGAGCAACTCGCCTACCATTGCTACCAGACGCGTGGCTTTTGTATGTGCTGATGGCGTTAGCGAGGATTCGATTGTGGCACTTAAAACCGCATTGAAAAAACAGGATGCATGTCCGTTTATTGTGGCGCAACATCTTGGTTTTGTAACAACTGATCAAGATGGTGAACTACCAATCGACTTCAGCTACTTTACCGCTTCCTCGGTAATGTTCGATGCGATTTTCGTATTAGCGGGAACTCCGGATGATCTTGGCAACAATGCCGATCTAATGGACTTTATCAGCGATGCTTATCGTCATTGCAAAGTAATCGGTGTTGACGCTTTGGGCAAGAAATTCATTGAATCAACACATTTTTCGGACAAGATCGTCGACTCAAAAGAACTCGGTTTGCTAGTCAGAGGTAAATCGGTTGACGAGGCATTTGCTCAGGAATTTATTGAAGCCATGACCAAACACCGATTCTGGGCTCGGGAAGACAAACTATAAAAATCAACAGTATGAAAAAAGAAAATATGCCAGCCGAGGGCAACAAACCGGCAGCAACGACCGCAGAAATGGTAAAAGCAGCTTCAAATGCGGCAACAGATCTTGAAGGCTTGTTCCTTGATTCTCTAAAAGATATTTATTGGGCCGAAAACGCGCTACTGAAAGCATTGCCAAAAATGATGGCCAATGCGACGGCACCGAGTTTAGCTTCTGCGATTAAAGATCATTTAATGGTAACTCAGGTTCAAATCGGGCGACTTGAGAAAGTTTTTGGTTTGATCGGCGAAAAAGCCGACGGCAAGAAATGCGAAGCAATGGCCGGACTTATCAAAGAAGGTGATGAAATCCTTGAGGAAACAACGCCGGGGCCGGTTCGTGATGCCGGAATAATTGCCGCTTCGCAAAAAATTGAGCATTATGAAATTGCAACTTACGGAACTCTTTGCGCTTTTGCGAAGGCACTCGGTCACAACGACGCGGCAATGCTACTGACTCAGACATTAGCCGAAGAAAAAGAAGCCGACATGTTGCTTAGCGATGTTGCGCTGAATGCGATTAACGCCGCCGCATCGGGTAATGAAACCGCTACAAAAGAAGCGAATCGTGGCAAACTAAAAATGGAGCGATAATATTTGATCGCTGTAAAAAAGAAACCCCGGCCAATCAGTCGGGGTTTCTTGTTGATTTAATGACTTTAATTTTTATAATTGATATAAAAGCCTTTAGTCAATCACTATCAAGCGTCTTATCTTACTTAGAAAAACCCTTGATTGCTGCTTCAGCCACACTGTGATCTTCGTCGACAGAACCACCTGAAACGCCGATCGCGCCAATCATGTTTCCATCCGCATTTTTGATCACCATTCCACCCGGAAAAGTAATCAGACCATTGTTTGAATGCTCGATCGCATAAAGCGGTTTTCCCGGCTGAACAAGCGGACTAATTTCTTTAGTATCCATCTGAAAGAATACGGCGGTTTTAGCTTTTTTCAGACTTATGTCGGCCGACCCTAGCCAAGCCCCATCCATCCTGGCAAATGCTACCGGATTAGCACCCGAATCGACTATGGTAATATTCATTTTAAAATTTTTCTTTTCTGAGAATTCCATTGCCTCCATCACGATTTGCTGAGCTTGCTTAAGTGTAATATTCATGGTTGTAGATATTTAAGTTTCTTAAATATACAGATTTTTAGTAACTAGAACGAGTAGAATTACGCAAAATTCAACCACTTTTAACAGGAAAGATATCGTTGTAATAATAAATATGGCAAAATGATATAATCTGAATGTATTAGTTACTTTTGCCGCAAAACCCTACTGATGCGTCATCTTTTTCAGCTCTGTACACTTTTTCTGGTATCTCTAATGACCGCGCAACACGCACCTTCTGCAATCGGTTTTATGGAAAATAAAGGTCAGATCATCGACCAGAATGGCGCCACAAACCCAAAAGTATTATACTTATTGAATAGCTCAGGATTGAATGTACAACTCTTGGCTAATGGTTTTTCGTATGATGTATATGAATACAAGGCAGTAAGTGCCGAGAATCATAGCGAGAAAGGAGCTGAACTCACGATGCTAAAAAAATTCAACGATGCCGACCCACAACCAACCGAATTTACCTACACCAATCATCGCATCGATATCATTTTTGAGAATAGCAATCCGAAGCCGACAATTGTAGCTGACGACAGAGTACGCGAAGTACTGAACTATCATACAACGGCTATAAATTCGGGTGGCATCACAAATGTATATAAATACAAAAGGGTCACATATAAAAATCTTTACAACAATATTGATGTCGAATTTGTAGTTCCAAACGATAATTCGGCTCCGATTGAGTACAATTTTATTGTGCATCCGGGTGGAAAACTTACCGATGTAAAATTGAAAGTCGCAGGTGCTAAAAACACGTTACGTGATAATAAAATCATATATACCAGCAGATTTGGTGAGATGGAAGAAACAATTCCAAATAGCTGGATCGATAACGGTTCTGAAAAGCGCCCTGTACACGTGAAATATCGTACGATATCGGCTGATCTTTATGGATTTGAAGACATTGCCATCCACGGAAGTGAAAAACTAGTCGTGGATCCCGTTCCCGTTCGACTTTGGAGTACGTACTACGGCGGCTCAGGTTCAGAATTCGCAGGGTCGATTAATATCGATTCTAATAACAATGTTATCCTCTCGGGAAGTTCCGGAAGTTCGAATAATATCGCGACCAGTGGCCCAAATACGAGTGGATATACCAGCGGTGGCGCATTTATCGCAAAATTTTCACCCGAGGGTGTCCGATTGTGGAGTTCATACTATCCTTATGCAACCGGTCAACTTGTTTTAGATCAATACGACAATATGTATTCATCTGGGGGAACATTCGCGGTCAACAACTTTATCCCTTCACCGGGCTGTCATCAACCGATAAAAGATGTTTACACCTCCGGATTTTTGGTTAAAATGAATAGCGCGGGTGCAAAGCTGTGGGGAACATATTACGGTGGGAACCAAAACGAGCGAATCGAAAGTTTAAGCGTGGATTCTAATGGAAATATTTACGTGGTTGGCGGTACAAATAGTACTGACACATTTAGCACTCCCGGAGCTTTTCAAACCACCAAGCAGTCACTTGGCGATTTTGAGACAGGTTTTATCGCGAAGTTCAGTCCGAATGGGGAGCGACTTTGGGGAACGTTTTACGGTGGATCAGAGGTGGATGGATTAACTAGCTGTCTCGTATCGGATGACGATCAACTTTATGTTTTTGGAAGTCATCAAAGTTCAGACGCATATCTTACCACGCCTGGTGCGTATCAGGAAACATCGAATGGCATCGGCGGAATGATCGCAAGATTTGATCCTGACGGCGCTCGGGTTTACGGAACGTTTATCGCAGACATGGCGTTCATATACAAAGCAATAAAACATGGCGACGAAATAATTGCAATAGGAAAATGCTTCGGGCCTGGTATAGGAACTCCGGGGACGATGTTTGAAAATCAAATTATTCCTCTTACCCCCGGCTCAGTATTGTCGGGGACTGAAAACTCTTTTATTTTCAAGTTCAATGTGGCAACTCAGGAATATGTTTGGGGATCTTATTTCGATGAGCAAATTCGAGGTATCGACCGCGATTCGCACGGTAATATCTATATATCGAGTGATACGTTCATTAATAGCGGACTTGCAACAGCTGACGGATTTATGCCTACCAAATCCAACTATATGAAATCATTTGTCATTAAGCTCAGTCCGACGGGTCAAAAGGTCTGGGGAACGTACTTTGGAGGTGATCGGGCCGAACAAGTTGGATATGTCCGAATCGATCAAAACGACGATATTTATCTTTATGGGAACGTTAATGGAAGTCAAACCGGAATTGCTACCATCGGTGCGAGCCAAACAGTCTTAGGGTCGAACCCGGATACTTTCTTGGTGAAATTCAGAGACTGCCTATCATCAACATCAGCGAGTTCAAAAATCGTAGCATGTATCGGTTCGGATGTGCAACTAACCGCCAGTGGTGGAACAGCATACACGTGGATCGGGCCAAACGGATTCACCTCTAATCTGCAAAATCCGATTATTAGCAATGCCACTCACCTAGAAAGCGGCTTTTATACCTGTCATATCACAGGTTCTGTTGATTGCGACAATATTCCGAATGTCGAGGTTGTGATAAACAATGCTACCCCACCCGTGCCCACTATCGCAGATCTGCCACCGCTTTATGGCGATTGCTCGCTTGTGGTTATACCGCCAACTGCTATGGATCCTTGTACCGGCCTGATTACCGCGACAACAACTGATCCGACTAGTTTCGCTTTTCCCGGCACATATCAGATTAGTTGGAAATTCCACAACGGTTCCGTTATCGTTTCACAATACCAACAAGTTGTCATTGCTCAGCAGCCTTTGCCCGTAATACCAACTGAACAATATTTCTGCGAGGATCAGAATGCGACAATCGAAGATCTCGAAGTAATCGGAGAAAACATTAAGTGGTACAAAGACGGATCAATGATACCACTAGCACCCGGCACGCCACTTGTCCACCACGGATGGTATCACGCTACGCAAACCATAAACGGATGCGAGAGCTCAGAGATTGCGATGATTGTATTTTTTACCAATACTACCGCACCCGGAGGCCGTTCAGACCAAACGTTCTGTAGTGTGGCTAATCCAACGGTCGGCAATTTGGAAGCGTTAGGCGAAGCGATTCAGTGGTACGATTCTCCTACATCTTCCACTCCACTATCCCCTGCTACGCCGCTGACCTCCGGATTAAAGTATTATGCTTCTCAAACCATTTCAGGCTGCGAAAGTTCGGTAAGACTCGAAGTAACAGCGACGTTGATCGAATCATTAAATGCGAGTCCGGTGTCAGACATTATTTGCGATAGTGATAATAGCGGAACTGAATTAGTGGCGTTGTCTGGCTACAATTCGCAGTTCGTGGGCTCACAAAACGGGTTCACTTACCAATATTTTCTAACTGCCTATGGCGCAAACAATCAGCTTCCTGCTCAAGAAACATCAAATAACCAAGTGTTGGAGTTGGGACAAAATACGTTTTATGTGCGGATCACATCTCAGGAAGGTTGTTCTCAAGTTGTGGCACTAAATCTGACATTGGTCGCACCACCGCAAGTGACCATTCCGCCAGTGGTCAGGTTCTGTGAAAATAACAGCATTGCGGTATCGCCGGGCGTTTGGGATAGCTATACATGGTCGACAGGCCAAACATCACCAACGATCGCGATTTCGCAAGCAGGTTCGTACTCGGTTATGGTGACCAAAAATCACGGATCCACCATTTGCTCAACAACATATAATTTTACTGCAGTCATGTCGAACGCGGCCGGGATTAATGTGGAAGTAAAAGATTGGACCCAACACGATAACAGCATCACGATAATTCCAAGCGGATCCGGAAATTACGTTTATTCAATCGATGGTTTCAATTATCAAAACCACAATGTATTTTCAAATTTAGCTCCTGGAAGTTATACGGTGTTTGTCCAGGATACCTATGGCTGCGGCATTACTTCCAAAAATGTGTTCGTGCTGTCGTATCCGGCGTTTTTTACACCAAATGGCGACGGTGCAAATGATACCTGGAAAATCGATTTTGCTGAAGCCGATCAACATCTGACAATCCATATCTTTGACCGGTATGGAAAACTTTTGGTCGTCCTCAAAAACGGCAATGCCTGGGACGGAACCTATAATTCTGCGCCCCTTCCATCATCCGATTATTGGTTTGTTGTAAGCCGAAAAAACGGCTCAGAACATCGCGGCCATTTTTCGTTAAAGCGATAATTCCGATTGGTCAAGATCCATCGATGCTATCAAAGCAGCTAAAATCGCTTTGATTTAAAATTACAAGATTTCAAAAAATACGTATTCAGAAAAAGTTCACTAACTTACAACTCAAACAAAATCTGAATACTATGAAATCAAAACTACTTTTTAGTGCGGCAATCGCTGGCCTATTTTCTTTTGGAGCGGCAAATGCCCAATGCACACAGCCGATTGTCGAAATTCCATATTTTATGGGATTCGAAGATACTGACGATATTGATTGCCTGACGTATGAAGACGTGAACGGCGGCATAGAATCGGGATGGATGATCGAAAATGAATTTTTCCCAACCCAAACCGGCGATGCCAGCATGATATACGTTTACGACTTAGATCTTCCCGGCGATGATTGGTTTTTTACGCCCGGTCTGAATTTGGTTGGAGGCGTCTCGTACAACCTCGATTTCCTATATCGCTCCGGACTTGGCAGCGCCTTCCTTTTAGAGAATATGGAAGTCAAACTCGGCAACGAAGCATCTTCAACGGCCATGACAACAACACTTTTTACAGCTGAGAACATCGACACCGATTTTGGAAGCGATTTTACTCCGGCATCCATCACCTTTACGCCACCGTTAAGCGGCACTTATTACATCGGTTTTCACAGCTATTCGGAGGCCGATCAAGGTTATATTCAAATCGACGACCTTATGGTAACATCGGCTTTGGCTGTCGATAGTTTCAATAAGGAGCTGCTTTCCTACAATAATCCGGTTAAGGATTTACTGGAAATCAGTTATCCGGGCGCAATTTCCGAAGTCAGCCTCTACAATTTACTTGGTCAGCAAGTGCTTCAGGCAAGCAATGCATCGCAAGTTGATACGTCTCACTTAACCTCAGGGACATATGTCGCAAAGATCACCGCCGATGGTGCAACCGCGACAGTAAAAGTTGTCAAACACTAATCTGAAAAATATTGAATAAAAAGCGTGCGGCAATGTCTGCGCGCTTTTTTGTTTCTTAAATTGCAGCAGTATTTGGGCGTTGCGCCGGCGAGGAATTGCCAACTAACATCAAAAAACAGGACGCCGTCGCCGAGCTGTTTGCTGTATCTTTTTTCTCGTTCCTCAAAAAAAGGATGCCGCTTTCCATCCCTAACGCACGCCATCATTTAATAATTGTCTTATTATGGGAATAATAGTCGAATCAAAGTGTACCAATTGCGGTTTTAACAAGCGACTCGCCTTTGGTGGCGGCCGACACAATCACAATGTCAACAATCCGGTTCCGGCTTTGGATGAGCAAACCGGCAGCCTCGAATCGCCGAATTATTACGAACATAAAGATAATCCGAGATACTCTTTCTATACAGATTCGAAATTAAAGAGCAACACCGAAAAAGATCAAAACTTAAATTGGGGCAACCTCTATTTAAGTCCGACCAACAATTATTGCCCGTCATGTCAAACGTATAATTTGATGTTTTGGAGCAATATCTTCACCGACTGACACTTGCATTGTTCAACCTTTTAAACCAGATACTGAAATTACTTAACTCAATTTTCAGTCGCACAACGGTGACTCATTTTAGCTACCAATCAACTTTTCTGCGTAAGAATCCGGCGAAATTTAAAGCGATTTCTGAAAGCGTACCACCAAAGCCCTAGCCCGGATGGCAGCGGTTATCCTTTTTTTGGCCAAGGAAGCGCAGGTCAAAAAAAGATAGAAGCGTACAGCCGGATTAAGCTTCTCAGCCTCATCATTATTTTCACCTATGGGAAATTATTACACACTTTTTGGGTAAGCGTTACACACTTGCAAACTGACCTATATTAGTAAACCGCTAGTTTTCAAAGGTAAATTTTCACGGCACACGCATTGCCAAGAGCAGGCGAAAATATAAAAGCCGATTTGATGAAAAGCGAGACCCTATCTACAGAACAACTAAACTATATTGACCAGACCGAGAATTTTACTACTGCTTATCCTCTTGAGGCCGAAGCCTCGGACATACAATCATACATATCGAACATACCTACGCGGAGTTGGAACATTTTAACGCTATTTGCAACTTTCCTGCTCTTGGCGAGCGGTGTGGCATTGCTGTTTGAACTTCAAGCCGATTTTACACAATTTAACTTCGAGCGAATCAATTCGGCTTGGGGATTTCCATTTCTGATTGTCGCATCTGCCCTACTTTTCTTCCGTGTTTGCTTTTTTGTTTATAGCTTATTTTTATATGTAAAGTACAAGCCAATCGAATCGGTAACCGACGATAAACTTCCGACAGTAACCGTAATTGTCCCGGCCTATAACGAAGGTAAACAAGTCTGGGATACCTTGATGAGCTTGGCCGAAAGCGATTTTCCTGCAGAAAAACTTCAGCTGCTTTCAATCGACGATGGCAGCCAGGATGACACCTGGTATTGGATGCAAGAGGCAAAAAAGGTGCTCGGCGACCGACTGGCAATTTATCAGCAGCCGCAAAACAAAGGAAAACGTCATGCGCTTTACCGCGGATTTAACGTTGGAACGGGCGAAATCTTTGTAACAGTCGACAGCGATTCGGTTGTCAAAACCGATACGTTGCGAAATTTGGTTAGTCCGTTTGTGGTAAACCAAAAATGTTCGGCCGTTGCCGGAAACATTCAGGTGCTGAATAATAAAAAATCGATGCTTCCAAAAATGCTCAATGTGAGCTTTGTGATGAGTTTCGAGTTTCAGCGCGCCGTGGAAAGCAAATTGAATTCGGTTTTGTGTACGCCTGGAGCTTTGGCGGCATATCGGGGAAGCGCCGTCTTTGAAGTGTTGCCGGAGTGGATCAATCAGACGTTTATGGGGCAGCCTTCAGACATTGGCGAAGACCGCGCGATGACCAATATGATTATGAAAAACGGCCACCATGTGCTGTTTCAGCGAAATGCCTACGCCTATACCAACGTTCCGGAAAAGTACAGCGGACTCTACAAAATGTTCATCCGTTGGGACCGAAGCAACGTTCGGGAGAACATTATGATGTCGAAGTACGTTTTTAAAAATTTCAGAAGCGAATCGAAAGTCGGCGCCCGATTGCTGTTTTTAAACCAATCGCTGAAAATCGTGATGACCTATCCGTTTTTGTTGTTCATGCTATTTTTTATTGCGGTTCACCCGCTGTTATTCCTGAGTTCTACCTTGGTAAGCATCCTGGTTGCGTCAAGCTTTTCCGTCCTTTTCTATGCTAAGCGCTATACCTTCGCCGAATCATTCTGGGCATATTCATATAGTTTACTTTACACTTTCGGCCTGTTCTGGATCACACCATATGCAATCGCCACCGCCGCAAAAAGAGGTTGGCTGACCAGAGGATTGAACTAACGACTAAAATACTGGCGACGATGTTCCGGGCGTGCCCCGCTGAGGGGTCGTCGCTGTCAACAAAAGGAGAAATCCGGGTCGCGCTGTCCGCTGTATCTTGCCCTAAAACTGCTGTCTTAAATCAAACAGCACACCGGGCAAGGATGCCGCTACCATCGCTCACGCAACCCGCGGCCGATTTGGTGTTTACAAAACTCTTTCGGCTAAAAATTTTATCGCTTGACAAATTTAATAACGTCGATACCGTTTGTGCTGTCGAGACGCAAGAAGTAAATTCCGCTTGGCAAATTTGAAGTCGCGATAGTTCCGTTTCCGGGATCAAAGATTCCAAAACGCTTTCCATCAACCGATAAAATTTCAGCTGATTTTAGCAAAACGTTTGGCGGCCAATTCACTTGTAAAAGGTCATCAACCGGATTCGGATATAACACAAAAACATCCGATTTTTGATCAGCAGCCGTCAAACCTTCAACGGTTGTTACCGCGATCTGAAACTCGAAATCGGTTACAAACGGAAATTGGGCATACATAACTTTTATAAAATATTGCTTTCCCGGAGTAAGTGACGTGAGTGTCAACTCGTTTTCGACAATGGTTGAGCAGTGCGTAATTGCCAATTGTTCACCAATATATTCATAAACCGAAATATACAGCGGGTAATGTTCGCCTGCAATGTAAGTGCTCAACGGCGACAAAATATCCGCATCATTTATAATTTTTACACTGTGATTGCTTTGCGTTGCCGTAAAATCATAATAAACCGCCGACGCCTTGTTAGACGGAAACGAAATTGCGCCCAGCTCGCCGCAAGCTGTTGGTCCGGCTACAAAAGGAATATCAACGTGATACGGTGCGCGGGTCGAATAACCGCCAACATAAGTCGCATTATCAAAATCGGATATTACAATTGGAGTAGCCGACTGCAAATTTGAGTTTGCCGGAACCGGAGTCAGTGTTTTTAAGCAAACTTCAAATGTCATCGGAAGCACATTATGATAGGTCAGATTTGGCTGTGAATAAATATAAAGCCGAATATAATATTGCTCGCCTATGGTCAACCCGGAATAATTTTGCTGCATTAAGGGGAAAAAAGTCTGATAGTTCCAAAGGTTATATCCCGCTGCGTTCGCGTCAAGATCAAACACGTTTTCAAATGGATCGTAGCAATACAGCTCTTGTCCTACATTTTCACCAACCGATTGATAAAGTGACGTAGCGTAAGAGAGAAACACCGCGTCAGGATTGGTATTAGTCAACTGAAACTGCACTGATGGCGATGTTGCTGTGAATTTATACCAGATATCGCTTGGCGCATCGTTACACACCGGATCCGGAACTTGATCAGAATTCGACCCTCGGTTAATTTGTCCTGTTATTGCCTGACAACTATCCAGATTTGGCGACGCTGTGATTTCAACGGCATTTATCGGCTCGTCATTGTCGGGCACAGAAAGCGGCGTCATAAGACAGATCGAAAATGGATTAAATATAGTATCGCGTATCCGGATAATGCGAAGGTAGTATTCAGTCCCAACGGTAAGTTCAGATAACACACGTGATCCATAATTCATCGACAACGTTCCCGCACAAACCAAATTCGACGGACTCCCGCTAAAAACCTGTATTGCGGTTGGCGTCAATCCGGTAACCTGTATCAATTGTTCGTCTGAAATGGCGACAAATTTAAACCACTGATCTTCATATTGCGTTTGATTCGGATTTCCGTTTGGGAGATACGTATTAAAATCAGCGGCACAACCACTTAAAGCCAACGATGTGGATGGTGTGGCGATTCCGGTGTAGGAAGCCGACTGCAGTTCGCAACTTAGTCCCGGCGATGGCGTTAATAGTGTTGCATTTGCGACCAGATCATTCGTAAACCCGGGTACGGTCGACAAACAAAAGCTTACACTCAGGGCGTTTCGAAGTCTGAGACTTAGCAAGTATTCAGCACCAGGGGTAAGTCCGGAGATCACATGGGCGCTACTGTCATTAATAGTTCCATTCGCCACACAAGAAAGATCTACGCAACTGTTTAGCACACTGTAATTGAGTTGGCTGGAAAGTGAGGAGTTTCGCAGCAGGATTTTATCCGAAGTGGCAACAAACGAATACCAAAGATCATGTTGCGAATACTGATCGGGGCATGGCAACGGACTTTGAATATTTTGAGTGGCATTTGAAAAATCAACAGTAACAACATTTGAACATGCGTCATTTGGGGAGACCGAAAGCGGAATGGCCGTTGCACACTCATCGTTTTCGGGAACTGATGATATTTCGGTCAGGCATAAATCAAATGCCGAACCCGATTGCGAGCGGTAAACGCGAATAAAATATTTCGAACCCACATCGAAATACGAAAGATTTCCGGTAGCACAAGAAACAAATTCAAGTAATCCCGAAGACAACTCTTTAAAAACGTGAACTCGCAATGAACTGTTTGTCAGCGAAATGTGATGACGTGTTGTCGTTGCGTAAAACGAATACCAAACATCTCGACCAGCGGTTGGTCCGCATGATGGGTTGAGATTCGAGCTTTCCGTTGCATTTTGAACCGTTCCGTAAATGGGCGTACATTGATTTTGGGGTGAAGGCGTGATCGATATCGCATTTGCAATAAGATCATTTGGTGGAACCTGCGCATAAATTGCCGATTGCCACAACAGTAAAAGCAGGCTGAAAAGTCTCATTTGCTATATATTTAAACCGAATATATAACAAAAGCAATTAGCATCAACAAGTTAGAAATATATTTTTTTTGATTTCATAGCCTCAAAAAAAACATGAAAATTAAGAGACGTTGCGGCTTTTGAACGTTTAAACCTCCAACGCCACACTGAACTTTGCACTTTTGACAAAGCATTCTGTCGCCCCTAGCCCCGATTGAAACGCAAATCCTTTTATCCCGGAGGGTAAAAAGATTGAAGTGAAAAGCGGGAAATAGCTCCTTATCATTATCACAAATCGCTAAATCCCGCCATTTTTTATCCGCTTTCGGTGCTTTAAACCCCAGTCAGCCATGGTGCCGATTAGTTGCTCAAGTGTGGCGCCGTATGGGGTGATTTGATATTCGACGGTGACCGGCTGTGTACTTAATACCGTCCTGGTGATCAGCTGGTTGGCTTCGAGTTCTTTTAGCTCGCGACTGAGCATTTTGCCCGAGATGCCGCGTACTTCCCGAAGCAAATCGGAATACCGCATTTTGTTGAAACAAAGGCAAGCGATGATCGAAACTTTCCACTTTCCGCTAAGCAAATCCATGACATCGTGAATCGCCAAAATGGTCTGGCAACACGATTCGCGCGATTTCTCCTCTTCCATAAAAGTTACTTGGTTACCCAAATGTAATAATTACTTTATGACACGAAGTTACGAAAAGTAACCACGATTGCGTAACTTTGCGATGAAAATTAACCTTACCATCAAAATGAAATTAATTGACGATTTAAAATGGCGTTACGCCACCAAAAAATTCAGCGATAAGAAAGTTGCCGCTGAGGATATCGAAAAAATTGTTGAAGCTATAAATCTATCGGCCTCGTCGATTGGGATGCAAACGTACCGATTGGTTGTGATCAGCAACCCGGACTTGCAAAAGCAGCTTGGCGAGGGCTCGTTTAATTCGCAGATCGCCGATGCCTCTCACCTGATTGTGTTTGCGGCGTTTAACTCGGTTAAGTCGCATGACATCGACAATTACATTAAAATGATTGCCGGGCAGAGAGAAACTCCGGTCGAAAATTTGGCGGATTTTAGAACGTCGATCAGTGGATTTTTGTTGAATCGCAGTGACGACGACAATTTTGCCTGGTCTGCGAAACAAGCTTACATCGGACTCGGAACTGGCCTCATTGCTGCGGCTTCGCTTAAAATTGACGCCACTCCGATGGAAGGTTTTGATGCCGATAAATTTGACAAACTCCTTGGTCTTACTGAGAAAAATCTGAAAAGTGTGGTTCTTTTAGCCCTCGGTTATCGAGATGAGCAAAAGGATTTTCTGGCAGCCGCGAAGAAAGTGCGACTCCCACTAAGCGAGTTTGCGACCACCTTATAAGCCCGTTTTGTAAAAATAAGTATCCGTCTGCCACGAGTAGGCGGATTTTTTTTACTGTTTTGCAAAAATTTTACGGTGGTGTCGTTTAGGATTTGGGCGTGCCACCGGCTGCTATCGCGACGCCGCTGTCAGGCTGTTCGCAGTGCACGGCACTTTGCTTCCATCCTTCACGCGAGAGCCGCAACTATACGTATTACCTGTCTGCCAAATGTTTCCGTTTTGGAATCATGAACTTGACCACGGAGGTTTTGGCAAATCAGTCGATCGATAAAGTAATACCTGTACATTTTAACATTTATTGAGCAAGTAGAGTTTTCAAAAACAGGACATTGGTGAGGCAAGCAGAACTCATCACGGCATTTGAGGTTATGGTTAATAATTGCCAAAAATTTAGTTTACGAAATCCTATAAAGCAAAAAACCCCTCACGTAAGTGCAGAGATTTCTAAAGACCGGAGGGCGTAGTCCGAACGGAGCGCAGCTAAAGGCGAGGAACCGAGGGCGTTAGCCTGAACACGTCGCTCCTATAAACAAAAAACAAAAGAGGCGACGACATACTCTCCCACATAACTGCAGTACCATCTGCATTTGAGATTAAGAGGAGGAAGCCCGGTGGGCTTCAGGTACGCAAGCTTCAGCTTGCTTTTATTTTCTGAGTATCTTAAAACAAAAAACCCCTCACGTAAGTGAAGGGTTTTCTAAAGACCCGAGGGCGTAGTCCGAACGGAGCGCAGCTAAAGGCGACGAACCGAGGGCGCTAGCCCGAACACGTCACTCCTATAAACAAAAAACCCCTCACCTAAGTGAAGGGTTTTCTAAAGAAAGGCGACGACATACTCTCCCACATAACTGCAGTACCATCTGCGCAGGCGGGCTTAACTTCTCTGTTCGGGATGGGAAGAGGTGAGCCCCGCCGCAATAACCACCTTAAGTCGTTAGTTGCTTTTGGACAACTTGTTTACAGAATAACTGTTGACTATGAACAATCAGCTGTAAACCAATATTATTAACACACTGGGATAAAGAAACATTTTAAGAAAGTTTCCTTCCGCCCCGAAGGGCGGAAGAAGCGTACATAAGCTTACGGGTTATTAGTACTACTCGACTATGACATTACTGCCTTTACATCTATAGCCTATCAACGTGGTCATCTTCCACGACCCTTAAAAGAAATCTCATCTTGTGGTGGGTTTCGCGCTTATATGCTTTCAGCGCTTATCCCTGCCAAACGTAGCTACTCTGCAGTGCTCCTGGCGGAACAACAGATACACCAGAGGTTTGTCCAACTCGGTCCTCTCGTACTAGAGTCAGATCCACTCAAATTTCTTGCGCCCGCAGTAGATAGAGACCGAACTGTCTCACGACGTTCTGAACCCAGCTCGCGTGCCACTTTAATGGGCGAACAGCCCAACCCTTGGGACCTTCTCCAGCCCCAGGATGTGACGAGCCGACATCGAGGTGCCAAACCCCCCCGTCGATATGAGCTCTTGGGGGAGATCAGCCTGTTATCCCCGGCGTACCTTTTATCCTTTGAGCGATGGCCCTTCCATGCGGAACCACCGGATCACTATGCTCTACTTTCGTACCTGATCGACCTGTATGTCTCTCAGTCAAGCTCCCTTATGCCATTGCACTCTACGCACGGTTACCAAGCGTGCTGAGGGAACCTTTAGAAGCCTCCGTTACTCTTTTGGAGGCGACCACCCCAGTCAAACTACCCACCAAGCAATGTCCTCTTCATCGAAGAGTTAGGCTTCAGACAAGCAAAGGGTGGTATTTCAACAATGACTAACCTACGCCTGGCGACGCAGGATCGAAGTCTCCCACCTATCCTACACATCACTTGTCCAAAGTCAATACTAAGCTATAGTAAAGGTGCACAGGGTCTTTTCGTCCCACTGCGGGTAAGCGGCATCTTCACCGCTACTACAATTTCACCGAGCTCATGGCTGAGACAGTGTCCAGATCGTTACACCATTCGTGCAGGTCGGAACTTACCCGACAAGGAATTTCGCTACCTTAGGACCGTTATAGTTACGGCCGCCGTTTACTGGG
>JADGMX010000031.1 GCA_015234525.1 Flavobacterium sp. | reverse complement strand
CTCAAAAAGGTATTTCACCAAACGGTGATGGTTACAATGATTACTTCGACTTGGTTGGTCAGGATGTTCGTTTGCTTGAGATTTTCAACCGCTACGGAAGAACGGTCTACAAGAAGAAGAATTACAGCAACGAGTGGTATGGTCAGACAGACAAGGGTGATGAGCTTCCTGATGGGACATACTACTACGTGATGGAGCGTGGCAGTGGCGAGACCTTAACGGGCTGGATCTACATTAACCGCGAACAAAACTAAAAGCTAAAGGGAAAATGACCCGGATCTTGATTGAAGGTCCGGGGAGTTTTCAAATACTAAACTCACACTCATGAAGAAATTATATTTCACGGCACTTATAGCTTTAATTGCTTTGGCCGAGGGCCGGGCACAGCAAGATCCTCACTATACGCAATACATGTACAACATGTCGGTGATCAACCCGGCGTATGCGGGCTCGAAGGAAAGCCTCTCCGGCGGACTTTTATACAGAAAACAGTGGGTCGAGATCGAGGATGCCCCAACCACGGGAACCTTCTTTTTACATAGTCCGGTGGGACGCAACGTAGGGCTTGGCCTTTCGTTTATTACCGATAAGATCGGACCTGTTGAGGAGCACAACATCTATGGAGATTTCTCCTACACGCTAAACCTAGGCGGAGAGCACAAATTGGCTTTCGGATTAAAAGCGGGCGTGACGATGCATAAAGTAGACTTTAACAGAATCTACCCAACATTGCCTGATCCGGAAGATGGCGTATTTCAGAACAGTCCGAATGAGACATTCTTAAACGTTGGTGCCGGGGTGTTCTACTACACTGATAAATACTATGTGGCCTTCTCGATGCCAAACATGCTGAAGGCAAAATACCTTGATTACGACGGGACGAAGTACGGCGCTGAAGAGCTCCACTACTTTTTGACCGGAGGTTACGTATTTGATCTGAATCCGAATTTGAAATTCAAGCCATTCGCGATGGTGAAATCGAGCTTTGAGGCTCCGGTATCGCTTGACCTGTCGACCAATTTTTTGTTTAACGAAAAGCTTGAACTTGGTGCGACTTACCGCCTTGATGATTCCTTCGGAGCGATGGTGAACTTTGCCATTACGCCTTCGCTGAAGATCGGATATGCCTACGATCATATTGTATCGAACCTAAACACGGTAACCCCGGCATCGCACGAGGTGATCTTGCTCTTCGACCTTCAATTTGCCAAAAAGGTATCACGTTCACCAAGGTATTTCTAACATAAAAAGCCACACCGATAATGAAAAGAACATATATAGCATTAAGTTTTGTATTGGCGAGCACGGGTCTTTGGGCACAGAACAAAGACACCGAGGCTGCCGACAAACTCTACAACAGGTTTGAATACGTGGAGGCTGCCAAAGCCTACGAATCGCTTGCCCAAAACAAGAAAGCCGATCCGTATGTCTACCGTCAATTAGCCGAGAGTTACTACAACATCTTCAACTCGAAGGAAGCTGCAAAATGGTACGCCAAAGCAGTCGAGACCGAGCAGGATGCCGAAACGTATTACAAATACGCCCAAATGCTCAAAGCCGAAGGCCGCTACGAGGAGTCGAATCAGCAGATGCAGAAGTTTGCCGCCATGGCCCCACAAGACCAGCGCGCAATTGTCTTCAAGCAGGATCCAAACTACCTTCCAAAGCTGAAAAGTCAAGCCAAACTCTACGATCAGGAAGCAATCGCCATCAACAGCGACCAATCGGATTTCGGGGCGCAACTCTCCAACGACAACATCCTGTATTTTACCTCGGCGCGCAACCTGGCCAAGAAGAAATACGGTTGGAACGAGGAGCCGTTCCTGGATCTCTACCAAGCGGTTTACAATGCCGATGGAACTTTTGCAGAACCTACGCCGATAGCTGAGCTAAACACCCGTTTCCACGACGGTCCGGCGGCAGTTAGCGCCGATGGAAACACGATCTACTTCTCAAGCGAGAGTTTTAAAGACAACAAGTTCGAAAAGGATAAAGAAAACAACCTTAAGCTAGGGCAAATCTACCTTTACCGGGCAACGAAAGACAACGGAAAGTGGACAAACATCAAAGCCCTACCGTTCAACAACAAGAACTATTCGACCGGAAACCCAAGTTTGTCGGCTGACGGCAAAACGCTTTACTTTGCATCAAACATGCCGGGAAGCCTTGGCGGAAGCGACATCTGGAGCGTATCGATCCAGAGCGACGGCAGCTACGGAACACCGGTAAACCTCGGCCCGAAAGTAAACACCGAAGGCACTGAGAACTTTCCGTATATCACCGAAGACAACAAATTGTTCTTCTCGTCTGATTCCAGAAAAGGTTTCGGCGGACTCGACGTATTTATGTTCGATCTTACTAAAGGCGAGGAAGCAATCAACGTGGGAAGCCCGGTAAACTCCGCTAAAGACGATTTCGCATTCTCGTTCAATGCGAGCAAGAACATCGGATTTTTCTCAAGTAACCGCGATGGCAACGACAACATCTACAAGGCCACTCCGGTGTGTGGGGTTGAGATCGTGACTACGGTTACCGATGCAGTTACAGGCGCCATCCTTACCGATGCCAAAGTGTCGATTCTGGATGATCGCAAGAATGTGATCCAAACCAAGACCACGGGTGCAAACGGACAGGTTTCTTACGATGTTGACTGCAACAAAGCCTACACGATCCAGGCTACCAAAGACGGTTACGAAAGCAACACCTTTGCAGCTGCGGCTTCAAAAGGCGGAAAGACAGCCATCGCAGCGGCATTGCAACCAATCGAAACCATCGTTTCTGAGCAGGAAGTAACCTTGAACGAAATCTACTTTGAATTCGATAAGAGCAACATCACGCGTGAAGGCGCCTTCGAACTTGACAAACTTGTTGAGGCGATGAAGAAATTCCCAGAAATGGTAATCATGGTAAAATCGCATACGGATAGCCGTGGTAGCGATGCGTACAACTTGAGATTATCAGACCGACGTGCACGCGCAACGGTTCAATACGTATTGTCAAAAGGCGTTGCCAAGAACAGAATTTCAGGCAAAGGATTTGGTGAAACAGAACCGAAAGTATCATGTGGCGACAACTGCACGGAAGAGCAACACGCCCAAAACAGACGATCTGAATTCCTGATTGTCAAGAAATAGTTTTCAGAAATTCATTGAAAAAGGAGCAGCGAAAGTTGCTCCTTTTTTT
>JADGMX010000030.1 GCA_015234525.1 Flavobacterium sp. | reverse complement strand
CCGGAAGTTTGTTCTACCATTTATATTATTAACTTGCCGAAAATACTCAGGTCGCTAAGTCGCAACGAGGCGTAGCGCGAAGACGTTATAGGCAATTATTGATCAAAACTATGAGTGTAAAAAAGAGTGTCCTAGAATTAAAATCAGACAAAGAATTAGAAGAGTATATTACCGAAGGTAATCGATTTGTGCCGGAAGCAAGAGTATTAGCCTATGAAATACTTAAGTCCAGAGAAAGAGAGTTTTCGGAACTAGAGATTCAACGAATAATGTCCTCGACTTCAACAACCTCACAAGACGAAGAAAAATTAATTCACTTAAACCATAAGAAAGCCGCAAACCTAATTTATCTGTCCGCAGCTTTGGGTGTAATTAATTTTATATTAAGTCCTCAATTGTTTAAAAATAGTTTCGGAATTCTAGTTGCGATCATTACTCTGGGAATAATAATAGGAATGGGATATCTAGTAAGCAACGGTAATAATTGGATAAAATATCTTTTATTAGTTTTTATGATTTTTGGTTTAATCGGTATCCCATTTATAATTATAAATATTGTAAATAATCCTTTAGTTGGAATTAGCAATGTAACACAAACAATATTACAGGTAATCGCAATCATTCTACTTTTTAAAATACCAAAATCAAATTAACTATAACTGCCTATAACACTGGCTAAGAGCAATTTGCGAAATTTGAGTAACCGGAAGAGCATCGTCACGAACAAAGTTTTATCTTGCCGAACGTACTCAGTTCGCATTGTCGCAAACTGCTCCTAGCCAGAGACCGTTGGCAATAATTGTGGAAAACCGGTAGATTTTAAACAAACAATTTAAAAGAAATGATTACAATTCAAGAACTACTGTTCAATCGCGGCCTTGACAAGAATTCAAAAATCAAAATGATTCGGCATAAAGACAGCAGATTAGATTTATATGAGTTATATAAATCAAACAGATCTGAATTTCTTGCTTACCAAAATTCCCAGTCGAAAGATGTCTTTAAAGGAGTAGAATATATCGTGTCTTTTGTTGGTGAGGAAAATCTTTTATCAAGGTTTATTGGTGTATACAAAATCCTTAAAACAGAAAAAATAATTTCTGACCGTTTTGTCTATGAAATGGAAGAGGTATTTGGCTTCGAGGATTTGAAGGAGAGAGTAATTGTTAAATGGACGAACGCAATTTCATGGCATCAGTATATCAAAAATCTAATGGAGGTTATACAAATACATCCTGGTTTGCATTATAAGCAATTTACTGATTATACTGATTTTATCCTTAATTATAGGGAACTAAAAGAAATAGTACAAAATCAATATAGCGATTGGAAAAAAATGCTTGCCGCCACAAAAGGGATTTATTTAATTCACGACACATTATCAGGAAAATTATATGTAGGTTCAGCGTATGGAGCGGAAGGAATTTGGGGTCGTTGGCGAGAGTATATTAATACAAACGGGCATGGTGGTAACAAACAATTGAAAAATCTTGTGGACTTGGATTTAAATCATGCCGAGAATTTTCAGTTTTCAATTTTGATGCTTTTGCCTCGAACAATTACCGCTGATGAAGCGATTAAAAAAGAACGTCTTTTTAAAAATAAATTTGGTACGAACTCATTCGGACTTAATAGCAATTAACATATGAACTCTCCAAGATTAGTAATGCATGCAGGTTTGACATTGAATCTTCTTCAAGTCAAATGTTTTCGATTAAGCAATTTTAGTAGTATAGGAAAGCGAAATACTTTAACGGTAGAATTTAAAACACGATACGATTATATACAACATCCAGCTACCGAACAATGGGAAAAGCAAGAGTATAATGAATTCACAGAACTTGAGTTTCCAGATTATGAAACAGCTTTGGCATATACGAATGAATGGATAGAAATCTGGCAGGAATATTTAGATGAACAAACTTAACAACTATTGCCAACACCACCTAGTTACACAAACTGCTTTTTCGGTTCGGGATGTCTTTGCAAATCAAAAATAATTATCTTCCGGAAAGTACTCAGGTGTTTTGGCCGTTTATGGAGCTAGCCGGAACCCGTTAGCTAAAATCGCAAAAAACCGGTAAATTGATGATGAGATTATAAAATATCATAGATAATCGAATTGTATTGTGAATTAATCTTGCCTTTGTGGAACGTCACGTAAAGCTGTGGATCAACTACAAAATCACTTGTCGATATTATGCCAATTTTGCGGCAAAACGAAATCAATAAATTTCCGCAAGTTACTTTGCGGTAACTTTTGTCATGGATAAAATTATCAAACATGCATTCAATACAATTACTTGCGATGAAATTCGCGAAAAATACATTACTAAAATGCGAAAATGCAGAACTTACTCACTGAAGAGATCGACGACGAAATTTTAAAAAGCGGCAATTGCTAACAGCGGTTTCGCCAAATTGCTATTTTATTGGTTATTGAATGTTTTAAGTAATCAAGAATATTTTATCTTGCCGACTGTACGCAGGTTATTTTGTCGCAACTTGGCAAAGCCGCAAAGCGTTATAAGCCATTTTATGACATCGTTCAAGACCAGAAACCATATAGAAATTGATCATAATTATCAAGGAATTAACTTGACGGAATTTGCATTAGTTTATGATGACCAAACTGGTAATGATCAAATTATTGAAACATTCATTCGAACTAAAAATTTCTCTTATGATAGCCTTCGTGATTCTATTAAAGAAAATCCGAACAAAGGATACTTGAGAAGAGCATTTGACATTGATAAAATAAAAATTTCGGACTTTAAAAAAACTGACAGAGAGAGCACATTAAAATTTCTTATCGATTTTTTAAACGAACCTGATTGGGGTGATGACAGAAATGAATTCGCAAAGCTACTTGAAAGATATTTGGAATATTACAATAAATTTGAAGACAATAGTTTTTATATTCTGTCCAAAGATTGGTTTGACAAAAAAGATGAAAGATTGATAGAACCAGAAAGCTGGTGTTATACCTACTATTTTTTAATTATTTCAATTGACAGAAATTCAAGAATATTAAATTTTTCAGAGTGGACATATGATTGAGAATTAACAACAAATAGAAAAACGGCTTATAACAGCAAGCAAAAATAATTGCCGAGTTTTCAGGACATTGAAGCTTTGTTTTCACGAACAATGTTTTACCTTGCCGACAGTACGCGGTTCGCTTTCATCGGCAACTATTCCTGCTCGCAACCG
>JADGMX010000029.1 GCA_015234525.1 Flavobacterium sp. | reverse complement strand
TTGCCGACTGTACGCAGGTTATATTGTCGCAACTTGGCAAAGCCGCAAAGCGTTATAGGAAACCCAATTTGCCCGCTCACCTGCAACATTCAGCTTAATATGAATGTTTATAAGTTAATGCAAAACAAGATTTATTTCGCTTGTATTTTAGCAAAATTGTCTTTATGTTTGCATACTATAAGTAGCGCGTTATGAATAAGGTGATATTGGGAGATTGTGTTGAAGAACTTTCTAAGTTGCAAGAATTTAGTGTTGATTTGGTCATAGCTGACCCACCTTACTGGAAAGTTGTAAATGAGAAATGGGATTACCAATGGAAAACCGAACAGGAATATATTCAATGGTCAATCTCCTGGATTAAAGAAGTTGCCCGCACTCTAAGATATGGCGGGACTTTCTATCTATTTGGATATTTCAGAACCTTAGCACATCTTGTTCCTTACTTTGATGAACTTGGTTTAGAACTTAGACAGCAAATCATAATCGACAAAGGTATGCGATCTGTTTCCGGACGTGCTACTAAGAACTACCGGATTTTCCCGAATGTTACTGAAAGTTGCTTATTCATAACCAAAGACAATAAGCAATTCATCAAACCATTTTTAAAAGAACATCAAAAATTACAAGGTTTATCTTCAAAGGATATCAATGAAGGTTTGGGTGTGAAGAGTAATGGCGGTGGTATGTGGAGTATCTACACTGGAAAAAATATCTGTGAACAGTTTCCTACCAAAGAACTTTGGACAAAATTGCAATCAATATTAAAATTCGATTTGGATTATGATAAAGTTGCCCAGACCTTTAATCCCCAAATGGGAATAACTGATGTGTGGAGGGATATTGATTTCTACAAAGAGATCCGCGTTCATCCTACACAGAAACCATTGCCATTAATTAAAAGATTAATTCTCGCAAGTAGTAACGAAGGTAATTTAATAATTGATCCCTTCGCTGGAAGCGGATCGACCGCAATTGCTGCTTTACACTTAAATAGAAATTTCATAACAATTGATTCCGATCAAGTCTACTATGAAGAAGTTCTGAAACGGGTAGAAACGGTGATAAATCCTATGCAAGCAAGTTAAGCCCGCCTATAAATAGCGGTTTGAGGACTAATTACTATATCTCTTAAAGGAATAAATTTCTTTCCCTTCTCATCTATAAGAGGTATCACGGTGCTCCAGTCCTCTGGCTTTAACCTCCGAATTTTAATAAGTAAATCAGCTTTGTTTGTTGTCCCATCAATAATTAAAGGTCTAATAATTTCGTCAAATGGCGCATCCTCTATAAACCTAACCAATTCATGCTTTACCAGTTTCTGAACTGGTAAATCCTCTGACGCGAGCGAATTGCGATTTACTGAAGGCTCCACATAATGATTAATAACGATGGAAGAGTTTTCATTATCTATATTATCAATCACGCAAGAAAATACTTTAATTGGATTACACATATAGAATTGAAAACTATATGGGTGAAAATTCATTGGTGAAGTCTTAGAATTTGATCCAGCTTTCGGCAAATAGTTATTTACAAAATAATGCGATAATAAATCATTAAAAATCGACATGCGTGGTGATTGTGGAAAGATTTCAAATGCTTCAAATCGAATTGAAGAAAAATTACCAGTTTTAAAATATGGATAATCTGAAATAAGTAAAAATATTCTCGGTACATCTTCAGTAATATAGCGCAATTCATCATCGGTACGAATCGAAAATAGCCATTTACTATCATCTTTTCTACCTATGCGTAAGCTGCTGCAATGCGGACATTCGATTTCCGTTCTCATCACTCGTCCGTTGCAATCTTTACAAACATCAACCTGATCAACCTTTGTACATGACTTAACTTCTGTACCATCAACAATATCATGACCTCTCGCACCAGTTCTAACTCCTTGCATTCCTAAAATTAATGACGTAAGGTGCTGGCCGATATACCCAATCTTCAACGTGGGTGTCTGTCTAGTGATGACAGACCATCGATGAATATCCACGCGCGGTTTAATAATTAAGTCCTTTAAAAATTGGACTATGTGACTCTCATTGTCATTTATAGTAATTAGACTTGTATCTGGTTGCATAATTTATTTTAATAAATCGATCACATTAACCTTTAAAGCACGGGCAATTTTTTCTATGTTAATGAGTGTAATATTTTTCTCTGCTCTTTCAATCATTCCGATATAGGTTCGATGTACAGCAGCAGCATGCGCAAGTTGTTCTTGTGAAATTCCTTGCTTGATTCTCAGCTCCCTAACGCGTTCGCCAAATTTTATTAATATTATAGAATTGCTCTTCATTGCTAATTAAAGTATGCAAACATAAATTTAAATGTTTCGCCGCACAACCGACTATAGTTAGCATTTTAACTAACTAGATGGGCTTCCTATAACAGCAAGCAAAAATAATTGCCGAGTTTTCAGGTAGTTGGAGCCTTGTTTTCACGAACAATGTTTTATCTTGCCGACAGTACGCGGTTCGCTTTCATCGGCAACTATTCCTGCTCGCAACCGTTAGCAAAAATGCATAAAAAGCTGCTGTGAAGCTGTGTTTGTTTTATCATCAGCATTCTAGAAAATAAAGAAAACGTTAGTGAAAAATAATGATCATCCGTATTACAATTACATATTTGCAACATTTATCTTTTGCATAATCGGCTTATTCGCTCCAGCTATTTCAATGTTATTAATATCAGGCTTTCAACTATTAATATCTACCATTAGAATATCGTGCGAAGATTCATGGCACTTGATCTGGACAATTTCATGGATTGGATTGATAATATGGCCGATATTATTTTTCCGGCTTCTGTACATCAAAAAATCTAGCGAAATAAGAAAAATCAAGAATAGGCTGATTTGGCTAAACACATTAGGCTATTTATCAATTCAAATAAGTGTTGGTTTATTGTTGTCAAGTGCTGAGATATTGTGCTACGGAATTGATGGACAAATTGGATTAGAATACGTCTTTACGGCATGGCTCGCATTGCCAATACTTTTTCTGTTCTCTGTTATTCTTGACCGCCTTCTAATAAAACAGATTAGTTAGTGCACTTTTGCTAACAGCAGGCTTGTATAACAGCGGAATTTTGTGTTACCGGAAGCATTTCGTTCACGATTAATATTTATCTTGCCGACTGTACGCAGTTCGCATTCATCCGCTGCTAAACAAGCCCGCAACCGTTGGCAGCAATAACTGAAAATCCATCAAATGAAAATTTTGCTTTTAATTTTAG
>JADGMX010000028.1 GCA_015234525.1 Flavobacterium sp. | reverse complement strand
GATGAAAGCGAACCGCGTACTGTCGGCAAGATAAAACATTCATCGTGAAAATAAAGTTTCAATTACCTGAAAATTCGGCAATTATTCTTGCTTGCTGTTAGCAAACGGTTTCTTTAGAATTCTACATTTCTCCAATTTTCTCCACGCTTTATCCTGTAAAGTTGCATTTCGCTAATGCCAAATTTCTTAGCCAATAATTTCAATCTCGTTTTTCTATTTGGATCATTTATTAGCTTTTTAAGATGAATAACTTTTGTGGCTGATAATTTATGTCCATCAAGCTTTAGGTTCGATTCCGACCATTTTTGTTTGGCTTTAATTACTTTAGGACTTTTTCTGTAATGATTTATTTTCTCTTGATAATTTACCCATTTTAAGTTTCGCACATCATTATTAGTTCGATCATGATCGATATGTATTATGTACTGTTGGTCATCCTGATATTTGCTCAGAAATAGTTCTGCAATGAGTTTATGAAAAAATAAACTAACACTTTTTCTTTCTCCGTCTTGAGTTACATAAAACCGGAACACTTTATAATTTTTATTTGATGATCCTTTCAATTCGGTTCCCGATTTAATGTCATCGTCGTAGCTTACTAGTCTTCCTCTATTGGAGATAGAATACCGTTTTTGTAATGGATAATTCAACGGAATTTCTTTAAATACTTCGCCTGGATAAATTCTAAACATGTTTTTAGCTTAATCCACAAAGATACTCAATCTTAATTTGAAAGTTCAATTTTTACCGGTTTCACCGAAAATGTTTGCTAACGGTCTCTGGCTAGGCCTGCGTTGCGGCTTGGTGACCTGAGAATTGTCTGCAAGTTAAAAATATTAATGGAAGAACAAAACTTCCAGCTAACTAATTGAAGCAATGAGGCTTAGCCAGTGTTAAGTGCTGGCCTTTACATGTGTGGTTGAGAGAGAGCGCGCAGTAGTACCAATACAAAAAAACACTCGCTTTACTAATTCTCCATTCACGAGTAATTTAACAATTTACGAGTGTTTTCTGTATATGTTTGGTTACGATTGGGTTAGCTTTACCAGTAATTAAAAACCTCTAAAAATGCGCATCATCAAATTAATTTTCCTGCCCATTATTTTTCTTTCGTTGATTAGTTGTGAACATGAGAATTTTAGTAGTTCTAGTAGTGTGAATAATAGTAATATTATTTCTTTTGAACAATTTAAAAGTGCGACTGGCCTTTCTGATTTCAAAACAAGAATCAGTATTCCACAACGAGAAATGGCATTATCAAGAAATGCCGACGGGAGCTATGAACTGATTGATTTTATTATCGATACAGATTTTGTGAAGCAAACAGTTGTAGATGAGAAAACAACTTACACATTTCTTGTTACTCCAAAAATAATTACGACTAAGAATTTATATAATCTGATTGTTTTTTACGAAAATGGAAATTGGGAAACCTCAATACTTGAATTAATACCAACTGACGATAATTTTGAAGCACTAAAAAACCAAGATACCGACAATTTTGAAGGAAGTATCCGCCGAATATATAGCTCAAGGTTGCCATATAATGATTGCGAGGCTGTTTTTGTGGAAACTAAACATTGCAACCTCAAGGGACCTTGCAAAAATGGTACTTGTGATCGATGTGAAGTTTGCGTATCTTATCATGCGTATATGGTTTGCGGTGATGTGGTAACGGAGCAGTTTGATCAATACGATAACGGTTCAGATGGGTCACATGGTGGCGGCGGCGGCATCAACAATCCAGCAGGATACATTTTCGGTACTTATTTCGGGGAAGATGCGAAGGCACTCTACAAAGCGGAAGCAGCAAATGAATTTTGGAGCGAATTAGACATCTACGAACAGCAGTGGGCTTCTAACAATTCTGAAGCATATATTCAGTTAATAGAATTTTTTGTCCAAAATTTAGGTGAAAAGGAACTAGTTAATCAAATGTTTGATTCCTTAGAGGACGGAGGTGAGGTTGATTTAGAATATAAAATAATAAGGGAGCAATCCTTTATAGATAATCCCTGTTTAGAAGGTGTTTACAATAAATTGGGAGAAGCAATAACATTTCAAAATTACATTAAAGCATTTGATGGTGATTTCTCTGTTGCTCACCTTAAATTGGAAAGTAGTATGTCATTACCTGATTCTATAAATGCCGAGACAAGTCCACCAGTTGATTATCTTATCACCATTACATTTAATGGAAACAATTTAGATCGTCCTGAATTATCTGTTGCCCGAACATTTGTCCACGAATTAATTCATGCCGAAGTTTTTCGTAAATTGCTATCTGTTGCAGGTACCTCAAGTATAACCTTGACTGCGGCTCAGTTAGTAGAACTAAAAGATAATTACCCGGGGCTATACGACTATTATATGAGATATGAATGGAATATACAGCCCGGTGAAGAAATTACGTCTGCGCAACATCAGATGATGGCGCAGCATTATAGAGATGTTATAATTAATATGCTAAAAGAATTTGATAACAATTCGCAGTCCGATGAGGTATATGAAGCTTTGGCTTGGCAAGGACTTATGAACACTACGGCTTGGAATAATTTAGATGCATCGCAACAAGCAGCAATAATTAATACGATTACTACGTTTGAAACTACCAATCCACATTGTGATTAATATGAAAAATATTTACATATTGGTATTTGGATTATTTATGTTTCTTCCATTCCAAGAAAAAAAAGAGCGTAAAGTACTCATATTTAATAATACCACGTCGGATGTTTCATTTAAAAATGGTTGTTTTGTTTTTGGTAACCAGATTTTTAAATACTATTCTACCAAGAAAAAAAAGCGATATGTTGAATATGAAGAAATTAAAAATGACGTGACAACAATAAAAGAAATGAATCTGGAAATTAACCCTGATAAAAATGTGGCAAATGAGCGCAAGCCGGAGTTTTACTACGATGAACTTTTTGATATTTATGTTTTCGTAAGAGATCGTTCACAATCTGGATATCTATACCCAGTACAAAGAGTTTGGGTAGTTGATAAACCAATTCATAATTAGCAACCTAAGTTACAGTTTATAAGCGTTCAGTATGCTTTCTTGTCTATACATCCGAAGAACGTATCTTTGTTGGTAAAAACTAAATGTTGCTTATTGCAAATCAAATGGTCGTAGATTTTGTTGCCATTTTAAATTCTGAATTTGATTGACCCGGAAAAAAGGCTTGCACTTAACGGTTGCGAGCAGGAATAGTTGCCGATGAAAGCGAACCGCGTACTGTCGGCA
>JADGMX010000027.1 GCA_015234525.1 Flavobacterium sp. | reverse complement strand
AGATCGTCGCAATCAGTTCCATCCAATACATAACCTTCAACCGGTACGCAAGATGTGATTGAAACCGCAGCATTACCGTAACCGTCGCCATCAGCGTCAGCATAGTATGTTTGTTCAACACCTACAGAAAGTGTAATTGTGTTGTTTTCAGTTACAACAAGAACCGCGTTACCTGCGTCTGTACGCTCGATAGAAGTTACAGTAAGAACCTGGTTGTTGTCTTCAGCTGTTACATTTACAGAGAAGATTGCGAATCCTGTGCTATTCGATTGTACGTTTTCAACCGCCACTGAATCGCCACCACCAATATTATAAGTGATTGTCGATGTTGTGAAAGGCAATAATCCAACCACTTCAACTACGATGTTTGTATTTGCACAAACTGTTTCATCATTAGCAGAAATACGTGTGAACGTAGGCTCATCAAGCGTCGTAGTCACCTCGATTGTATTTGAATTAGCCGATTCGTTGTTTGCGTTAACCGCACGAACCCGGTAGTGGTAAGTTGTTCCTTCTTCAAGACCGCCAATTTCGTGAGACGTCACGTTTCCTACGTTTAGACCGTCGTAACCTGCAACAAATGAAGGTGTATCAACCGGCATTGACGTAAACGAGAGGTTGTCGATAGTTGGGCGAACATTTCCATTATGATTAATTCTGATTTTGTAATCTCCGGTAACAGATACTGTACGAGAATAAGTAGTTTTCGTATTTGTAACAGGCATATTGCCAAGATTTGTTACGGTTGCAAAGTTAGGTCCTGACAAAATACTTGCAGAAATCTGACCTCCGCTTCCACCAAATGCTTGTTGAACTTCGAAACTCATTGCAGTAATACCTCCCGTAATTACACCAGACTCGATATACGCGGATCCGCTATTATGAAGTGCAATAGCACCCGTAGTGCTACCGCTTTGAGTTGCGCCATCATTTCCATTATTTAGTGCAACATCAGTTCTAACGTTATATGCATTCCAAGTTATCCCTCCGTTTCCTAACCAGACACGAGTAAGATATGAGCCAGACGCTCCGGGTAGCCCAGTAAACGTTTCAACAATTGTTACACCCGGACCTTCAGTTGAGAATGTCGCAGAAGTGCTTAGATCAAGTTCGTAGCTTGTAGCTCCCGGAACTGCATTCCAGTTTGCTACAAAACCATCAGAAGTAATGCTTGACGCTGCAGTTGCAACCGGCGCGTTTAATCCGGTGATGTCAGCTGAAAGCGTTGGCAGTGTAAGCTCGTAATTTCCGGCTTCAGAACCACCAAGAGTGTAACCTGTAACCGTTACTGCAATGTCGGTTCCAACAGCTGAAGATGCGAACGTTCCCGTTGGCGTACCTTCAACAGTTACATTTCCAAGATCGCCATCAAGAACGCCAACTAATTCCGGAGTTCCTGAAATTGTGGCTGAAGTTGTGTTGTCAAAGATTTTATCATCAGCCGAAATACCGGTAATGGTAAGTTCGCGAGCCGTGATATCAGCAGTAATTGTTTGTGCAACACTTACTGTGTAGTTGCCAGCATCAACCCCTGATAGCATAACCTCACCAATAGTGATGGTTTTATCAGTACCTACATTCGAGTTGTCGAATGCAACGTTGTTATAACCTGCAATCGATAGAACGTCGCCAATAACAACACCAATCAAGATTGGAGCTCCGGCTACGGCAGCGTCAGTTGTATTGTCGTAAACTTTATCAATTCCGGTTAATCCTTCAACACTTACTGCGCGACTTAAGATGTTTGCAGAAAAGTCAGAAGACTGAACCAATGTATAGTTTGACGCATCAGCACCACTTAATACCAGATTGGTTGTAACCGGAATGTTTACACCTACATTTTTAGTTGCAAATTCAGCAACACCTGATGCGTTTACATCATCTGCACCAACGACTCCTGCAAGGGTAACTGAAGAAATTGTTGCAACGGTAGTTCCGTCGTAAACTTTATCTGCAATCAAAGCATCTGCAACCGTAAGCTCTTTGGTGTTTACGACCAAAGTTTGGTAAACCATTGAAGCCGGGTTGAAATCGTCGTTACCTGATTGGTAAGCCGTGATTACAGCAGTACCGGCACCGGTAATCGTTACTACGTTTCCTGAAACCGTAGCTACATCCTCGTTGTCGCTGGTAAATGAAACCTCAAGATTTGACGTTGAGTTAGCTGTCAAGGTAAAGTTTGCATCGCCATAAGTTACAGCAGCCGGAGCTTCAAAAACAATGGTTTGGTTGTCTTTTCCTGTATCAAGGATGTTTGCCACAAGACCTGTTGGTTGTGAAAAGCTGTAGTTTGCTGCATCCGGGCCTGAAATTGAGTAACCTGTAACCGTTACCGGAATGGCATCGCCAATTTCACTTGAAGCAAACGTTGCTACGGGAATACCCGATAATAAAACCTGATCGTCACCAAAAACATTTAAAACTGCTGTTCCGGTAAGTACGGCATCAGTTGTAGCGTCATAATTTTTATCAGCCGCTACAATTCCTGTTACCGTAAGTGGCGCCTGAGAAATGCTGGCTGTTAATGTTGGATAAACAAAGTTGTAGTTCGAAGCGATCAATCCGCTTTCTGCAGACGTTGAAAAGTTCAATCCTGAAACCGTCACCGATTTGTTTGAACCAACGTTTTTAGTATCAAAAGTACCTTCAGCAATACCGGTTACATCCCAACCTGCTTCTGAAGAAACCGGCGTTCCGGTAATGGTAGCTGTGCGTGTTGCGTCATAAACTTTGTCTTCAGCTGTAAGTCCGCTGATCAATACGGCTTTTGCCAAAACAGTGCTTGGCGCAATGGCTACCGTTACAGTATTTGCACCTGCTGCGCTAAGTGTGATATTTCCTGAATGCGTACCTGCATTAGTAGTTGCAGCCAAGCGAACGAAAACCTGAGTTTGGTTCGATCCTGCAATATTGATTTGAGGCGCAAAACCTGAAACCGGCGAAGTCGAAACTTCAAAACCGGCCGGAGCTTCTATTGTAATTCCGCCCTGTTCGATTGCCATACCTGTTACGATGAAAGCAGAAGATAGTGATGGTGTTCCAAAAGTTGCTCCCGGAACAGCAATAGATGACGTTGATGTTGTGATTGTTGGCGATGAAAATGCCACTACATCAGCCCATGTTTTACCCACTCTGATTCCGTCAACAATTTGACGTTGTGCATCATTATATTGACGTAATCCGACAGTACCAACAAACGGAATAGTTTGTGTTTCCGCAAATGTCTGCCCTGCTACTAGCGGTTCATTTACGGTCATCGCGTTTAGTACAAATAAACTCGAAACTTTAGTTGACACTTCATACTTTACAACTACTAAATAAGGCATATTAGGCTGAATATCAACATAACTCGAAGGAGCATTTTGCCCGATTCCGAGCCCTGTACCTGTACCATTAACCCATACGCGCGACAAATAAGTTGTTGCACTTGCAACAGTTCCAAAATGGAAGAAGTAACCTTGGCTGTTTGTTGGCGATGTTTGCAAAATAAAGGAAGCGTAAACTGTACCGCTTTCTTGTGACGCAAAAGATCTGTTCACATCTTGCCCATTGGCGTCCAGATGGGCTGCACCGCCAATTCCTGAACCAACATACCCCGGGAATGTTAACCCAGTCGTTGTATTTATTGGCTGGGTGGTGGCACCACTAGCAAGCGCAGTCCAGCCATTTGCTGTTAGTAACGACCCGATTGGGTAGTTAAAATCGTCCGATAATAAGAGCTGTGCATTTGCCTGATAGCCGAAAAGCATCAGGGCGAACACAACCACTCTCATTACATGTCGAAAGTGTAAATTTTTACTCATAATTTTTTTTTTAAGATTAACTTTAAAACAGCTACAAAATTACTACATAAATCCGTCGTTAATCGACTCCACTGTTAAGTTTTTGTCAACAACATCTTACGTATTTCACTAAAAACGGCAATTATTTTTATCAAATTCGCTAAAAAACGAATAAATCGCTCACTTTATCGGAGAATTATGTCTTTAGTCGATAAAATCAGATTTGAATGGGAAAACCGCACAAAAAGTTAAAATTTTGTGACATTCGATATAGTGCAAAATAGCTCGACAAATGGTTCGTGGCAGCTCGGGAAAAGTTTGCGTTTTGGCCAAAATGACACAATTAAAACACCAATTTTCAGCTAAGAGCGACTTTGCGCCAGGGGTTGAAGCAAAGTGCCGTGCACTGCGGAAGACCCGACCCGGAGGGTGGCGCCAAAATAATCGGTCGTGAAAGTAACCCGCGCCCGAAAAAAAGACGTAGATTGTGTGCTATGAATTGCTGTTTCAGGCATTTTGCACGTAAAATAAGACTATGGCAGTGAGTGTTTATGAAGAGGTTAAAAAGGTTTACGGCAGTATTGCGATTTGTGGATCGATTGCCGATCAGGATTTGCAGGTAGAAATGCAGCGCAAACTTCTTGAGTTCTTTCACGTGGGCAAATTTTACTACTATTTGTTCGATGTGATGAATTCCAAATTTGAATTTATTAGTCCGCAAATCACCGACGTCCTAGGCTATTCCCCGGATATCGATGCCGAAACTTTTTTTAGCAAGCTTCATCCCGACGATCAATCGGTGATGCTGAATTATGAGAAAGCGGTGGTCGATTTCTTTAGCGCGTTGCCGGCTGAGAAACTTCCGAAATACAAGTTTACCTATGATTACCGCGTGATGAACAGCAGCGGCGAATATGTGCGTTTGCTTCAGCAAGTCACCACCGTGCGGTTTAATGCGGCTGAAAATGTGCTGACAACTTTTGGCGTGCATACCGATATTACCTCGCTCAAACAGAGTTGCAAGACTAGTTTGTCGTTTATCGGGCTTGATGGCGAACCGTCGTACATCGATTACCAGGCTGAGCAAACGTATAAACCTTCGAAACAGATTTTTACCAAACGCGAAAAGGAAATCCTAAGGTTGCTTTTGTGCGGTGCGCATACGCTTGAAATTGCGCGCGAACTCTGCATTTCGGTTCACACGGTTAACACGCATCGCAAGAATGTTCTGGCAAAAACGGGGACTAAAACCACTGCCGAACTCGCTGCCAAAGCCATTAACGAAGGGCTGTTATAACCGATTTTTGGGCGCCACCCGCAGCAATTACTTCCACAGCGTTATTAGTTGTTTTTGAATCCCGATAGCTGCCGGCGCGGGTCGGGCTTTCGGCTGTGCACGGCACCGGGCCTCTATCCCTGGCGCGAGCCGCCGCGTTGATGTTGGATAGGCATTGTTAATTGAAGATGTTTTTTCGTGACTTTCATGTAACAAAAAACCCCTCCGTTTCCGAAGGGGTTTTAAGTATTAAACTGCGAGTTATCGCTTGATCACTCGAAGCGTTTTCACGTGTTCACCCTGAGTTACAATTACGTTGTAAACTCCGGATGGGTATCTCGCACCAAGTTCAAGTGAGCGTACTTCAGACGGCGATACTTCTTTTGTTTCCAAAAGTCGTCCGGTCATGTCGTACATGGTCACTTTGATGGTCTCAGTAAGTGATGTGGTTACATCAATCGAGAAGTTGTCTGCAAACGGATTCGGATAAGCAACTGCCGCGAAATCAGATTTCGGTGCCATTTGCTCGTCTGTTCTTGCACCCGCCTGACCTGGAGCTGTAATCTCGCACGGCTCGCCGTAGTCAGAGAAAACACCTTTGGTCATTACCGCTACGCGTACTCCATATTGCGCACCTCGTTCGTAATTTGGAACCTGGTTGAACTTGAAGTAATTGGTCGGCGTCGTGATTGTCGACACGGCATTAGTTGCAAGATTTGTAATCTCGAATCGGTAAGATGTAGCGTACTGCAAGCTTGGAGCCGCAACAAGTGAGGTTCCAAGTGGCACAATAGCGTTACAATCTACAAGCGACGGAACCGGTGGAGCCATGATTTCACAAGGCGAACCATAGTCGGTGTAATTTCCGCTTGTTCCTTTTACAGCAACCTCTACAAGGTAAAGACCGCCATAAGTAAAGGTGTCAAGCATGCTCAGTTTAAACCAGTTTACCGAACGATCGATAACCTGAACCTGATTTGGTGCAAGCGGATCGCCAACATTGGTCACGCGGAATCTATACCCGGTAACACCCTGGATGCTTGGAGAAGCGATCAATGTGTTTACCGACGCGATTTGAGTTCCACACTGAGTGATGGATGCAGGACCACCTTCGTTCAAGATTGCCGGTGAAGACACCAAACAAGCCGGACCTTGGTACCCTAGCCATACATTGTTACGCTGAACCTCAACCGATACTGAATAGGTCGAAGCATAGTCGTAAGCCGGAAGGTTAGAGATCGAGAAGTAAGGCTGTGCACGCTCATAAGTTACGGTCACATTGGTAGCCGTATTGGTGGCATAGAAACGGTAGCGGGTTGCCTGAGCAACAGGCTGGGCAACGATCAGCGTACCGATGCTTGCCACGGTTGTTCCACACTGTGAAGCCTGGATTTGAGTGGTAAGCTGGTTACCCTCGTCTAGGTTTCCGTCACAGTTGTCGTCCACACCGTTGTAAAGGATTTCAGCAGCACCCGGGTTGATCGCAGCGATTTGATCGTTACAATCCAGGTTGTTTACCGAATGTCCTGCAGGAGCCGTATCGGCATCAACAGCACAAACACTTACAAGTTCGCCTTCAGCATCACCATAACCATCGCCATCAGCATCAACATAGAACGGATACTTTTGGTTAACAGTCAGGTTGAATGCCGCACTTGAAGCTGAGCATCCCGCCGATGTTGTTATGGTTGCCACATACGTAGTGCTTTCGGTTGGCTTGGCATAAACCGTTGCACGCGGAGTTCCGGTGTACGGAATCGTTGCCGCTGCATCAGTATAAAGATTTGCGCCTGTCCAGGTTGGAGGAAGCGAATAACCAAATCTCATGTTAGGACGAAGTGCACTTGCGCCTGAACTTGAGTACGAGGTCAAAGCATCAAAACCTGCAATTCCATTGGCAACATTGTCTCTGGCACCGTAGTAAACAGTGTTTGTTGGCGTTGTGGTGGTTGCAGATCGTGTTCCTGAACCGTTTCCGCCGTTTCCGGCATTGTGAACCGTTTCAACAACAATGTTCGACGTACCGTTCCATGTAAATGGAGTCGATAATGTAAAGGTTACAATACCTGTTGCCGATGGCGTAAAGGTTTGCGGACCATAAACCGTGGTCGTTCCTGTGATGAAACCTGTAAGTGCGGTAAGCGACGTATTCCCCATTCTGATGGTAAAATTCGTTGCCGCATTTGAAGCAAAGTTTGTCAAATCGAAACTGATTGTCGAAATCTGACTTCCCGGTAATAATCCCTGTGCCGTAAGTTCAGCAGCGCGGTAAATAATCTGGTGTTTTGCGCCACCATAATACGCACTAAGCGGATTTGGATAAGACGTTGTTCCAGGTGAGGTTGTGCCTGTACCAAGAATTGCAACAGCAGATGCCGGAGCGGTAGCTGTCAGCATTTGCACCTCGCCTATACAAACCGAGTTGCTTGAAGCTGTGATAACCGGAGTTCCCGGATTTGGATTCACCGTAACTTCAATGTCTGCCACGTTAGCACAACCGTCAGCATTTGTAGCTGTTAGTGTGTACGTAGTTGTTGCAGTTGGGTTGAACACAAAACCTGTAGCTGCATCACCTGAAACGCCTGTTGTTGGCGACCATGAGAAGGTGTCGAAATTTTCAGCACCTGTCAACGTGATCGTTTCGGTTGAAGCGCCAGCGCAAATTGCAACTGAATCCGCGCTAAGAGCAAGTGCCGGCGCATCAGTTACCGTAGCAACTACAGCCGTACGTCCACTCTGACAACCAGTTGAAATATTCCAGCCGTAAGCGAAGTAGTAGCTTGCCGAAGTTGTAAGACTACCGGTAATAGAAGATGTAAATCCTGTCACCTGTCCAAAAGTTCCCAAAGCGAACGGATAGGTAACATTCGAGTTCTCTCTGATGAAATCACCCGTCATGCCCGTCATTCCCAATCGGTAAGTTCCCGGTGCTAATGTCCAACCTAATGCTACCGTTGATCTGGTATTCGTTGGAACCGTTCGAGATCCTGTTGTTTGAAGTTGGGTTGTACCACCCGCGTTTAACAACGAGATCGTAATAGCCGTTCCTGTGGTCGAGATAACATCAACAGAGTTAAGCGTCACTTCTTCAGTTAGCGTAAACACCTGTGTATAGGTACTCAAATTAGTACCCGATCCCGATACCGGTGAAATACGACCATAATTTGCAGTAACAGCGCCTTGTTGTGCCGCTACATAATACGTAGTCGTTTCCGAAATCGACGGAGTGGTGAAGCTTGCGCCCGTTGCAAGTGGAAGACCACCTGTTTGAGCAGCATACCAAGTAAGGGCTGCTCCTTCTGAAGCCGTAGCAGAAAGCTCGACTGTTCCCACACCACAACGAGTGCCCGGAGTCGCAGAAGTTACTTGCGGAGCATCAATTGCGATTGTCACGATGTTGGAATCAGAATAACCGCCGTTTGCACATGTAACTCGCAAGAAGTATGATTGTTCTGAAGATATTACCGGTGTGGTAAATGTTGAACCGGTTGCCGAAGCAATTGGTCCTGTTGCCACATTATGCCATTGGATCGTAACTCCGATAGCGTCATTGGTATAACCTGTAGCCGTCAATTCAGCAGATCCGCTAACGCAAACTCTGGTTCTGCTAGCAGAGATAGTTCCCGCAACAGGATTTCCGGAGCACTCAGGCGCAGGCAGAATGTTAACCGTATAATCCTCAAATGATCCATAAGTTCCGCTATAACATGCAGTACCCGGACCTGAGTCGGTATCCGTTCCACCGATTCTCATTCGGGTTGGACCTGTTAAAGCAGTTAAAGGAACAACGAAAGATCCTGAAAGAGTCGTCGGATTAGTTCCATCCGACAATCCGTAATAAACCTGTTCGCTAGTCTCGAAAGATCCATTCTGGTTCATATCGATCCAGATTTTGGTTCCGTATGAATAGCCTGTTGAATAAGTAATGCTGAATGGCGTTGTTGCAAGCTGAGCAATATTAGTGCTCAAGTTCGCATAATTGCCATAGTTACCTACTTCTCTACCCGTAGTATTGTTAATGGTACCAATGGTTACATTGGTGATACCATTATTGTCTACTGAACTTGGCGCAGGAAGACAGTAAGAAACAACTCTCAATTGCGCTGCGTTAGAGGTTACTGAACATCCGTCAACTGTAACAATTGCTCTGTAATAGCGAGCTGTGCTGGCAGTTGCGCCTGACCCGGCAGTAACAGTCAATGTTGCACTAGTTTGACCTGCGTAGTTTAGTCCGGTTGGAACCGCGCTCACTACGTTTGTCCACCCTGAAGTACCATTGGTCGAATATTGCCATTGATATGTTGCAGAAGGTGCCGATGTTGCAACGGTAAACATTGTTGACGCGCCATTTGATACTGCTGATGCAGCAGGTTGCGTCGTGATTTGTGGCGTATTAAAGGTAAGGGTTGCCACATTAGATGTAACTGCAGGACAAACATTGCTGTTAATGATTGCACGGTAGTAGTTTGCTCCCGTGGCCGTACTTGCAGCAGTTGTTGATACCGTTAGCGTTGATGTTGTTGCATTTGAATATGTTGCACCAACCGGCATTCCGTTAGCAACATTTGCAAAAGTGACACCGTCTGATGAGTGCTGCCACTGATATCCGTCGATAAGACCTGAAGCTGTAACTGCAAAAGAACTACTTCCTCCACTGTAGCATGAAGCTTGGTCAGTAGGCTGAGATGTAATTACAATTGGTTCGCTAACAAATAAAATCGCAGGATTGGTCATTGCAGAATTAGAAACGCCCACACCTTCCAACAAATAACTGAAGTTTGAGTTTGCCAGCGTTATTCCGCTTAGACTCAATGTAGATGTATTGGCACCTGAATAGGTAATTCCATCAATAGTTCCGTCAGAAATCGCCTCAAAGCCAAGTCCTGAATTAACGTACCACTGATAAGATTCAACTTCACCTGTTAACGACGCGGTAAATTGTGCCGTACCATCACCATCGCTACAAATAGTTGCATTAGATGGATGCTCAAGAACACCTATATCGCCTACGGATAACATCACCGGTTCAGACACGAACTGTCCACATGGCGATTGACCCGTTATAACAACTTGGTAAAAATTTTCATTCAAATCCTCCTGAGCCGAAGTAATGGTCAAGGTATTTGTGGTTACACCGCTATAAACACCATTATTTGCAAGTGGCGTAAATGTCGATCCGAAATCGTCTGAAACATACCATTGGTAAGCTGTGATATCTCCGGAAGCCGTGATGCTAAAACTTGCATTGTCACCTGAAACAACAATGGCTGCAATTGGCTCGGCAGATACAGTGACGGGAGCATTAACGGTTACAGTAGTGCTGACCGACGTTGTACATCCAAAATCAACAGCTGAGTAATAAATCGTTGCTGTTCCTGCAGAAATTGGCGTAACGATTCCGTCTGCATCGACAATGGCCACCGATTCATTTGAAGACGACCAGGTTCCACCGGCAGTCGGGTTCTCCAAGTTGTAGGTGTCGCCACCTGCGCAAAGAACAGCGTCTCCGTTGGTAATCGGAGCTACTTCAGGATTTTCATTAACCGTTAAGGCAAGTGTACTTTGTCCTGAAGATGCGTCACTGATTACTTCAAAAACACCAGAAGTAGATGCTGAAGTTAAGTGAACAATGATCTCGGTATCGCTTACCACTGTAAACGGAGTTGATACACCATTCAAATTAACAGTTGTGGCTCCATTGAAGTATTGACCGATCAAAGTTACATCGGTATCCTCGATAGTGGCGGTACAAACCTGTGATGGACTCACGCTTGTAATTGCAATTGGAGGTGCAACTAAGTTCCATCCTAAAATGAAGAAACCTGGCGTAACATTCCAACTATCCTGTACCCAATAAACCGTTTGAGAAGTTCCTGTCGTATTCACCCACGTATGGTTAATAACTTCACTATCTGTACAAACAATCTGTGTCGAAGTTGTACAGTTTCCATAAAACATGGCGTGAACTGAATCATAGTTTGATCCTGTAAGTCCCATCGTCAATGTGTATCCAGGCGGTACGGTAATCGAGTAATAAAGATCCGGACCTAAAGCAGTCGCCGACGATGAATTACAGCTCGGATCATAATTATCAGTATAACCCACAGTTGATCCCGAAATCGGCGATGTTAGTCCGTCAAGCGATAAAGCTCCTGAACAAACATTATTTTCCGGAAGAGAACCAGTCGTAAAACTGAATTCCGCACACTCAACACTTGGGTTTCCACCGCCGTTTCGTGGCAAGACCGCCCAAAAATACTCAGTATCAAATTCAAAACCGGTGATTTCGATTTCGGTGTCTTCGGTATTTAAGATATATTCAAGTTCCCCTGAAGCGTCACCTATATATAAATCGTATGATTCCGCTCCGGCAACTTCAGTCCATGTCATTAAAATTCCTCCTTCTACAATTGGTTCAGCAACAGCATTGTCAGCTGGTGCTATAAGCGTTGTACAAGCAGGAGGAGCAACCGTAGTAGTAAATGATACGGCAGTTGTCCAAGAACTATAGAGAACATCTTCTTCGCAAACAGCACGCACATAAACCTGATAAGCCGTTTCTGCGGTTAATCCGGTTGCGTTATAAGTTGGTGCGGTTACTGTTGTTCCAGAGGTTGGCGCCGGTGATCCCGACGGTACTACAGCAACTTCCCAAGCAGTTTCTACACATCCAACCGTCCAGGTAATTGTAGCTGAAACATCACTAACTGTTGACGCAGCTACTAACTTTGGCATCGGACAAGGGTCAGCCGCAACGATATTTACATCGTAGTCCTCTGTCTCACCGAATGAAAATAACCCACAAGGAGTAATACTACCAGCCGCTGTTGCATATACGTCGCGAATTCTCATTCGGTGCATACCAAGTGCCGGGCTACAAGAAAGTACGATCGGGAATGTTGCCGTACCGTTTGCTGCGATTGATGTTGTAGTAATACCTATTCGTTCAGAATTATCAAACTGTCCATCATCGTTATAATCAATCCAGGCTGCGATATTTTGATTTGCATAAGTACCAACAGTTACAGATATTGTATACGACGAACCAGCTTGCAATGTCGCTGTGTAATTAGGCTGACCAGTGTAATACGTATACGATGGATTTACAGGAGCTGCTCCGCTATTGTTGGAAAGCGTTGTTCCTATAATACTTATATTTGAAATCAAATCCCCCGACGTTTTACCATAAGTATATGTTGGCACGCAGTAATTTGGAGTCACCACCGCCGCAGTTGTAAACGAATATACCGGGCAATCTAGTGCTGATCCGAAAGAATTTTTAGGCACAATCCGATAGTAGTATTGTGTATCAGCTTCCATAACTTCGGTATCAAACGAATATGTATTTTGAGATACTGTTGCAACCAACGGTGGATTTGCATCTGTTCCAAAATACACATCATAATTGTTCGGATACTCCGGAGCTGCTGTCCATGTAAGATCTACATCACGGAAAACATTATTTGCCCCATTCGCCGGTGAAGTAGATTCCGCACATAAAGGTGGGAATGGCGGTGGCGCGATAACATTAATCGTATAATCTTCAAAAGATCCGTAGTCGCCAACATAACATGGCGAAGGCGAACCTATGTCCACCCCACCAATTCGCATCCTGTAACTTCCAGGAGCTACTGTAAGCGGAATGTTGAATTGAGCTAATAAAGTCGTAGGCGAATCGTCAAGTGATTCTCCCGTGTACACAACTTCTCCGGCATCATCAAAATCATAATCGCCGTTCCAGTCAATATAAATAGCAGTGCTATACGTATAATCTGTTTCATAAGTGATGGCAACCTCAACAGCCTGACCTTGAACAAATGTCGAAGACAACGACGAATAATCACCATAGTTGGTTGGCTCATCTTCCGTAGCATTATTTACGGTTCCGTAAGCCACATTCACAATCCCAATGCCGTCTACGCTAGTCGGAGCCGGTACACAATAGTCGTTCAAGAACGAGGCGCTGTTCCAGGTACTAACTGTTTCTCCACAGCGCGACCGTACATAAAGCATATAGGTTTGTCCTAGCACTAAGCCGGAAACCGTTGCCGATGGAGAGGTAACTGTTCCGCTACTAACAAGACCTAAACTGCCACTTTCAGGAGCACCTTCGGTTCGTAATTCGTAGTCAAAATTAGTTGCATCGTTAGAGCTCTGAATCCACGAAAACGTAGAGGTCGATATCGTCGATAGGTTTTTTGAAAACCCTTGCGGCGCTGCACACGGCATCGGTGCTCCTACAAATTGGATTTGAGCAACCGTGCTTGTGCGAAACCCTGATAGTGCTGTCGATGGATCAGGATTCGAACTGTCCGAACGCGCATAAATTCCACGATCAGTAGCCGGATAGGTGTAAAAATAAGACGAACATGTATAATTCGGCGTATTTTCATCAACCGCCACAACAATATTACTAACCCCATCATAATTAAATGGCGTTGTAAACGTGATTTCAAACCAATTTTCTTCAATCGGAGTAATTGTTCCTGAAAAAACTTGCGTCAGTTCGGTTAGCGGCACAAAATCTGTCCCTGATGAAAAGCTGGTTTTTGCTGTATGACCAAGATAAATGGTCCAGCCAGTCCATACGTCGACGGGCTGAATTAGCTCCTCGGCATGATACCTGATCTTAGTGATATTACCCGGACCACCACTACCGTTAGCATACTCGCTCGCAAGTACAATTTGCTGGGAGTAACTATATCCCCAACAGGTACTAACCGGCATGGCTGAACTGGTACCCGTACCTGATCCAATTTGGATCGTAGCCTGAGCAAACACCGAATGGCCATTAAAGGCCAATACAAAAAACAATAAAGCAAGCCACGTTCGCATGACTTGCCATTTGGATCGGGAAGAACAATCGTCCTCCCCTACATCTTTTTTGAGCCAAGCATCCCTGCTAGAACTCAAATAGTTGTAGTTTCTACTCATAAATTAAATTGGGTTAAATGAATACGTAATTTATCGATTTAGTTAAAGTAATCCCAATTAAATCCCTAAAATTCGTTAAAATGCATTTTTTTATCGTCAAACGACTTGCGCAAATTTTAATCGGCTATAGTCTGAGTTTTAATATTTTAACCTTGCCCGACCTTATTTGGGCGCCTGCTTCCCTATTCGCACTTCCGTAAAATCGACGTTGCCCAACATGCTATCAACTAACGGCGGGAAGCACCGGGCTTTCGGCTGTGCACGGCACCGGCCTCTATCCCTGGCGCGGGGTGGGTGTTGGGTATTGGGTACCAGGTGTTGGGTGTTGGATGCTGGATTGAGGTTCATTTAATAAACAAAAAACCCCTCCGTTTCCGAAGGGGTTTTAAGTATTAAACCTGTGATTTTATCGCTTGATCACTCGAAGCGTTTTCACGTTTTCACCTTGAGTTACAATCACGTTGTAAACTCCGGATGGATATCTCGAACCAAGTTCAAGCGATCTGACTTCAGACGGCGATACTTCTTTTGTTTCCAAAAGTCTTCCGGTCATGTCGTACATGGTCACTTTGATGGTCTCGGTAAGTGATGTTGTTACATCAATCGAGAAGTTGTCTGCAAACGGATTCGGATAAGCAACTGCTGCGAAATCAGATTTCGGTGCCATTTGCTCGTCTGTTCTTGCACCCGCCTGACCTGGAGCTGTAATCTCGCACGGCTCGCCGTAATCAGAGAAAACGCCTTTGGTCATCACCGCTACGCGTACTCCGTATTGCGCACCTCGTTCGTAATTTGGAACCTGGTTGAACTTGAAGTAATTGGTAGGCGTGGTAAGTGTAGTTACCGCATTAGTTGCAAGATTTGTAATCTCGAATCGGTAAGATGTAGCATACTGCAAGCTTTGAGCCGCAACAAGTGAGGTTCCAAGTGGTACAATAGCGTTACAATCTACAAGCGATGGAACCGGTGGAGCCATGATTTCACAAGGCGAACCGTAGTCGGTGTAATCTCCGCTTGTTCCTTTTACAGCAACCTCTACAAGGTAAAGTCCGCCGTAAGTAAAGGTCTCAAGCATGCTCAGTTTAAACCAGTTTACTGAACGATCAATAACCTGAACCTGATTTGGTGCAAGCGGATCGCCAACATTGGTTACGCGGAATCTATAACCGGTAACACCCTGAATGCTTGGAGAAGCGATTAGTGTGTTTACTGATGCGATTTGAGTTCCACACTGAGTAATTGTTGCAGGACCACCTTCAGTCAAAATTGCCGGTGAAGACACCAAACAAGCCGGACCTTGGTAACCTAGCCAAACATTGTTACGCTGAACCTCAACCGATACTGAATATGTCGAAGCATAGTCGTAAGCCGGAAGGTTAGAGATCGAGAAGTAAGGCTGAGCTCGCTCATAAGTTACTGTCACGTTTGTAGCAGTATTGGTTGCATAGAAACGGTAACGAGTTGCTTGAGCTACAGGTTGAGCAACGATAAGTGTACCGATGCTTGCTACTGTCGTTCCACACTGCGAAGCCTGGATTTGGGTTGTAATCTGGTTGCCCTCGTCTAGGTTTCCGTCGCAGTTGTCATCAACACCGTTGTAAAGGATTTCGGTTGCACCCGGATTAATCGCAGCGATCTGATCGTTACAATCCAGGTTGTTTACTGAATATCCTGCAGGAGCTGTATCTGCATCAACAGCGCAAACACTTACAGGTTCGCCTTCCACATCGCCATAACCATCGCCATCAGCATCAACATAGAACGGATGCTTTTGGTTAACAGTCAGACTGAACGCCGCGCTTGAAGCTGAGCATCCCGCGGTTGTGGTTACTGTGGCCACATACGTAGTAGTTTCAGTTGGCTTGGCATAAACCGTTGCACGCGGAGTTCCGGTGTACGGAATCGTTGCAGCTGCATCAGTATAAAGATTCGCACCGGTCCAAGTTGGGTGACTTACATTAAATCCAAACCGTACGTTCGGACGAAGCGGGCTTGCACCAGTCGAGGTGTAAGACGTCTGCGAATCAAAACCTGCAATTCCACCTGAAACGTTATCACGAGCACCGTAGAATACAGTGTTTGTTGGCGTTGTTGTGGTTGCAGTTCGTGTTCCTGAACCGTTTCCGCCATTTCCGGCGTTGTGAACCGTTTCAACAACAATGTTCGACGTACCGTTCCATGTAAATGGAGTCGATAATGTAAAGGTTACAATACCTGTTGCCGATGGCGTAAAGGTTTGCGGACCATAAACCGTGGTCGTTCCCGTGATGAAACCTGTAAGAGCGGTAAGTGAAGTGTTACCCATTCTAATCGTGAAGTTTGTAGCATCTTTCACAAGAAAGTCGGTAATACTAAAGCTGATTGTCGTAATCTGAGTTCCTGCAATTACTCCTTGTGCCGTAAGTTCAGAAGCTAGATAGATCATCTGGTGCTTTACTCCGCCATAAAAACCGCTAAGCGGATTTGGATAAGACGTTGTTCCAGGTGAGGTTGTGCCCGTACCTATAATTGCCAGTCCAACTGTTGGAATGTTGGTCGTCAGCATTTGCGCCTCGCCTATACAAACCGAGTTGCTTGAAGCTGTGATAACCGGAGTTCCCGGATT
>JADGMX010000026.1 GCA_015234525.1 Flavobacterium sp. | reverse complement strand
GCCGACAGTACTCAGGTCGCCAACACGCAACGAGGCGTAGCGCGGGGACGTTATGGGCAAGTATACCGGCCGTTATCAACAAAATCATGAATCCAAAGACAAGAGAATTAATTAGAGAATTTTATTCTGCAAGAGGCAAAGACACTACTAACTTGCGGTCAAAATTTGAGGAAGCATTAGATATCTTTGTGACCGGAAATTTATGCGAAGGTGAAAATAAAAAATATGAATCTCTTTTTTGTAATATTCATTCGAATTTTGCTTCTGGACATAATTGCGTTGCTTGCAATGTAAATGAAAGTAACGACAGAATACAAAAATTTCTTAATTCAATATCGGCGATTTGAGGATTGCCATTTAACGTTTACTACATTTATATTGCTTCTATATTTACAAGTAGAAATATTTTTAGAATATTTTAAAATCATGCATTTACCCGAAGAATATCGTTTAAAACATTTTCAAGTCTTACAAAAGGTGAAACACTGGGCAAACTTTTTAAAACATCCAAAAGCATTTATGTTAGTTCATCATCCAAATTGGACTTTTGAAAACAAGACTTCAAAATGGTTTCCCGAAGAACCCGAATTTAAGAAACCAATAATCAACACAAGTTTTGTTCAAAAATATTATTCTGGTGATAAGAAGAATGAAGAATTATATAAAGCCTTAATCAGAAAGTCAGATTTGACTGTTTTATTTCCTGATCCTGCTGAACTTATGAATGAATTTGTGGCCGCTCAGAAAAAATTTGTAGAATTAATTGATAAAAATGAAATTGTTCGTGAATATTTAAATGACAAGGCAACAATTGAAGATCATTTTTCTCAAAATCCAAATGAAGAGAATGAATCATGAATACCTGCCCATAACAACAGGTTTAGTGCAGTTGCTGGTTTTAAGGTAATTGAAAATTATTTTTCACGAAGAATACTTATCTTGCCGAAAGTACGCAGGTTCACTTTCGCCGCAAATGCACAAACCCGCAACCGTTAGCTGAAATTTCAAAAAACAAGCATGACAAACCAACAATTAGCAGGAATCCTTTTAGAATTATTTGAGAAGAAGAACTCATCTATAATTCAATTATCTGATAGTGACATTGCATGTTACGGTATCACAGATGATGATTTTGTACAAATCAAAGAAACAATACTTCAAAAATTCAATAATGGCATCAAGCACTTAAACAAAAACCAATTATCAAACATAATTGAAAGGATAAACAAGTCAGGTTACGATGAAGAACTTGTCAAATCGCGTTTAAAGTTTTATGAAGTCGATAAAAACTATATTATAGAGATAATGGATTTCTTTAAAAATTTTACAATGATGAACATTCAGATTGATGTAAGTGATATTGACGCCGATTTTAAAGGTTTGCAAGTCGCCTCACGTGATGATTTTAATATGATAATCAATCAAGGCTATACAGGCGACTGGGTAATTACTCCGTCAAGCATCAAAGTTAATCGCGTGCAGGTTGCGTCAATGAACGAACTTGGCAAATTTCCACGAGGATATTATTTGAATGCTGACATTGAAAAAATTACTCCCATTAAATACGACGATCAAATTAGATATAGAATTTTTATTAAAAACCCGGTGGTAGTTGATTCGGGAAATCGCAATGTAAAATTTAATGTAAATCCCATTAGGTATATAGATTAAGAAACTTCAGCTAACAAGGGTTTTGCAATAGTGGGGCGAAATTGCAAAGTTCAACGGAATTTCTTTTATTCAACTTTTGTGAAAAATTGAAAATTTGTGCTTCGATTGCCCCACCATCGCAAAGCCCCAAAACGTTATGTGCTAATTTGAGAAAAATCCGAACTATGAAATTAGCTACTGGGAACATCGAGAGACTTAAACATCATCGGAAAATTGCTGAAATTATAGCTGCGTGTGAAGATGCAGACGCAGACATTTTAGTTCTTACAGAATATGATGATCGTGTAGATCTTAAGAGCTATCCTTATCATTTTATCTGAGCTTTATTCGAAATACTATAAATCCACTGAAAGAAGAGTTAAAATTTATTCCAAATACGAAGTGTTACGACTACGCGAGACATATGATGAATTTACAAGTTGTTGTGCCCAACTTAATACCGAATATGGAAACCTAAATGTCTACGGAACTATCATAGGAGTGCTTGGAAACAGGTGCAATAATTTTAAGGTTGATTTACCAAGGCAAATTGAAGATTACGAGAAGTTTTCACAAGAGCATAATCTATGTATTGCAGGTGATTTTAATATTAGTTTCTCCGACAACTATTATTATACAAAATCCGGAAGAGATGAATTAAGTAAGTGTTTTGAAAAAGCAGGATTAGTAAATTTAACGGCTGGCTTACAGTGGAACATTGACCACATAGCCATTTCAAAAGATATTCTGAAAGAGGCAAAATAGATCTATATGAGTGGAATGTCGACAAAGCTCTGTCTGATCATAAAGGTGTAGCCGCAAAAATTAAAGTTGAACTAGAAGCTCAAAATAAATTAGCACATAACATTGCATAGCCGCAATGCCTTCTTTTTAGCTTCGTCAGAGGCTACTCAGGTAAATCAAATTTCCGTTCTCTAAGAATATTTATCTTAAGTTTACGGCACTGACGGCTATGCGTGACCGTTAGGCGATATTTTATGACAACAACGTGGAATCAAGAGGAAATCAATGAATATCAAAATATTTTTGATTTAACAAATAGCTTTATTGGAAAACAAATTAATCAACTAATTTTCTTTTTAGATGATAAAGATATTGATTATAATGAACAGGAAAACATTTACGGTAAAAGCTTACTAAATGGCGTTGAAATAATATTAAATAACGAAAAATATTACTTAGGAAATTACTTTTTTGCAACACATTATAATGGTTTAAATTTAAAAAAAGGAAATATTACTGAATTTGAATTTATTGAAAATAAAAACCCCAAAAATTATCCCTCAAAATTTCTAAATGAAACAATAATTGATGCAAAAATTTATTGGCATAAAGCATTTGTAGGTAAATATTTTGTTCCAATTGAAATAGCTTTTAAAACGGATAAGCATTTTATACAATTTTCAGCTATTGAAGTAAATTTCGGAGAAGTAAATACTGAATTAACAGACGAAATACTAGTTATTGAAGACAAATTAATTGCAAAAAAATTAAGCTTAGGCGAATTTGGAATTGAAAATAATGGACGATTTTTTTTTAGAAATATTAAGGAAATAAAAGAAGCCGAAAAAAACATCGCCTAACAAGGGTTTTGCAATAGTGGGGCGAAATTGCAAAGTTCAACGGAATTTCTTTTATTCAACTTTTGTGAAAAATTGAAAATTTGTGCTTCGATTGCCCCACCATCGCAAAGCCCCAAAACGTTGGCGTAAATCTATAAACGAAATCTAAAATGAAACAACTTAGAATTTTGGCA
>JADGMX010000025.1 GCA_015234525.1 Flavobacterium sp. | reverse complement strand
CGACTGTACGCAGGTTATTTTGTCGCAACTTGGCAAAGCCGCAAAGCGTTGGCAGTAATAAATTTAAAGAACAAACAATCAAACAAATATGACAAACATGATTTTCAAAACTATGATTCTGATGCTATTCACAAACTTATGTATAGCGCAATCGAAAGCTGACCGCAAGTCTTTTATTAGGGATGCTAAGATAGAAGACTTGATAATTAATATCTATCAAAACGACGAATATGCTGGAACCGTTGAAGTGAAAAAGACGGGCTTAACAAAATCTTTCATATATCAAGTTGATATTGACTTTGCTAATCTTAAATCTGTAAATGACGTTGTAACACTTGAAGATTTCAATTTTGACAACGAAAAAGAAATTGTGATATCAGCTCATATGAATGGTATTTATTTATATGATAAAAATAGTGGCAAACCAAAAAACTTATTTAATGATCAACACGGCTATGGCAGACCTGAAGAAACAATGGTGAGAAATTATATACATCTAGCTCGTGGGAGTTATAATAAAAGTGACGAAGAAAAGACAATTACGATTTCTGGAAGCTGCGGCGCGTTATGTGGTTCAGAACTAACCTACAAAGGTGATGGTGCCGGAAACCTTATATTAATTAGAAACTGCGAATGGAATGAAATGTAATTAGATATTTACTACTGCCAACAGCAAGCAAAAATAATTGCCGAGTTTTCAGGTAGTTGGAGCTTTATTTTCACGAAGAATATTTTATCTTGCCGACAGTACGCGGTTCGCTTTCATCGGCAACTATTCCTGCTCGCAACCGTTGGCAGCAAGTTTTGACGGCGAACTTTAAAACATATTGATGACAAAATTCATGAAACGGGTCTTAATTAGCTTAGCAATATTCTTTGTCGGTTTGATTTCATTCGTTGTCTACGGATTATATCTAATGGATATTGAGGACCGATACGGCGATTTACAGCAAATATATTTTGATTCTAAATCTGATGACATAATTATTAATAATTTAAATGGCAACACGGGGAAAATTAAGTTGAAAGACAGGCGAATATTTGTAAACACGGGAAATCAAATATTAGAAATAGATGAGTGGCTCGATCCTGAAAATAAATTTATATACAATACTGATATCTATCGCCCCGACAACCCAAATGATTATATGAACATAAGCATAGAAGAATTTAACCAAAGAATCACATCGGAAAAACTGAAATCCATATCGCACCTAGAAGTTAAATATTAAACCTGCTGCCAACAGCACCTAAATTTAGTTGCTGATTCTTAGGTAATTGAATGTATTTTCTAACCAAGAATATTTTATCTTGCCGAAAGTACTCAGGTTCTTTGCAGCAACTAAACCTAGCTGCAAAACGTTGGCGGTCATTTAAATAAAGATTTCGATAACAACATATTTTATGAAAGCTACTACTCTATTGGGATTTATTTTAATTGCAAATGTTCTTTTTGCGCAGAAAAGCGAGTTTACATTTGATGAAAACGAGGTACAAATTACCCAAATTGAATTTAAAAAAAAGATAGAAACTAAACAATTCCTTTATACTGTATACGAAAATGACACAGCTTTAATTGGGAAAATTGCTAAAAAGGAGGAATTTGGGACAATTTCAAAAAAGGAACGAGATGAAATTATTATCGCCTTAAAATTATCTACAAATTCTGATTTTGATGATCAGAAACCAATCGTAATAAACTTCTTTTATAAACCGACAAACGCTGTGAAAGGAACCTGCATTGATCATTACACCACTGATAAAAAGTTCAAGAAGCAGATGAAAAAAAATGGAGTTGTTCAATTCTTTATCACTGAGAAAAACTACACGTATGCGAACAACACATTTGAAGATGCAAGCGATCAAATTCGACAGAAACTATTTTCGCATAATTTTCAATGCGGGAATTATATAATAATAAAACCAAACGGAAAATTTTATCGGAAAGTAAGCGAGTATAACCAAGATCTAATATTGGAAAACCTCAAAAGATTAGAATAAACGACCGCCAACAGCAAGCAAAAATAATTGCCGAGCTTTCAGGTAGTTGTAGCTTTATTTTCACGATGAAAGTTTTATCTTGCCGACAGTACGCGGTTCGCTTTCATCGGCAACTATTCCTGCTCGCAACCGTTAGCAGTAATGTTGAAAAAAAATGAACGAAGAAACAACCTATCTTGAAATATCCGAAAGCGGAAACTTTATCCGAATTGACTTAATTGGTTTTAATCATCCTAATGCGGAATTAGATTGGGATAAAAATTGGATCAGAGGATTTGTAAAAGTAAAAGCTGGTGGGTTTTTAGGAGAATTTGAAGCAGATTTTATGACTGTCGATTTTGTGAGATTTAAAAACGAGTTGACAAAATTGTATGACAATCTAAATGGAACTGCAACATTTAACACTTTGGAAAGCCAAGTTGAAATTAAAATTGTTGGCGATGGAATTGGACATTTAAAAGCTGAATGTGTATCAATGGATTACGCAGGAACTGGAAATAAATTAGAATTTGAAATTAATTTTGACCAAACTCATATTCCCAAAATATTAAACCAACTTGAAAAAATTACTAACCGATTTCCGAAAGTTGGAGAATTGAAATAAAAAACACTACTGCCAACAGCAAGCAAAAATAATTGCCGAGTTTTCAGGTGGTTGAAGCTTTATTTTCACGAAGAATATTTTATCTTGCCGACAGTACGCGGTTCGCTTTCATCGGCAACTATTCCTGCTCGCAACCGTTACTGGAAATCGCAGAAAAATCCCTCGCAATAATGATTGTACGTGAATTTTTACTACTTTTACACGTAAAATAATTGCCATGAACACGAAACTCACTTTAAATCTCGATAAAGAAATAATCGAAGAAGCAAAGACATACGCAAAAAGTCATCGAGTAAGTCTTTCGAAGTTAATCGAAAATTATCTTAATTCTCTAACTCGTGAGAGCAAAAAAAAAGAATCATCTGTTAGTCCATTGGTTGAAAGCTTGACCGGCATAATTCCAAATGATTATGATGAGAAAAACGATTACAGGAATTACATTGACCAAAAATATTCATGATGGAAAATGTTTTTGTCGACACAAATGTTATCATTGATCTTTTAGCCAAACGTGAACCATTTTATAAAGATGCGCAAGGTCTATTTACATTAAGTGATAAAAAGGAAATTCAACTATGTATTTCATCGCTATCATTTGCGAACGCATATTATTCTATTGTAAAACATCATAAAGATGTCGATGCTAAAAAGTATTTATCAAAATTCAAAGTACTAGTAACTGTTTTTCCTCTCGAAGATAAAGCAATAGAGTTGGCGTTAACATCAGATTTTAGAGATTTTGAAGATGGATTACAGTATTTTATAGCAATGGACAATGACGCTGATGTTATAATAACAAGAAATAAGAAAGATTTTAATAGTTCTAAAATCCCAGTGATGACTGCTGGCGAATACTTGCAAAAATAGAGCGACTTCCAGTAACAGCAAGCAAAAATAATTGCCGAGTTTTCAGGTAGTTGGAGCTTTATTTTCACGAAGAATATTTTATCTTTCCGACAGTACACGGTTCGCTTTCATCGGCAACTATTCCTGCTCGCAACCGTTGGCAAACATTACCGAAATTCGTTACCATGAAAAAATATTTTTTTTTATTGTTGCTCTTTTCTTCATTCG
>JADGMX010000024.1 GCA_015234525.1 Flavobacterium sp. | reverse complement strand
AGTTACTGCTGCCAACAGCAAGCAAAAATAATTGCCGAGTTTTCAGGTAGTTGGAGCTTTATTTTCACGAAGAATATTTATCTTGCCGACAGTACGCGGTTCGCTTTCATCGGCAACTATTCCTGCTCGCAACCGTTGTGTGATATATTATCAAGAATACATAATCGAATGAAGAAATCATTATACAAAACGTTTCTGTATTACATTGCAGTCCTTTTTCTACTGACCATATTGGCATTTTGGGCCAAATTTCACAATTATTCATTTATCAACTCGACACCAGAAAACTGGTTAACAGTTGTCGATTATGCTGGAGGCATACTAAATCCTATAATTTCTCTGCTTAATTTAATATTTTTTGTTAGGCTAACGCTGTCTATTAAAAAATCTACTGAAAACAATTCATGGGCACAGAAAGCAGAATTCTTAAATTTTTCTCTAATAGAGTTATACACAGATATGCTCACATTTACTATTCAATGCGGTTATGATTTAGATGATATAAAAAATCCATCAGAAAGGACAGCATACTTATTATCTAATGAAGAGATAATCAATAATAAAATTAAGGATTTTAAAAAGCAAATTTTTGCCAAGCAGAATATTTTGAGAGTTTATATAAACAGTACGCTATTCAGAAAGTGTAACAGCAGGCTACTATTATTAGAATGCTCACGGGAAGTAACATTGAAAATAAATCAATATCTTGAAATGCTCAACGGAAAACATGAACCAAATAAATTGGAACTATTGAAACAAAAACATACGCAGTGCGAAATAGCCCTTCAAAATTTAATTCAAGCTGGCAAGTTATTCAGTGACGAAATATATGAGGTTTAATACATCACACAACAGCAAGTATAAGTAATTGCCGAATTTGTAGTAACCGGAACATTCTCTTCACGAAGAAAGTTTTATCTTGCCGACAGTACACAGTTCGCTTTCATCGGCAACTACCCATACTCGCAACCGTTAGCCAACATTTCCGAAAAAGTCAACAAAAATCAACTTATGTACGTTTAAAGCCAATCTAGAAAAGAATGAAGTTTGATAAAAGTAGCAAAATCCAATTTTAATAACTTGTACGCGAATTGATGAAAATAAAACATATGTATAAATCAATTAATGTCCATGAATTCAATACAAGTCAGAAACTTGCGATTTTAATCCCTACAATTTTTATTTTAAATGCAGCTTTAAAAAGTTTCATAGAAAGATTTAGAATTTCAGAAGATTTTCACTGGATTTATGGATGGGGAAGTATCATAACTTTAATAATAGGATTATTGACTATTGCCTCATCCGCTGCAAATTCCATTTCTATTATATTAGAACCAAAATTCAAATTAAAGATTCTATGGCTTTTACTAAGCGCCTCCGTTTTTCTTTATTTTGGTATTGGGATGACTGTAGCAATGACACGAAACGTTGGCTAACAGCAAGCATATAAAGTTGCTAAATTTTAGTAGCCGGAAAAATTGTCGTCACGAAGAAAACTTTATCTTGCCGAATGTACTCAGGTCGCTGGCATCGCATCTTTACATGCTCGCAACCGTTAGCCAATATTTCAAAATCGAGTTGACATGAAAATCTTCTACTATTTATTGGTAACACTGCTTGCAGTAGCAATAGCTATTTTGAGTGCGATTTTTTACATTGGATCTGAAATAAGTTATCAGAGACTTTTAGACGACTTAGGCTTATCTTTTATTAGAAGGTTCATCGGGTTTGCTATTATAGGAATATTTGGCCTTTCATTATTGGCAGGAATTAATTTTTTCGCAAATATTTTTATGACGCAAAAATTAAATATTAAAAAATTATTTTTGACTGGTGTATTAATAGTCTCCTTAGCAAGCTTTTTCGGAACCATTATCTTTTTCTTTGTCAGATTATAATATGAACAACCAAAATCAATATAATTCAGTTCGACTAACGCTGAATCAAAAATTCGCAATCTTAATTCCATTTATTTTTTTGTGTAGCGCTCTTACTAAAAAATTTATTGAAAGATTCAGAATTTCTGATGAACTGCAGTGGATTTATGCCTACGGAAGTCCAATATGTCTATTCGTGTCATTATTTTGTGTTATTCTATCTGCTGCTAACTCTATGTCAATTTATTTCGACCTTAATGTTAGAATGAAATTTAAACCTTTGTGGTTGTGGTTTTTATTGAGCGCATCTGTTTTTCTTTATTTTGCAGTTGCAATGACAATAGGAATGACAAGAAACATTGGCTAACAGCAGGCTTGTATAACAGCGGAAATTTGTCTTGCCGGAAGTATTTCGTTCACGAATAATATTTATCTTGCCGACTGGACGCAGTTCGCTTTCATCCGCTGCAATACAAGCCCGCAACCGTTACCTGCCATATTTAAAGCAATGAAATTAACACTATATATTACTCTTTTAATTTTACCCTTTCAACAATGCATTGGTCAAGATCTAGTTCCTTTTCGCGATAATGGGTTATGGGGATATAAAGATCAGCAGCAAGGATTAATATCTATATTGCCACAGTACGATTATGCCTCGACCTTTCTATACGACATTGCAATTGTTGGTCGGAATGATAAAAAAGGCGCAATAAATAAACAAAATGTTTTACTTGTACCTATTGAACACGAATTTTTGCAACTCCTAGATTCCTCAGAATTTTTGTACGGTAGAAAAGCTGAGTATTTTGGAGAGTATATTGTTGGAGTTATGACGTTTGATCAAGAAATTAAAATACCAGCTGAATATAATGGTATAAGAAAAATTAAAAACACTTATCTATTAACCAAAAATATTGACAGTATTATCTCCTACACAAACGGCGAAGTTATCCGGTCAGTAAGTTATCTGCAAGGTTTGAATGATTTAGATGGAAACGTACTAATCCCATGTGAGTATAGCAATATTACTTGGAAAAATGACACCTTAATTGTTGTCTCGAGGGGAAAAAATCAAGGTCTTTTCAATAATAAAGGAAAGCAACTAACGGGCTTCGAATATGTGGTCTTTGGAGATTTCATTGAAGGTGTTGCAAAAGCACGAATTAATAATAAGTTCGGATTCATCTATCCAACGGGAGAAGTTGCGATACCGATACAATTCGAATATTGCGATAATTTTCGAAACGGATACGCATATATCATGCAGGGAAACAAATGGGGTTTGATAAACAAAAAAGGAGAAATTGTGATTGAAACCAAATTTGAATTTGAAGATTTACAAATTATTGTTGAAAAAAAATACGGCAGGTAACCTGGGCTATAAAAAATTGCTGCTTTTCAACTCTTCAGAAACTACTCAGGTAAAAGTAAGTTCAATTTGTTTAATTAGCTTTACAACTGCCGGCCGCAACTTCTCATAGCCCTAGACGTTATAGTCAGCCAAATTTCAACTGCAAATAAAATATTTGTCGCTTCGTTCAAATATTTTTTTGTTCTAACGTGCTTGACTTTGTGGTTACTTTGCGTCCATGCAGAACGTGATCAGGACGTGGTAAGTCTTGGCTGAACTATAACAGCGGTTTCGCCAAATTGCTATTTTATTGGTTATTGAATGTTTTAAGTAATCAAGAATATTTTATCTTGCCGACTGTACGCAGGTTATTTTGTCGCAACTTGGCAAAGCCGCAAAGCGTTATAGTCAGCCAAATTTCAACTGCAAATAAAATATTTATCGCTTCGTTCAAA
>JADGMX010000023.1 GCA_015234525.1 Flavobacterium sp. | reverse complement strand
CGAATGAAGAAAAGAGCAACAATAAAAAAAAATATTTTTTCATGGTAACGAATTTTCGGTAATGTTTGCCAACGTCCTCGCGCTACGCCTCGTTGCGACTTGGCGACCTGAGTATTTTCGGCAAGTTAATAATATAAATGGTAGAACAAACTTCCGGAAACGAAAATGCAGCAATGAGGTCGTAGCGTGTGTTAGCCAACGGTTTTCTCTAATTGAATGTCCACCAGATAATCAAGACACAGAAAAGTAGAAATAGATTAAATAAAATTATATTCAAATATTCATTGTTTGAAATGTACTTTTTAAATACAAGAATACAAATACTTATGAATGTACTGATCGTCATTATTAAATAGTAATAGATGTGCCCATCGTTTAGTCCGGAAATAAGTTTTTTGGTAAAATCCCGCTCTTGATTACTTACTCCGAGAACATTTTTAAAAATTAGGGAATGTTCAATTTTAATTTGTGGATCTTCAATGTAAACTTTATCAGTTATGAACTCAAATCCATTTGTGGTAAAATATTTATAGCCGAAGAAAGTAGTACTCTGCCCAAACTTTGTATTCCGGGTATGATAAATTTTTCCATAGGATAGAATTGTATCGTGAATATTAGTGGTTGGAAGCATTAACGTATCCATCGTAACGAAGCTAGATAATATTCCTAGAATCGCTAGACAAATAACCAAAATAGGTTTCGACTTCTCAAACCGTGCCGATAATAATCCGTGTGATTCCTTTATCATTTGTTGCGTTAGCTTCTTGAATTTACCGCTGTTCTAACAAACTGTTGGCTAACGCTTTGCGGCTTTGCCAAGTTGCGACAAAATAACCTGCGTACATTCGGCAAGATAAAATATTCTTGATTACTTAAAACATTCAACTACCAATAAAATAGCAATTTGGCGAAACCGCTGTTAGCAATTGCCGCTTCTTAAAATGTTTCGTCGTCGATTTCGTCACTGAGTAAGTTCTGCATTTTCGCATTTTAGTAATTATTTTTCGCGAATTTCATCGCAAGTAATTGTATTGAATGCATGTTTGATAATTTTATCCATGACAAAAGTTACCGCAAAGTAACTTGCGGAAATTTATTGATTTCGTTTTGCCGCAAAATTGGCATAATATCGACAAGTGATTTTGTAGTTGATCCACAGCTTTACGTCACGTTCCACAAAGGCAAGATTAATTCACAATACAATTCGATGGATTCGGCACGCGCTCCGCATATAATCGACAAGTATTTTAGTGATTGATCCATAGTTTTACGTCACGTTTGCGCAAAGGAAAATTAATTCACAACACAATTTAATGGACGCCACGCGCTCCACAAACTGCGAAAAACAAATTAATGGTTTATATATTTAGTGCGAATACATGAATGGCGATTCTACACCATCAGTTATGAAATAGGAGTGAGGCTTTTTGGATTTTTAGTGAAGTTGTACGTTTCCGGAAAAGTAGATGATAGAATTCGAGTTGCCGCTTTTGCGGTTATTGCTAACGGTTGCGAGCAGGAATAGTTGCCGATGAAAGCGAACCGCGTACTGTCGGCAAGATAGAATTTTAATCGTGAAAATAAAGCTCCAACTACCTGAAAACTCGGCAATTATTTTTGCTTGCTGTTGGCGGTAGTTCTTACTCTCCAAGATTTAATTCGCGCTGAAATTCGTTGAGATACATTGATAGATGTAAACCATCAACTAATCCATGATGTGCTTCAATTGAAATTGGAAGAAGCTTTTGGTCATTTTGCACAAAGAATTTTCCAAAGGTAATTTTAGGAACTGATTCAGTTTTATCAAAATTTGTTGGATGAAGCAATGCAGTAAACTTGTGCCATGGGAACGTCGAATGGCGAATCAAATTCTTTTTAATATCATCATTGTTGAGACGAAGACCGGTGGAATTATTCACAGCGGCAATTTCGGATTGCAATTCCAGATTGAAGCTTGCGAAGTCTTTTGAAAAATTTACAAATGCAAAACCAAATGTTCCATCTGACCTTCCGATCGTAGTTCCGGCATGAATTTCATCGAACAACACAACATTTTGATCAACAATTCTGAGTTTTAGTTCTTCGACTGAATTGACAGCTTTCATGGATTTAAATAAGTAATATGCAAAGAATGAATAGCCGTTTTCTTTACAGTGTGCGTAAGCTTTCGAGCAATCGACCTCGGTTACGATTCCAAAATAAGGACTCGTCATCTTAGAGAAAAACTCAAAATGTTCACGACGGTTCCAATTTTCAATGTCAATCTTTTTCATCATGGATGGATCATGCAGCTTTAGAATTACCGCCAACGGTTGCGAGCATGTAAAATTGCGATTAAAGCGAACCGAGTACAGTCGGCAAGATAAAACATTCTTCGTAACGACAACACTTCAAGTTACTAGAAACTCGCAATTTTATATGCTTGCTGTTAGCGATTGCCGGAATTCTACGTCGCGCTTTTTTTCGCAATTAAGTTTCTTAGAAAATTTGGAAACTTTTGCAACTTAAATAGCATCATCGCAAAGCTTGGTACGACAATTTTCAAAAAAACTTTGCGCAAAGTGAATCCGCAACGATTTACAACGCTGATGTTTCGATGACAAATAGTTTAATAGTAATAACCGCAATAATCGACAACGCAAAGAATTCGATGACAAAAGTTGAATTACAATTTATTTTGCGGTGAACGGTTTCTACCTAAAAAGATCTTAAAAACTTCATTCGCTTTGCGCCACCAATTTCGCAAAGCAATCTTAGTTCAAATGATTAATTGGAATTTTGTGAAGTGAAGCCGAAAACAACTGCGCCATTTGGTACTACAAAATTGGAAAAAGAATCAATTGAAATGTTTACGCGGCGAACGGGAATTTCCAACAAACTTTAAAACTGTGACAACGATGCTTTGCGATTTTTAAGTTGCAAAAGATTTTCACCTGCGTAGTTTCTGATGGTGTAATTTGGACGCGCGGCGCCGGTTATCGCTAACGGTTGCGAGCAGGAATAGTTGCCGATGAAAGCGAACCGCGTACTGTCGGCAAGATAAATATTCTTCGTGAAAATAAAGCTCCAACTACCTGAAAACTCGGCAATTATTTTTGCTTGCTGTTAGCGGCTGTTATTTTCTGTTGTGTCAATAATTGTTGCTTCTGTTTGTATAATTGTATGTTCGTCTGGTGGCAAAAACAAAACTAATTTTTTGTCAACCAAATTTGTCAAATTTTTTGAATAATATTGTTTCTGTCTGATTTTGTCGTCAGGCACAATTTCAAATCTTAGAATTTGCATTCCACCGCCAACACTTCTTCCAAAGAAAGTTGACGGATTAAAACCAACAAGGTTTTTTTCTAAATTTTTCCCGTCCACCTGAACTACGTTTGGTTTTGTGTAAGTCTTGTTAAATGTCCACTTGTTTAAATATCCAATTCCGTTACTGTCAACTGTCAAAATATTGTCGTCCACGTTTGATAAAACCAAATTGATTTCACCTTTATAGTCGTTGGGAACTATAATTGTAAGTGTCGGTGAGTAAAGTTGGTAGTGAAATGCTAAGAAAGAAATACTTGTCGTGATGAACATTAACGTCAAGTATGAAGTTTTCTTAAAGATAAGTTTTAGTAGTCCTGACAAAATAAGGCAAACAATAATAATTCCGACAATACACATTCCACCTAAAAAAAGTCCCGACAAAATCATTCCGCCCGGAACAGTTGTCAACTTGAAAAGCAAAGTTGTCAAAAGTCCAACCGATAAAAGTCCAAATATGATTTTTAGTTTACGGTCTGTCATACTTTTTTGTTGTCTGTCTGGTCTGTTTGCACGGTCGTTCTATAATAGCCGCTAACGGTCTCGGCTAAATATCAGTTGCGTCTTGGCGACCTGAGTAGCCTCTGCAA
>JADGMX010000022.1 GCA_015234525.1 Flavobacterium sp. | reverse complement strand
ACAGTACGCGGTTCGCTTTCATCGGCAACTATTCCTGCTCGCAACCGTTGGCAGCCATTAAAAAGACGCGTATTGAAACGAAACAATTAAGTTGTATGTTTGAAATACTATATCGTATAACTTTAAAGGTAATCTTAGACCATGACAATTCAAGAATTTATATCTCAATATCGCAATCATCCAATACTTTTTGTAGGAACAGGTATTAGCTTAAGATATTTAAAAAACTCTTTTACTTGGGATGACCTGCTAAGCAAAATAGCATTTGAACTAACTGGTAACCCAGAGTATTATTATGACATTAAGGCACAATGCGATATTGATGGAAAATTTAACTATTTAAAAATTGCGTCTATTATAGAAGAAAAGTTTAATTCGGCTTTGCAGGCAGACCGAGATGGAAAATTCAAGCATATTAATGATATATTCTATCAAAATATGGCAAAGAATATAAACCTAAGCCGGTTTAAAATATACATTGCAGAACTTTTTTCAAAATTGGAGTTTAAGGAAGAAATGGCAGCCGAATTGAAAGATTTGAAAAAAATTCGGAAAAACATTGGCAGTATTATTACCACGAACTATGATGGTTTAGTTGAAAATATTTTTGAATTCACGAAGTTAATCGGTAATAACATTTTATTAAGTAATCCGTACGGCTCCGTATATAAAATTCATGGGTGTCATGAACAAGCTGAAAAAATTATCATTACCGAAGCAGATTATAGCACATTCGACGAAAAATACGAATTAATTAGAGCACAGCTTCTTTCTTTATTTATTCATAATCCAATTATTTTTTTAGGTTACGGTGTTGGAGATGACAATGTTAAGAAGATTCTCAAGACAATATTTACCTATGTGGAACCAAATTCAGATTTAGCGACCAGAATTAAAAATAATTTTCTTTTAGTTGAATACGGTAAAGATTTAGATAATCAAATAATAAGTGAGCATGATATTGTGCTAGAAGGTGGACTTACAATTCGTATCAACAAACTAAAAACAGATAATTTTTCGGCCATCTATAATTCAATATCGGAGCTTCATTTGCCTGTAACTGCATTAGACATTCGAAAAGTTCAAAATATTGTAAAAGAAATATATGCAGGTGGCGAAATTAAAGTCAGTATTACGGAAGATCTTGATACCCTCAAAAATGGAGATAAAATTCTCGCAATTGGATCTCAAAAAACCATCAACTATCACTACGAAACTGCACCGGAGTTAATGGCAAACTACTTTAATATTATAGATGAATCCAACTCTCAGATACTTAAACTAATTGACAAATATCGAATTCAAAGTACTCAGTATTTTCCAATCTATGGATTCATAACAGTCAACTCTGAAATTGCAGCAGCTGACAAACTGAAAAAACAGCAGGTTGATAAGGTAACCAGTTGTATAGATCATCTACCTGGAAGCTGCCAAATTCAGCACACTACAATAGAACAAATTTTAAATGATGAAGCCATAACACCTTCAAGCAAGTTGAATTGTATAGTCTTTAACACTTATTATGGGAATCTACAATTGGATGAGGTGGAACAATATCTTCGTAAAAATACTTCCACAATATCAACTGACTATAAGAAGTTGTTATGTGTTTATGACCTCAAAAAATATGCAGCTTAACGGCTGCCAACACACGCTACAGCCACATTGCTGCATTTTCGTTGCCGGAAGTTTATTCTACCATTTATATTATTAACTTGCCGACAGTACTCAGGTCGCCAACACGCAACGAGGCGTAGCGCGGGGACGTTAGCAATAACCGCAAGCGCGACGACTCGAAACTCCTTCAGAAACTTTCCCGGAAATTATCTGCAACTAAAAAGCCGCAAAGCCTCGCTCCTATTTTTAAAACTTATTTTGGTGAAACCGCGCCCTGCGAAAACACCTTTCAAGTAAAAAATTTAAAAAAAACTAATCAAAGGATTACTGAATTGCGGCGGCGCGTCACAAATGTTTTTAATAATGTTATGAACTAATTTGCTTTGCGGAAGCGGTGGCGCAAAGCTGTCGATGAATTATTAAAAAGTTTGTCGGTGTTAAACCGTTCTCCGCAATAAATACTTAAAAGAAAATGTCGGTGAATTTACTTTGCGATAATCTTTATTGCGGTGTCACTTTGCGAACAAGGTTCCAAGAAAATTTGTCTTGCCAAGCTTTGCGGTTTAGTTGCGCAAAAGCTGATTTACATTAGAAACATTATCGGTGAATTCCGTTCTCCGCAAAAAATACTTAAAAGAGAAATGTCGGTGTAATTACTTTGCGATAAATTCTTTGCGGAATCACTTTGCGATCAAGGTTCCAAGAAAATTTGTCTTGCCAAAATTTTGCGCAACATGAATTATTTAGTTGCAAAAATGCAGAACTTTCTCAGGATCCGAAATCATCGCACGTTGAGAAGCGGCAATTGCTAACAGCAAGCAAAAATAATTGCCGAGTTTTCAGGTAGTTGAAGCTTTGTTTTCACGAAGAATATTTTATCTTGCCGACAGTTCGCGGTTCGCTTTCATCGGCAACTATTCCTGCTCGCAACCGTTATGAGCGATTTAATTATCAACTTCAATGAAACAATCAACTAAACATTTTACTTTAGAAAACTTCCAATCTCTAATTGTTGACCAATTTGAAAAATGTAATGATTTTGAAATAGTAATTCTTAAAGGTCACATTCTTCTGGAATATACTATTAATCATTACATCGAAAACGTTAATGAAAATGACGTTGAATTTGAACCTGGTAAATTTACATTTGCGCAAAAAATTCATTTATTCGAATTCTTGTCTGGCTGTAATAGAGAAATCTTGGAGATAATTAATCTGTTAAACAAGGTAAGAAATGATATAGCACATCGGCTCGAATATAAAGACCAACATATTTCATCTTTGATTTCACTTATACGAAAGTTGGATAGCAGCTTTATTCCGAAACTAGACAATAGAAATAAAGTAGATGAACTAAAAATAGCCCTAAGTTATATGTGCGGATATATTATTGGTTTCAAAAATGCTTTTGTTGCTGATAAAAAAATGCTTCGTGAACTAAATGCAAAAACATAAACCGCTCATAACAGCAAGCAAAAATAATTGCCGAGTTTTCAGGTAGTTGGAGCTTTATTTTCACGAAGAATATTTTATCTTGCCGAAAGTACTCGGTTCGCTTTCATCGGCAACTATCCATGCTCGCAACCGTTATGAGCTATGTTATAGAACTCAATTTATGAAACAGTTTCTTTTAATTATATTTCTACTTCTCAGTACTTTTGTGAACTCACAAACAGTCAGAAAATTTACCCGAGCTTTAAAAGAAAAGTATCCTCAAAAGGAATCATTTACTGCAGATGGTATTTGGATTTATTATCCTCATAGTGTTCCTGAAGAATTAGATTTTCCAGTTCTTAAGAGATTAAAACCTAGTTGGACATTTTATAAAGTTTCACTTACTAACCATTTGGATTCTCACATTCTTGAATCTGAATGCGTAGTGTTTTTCGATGCTAGCTCTAAAGAACTTATTTTAAACGAACCGATTTGGTTTGGTGGTTTATGCAGAGACTTTTACAAAAAGTTTATTGGGATTAAAGTTAAAAAAAATGAACTTCAACAGTTCGCGGATGAATTTGAGCAAATTTTGTTATTTGGATCAGATGAATTTGTCGATAGTAAAATTGTAAATGCATCTGAAATAACTTATAATTTAGTAAGAGTAAAATCGAACGGAATTTACAGAATAATCCAAATCAGTTTTGACTCGCAATCTATAATAGAAATTAAAGATCAAGCTGCCCCAACGTTGGAAGTAATCGATGTTATTAAGTAAACACAGCTCATAACAGCAAGCAAAAATAATTGCCGAGTTTTCAGGTAGTTGGAGCTTTATTTTC
>JADGMX010000021.1:122515-157982 GCA_015234525.1 Flavobacterium sp. | reverse complement strand
ACCAAGTCGAAGTAATCATTGTAACCATCACCGTTTGGTGAAATACCTTTTTGAGTCGAGCATCGCGCATTGGTCACCACAAAATCTACAGGTTGACCCACACAACTTCCAGACGTGACGACTAATGAATAAGTACCTTCGGATAGAACGGCAATTGAACTTCCGGTTTCAGAACCTGAAATATTTCCGTCAGTAGTCGACCAGTGATATGTAACCGAATCCGGATTGTAGGACTCGTTTTCAACTGATGACATTAAGGTAAATTGATTGCCAATACAAGAAGATGTAACAGTATACTGCGGCATATTTCCAATAGTAATGTCCAGAATTTCCTGATCAGAACACGTTCCGGAAGTTGCAAAAATGTAGAGCGTTTGGCTCATCGCAATACTCTCACCAGCATTGACTATGGCGCCACCTCCATTTGGAGCTGTAAAATACTGCCCAACTTCGAGCGTCGGCAAAATATACGGTGTACATTGATTCACCGGACTTGGAGTAGGAATATCAAATTCATCCGAAATTGTAACCGTGAAATTAGTTTCAGCCGAACAAGCATCAGTTCCGGTACCGCTTTGCGCATATACAAATATCGTCTGTGTCGAACAAATTTCCTCATTGGCATTCAACATGGTTCCGCCGCCATTTGTTTCCGTAAAATAACTGCCGTTTGCCAATGCAGGAAGCGTGTAACAGCCACATTGAACGACAGGTTCAAATTGCGCAACAGTAGGAATGCTATGAAGAATATCGAAGTTGACAACTGCAAAACAATCCCTCAGCGTATTGTAAACCCGCACATAAATGGTTTGCGGATTAGAGATGCTCGGATATGCTGATGGATTAGCAATCGGATTTTGATTATTCGTGGCGTCTTCTTCAGTAAGGAAAAAGCTTGTGGCAAATTGATTTCCAAGTGGCTCAAGCAACGCTCCGTTATTAAGTGTCAAATCAAACACAGTACTATCCTCGGTTGTACAACGCGATAAATCCTGTGCTGAACCTGGAACGATTTCAGGATAAAATTCAATTACGATAATATCGTAACCAACACAGCTTGTTCCTGGGTAGCTGCCTTCCATCATATATTCTCCAGGCTCTGTAACAATAAGTGATTGACCTATTTCGCCAACTAACAATTGGCTGTCTTTATACCATTGGAATGTATATTCTTCGGGATTCAAGCCGGTGGTAACAACCGTCGATCCGCCGGCGCAAACTGCATTTCCTGTCGCCTGGAGCAGATTTTCACCCAAATCGATTGAGCCGAAACCAAAACTTCCGGCCTCAATAAACACAGCTGAATCAAACTGAGAATCCCCATAATCGGCGATTGCCAATTTTATATGGTAAGTTCTTCCCGGCACAACGTTCGCAAAAGCGATCATCGGCACGGTAATTCCGTTAAAGTTAACCGGAGCACTTAACGGATTTCCCTCTGGTGTGTCGTAATAAGTACCGAAAAATTCTTCGTTTTCCGAGCTACAATTATCATTGTACAAGCTATCGCGAATGGTTCCCACCGAAACCGGGATATCAGTTCCAGGAATGACCGCCAGGTTGATGGTTTCCCCCGTCACGGTATCAGTCAATAAAAAAGCAAATACATCGTAGAACGCGCATTGCCAAAATCCATATTCTTCCGCAGCAAAAATAAATCGGAAACTCAATTCATCAATAACAGGCACGAAATCGAATTCTACCGTTGTAGCATTATGAGTTCCGTCGGTTTCACCTTGAAGGGCTAAAAACGCATCTAAGTCTGCATCGCCCGGCCAAACATCATCTTCTCCATCATTCAGGACGCTTGTATTTGGACCTACTGCATTTCCAGCGATTCCGGTTGAAAGAACAACCCCACTTTCGAAAGGGAATGTTGATCCGTTTCTGTTAAAATAACCAATTCCATTTTCAGGTTGTCCGTAGTTGGTTCCCGTCGACCATGTAATGTTAGAAACACCGGCGCAACCACTGCTCAGAAGTACATTCTCGATCAATTCGACTTCGGTAAATTGAGTTTCTGAAACCGAAATCGGAGGAAGCAGCGTACCAATGCACAATGTAAAGTTCGTGCTTGTACTCGCGGCTGTTCCCCAAGAATAAACCTGGATATAATAGGTCTCGCCGACGATAAAATTATTGGCTAAGCTCGTATTTGGATCGCTACAATACATCAGCGTCAAGTTTCCGCAATCATCACCGCTGTAAACCGCGTGAACAATATCTGTGGTAGTTCCCATAATATTTGAAAACGAAATCGTGTGCGAAGTTGCAGTTGCCACAAATTGATACCAGACATCGTCATTTGCCGTTCCGGTACACTGATCGTAATTTGAATTAGTCGCGCCTGAAATCGAACCATTGAATGTGATTTCACAATTTTGGTCAGGATTTGTAGTCACTACTGTTGCCGTCGTGCAATCATCATTATCAACTTTGGTATTAAATTCATTTGGTCCGGCCCAATTACTTTTATCGTCTTCATTGCAAATTGCCCGAACGAAGTAAACGTATCCGGTACCCGGAGTCAAATTGGTTGCTGAATAAGGGTTATCAGTAATTAGAATTCCGGTAGCGTCTGAAGTCGGAAATGGTGATCCAGCCGGAAGTATCAAAAGTTCCCATTGCATTGCAGTTGAAGCCTCTGTCCATGCTAAAATGGCCGATGTTGTTGTGATGGCTGTAGCCGATAACTGAACCGGTTTAGGACATGTTGCCGGAATACAAGTTACAGTTCCCGCAAAAATCTCAGTTCCAACCAAAGACGCCGAATTTGCCGGCAGGGAAAATACCAGATCTCCGGTTTGATTTTGTACCGTTAGCACAACTTCGCCGGCGAAACTGCCACCATTCCAGAAAAGCTCAATCGGAGCATTATTACAAAGTTCGATGGTTTGTGTCAGCGGAGTCTGTCCGGATTGGGATGAAGGTCCTGTTAATGTGGCCACCAGAATACCGTTTTGCGTTACAGATATTGTATTGCCGTTCCAACCATCGCCATATGTATCGCTCATCACAAATACATATTCACAAAGTTGACTCGGAAGACAAACCGTAGTGCTGAATGGAATGCCGACACTCCAAAAGCTACGATCAGTTTCAGAACACACCGAACGCACATAGACTTTATATTGAGTTCCTGCATCGAGACCGGTAACTGTATAAGGGTTTGAAGCCACGTTTGTCCAACCTGTAGCATCATTAGTAGGAGCTGGAAGTGATGCAGCAAGCACCATAATGTCCCAGGAAGTCACATCCGGATTGTTTTCAGTCCAAGCTACGATGACCGATTCCGTCAAAATTGAACTCAACGTAACCTCTGTAGGCTTCACGCAAGTTGGCGGCACACATTCGCCGGTACCACTAAACAGCGTTGAATTTTGCGCTCCGATTCCGGGTGGTTTCGAAAAGATGACTTCACCTAAAAAGCTGGTAACCGTAAGACCAACTTCAGCTGGAAAGTTTCCTCCGGCATTCCAAATGATATCAAACGCGATTCCGTTACAAAGCGGAATCTGTACCGATACAGGAGAAGTATTTTGTTGAATTGTTGGTCCGGTTAAAATTCCCACTACGACGTTATTCTGAACGATGCTTATCGTATTTCCGTTCCAACCATCTCCAAAGGCATCGACCATCGTGAAGGTGTACAAACACTGATCCGCTGGTGGGCAAATGGTAGTATTGAAAGCGAATGGTCCAGCCCATGTGCTGCTATCTTCTTCGTCGCAAACGGCGCGTACATAATATTCGTACGAGGTTCCAAACGTTAAATTATCTACGACTACGGGATTTGTGGTTGCATCGATCCATCCCGTTGAATCAGCTGTTGGAGCTGGAGAACCGGCCGGAAGAACAATAACCTGCCAATTTTCTTCGGACGAACCTGCCGTCCATCCCAGTGTTGCGGTAGTCATTGTGATGTCGGTTGCTGTCAGTAAAGTCGGCTCCGGACAAGTGGGCAATGTCTCAAAAATAGCTGAGCCACCCGACCACGGATTTTCCTCACCATTTCCGCAAACAGCTCTAACGTAGTAAATGTATTCCGTGTCAGGAAGCAGGTCTCCGATTGTATACGGAAATGTTGTTGTAGTTGCAGTTGGTGTTGTAGCACTAACCGGGGGTGCTGTTTCGGCCGGCACCGCGTAGATTTCCCAACTTTCCGGAAGCGGCCCGTTTGGCGTCCATGACAATGTTGCACCGAAAGTCGTGATATCTGAAACCACTAAATTAGTTGGCGGCAGACATAACGGGTTGCTACAATCTGCGATGCTGGAAAAGATGACCGCCCCAGGAGTTTCTGCCAGAGTTCGGGTGTAGATAATTTGTCCAAACGCGTTTGTAACTGTCAAACCGATTTCGTTCGGAAATGAACCATCATTATTCCACACAATTTCAAACGGCCCATCGCATAACGATACCGATTCACTTATCGGGCCGGCGCCATTGGTCATTGTGATCGTATCTACGGTTATTCCATCCTGAATAATATCCATCGTATAACCATTCCAACCATCGCCCCAGTCATCAGTCATTGTAAAAACGTAATTACATCCCAAAGCACACGAGGTTGTGTTAAATATATAAGGACCTGCCCACGGACTAAACGTCCCATCACCGCAATCAGATCTCACCCAATATTGATAGGTCGTACCTAGCTCGAGCTGAGTTGTTGTTCCGGTTAGTGTTGTGACAGGTATTGCGGTATTCGAAGTTGTAATGATACCGTCAGAAGATGGAATCTGAGATCCTGCAACTTGCACAAAGTATTCCCACGATGATGCTTCGCCGGCTTGCCAACTCAAATTTGCACTATTCGGACCCGTACCAGCAGAACTTAATCCGGTTGGTGGTGCGCAATTTAAAGTTTGTACGACAAGCGTATATCCATATGACTGTGGTCCGAGAAATGATTCAGATGAAAGAACGATGATATATTCAACTCCGGCGGTGACTTCAAGTGCCGGAATTTCACGAACTAAACCTGTAGCGTTTGCTACTCCTGCAATACAACTCACTCCTACATTTTCACAACCTTCATAGACGAATATGCTGCTGTAAGTTGCTGATGGGGTCATTGTAATGTTGATTGTCGAATCTTCAGTTGGTGTGTACGAATAAAAAACGTCGTTACCAGTCATGTAATTTCCACCAGTAGCGCAATTATTCGGCTGAACGACATCAATATTGTCCTGATAACTGGCAGTGTGGTCGGTTGTGCTATATGGTGCGCCGGGCGGAATGGTGATCGACGATTGACATGTTAAACCGGGGGACGAAGTGGAAAATCCGATCGGACCCACCCATTCGCTGGGAATTCCATTGCCGCAAATCGCGCGAACGTAAAATTTGTATTGTGTGGACGGTTGAAAATCTGCCGGCGGACTTGTAGTTCCGGTGGCGAGGTACGAAGCCTCACTAATAGTTATTCCTTCTCCAGTTTGCTCCGCTGCAAACGGCAGTACTTCAATCTCAAATTCCGATGCACCCGAAGGATTTGCCCACGAGAGTGTTGCAGAAGTTTGGGTGATTGAACCAGCCGTAAGATTTGTCGGATTTAAACACTGCTCCACCAATCGCACGTCGTCAATCAGCCAACGATCTCCACCTAAAGCCGGACTGGGTTGTGTAAACTGACGGACAAATGCGATGTAAACCTGCTGACCCTGGTATTCGGTTAAGTTCACGACTTTTTCTTCATACATGTTAAAAACCGAGACCAGTTGATTTTCTGTCCAAGACTCTACCTCAACATAAGCGGCAGGATCATTTTGAACAGTTGTCGACACCATTATTTTGAAGATGGTTCCCTGATTTCCACCGATGGTAGTTCGCGTGAAGAAGCGAAGTTGGCCATTGGTGGGAATGGTGAACAATGGCGTTGCCAAATAGTCTATTGAGGTATTGTTCATGCCAATATTCTCAATGTTGATGAATGCTGCTCTTTCGCCTGTATTTATTAGCGGTGGAGTGGTTACTGTTGTGTTTGCGGTCCAACTTTGAACAGTTCCGACGCCATTGTCAAAAACTGCCCAGGTTCCGGAATCAAGGACCCATTGATCTGTTGTAAAATCGGGTATTGATGTGCCTTCAAAACCTTCTGACTGCGCAAAACCGCAAATAGAAAGTAAAAAAGCAAAAATCAGGAAAGTAGTTTTTTTCATAAAATGAAATTTTAGTTGTGTTGTTTTATGCAGAGTCTCTGCAATTTAGAGAATATTTGTAATATTTAGCAATATTTTTATAAGATAAATATCTCATTATTAATATTGAACTATCTTTGCAACCCAATCTCTAGTGATGCAAATTCCAGAAGGAAAAAAAATTTATTTCGCTTCCGATCAACATTTAGGTGCGCCAACAGCCGATCTCAGCATAGTTCGTGAGCGGCTATTCGTTCAATGGTTAGACGAGATAAAACACGATGCTGCCGAAATTTTTATTGTAGGCGATTTGTTTGATTTTTGGTTTGAATACGGCTCGGTTGTTCCAAAAGGATTTGTTCGGGTGTTGGGCAAGTTGGCTGAAATCAGCGATAGCGGTATCAAAATTCACTTTTTCACCGGAAATCACGATTTGTGGATGAATGACTATTTCGAAAAAGAATTAAATATTCCGGTTTACCATGAAGCGCGCGAGTTCACCTATAACAATAAGACTTTTTTTATAGCTCACGGCGACGGACTCGGTCCCGGCGATAAGGGTTACAAACGGATGAAAAAACTCTTCCGTCACACGGTTTCAAAGTGGTTGTATAAATGGTTGCATCCTGATATTGGAGTGCCGCTGGGGCAATACCTCTCCGTAAAAAACAAACTGATTTCAGGTGATGAAGATGTAATATATCTTGGCGAAGATAAGGAATGGTTAATCATGTATGCCAAACGAAAACTTCAAACTAAACACTACAATTATTTTATTTTCGGACACCGTCATCTGCCAATGGTGCTCGACCTTGGGAATGAGTCGTCTTACGTAAATCTCGGCGATTGGATTACGTATTTTACCTACGGCGTTTTTGATGGCGATCAATTCGAGTTAAAAACATACTCGAGACCTACGCCTGCGTGAGGGATTGACGCGGCATCCTTTTATTGTTAATTCTGGCGTTCAAATAGACCAACCACAAGAAAACAATAAAAGATACAGCGGAAAGCCCGGCCCTTGGGACACGCCCAAAAACTATCCAACGTCTTTAATCCGCAACTGCATGTTGACTTCTCCTCGGTACTCGTTTTCGTCGATGCAATACAGGATATCAAAAGACTTCGAATTCGCAACTTTCGGAAATTTCTTGCCCAGGCCGAAGCCAATAGCCGGAATTCCACTGCTCTGGTCCTGCTTCACGAATAATCTCAAATGACAATTATCCTCGCCAATTGGCTTGCCCTTTCCGGTGTCGCGCACGTTCCTGCTTAGAAACACAGGCGCCATATTTTCGGGTCCAAATGGTTCAAACTCCTTCAACAACCGATGAAACCTGGGCGTAATGTCGCGGAAATCTATCTCGCAGTCCACTTTAACCTCAGGCACCAGTAAATCTGGATGTATTGTCTCCTGAACAACTTTTTCGAAAGCATTCTTAAATATTGGAAAATTCTCTTCTTTAATGGTCATTCCCGCCGCATACATATGTCCACCAAACTGCTCGAGATGCTCTGAACAAGCTTCAAGCGCATTATAAACGTCGAAATCCCGCACACTCCTGGCCGAAGCCGCAAGTTTGTCGCCGCTCTTTGTAAAAACCAACGTCGGCCGATAATAGGTTTCAATAAGCCGTGACGCCACGATTCCGATGACGCCTTTATGCCACGAATCGTCATACACGACTGTCGTAAATTTATCGTGTTCAAAATTTTGGTCGATTTGCAACAGCGCTTCTTTGGTAATCCGCTTATCGAGGTTTTTACGATCCTGATTGTATTGTTCAATCTCGGCAGCGAAGGTTTCCGCCTGGAAATAGTCGAACTCGGTTAAAAGTTTGACCGCCTCGTTTCCGTGCTTGATACGGCCGGCAGCATTGATACGTGGCGCAATGATAAACACCACATCAGTAATATCGAGTTCCCGCTTATTCACATTGGCGATCAGCGCTTTAATTCCAGGTCGTGGATTTGAATTTATAACACGGAGTCCAAATTTTGCCATAACCCTATTTTCGCCGGTCATCGGAACAATATCGGCAGCAATAGCCGTAGCAACCAGGTCAAGATATGGCACTAGCGCGTCGATTGATTGGCCTATTTGACTCGCGATGGCCTGAATCAGTTTAAAACCAATCCCACATCCGCAAAGTTCATCATAGGGATAATCGCAGTCGTCACGCTTCGGGTCCAAAACCGCAACAGCATCGGGAAGCCTGGCACCGGGTCTATGGTGGTCACCAATTATAAAATCGATATTTCTGGCTTTCGCATATGCAACGTGGTCAATCGATTTGATTCCGCAGTCAAGTGCGATGATAAGGCGGCAATCGTTATCATCAGCGAAGTCGATTCCCTTAAACGAAACGCCGTAACCTTCATCGTAGCGGTCGGGAATGTAAGTCGCAACATTTGGATAAATAGTTTTTAAATAAGATGAAACCAACGATACCGCGGTAGTTCCGTCAACATCGTAATCGCCGAAAACCAAGATGTTTTCCTTGTTTTCAATCGCTTTAAAGATACGCGCGACAGCCAAATCCATATCTTTCATCAAAAACGGGTCGTGAAGGTCGTCGAGTGAAGGTCGGAAAAACTTTTTTGCCTGATCGTAAGTCTGAACACCTCGTTGAACCAAAAGGCCAGCGATGCATTCGTTAATTTTTAGCGAATCAGCTAATTGTTTTGTAGCCGCAGAATCGGGCTTGGGAATAAAAGTCCAGCGCATGTAATTGATTTTGAATGGTGTATAATAGATGTTAACCCAAAATTAAAATAATTTTAATTGAGTTGTAAAAAATTTTGAAAAAAAATTTACTTAGCCGATTTTCCGCCAACAATAATCACAATTTCACCTTTTGGCGCTTTATTTTCAAAGTGTTGAAGTACTTCTTTCACGCTTCCTCGGACATTTTCCTCGTGCATTTTCGAGAGTTCTCGCGAGACACAAATTGGCCGATCCTCACCAAAATAAGTCACAAATTCCTGAAGCGTTTTGACAAGTTTGTGAGGCGAAACATACAAAATCATAGTCCGGCTTTCTTCCGCTAAAGCGAGATAACGCGTTTGGCGACCTTTTTTATCGGGCAGAAATCCTTCAAAAACAAACTTGTCATTCGGAAGTCCGCTGTTCACAAGCGCAGGTACAAAAGCAGTAGCGCCCGGCAAACATTCGACTTCAATACCGTTCTCGACACAGGCTCGGGTGAGCAGAAAACCGGGATCAGATATCGCCGGAGTTCCCGCGTCAGAAATCAGTGCAATGGTATCGCCGCCTTTAATTCGCGAGATAATATTCTCGATTGTTTTATGTTCATTATGCATGTGATGGCTATGCATATGAGTTGATATCTCGTAATGTTTCAGCAGTTTCCCGCTGGTCCGAGTATCTTCAGCCAAGATCAGATCGGCTTCCTTTAGCACGCGAATCGCCCTCAAAGTTATGTCTTCAAGATTGCCGATTGGCGTCGGAACGATGAACAATTTTCCCATTTATGAGAATTTTTTCTCGATCAGTTCCATAAATCGGGCAGCGTATTCGTCTTTACCATGCCAATCGTTGTAGTCAGGTTTCACCATTTGGTCGATGAATTCCTGTGCTTCCGCGAACGAATCGAACGTGATGAGCTGCGATAGTACGCGATTATAATCTTCGGTACTGTTGTTAAAAAGGTGCTTTACAAATGCGATTCGGTCATTCAAACCAACAGTGATGCCTTTGGATAACCGATCGTTGAGCGACACGACTTTGTGTGCAATATCGTCGTTTGATTGTAATCGTTCCGGTGCTTGCGCCTGATTCAAATCAAGTTTAACAGCGATATTTCGGCGCTCGGTTTCAAGCTCTTCCGGTTTTACAAATACAGGATCCACATAACTTGTACCCAGCAGGTCTTCAAAAGCGATTTGTCCTGACGTTGTCGGTTTCTCTTCTTTTTTGGTCTCATTTGATTTCTCGTCATGCGACCATTCAAATGCAGGTTTAAATATCGGATCAAAGTTTTCAGCCGCATTTTCTGCCATTTCGGTTGATGGTGAATCTTCCGATGATTTCTCAGCCGACGTGTCTTTTGCTGAAACCTGTTCGGGAGCGACTTCTTTTGACTCGTCATCCGGCTTATGATCGGCAGTTGAATCGTCTTCAGATAACGTCTCCTCTAACTCAACTTCAGATACTTTTTCGATCTCAGTTGGAGCAATTAGCTCGGAGTCGTCGTTATTTTGTTCAGGTTGCGGTGGTGTTTCGACTTCGTTCGGCGTTTCTTCCACTTCAGGTTCTACTGGAGTTTCAGGCGCAATTTCAGGCTCATCTTCAGTTTTTGGTTCAACTTCCGGCTCTGGCGCTTGTGGTTGCGCTGGTAAATCAGGCTGCTTTTCCTGATTGTCTCTAGATACGTCCTTTGCCGGCTCAACAATGCTTAGTGCATCGATTTTTGATTCGACATCATATCTCCCGATTGTCGGTTTTGGCCCTTCAAAGTTTTCCTCCACAAATTTTAAGATCGACAATTTTTCATATAGAACGCGGGTTTCTGTATGTAACTGATCGAGTTCAGCTTTATTTTTCAACTTTAGTATGCGGTGCGCAATGCTAATCAACTCCGATTCAAGCTTCTGTTTCATAACTTTATATTATATGTGGGGACAATTTTAAATGGTAAAACCGACTTATCGCGCTATTAATTTTGCGCAACAAGCCTTTGGTAAAATCATCTGTTTGATAAAAATTTTCTACTTTTGGACAAACACAAACAGCCCATTTTTAGTCTGCTTAGTTTCGCTACAAAGTAAAAAAAACAATTCCTTTTTAAAGGCAGAAAAGTACAAAATGTTTCTCGAAAATACCGTAAATCATAAAGAACAATTTGGCTGGATCGAGGTAATTTGCGGATCGATGTTTTCCGGCAAAACCGAAGAACTGATCCGACGTTTAAAACGCGCTCAATTCGCCCGCCAAAAGGTCGAGATCTTTAAACCCGCCATCGATACAAGATATCACGATGAACTTGTGGTATCGCACAATGCTAACGAAATCAGGTGTTCGCCAGTTCCTGCGGCAGCCAATATTCGGATTTTAGCACAAGGGTGTGATGTGGTCGGAATTGACGAAGCGCAGTTTTTCGACGACGAGATCATTTCAGTTTGCAACGATCTGGCAAATTCGGGAATACGTGTGATTGTAGCCGGCCTCGACATGGATTTTAAAGGAAACCCTTTCGGACCCATGCCCGCTCTTATGGCAACCGCCGAATATGTAACAAAAGTTCATGCCGTTTGCACCCGAACCGGAAATCTCGCCAATTACAGTTTCAGAAAAACCCTCAATAACGATTTGGTCCTTCTCGGCGAAACCGACGAATACGAACCTTTAAGTCGCGCGGCATATTATCATGCGATGCGGGAATCACAACAGGCCGACGATACTAATGCAAATACACGAAATCTGTGAACCTGCTTCCAAACGATATCACGACAATTCTTGGCTCGAAAAGTCAGATCAACGTACCTGATTCGATTACTGACACCGTCGCAATCGACAGTCGGTCGCTTGAAATTGGTAGCAGAACCTTATTTTTTGCAATAATCGGCAGCCGTCAAGATGCCCACGAATTTATATCCGACCTGATCGCTACCGGCGTTGAAAATTTTGTGGTGAATAGGATTCCGACAGCTCTTGATCAAAAAGCGAATTTTTACCTGGTTGAAGATACGCTGTCGGCCTTTCAGAAGTTTGCCGCAAATCACCGATCAAAATTCAGTTTTCCAGTTATTGGAATCACGGGAAGCAACGGCAAAACCATTGTAAAAGAGTGGCTGAACTACCTCTTATCACCGGAATATAACATCGTTCGCAGTCCGAAGAGTTACAACTCGCAAGTCGGCGTCCCATTATCAATTCTCGGAATCAACCAGTTACACAATCTCGGAATTTTCGAAGCGGGCATTTCGACCGTTAATGAGATGTCTAAACTTGAACCGATTATTCTACCGAAAATTGGCATTTTAACAAATATCCGATCTGCTCACGATGAGGGCTTTTCAGACCAAAAAGAGAAATTACGCGAAAAGTTGGCGTTTTTCAAGAATTCGGAAGTTTTAATTTGCGAGGAAAGTCAGGATGTACGGGAGTTGACTGTTTCTGGTTTGAAATTGTTCACCTGGAGCACAACAAACACTTCGGCTGATGTACGTGTCGAAATTGACACCAAATCGGATGCATCAATATTGCGATTTCATCAACGAAACGCTGATTTCCGGGCGACTATTCCCTTTACCGATTCCGCTTCAATTGAAAACGCGATATCCTGTGTAATGCTCATGCTCGAATTGGCATACAATCCGGAGAAAATCATCAGTCGCATTGCTGACATTTTCCCGGTAAACATGCGGCTCGTGGTCAAAAAGGGGATCAACAATACGACGATTATCGACGACAGTTATAGTTCCGACATTCAATCGCTCAAAATCGCATTGGACTTTCTTGAAAGCCAAGAAAATCAGGGCAAAAAGAAAACCGTTATCCTTTCCGATATCGCGCAAAGCGGATTAACCGACGACGATTTGTACAATCAAGTGACCAACATTTTATCGCTTAATAACATAAATCGATTGATAGGAATCGGTCAAACTATTTCAAATTTTGACTTTAAAACCTTCGATTTTGAGACCTATCCGTCAACCGATGACTTCCTTAATAGCATCAATCGAAATTCCTTCGGGAACGAAATCATTTTGATCAAAGGCCAGCGCAACTTCAGGTTTGAAAAAATCGTAAGTCGGTTGGAAGAAAAAACTCACGAAACAGTATTAGAAATCAACCTGACGGCGCTCACTCATAATCTTAGCTATTTTAAGTCGAAATTAAAGTCGCAAACTAAGTTGATGGTTATGATTAAGGCTTTTGGATATGGAGCCGGCGGCGTTGAGATTGCGCGATTGCTTCAATACAACAATGTTGATTACCTTGGTGTGGCTTTCGCCGATGAGGGAATTACGATGAGAAACTCGGGCATTTCCGTTCCAATCATGGTTTTGAACCCGGAGAATACCAGCTTCAATGCGATCATCAACTACAACCTGGAACCCGAAATCTACAGTTTTAGCGGTCTTCAGGCATTTATAAACATTGCTTCGGAAAAAGGTGTCGAAAACTATCCGATACACCTAAAAATTGACACCGGAATGCATCGCTTGGGCTTTGAATATGCCGATCTTCCAAAGTTGATATCTATCTTAAGATCGACAAATATTGTGGAAGTTCGATCAATATTGTCTCATTTGGCTACCAGCGACGATCCTGATAGTAGTGACTTTGCCAGATTACAAATCCAAAAATTCGAAGCTGCAACGTCATTATTGATGGGTGAGTTATCCATTTCACCGATACGACACATTCTCAACACATCTGGAATTTCAAATTTCCCGGAATCGCAGTATGAGATGGTGCGGCTCGGAATCGGATTCTACGGCGTGTCGAACGATCCGACCGAGCAAAAATATCTGGAGCGAATTGGCACGTTGAAATCCATTATTTCGCAACTTCGGCATATTCCTGCTGGCGACAGCGTTGGTTACGGCCGAATGTTTGTCGCTAATCAAAACACCACAATTGCAACGATTCCAATCGGATACGCCGATGGGATTCCGCGTCGCTGGGGCAATAAACTCGGCTATGTTACAATCAACGGCAAAAAAGCGCCGATTGTAGGAAATGTTTGCATGGATATGTTGATGGCCGATTGCACAGATATCGAATGTCAGGAAGGCGATCAGGTGATCATATTTGGAGAAAGTCCGAACATCATTGACATGGCCGATAAACTCGGCACCATTCCATATGAGATCATGACCGGAATTTCACAACGTGTTAAAAGATATTTCTACCGCGAATAAATTATTTATTAAATTGCCCCAAATCTAAACAAACAAATTATGGGAATGATGTCAGAATTTAAGGCTTTTGCCATGAAAGGCAATGTCTTAGACCTCGCAATTGGGGTCGTGATCGGCGCAGCGTTCGGAAAAATCGTCACTTCATTTATCGAAGATGTGATCACTCCGTTATTGCTTAAACCGGCGCTTGATGCTGCAAATTTATCGCAAATCGAAGAACTGACCATCTTTGGTTCAGTACGATACGGCGCATTTTTGTCGGCAGTAATCAACTTTTTGATTGTGGCATTCGTATTATTTATGGTAATCAAAGGGGTAAATGCGGCAAGAAAGAAAGAAGCTGCAGCTCCGGCTGAACCGCCAGCACCAACAACCGAAGAAAAACTACTGATGGAAATCAGAGATGCACTTCGCGATAGACCGTAGACGTTTCCGCTATACTACATATTTCTAACCCTAAACCGTCCGCACCCATGGACGGTTTTTCTTTTTTATAGTTTTTGAGTAAAACTGCGTACTTTTGCACAAATTATTTTTATGAGAGTTGCTGTAGTTGGCGCGACCGGAATGGTTGGCGAAATCATGCTAAAAGTTCTTGCCGAGAGAAAGTTTCCAATCACTGAACTTATTCCTGTGGCTTCAGAAAGATCGGTGGGAAAATCGGTAACTTTTGAAGGCAAACAGCACACGGTTTTGTCGATGCAGGATGCAGTTGACGCTAAAGTTGATATTGCGCTCTTTTCTGCGGGTGGCGACACATCGTTAGAATGGGCTCCGAAATTTGCAGCGGCCGGAACAACTGTGATTGATAATTCATCAGCGTGGCGAATGGATCCGACCAAAAAGTTGATCGTTCCCGAAATTAACGCTTCCGAACTTACATCTGAAGATAAAATAATCGCCAATCCAAACTGCTCGACCATTCAGCTTGTGCTTACCCTTGCGCCGCTTCATAAAAAGTATAAAATTAACCGCGTTGTTGTTTCGACATATCAATCGATTACCGGAACCGGGGTGAAGGCAGTCACGCAACTGCACAACGAATACGGCGGCATAAAAGGAGAAATGGCTTACAAATATCCGATTCATCGCAACGTTATTCCACAATGCGACGTGTTTGAAGAAAACGGTTATACCAAAGAAGAAATGAAATTGGTTCGCGAAACTAAGAAGATTCTGAGCGATGATTCGATCTTAGTTACGGCAACAGCAGTGCGGGTTCCGGTAGTTGGCGGGCATAGCGAGTCAGTAAATGTCGAATTCGATTCTGATTTTGAGCTAAGCGACATTCGCCGGCTATTACATGAGACCAGTGGCATTACGCTTCAGGACAACACGGATACCTTCACCTATCCGATGCCAATGTATGCCGAAGGAAAAGACGACGTTTTTGTTGGCCGGATCCGTCGTGATGAAAGTCGCAACAACGCATTGAACATGTGGATCGTTGCCGATAACCTACGTAAAGGTGCCGCAACAAATGCGGTTCAAATCGCTGAATATTTAATCAAAAATCAGCTTGTATAGTTGTGAAAATGAAACTTGTACATATAAACCTGTCACTGCTTTGCGCACTATTGTTCTCGATGCTGTTTCAGTCGGTGCACTCGTTTCATCACATTGTTGAAGAATTTTCAACGACCGAATGCCATCATGATTACGGCGACACCAAAACTGAAATCACCCATCAGCATTCAACCGAAAAGTGTTTTACCTGCGAATACCGATTTGGCTCGTTTGTTTACAGCGAACACTTCATCGCCCTAAAAAACATTGTTCGCGAAACGCCGACATTCACGATCCATTCGCCCGAATCGGTCGGTATCCGTTTTAAAACCACAACTTCATTACGTGGCCCGCCAAATTGTTACGCTTAAACAGCATTAGTCAATTTTAACGTAACAAAAATCACATGAAATATTTTTTTATGACCCTATTCCTGGGGTTTTCTGCCATGCTATATGCTCAAAACAATATTAATGGCACAGTCACAGACAACTATGGCAAATCATTACAAGGCGTATCAATCCACATTCGTGAGATAAATCGCGGGACATCAACAAATGATCAGGGAAGTTTTGAATTTGCAAATCTGCCAAAAGGCACATTGGAAATCTCGTTTATTAAAAATGAATTTTATCCGATAATCCGAAAAATCACTATCGGAGAATCGCCAATAGCGCTGTCAATTGTTTTGGAACCAACGCTCCATCAAATTGATGAAGTTATCGTTTCGACAGCTTTTAATCGATTACAATCGCAAAACGTTATGAAAGTGGAGCAAATCGGAATCGATGCGTTACAAAAGAAAGGTGCGTTTTCAGCAGTTGACGGACTAACAACAATTGCCGGTGTGTCGCAATTGTCAACCGGAGTTTCGATTGGAAAACCGGTTATCCGTGGACTTTCAGGCAATCGGGTCTTGGTTTATGCCAATCGGATTCGGATGGAAAACCAGCAGTTTGGCGACGAGCACGGACTTGGTCTGAACAGTCAGGGTTTTGAAAGCGTCGAAATCATCAAAGGACCTGCCTCATTACTTTATGGTTCGGATGCATTAGGAGGTGTGATTTATTTCAACCCTGAAAAATACGCCGATAACAATGAATTTGATGGCGATTTCTCGCAGCGCTTATTTAGCAACACCAATGGAACCGAATCTTCAATCGGATTAAAAACTTCGAGTGATAAAATCCGATTTTTAGTTCGGGGAACCACTGCCGCCCACTCTGATTATCAGGTTCCAAGTGGCGATCGTGTCGTGAACACCCGCTTCCGCGAAAGCGATCTTAAAGGCGGAATTTCATTTAGCGACCGTAATTTCTCAACCGACTTGCGATACAATTACAACACGTTGGCAATCGGAATTCCGGAAGGCGACTATGGAGGGTCAACTCAAAAAAGCATACTTTATCCAAATCAAAGCGTCCGATCGCATATGATCAGCTCGAAAAACACATTTTTTCTGACAAACTCTAAACTCGACGCAACGTTCGGTTTTACTTCAAACAGACGTAAAGAATTTGAAGAGGCTGGCGAGGCTGAACTCGACATGAAATTAAACACTTTGAGCTACGATGTGAGATACAGTTTTCCACAATTCGGAAAAGCTGAACTGCTTGGTGGAATTCAGGGTATGTATCAAACCAATGAAAATTTTGGTCATCACGCTTTAATTCCTGACGCAAACACCGTTGACCTAGGCGCTTATGCGACAGCAATGATTGACTTTAATGCTAAAAATGCGCTTCAAATTGGCGTTCGTCTTGACAATCGCGGTATCGACACTAAGGCATTTGAAGATGTTGAAGCCTTATCAAAATCGTATACAAGTTTCAATGCGTCATTAGGCTACAAAGCCAGCATTGCTCCTTCATTAGTCATCCGGATTAATGTAGCTTCAGGATTTCGGGCGCCAAATCTTGCCGAGCTGACCTCGCACGGAACACACGAAGGAAGCAATAGGTATGAACTTGGAAATCCCGATTTGAACAGTGAGCAAAATATTCAAGCTGATTTGAATTTTGAATATGAGATGACACACGTCGACTTTTTCGTCAACGGATTTTACAATCACGTAAACAATTTTATTTATACCTCACCGCAGGATTATCAACTCGACGATCATGATGTTTTTGCGTACACCCAGGCTGATGTGAAATTGTATGGTGGCGAAATCGGCTTGCACTTTCATCCGCATCCGTTAGATTGGCTACACATCGAATCGAGTTTCGAAACGGTTACCGGGAAAAAACAGAATGGTGATTACTTGCCGTTGATGCCCGCAAATACGTGGACAAATGCTTTAAGAACTGAGTTTAACCATAAAAATTGGTTGTCGAAAGGCTTTGCGCGGATCGAAGTTGCCCATACGTTTGAGCAAAATAATACCTCAATTAATGAAACGGCATCAGAAGAGTACACTTCCGTGAATGTGGGAATGGGCGGAACCATCTCGGTTGGCGGTACCCGTTTTGATCTTCATATATCGGCAAACAACCTTTTCGATCAGGAATACATTCCGCATTTATCCAGATTAAAAGCAGATGACATCCCGAATATCGGACGCAACATCATCCTTGGAATCAACTTTGAATTCTAAAACCGATTGTCGCCGTCGAGCATATTTCCGAGTCCACCAAGAAGACTGCCTTCACCCCTACTGTTTCCACCCGATTTCGGAGCTGAAGCAATGATTCGATCGGCTAGTCGACTAAACGGCAGCGATTGGATGTAAACAGTTCCCGGTCCGCGTAGGGTTGCATAAAATAGTCCTTCGCCGCCAAAAATCGAGTTTCGGATGCCACCGATGAACTCGATGTCGTAATCAACATTGCGACTAAATCCAACGATACAACCAGTATCAACTTTCAGTACTTCGTTCGGCGCGAGCTCTCGTTTTGCAAGAGTTCCGCCGGCGTGTACGAAAGCCATTCCGTCTCCCTCAAGTTTTTGCATGATAAACCCTTCACCACCGAAAAGTCCACGTCCGATTTTTCTCGAAAACTCAATTCCAACCGCCACACCTTTAGCCGCACATAGAAACGCATCCTTTTGACAAACAAATTTTCCGTTGTATTCGCGAAGATCGATCGCAACGATTTTTCCCGGATAAGGCGCTGCAAAACTCACTTTCCGCTTTTTCGAAATGTGGTTCATATAGGCTGTCATAAACAAGCTTTCACCTGTTAACATCCTTTTTCCGGCGCTGAGGATTTTCCCAAACACGCCGCTTTGTTGTTCGGATCCATCGCCAAAAATCGTTTGCATCTGAATGCCGTCCTGCATCATCATAAAACTTCCGGCTTCAGCAATAACAATTTCGTTAGGATCAAGTTCAATCTCGACGTATTGCATTTCTTCGCCGAAAATCTCATAATCAATTTCGTGTGCTCTCATCTTATTTTTTATAATCAAGTTGTACATGTCGCATATGACGGACAATTCGTGATTTGCGTCTTTCAATATAAGCCGACGAGTTTGTGGCTTTGAATCGTCTTGGGTTTGGCAAAACTGCAGCGATTGAAGCAGCTTCCCGCTTAGTCAGATCGGCAGCCTTTTTTTCAAAATAATGATGCGCCGCAGCCTCAGCACCATAAACGTTTGAACCCATTTCGATGCTGTTCAGGTAAACTTCCATTATGCGTTCTTTGCCCCAGAAAAGTTCAATCAAAACCGTAAAGTACGCTTCAAGACCTTTGCGAACGTAGCTTCGGCCTTGCCATAAAAATACATTTTTTGCGGTTTGTTGCGAAATCGTACTTCCACCTTTTATTTTTTTGCCTTTCTGATTGTTTTCAAGTGCTTTTTCCATGGCTTCAAAATCAAAACCGTTATGTCTGAGAAAGTTCGCATCCTCAGCAGCAATCACAGCAAGTTGAAGATTTGGCGATATTTTCCCGATCGGCACCCAATCGTGATTGAACTCCAGATCATTTCCATCTGACAAGTTTTCAACCGCCCGAATACCCATCAATGGTGTAAACGGCACCGGAACAAAACTGTACAAAAGCACCCATAAAATTGAAATCGCAAAAAACCACAAAGCCGTTTTCGCAACGATTCCACCTATCTTCTTTATCATGTCTCCAATTTGATAAACAAAAATACCTTTTTTAAAAATGCGATACTGTTTAAAAATGACGCGCTGCAACTATAAAACAAATCTGACCAAAATTTTCAAGAAATAAGAAACCGATTACAGATTACATTAAATTGCTGACTTTTAGCAGAATAAATGTGTCGATCGTCGATAATGTGAAATTTATATAATTATATTTGGCATCCCTTTGACACAACTTTGCCACATGACAAAATTATTTTCTGCTCTCCTATTCCTTCTTTTATCGGTTTCGATGCTTGCCCAAAAAACATCATTTACACCCGCAAGCAAGTCGCTTCATCATCAGGTTTTGGACGATAAAAAATCTCTTTCCGATCCAAAACTTTTTACGTTCGACATTGAATTATTACAACAGCAAATCGAGTTAGCTCCCAGAAGGTCGGCTGGAACATCGTCAAAAATAATTTCGTTGCCAAGTTCCGACGGATCTGTATCTAACTTTCGGGTATCTGAAAATTCAAATTTCGAATCAGATCTTGCCGCGCGCTATCCTGAAATCAAATCCTATATTGGTCAGGATGTTAACGATCCGACCAAAACCGTACATTTCAGTGTTTCGCCCCTCGGCTTGACCGCGATGACGACCAAACCGAATACGCCAAGCGAATTTATCGAACCGTATTCCACTGACAATTCGCTATATGTAATTTATCGCAGATCAGAACGCTCGGGGGATATGCCTGCCTTGAATTGTCGAACGATTCAAGAAAGCACGCCTGAAATTACGCCTATGTTTAGAAATGCAAACGATTCTTATCTGCGGACTTTTAGACTTGCGGTTTCCGTTACCGGCGAATACACTGCATTTTTTGGAGGCACGAAATTGCTTGCCTTATCAGCGATAAATAGCACGCTGACTCGCGTGAATGCGATTTTCGAACGAGATTTTGCAACGAGACTGGTGTTGGTAAACAGTTGTGATTCGGTGATTTACACAAACCCATCCACAGATCCATATTCGACCGGCTCGGTAGGTTCTGCGGGCGCCTGGAATTCTGAAGTACAATCGACTTTAACTACTGTAATCGGCGAATCGAATTACGACATTGGTCACTTATTCGGAAAATCAGGTGGTGGTGGAAATGCCGGATGTTTGGGTTGCGTATGCGTCAATAATATGAAAGGTCGCGGATTTACATCTCCGGCAAACGGAATTCCGGCTGGCGATTATTTCGACATTGATTATGTAGCTCACGAACTTGGTCATCAGCTTGGAGCAACGCACACGTTCTCGCATAACAACGAAACCTCTGGAACGCAGATGGAACCCGGAAGTGGCTCGACAATCATGAGTTACGCCGGAATAACCACAAAAGACATTCAGCGTAATTCGGATTCGTATTTTCACGCAATCAGCATTCAGCAGGTCACAAATAATATTAAATCGAAGACCTGCGCAATCAAAACTCCAACGAACAACGCAATTCCCGTGGTAAACGCCGGCGCCGATTTCACCATTCCGAAAGGCACCCCTTTTATGCTAACCGGAACTGCAACCGACGCAAATGGAGATCACCTCACCTATTGTTGGGAACAAATGGATAACGGTTCGGCAACGACAACTGTCCCAAATGCGACTAAAACAACAGGCCCAAATTTCAGATCGTATCCGCCATCAAGTTCGGCGACGAGATATTTTCCACAGATGAGTTCGGTTTTAAACGGTGCGACAACAACTGCCGGACTAGAAGTGTTAGCCGAATCATTATCTTCAGTTGCGAGATCGTATAATTTCCGCTTGACGGTTCGCGATAATAAGTCGGGAGGCGGCGGAAATAACAGCGACGATACAAAAATTACAGTTTCGGCATCAGCCGGTCCGTTTACAGTGACGAGTCCGAATACCGCAGTCACTTTCGCGAGCGGATCGACACAAACCATCAAATGGTCTGTTGCGGGAACAACAGGAAATGGCGTTAATTGTGCAAAAGTTGACCTATTACTTTCCACTGATGGCGGACAAACCTATCAAATATTACTTGCAGCAACTCCTAATGACGGCACGCAGAATGTTGTTATTCCGAATAAACCCGGAACCACAAACCGCATCATGATAAAGGGAACGAATCACGTCTTTTTCGATGTTTCGAATGCCAATTTCACGATTACCGGCAGCCAGGCCGATACAACAGCGCCAAGTGCTCCAACTTCCCTAGCTGCATCAAACACATCACAGACAAGTACAAAACTTACCTGGACAGCTTCAACCGATAATATCGGCGTAGCAACTTATAGCGTTTATAGAAATGGAACTTATATAACATCGGCAACAGGAACAACCTATACAGTTACAGGTTTATCGCCGTCGACTTCTTATACATTTACCGTAAAGGCAAAAGATGCGGCTCAAAACTTATCGGCGGTCAGCAATTCGGTTGTGGTTACCACTCTTTCGAGTGGACCCGACTCGACCGCTCCTTCTAAACCTACAAATCTGACCGCAAGTGGAACAACTCAGAATAAAACCGCGCTCAATTGGACCGGCTCGACAGACAACATCGGCGTTGCCACTTATAGCGTTTATCGAAACGGAACCTATGTAGCTTCGGCAACAGGGACAACTTATACCGTTACCGGATTGAATCCGACAACAACGTATAATTTTACGGTAAAAGCAAAAGATGCCGCTGGCAATTTATCGGTGGCAAGCAATACGGCTGTGGTAACTACCTTGGGCAATGACACAGTTGCTCCATCTGCTCCCACCTTATTGACCGCTTCTGCAACGACAACGACCGGAACGAAACTGAGCTGGAATGCATCAACTGATAACTTAGGTGTTGCCACATATAGCGTTTACCGCAACGGCACATATATCGGGTTTTCGAGCGGAACAAGTTATACCGTTTCAGGATTGACGGCATCCACAACTTACGCATTTACCGTAAAAGCCAAGGATGCGGCTCAAAACTTATCGGCGGCAAGCAACACAGTTAACGTGACAACATTACCGAATCAAACGGTTACCAATTATTGCACATCGACAGCAACCAGCGCAGGTCAGGAGTCGATTTCTAAAGTCGTTTTTGGATCAATCAATATGTTTTCGATTGGAGGCACCGGATATACCAATTACACCACGTCATCAACAGATGTGAGTCGCGGGTCATACTACCCGATTTCGATCACACCAAATTGGCCAGGCACAAAGTACGCAGAAGGTTATGCGGTGTTTATCGATTTTAATGGTGATGGCGATTTTACGGATTCGGGCGAGCTTGTATTTTCTAAAGCAGCTTCAACGGCAACGTCAGTTTCAGGCTCGATCGCAATTCCAACGTCGGCAAAACTTGGAAAAACCAGAATGAGGGTTTCGATGAAATACAACGGAATTCCATCCGCTTGTGAGATATTTCCGCGAGGTCAGGTTGAAGATTACTCGATAAACATTGTCAACTCAGGTCGTTTTGACGAAGATCACGACCAGCAGATAATCACGCTGTTTCCAAATCCGGTTGAAGGGAATCAACTCAATGTGGGTGGCATCACTCAAGACACAAACTACAGAATCTTAAATATGCTTGGCCAATTGGTTAGCGACGGGAAAACTAACAATGAATACGTTGATATAAGCGGTTTACAAAGTGGTACTTTCGTGTTGCAACTCGACATTGACGGCGAACTGATCGCAAAGAAATTCATTCGGAAATAGCAGAAAACATCCGTATTTACTAGAGCTACTTCGACTTCGGGGTAGCTTTATTCGTGGAAAAATGTGTACTTTAGGCGCTTTAAAAAATGATTTCATGAGAAAATTACTGCTGTTATCAATCGTAACATTTGGAATGAATATGAACGCACAGAATGTAATGACGCCCGAACTTCTGTGGAAACTTGGAAGAGTATCACCGATCGGATTGTCATCAGACGGAAAAAAGACGTTTTATAAGGTTACGTATCCATCTGTCGAAGAAAACAAATCAACCACTAAGTTCTATTCAATTCCTACCAATGGCGGAACGGCAACCGAACTCGAATCAAGCGACGGCCTGACAATCGATAAAAATATTTCGCCGGACGGAAAATACATCGTTTATCACGAAGAAGTAAAAGTCGAAAATGTACATGGAAAAGACTTTTATACCGAACTTGACAAATCAGATGTTCAAATTTACAACGGATTAAACTACAGGCATTGGGATACCTGGAACGAGGGGAAATTCAATCATGTTTTTTACCGTGAAAACCGCGAAGGATCTATCGGGACGGATATCCTGAAAGATGAACCTTTTGATTCTCCGCAAAAACCTTTTGGTGGTGATGAAGATTACGTATGGTCGCCGGATAGCAAAAGCATTCTCTATGTAGCCAAGAAAAAAGCGGGTACAGATTACGCCAAATCGACAAATACCGACATATATCAATATGACATTGCTACGGGTAAAACGACCAATCGCACGCCAAATAATCCGGGTTATGATACTGCACCTTCGTTCTCGCCAGGCGGAAATCTGACCTGGTTGCAAATGAAACGCGACGGTTATGAAGCCGACAAAAACGATATCATGGTGCTGATTGGTGGAAAAGAATATAATTTGACCGCAAATTGGGATGGTACCGTCGATTCATTTAAATGGAGCAATGATGGTAAAAAATTATATTTCACTGCGCCAATCGGTGGGACAAAGCAATTGTTCCAAGCTGCGATTCCCGGGAAAGGAACTTTTGCCGCAAAGATTACCCAACTCACAAACGGCGTATTCGATGTGAACGATATTGTTGGATTTTCCGGTGATTTGATTGTGGTGACCCGGACCGATATGAATCATGCAACTGAGCTTTATACCTATAATCTTAAAAAGAAGTCCTGGAAGCAGCTCACTTCCGTGAATGATACGCTGTACAATTCAATTGCGCTTAGCAAGATCGAGAAGAAAATGGTTACCACGACTGATAACAAGCAGATGGTTGTGTGGGTTGTGTTACCGCCAAACTTTGATCCAACCAAAAAGTATCCAACATTATTGTATTGTCAGGGCGGACCGCAGTCGGCTTTGACGCAGTTCTACTCTTTTAGATGGAATCTTCAATTGATGGCGGCTCAAGGATATGTGGTGATTGCGCCAAACAGACGCGGAATGCCGGGCTTTGGCGTTGAATGGAATGAGCAGATTAGTAAAGATTGGGGCGGACAGGTGATGGAAGATTATCTGGCGGCTGTTGACCAGATCGGAAATGAACCCTATGTTGACCTAGCGAGACTTGGTTGCGTTGGAGCAAGTTATGGCGGCTATTCGGTATTTTACTTAGCGGGAATTCACGGGAAGCGCTTTAAATCATTTATTTCGCACAATGGCGTTTTCAACCTGGAAAGCATGTACGGAACAACTGAAGAGATTTTCTTTACAAACTGGGACGCGGGTGGCGCATATTGGGAGAAAAACAATCCGGCGGCGGTTAATACTTATGCCCAGTTTAATCCTAAGAACAATGTTGACAAGTGGGATACGCCGATTTTGATTTTCCAAGGTGGAAAAGATTACCGCGTGCCGATCGGGCAAGGTCAAGAAGCGTTTCAGGCCGCGCAATTGCAAGGAATAAAGAGCAGATTCGTTTATTTCCCTGATGAAAATCACTGGATTTTAAAACCGCAAAATGCGATGGTGTGGCAGCGTGAATTTTTTAAGTGGCTACAAGAAACACTCTAATACAAGTAAGCCATGACCAAATTTCTGACTTTCCTGCTGATCATATCAAGCATTCGAATGGTGTCTCAGGACGTTATTGAATTTAAAAACGAAAAGATCAACGAAATCAATGCCGACAATCAAAAAGTTGGCACCTGGAAAATTTATGACAATAGCGGAAATCTAAGAGCAGTTGGCTTGGTTGCCGATAGTTCCAAATTTGCGGTGGTACACTATTACGTCGATGGAAAAATTGTTGCGACACAAAGTGCAGATTCCAATTTTGTTTTTGTTGATAACGCTCAAACCGTAAAAGCGATTTTAAATTTTAAAGATCGTGAGCATCCACTAAAAACCCTTGACGGTCAACCGGTAAGCGATAAAATATTTAAAAGGTACACTCAGTTCAGCGAGTTACCGACAATGAATTACGGCGGTAATGAGGCAATATCAAAGTATTTAAGTCGCAAGATGCGAAAAATGCCGCGAAGAGGCGATCGCATCGTGGTTCAGATTACGATTGATATCGATGGGCGCGTTGACCTTGTTAACGTTCTTTCAGGCGGTAGCGAAATAGTAAACAGAGAACTGGTTAAAACGCTCAAGAATATGCCTCGATGGCAACCCGGAGTTCAGGCCGGCCACTTTATCCGGTCGCAGTTTACGATTCCGCTGAATTTCTAGAACAACCATAAAAATAAAAAACGCCCTCAAGAGTTAACTTTTGAGGGCGTTTTTGTTGGATTGATTTACTAGTTCTTGATCAATTTGTAGCTAAACGTTCCTTTTTGACTGTCTGCTTTCAGAATATAGTATCCAGGAGCCAGCTGTGAAACATCGATTGAACCGTGGTTTAAACCGAGATTTTGAACCGATACCTTTTGACCCAATTGATTGTAAATTGCGATTGTTCCGATTTCATCATTGGCTGAAAAGAATACACGATCAGACGCAGGGTTTGGATAGAATCGGGCAGTTAACGTATTTTTCTCTGCAACTGACAATGACGTTGTTTCTATGACAAGCGCATCGACAGTTGTTGAATATCCGTAGTCTGTCTCACATTCTACAGCAATCTGATAGGTTGCACTTGGCGTTGGAAGGTCGATATTGCCAGAAGAGGTCCACGCGCCTACATTCGAATGAAATTCGCTGATTTGAACCCATGGCGACTCGGCGGACGTTCGATAGAAGATACGCAACCAGTTTTGATCCGGATTCCAAAGCGGATTACGATAGTGGAAGCTCAACGTCGCAGTTGCCATATTGCTAAGATCAAGCACCGGACTTACTAATTTTGTCTTGTCGAAATTGTGCGAGGTGGCGGGATAATTTGCCATTTTTGAACCTTGATAGGCAGTTACACCCGAACCGCCGGTTGATGGCGCTGTCGCGAAGGTCCATGACATGTTGTTGACTTCGTAAATTTGAGTCCACAACTCTCTGGTTGGCGATGTGTCTTCAAATGTTTCTGTCCAGGGAAATGTTGCAACCTGGGAATTAGCGGCACCAAAAGCAAACAGCGCAAAAGCCGCAGCCACCTTTGGAGTTCGCAAAATTTTAGTGTAATTTTTAAACATAATCAAGTGTTTTAAAAGTTAGGCTGAAAAGTAGGCAATTTTTCACAAATGTCATTCATCTGATGAAATTTTTGGTTCAGCCCTAGCCCGGATGGCAGCGGTTATCCTTTTTTAACAGCGCGATAGCGCTGGTAAAAAAGATATGAGCGAACAGCCGGAAACAGCTTCTAAAAAAAAACCACAACTTTCGTCGAGGTTTTCAGTGATTATGCTTGTGGATCGTTCATTTTAAATGTCTCCATGAATTTAGTGGTGTAATTCCCCTCGACATAAGCCGGATCGTCCATAAGCTGGCGATGGAATGGAATTGTAGTTTTAACACCTTCGATATAGAATTCATCCAGCGCACGTTTCATTTTGCTGATGGCTTCCTCACGAGTTTGCGCGGTGGTAATCAACTTTGCGATCATCGAATCGTAGTTTGGCGGAATGGTATATCCCGAGTAAACGTGGGTATCGAGACGCACTCCGTGGCCTCCCGGCGCATGTAGCGTTGTGATTTTGCCCGGTGATGGACGGAAATCGTTGTACGGATCTTCGGCATTGATACGGCACTCGATTGAGTGAAGTTCAGGAAGGTAATTTTTTCCAGAAATTGCAATTCCGGCAGCAACCATAATTTGCTCGCGGATCAGATCGTAATCGATAACCTGCTCGGTGATTGGATGCTCGACCTGAATACGCGTATTCATTTCCATGAAATAGAAATTGCGGTGTTTATCGACAAGGAATTCGACAGTTCCGGCACCTTCATACTGAATGAATTCAGCTGCTTTTACCGCTGCGGCACCCATGGCATCACGAAGTTCGTCAGTCATAAAAGGCGACGGCGTTTCTTCGGTGAGTTTTTGGTGACGACGCTGAACCGAGCAATCGCGCTCAGAAAGGTGACATGCTTTTCCGTAAGCATCGCCAACGATTTGAATCTCGATATGGCGTGGTTCTTCGATGAGTTTTTCAAGATACATTCCGTCGTTTCCAAAAGCTGCACCAGCTTCCTGACGAGCGCTTTCCCAAGCTTTAAGAAGATCATCTTCCTTCCACACGGCGCGCATTCCTTTACCACCACCTCCGGCAGTTGCCTTTAGCATGACAGGGTAGCCCATTTCTGCTGACAGTCTTTTTGCTTCTTCGAATGATTCGAGGATGCCGTCGGATCCGGGAACACAAGGTACACCGGCAGCTTTCATGGTTGCTTTAGCCGAAGCTTTATCGCCCATTTTATCGATCATTTCCGGAGAAGCGCCGATAAATTTGATACCGTGTTCCTGACAGATCTTGGAGAATTTGGCATTTTCCGAAAGAAAGCCGTAACCCGGGTGGATTGCGTCAGCGTTTGTAATTTCGGCAGCCGCGATGATGTTAGACATCTTGAGGTACGACAAGTTGCTTGGCGGCGGACCGATACAAACAGCTTCGTCAGCAAATTTCACGTGGAGACTTTCGGCGTCGGCAGTTGAATAAACGGCAACGGTTTTGATTCCCATTTCGCGACAGGTTCTGATCACGCGTAGCGCAATTTCACCTCTGTTGGCGATTAGTATTTTTTTAAACATAGTTATTTTGTTGATTGTAAATTAAGACGGGTCAACCAAGAAAAGAGGCTGATCGAATTCGACCGGTGACATATCGTCTACCAGGATCTTTACAATTTTTCCAGAATATTCTGACTCGATTTCATTGAACAGTTTCATTGCTTCGATAACGCAAAGTACGTCACCTTTTGCGATTGTCGATCCGACTTCTACGAAAACTGCTTTATCCGGAGATGGTTTTCTATAGAATGTTCCGATAATCGGCGATTTGATGGTGATGTATTTTGAATCTTCATCAGCGGCAGTGGCAGCCGAAGGTGTTGAAGGTGCTGAAGGCGCTGCTTGTGCGATCTGTGGCTGAGCCATTTGCGCAGGTGCTTGCTGCACGTAAGTAATTTCAGGCGAATTAGCTTCAGTCGTAGTCTTGATGGTGATTTTGAAATCGTCCATTTCAAGTTTTACTTCGGTTGCGCCCGATTTGGCTACAAACTTTATCAGGTTTTGAATTTCTCTAATATCCATAAGGTCGAGTTTAAGTTTTTTTTATTTTTTATCGTATGCCCATTTCAGATAGATGGCTCCCCAGGTGAATCCGCCGCCAAATGCTGCAAATACCAGGTTGTCTCCTTTCTTGAATTTATGTTCAAAATCGCTTAGTAATAATGGCAAAGTTGCCGAGGTAGTATTTCCGTACTTTTCGATGTTTACCAACACTTTGGTTTCGTCGAGTGCCATTCTTGATGCGGTTGCGTCGATGATCCGGCGATTTGCCTGATGAGCGATCAACCAATCTACGTCTTGGTTTGTAAGGTTGTTTCGCTCGAGAATTTTCATGCTAACATCGGCCATTCCGGTAACGGCATATTTGAAGACAGTTTTCCCATCCTGAAATACGTAGTGTTGGCGTTTCTCGACGGTTTCCATTGACGCTGGAAGCAATGATCCACCGGCATCAATTTTAAGAAACTGTCGACCTACCGCATCTGAGCGAAGAAATTCATCTTGCATTCCGAGGCCTTCGTGGTTTGGTTCGAAAAGAACAGCACCGCCACCATCGCCAAAGATGATGCAGGTTGCGCGGTCGGTATAATCAATGATTGATGACATTTTATCGGCACCGATCAATAAGATTTTTTTGTATTTTCCCGATTGGATATAAGCCGAGGCTGTCGACATTCCGTATAGAAAGCTTGAGCAGGCAGCCTGAAGGTCGTAAGCAAAAGCATTTGTAGCGCCGATATTTGTTGCCACTTGAACAGCGGTTGCGGCTACTGGCATATCGGGCGTTGTTGTGGCAACAATCACCATATCGATTTCGACGGGATTGATGTTGTTTTTGGAAATCAGATCATTGGCCGCCTGGGTTGCGAGGTATGAAGTTCCTTTGTCAGTATCTTTTAGTATGCGACGTTCTTTGATTCCGGTTCGTGTGGTGATCCATTCGTCGTTTGTATCAACCATTGTTTCCAGCAATTTGTTGGATAGAACAAAATCGGGAACGTATGAGCCAACTGCGGTAATTGCGGCTGTGATTGTATTCATAGAATTCTTTTTTTCTTATGAAATCCGCTGATTGCATAAGAAGTGAAATTACAAAAAAAAGTAAACCTACGTGCCCCTTTGAACCACGAAAGTTTTAATCAATAAAAAAAACTCCCACGCAGTGAGAGTTTAAGATTTTATTCAAAAATATAAATTACGCAACAGCAACTTGCTTGTCAATAACAACTTGCCCTCTGTAATACATTTTCCCTTCATGCCAGTAAGCTCTGTGGTATAAATGCGCTTCACCTGTTACCGGACAGGTAGCAATTTGAGCAACAGTTGCTTTGTAATGTGTTCTTCTTTTATCTCTTCTTGTTTTCGAGACTTTTCTCTTAGGATGTGCCATTTCGCCGTATTATTTATCCGTTAATAGTTTTTTTAATTTATCCCAACGGGGATCAGTTTCTTCTTCAGCTTCTTCAAGCTTATCTTCTTTAACCGCCAGTTCGCTTAATTTTGACAGTGCTTCTGTTTGCAAAGTTCCATCGGCAACTCCCGGGTGAACCCGTTTCAATGGAACGCCAAGCACGATCAACTCATATATATATTGAGCAATGTCGATCTGATGCTCGCCGTGAGGCAATATCAACAACTCGTCATTGTCGTCGTTAAATTCGTCGCCAAACTGAACTACAAGCCTGAAATTCCCTTTTACCGGAAGGTCAAACATTTCGTTAGTGACGTCGCAAGGAACGTGAACAGTACCTTTGTGTTTAAAGTGAAGTTCAAGCATTGTGCTTTTCTTCTCTAAAACCACATTTACTTTGATGTCCGAATCTTCAAATTCATCGTAATCAAAGATCTCAAAGAACGTCTTATCTATATGATATTCAAACTGGTGCTTTCCTAACTTTAATCCGACAAACGGAATCAAGTATTCATTTCTCTTTTTCATTTCACCACAATTTGAGCGTGCAAAGATATAAAATAATTACAAACGCAAAAGCTTATTGTGTTTTTTTACAAGGGCTTGTGCTTAATTTTAAGTGGTTGCCGACTGATTTCCGAAAATTCCTGACGGGATTGGAAGATATCGAGGGCGAGATAAACAGCTTCTCGAAACGAATTATGATCTGCGATTCCTTTTCCGGCAATGTCGTAAGCAGTTCCGTGGTCGGGTGACGTGCGGATTTTATTGAGTCCGGCAGTGAAATTCACACCTTTGCCAAAAGCCAGCGTTTTAAACGGAATCAATCCCTGATCGTGATAAACAGCAACTACCGCATCATAATTCTGGTAGGCGCTGCTTCCAAAGAATCCATCAGCAGGAAAAGGTCCGAATACCAACGTTCCCGACTCAAACATTTTCTTTATAACCGGTGCTAAAACCTGAGAATCTTCATTTCCGATCACACCGCCATCGCCGGCATGCGGATTCATTCCGAGTATCGCAATTTTCGGTTTGTGAATGCTAAAATCGCGTGTCAGCGTATTCTTTATGGTTTCAATTTTTTGCTTGATCAGTTGTTCAGAAAGCGAACTTGAAATCTGGCTAACCGGAATATGGTCGGTTAACAAGCCCACCCGCAAATTATCCTGAACCATCAGCATCATTGCATTTCCTTCAAGTTCCTGTGCGAGGTAATCCGTATGGCCCGGAAACTTAAATTCGTCTGATTGTATATTTACCTTATTAATAGGGGCTGTTACCAGAACATCAATTTGACCGTTCTTCAGTGCATCTGTGGCAGCCACAAAAGATTTAATGGCGTATTGGCCTGCAATCTGCGAATTTTCACCCGGTTTCACTTCAACGTTTTCTTTCCAAACGTTTAGCACATTGATTTTACCAGGTACAACTTGAGTAAGATTGTCGATTCCGTGTAACGCAGAGGTCGATTCAAAACTTTTTTTAATAAAAGACAAAACCCGCACATTGGCGAAAATTACCGGCGTGCAAAGTTCCAGCATCCGCACATCTTCAAAAGTTTTTAAAATGATTTCGCCACCGATGCCATTTAGGTCGCCGATTGAAATTCCGACTATGACATTTTCTGTCTGTTTCGCCATTAAAAGATGTTATTTATCGTAATTTTGATGTTGCAAACTTACTAAATTAAAAGATGTTTACAGGAATAATTGAAACACAGGGCATTCTCAAAAAGATTACAAGTCAAAACGAGAATATGGTCATCACGGTGTCGTCGTCAATTACCGGTGAACTGAAAGTTGACCAAAGCGTTGCACATAACGGAATTTGTTTGACCGTTACCGACATTGAAGGCGATCAGTACAAAGTTACTGCGATCAAAGAAACCATCGACAAAACTAACATCGGAAAATGGAAAGAAGGCAAACACGTGAATCTGGAACGTGCGATGAAAATTGGCGACAGGCTCGACGGCCATATCGTCCAAGGCCACGTTGATCAGACGGCGAAGTGCATTTCGATCAAAGAAGCTGGCGGAAGTTGGTATTTCACATTTGAGTACGACGCTTCGAAAAACAACGTTACTATCGAAAAAGGTTCAATCACTGTGAATGGTGTCAGCTTAACGGTTGTCAATTCGGCGCAAAACCGGTTTGATGTTGCAATTATTCCCTACACTTTTGAACACACAAATTTTGGCGAACTGAAAGAAGGCGACACGGTAAACCTCGAGTTTGATGTTATCGGGAAATATGTAAGCCGTTTATTTGATTTGCGAAACGCTTAAAAATGAAAAAACTCCGCTTAATGCGAAGTTCTATTTATTTTATTCTGCGAGATTTTATATAGTCCAAATCCGATTGCCATTAGTAACAACACCGCGATCCCAGAATCGATCGGCACTCCCGGCGGAGGTGGCGGTGAAGGCTGTGGCGGTGTAGGAGCTGCTGCATGACAGTTTACTACCGCAAACAAAAAAGCCAACAATGTTAGTAAGCTACTGGGAACGATTTTCATAGGGTGTAAAAGTAAATAAAAAATCCTTTTATCAAAATGTTTTGGCAAAGAAAGTCAATTTTGAATAATACGCAATCTTTTGAGCGTAAAGTGATTAAAAAGTCGATAAAACGCAAAAAAACAAGACTCATCCTCAAAATTGTTATTTTTTTACAACTTGATTATCGTCTTCAAATAAGCGAATTAAGGACGTAAAAACAAACTTTCAAATTAAAAATCAGTCGCAAAATAATAAAAATTTTTGAGTTTCAAATTTTATATCTTTTAACTTTTGTTTCTGTGGAAAATCACTTTCGAAACGTACCTTTAAAAGCTTGCCATTTATCAAAATTATATGTCTGACAGAATTCGCGAAAAGCTAAATATTCTTGCCGATGCCGCAAAGTATGACGTTTCATGCTCTTCCAGCGGAAGCAATCGGAAAAACACTTCCAAAGGTTTGGGCGATAGCAATGGCGCTGGAATCTGTCATACGTATACCGAAGATGGACGATGTGTATCACTTCTTAAAATTTTACTAACGAATCACTGCATTTTTGATTGTGCGTTTTGCGTTTCAAGAGTTTCGAATGATGTGAAGCGAGCCGCGTTTACAGTTGATGAAGTGGTGGATCTGACCATGAATTTCTACAGGCGGAATTATATTGAAGGGTTATTTTTAAGTTCGGGGATTTTTAAGAACGCCGACTTTACCATGGAGCGTTTAGTGCGCATTGCCAAAAAACTGCGGCTTGAAAACAACTTCAATGGGTATATTCACCTGAAGACGATTCCGGGTGCAAGTGAAGAGTTGCTCACCGAGGCCGGATTATATGCTGATCGGATGAGCATCAACCTCGAGATGCCCACTGAAGCCGGACTGAAATTATTGGCACCTGACAAATCGCATGATGATGTTAAAAAGCCACTTCATTTTATAAAGGAGCGAAAGATTCAGTTAGCCGACGAAAAGAAACTGATCAAAAGCGTTCCCAAATTTGTTCCCGCCGGACAGAGTACACAAATGGTCATTGGCGCCACGCCTGAAACTGACATGGAAATCATGTACAGCGCCAATCAATATTATAAGGACTACGATTTAAAGCGCGTCTATTATTCGGGTTATATTCCGATTAGTTATGACACCAGAATGCCAATCATTGGAAGTCAACCGCCGCTTTTACGCGAAAACAGATTGTACCAAACTGATTGGTTAATGCGATTCTATGGTTTTGAGGTTACCGAAATCCTGAATGCGAACAATCCGCATCTCGATGTTGAAATTGACCCTAAACTGAGTTGGGCGCTGCGAAATATGGCGCATTTTCCGGTCGATATCAATACGGCAGATTACCGGATGATATTGCGGGTACCCGGAATTGGCGTTGGCTCGGCAAAAAAAATAGTGCAAGCACGCAAGTTTGGCAGGTTGCGATCCGACCAATTGCGAAAAATTGGCATTGCTTATAATCGGGCGAAATATTTCATTCGGTGTGCGGATAGCGAATATCAACTCCGCGACCCCGAACCGACGTTGATTAAACAAAATATTCTTTCTGAGAGCAACAGCAAGTATTTGAAAATCCCAATCAATCAGTTGTCACTATTTTGAGTTCAATCTATTTGTTTGACGGCTCATTTGAAGGTTTGTTGACCGCAGTTTTTGACGCCTATGAACTTAAAAACAATGTCGTTCGTATTGTTACAGATTCACATTACGAACCATCGCTTTTGGATGATGTTCACCACGTAGTTACAGATGAAAATAAAGCAACAAGGGTACTGAATGGCTTAAGGAAAAAACTGTCAATCGATTGGCAAAACCGAATTTTCAAAGCATACCTTTCTGAACTACCTGAAGCGTTTCAGCATATTTTCGATTTTCTCCGATATGTTTTCGACAATACAACAAAAGTTGAAACCAATTATGGTCATCCTTCGGTCATCGCAATATCAAAGTTAGACAAAAGCGTGAACAGGGAACGCCACCGGATGAAGGCATTTATCCGATTTCAGGAAACTGCCGACGGAAGTTTTTATGCTGCCGTCGACCCCGATTACAATGTGCTCCCGTTAATTGTGAGTTTTTTTAAAAATCGCTACGCCGACCAAAAGTGGATCATCTACGACATAAAAAGAAAGTACGGTTTGTACTACGATTTGCATGAGGTCATATCGGTAACATTCGATTTTGTTGAGGAAGTAAAGGATGGAAATCCGCAAACTGCGGTTTTGGATGAAAAAGAATCGCTTTATTCGGTTCTTTGGAGCGACTATTTTAAGAGCACCAATATTCCGGCCCGAAAAAACATGAAACTTCACCTTCAGCACGTTCCCAAAAGGTATTGGAAATATCTTACGGAGAAGCAATAAAAAAACCGCAGCTGGTTAGTTGCGGTTTAATCGAACTCAACCGCCTCTGACAACTCACCACCCCGAGTCAGGTGCGTCAATCTTTTCATTTATTTTTCTAAAAAAAACCGCAGCTGATTCGTTGCGGTTTACTCGAACTCAACCGGCTCTGACAACTCACCACCCCGAGTCAGGTGCGTCAATCTTTTCATTTATCTTTCTAAAATAAAAAAACCCGCAGCTGGTTCGTTGCGGTTTAATCGAACTCAACCGCCTCTGACAACTCACCACCCCGAGTCAGGT